>CAZKTA010000001.1:0-155406 GCA_964555645.1 uncultured Verrucomicrobiota bacterium
GGCGGGATGAGGCATTGTTACTGGGGGGTAAACTGGCCGACTAAGGGCGAGTTGGTAAGGTAGGGATACGCTGCGGAATTGAGTGGCGAGGGTTCGGAGTCGGGAGTGGAAACCGTCTGGAGGCGGGACTTAGTGGCACAGGAGTGAGTGTGGTGGAGTAATGGGGTAGTGTGGTATTGGGCAAAAAGTTTGATGTGGAATAGAGACTGGTTATAGCGCGTGGTGACGCCTGAGCTGGCGAGTGGTCTGCCGGCTTACGACGGCTAAAAGCAGGTTCAGCCTGCAAAAGCAGTATCTAGCCCGAATTGCTTAGCCGGGTGTGGAGCGTAACGTGGGCTGCGTGCAGGCACGCACAGGCAGGCGCGTGTGGCGCTACTCCCACAGGAGCAGTACGGGTGTACTCCACAACCCGGTTTTTCGGGTTCAGTGGGCTAGTCAGTGTTCTGGGTGCTGGACGCGGAGTTAGCGTTCTGTGTTTTTTGACAATGATGCAACTCCGATCCGTGATTGGTATAATGCGGTAGGCACTGGGACACGGGAAAATCGGGTGGCTGCGAATTGATTGCCACGGCCTGGTTCCTTAACGATCAGACCCTCTAAAACCCTCAGCTTGATGATGCATTGCCAAGGTGAAAAGCCGGTGGCGTTTGGAGTGTGACGTCGCAGCAGCCATGGTTCAATGGCAATGGGACGTATTGTGAAAGTAGAAGAGTAAGTGCCGGCTGGTTTAGGAAAACCCGATTAGATCCGTGCGTTGTCTATGAGTCGGGTGTTGCCGATGAAAACGGCGAGTGCCATGTGCGTGCCTGGGGTGACTGTGGGAACGGGCTCGAGTGTTTGTGGATCGAAAAATTCGATGTAGTCAACTTTTGCCAGTGGTTCAGATTGGACAAATTTTTTGAGAGTTTTTTTGAGATTTGCGGCATTGACCGGGCTAGTTTTAACCGTGGCGCTGGCACGGCAGATTGCGCGGTACAAGATGGTTGCTGCGGCGCGTTCGTGCGGTGTTAGGTAAGAGTTACGTGAACTTAAAGCGAGGCCATCTGGTTCGCGCACAGTTGGTGCAACAACGATTTTCACAGGGAAATTAAGGTTAGCAACCATGCGTTTTATGATTTGTGTTTGTTGCCAGTCTTTTGCGCCGAACACAGCGAAATCGGGCTGGACGATGTTAAAGAGTTTGGCGACAACGGTTGTGACACCCTTGAAATGGCCTGGGCGCGATGCGCCTTCCATGGATTGGGAAAGGCGTTCTTCAACAACGAACGTGCTGTATCGGCCGTCGCGTAGGCCGGGGTACATTTGGTTATCGTTGGGCACGAACACAACGTCAACGTTTTCTGTGCGGCACAGTTTAAGGTCGCGTTTCAAGTCGCGTGGGTACCGTGCAAAATCTTCGCCTGGGCCGAATTGGGTTGGGTTGACGTAGATACTGACTACGACTTTGCCTGTTTGTGGGTGGACAAGTTGTCTTGCGTGGCGCACGAGGCTCAGGTGGCCTTCATGCAAGTAACCCATTGTCGGCACAAGAGCGATGCGGATACCGTGTCTGCGCCAGTCCAGCGCGAGGCGTTGCATTGCGACGACTGAGCGAATGATGTGCATGTGGTAAAGTTTGCGTTTTGGTTTGTAACAATCAATTGCAATGTGGAGCTGGGTTTGTGTGCGGTTTGGCGGTTTGGTTTTGACTCGGGTTATTTTTGTGGACATGCTCAAGTACGATTTTCTCTTTTGCCTGGGCGAGACGGGGAAGGTTTTGGCGCCTTATTAAGAAGCAACGGGAAAATTTCATCCATGGGCAAAGCGTTGATCATAACTGAGAAACCGTCGGTAGCGGCAGACATTGCAAGAGCGCTAGGCGGGTTTAAGAAACACAAGGAATACTACGAGAGCGAGCAGTCCCTGTTATCGTGGGCTGTGGGACATTTGTTTGAGCTTGCGGTACCTGCTTCGATGAAGGAGCAGGACAAGTGGGCTTTGGACAAGCTGCCGATCATGCCTGAGGCGTTTGATTTGGAACCGGTTGATGGTGTGCGCAATCGGGTCAAGGTGCTATGTAAACTGCTCAATGACGACTCAGTCACCGAGGTGATAAACGCGTGCGACGCCGGGCGCGAGGGCGAGTTGATATTCCGGTACATAATGCAGTATGCGGGCTGTACCAAGCCGGTCAAACGGCTTTGGTTGCAGTCAATGACGCCGGAGGCGATCAGGGACGGGTTCGCGCACTTACGCACCGACGCGGAGATGCAACCGCTAGCGCAGGCTGCGCGGTGTCGCAACGAAGCGGATTGGCTGGTTGGAATAAATGCGACACGGGCATTTACGCTGCGGTTACGGGGTGGGCGCGGCAGCACTGTGACTTCTCTTGGTCGGGTGCAGACACCCACGCTTGCGATCATTGTCGAGCGCGAGCAAAAGATTCAGCAGTTCAAACCGCGCGAGTTTCACGAACTGATTGCGACTTTCAAGGCTGAGTCTGGCGAATACACAGGTCGTTGGTTTGACGAGGCTTACAAGAAGGACGAGACCGAGCTTGACCGAGCGGCACGACTGTCGATGCGATTTGGATTGGCTCTTGTGGAAGCAGCGGCGCAACTTGACCCTGCCAAAGGTTCGCTGTGGGACGAACACCGGCACGCGGCGCGGCTTTGGCATCGCGCGCTTGCTGAGGCGGTCCAACGCCGTTGCGAGGGCAAACCTGGTGTGGTTGAGCTTGAGGAAAAAAAGCCGGTGTCGCAGTTACCACCACAGTTGTACGATCTTACGAGCCTACAGCGGGAGGCGAACGGGCGACTTGGTTTTTCTGCGAATCGGACACTGCAAGTTGCACAGGCGCTTTATGAAAAGCACAAGGCAATTACCTACCCGCGCACAGATTCGCGGTGTTTGCCGGAGGATTACATGCAGACCGTGCGCACCACGCTGACGAAACTCAGCGATACGGCTTTGGGACCATTTGCGCGCAAGGTGCTCGACAACGGTTGGGTCAGGGCGAACAAGCGTATTTTTAATGACGCCAAAGTAGGAGATCACTTTGCAATCATCCCGACTGGCAACGTACAGGGGGCACTTGGGCGGGATGAACAGGCACTGTTTGAGATGATAGCGAAACGGTTTGTTGCGGTGTTTTTCCCTGCGGCGCAATACATGACAACGACGCGGATTACGCGCGTTGAAGGCGAACCGTTCAAGACTGAGGGCAAGATCCTGGTTGAGCTGGGCTGGCTCGAGGTGTACGGGCGTGAACTACTTGATAAGCCTGAAGAAAACCTTGTACCGGTTCAGCAGGATGCACCAGTTCAGACGACAGCTGTGGAAATCCACACCGCGCAGACCAACCCGCCTCAGCGGTACACTGAGGCAACCATACTCAGCGCAATGGAAGGCGCCGGCAAACTCGTCGAAGACGAGGAACTGCGCGAGGCAATGAAAGAAAAAGGGTTGGGTACACCGGCAACACGGGCGGCGATCATTGAGACGTTGATTGCGGCGCGGTACCTGACCCGACACGGCAAGGAACTGCACCCGACGCCGAAGGCAATCCAGACAATTACACTGCTCAAGACAGCGGTGCCGGAGTTGACCAGCCCTGAGATGACTGGCGAATGGGAGTTCAAGTTGCGCAACATCGAACAACGCAAGCTTACGCGCGACGAGTTCATGCGGTCGATTCGCGAGTTGACCGAGCAAATCGTTGGCAAGGCGAAATCGTTCAAACCGGATGATCACACCGGGGACAGTGCGCCTTTTGGCAAATGCCCGAAGTGCGGCCGACCGATGGCGGAGCGATTCCGGAGTTTCAGTTGCACAAATGAAGCTTGCGATTTTGCAGTTTGGAAAACCATTGCAGGCCGGATGTTGACGCGGGCCGAGTTCGAGACATTGCTGAGCGAGGGACACGTTGGGCCGTTGAGCGGGTTTCGTAGCAGGAACGGTAAACGATTCGAGGCGGAACTGCGTCTTAACAGCCAGTTCAAGGTCGAGTTTGTTTTTCCGGAACGCCCGGCGACGCCGAACCCCGGATTTGCAACTGGCGAGTTTGCGAATACCGAATCACTAGGCAAATGCCCGAAGTGTGGCGCACGCGTGTTTGAGGGGGCAACGCAGTACGCTTGCGAAAATGCAGTTGGCGCAAACCGCACCTGCCAGTTTAGCACAGGCAAGGTTATATTGCGTAAGCCGATAGATCGCGTGCAAATGGGCAAATTGCTACAGACGGGTCGGACGGATTTGTTGTCCGGGTTCATCTCGAAAAACGGGCGGCCGTTCAAGGCGTTTCTTGTGCTGGGTGAAGATGGCAAGGTGGGGTTTCAATTTGAAAATCGCGGTGGTGTAGGCCGGGGTGCCAAGAAAACCACTGCTCAAACTACAAAGCCTGAAAAGCCGGATTTCACAGTCCAGACACCGCTGGGGGAGTGTCCAAAATGCGCCGGCCGGGTTTTCCAAACGGACTCAGCTTACGTATGTGAAAATGCACAGGCAAAGCCACGTGCATGCAGGTTCAGGATCAGCAAACAGATCCTGCAGCGTACAGTTGAGCCTGAGCAGGTTAAAAAGTTGCTTGAAACAGGCGCAACAGATTTGCTGGAGAACTTCGTCTCGCGCGCCGGCAAACCGTTTGCAGCTCGGCTTGTGCTGGACAAGTCAGGCAAAATCAATTTTGAATTTGCCACAGATAAAGCCGCGTAACTGCGGGCGCACCTATTGCAGAAGACTATTCCGCCGCTGAGAAGCCCGGTGTAAGAGCAAGCTTTTGTAGGTGCAGTTTGCTGCTGTAATTTTGCATTCTAACACCTTGCCGAGTGGACGCAGTGGCGGTGTCAATTGGCTAGAAACTTCTTCAGTTCGCGGTTTTTTTTTGTTCTACTAAACTTGAAAGCGGGATGTTT
Organism: uncultured Verrucomicrobiota bacterium; assembly: GCA_964555645.1. Classification (GTDB taxonomy): domain Bacteria; phylum Verrucomicrobiota; class Verrucomicrobiia; order Limisphaerales; family DTLC01; genus DTLC01. The sequence goes on from CAZKTA010000001.1 coordinate 4,893, forward strand.
TGGGCCGTCTTTTGGCGCGCACCTGTATGCGAATACAGTCAATACCATCATTTTTCCGGGCACCCGAATGGCGGCAGTACACGCTTGCGCGTGAACTGTTGATGTTACTGGCGGTGTACTCGCTGGTGCGTGTAGTGTTTTTTATTGGGAACCGACCGGTATTTTCAAACGCTGGGGTGACCAAACTATTGGCAAGCTTCATTCACGGTGTGCGGTTTGACGTGGCGGTATTGTGCCTGTGCAATGCGCCTGTGCTTGCGCTTGGGATTTTCGCCGGGTTCATCGGTGGTAAAGCGCGGTTCATATTGGCCCGGCTGACGGGGTGGCTGTTTGCGATCGTAAACATACCGGCCTTGCTGCTGAACGTGATTGACGCGGGTTGGTTTCCGTTCAACGGCCGACGTGCAACCCTGAGCAGTTTTGCCATTACGCTCGATATCCAAGTCCAGGCGGGTCAAGTGTTGATTCACTATTGGCCACTAACGATCTTGGGGGTGATCATAACGGCAGGCATAATCTGGCTTGCTGTGGGATTGAGCCGCCGCATAAGCAGTGGTGATCGGGCGGCATGGTGGCGCCAACTAATTCTGGCGGTTGTCACAGCCGGTATAGTTGTCCTTGGGATCCGGGGTGGGTTCCAGTTAAAACCGCTGGCGGCCGCACACGCAAATGTGTTTCCTGACCCTGCCCTGGCCAGTTTGATTCTTAACACGCCATTCAACATCTACCAGAGTTTGAAACACAAACCACTGCGCGAGCTGCCGTTTAAGGCCGATTGGAGCAGTGTTTTGGACGTGGTAAGCCAACCGCCGCATCGGCATTCTTTTGTTGGGCGCCGGCGTGATAACGTGGTCATTTTGATCTTGGAAAGTTGCGGCAGCGGTTTTTCGCGTTTGTTCAGTGGGAACCCGGCTGCACCGGACTGCACGCCTATTCTCGACGGAATTGCTCGACAGGGGTTGTATTTCACCAACGGATTCGCCAATGGTCGGCGGTCAATTGAAGCCGTCTCGTCCATTTTGGCCGGTCTACCCTCGCTGATGGACGAGGCGTTTATTGCATCGGCCTATTGCAATAGTCCGCTCGATCCTTTACCTGCCCGCTTGGTTCGGGAGGGCTATACAACGGCCTTTTTCCACGGCGCGCGTAACGGCACGATGATGTTTGACTTGTTCGGGCGTTATGCAGGCATCCAACATTATTTTGGCATGAACGAGTACACGAATCGTGCCGATTACGACGGTAGTTGGGGCATATTCGATGAGCCATACTTGAAGTATTGCGTGAATGAACTCTCAAAATTCCATGAGCCGTTCCATGCCACGGTCTTTACCCTGACTGCGCATAACCCGTACCCGATCCCGGTTCAATACCGTGAGCGGTTCAACTTTGGTCCCACCAAAATGCATAATTCAGTTGCATACGCTGATTTTGCCCTCGGACAGTTCTTCCAAGAAGCGCGCAAGCAACCGTGGTTTACAAACACGCTGTTCATTCTTACGGCCGACCACGCCACAGAACACAATCTGGCCGTATTCCCGGGTGAGCTTGGTTTTTATCGTGTGCCGATCGTGATATTCCACGGCGGCGGCGCAGTATCTGCGCGCGCTTCTGCCCGAGTGGCGCAGCATGCTGACATTCAACCGACAGTTTTGGATTTTCTTGGCCTTTCGCTTGCCACAGCAAACTACTTCGGCCGGTCGCTTTTTGACGAAAGCTTTCCTGGGCGCGTTTTAAACCACACTGCGGGTACGTACTGGCTTGTGAAGCCCGAGCTTGTGCTGCGTTACACTGTAGGGGGCAAAACCGACTTGATAACTTGGGATGGAACAGTCTGGAAGGCCGCCAGTGAACAAGCTCAGAGCATGCTCGAGCAAAGCATGCTTAACGAACTACAGATGTTCATACTGTATTTCAAACATGGTCTGACGGAGAACCGGCTTGCATCTCCCTAAAAAACCGGGCTACGCAAGTGCAAAATGGACACCGGCGCGTGTTGGGCAGGTCGTACGGCCTGGCGGAAAAACCGGGGCATAGGTGTAAATGCAACATTGGCTGCTCACTTTCAGTTTGCGCCTCGGCCGATACTTCGTTTTCACAGACTGATTTTGTGGTAGAACGCCTGCTGGTGCGGTCGTGTGCCGATTGCGCACCCTGTTACATGGTTGCGGGTGCAAACCTGTAGGGTCCAGTTAAGTTTGGGCTTTAGCCGGGCTGCGATGCGGGTTATACAACGGCCATGCAATTGCCTCTGAGAGTGGCTGTAGTTGGGACAGGCTCGCTCGGCAAGGAACATGCAAGGATTTACCATACGCTTGCATCGGAAGGGCGGGTTGAGTTTGCGGGTGTATACGACATAAAACCTGATGTGGGACGGGCTGTTGCAGACCGTTACGGTGTGCGGTGCTTTGAATCGCTTGCCGCAGTTGTATCTGGTGCGGATGCATTTAGCGTTGTCACACCTACATCAACGCATTTTGAGATTGCCAAGATGCTGTTGTCGCACGGCAAACATGTGTTAGTAGAAAAGCCAATGACAAACAATGCAGCTCAGGCAGACGCGCTTGTTGAGCTTGCGCGTCGTAACAACTGTGTGTTGCAGGTCGGGCATGTGGAACGGTTTAATCCGGTGTTCAAATACATTGAGAGTGTTGCTACGGAACCACGGTTTATCGAGGCGCATCGGCTGTCGCCGTATCCGGCGCGTTCGACTGACATTGGTGTTGTGCTGGACCTGATGATTCACGACCTGGACGTCGTGTTGGCATTTGTAAAGGCGCCGGTTACAAGTGTTGAAGCGGTGGGTGTTGCAGTTTTAAGCACGAGTGAAGATATCGCTAATGCACGGCTGCGATTTGCGACAGGTTGTGTAGCGAACCTGACTGCCAGCAGAGTTAGTCCTGAACGCATGCGCAAGATTCGCGTGTTTAGTGCAAAGCCGACCCCCAGCTATATCTCGCTCGATTACAGAGCGCAGGAAGGGTTCATTTACAGGTTGGCACGCCAAGGCGAACATGAAAGTTCAATGCTGAAAAAGCTTTTTGCTGGCAAACATTCGACCGTAGTAAGTGCATTTGCTGGGCGCTGTATTGTGCGTGAGCCGGTGCCGATTACGAAAGATGAGCCGCTCAAACTCGAGCTTGAACATTTTGTGAATTGCGTGCGTGAACACCAGACGCCGGTTGTGAGCGGTGAATCTGCTAAGCGCGCTCTTGACCTTGCGATTGAGATCACGCGTCAAATTCGTGGTGCAGACTAGCAGTAGAACCAGGATTTCGGCGTAGGGATTGAATTGTGACTGACGCATGAGACCGTTCACATTCATGTTCATCGCAGGCGAGGCCAGCGGGGATCTGTTGGCTGCGGAGCTCGTGAATGCGTTGCGTGCAGAGGCGATCGAGCTGGGGCGTTGTTCAACAAAAGACGTGCAACCGTTGCGCACTGCGCTTGTACCGGAGTTTTTCGGTGCAGGCGGGCCGCGCATGGCCGAAGCTGGTGTCCAACTCGCGTTTGAGATGACGCAACATGCAGTGATTGGGCTAACCGAACCGCTCCGGAAATTTTGGTTGTTCAGGAAACTGCTCGGCCAACTTGTCCGGCTCGCAATCGAACGCAAGCCGGATGTAATCGTGTGTGTTGACTTCTTCGGATTCAACCACAGGTTCGCTCATGCGGTAAGGCGTTATGTGCGAAAACGGCTTGGCTGGTTTCAGCCGTGGAATCCGAAGATCGTACAGTACGTATCGCCGCAGGTTTGGGCGTCGCGTCCGGGCAGAGTACGGCGACTGGCGGAGGACTACGACCTAGTGCTGAGTATATTGCCGTTTGAGAGAGCGTGGTATGCTGAGCATGCACCCGATGTGCGGGTTAAGTTTGTCGGACATCCGATTTGTGACAGGCTAAAGGGGGTTATACCGGCTCGTCGTGAGACAATTGCGACATCTGTGCAGCAGCAGGAACAACCCATGATTTTGTTGTTGCCTGGCAGTCGGCTGGATGAATTGCGTCGGCATTTGCCGGTCATGCTTGAAGCGCTTGAGCTGATCAAGTTGCGCGTGCCCGGCTGTGCAGCCAGGATGGTATTGGCTGACGAGTCTATTGTTGCGCAGGCGAAATCGTTGGGTGTCCCCGAAAGTGTAGATGTGGCGTCGGCCCGGTTGTACGACGCACTCGGCCAGGCAACAATTGCAATTGCAAAGTCGGGTACGGTAACGCTCGAGAGTGCAATGTTCGGTGTGCCTACTGTTGTGATTTATAAGACATCATGGCCGACGTATTTGATTGGGAAAAAGTACGTGACAGTGAAGCACCTGGCTATGCCGAACCTGTTGGCTGGTGAGGAGATTATGCCCGAGTTAATTCAAGCCGCAGCAACGCCACACAACATAGCGCGTGTTACGCTGGATTTGCTGAGTGATCCAGCGCGGCGACTTGCAATCAAACGCAAGCTACTGCAGTTGGCAGGGCAACTTGGTGGTCCTGGAGCGCCTATCCGTGCGGCGCAGGCCATAATGGAGCTGTTACAATGAAAGAACTTACGGGGGCAGGTTGGATCAAAGCGAAAGCGGTCCTATTTTTGTTTACCGGTAGTTTGGCGGGTTGCCTTTTGATAATTCAACATCCGCGGCTGTGTACAGCGGCGCTGCTTGCGGTTAGTGTATGGGGCTTTTGCAGGTTTTACTACTGCGCGTTTTACGTGATCGAACGGTACGTTGACCCGCGGTACCGGTTCAGTGGTTTGTGGTCGTTTGCGGTTTACCTGGTGCGGAAGCGGACCAAACACGGTGCACCGGACGGTAGTTGAACCACTTCTCGCGCTGCGATGGCCAATCGAAAGCACTCAGGCCAGCTGCGCTGACGTTTTCTTTTTCCCCGATTTGTCCTTGCCCTTTGGCTGGGCACTCTGACTGAGGAATTCAGCCAGGGCGTCTTCGGGCAGGTACAGATATCGCCCGCAACTGTCGCACAATTGCAGGTCCGTGGCGCGCACCAGTGTCATTACAACGGCAATTGGCAGGCGCAAATGGCAACCGGTACACGTTTGATTGCGGACCGGCACAATGCCTTTTTTGCCGCGGGCCATCAGCCGGTCGTAATGTCCGAGCACTTGCGGCGGAATTTTTTTTCGAAGACGCGCGATTGTTGTCTCAGCATTTTTGATTTTGATTTCGCCAAACTCGAGCGCCTGCAATTCAACCAAAGTTTGCAGTAGTTCTTTCACGTCAAAACCTTATTTTTTTGTGCCAGGTTGATAAAAGCCCGGCTTCGCCAAAGGCAGGTTGGTGTAAGGAAATGTTGTTGGAAAATTTGATGTTCTGAAAAAGCCTGCCGGTGGAGCGACGCCATAGGCGGAACCGCTTGTTGCTCCAAACTGCCTTGGCACTGCTTTCCATGCCGAGTTCCGCCGGCATATAAAACCGCTTTGGATGATTCGTCGTCCATCAACGGCACATCAGTGGTCATCCCAGATACGGAAATGACACCTTCGAGATGATTGCAGAAAAACTGAAAATGTCAACAACACGTTTGCGACGCCGATTGCGCATCAATGAAGTGTACAATTTTGCGAGCCGATAAATCCAGTCCGCAACACGCTGTGTCGAAAATTGCACGGGCCGGCGTGCGTCATGTGCCGGTGCAGAAGACGGGCGGCTAAGCGCCTGTTTTGGGCGTTTTCAACTCGATGTGCAGTTCTTTCAACTGGCGCTGCGAGACCGTGCTAGGTGAATCGGTCATCAGGCAAGTGCCTTTGGCTGTTTTCGGGAACGCAATTACGTCGCGTATGCTTTGTGTGCCGCACAGGATTGCGACCAACCTGTCAAACCCGAGCGCAATACCGCCGTGTGGTGGCGCACCGTATTTGAATGCCTCGAGCATGTACCCGAATCTGAGTTTGGTTTCTTCTGGTGGTATTTGCAAAATCTCCTCGAAAACGAGCTTCTGCAACTCGGGTTGGTGAATTCTGATGCTGCCACCGCCCAACTCAACTCCGTTTACCACGATGTCGTAGTGTTGGCCCCGGACTTTTTTCGGGTCCGTCCTCAGCAACGGAATATCCTCAGGTAATGGTGCCGTAAACGGGTGATGGCTTGAATACCATCGGTTTGTCTCCTTATCAAAACTCAGCAGTGGAAAATCCTCGACCCACAAAAAATCGTAGCGGTCGCTCGGGATTTGAAGCGCGCCATTCTGAGCCAGGGTTTGTGCAGCAAAAAGTCTGATCCGGCCAAGCAACTCGCATGCAACCTGCCATGACCCGGCGGCAAACAAGATCAAGTCGCCTTCAGCAATCCCAAGTTTCGTCGTAAGCGCTGCTTTTTCGGTATCGGAAAAGAACTTTACGATGGGTGATTTCCACTGACCGTTTTCGACCTTGATATAAGCAAGACCTTTCATGCCGGCGTATTTTGCCATGTCTGTCATTGCATCTATCTGGCCTTGTGTTGCGGAAGCAAATCCTTTTGCGTTGAGTCCTTTGACAACCCCGCCACTTGCGATTGTCTCGCTGAACAACCTAAACTGGCTGTGCCGGAATTCATCGGTTAAGTCCACAAGCTCAAGGCCAAACCGTCTGTCTGGTTTGTCGGTGCCGTAGGTGTTCATCGCCTCGAAAAAGCTTAGTCGCGGGAATGGTGTTGGAATGTCAACGCCGAGAACATTTTTCCAAATCCGTTGCAGCAACCCCTCGATGACGGCATAGATATCTTCCCGGGTTACAAAGCTCATCTCGATGTCGATCTGTGTAAACTCAGGTTGGCGATCTGCGCGCAGGTCTTCGTCGCGGTAACACCGGGCGAGTTGGAAATACTTCTCGATTCCTGCCACCATGAGAATTTGTTTGAACTGCTGTGGCGATTGGGGCAGCGCATAGAACAACCCCGGGTTGAGCCGGCATGGCACTATGAACTCGCGCGCGCCTTCAGGGGTAGATTTGAAAAGCGTGGGCGTTTCGACATCAATGAACCCCAGCTCGTCCATGTACGCACGCGTGACAGCGGCAGTTTTGTGTCGCACCCGCAGGTTGCGTAGCATCTCTGCCCTGCGCAGATCCAGGTACCTATATTTGAGCCTGAGTTCCTCGTTGACTTTTGCAGCTTCTGCAGGGTCATCAATTGCGAATGGCAACACCTCAGCTGTGTTTAACACCTCAAGTTGTTGTGCGACAACTTCAACTTGGCCGGTTGCAATTTTCGGGTTTTCGGTGCCTGGGGGCCGTAGCCTGACCAGACCGGTTACACTTATCACGTATTCGTTGCGTAGCGATGCTGCGCGTTCGAACACGTCTGCGGGTAGTTTCGACGGGTCAAACACTGCCTGCGTACGACCTTCGCGGTCACGTATATCAATAAAAATTATCCCGCCCAGGTCACGGCGCGAGTGCACCCAACCGGCCAATGTGACCTGTTGACCGGCGTGTTCGGCACGCAACTGGTTGCAATGATGAGTACGTTTCATACATGTCAGAAACAGCTCGTATGGTGACCTGTTCATGGTTCAATTTCAAAAACATTCTTACCGTGATGACTGTCTTGCGGGAGCTTTGCGCCTTTGTTTGGCAGTAGGCGGGCCGGCCGGCTATGGATCGAAGTCTTGTTGAAGCCCGGGCCTGAGTAGTTGCCCCCGTGTCTGACAGTGCGGCTCATTTGCTTATGCCGCGTTGCGTAGCACGGACGAACTGCACCAAGTGTTGTATCTCGGGCAACTGCGGCAGGTCGGCCTCAATTTTTGCAAGTGCATTTGGGATGGTCAAACCTTGCCGGAAAAGAATTTTGTATGCCTGACGTAACGCAGCTTGTGCCTGTTCGGGTACGCCATGCCTGTCCATGCCGACCTTGTTAACAGTGCGAGTTTTTGCCGGGTTACCGTCTGCGAGCATGTATGGCGGCACATCCTGGACAACTTTGGAGCAACCACCCACAATTGCCATTCGTCCGATCCGGCAAAACTGGTGTACGGCTGCTAACCCACCTATCACGGCGCAATCTTCAACAACAACATGCCCAGCAAGTGTCGCAAGGTTCGACATGATGATGTTGTTGCCCAATGTGACATTATGGGCAATGTGGCAGTACGCAAGGATGTGGTTATTCGACCCGACGACTGTCACCTCGCCATCACCTGTTGCGCTGTGCACTGTTACGTATTCGCGGAACGTATTGTTGTTTCCGATAACAGTGCGTGTGACGCCGCCTTTCCATTTAAGGTCTTGCGTCTTATGCCCGATGCACGCAAATGGAAAGAATTCATTGTCAGAACCAAGCACTGTATGGCCGTCAATGACAACGTGTGCATGAAGCTTACACCTTGCACCGAGCACGACATGTTCACCAACGACACAGTACGGCCCGATCTCACAGTCTGGGCCGATCTGTGCGCCGGGATGGACTATTGCGGTCGGATGAATATAGCCCATGTTTGATTTAACCCTCCTGCAACATAAAGGTTACCTCGGCTTCGCTAACAACATCGCCTGCAACGAGGCACCGGCCTTTTGCGCGGCCAATTTTGGAGCGGGCACGAATCAGTTCCACCTCGATCACAAGCGTATCGCCGGGCCGAACCGGCTTGCGCCATTTAACCTGCTCAGCAGACATGAAATAGGCGATTTTGCCGGCGTTTTCGGCTCGTTTGAGCATCAGGATACCTGCAGCTTGTGCAATTGCCTCGAGTTGCATCACGCCGGGCATGATCGGGTGTCCAGGGAAATGCCCTTGGAAATACGGCTCATTAAAGGTGACATTTTTAACCGCAACGACCTTGTCGCCTTCCATTTTCAGCACCTTGTCAATCATCAGGAACGGGTAGCGGTGTGGCAAAACTTTCATCACGCCAAGTGCGTCAAGCGCGGGCGGTCCTGCAGTCTGTTCGGCCTCAGGTTCGTGTACTTGGGCAGGTTGTTGGCCAGTGGGCGGTGGCGCAAAAGCTTGTGCAGCAGCAAGGGGTTTGCGCATTTGCGAATCGAGCAGCCGCACAAGTGCGCAATTAGCGGTGTGACTTGGTTTAAGCGCAACCAAATGGCCGCGAATAGGTCTGCCCAACAGGGTTAGATCGCCAACGATATCAAGGATTTTGTGCCTGACGAACTCGTCCGGATACCGTAACGGCTCGGTGGTTAGGACTGCATCGTCGCGAATGACAATTGCATTTTCCAAGCTACCACCCTTAATTAGGCCTTCTCTAATCAGTACCTCGACCTCCTCGAAAAAGCAGAAAGTCCGCGCATGTGCAATCTCGCGTTCCCAAGTTTCAGGGGTAATGTCAATACTGTAAAACTGGGTGAACCGCCCCTGTTTATCTGCGCTCGTGCATGAGATACGCAGTTTATCGTTGCCCGGCAGGAGTGTCATCAGCGACTCGCCGAGCTCGATTTTGACAGGTTCGGTCGGTATCCACGGTTCTTTTGGTTCCGGTTGCGGGACGACGCCAGCCGTTTCGATTATCTTGCAAACCTGTCGGGCACTGCCATCGCCCACAGGCGGTTCATTTGCGTCGAGCTCGACAATTGCGTTGTCGATGCCATAGCCGGATAGAGCGGCCAGCACGTGCTCGATGGTATGAATTTTGACGTTGCCTTTGCCGAGCGTGGTCGAGCGCGTTGTTTCCACCACATTTTCGATGCGCGCCTCAATTTCCGGTTTGCCTTCCAGGTCGGTACGCCTGAATCGGATGCCGGTGTTGGGTGGCGCAGGCAGAATTGTCATGTTTACTCGGTTCCCGCTGTGCAGGCCGATGCCCGAGTATCGCGCAGGTCGTCCTATAGTCTGCTGCTGTTGCACAAGCTTTTTTTAACAGTGAGACTCGCCTTTTGGCAAGTTGACTTGCATAGCTGCGTTTGTCATTTGTTGGTCTAGAAGTTACGTGAAGCCGAGGTTGACATTACGCGCTGTTCGGTTTAGTGTCGCGCGCTTTTTGAATTTTTGATGTGAAAGGGAACCTGACTTATGGCTCGAACTAAATCGGCCCAACGCCGCGCACGCAAAAGTGAGCGCAGACGATTGCGTAATCGCGCAGTCAAAGCGCGTGTGCGCAGGCTCGAAAAACAGTTTCTAACTGAAATTGCAGGCGGCAACAAACAAGCTGCTTCGGATGCATTCAGACAGGTTTGTTCTGCTTTAGACAAAGCCGCCAAAGCCGGGGTTTTCCACAAAAACACTGTTGCACGAAAAAAATCGCGTCTTGCACAACGGCTGAATGCGCTGAAGTAACCAAGCGGGTTTTGGTTTGCCTAGACTTTCTGGCTTGACTGGGCGGCCGTTAGGTTGCAACGGGTTGTGGCGTATCCTGACGGTTAGTTTGGCGAATTGCCTTTAGTTGTGCAAACTGGCTACAAGCTGCACTGTGCGAGTTAACTAAACCTGTGGTGTAAAAAACAATCTGAGTGCTCCGCTGCTGGAAGAAATCTTTGGGCCGGTATCATTTCCTAGGGAAAAGTGGTGAGCTAATCATGCCAATTTTTGCAAGGCGAAAACATATGCCTGTGGCCATGCACCCCAGTCCGTACTTGATGCTCCGGCTGAAGTTGATTGAAGACGCCTCAGCAAAGTATGCGGTCGGGCAACTTATCTCTGCGATAGTGTAGCCATGCCATAAGATCTGCGCCAGCATCTGGTTGTCGAACACGAAATCGTCTGAGTTCAGATTCCAATCAACCGTCTCGAGTAATTGGCGCGAAAAAGCGCGGTAACCGGTGTGGTACTCAGAAAGTTTTGCACCGGTAAGAATATTCTCAGCAAACGTCAACGCACGGTTCGCGATGTATTTCCAGAGTGGCATTCCGCCTTTGAGCGCGTAGCCACCCAAAATCCGGCTGCCAAGCACACAGTGGTACAAGCCGTTGCCGATCAAGCTGACCATTGCAGGGATCAACAGCGGCGTGTACTGATAGTCGGGGTGCACCATCACAACTATGTCAGCCCCAGCATCGAGCGCCAAACGGTAACAAGTCTTTTGGTTTGCGCCGTACCCGCGATTTGCGTCGTGCACGTGCACGGTGATGCCGGGCAGACTGCGCGCAATTGCCACGGTTTCATCGTGGCTGGCGTCATCTACCAGAATAATCGAATCAACGACACCCTGTTGAACCACGCCTTCGTAAGTCTGTCGCAATGTTTTTGCGGCGTTATAAGCTGGCATCACAACCACAACTTTTTTGTCTCGGTACATACTCTATTGCGGCACTGGCTGTTGACGCTTTCGTGCGACCTAGTCCACGGTCAACATTGCCCAACCAAAATGCATAAGGCCGTTGTTGTTGAGAAGTCCAAACCACACCAAACTGAGCCTCAGCCTGGGAATTGCGGGGCAAAATTTCCGGCGTGCGAAGGCTGTCCAGGTGTTTGAAATCAGAATGTTTGGTTCGTGCTTGTCTGATATTTGGCCGGTGCACCGGCTCCAAAATGCAGAAACGGGTTTTGGAAGGGCTGTAAGCCGAATTCTGTCTGCCCCGAGAAAGTTCGGGGGAGAGAATCATTTGTCTATGCGGCCAGTACCCGAAACCGGTCCTCCGAAAACGTTTGGAGGACATGGAGCGGGCCACTCCGCGGTTTCCTATTTGGCCTTGCACCCGATGGGGTTTACCAAGCCTCGTCGCTTACGCTCCGAGCGGTGAGCTCTTACCTCACCTTTTCACCCTTACCCGGGCCGGCCCGGTTCGGTATTGCCGAACCTATAGTTCGAGCCCCGGGCGGTCTGTTTTCTGTGGCACTGTCCGTCGGCACACCTCGCGGCGTGGCCGCCCGCGTGTACCCCCGAAAATGTTCAGGGTTACGCGGCATCGCGCCCTATGGTGTTCGGACTTTCCTCCATTGCAGACGCGGGTTATTCGGCGTCTGCAAAGGCGATTCTCCGCCCTTCCAAAACCGTGACAAATTTAGCTCATAACTGGCGATATGCAAGTTGGGTAATCCTATGCAGGCGTGCGTCGTGTGAGTGGGCAAAGTGTTGCCAGACCATGGTAAGCCCGCCGCGCTTGTGTGGCACTTTATTCGGTTACCGCAACATTCATGTCGCGCGTGTAATAGAGAATGCGGGCGCAGTTCGGGCAGGTCACAATCTCCTGTTGAGCGATGCATTGCACGAGCAGTTGCGGCGGTAAACGCATGTGACAACCGCCACATACAGAGTGGTCAACGCCCACGACAACATTGTTACCTTTGGACTTGAACAACCGTTCGTATCGCGACCGAAAAGGTTCAGCCACAGCAGCAGCAAGGTCAGCGCGGTTTGCCTGCAGCAATTCTAGTTCACTTACAAGCTGATTTTCGCGTTGGTCGAGTCCGGCCAGCAAACCTGTGACAAGCTGATTTGTCTCAGCGAGTGTTTTTGTTGCTGCGGCAATCTGTTTTTCCAACGCTTCGATCTGTTCCATCAGCTCAAGCTCGCGGTCTTCAATTTTAATGATGTCTTGTTTGCACAACTCGATTTCGTGGGCGAGTGCACGGTATTCTTCGTTCTTGCGTGTTTGGAACTGTTGGAGTGAATACCGCTCGATTTGTGCTTTTTTGGCTTCGACATCGAGCTCGAGCCGTTTGCGTTCGCTCTCGAGCTGTTTGACTTGTGTTTTGGCTTGGTCAAGCTCGGTTTGAGCAGTAGTCACCTTCTGGCGCAACGCAGCCCGTTGCGGCTCAAGTTGCGCAAGCTCAGCCCTTAACTGGGCGATCTTGCGATCGCAGTCCTGAAGGGCAAGTAACCTTTTAATTGCCTCGAGCATCAATGGAATTGAACAGTCGTTCCATCGCCGGTCGAATTGTAAATTATCGGTAGTGCATGAGTCAATCCGACTGCTGAACCGATTTCACACGGGTTTGATCGCTTTGGGAGTGCAGTGAAGCCTGAGGCAATGGTTGGGGTCCGTCTGCAGGGGGAAACAATATCGCGCGTCCGGACGCTCGACGGCAGCAAGCGACTGTTTCCGCGCAGAACGATTTCACATGATCTTAAGCTTCGGCAGGTCTTGTGAGTCAATGATCCCGACCGGCTCGCGTTTTGCATTGATGACGATCAAATCGTCAATGTTGCGCTGGTTAAACACGTTCAACGCTTCAACGACAAGCGCAGTGTCGCGAATGCAAACCGGGTTGCGTGTCATCACAGTTTCAAGTGGTTTTGACAAAAGGTCCGGTTCAGCCGATATGTGCCGGCGGAAATCACCATCTGTGAAAACACCGACCAGTTTACCGCGTGCATCGACTACACTCACGCACCCTGCCTTGGCGCGTGTCATAACCAGCAACGCTTCTTTCACAGTGAGTTTCTGACATGCCACAGGATTGCGCTCGCCTGTGCGCATGATATCGCCCACACGCAGCAGCATTGTCCGGCCGATTGCACCGCCGGGATGGAACTTTGCAAAGTCGCTTTTTTTAAATCCACGCGCCTGCAGCACTGCCATTGCGAGTGCGTCGCCCATCACAAGCATTGCAGTTGTGCTGGCTGTGGGCGCAAGATTGAACGGGCAGGCCTCCTTTGGCACACGCACGTTCAGCACCACATCACTATGTCGCGCCAAGGTTGATCTCGGCGAGCCAGTGATTGCAATAAGTTTGACCGCAAACCGTTTCAGCGCAGGCAACAGGTTGAGTAACTCGTCGGATTCACCCGAGTAACTCAGTGCTAGCACAACATCGCCGTCGCTGACGATACCAAGGTCGCCGTGCAACGCATCCACGCTGTCCAGCACAACGCTTGTCGAGCCTGTACTTGTAAGTGTAGCTGAGATTTTTCTACCCATGATGCCGGCCTTGCCGATGCCAACAACAACAATTTTACCTCGCCGTTTGAGTGTTTCGACAATCAGCTCGACTGCGCGGTTGAACTGCGCATCGAGCTGGGCGCGCACCTGACGCAGTGCAGCCAGCTCGATATCGAAAACCCTTCGTGCCTGCGCAACATGGTTCATGGCAAGCAGGTTGCCAGTTGCAAGTCGCTTTTTCAATTGTGATTCGAGTCCAAACGGACCTGGGCATACTTGAGCATCGAACGTGGGTTGGCAAAGGGCACCTAACGCCGGTTTTTACCTCGGGGTGGCATACGTTTTGGATGACACACTAAACACGGCGGCATTGCAAAAAACGGCTATACTAAATATGATTTGGCAACGTTGTGCAGGCGCTGACTTCATACGTTTGCAAGCTGACAGCCGAGCAGGCAACTGCTTTGCGCGAGTACTTGATCTGGCATGGGTTCGAGTTCAAAGAAGTGCCGTATGCCGAGTTTGCCGCGCAAAAACCTGACCTTAGCCTCGCTTGCTACCGGAGCGGTAAATTGGTTGTACAGGGCAAAGGCACACAAGAATTCGTCGAGTTCGTGCTCGAGCCGCTAATTTTGAAAGAGGCAAAGCTCGGTTACGAAACAGTTTTGAACCCCGAGCTGTTAGAGCCGCGCATCGGTGTGGACGAGAGCGGTAAGGGTGATTTTTTTGGCCCGTTGTGTGTTGCGGCGGTATACGTGAACAGTGCGGTTCTGAAGGCGTGGCAGCAAGCCGACATCCGCGACTCGAAACAAATCACCAGCACAGCAAAGGTTCACGCGTTGGCACGGCTGATCCGCAAGACGCCCGGGTGCGTCACCGCTCTCGTCACGATTGGCAACGAAGCCTATAACCGCCTGTACACCAAATTGGACAACGTAAATGCGTTGCTTGCGTGGGCGCACGCACGTGCTATTGAGAATCTCCTTGCACGTAAACAACAGCTTGATCCCCCGCCGGTCCGTGTGATCAGCGACCAGTTTGCAGCCAGTCAGGAAACGCTGAAAAATGCCATGATGCAACTCGGGCGACGGGTCGAACTTGTGCAGAAACACCGTGCCGAAACGGACGTTGCGGTTGCCGCAGCGTCGATTCTTGCGCGTGCAGAGTTCTTGCGTCGGCTTGCGCTGCTCGAAAAACAATTCGGTGTTACGCTGCCGCGCGGCGCATCAAATCGTGTGGAACAAGCCGCGCGCGAATTTATTGCCAGGCACGGCCCAGATGCGCTTGCCAAGGTCGCAAAAATGCATTTCCGCACTTCGACACGCGTGCGTAGCGCTGCTGAACAACTGAAGGCTGCCTCAGAGTAACGTTGGCTGCTTATGCGCACCCTGCGGAGTTATTTGGGACTGAAGAGTGTCAAACCGAGTTCAAGGTTCTGACTAATGTGCGGTTTGACACCTGGCGGCGGGATGCCAGCGGCACGTTAGAACAGGTTCATTAAAGCTGGCGCCGGAACAGCACACAAAGAGTAACAGCGTTTTTTTGTGGCTTTTGCGTTGTTTCATAGCTGGTATAGAACGGCTACTGGATTCTTGAAAGTGCCCTACAAACTCAACCGATCCCTCGGGAATGCAAGTTTACGTGCTGTAGCCGTGCCTTTGGCGGCAAAGCTTTTTCTTCGTTAAAATGTTCCCTCCGAATCTCTGTTGGTTCGCCAAAGACCTGCCAGAGCGTCTCCGGCAGGTCAGCAAAAGCTTTTTGATAACGCTCAGCTTCACGTGGTTCGCCTGTTACATCGCGGATCCAGATGCCAACGACCTGCTGCGGATACTTTCGCGCCAGAGCGCCGTACACTTCTGGATCGCGTTCGCCCGAATCGCCGATGAACAGGAACTTCCTGTCCGGAAACCGGTTCAGTAGCGGCTCGAGCACGCTGAGCTTGTATTTTTCGGGGCCGGCCAACAGGCTCCGGAAACTTTCGGTTCGCCACCGGAACTTCTTGAGATGGAACGTGCCTTGTGGAAACCCGCTCGAGCGCACGAACTCGGCCAATGGCTGGTACAACTGCCACGGACTTGCGGACACATAGTGGAAAACAGCGCGGTTGGATTTTGCTAGTTCTTGGTAAAGCTGTGCCATGCCCGGCACCGGTTTGAACGGGCGCAGGAACGTGTTGCGCAGCATGGCGCGCCGATCAAGCACTTCGGTGATCTTAATCGTGTCGTCAATATCTGACACCACGCTCAATCCTTCCCGTTTCAACAGAAAACACAGACCTTTGAACTGGCGCGAATCAGTCCGTGCCAGAACGGCTTCGAACTCAATTTCGAGGCCGTCCTGAGCAACAGCTTCTGGAACAGGCGGCTCTACATGCACAGTTGCGCTGAACCAGCCGTCGTCGCCTGTCCTGCCAGCCGGCAGGTTGGTCTTGCCCAGCCGCACAACCACGCTCTTGCGATGTTCGTGATCTACCAAAAACAACCTTGCCCGCTCGTTAAAGACGTGTTGTTCGGGGGGCGACATCTCGATATCGGCCAGATCAAGTGCCTTACGTAGGGCTGAAATGGCGAGCCGGCGACTTTCGTGCTCGTAAACACAACCTTGGATTTCAATTTCACATGCGCCATCAGGGGTGAAAACGCCAATCGATGGGTAAAACACAATCTGCTCGTCACGTCTGAGCCGGGTGTAATCCGCAGGCGCAGCCTCCACCGCCAACACAAAGCAGACAACTGCGGTTAAGAAAAGTCGGTTTGTCATTTTTTGAGTTCGATCCTAGCAACAACCTCATGGCAGATATCAAATGCCGCGTTGGGGCGCGCAAGTTTTTTGGCTGCACGCGACATTTTTGGCAGGCGCGTCGAGCCGAGCAGTTCAACGACCTTGCCCGGCAGCTCATCGGGCCGATTCACTTTCAGTGCAGCGCCGTGTTCAAGAAGGAAATCGGTGTTAGCTGATTCCTGACCTGGGATCGGATTGACGATTAACATTGGCTTGCCAATTGCAAGTGCCTCGGAGATCGTTAGTCCCCCGGCTTTGGTGACTATGAGATTCGCCGCTGCCATCAGCTCGTGCATGTTTGACACAAAACCGAGCACGTGTGCCGGATGCGCAAATGCATGCGCGGCAAGTTCTGTGCGTAGTTTTTCGTTTCGCCCGCACACAACAACCATTTGAAATGGCTTGGTTGCTTTGTCCAACGCAATGACCGTGTCCGAAACCCCGCCCATGCCGAACCCGCCGCTTAACACCAGCACAACTGGCATATCATTGCGCAGACCAAGAGCACGCCGCGCAGTGCGCATGTTCGGTTTTTGGGTGAACTTGGGTGCTATTGGGATGCCGGTGACCAACACATTTTGCTCTTGCACACCGCGTACAACCAGACGCGCTTTTGTTGCCTGAGCCGCGACGCAATACACGTCAACACAAGCGTCTATCCAAAGCGCATGTGCGTCGAAATCTGTCACAACACTCGCCACAAGCACAGCCTGATGTCGCGAGTTCGCATCGGCATTTATCCGACTGGCGAACTGCCGGCGAGCGCGTTGTTTCCAAACCGCCAGCGTCCACAATGGCATGTAATGAGTACATAAAACCGCATCCGGACTAAACCTGTCGAGGTAACGCCCAAACTTGACGCGTGATCTGCTCGGGAACAACCTGCGTAACCGGTTAAGCGCACTGGCCACCTTTGGGCTGTCTGTCTTGTCGAAAAGAATCCCCCAAAGTTCGGGTGCATGTTCGGCAATTTGGACGTAACCTTGTGCGTGCAGCCGCCTGTTAAGCGGGGACGCAAACGTGAGCACGTCAATGCGTTCGACGATGTCGGTCGGCCGGCTTTGACGCCAGGCATCCTCCAATGCAGCAGCGGCAGCCAAGTGTCCGCCGCCTGCAGTTACCGTGGCAATAACAATACGCATCAGGCTCTGAATACCTGTTTCAAGGCGCAAAAACATTGGCCGGTCCGTGCGCATCTGAAAAGTCAAAAACGTCTCAACACGATGCGAACCGGCCGTGTGCCTCAGGGCTTACTCTATGACAAGAAACGCACTGGCATGCGCAGACCTATTCAATCGGTAAATTGAACCGCAAAGGCAGTGAGATGCAGCGTTTTGTGTGTGAGACAAAAAGCGGCGCGTTGTTGGCATCTTGCCGGCGGCTCTTAACTAAACCTGCGGACGCCTCGGCGAGGCGTCTCTACCGAGCTTTTTCAATGGTAGGGACGCATGGCCTCGTGCGTCCGAAATTTTTCGTGGCGGGGACACGTTGCCTCATGTGTCCGGACATTTTGTTCAGGACCATACGCCGCTGGTCTTGCAGTCGCATGAGCGGCCTCGCCAAACACTCCTCGGAAACCATGCACCACCGGCTTTTTCTGTCGTGCGTCGCCACCATCAGAAAGTTGTCGATGACATAGACGCATGGCCTTGTGCATCTGCCATCTTTTTCTGGTAGGAACCGCTGGCCTCAGCCGTCCAAGTCAATTGGAGGAGCAGCTTCCACGCTGAGCGGTTCACGGTGGGGACGCGCGGCCCTGGGCGTCTGCAAGCAGCCCGCAGAAACGCGAAGAACGCAGAGCTGGTTAAGATAAGCAAAAACTCGGTATGCTTTCAGCGCCCGCAGAAAAGCGCGCTGTTGCGGTCGGCTCGGCGAGGCATCTCTACCAAGCTTTTCAATGGTAGGGACGCATGGGTTCATGCATCCGAAGTTTTTCGTGATAGGTACACACGGCCTCGTGCCTTGGCAATTTGTTTGGCGGGGCTAGGTGGGCTCAGCTGTGCAGCCCTTTCGGTCGGCGGGGGCCGGCGTCTCAGCAATCACACCACAGAGAGGCCAAGGCACAGAGTGATAGCGGGGAGGCACAAGCACCGTGTTATCCGGCATGTTGTTGGAAAGAAAGCCAGCGTCAATCTCGTTAATACCCGGCTGCCACGGGACACCAGGAACACAAGTTGCGCAAGTGCATTTGCGGCGTTTGCGTTGTTTGGTGGCTGTAAAAACGGCGACAGGATTTTTGAAAATGCTCTTAGTATGATGTCCAGGATAGACTGCCCAGTGGTTATAAAGCAACACGCGCCGCCTGCAAGTGCAGGTCGGTACCATAACCAATTGAACCGCGGGCTGGAGTCGGTCCCGGCTATGATAGTGGGTGCAGTAAGGTAATTTAACCGCTGGCACTCATTTCCAGTTGGAAAGCTTACTTTTTCGGGTAACCGACAGTTTGTGCGAGGATTACTTTTTGGTCTGGACGCAGTTTCATTACTTCGGCTAGGGCAGTCCGGTTCACCATGCCACGCACGACTGTGGCCAGTCCTTCTGAGGCGCAGTAAAGATAGACGTTTTGGCTGATGTAACCTGTGTCAGTGGCAGCATAAAATTCTTTGTCTTTCTCGGATGCATTACCCATCTTGGCGTAGTCTGCCACGAAGATCAGGTTCACAGGCGCGTCTTTCACAAACGGTTGGGGACCTGTCTCGGCACGAATGTCTTTTGCGAGTACAGGTTGCAATGTGTGCGTTTTTGCGTCGTACAGATAAAGCCCCTGCTCGAGCGCAACGTAAACGTCGATTTGCTGCCAGTTGCGTGCTGTTGGCGCTGTGCGATGTCCAGTTTCAGGCCGATTCACACCGCACGCTGCCCATAGCATGTCGCCCAAGACCTGCATCGGCAATGGTTCGGAGCTAAAGGCGCGTGTCGTTTTGCGTTCTTTGAGTGCTTGCATAAGCGGTTTGCCGCCGTCGGTACGTGGTTTGGGTAGAACGATCGGTTTGAGTTCTGCAACTTGCTTGGATTCAGCGGGTTGTTGTCCAACACACCAAGTTGTGCAAATAAGCACTGCAAGCACCCCGATTAACACTGTACGCAAGGTGTTCATAATCACGCCTTTGGCTTTCCTGAATTTAATTGTTTTTTGCCAAGTCTAGGCTCGGCTGTTTTTGCATTTGCCCGTTCTTTGCCGGGTCCGTCAACTGCGACGGGTTATGTGTGTAGCAACACGCTAAGTTTTGCAAGTGCAAAAAAGTCATCGGGCCCTGCCGGTTTTATTAGGCTGGGCTGTTTGCACCGCGGTTAGTGCAACGATTTTCTGGACAATTGGATTGATTTAGCGCAAATAAAAGGCAGCACTTGCCAAGCTGAACCGGCTCAATGCACAGGTTGGGCTTGGAAAGCATGCTTGAGGCCGGATAAAACGCTTCCGAAAACTGTTCGGAATGCAAGGGGAGAGTTTGTGTGTTGAAGCGTTTTCGCCGCGCTTATGATGCAGCAAATGAATTGGTTGGACCTGTTATCAAAACAATGAGCAACAACAGCAAAGGCTTGATAGCAACAATTGACGGCAACGAAGCTGTAGCCTCGGTGGCGTATCGGTTGAACGAGGTAATTGCGATTTACCCAATCACACCTTCATCGCCAATGGCAGAGTGGTGTGATCAATGGGCTTCCGAGGGCAAACGCAACATCTGGGGCACAATACCATCGGTTGTCGAAATGCAAAGTGAGGCTGGTGCAGCCGGTGTAGTACACGGCGCATTGCAAACCGGTTCGTTGGCAACCACCTTCACTGCGGCGCAGGGGTTACTGCTGAAGATTCCCAACATGTTCAAGATCGCAGGTGAATTGTTACCCACTGTTTTCCACATCTCAGCACGAACCGTTGCCACACACGCGCTCTCGATTTTCGGGGATCACAGCGACGTCATGGCTGCGCGCTCAACCGGTTACGCCATGCTTAGCTCGGCTTCAGTGCAGGAGGCTCATGACTTCGCACTGATTGCGCATGCAGCATCGCTCCGAAGTCGTATCCCGTTCATGCATTTCTTTGATGGGTTCCGCACATCGCACGAGGTACAAAAAATTTTTGAGCTTTCGGATGACGATTTGCGTGCGTTGATTGACGAGCGTGCCGTAGCTGAACATCGTGCTCGGGCAATGACGCCTGATCGACCCGTACTGCGTGGCACCGCACAAAATCCGGATGCGTATTTCCAAGGGCGCGAAGCTGTGAACCCGTTTTATGCGCGTTGCCCGCAAATTGTGGCTGAAGTGATGGAAATGTTTAGTGCACGTGTCGGGCGCAAATACGAATTGTACCAGTATGTCGGTGCACCAGACGCAGAACGCGTGATTGTGTTGATGGGGTCGGGTTGTGAAACTGCACACGAGACGGTTGACTACCTTGTTAAGCGCGGCGAGAAAGTGGGCGTGCTGAAGGTGCGGCTTTATCGGCCATTCGACGCGAAACGTTTTGCTGAGGCATTGCCAAGCTCGGTCAAGGCAATAGCCGTGCTGGACCGTACCAAGGAACCGGGTTCGGTTGGCGAGCCGCTGTTGCTTGATTGCGTGGCAGCAGTTTACGAAGCATTGGCCAACGGTTGGGGTAATCTTAAGCAAATGCCGAAGATTGTGGGCGGTCGGTACGGTTTGTCCTCGAAGGAATTCACGCCTGCAATGGTCAAAGCAGTCTTTGACAATTTGACGTTACCCAAGCCGAAGAACCATTTCACGGTGGGTATTCACGACGACGTATCGCACACAAGCCTAGAGTTTGATCCGGAGTTTTCAACTGAGTCGGCCAATGTGGTGCGGGCGATGTTCTACGGTCTTGGTGCAGACGGTACAGTCAGCGCAAACAAGAACTCGATCAAGATAATCGGCGAGGGCACAGAATTCTACGCGCAGGGCTATTTTGTTTACGACTCGAAGAAGTCGGGCTCCATGACAATCTCACATCTGCGGTTTGGGCCTGAGCCTATCCGCTCGACCTACTTGGTTAGCAAGGCAAACTTTGTTGCGTGTCATCAGCCGGTGTTCCTGGAGCGGTACAATGTTGTCAAACCACTTGTGCCAGGGGGCACATTCCTGCTGAACACACCCTACTCGAAGGACGATGTGTGGGACAAACTGCCGCGTGTGATCCAACAGGAGCTCATCCAAAAAAAGGCGCGGTTTTACGTCATAGACGCCACGCGCGTAGCGCGCGAAAGCGGCATGGGCGGCCGAATCAACACAGTCATGCAGGTGTGCTTTTTTGCATTGGCAGGTGTGTTACCGCGCGAGGAGGCAATCGCGGCAATCAAAGATTCCATCAAAAAAACCTACGGCAGAAAAGGCGAGGACATCGTCCAGAAAAACATTGCTGCGGTTGATAATGCACTTGCAAACCTGCACGAGGTGCAAATACCGGGCGCGGTTACAAGCCAGATTGAACAGGTCCCGCCTCTTGTTGGTAACCCACCCAAATACGTTGCGGAGGTGTTGGGTAAGCTTGCCGCCGGCTTTGGTGATGAGCTGCCGGTGAGTGCGTTTCCGTCAGACGGTACGTTCCCGACCGGCACAACACAGTACGAAAAACGCAATCTTGCATTGGAGATACCAGTTTGGGACCCGAAGACCTGCATTCAATGCGGTAAATGCGTTGCAGTGTGTCCGCATGCCGTAATTCGAATGAAGGTTTACGAACCCAAACTGCTCGAAAATGCGCCGCCGACATTCAAGTCGGCAGACGCCCGCAGTCCCGAATGGAAGGGATTCAAGTTCACGTTACAAGTTGCACCTGAGGATTGCACCGGCTGCGCAATGTGTGTGGAGGTTTGCCCGGCACGAAACAAGGCCGAGGCAAAGCTCAAGGCCATCAACATGCAGCCCCAGGCACCGTTGCGGTTGCAAGAACGCGAAAACTGGAACTTCTTCATTTCAATACCGGATGTGGACCGGCGCAGAATCAAGGTCACTCAACTACGGCAGCAACAACTTATGCGGCCGTTGTTCGAGTTCTCGGGCGCATGCGCCGGTTGCGGCGAAACGCCGTATGTCAAGATGCTCACTCAGTTGTTTGGGGACAGACTTCTCATAGCAAACGCAACCGGTTGTTCGTCCATTTACGGTGGTAACTTGCCGACCACACCTTACACCGTTGACGCGTTCGGGCGCGGGCCGACCTGGTGCAATTCGTTGTTTGAGGACAACGCCGAGTTCGGCTTTGGGTTTAGGGTTTCGATTGACAAACAGAAAGAATTCGCCACTGAACTACTCAAGAGACTAGCGCCTAAGGTCGGTGACGATCTTGTTGAGGCCATTGTCAAGGCAGACCAGAGCACTGAGGCAGGCATTTATGAGCAGCGTGAACGCATCGCAGCGCTGAAAATGAAACTGCGCCAGTTGCCTGACCCAGAAGCAAAATGGCTGTTGCCAATCGCAGATATGCTGGTGAAAAAGAGCGTGTGGATTGTGGGTGGCGACGGCTGGGCATACGACATCGGCTACGGCGGGCTTGATCATGTACTTGCGTTGGGGCGCGACGTCAACGTGCTTGTGTTGGATACTGAGGTGTACTCGAACACAGGCGGCCAGATGTCGAAATCCACCCCGCGCGGCGCGGTAGCAAAATTTGCTGCGGCAGGTAAACCGTTCCCGAAGAAAGACCTTGGCCTAATAGCAATGACATATGGCAACATTTACGTTGCAAGCATTGCACTTGGTGCAAAGGACGAACACGCACTGCGCGCCTTTGTGGAGGCTGAATCGTACAATGGCCCATCGCTAATAATAGCCTACAGCCATTGCATTGCCCACGGCATAGACGTTGATCAGGGTGTGGGAGTGCGCCAGCAAAAACTTGCCGTTGACACAGGCCAGTGGCTGCTTTACCGGTACGACCCGCGTCGTGCTGCTGCGGGCGAAAATCCACTCCAGCTCGACTCCCAAGCCGCCAAGGCAAAGGTGCAGGAGTTCCTTCTGAGCGAAAACAGGTTCAAGATGTTAACCAAGAGCCGGCCAGAAGAGGCAAAACGATTGTTCGAGCTTGCGCAGCGCGATGCAGAACGACGTTGGGATTTTTACGCGCGGCTTGCCGGTATCAAGGGCAACGGCGAATCGCAACCCACACAGTCAGCCTAAAGACAGGGTGAAAAACGCAAAAACCGAACCTGAAACACTATGGATCTAACGACTAGTTATCTGGGATTCAAGCTGAACAACCCGCTTGTTGTGTCTGCATCGCCGCTCTCGGAAAACGTTGATGAAATCAAAAAAGCCGAGGACGCAGGTGCAGGGGCGGTAGTGTTACCCTCGTTGTTCGAGGAGCAACTCCAGCAGGAAAGCGCCGAGCTTGATCGCCACCTTACCCATGGCACGGAAAGTTTTGCCGAGGCACTCACGTATTTCCCACAACTACAAGAGTTCAGACTCGGGCCTGAGGATTACCTCGAGCATATCACAAAAGCAAAAGCCGCCGTACGAATTCCCATCATTGCCAGTTTAAACGGTAGTTCGCCTGGCGGCTGGACAAATTATGCACGCGAAATCCAACAGGCTGGCGCAGATGCACTCGAGTTGAACATTTACTACATCCCGACCGACCCCGACATCGAAGCTGCACAAGTCGAGCAAACTTACCTTGACGTCCTTAAAGCGGTAAAATCTGTTGTAACGATACCCGTTGCAGTTAAGCTCAGCCCGTTCTTCAGCAGCATGGCGAACATGGCACGGCGCTTGGACGAAGCCGGGGCAAATGCACTCGTACTGTTCAATCGGTTTTATCAGCCGGACATTAACCTCGAAACACTCGAGGTCGAATGCAACGTGTTGCTCAGCACGCCGCAGGCACGCCGACTACCCCTGCGGTGGATTGCTATCTTGTACGGCAATGTTAAAGCGGACCTGGCCGCCACAAGCGGTATACACACCGCCGAAGACGCACTTAAGATGCTCATGGTAGGCGCAAGCGTCACCATGCTTTGCTCGGCACTGCTTAAGCACGGCGTAGGGCACATCTCAAAGCTACTGCACGATATGCGTATCTGGCTCGAACAACACGAATACGAGTCAGTCAAACAACTCCAAGGCAGCCTGAGCCAGAAAAATTGCCCGGACCCAACTGCATTCGAACGTGCACAATACATGCGCGCAATCTCAACATATCGAAGGTAGTGGCTTACTTTTGACGAGCGTCAGGGGTGTTGGTAATTTTGCAGCGTGTCATTGGCGCCTGTGGTGGGCTAAATGTAGCTTGCATGCGCCCAGACGGGCAAAGAGGCCAAAGCCCTTTGGCATAGGTTCGCACCAGCTTGTGTGGGCACCGGCGTTTCGGCCGGTCATTTTGTCGGTACCTCTGGCAAGAAGATTTATGAGGCGGGTGTGGACCACTGCATCGAGTGCTTGTACGATCTGGTCTAGTGGATAACTTTACGCAGCTTCACAAACATTGTACGACACGTGTGTATAGCTGACCGTTTGACTTTGGGTGTGCCCAAAAAGATTTCTACTGTGCCGTGCGCCAGTAACGACGGCGCATCCGACCTGTTTAGGGTAAAAGAACCAGATTTGCTGCAGTTTGCCGGCTTACGGTGGTCTTGTTTTTCTTCACAAATGCCAGATGCATGGCTACTGTTTTGCGCGGTGAAAACCGTAAGTTTAAAGTCGCCTCATAAAATGCGGCCCACTGCCAAGCGGCCCAGGCTCAGGGACAAACAAAACGAGCGCGATTACCGTGAGCTGCCTATTGACAAGGTCGGAGTGCGCGGCCTGAGGTATCCGATTGTAGTGCGCGATAAAGCGCATGCCATCCAAAACACCGTGGCTACAATCGGCATGTTTGTTGACCTACCCAAGGAATTCAAAGGCACGCACATGAGCAGGTTCATCGAGGTACTCAATGCACACGGCAACGTTGTGCATGTGGAAAACATCCCAGATATCCTGCACGCCATGCAGCAAAAGTTTAATGCTGCTACATCGCATATTGAAATCGAGTTCCCTTACTTTGTTGCCAAAAAAGCGCCGGTGTCAGGCCTCGAAAGCCTGATGGATTACACCGTCAGATTCGACGCCGCGGCATGCAGCAACGAGATTGACTTTGTGCTGACCGTCAAAGCCAACGTGTCAACTGTTTGCCCGTGCTCAAAAGCCATCAGCAGACGCGGCGCGCATAATCAGCGCAGCACGGTGACTGTTCAGGTCCGATTCAAAAACCTCGTGTGGATTGAAGACCTGATCGAAATCATCGAAAAATCCGCCAGCGCAGACCTGTTTGCACTACTTAAACGCGAAGACGAACGGTTCGTGACCGAGCACGCTTACGCGCATCCTGTGTTTGTTGAGGACCTAGTGCGCAACATCGCACTGAAGCTTAATGCGCATGCGGACATCACTTGGTATAAGGTCGAGGCAGAAAATCTCGAAAGCATCCACAACCATAACGCGTACGCTTGCATTGAAAAACATCCGGCGCGTTGAGCTTGACCCACAGCATCCACCACACGGCATCAACAGCCGTACAAGATTGCATTTAAATTGCATCTGCGGCGTAGCCGGCGCTAGGTCCTGACGCGCATTTTCACGTTACTCACATACCGGGGCCGATCACGGCGTGCGCGCTTTTAGGGAATTGCATCTCCTCGACGAACAGCTCTTGAAACTGCGGATGTTGGTTAAGCGACACGTGCGCCGCACGTGACCGAAGCCACCAATAGGACAAGTCCTGACCAGCCGGGCCGAGCAACGCAAGCTTTGCACCTCGGAGCGCTGTATTGCCAGCAGGCTTGATTTTTTGGATGTCCAAATTAAACAGCCCGATCCGACACGCGCTACCAAGCCGGACGTAATTGCCAAATGCACCGGCAAGATACACACAGTCGAGTTCAGCCGGCTTAACCCCCCAATACGCAGCTACAATCCGTAGCCCGGCTGCTATGGCACCTTTGGCAAGCTGAAGTTGCCGGATATCGTTCTGGGTAATGTACACGGGTGCGCATACAACCCAGCGCTGGCCAGACTGCAACCTGCCTTCGGGAGTAATCAACCCTAGGTCCAAGCCGCAAGCAACTGCATCTACCAGGCCGCTGCCGCAAATACCGCGCGGCGGTACGTTGCCCAATACATGACACGTCACAGTGTTATCTTTGATGTAGACTTGTGAGATTGCACCCGTAGCGGCGCGCATGCCGCATTCGATCCGCGCGCCTTCGAATGCTGGACCCGCTGCAGTTGAAGCGCAGACAATTTTCTCGCGATTGCCGACAATCACCTCGCCGTTTGTGCCAAGATCCACTAGGCCGACCGGTGCATCGGCCGTGTGCAATCCTGTGGCAAGTATGCCAGCCAGTAAATCGCTCCCGACAAACCCGCCAAGACACGGCAGAAAATGCACTGTGGTGTCGGCTTCTACTTCCCAGCCGAACTCACCTGCACGAAACGTCTGTAGCCCGAGTGCGCTAGGCTCAAACGGGTACTGCGCAAGCGGACTAACATCAAGTCCGCAAAACAAATGATGCATGACCGTGTTGCCCACAATTACGATCTGGGTAAGACCTGAGCCGATTTTGCTCGTTTCGACCAGCATACGTACTAATTCGCCAATCTGCTGGCGGATCAGCCGGCTCAGTTCACTAGCGCCACCGCCGCAAGCGAATTCAATCCGGCTCATTACATCCGCCCCGTACTGCGCTTGTACATTTAGCGCAGTGCGCACGGCCAACACATTGCCCGTTCGCAAATCGAGCAGTTGCGCAGCAATCGTTGTTGTTCCGAGGTCAACGGCAACCCCGAACCCATCTTTTGGGACAAACTCAAGTGTACTTTGGTCTGCAAGTATTGGCGTTTCCCATTGCGCAAGCTCCACCGTCAGGTCGTCAACCGCACGTGCACGACACGCCAAACGCCAACCTTGCGCTAGCTCAGCTGCAGACAAACGTTGCTTGTCTTCAGTGCTTACAGGGATAGTACCCGCTAGTACTTTGATCCTACAGCCTTTGCATCTGCCACGACCGCCGCATGGGAACTCGACACCCGCGGTGAATAATACGTCGAAAAGCTGTGTGCCGCGTTCAACAGTCAGTGTTTTGCCCAGGGGCAAAAGTTCAATTCGCACAAGATCAGGCATCGGCTGGCTCAGAATTTGACCATTCGCGGTTGTGTTTTAGCGTGTTATAGCATTTTCACATTGTAACTGCACCATTTGGCTCGAATTACTTCGGTTAATGTGGAGCGCAAATGTTCTCCAGTGCGGTTTTGTGCCGCTGGCATAAAACAAAACTCAGAACATACGTGTTTCAGAACTGACCAGCATGCCGTGCGCAAATGTGCTGGATGCAAGGCCTGTTTGCGTGCGTGCATAGGCATGCACCTGCAGCATCACCCGAGGACGAGCATGCGCCTCAATCAAGTTTTTCGGGTTCAATTGGCTAGCCCGTTCCATGGCTACTGTATGCGGGACAGTGTTCACGCACTTCGCACCTTGCATTTCGGCAATGATGCAATTGAACACCGTAACTGCTAATAAACGTTTCTGAGGCTCTGCATGCATGCTGCGGTAAACACGCCACGCGGTTGGTAGCTTTGCTATTGCGTGTAGCGGCCCAACACACGACAGATCGCCGAAATGAACTCTGGGCTTGTACCGCAGCAACCCCCGATAAAACTTGCGCCTGCGTCAACCAGCTCAAGCGTCGCTTGGGCAAATTCATCTGATGTGGTTTTGTAATGCGGCTTGCCATTCACAATCTCGGGTAGGCCGGCGTTCGGCTTGAGCCAAATCGGTTTGTCAGTGCCTGCGCGCAACCGGGTGCAAATAAGCGCAAGCCCAGCTATTCCGCGTCCGCAGTTTGCGCCAATCACATCCGCACCTGCAGTCTCAAGCTCGCTTGCCGCCTGTTCAGGTGTCACACCCATGATGGTCCGGTCCTTGTGCTTGCCGGAGTCAAACACCATGCAGGCTACCACCGGCAGCCCGGTTGCACGTGCTGCTTCAACAGCAATCCTTGCCTCTTGTAAATCGGACATAGACTCGATAACGATCCCATCCGGTCCGGCTTGTGCAATAGCATCAGCCTGTTCTTCAAATGCAGCGCGCAACTCTGCTTCGGTAACATCGCCACTTAAAAGCATCTTGCCGGTCGGGCCGATCGAGGCAAACACATACGCGCGCCCGGCTGCGGCCTTGCGTGAAATTTCAACCCCATTGTGGTTGAGCGCGGCAACTTTGTCTGCGAGTGAATAATCAGCCAAACGCAGCCGATTTGACCCGAATGTGTTAGTCAGAATGATCTGGCTGCCCGCGTCGACATACGCTCGGGCAACTTCAGCAACCAACTCTGGCTTCCACAGGTTAAGTGCGTCAGGTAATTCCCCAATGCCAAGCCCGCGTGCCTGCAGTTGTGTTCCCCAGGCGCCGTCGGTTATCACCGGCCGCTGCGCAACTAGCTGCGTGATTAACTGATGCATCAGGGCAATCAAGCGGTGCGGACCACCCCAGTGGCCGTCCGCAGTCAGTTCAGAGCAAGCACACGTTTTGCCAAGGGCACCGCCCCTGCGGCAGTTTCACTGTAACCGTCGGCTCCGATCTCATCTGCGTAACGTTGCGTGACAGGTGCGCCGCCCACAAGCACTTTGACACGGTCGCGTAACCCGGCCTGTTTAAGTGCTTCGATTGTGGTTTTCATGGCCGGCATTGTTGTTGTCAGAAGGGCCGACATTGCCAGTATATTTGCGTTGGTTTCCTTGAGCTTGGCAACGAATTGTTCAGGCGATACGTTCACGCCCAGGTCAATAACCTCGAACCCGCCCCCTTCGAGCATTGAGGCAACCAAGTTTTTGCCAATGTCGTGCAGGTCACCTTTGACGGTGCCAATCACAACGCGTCCGGCCGGTTGCACACCGCTTGCGGCAAGCAACGGCCGCAATGGTTCTAGTGCGGCTTTCATTGCACGTGCAGCCAGCAGCAGCTCGGGCACAAAATATTCGTTACATTCGAACCGTCGGCCGACCTCGTTCATTGCGGGTATCATGTACTCGGTTACTAGAGTCAACGGTGCCACCCCAGCAGCAATTGCATGTTCAGTAACCGCCTTTGATGTTTTTGCGTCACCGGCTATGATCGCATCGTACAGTGCTTTGAGCTCTTCCATAAACTTCAAAAACGCATTGCTCCACGCCCAGCCAGTTACGGCGTGTCGGTGCGCCACGTCGCCCGCATTCAGGCCGAGCGCGGCGAACTGCTGGATCATTGTGCAGAAAAAACCTGTCGCGCCAATCAAAAAGTTTCTGAAACTACCACCTTAGTCTGCCAATATGCGGTGTTAATCACTCGAATCTACAGGGATTTGTGGTAACCGACCGTCCATTGGCTAAAATAAAAGTCGAGTTCAGTAGTAACGGCCACAACTCATCATTTGATTCGATTCCACCGAGAGCGCAGTTTAACCTGTGTCGTATCGTCGGCTCGTGCAGGTTATCATTCCATTGGACTAGATAGACGGGACGGCATCGTCCGCACCAGTTTGTGGTAGCTGTTTTAGGCGGTTTGCTCGTCGTGCAGGCTTTGGCGGGCAATTTTTTCATGTGCGCGCGGTCGGGTTTTGCGCTCCAAACGAACAAAGCACGAAGGTCATTTAGTCAGTAACTGTTTTTCCACCAGCTCGCACAGCACGTGATACAACACTTGATGCGCCTCCTGGATGCGGGCAGTGTCATCCCCCAGTACGAGTAACTCGACTGTTGCCTTGCCTTTTGTGAATCCGCCGTCCCGACCCAGAAAACAAATGCTTTCGAGGTTTTTGCGATTTGCTTCTTCGAGCGCGCGTAGCACATTGCGCGACTTGCCGCTCGTTGTGAACGCAATTAACACATCGCCAGGCTCGCCCAAAGCCCACACCTGCCGCGCAAAAATCTCGTCTGCGTCGTAGTCGTTGCACACGGCTGTCATGTATGCGCCGTTCGTTACAAGCGAAACGGCCGGATACGGTCTGCGATCGTGTCTGTACCGACACAAAAATTCAGCTGCAAGATGCATTGCATCGGCTGCGCTGCCGCCGTTGCCGCACAACAACAGCTTGTGCCCAGACCCAAGACACCGCGCCACAATTTGCACCGCATGCATTAACGGTTTTTCCAGTGCTGCCAGGCCACGAATCGTAGCAACCGCACTTTCAATGGCAGATTCAAACGGACTCATGCGCGTCACTCTAAGAAACGACGCGCAAAAGCTAAAGCCGAATCAGCTCGTTCGGCAACATGACCGGAAAGGCGACAACTTATAGAGTCCGGTCGCAACCCCAGGTTTCAGCCCGTAGAAAACTGGAACCTCACTGCGCACACACAGGCGGTTGATTCGAAAGCGCGCCTGAGTTTTAGGTGCCGAGGTTCCAATCGGTTTTGGACTTGTACCGGGTTAACACCGCAGTGCCCAGAGTCAGCCTGCAGGCGACCAACAACGGGCACAGGCGACAATACATGCTTATCGTTGTATTTCGCAGACATAACAGCCCCCCACAGCATGTGCGCGACCAAGCCAGCCGCACAAACGCAGTTGCGCCTTCCAATGGAGGGTCGGATGGCACACTGACCGTGGTCGGACGCGGTGGAACGCGTGCCTCAATTGGACGGCTGCGGCCAGCCGTCCCTCCCGGAAGATTCTGTTGGTAGGGACGCCTACCCGAGGAGTTCATTTTAAAGACGCCGGAGCTGCGCGTTCCCTATCACAAAGACCTCAGATGTGTCTGGCTATGCATCACTAACAATGGATTCTGGGCTGGAGATATCTCACATTTGCAGGATGCACCCAACAATTCACAGACCGGGTGGATGCTATATGCATTTTGCTAATGGCTCGGGTTCGATCTGCGTCATGCATTCCAAAGAATTGTCAGAACCGTTGGCGATTGAAATTTTTGCCGTCGCGTGAGTTTCGTTGCTTTGGCTGCCTTTTTGGGTGGGCGTAGCCTATCTTTGGGTTGTTGACGGCCTAAAAATCCCACTGATATTCGTTTGGGTTTTGGTTGGGAGTCTTGCCTGCGGCTATGTATTTCGGGTTAAGCGGGTATTTCTTTGTTGCTCTCGAAGCGGTCTTAGCTGTGGTTTTGCTTGTGATTGGCAAACAACAAATCGAGCTTTTGACACGTTTCGTTGGGACGAGCAAAAAGGCCAAAAACCTGTGCAAGCTAAATAAATTAACAGCTCAACATGCTTTGGCGGTATCACTCGGTTTAATTTGCCACAGTGCATCCCGCAGGCCCGAGCTGCGGGTGGTACGGCGTTCGATCGCAGCCACTAGCACAGGTTCAGTCGCCCAAATCTCGACGGTCTTGCGTGCGCGCGTGATTGCAGTGTAGATCAACTCGCGTGTTAACAACGGCACATCGCGGTCGGGCATGATCATCAGCACATGGTCGAATTCAGAGCCTTGACTTTTATGGACTGTGATGGCGTAAGCGGTTTGGTGCTCGGGCAGACGCGTTGGTAGCACTGCCCGCAGGCTGCCATCGGTGCCTGCGAAAAAGGCGCGAACGTCTAGCTTCTCGTGGGACACTTCGAGACAGGCACGACCGCGACCGTTATCGGCCTTAGCAACAATGTCAGATACGCAGTGTTGTGTGCACATGACTGGCTGGGTTGCTTGCGGAAAATGCCGCGTTTCAATGGCTCCGTGTTTACTGCCATTGCTTGCATTTGTGTGGCCGGGTTTCTCTTGGCTGGGCAAAATCACGCCTACATCGCCATTAAACAATTGGATGTTGTAATCGTTGCGTGTGATCATGACAGCTCGGCGCACGTAAAACGGCCCCGTTAATGTCACCAGGCCGGCTTCTTCGAAGATTTGCTCGGCCAACCGATTGATTTGCACTATTCCAAACGGCCCTTCGCGTAATGCGCAGAGCACCCTAAACTTCGATAGCGCGCTGAGTGCGTCTGCAGGTGTTTGCGCTGCGAAATACTCGGCGAACCCGGCCAGAAGCCTTTCTTTAAGCACGGTTTTCATCTCGGTGTAACCCGGCAGCTGCACCCACGTGACAGCGCACTCAGCGGAAGCGACATTTTCACCCAAGATCTTGATCGCCCGGGCGGCGTCGCCGGCATTGACAGCCTGGCTGAGCCGGTAGATTTGGCTTTGAGAGCTGAATCGGTAATTCTTCTGCAACTGCACGATGCATTCGGCCAATGCGAGTGAGTTCTTTGTTGGCCTTGGGTCACCGACAGCGTTGGCAACCCATTTTGCCCTGCGCTGAATTACGGCTTGGTCCAGCCCTGCGCAAATGTCGCCCAAGACTGCCCCCGGCTCGACTGAAGCGAGCTGGTCTTTATCGCCCAATAGGATTAGCTTGGCCTGCGGTACGAGTGCATCTACGAGCCGCGCCATCAACGCCAGGTCAACCATGCCTGTCTCGTCAACGGCTACGACATCGAACGGAAGCGGGTTGGTGCGGTTGAACCTGAACGAGGTAGCGTCGCGGCTTGCGCCAAGCAATCGGTGGATGGTCATGGCGCGCTCAGGCAGTTGCGCTTTAACCGCTTCCGGGCTGGTCAACTGCAGTTTTGCCTTACGGATTTCTTCCTGGAGGCGCGCAGCGGCCTTACCCGTGGGCGCAGCAACTGCGATCTGGATTGGTTTTTGGTTTGTGAGCTCAATCAATAAAGCCAAAATCCGTACCAATGTCCACGTTTTGCCTGTGCCTGGGCCACCTGTGATCACGCACAACTGTCGTTGTACTGCCACTTGCACAGCGATACGTTGCCAGTCAGGTTCATCGGCTTCTGTTGTGCGGGGGAAAAGCTTGTCGAGTAACTTTGCCAGTGTTTTTGCAGATGGTTCGGTTGTTTGCGCGCTTGCACGGCGTTGCAGTTCGTTTGCAAGCGCGGCTTCGTATTCCCAGTACCGGTGCAGGTAGAGTCGGCCAGCCTGATCGAGGATTAGCGGCTTGAATTCACCCGGGGCACCGACCACAGCGGTTGCCCTCAGGGCGTTTACCCACGACTCGATATCCGGGCACGTGATAGTCCGGACGGTTTCTGTTGTGGGTGATGGGAACACGGTCCCTGCAACAGTTCGTAAATCGAGACATGCGTGTCCGTCTGCGCGTGCGCGGCTTAGCATAGCAACTGCCAGCACAAATGCAGGCTGGTTAGTCCCAGCCAAACGTGCCATGAACTTTGCAAACTGCCGGTCGAGCTCTGTGAAAGCCTCCGATTGGATCACTGGCATAAGTACCTGCTCGAGTGTCGTGTGTTGAGGTTCAGAAGCACCTGTCTCCTCAACCTTGCACACAGCGGACACGACCTGCGATTTTCGTGTGGTTGTTTTCGGTTTTTTCATTCTGCCTTTGCTGTTCATGGCTTGGCAGCCAGCAGTCTGTCCAGCTCCTGAATCAGTTCAGTGGCCGGTTTGTCGCGGTAAATCCCGAGCTCGGGCTGGGCTGGGTCAACGCCGCGGACAAAGATGTAAAATACACCCCCGAAGTTGCGCTTGTAATTGTACCCCCGCAGGCGCAGTTGGAGGTATTTGTTGATGGCTACGGTGTACAGTAAGTACTGAAGGAAATAACCGCGCCGTGTCATTTCGGTCTGTAAGGCAATCGGGTTGTAGTGCTGTGCGTTGTTGCCCAGCCAGTTCGATTTCCAGTCAACGATGTAGAACCGCCCATGCCACTCGAACACAAGGTCAATGTAGCCTTTCAGGATGCCAGTTACCGGATTGAAGCTGAACCGGTGCGGTTCGTCTTTGGGCAGTATGCCGTGTCTGCTGAGCAGTTGGTGGAGCGGCCCCGGCGCAAGCCTGCCGATTGGGAAACAAAACTCAAGCTCACTCAGGCGGTTGTTAATGCTGATTTTCTCCAACTGCAGCGGTATTTCGCCCGTGTCCGGTGGACACAGCCGTGCAGTTAGCACCTTGCTGAGCATTTGGAAGACTGCGTCACAAAACTGTTCCGGATTAATCCCGTGTGTGACCAGTTGTTCTGCGACCAGCTTTCTTGTGGTAGGGTTTGGCCACTGTGTGAAATCAAGCAGCTCGAAAATTCGGTGGAGACATTCACCTGCGCGCGCGCCGCGCGGGAACGCGTAAATGCCTGTTGCTGGTTCAGCTTCGACCGTTTCAGGCAACCACATTGGGTCATAGTCGGGTTGTTCTGTGTCTGTGCCGGCTGTAATCGAGCTGAAGCTGGCGATTCGCCAGTCGCGCTGAATCTGGCCGGTGAACTTGCGTGGGGTAAGCCTAGCCGACTCGGCCTGTTGCATTTGGAGCGGCTCATGACTAGGCGCGGGCATGTCTTGCACTGCAATTGTGCCGTTCGCATCTGCGCACAACCTATCGAGGTCGTACACCAATTGCGTCTCGGCGGGCTCCAGAGGCTCTTGCTGGATGAACTTGGCCGGGTCTGGCTGGCCGGCTTTGTACGCGTGCAACAACCATGCAGGTGCGGAGATGGCCGCGCCGTCGAACGCGCCCCAAACAAAGTAACAGCGGTACTTTGCACGCGTGAGCGCCACGTAAAGCAGCCGCACGTCTTCGGCCAGGTCTTCTGTGCGTGCGCGCACGGCATGTTGCTTAAAGTGTTCGCTGCCGAGGTCGAGCGCGTACTCACCGGTGTCAGGCTCGTGGAACCAGACCATTCGGTTGCCAGCGCGGTCGTTGCCCAGCCCCCTCCACGAAAACGGACAGAAAACAATCGGGTATTCGAGGCCTTTGCTGCGGTGGATTGTGACGAGCTTGACAGCTTTTTCGTCTCGTTCAAGGCGCAGTTGGTGTTCTTCTGCGGCCAGACCTGAGCGATTCTTTTGCTCGACGATCCACTTGAGCAAACCGCTGGGGCTAAGCTGGCGTTCAACAGTTGCCGTGTGTAGCACCTCGCCCAGATGCAGCAAGTTTGTCATGCGCCGTTCGCCATCGGTGTACTGGAGCAGGTGTTCACGAACGCGCTCGCGCACAAGCAGTGTGCGGAACATCTGGATAAAGCCGCGCTCGAGCCATAGCTCGAGGTACAAATGGAATCGTGCCAGGACATTTTGCCAAGCCAGCTCATCGGCTTGTAGAGAGGCAATCTGGTTGGCCGTGTACCCGAACATATCAGTGGCGAGCGCAGCTTTGATTGCGGGTTCGTTATTCGGCGCGGCTATTGCAGCAAGCACAGATTGGATCTCGGCGGTTTCGCGGCTTTTGAACAGACTTTCGGTTGTGTAAAGCACACTTGGGATATTGAGGGCGTTCAAGGCGTGTTGCATTAGTTGCGCTTGTCTGTTTTCGGGCACAAGCACTGCAATATCGGCAGGCTCAACCGTGCGTGCATCGAGCAGTGTTTTACCCGTCACAAGCCGCGCTATTTCGGCTGCAACCGCCCCTGCAATGTAGGTCTCGAGGTCGGTTTTACTCAGGCGTTTTTCAGGCCGCCGCCATAACCAGATCACAAGGTGTGTACTAGGTCGGTCGCCAGATGCCGACTCCCCGTGCTCGATTTGCGAGCGTGCTTTGATGGGGTAAAACTTGATCTGGTCGAACACAAATGCGTTTGGGTTGCGGCTAAAGATCGTGTTGACTGCGTGCACAAGCCCGGGCGCAGCGCGCCAGTTGAACTCGAGCGTGTACCGCCGGTGCACATCTTGGGCGGCGTTGAGGTACGTGAAAACATCAGCACCACGGAATCCATAGATCGCCTGCTTCGGATCACCAACAAGGAACAGGAAACTGTCGGCCTCACCGAAAACCTTGCGAAAGATGGCGTATTGGACCGGGTCGGTGTCTTGGAACTCGTCGATCAGCGCCGCCTTATACTTTACGCGGAGCAGTTTTATCGTGCTTTGGCCGCCTGGTCCTTCGAGCGCATCGAGCACGCGATTAATCAGGTCGTCAAACGTCCATGCACTGAGCATGTCTGTGAGTCTGCGCAACTCGGTCTTGAGGAACTCGATTGCCTGCAAATGCAGTCCGGTCAGAAACTGTTGCTGCGCTGCAACAAACGCACTGCACAATCTGAAGAACTCGTGGTTCGGTGCGGGCAAATTAAGCCTCTTGTTGCGAGCTTTATCAAGGTTTTCGCAGGTGAACTTTTCGATGGCACAAAGCGCTTTAACTGAAATTTCGCCGTTTTCGAGTGCAGCCTCGATGTCAGCAAAGAACTCTTCTACTGCTGCATCGTCGTTGTACGGTTTGTTTGCCCATTTCGCGTCCGAGCCGAAGAACTGTCTGATGGTATGCTTTTGGTTTTTCCAAACTCGTCTGAGTTGAGCGAAGGCCGCTTCGAGTGCGCGGACAAGTTGGGGGGCTTGATTGGCGTCAACCGCCGCGAATACGCGCAGGGTCCGATGCCGCAATACAGCCTTTGCAAAAGGCAGAAAACTTTCAGGGTCAAGCCCAGCTTTGAGTGCACATGCAATTGCAAGCTCACCTGCGGTCAGCACGTGTTTACGCCACAGCTCGTTCAATGCATCGAGCAAAACAGGTTGCGTGTCTGCGATTAGTTCGCACTCGAACAAATTACTGCTTTCGAAGGCGTGGTCGAGCAACGTGCGTTGGCAAAAACTGTGTATGGTGTGGATAGGTGCTTGATCGAAATCGAGCAGTGCCTGGTGTAGCGCATCGATCTTTTGTGCGTTGTGTGCACCGGTGCGTTTGACAAGCGCGCCTATAAACGGCACGTCGCTGGTGCCGTTCTGGAATGCGTCCAGCGCGCACATGAGCAATTCACGGACACGGCCGCGCAGTTCCTCAGTTGCAGCGACCGTGTATGTAACGGCCAGGATCTGCTGGACTGAAAGCTCGTGCTCAACGAGCAACCGCACAAACAACCCTGCAATTGTGTATGTCTTACCTGTGCCGGCGCTGGCTTCGATCAGGCTCCGCCCCGGATTCAGCTCGGTGGTTTCAAGCGAAAATACCTCGGGCCGGTTCATCCTGAAAAACTGAGTTGTTTTGGGTTGCACATGTCGCCAGCCTGCCGGCGACGTGCTACCAGGCACACCGAATCCGGGGTAGCGCCGGCATGCGCTGTGGTACAAAATGTTCCTGCTGCTCTGCCAGTCACAGATGGCCAACCCCGGGCGCTTGTGGGGAAACCGAGAGCGAAAGATTTATTGAGCAGGGTGCTCACGCCAGCCTTCGTAAATCCAATACTGGCCCAGCAATTCGGGTTCATAGCTTTGTTACTTTGATGTGCTCAAGCAGCGGCCAGAACACTTCGCGTGCGATGCGCTCGAACTCAGCATCTAGCGCAGTTGGTTGATCGCCGAAGCACAGCGCGAAATACGCGTCGGCCTTTTCGGCGTCGGTGCCATGGCGGGTCAACCCCCGGTCCCAGACATCGAGCGCAGCCTCGATTGGCTGCTTTTTCGACCGGGTGTATGATGTAAGCTGCCGTTCCGTCTGCACAAATGCACGTGCACTTTCCGGAAAGAACCGCAGCGGTTTGCATAGCCCGTCCCAGTAGAGGTTGAGCAATGCCAAAAGCACTGAGTCAGCCGCTTTCACTTGGGCGTACTCCTGCAGAACGTCAGTGCCAAGCAGTACACTATCGCATCTGCAGCCCTCAGGTTTGGCAACATTGAGCGCAAGATGTTGGACCCAGTGCTTGAGCATGTCTTTGGCCTTGACCTGTGCGCACCTGTAGCTGACCAGCAAGCCGTGTCGGGTCAGCTTGGTCAGGCGGCCCATGAGCCGGAACCCGCCAATGCGCAAATCAACCTGGACCGGCGGTCTGAACCCGGGCTCGACGTATGGGGCTAACTTTTCAACCACGTTTTTTGCTTCGTGGGTTGTGTCATACCACCCGACGCGGCCGGCCTCACCAGGTGGCAATGCACCAGCTGCCTTCAGCAAGAGATATTGCGTGTCTAAAGGGCGGCGTTCAACCGCAGCATCAACCGCTTGTTGTTTAACGAAGTACTTGTCCAGGCCGGTAAGCGCAAACGATTCGTTGTCCGGGGGCGGTTCTTCCTCCACTGGCAGTCGCGCGCCAAGCCGACGCGTGACGAGCAACTTAGCAGGGTTGCAAAGGAACTCGGCTAGATCGTCCAATGTCAATGTGCGCCATTCAGGTTCAGGCTCTGGCAACGGCGCGGTAACAAATACGGTAGGTACAGTGCGGGCCATATACGTTTGCTGGCCGGCTGTGCAGTTTGCAGCGGAATAACTGAAGAAGCGTTTGTCCGACCCGTCGAAGTACACCGTGCTGAATGCCTGTAGCCTGTGCTTGCGCAGGACATGATCCTTGATGATGTCTTTGTTTGGCAGCTCGAATCCGCGCCCGATGTAATCGAGCAACTCGGTGACCAGCACCGATGGCTGTAGCGTGCTATTGTCGCGTTGCGACTGACCGACGTAACTGACGTAGAGCCTGTCGCGTGCTGAGATAAGCGTTTCAAGGAACAGATACCGGTCGTCTTCGCGTACGGAGCGGTCGCCGGGCATCTGTTTCAATGCCATTAGGTCGAACCCGAGATGACGGTCTGTGCGGGGGAACACAGTGTCGTTCATGCCCAAGAGGCAGATCACGCGAAACGGTATGCTCCGCATCGGTTTAAGCGCGCAAAATGTTACGCCGCCGGCAAGGAAACCGGTGCCAACCTTGTCTTCGGCAAGCTCGCGTTCGAGAGCCTCGAGCACAACAGCTGGCTCGACTGCGCCATCGAATTTGGCAACGTTCGCATTGCGCGAGATCTGGCGCACTGCAGTGCGGACTGTCAACAGCTCGGCATGCGACTCGTCAGTATCAACGAAGAACCTCTCCAGCAGCCCGAGCAGTACCTGTTCCCATTGTGTCATTGTTCGCGGTTTTGCAAGCGCGCCTGCGGCGTCGAACAAGCTTTCGACGAACCCGGCAAACTTGCCGAGTGTATCGGCTACGTCTCCTTCGATCCCATCGAATGGGAGGATGCCTGCAAAAGTTCGCTCGCCCCCACTCGACATAGCATAGCCGAGTAACAGCCGGTCTAGGCCATGCCGCCATGTGTGTTCTTGGACAGCGGGTAGCCCGAGCGCTTGCCGATGTGCAGCGTCGATGCCCCAGCGGATGTTGGTTGATCTGACCCAGCGCCGAATTATGTCCAGCTCGGCCTCGGTCAGGCCAAACTTTTCATGCACAACCCGTGTCTCAAGAAGCCCGAGCACTTCGGACGCGCGGAACCGGCACTTCGATAGCGCGATCAATCGCATGAACGCATTTACGACCGTGCTTTGTTGTGCCGGGGTGCGATCAGCCACGCAATACGGTATTCGCAGCGTATCGTTTTCGGGCACGCCGAACACCGCGTGTATGAAAGGAGCGTATGCCTCAATGTCGGGCGTCATGACTAAGATGTCCCGTGGCGCAAGGGTTGGATCGCGCTCGAACCACTCAAGCATATGGTCGTACAGCACCTCGACTTCGCGCAGTGGGCTGTGACACGAATGCACCTGCACCGAATCGTCCTCGGGATTAATTTTGAGCTTCTGCGCAGTTGCCTTACTCGAAAGTTGTGCGCCGCAATCTGCGCTCGATTGAGTTCGGTCGCGCAGGTTCAGTATGTCTGACTGGATCGCATGCAAGAGTGTGTCTTCGCCGGGGTCAACAAATTGTTCTTGGTGCTGCCAGTCGCCCGTGTCCAAAATCAGATTAAGGAAGTCGCGGCCAAGTTTGCCCATCGAGGCGAGCAACCTGTTG
The DNA here is from genome assembly GCA_964555645.1 of uncultured Verrucomicrobiota bacterium. Classification (GTDB taxonomy): domain Bacteria; phylum Verrucomicrobiota; class Verrucomicrobiia; order Limisphaerales; family DTLC01; genus DTLC01. The sequence goes on from CAZKTA010000001.1 coordinate 44,982, forward strand.
CCAGTCTCAAGATGCAGATCGGCTGCGTCGAGGCCGCGTTTGGCAGCTTTCAACAGTTGACCAGCTTGACGCCTGGTGACTATGTCACCCCAATAATGCTTGCAAGGCGCAAGCAGGAATAGGTGCAGCTCAGAATGCGTTGCCAGCGCGGCAAATAATTCGAGATAAAACGGCGGCAGAGCCGAGATACCGAACAAAGCAATGCGCTCGGGCAGTTTTTCCTGGGCAAACCCAGGCGCAGTGATTGCTTTGAGAAAAAGCCGTCGCAAGGCAGGGGGATAAATTTCCGGTTCGTCTTCAGCAAGTTTGCGCCACAGCCTGGCCTGCCAGTACGTTTCGTTGTCACTGTGCCAAGCCTCGATGAGATGCGGCCTGAACACATGGTATTGATCAAACAGGTTCGCCATTGCGGCTGCCAACTCGAACAGCTTACGCTGGTCGTGGTTGTGCCCAAGGAAATTGCGCACATGTTCAAATCCTTTTGCTTGTGCAAGCTCTGGCAGCAGCTTCATCAGTTTCCACGTCATAACATCGCGGTCAAAGCCAGTTAGCTCGGGCAAATCGGGAGTGACGATCCTGAACAGGTGGTGTGCAAAAGTTTTCGGGAATGGGTAAACGAAGTTGGCGCAAATACCAAGCCGCTCTGCCAAGGCGAACTTCAGCCAGCGCGCCATGCCTTGGCTCTGCACAACAATGACACCCGGCGTGAGCGCAGCGCGGAGTGGCTTACGCCAAAGCTCGGCCAGTTTACCGGCTAGCAACTCGAGCTGGTTGCTCGTGTATAGGTGCAGGTTTTGCATTGCCGCTTGCACCTTGTTTGCAGTCATAACGCCCAAAACGCCAGCACATAATACCAGTTGCGGTTTGCGATTGCACGGCAGCAGTGTGGCAGCAACCGCGGAATGATGCCACTGGCGGCTGAAGTTTGTATTACTCGAGCGCGCTTGCGATTGCTTCAGCCATGAGCTGGCGAAAGGCTGGATCGGCTATTCGGCGTGCTTCAGATGGGTTTGAAAGGTACCCGGCTTCGATCAACACGGCAGGTCTGTTTTGCCCGCGTAACACGCCCAAGAACCGCGCACGCCGCACGCCGCGGTCGCGGCTTGTACCAAGCTGCACAAGCGCACGATGGATGCGGATTGCGTACTGGAGGTTTTGTGTATCAAAAGTGTTGTTCGGGTACACATCATTCGGGTTGTCCTCAAACTCGCGCGTAAGGTTTGATGGCATCCCCGCCGGCGTTGTGCAATAGGTTTCCAGTCCTGACTCACGCTCCGATGGATATGCAGAGTTGAAATGCAGACTCAAAAACAGGTCAGCACGTTTTTCTTCCGCAAAAGCTACCCGGTCGGTCAATGGCACCTCAACGTCATTCGTGCGTGTCAGATGCACCGTCCAACCACGCGCCTCAAGCAAGGGTTTCAGCCGCAGTGCAAGATCAAGTGTGAAATATTTTTCGAACATGCCATTGGCGACGTTGCGTGCGCCTGTGTTTTTGCCGCCGTGCCCGGGGTCGAGCACAATAACGCGGCCGGTTTTCGGCCCGGGCGTACTTAGCTCGAGTAACGGAATGATGTTTTTGCACACATCCAGTGCGTGGACGAACAATACACCTCCTTTTGCAAAAGGGATAAACCCAAGTTGCACGTCTGTGCCGTTCCAACGCATTACATGGTTACCGGCTTCCAAGGACAATAGCCCGACGGGTGTTTCTAGCAGACATCTAAGCGGGTGCAACGCCACACGCCTTGGCTGACCGAACCCGTTTAGCTGACTCCAGTCGTCTAATGAAACCCACGTTGTGTCTGATGCAGGCGCAATCAACCGACGCGCGTTTTGTTGAGCTTGCGGTGTTGGAGTGGACACTGCTTGAGTCTCAAGCTCTGGCGCTGCCCAGTTTAGCTCGTGAGCGTTCTGAAAACGAACTTTTTGTGTGGGGCGTGTTGCGCACCCTGACGCAAATACCAAAACTACAAGTGCAAACCAACCCAAATTTGTCACGCGGGAATTGTCTGAATGAACTGTTCCAACTCAAGCTGATTTGCATTTGCAGGTGCACTCAGGCATTGCCATGGCACTGATGACTTGAATGGTTCAATTCTGCCAGACATAGTGCATAACGTTTTGACACCGCGGTGTTTTTTGAACCAATTGTGGCTGCAGCTAGCACAAAGTGTGGACTGGTGCATTGTTTTTCACAACGGCCGGCGCATTCCTGACGTACAGGAGGCAGGTATGTACCTTTCTAAAGAGCACACTCCAATCGGCATCGGACATAGTATCAGCGGCGCCATAAGACTCCACAACGATGCAATTGCGTGGCGGAGCTTTGTGTTATCGGGTTTAAGCCCATTTGCATAGATAAACAAACAAGCAGGCTAGTGGGTTAATGCAGATGATTGAAACGCCGTGCAGAGGTAATTCGTTTTTGAGGTGTACCGGGGCTGATTTAACGTTGCCGTTTGCGTTTGCTGCGATGGCTACAGCAGCACGACATGATCGGGGGTGGCCAGGTTGGCGAACGTTCATGTTGATTTTGGCTGCAATAGTCTGTGCACACGCATTTTATTTGGGTTTCGGACTTTTGGCAGGAAAAAGGTTTGGTGGGCTTGGGCAACGCACAGCAAGACACAATTTCGGGGACGCTCAATTGCGCGTTGGCTTTGCAGTGGCGCTTTGCCTGCTGAGTGGGGCAGGTTTGGTCTTGGCCAGTAACTTTTTGAACCGGTTATGCTTTTATCTTTCGCCAGCGGCGCTGGTGCTGATTTGCTTTAGCTTGCTGTCGAGGCGTTTTACGAATTGCACACACTTTTTTGTTGGGTTGACGGTTGCGCTTGCGCCTGTGGGCGCGTGGCTGGCAGTCAGAGGTAGCAACATCACGCTATTGGAACTGCTACAGGTTAGCGTATTGGCTTTGGCAGTTGTGTTTTGGTCAGCCGGGTTTGATATTGCATACTCGACCCAGGCGCATGTGTTTGACAGACCGCACGCGCTCGGTTCGCTTGCGGTTGTGTGGGGCACCGCTAACGCGCTTATGGCAGCGTTCATTGCGCACATGCTGGCCGCAGGTTTACTGCTTGCATTTGGGCTACTGTGCAAGTTCAGGATTGCATATCTTGTGGGGTGGCTGATTATTGTTTGCTGTTTTGTGCTGGAGCATTGGATTGCCCGGCACCGAAGTTTAGGCTGGATAGGCCTATCGTTTCCCAGGCTAAACGCTGTTGCGAGCACCGTTTTTCTTGTCGTGAGCGTTGCCGAGGTTGTATTTGCTGGTGGGTTCAGGCTCCAATAGCATGCGCAGCGCAAACGGGTGCATTCGAGTTTTTCACCCGGCGAACATGGCTTGGGCGAATTGTTTCGGGTCAAATGGCTGCAGGTCATCAGGTTGCTCCCCCAAACCGACGAATTTAACCGGTAAGCCGAGTTCTTTGTGTATTGCGATGACCACGCCTGCTTTGCTCGAGCCATCAAGCTTGGTTACCACAAGGCCGGTTAGTGACACTGCCTTGTTGAACTCGCGCGCCTGATTAAGCGCGTTCATGCCTGTTATTGCGTCGAGCACGAGCAACACTTCGTGCGGTGCACCCGGCAACCGGCGCGCCACAACACGGTGAATCTTTTGCAGTTCCTGCATCAGGTTATGTTTTGTGTGAAGCCGACCAGCAGTATCAATAAACACATAATCAACGCCTCGCGCCTGTGCAGCTACAATTGCATCATGCGCGACTGCAGCCGGGTCGGCCCCGTATGCACCTGCGATCACTTCAATGCCGAGCTGTTGCCCCCAGAGTTTGAGCTGTTCAATTGCGGCGGCACGAAACGTGTCGCAGGCAACGAGTAACGCAGTCTGTCTTTCGTTTTTAACATGGTAAGCGAGCTTGGCTGCAGTGGTGGTTTTGCCCGAGCCGTTTACGCCCACAACGCTTATGACTGTCGGTCCGTGCTGTGCTTTTGCAAGCGGGGGCGTTTGAACTGGAAAACATTTTTCGATTTCGGCCTGTGCAATTGCAAACACGTCCGGGCTGGTTTGGCCCTGTGTTTCATATGTCTTTTTGACCGCGTTAACGATCTGGTGTGTGATTGCAACGCCGAAATCTGCTCCCAGTAGCAAAGCCTCAAGTTCGGCCAAGCTTGCTGCGTCTAGCCTGGGTGAACGCGTGATAATGCGCTTGATCTCATGGGCAAGCCTGCCGTGAGTCTTTGCCAGACCGAGCTTGAATTTTTCAAACAACTTCATCACATGCAACTCGAGTTCAGAAAATTGTTTTCAGCACTCACTTCCACGTGTGTGCGCCTTTAATTGTTCAACCAGTGTGTATGCGACTTTGACAGTACCGATCAACGGTTTACCTTTGATGTCACCGTGGCAATCTGAGCCGCCGGTTACAAGCAATCCATGGCAGGCAGCAAGACGCAAATACCGCGTCGTTTGGGCAGGGGTGTGTTTCGTGTGGTAACATTCAATGCCATCTAAGCCGGCTTTAATCAAGCTTGGTATGGTTGAATCGGCACCGTTTAATCCCGGGTGGGCAACCACGGCAACCCCGCCCGCAGCGTGAATGAGCGCAATTGCCTCGCAGGCGGGCATTTTGTGGTTCGGCACCCAGGCAGGCTTGTTTTTTCCCAGGTAGCGCTCGAACGCATCGTCGTAGCTTGCACACAAACCGGCCTGAACAAGCGCACGCGCAACGTGCGGGCGGCCGAGTGAACTGGATTGACCGAGTCCGTAGATTGATTCCGCCGCTAGCCGCAGGCCTAATCGGTTAAGCTTTTGCACCATCTGACCGACGCGGTTTTTACGTGCTGTTTGGGCGGCTGTAAGTGCAGCCCGTAACGCGGCATTCCGAGTGTCAATAAAATAGCCCAGAATGTGCACTTCAATGTCGTTGTAGTTGGTTGTTAATTCAGTTGCTGGGACAAATTCAAGCTCGAGCTTCGCACATGCGTTTGCCAACAACTCGCACCCGTCAACGGTATCGTGGTCTGTCAAAGCTAGGGCGCGTAACCGGAGCTGTTTACCAAGCTCGGCAATTCGTTCAGGGCCATACGTACCGTCTGAAAAACTCGAATGCACATGTAAATCCACAAATCCAGCTTTGCTTAGCTCGGGTGAATTCGACCCCGTGGACAGTGGGTTAGCCTTGCTGAGCGCACTCGATCGATGCGTGGTTGAGTTTTGCGTTGGCATAAGACGGTTTCGCAGCATGCAAATTCTGCAGTTGGTGTGTGTTGATTTGATGCGCCATGACTATTTAAGCGGTGTGCGAGCAGGCCGCATCAGTTCAGCCCTGATTTTGTCGAGGATACCGTTCACAAACTTGCCACTGTCCTGGGTTGAATATTTTTTGGCAATCTCAATTGCTTCATTGATGCTGACCACAGGCGGGATGTCTTCGCGGTAGAGCATTTCGTAGATCGCAAGGCGCAGGATGTTACGGTCCACAGTCGCAATCCTGTGTAGTTTCCAGTTTTTGGCATGTTTTTCGATCAGTGCGTCGATCTTGGCCAAGTGCTCGATTGTGCCGCGAATCAACGGGTCGGCAAATAGCCGTAGTTCGGTCTCGCTTTCGACGGCGCATTCACTTTTGGTTTGTCTGGTTGGCTTTGCATTTTTCCTCGTGGATTGTTCAGCCTCGATGCGATGCATTTGCCAGAATTCATCGAGCACCCGCTCGATATCGTCTGCGGGATTAAGGTCGTACTGGAACAGGAACTGCATTGCACGTTCACGTGCTTGACGCCGTTTGCTCATAGCACAGACCGCAACATGCACAAGAAACCGGTCGTGACAAATGAAAATTTTGTCGGCGCTCGGTTGGCTCAATTGCTACCTAAGGCGCAAATCCTTGGCGCCCCGTAAGTCTGTGCCTCGGCACAACTGCAGTAAACAGTAGAACGGCGCCGGCCAGAACATCGCACTCAATTAAACCTGGTATGCGCCACGTTTATTCGTGTGGGTAAAGACTCGTGCTTAATAGTGCCGGAGTTTCAATTTATTTGACAGTTGCAGGGCCGGTTTGGCAGGCTACACGCGGCTAAGGCAAATGTGATTATCAGCAAGCCGACCGGGTGAGAAAGAACCCGGTTTTCAAGTAGATGAACACGAGACTATGGCAAAACTCAACGGTAATCTTTTAGTAGCACAATCCGGCGGGCCAACGCCGGTGATCAATGCAAGTGTGGCCGGTGTGATCCAAGAGGCTGCCCGGCAAAACTGCATCAAGGAGGTTTACGGCGGGCTGAACGGGATCCTCGGCATCTTGAGTGAGGAATTGATTGACCTCAGCGAAGAACGGCGTAGCACAATTGAGCAGTTACAGTTTGCACCCGGCGCTGCGCTGGGCACATGCAGGTACAAAATCCACAATATTACTGAGCAACAGGTCGAAGCCGAAACCGACCCTAAAAAACGTGCAGACCTCGAACGGAAACGCAAGCAAGCGTTGCTCGACATGGACAGGCTGTTTGAAGTGTTTAGCACGCATAACATTCGGTACTTTTTCTACATCGGTGGAAACGACTCCCAAGATACATCGCACAAAATCCACCTCGAAGCACAGAAACGCGGCTACAACATGCGGGTAATCGGCGTGCCAAAAACAATAGACAACGACCTGCCGTTTACGGACAACTGCCCAGGGTACGGTTCGGTGGTTAAATACAACGCAACAACGGTAATGGAAGTTGCAATGGACGTCGCAAGCATGGCTACTGACGAAGGTGCGTGCTGTATCATCGAAGTTATGGGTCGGTCGGCTGGTTGGATTGCCGCCGGTACGGTCCTGGCAAAGCGCGGTGACCCAGCAAACCCGCCCCATATAATTTTGTTGCCTGAGTTGCTGTTCGAGCCTGAGCCGTTCATCGCCAAGGTCAAGGAAACCATTGACGCGTACAATTACTGCATAGTAGTTGTTGGCGAAGGCATCAAATGGCGAACGAAGCAAACCGTTAACGGCGTCGAAAAGGAAGTCGTCGAGGAGATTGGCGCGGATCACACCAAAAAGGATGCTTTCGGGCATGTGTACCTGACGGGCGCAGCAATTAAACTAAAGGACATCGTTGAAAAGGCGCTCGGGACAAAAACACGCACAGTGCTACTCGGCTATGCGCAACGCGCAGCGGCACATTGCGCAAGCCTCACAGACGTCAAAAACGCGTATGCATGCGGTGCGGCGGCTGTCAAAGCTGCAGTAGCAGGCAAAAGCGGGTACATGGTCACAATCGTCCGGCGCAAACAACGCGGGGGTGTAATAAAGTGGAGCACAGGACTGCATCCACTTGAGCAGGTTGCCAATGTTGAGCACCTGATACCACGCGACTGGATCAGCCCAGACGGGTTTATGCCGAACGAAAAGTTCATCGAATACGTCCGGCCGCTTGTTCAGGGTGAGGTCAAGTTGCCTTTTGAAGACGGTTTGCCGCGATACGCCACGCTGCAGAAGGTTAGAATTGCAAAGCAACTGCCACCGCGCGTTGTGCTCAAGAAGTGAAGTGTCGTTGTGTCTGGCGCGCGGACACATGTGCGGCTTAGGCATTTGCGCTGGCGTCTTTACAAGTCGCCTGTTGCCTTTTAAATTTGGAGCTAGCTTTAGCTTGCAGAGCGCACATTGCGCCAGCTGAGGCAGGTGCAAAAACCAAACACGTTAAATCTAAAATGAAAGGAAACGAGAAGCTGCTCAAAGTGCTCAACCAGTTGTTGGCAGACGAGCTGACTGCAATCAACCAGTACATGGTCCATGCTGAGATGTGCGACAACTGGGCATACGAAAAACTCCATAAGGCAATCGAAAAACGCGCCATTGACGAAATGCGCCATGCCGAATCGCTCATCGCAAGAATACTTTTCTTGGAGGGTACGCCGGTTGTGAGCAAGCTCAACCCGATGAAGATCGGCAAAACCGTGCCCGAGATCATTTCGAATGACAAAGATGCTGAGTTGCACGCAGTCCGCGCTTATAATGAAGCAATTGCCCTGGCGCGTGAAGTTGATGATCAGGGAACTGCCGATCTGCTGGTAGAGATTTTGAAGATGGAGGAAGGCCACGTTGATTGGGCAGAGGCGCAGCTCGACCAGATCGAACAGATGGGCTTGGGCAATTATCTGGCCGGCCAAAGAAAGGTCCCAACCGGGGAATAACGACCGCCAACTTTTCCGAGACTGTATTTACAAACAACCCGTTGGCGGCCTTGGAACTGGCGTTGCTAATGTCAGAGGCGTATTTTGTTTTTCCTTTGATCCAGCACGAACCAATGTCGCAGCATTCGGCTCAAACCGCAGGCAATTCAGCAGCAGCATCCTCGAGCAAGAGCAGGTGCCGGGGAAAAATTGGAATTGTTTTAGCGTCGGAACCAGCTCGGCTACGGGCACTTGGCATTGGCACATCAAAATGCCACCCCAGGCACATAATATGAGTAGGTCATTTCAGCCGGGTTAAATTTTCCGTACGACTTGACGTGCATGTCGCCAAATAACACGTTCAGGCGTTCATTATGGATCGGGGGCGGCATTCGCTGCTTGTGAAACAGCGTGTCGTTGACGTAATTGACCGGGTTGGCATCCCACGATTCGAAAGGATAATTTGCGTCACCCGACAGTATGTAAATCGAAGGCGATTTGATACTGCCGAGGTTGACACTCGCAGGTCTGAAGTTGGCATAAATGTAGGCGGCGCGCGCGCCCATGAAATAATTGAATCGTGACTGATTATACTTCGCGCTCATGGATGGGCATGTCAGTACGTTTGTGTTTTCGTAGTACGACGCTAATGGCTTGGTCCAAGGCTCAGTCTGCGTGTTTGTCCACGCAACAGCACCCAACGGCGCCATCGGCAACCGCTCGCCATAGTCATCGGCATACATAAACATGGCGAGCCCGAGTTGTCTGACATTGCTAACGCACTGGATTGTTTTGCCTTTTTCTTTTGCTTTACCAACCGCAGGCAAAAGCAGGCTCGCCAAAATACTTATGATCGCTATTACGACCAGCAGTTCGATCAATGTAAACGCCACTTGCAATTGCCGGCCTTTGGCCTGAAGCAACTCTGCTCGTGGCCAACCCCTTGCAGAATCGAGGGGCACATGATCGTAAGCGCGCACAGCGTTAAAATTTGACCTTTGACAAGTCACGGTACTTGTACCGGTATCGTAATGCATTGTATTCGTCGGCGACCGGCTGCCGGAAAAGTGGTATGCTGGGGTAACCCGAGACCAAAACCGGTTTGCCGTCATACCACCGGATCGGCCATGTTACGCTCTGGATTGCATCAAGGCCAGACCCAGACCGTTGACCGGCCGATGCGCTGCTTTCAATGTGCTCATCGGTAATGTCAAACACCATGCGCAGCAACAAGAATACTTTGCCATGCTCAACCGCCAATTGCGCCGGTTGACCCGCATACTTTTCCAAGTATTCACTCAACACGCTGCCAGCCAGTTCGGGCTCTGTCTTTTGAAGGACGCGTGCTGCCTTCGTCAACTGTTTCCACGCGTGTGTACTGTAGTTTGTTGTGGCTGGCCAGGGCTCGATTTTGGTTAATACCTGTGTGAGACGCCACTTTGCGTAAGCAGGCTTGGCGCGTTTCCCAAACCAATTGGCCGCCCATAACACAACTACAAACGCCAAAACGTAAATAACGATCTTGCGCAAATTCGGCATTGTAATCCTACGGAAGTATCCGCGAGCATTCAGGTAATTGCAAGCACCGCTTCCACACAAACAAATCTGCACAAAAATTTACATGCTATCGCACGCCTACCTCAGGCCACAACCTATGAAATTTTCGCCCGGTTGTTTGTGTGTGATCCGACTCTTTCTACCGACGCGCTTTTTGGCGTAGCAGGGTGCACTTTTTTAAGTGTTTTTTGCAAAAAAATGCATTGACAGAATGCGCTCGTATAACTACGATTTTTTTGTGTTTGAATCTGAAAAAGGGTCGAGCCGTTGGGTTCGAACCAAGTTGTAATAAAAACGCTAACCGCGCCGGTAACAATGATAAGAAAACTCGTAACCGCTACAGTGGCTCTTGCAAGTGCCGTGTTACTGACACCAACTGGGTTGGCCCAGGTAAGCCTGCCGTTTTATGATTCTTTCCCTGCAACTTACGGTGTAGGCACGAACCTGGGTGCCGGTGCTTCAGCGTCTATTTGGACTTACGGCAATAGCACGGGTACAGCCAGTCCGTTTTTTACGAACATTGACTTGAGTTACCCGATGCTGTTGGATCAGAGCGACTTGAGCGTCCGGGTGGGCCCGAACGCCACTACATCAAACCGCGACCGTGGCGTTGCATTGAATTTGCAGCCTGGGGTTAATTTTAACGGGCCGCTTTATTTTTCGTACTTATTGCGCGTGGATGCGCTCCCCACTACTTTCACAAATGTGATTTCGTTTTTCCGCAACAGCTCCGGTACGGGTGGTTCAATTACGCCTTCGGTAGGTGTATATTTGCAGCCGAACGGGAGGATAATGATTTCAAAACAGTCGCTTGGCAATCCAGTAGCAAGCGCAGCGAGCGTGACGTTGGGTGATACATACCTCATAGTCGGGCGTTATACTGTGGTCACTGGTAGCGACAACGATCCTTTCGACCTTTGGATAAATCCATCGCCAGCGACGCTTGGTGTGCCTGAAGGTTCTGTGCCAGCACCGGACCTTTCCGCCATAGCAGGGGCGGACAATTCTTGGCTTTACGGTTTCTATCTTACGACAAAAGCTTCAACTACTGCGTGGGCTAGCCAGGCGACGTTTTTGGTTGACGATGTGCGCCTCGGAACTACTTGGGCAGATGTAACGCCTTTAATTCCTGAGCCGGCTACTACACTGTTGGCTGTGGTGAGTGGTTTCGGGTTGTTGTGGTTGCGCCTGCGCCGGAAACAGTAGGGTTTAAGGAGGCGTAAAGCCTGCGTAATTAATCAACCCGCCACGGAATTCCTTGGCGGGTTGATTGTTTTTGCATGCACCGGTGAAAGTGTTGAACCTCGTCAGAAACGAGCAACACCTATTCCGGTCCAGGCTCCAGAATACCGTGGCCTTCTGCCGCGTGCGCGGGGCACAGGTTCTTGCAACTTCAAAATTGATGTCGTAAGCGCTGAAGCTCGCATTTCGAATCAAAGCTAAACTGCCGAAGCGCGAACTACAACCAGGCTGGCATGAGTCTGATCGACAAATTCGTGTGGTAGTACTGCCCCGCAGAGCGTCGGGTTGTTTAGCGACACGCTAAAGCGTAAACTACAAACCAAGCGTACACACAAAAAGCGTCAACGTCTGTAGTTCAGCCTTTAGGCTGTTACGCACATTTGGGTGAGTTTGGTTTGGTGGAAATAGAATTTCTTGAGCCTCGGCCAACACTCGAAAACCAAGCTTATTCAGTATATCAAAACGCCCGTACACGCCAGAACCGCGGGCTGGGCGGTATCGGTAAGCTAATCGTCTGCGGATCATTGGTAAGGACCAATGACATGTTGGTGGTCCAAGTAGTAGCCGTGATTGATGTGGTCTGGAGCACCTGATGCAACCGGCCGACATCACCGCTTATGCGCAGCAGCAGGTTGGTCGTGCCACGCGTAAGTTGGAGCACCGGCCGACGCGGTGGCAGTATCACCGGGTCATCGCTAAAATCCGGAATGCCATCGCCGTCACTGTCATTAACATCATCAATTGAGAGCATCCAAATGTAATAATCTGCGTCGTCGGGTGTGTTGGGGTCGCCGTCATCGAACTCTACGTACCCGTAATAATTTGTCGTCCAAGGTAGCTCACGCTTGAAGGGGTCGTTAGTAAAAACAAGGGTCTGACCAGATGCATTTGTCCATCTGCCCGGCTGAAGCTCTAGCAGGTTAAATCTATTTGTCGGATTTTTCACAAACACAGCCTGGCCGCCGAAAAGCTGTTCCGGGCTACCGGTTCGAACCAGGTCAACGCGGCCGGTGACAATTGTCAGATGTGGTGTATAAGCCAACGGCCCGGTGTATTCGAGCAGCCTAAACGTGTGCGTAAACGACCCAAGACCGGTTAAATTAAACACGCATGTTCCAACCGATGAGCCTGCTGGACGAGTCCAATTTGCAGTTAATGTGTATGGTGGCAGGCCTTCGAGTCGCCAAACACCCGAGCTTGTTGCTGAGACAGCTTGTGAAACCTCATAAAAGTCATCGAATCCGTTGCCATTTGCATCAATATAGTTTGGCTTGTTGACATTGAGCCAGCCGTAGTAGGTAAGTTCCCAAAGCTCGTCGTACAATTCAAGCCAGCTCCAGTGTGTGTAGGTCTCAAAAATGGGTGCAAGTTCACCATTTATTGCCCCGTAGGAGGTGAGCGTTGTCAAGGCGAGTGTCTGCCAACCATACTGTCCGCCCCCGCCACGGTCGAAATGCAGGGACATGCAATAGAACCGCGCTTGTGCAGTTTGACCTGCAAAACATGCTGCGGCAGCCCATAACACTAGGCTTGAAACCAGGATAATCAGGAGTTTTTTCATGAACGGTCGATTTCTGCGTTTTTATTTTTTAGTCATGGGACAGCGTTTTGCTCCAGCAACACCCAAGGTTACTCCCATGCTACACCAAAACAACTACAAAAACGGTCCTCGTGCGATGTAACACAAAAGCACAGTCAAGCTTGTGGCGCGTTTAGCCAGCCACAACGGTATCGATTTGAGGTCGCACCTGCCACAATCCGGTTGTGCATTCGCCGGACAGAATCCTGAAGATGGCGCAACCGCAATTTGCAGTTGCTACCACGGTCTGCGGCCTAAACTACAAACGCTGCACCTGACCTAAAGTGCGAGCCGGGGCCAAGCGCGCAGGCTAACGTGCAAATGTGTATGCATAGGTCCAGCATCTGCCAGCGATGGCTTGTTTAACCACATGCAAATGCAGGAACTACATACCGAGGGAGGTCTTGGAGCTTTGGTTGCCGGTGGTAGGTTTTAACCTTTGTCTCCGGGGTGCCCTGGCAATTTTACTGCGCTGGGTTTGGCAGGAAATAGAATTCGTCCAGCCCACTTACAATGCGCGAACAGGCTATGCTGGGCATAATTAAAACGCTCGTACACGCCAGAACCGCGGGCCGGATGGAATTGGTAGGCTGACCACGTGCGGATCGTTTGTGAGCACCACAACCTGGTTGGTCAACCACGTGCCAGGTGTGATCGAGTTGGCTTCCAAAACTTCGTGGGTCCGGCCAACCTCACCCCTGATCTCCAGCAACAGATTTGTTTTCCCCAGTGTAAGTCGTAGCACAGGCTGCCGCGGCGGGGTAAGCAGCGGGTCGTCACTGAAATCTGGAATACCATCGCCGTCACTGTCATTCGGATCATCAATTGTAAGCAGCCATAACCAATAGTCAGCGTCGTTAGGCGTGCGCAGGTCGCCATCTGTAAAAGTCACAAAACCCCAATAGTTTGTTGGCCAGACCTGCCGGCGAGAAAACAGCTCGCTCAGGTACACGAATAATCCCGCTTGTGCATTTGTCCAAGTGCCAGCCTGTAGTTCAAGCCGGTTAAACCTGTCGGGATGAACCTTGACCAAAGAAATCGGTCCTTGGAGTTTGTTATTGGTTGCGCCTGTGTGTGCAAGTGCAATGTTGCCTGTAACAGTGTTCGACCCGGCTATATAACCTACGGTGCCTGTGAATTCGAGTAGGTCAAACTGGTGTGTAAATTCGCCACGTCCTTGCAGATTTAGCACGCATTCTCCATTTGCCGAGCCTGCAACACGTATCCACGTGGCGGTCAAACTGCGATAGTTGGTTTCGCCCAACAACCGCCAGCTACCTGTGCTTGTTGCAGATACAGGCTGTGAAACCTCAAAAAAGTCGTCGAACCCATTATTGTTCGCATCTGTAAATGCCGGTGTGTTTAGAAACAAAACCCCACGCTCGATTGTGCCCCACATCTGATTGAAAAGCTCGAACCTGCTCCAGTGCGAGTACGGTCCGTAAAACGGGCTAAGCTCACCGTTGATACCATCCGACAGCGTTGTCAGGTTGAGTGTTTCCAAGCCAAATGAACCCGCGCCGTATCCGAAGCGCAGTGAAAGACAATGCATTCTTGCGTGTGCAGTTTGGTCCGCCAACAGTACAATCGGCCAAACCAAGAAAACGGTCGTAACGACAAGAAAGAACTTTTTCATTGAAAGCTGCGTGCTTTGGTTCATTCGGATCGCTAGCGCGAATGATCCACAAAATGGGCTATCCGGGCAAACCAAAAACCGATTCTTCGGCAGCGAATCTTTCAGCGGGCACGAGAAGCAAACAGGACGAACGAAAACGGAGAGAGATGGGTGAGCGAGAAGAAGGAAGGTTTTTCCGGGCTAATCAACCGTGTGCGTCAGATTTATTACCGCCAGTGACCTGGGCAATGACGCCAACCGTGTGGTGTATGAACCCAGTAGCCGCGGACCCAAACTGCGCGTGGGTGCGGCGGCGTTAACCATCTGCCCGAGACCCATACCCAACGGCCATCCCAGATCCATTCGCCACCCACCCACACATAACGCGGTCCCGGGCAGACCGTAACCGTCTCCACAATTACCGGTGGAGGAGGTTCGGGCGCATAGACAACTCGCGTTTGGCGAACCGGCATTTCAGACCGCGGTCGCTGGTTTGCCGTGTTAATCATGTAATCAATGACCTTGCTGCTCACGCCGGCATTGTGCAGCTCGATGATATCGGCTGCACTCAGCCGGTAAGTTGAACCGGTTGCGCGGATTTGGCTGATAATGACCTCGTCGCTCACACCTGCTTGTGCCATGGCTTTGATGTCGGCAAGCCCGAGCGGTTGGCCGCGCTCGATCCGCACTAGTGTATCTGGTGCCTGCCTACGGAGTCGGGCTCGTTGTTCCTGGTCAATCGAATGACCAATTAGCCCGCCTGTAAGCGCACCAATTGCACCGCCTATTGCTGCGCCTTCACCGCCACGGCCACTTTGATGGCCGATGATTGCGCCTGTAATAGCGCCGAGCGCGCCGCCTGCCAAAGCGCCCGTAGCAGTGTTGTCGGGTTGGCCTTCAGGAGTCTGACAACCAGTAGTTACAAGGCCGACTACCAAAATACCACTTAGCAATCTTGTTGTTTTCATCGGTCTCATATTTCTGCCAGATTTGACGTGTTGCAAAGCCTAATCATTCAAACTGCCTAGGCCATGATCGATAGCTGGTTTGATGCCATGCCAAAACTTTAGGTTTTCGGTTTTTGTGTCAGCTTCGCAATCGCGCCCTTAACCTCTTTGATGTGTACGTCTGCGCTCGGATTGTCTGTGATATGAGCAATTTTGCCGTCGAGCCCGATCAGGAAGCTTACACGCCGTGCGATGATACCACCATGCGCACGCGCACCGTATGCGTCGGCGATCTTGCCGTCGGTATCGGTCAAAAGCCTGAAATTCAGGTTGTGTTTTGCGATGAATTGTCGGTGTGATTCTGCAGTATCGAAACTCACACCTACCACTTCGACATTCGCGTTTGCAAATTCACTCATCATGTCGCGGTATCCACAGGCTTGTTTGGTGCAGCCGGCTGTGTCGTCCTTGGGATAAAAGTACAGCAGAACAATTTTCTTGCCGATTAACCGGCTGAGTTTCCATGTCTTGCCGTCTTGGTCTTTTCCTTGGACAATGGGGGCAGGATCACCCACCGCAAGTTTTTTTGTTCCATCACCCCCAACTGCACTTAACAAACAACCAAAACTGAACGCAAAACAGACCAACACAATTATCATTTGGATTTTCATTCTGCAAAGATCGTTCCGTGCGGCACAGTTGTCAATGGCACCTGTTTAAAGCACCGCAACGGTGCGTAAGGGAACAGTGCCGGCCGCTGCGGTTGATATTCGCCGCTATAATTTTATTTGGGGAAAGGCGGCCACAACATGTTCGAAGAAACCGTGTCCAAGCGCAAACGCTAGGTCAAATGGTCTTGTGTCTTTCAGCTGGGCAGAGTCATCCACTGCATCCAGAATTTTCGGATTTGGCACTGGTCAAATTTGCGTTTTGGCTATGCATTTGAAATTAAGCTGGTAGATCGTTTTCGGCACACCGGGGCCAGTAGCTAAAGGTGGGACACAAGTCTTTTTGGAGTACCAGTCGAGAACGATTTACAAAATTCAGGCTCAAGTGTATCTGGGCCGATCGGATTTTCACTTTGTGAGAAGGCTGTCGCCAGTCGGCTTTGGTTCAAGTAAACCCGGAAGATCGGTTTCCCAGAAATGACAGCACAGTTTAACCTGCGGCCCAAAATGGGTCAGTTTGGGCCACTAAAGGGACTCGTTAGCTTACCCCAGTTTTTTAATAAGCACTTTGGATTTGCGACCTGTCTGTTCGTATTTCTCGCGTCGCGGTGGTGGTAGGTCATCCGGCGTGCCCTCAACAAAGCCTGCCTTGGATTGGAAATACGTGTATGCCTGGGTAGAAAGCGCAAACAATTCCTGCAAACCGGCTTCGCGGGCTTTTTTTTCGACGAATTGGACCAGCTTACGGCCTATGCCGCGGTTTTCATGCGACGGTTTGACATACAGACACGCGATTTCGCCCTTGCCATATTCTGGGTAGGAGTGGAATGCAACGCATGCGACCGGGTTGGTGTCGATCTCGAAAATGTAGTAATCATCAAGGTGCCGTTCGATATTTGCACGTGTCCGCTTGAGAAGTTCGTCAGCTTCAACGGCAGTGCGTGTAAGGGCAAGGATACTTGCGATATCTTTTTTCTTTGCGGGTCTGATCTGGTCGTATTCATCCGCATAGATCAATGTGCCGATGCCTTCATTTGAAAACGCCTCGGCAAGCAACCCTTCTTCTTCTTGGCCGTTGATCACATGAACACGTTCAACACCGGCTCGACAAGCTGCCGCAGCGCATTCTGCTTTTGACAGTTGTTCGGGTAAGAAGTCGGCTCGGTTTTTCTCGAGCAAACTTTCAAGTTCGCCAACAACCATCTGGCGGATGACGCGCCCTTGATAAATCAAGCCGTCGGCAGTGGTCATGAAGATCAGTTTTAATGCCCCGAGCGCACGCGCAACTGCAAGAGCCACATTATCCGAATTAACACGGTATGTTCTGCCCTCACCGTCGAATCCAAGGGGTGGTATAACCGGGATAATACCGTTCTTGAGCAACGTTTGCAGGAATTCGGTGTCTATCCGTTCGACTTTACCGGTAAATTTATGGTCAACGCCACGGATTATGCCCTGCGGGTGCGCAATCACAGCATTTGCTGAGGCAGCACGCAGGTCAGTGACAGACAATCCTTCGAGAATTTTGTGTGTGACCTGGTTTGCTGCTGTCAACGCAAGGTTGAGGGTTTGTTCATCTGTCACACCACTGCCGTCTAGGTTTGACGGTATTACGCCGCGTTGCTCGGCCAGGGCTTTGATTTGCGCTGATGCACCATGCACAATCACAGCCCTGATATTGAGCGAGTGCAGAACCGCCACATCCAGCAGGATGTTTGGGAAGTTATCGTCTGCAACAATTGCGCCATCAATTGCAAGGACAAACGTCTTGTCCCTGAATCGGGGTACATACTGCAAAATGGCTCTTAAATCCGTCAGTTTCACTTGGTTTTTTGATAATTTTGCTGTCTGGCCAAAAAGCGGCGCATGCATCACGCCGTCACGCAAATAACTAGTCTGTTGCCCGGCAATTTCAACACTAAATCAGCGCGTCTGGCCAAAGCAATTAGCGCCGCCACGCACAGGGCAACGCCCCAGCAATGATAGCTGTCGGTCGCATTTTTTATGGATTCAAAACCCGCACTCTGAAGAACCGTTGTGGTGTTTCGTAATCGAGTGTGAATGTGAAAGTCAATGGCGCGCCTGTGCCATCGAGCACAGGGCCAATTGCAAACCATTGATGTGAGCTTAGGTCATGGGTGTACTCGACCTGGAACCGTTGGCCTGCAAACGTCTGCCATGTAAACCTAAAAATACCGTCGCTGAGGATGACGCCAGAGGCGACTGGCAACGGCGCTACAATAACGTCGAAACTTTGTGTGGCGCTCAGTGGTGGTGTGCCATTGTCAGTCACGATTATCGTAATACGGTTCGTTGCGGGTGCGACGGTTGGTTTCCAGACGAACACGCCTGTGGTCGGATTGATTTGAGCGCCTGGAGGTGCGTCCGGAGCGAGGCTAAACACGAGTGTTTGTGGTGGTAAGTCATAATCATGCGCCATGGCCGTGAACGTCAGTGTTTGGCCGATCGTAACAACTCGGTTGCTGATGGGTTCAAGCACAGGTGCAGTGTTTGGCAGCCTATTTGGTGCACGCGGTGTGGGCGGCATGAAATAAATGGTTGCATCCCCATCTGGGAACCTGCCTTGGCTGACATCGGTCTGTTGTGGACCGAATGTGACCACGTCGATTGGCGTGCCATCGGGCGCGAACAGGCCGATTGCCTCACCGGCTTTACTCAGGGCAAAGTTCACGTGCAAGTCCGCTCGGTTTGTACTGTTCTGGTTCGGTTCATTGTCAGCCCATACTAACAGGAACCCGCCGGGCGGCACCACGAAGTGGCCGTTGTTGGGTATGCAGTAGCGGAACTTGTTGGCCAGGTCGTCGGTGAGGTAATACCCACCTAGATCAACCGCGTTGGTGCCGGGGTTGTACAGCTCGAACCAGTCCTCGTAATTACCGTCTGCAGGATCTGCCAGGCACGCCACGTTATCCGCAAGCCATTCGTTGATGAAGATTGTCACTGGTGCACCCGCACCGTTGTTGGTGCTACCCGGCGTTGGATAAAACATGTTCCGCCGATAAAACGGCTGGCCATCAGGCACGTCGCCGTAACTCCAGTTTGCCGGCAGACCATTGTAGTTCAGGTAATCAACAATTTGGGTTGCACCATTAATAATGCGACTCAAAACAATACTGCCTGTAACCGGAGTAAGCCGGAAGGACGCATGGAACACATTTGATACTGTTTGATTGGTCTGGCCGTCGCACCACACAAGCATGAACCCGTTTGCGGGGTTTGTTGCACCCGACGGAAATGCCCATTTCGCAAGGTTTGTGTAGTTATCACTCAGATAGTAACCGGCCAGGCTGAAGTTGGTTGCGCCTGCGTTGTACAGTTCAACCCACGGATCGCGCTGGTTGAAATTGTCCAGTGGCCCGGTCAGGTTCTCGGCCTGCACTTCGTTGAGCCAGATCGGTGGGAACGGCGGCAGATTGCTCGCGATTGAATTTGGCATGCCAGGTGTGCACGGATATGGAATCTGCGGTCTGGTGCCGGTGTAGTTTGCCTCGAGCTTAAGCCCGAATACAATGTCGCTGCTGTTGGTGTTGTATTGGTGGACGCTGACAGCGATGATGTTTGTGCCGGGAACAAACAACTCGCCTGCAATTGTGAAGGTGTCAGGGCTGGTTGCGTCTCCACCACCACCCGATGGAAGGCCGTTTGCAAGAGTAGAATTGCTAACCGCACCGGCGTTCATCCGGATTCGCGCAATTTCACTTCCGTTCAAGTAGAACACCGCACCGTCGTCCACATAAGCTGAGGCTGTAACGACGTATCCGGACAGGTTGTTGCTAACCACAACCCGGCTACGGAAGTAATACGCATGGCCTGAGCGCATGCCGTTTGTGCCAATTCGTGGGTCCTTCAATGTTGTCTTGATAAGAGGTGTGATCTCAGGATTGTTTTCATATGCGAGCAATCCCTGCCCGGACGGCCAAGGCGCGTCATTGTACCCGGCGATTTGCCACGACACAGCGTCGAGATTCGACACCTGCATATACTTCCACGTGTTGGTATAATCAATCAGAAGGACGGTTGCGGGTGGTGTGGCTGTCTGTACTGTACCTACTGTCCAGTTGGCTACACGCGCGTTGTCTTGAAGCGGATCAATCAGTTGCAGCGACGCGCCGTTTGTGATGACAGGCCACGGCCGTACTGTTTCGTATCTGACACGGTCAACCACAATGTAATTTGTAGTGCCCGGCTCGAGCCGCAAAAGTGTGAGCGTTTCGCCGTCGTCATCTAGACGACCGTTGAATTTGTCAAACGGCACGTTCCCGAGGCCGTAGGTTTGCATGTAGATAAACGTGTCTTCAGCCAACACAATGTAACTGCGCGGTGGCAGCATTGCACCGGCTGGGAATGTGTAATCCAAACCGTTTACACGCCAGCCAGACAGGTCAAACGTGTAGTTTGTGTGCGCATTAAACAACTCGACAAACGCGGCTCCGGCGACCGGCGGTGCGTACATAATCTCATTGAACACAACCCAACCCTCGGGTGCCACCGTGCTGGCAGTGTAATTAGCCGTGACGTTGCCTGTTGCATTGGTAATAAGATTGCCGTAGCGGTCCCGTGCCGAGATCGAAAGCACATTTGTACCCCCTGATAGCGGTACGATGACCCGCCAATTTGTAATACTCGTCCAGGTAGCCGGATATGGGATGCCGTTTATCAATATCTCCGCAACGGCCAGCGGCGCAGTGCCGCTCAGCACGAGCGTGTTGCTCCCGCTAACGACCTGGTAGGCGGGATTGCTGACCGCAAAGGCTGCAGTTGGGAGGATGCTCTGCAGGTACGCACGCCGCGCAGCCAGATAATTCTTGATGGTTTGTGGCGAGTGCAGCGGCAGGTTGTGCTGCTGAAAACTTGCGTAGCGTTCGTCCAACAGTGCGTCCGCCACGCCCGGCGCAAGTACCGTTTCCACCGCTTCCTGGAAAGCGCTTAGATATTCACGGTGGAATGCAGGCCAGTTTGTGATTAAAAACCTGAGCGTCGGGTCATGTATGACGTAGATGCTGTCATTGGCTGGTCGGCTCTGATAGCCCAGCGCAAGCTCAATGTCCCACATCAAAAACCGCCACGGCTGGCCATCAGGTTTGTACGCATACATGTTTTTGCCGCGCTCGTAACCATAGCTGTCCCAGTTGCCACAGATGTGATGAGCTGCGATCGGACGCAGGCAACGCGGCACGTCCATCCACGCGCGCACGCGGTTCTCGTACTCAGGCGAGCCTGTATCGTTGACAACAACAATCAGATTGGTGAGAGGCGCCCAATTATCCGGATTACGCGTTGCACGCGGCCGCCAGTTCCAGCGATAACGTTTGGTGTCTAGTTCACCCCCAGTTTTGTTGTAGCGTGTGATCGTCGCAGTTGTGATGCCTTGATTGACGCCGTCATCGGCAAACTCGAACCAGTCTTCGATCTTGCGCAACTGACCCTGATCATCGTTTGGGAAATACTCATCAAGAATCTCGCTGTTCGGCTGCTGTGCATCGTCATAGATGGTCCCTCGGCGCAGGCCGTTTACGATCAAGTGAATGTGCCTGCGATAGTTGTATAGCTGACCGAGCTTGCGTGCGATCCAGTTGCCAGTCAGGTCAACCTGCGCAGTCAGGTCGTTATGGAAAAAGCTGCCTGAGGTAACATCAAACGCAGTCAAAACAAACGGTTCAGAGCCGAGGAACCTATCGTCGGGCGGAAAGTTAACCTCGTAATCGCACGCGAACGACCCCACCGGTCCATTATAACTAGGGGTATGGAACGGGCTGCCACTGTAGAGCGTGCCAACGTTGTAAACCACACGCCAATTGCCATATACGAACGTGGCGTCAATAGAGTCGTTTGCGTTGCGTTCGCGATTGGTCCAGAAGGTGATGTTAGACGATGTCAACCAAAGCCGGTAAGTCCCAATGCTACCTGCAATGAGCGATTCACCCCAACGCACCAGACATTCTCGAGCCGGTGCATTGGCAGGGTACTGGTTGGTGGCACCTGCACTGTCCACAGCGTAAATGTAAAACGCTGCCAGTACGTTGGAGGCGCGTCCGGAAATCGTAGCTGAGTAGATCCCGTCGCCTGCGATTGCGTCGCCGCCTGTTCCGTCATCTCTCATGATCAGGGTCGCGTGGCTTGTCGCAGGGTCAATGCGGAAACGCAATTGCACCTGGCCGATGCCGTCCGGGTCAATTGCGCGTGCTGTCACAACAACTGGCTGACCAGCCGCAGGCAGAATCGGCGAATGTGATACATCCAAAATGACCGGGCCTGCATTGGTCAAGAGCCGTGAATTAGGCAGAGCTGGTGTGCCGCAGTTTGATGGCACGTTCAGCCGCTGCGAAACTTCCATCCAATGGCCGCGTAGCCTGAACATGATGTAGGGCGAACCACGCAACCAGCGTACTGCGGCGCGGATTGTGCCGGTGTTTGGCGCATTGGTCAGAACCGGTCCGGTCAATGTTGTGCGCGCCTTGTTCGGGCCAGTGTCACCGCGCCCTCTAGCCACAAGGCGCAAGGCCGGAGTTCCCCCAATTCCCACACCGTTCTGGACATATGACCCTCGTACCACACCTTCGAACGCCCAGCCGGTTGCGCCCGAGTCAAAAGTGCCGTTGCTTAACAGGTTGGGGCCGTCGTTGTTGCGAAATTCGAGGTTGTCAACCAACACTTCGCCGTCGTCCTGGAGGAAAAACTCGAAGCGCGTGGGCGGCCCCCAGTAACCGCCCTGATTTATCATGGCAGCGGTTTGGCCATTTTCCAAGATGTTGGTCACGTCAATATATGTCCACGGCGCTTTTGCTGATTCGTCGCTATCAGCCCAATTGGCTGCGAGCGTATTATCGGCGCGCGGATCGATCAACTCGAGCGAACTACCCCAGCCATCGCTCCATTGTCCCCAACGGCCGCCGTCTTGGTACGTAACGTCGTTGACAATTACTTGGAACACATTTGTGACCGGCACTCCGGCGTTGTTTGTTGTTACTTGCGTTTCTGGCATGCTTAGCACGATGCGGTCAGTACTGTTTCTGAGTCGGCCAGTGTAGTTGCCAAAGGTGTTGGTTGCGTTTAGTTGCGGATATTTTGCCATGAGATTTGTGGCATTTTTCGCAACGACAATGTAGCCGCCCGGCGGAAGCACCGCATTCGGCGGGAACGTGAAATTAATCCCTTCTTGCAGTTGCCATCCAGCAAGTGATACGGCGTTCGTGCCGCGATTGTACAGTTCAATGTACTCGTCGTCATCGGACCCGGAAATGGGGTGGTACATGATCTCGTTTATAACGACCTGCCGGGCTAGGGGCGGCGCATTTGAGCTGCCTGGTGTGCGACTTGAAAGTTCATAAAACCGTGGTGCGCCGTCCGGATACCTTCCGCAGCTTATTCCGTTTTGCTGTCCGCCAAATGCAACTGCGTCCAGCACACGTGTCATGTTCGAATTGAATAGGAAAATCTGTTCGCCAGCCGCGGCAAGGGCGAACCCCAGTTGTGTCTGGGTGTAAACCAGCCGCCCCAGCGGCGGAATAATCGTGCTGTCAGGGATCCGGAACCGTAACCTGTCAGGCTCGTCGCTGAGCCAAATGCCTGAGACGTCGATCGCGTTGGGGGTCGTATTGAACAATTCGATAAAATCCTCCAATGGCGGATCGGTGTGGGCTAAGAACTCATTGATCACCAGGCCACGAGCTGGCTCGGGCCCAATCGAATCAAATGTGCTCGGGGACCCACCTATCCTGTCACTGGCAGCCCACGCGCGCGGATCGTTTTCGCCATAGCTCGGCCTGCGCAACACCAAAGAATGGCCTGTGCCATCGGGTGCAACCGGCCATGGCAACCTCGAGTCATATTCAATCTCTAGCAGCCTGCCGCCCAGCTCGTTTAGCAACCGCAAAGTGCCGCGGCCATTCGATAGTCTGCCCGTATATGGCCCAAGACATTGCACGCCGTAAAACGCGTTGGCCGCAGCAGGATCCCGCGCGATCACCAGGAATTGTCCGGGGGCTATCTTTGTGCCAGCGGGGAAACCGTAGCTGATGTCACCATCGAGTTTGTGCCCTGTAAGGTCTTCAGTGACCAGGCCTGAGTTCCATAATTCGACAAACTCAAGGTCTTCACCTCCTGGCCATGAACCGGGCGGATTGTACATGATCTCTGTAATCACAAGGGCGGTCCGGCGGCTGCATGGCCCCGGCGGCTCAAATGGCAGACTCATGTTAGTTACCATGGTTCCTTGGCCGATGTTGTAATCCCTGAACTGAGCTATGCTCATACTGGTTGCCGTGCCTGCGGTTAAAGCTAATCCAACCTGCACCACATTCGACATTGCAATAGTGGCCGAGCCAAGGAACTCCCAGCTCTGACCGTTTAAGCTGGCGTACCCTGAAAACACGTTACCAACCCTGCGCAGCCGCAACCATGTGTACGGGAAATTGACCGGGAACAATCCGCTCATATTGGCAGTCGCACCTGGGTTTGCGCGCCATTGGAAATGACAACCTGCTGGGCCGGGGGTGGCCATCGCGGCTGCAAACGCAGCATTTGTAGTCAAACCGTTGCGCGCCATTAATCCCGCGCGCGTCCAGGCACTTCCGAACGCGAGCGATTGCAGCCTGACCTGCAGATCGAAATCGTTGGTGTAATTGCGCCAGCCAAACATGAACGCGTCATTTGTGCCGCTAATTCCCTCACCCGTTGCCTTTAAATCAAACCCACCCTCCACGGGTATGAGTTCACCTTCGTTTAGCGGTAGTCCGATGTTGGCCGGCACGAACGGGTTTGCAGTGAACCTGAGGTAACTGTTTGGTGCAATTGGGTTGGCTGCCGCGGCCATGTCACGCACGTTATTTACAATCAACGTGTACGTTTCACCTTCAAGTTGCGGTGCTGTGGTCAGAATTACGATCGAGCTGTCTTCGCCAATGCGCGCGTTTGTGACAGCCAACTGGCCGGATATGTTTGTGATTGTATAGTTTGCAATGTTGGTCGCGGTGTCGGGTCGTACCCCTTCGGAAAACTGCACCAAGACCTCATTTGGGAACAAGCTTACTGCACGCACCAAAACAGGTCCATTTGTGTCTGGCAGCACCGTAAGCACTGCATTGCTCGAAATTGTCCACTGGGTTTGCCCACCGTATGTATTTGTTAGCGCAACTCTGAAAACATCACCATTGTTGGTCAATGCAACCGTCCCAAGGTAAAGCGTTGCATTTGTCGCTCCTGGGATCGGCGAGCCGTTTCGGTGCCATTGAATGCTTACGGGCGGGCGCGCTACAAAAGTAACCGAAAAAGTTACAGCGCACAGTTCGCCGGCTGTTTGGTTTGTCGGTTGGATCAGGATGGATACCGGACCATCCCAGAGGCATACGTCCGGGCCGGCATTATAGCTTTGTTGAACCTTGTCCGGGGTCAAAACACCGTCGTAGATCCGAAACTCGGTAATCGAGCCGTTGAAGAACGGGTCGCCGATCCATTGCGACCGGCCAAGCCAATTGTTGACCGTATGCCCGAGCATTGCAGGTGTAATCGTCACAGATGCGTTTTCGCCGACTAATGCGCCGTTTACGTACAGTCGGCCGAGCTGTGACCCGGCGTCAATAGTCCAAACAACATGTGCAAGTGCTCCAACAGGCAGGCGCCACCCCACCCACTCAATGACTTGCTCGTTTCCGGCAGAACCGACCGTGATGGCAGTCCGCAGAAAACCGTTGCCAGCCTGTGGCGTTAGGAAAAGATAATTTGTCCCTGTAGCAGCGTTGTTTTCGCCGGCGGTGCTGAAGCCGAAATCAAAAATACGTGCCCAGGTACCGCTACCATTGTCGGTGACCCAGACCTCGAAGGTAACATTGGTTCGATTGGCGACTAGCCCGTTTGGTAGATCGACATACGCACTAGTTCCATTCAGCACGACTGCACCACCGGAGACCGTGGCGCCGCCAACTAGAGTGCCGTTTGCACCGCCGATGGAATCGGATGCATCCGAAGTAAAGCTGTACCTGTTAACAAGCTCGGCTGCCGAGCCGACTGCTGCGAGGCAAATTAGTATGTAAACCACCAGTTTGTCCGCCAGCCTTGCCTTTGACGCAGGGTGCACGGCCTGTTCCTTGGAAAATTGCCGATTACACATCTTAGATTTCCTCCACAAAAATCCCCGCCAAATTCAATAAAGTCAAGTTGTTCAGCCAGTTTTTTAAGACACAATTGGCAAATGGTACGGAGAGCAAAAAGCCGTTGTCTTCCGTGCCGCCAACGTGATTGAATAAAAATTTCCCCGTTGTTATCTAACGGTTGAGCTTAGAATGAAGGCGCAAGTTTGTTGCATTTTGGTTTTTGCGCTCGATGTTGCGGCGCTGGTGCAGCACCTGAGTGGTGCCGAGCCGGAACAAACGCTGCCGCCCATCGAATCTGTGTTGGAACGAGTAATTGAGCGCGCTGAAAAGGAAGAACAAAACGATCGGCTCTTCGAGCAGACGTACAGTTACACACGCATCAAAACCACAGAATTCCGCAACGTCAAAGGCGAACTAAAAAAGAACGAACGCAAAGAGTCCTATCACGACCCGCGTACAGCGCATGCACCAGCACAACCCCAACGCGCAGTTACACGGCTTCACTCGCCAAAATACACCACTGGCAACCCGGGCACAGGCGACACAGACACGCGTATTCGAGGCCGGGCGGTTGACCGGAAAGATTTCAGGCTCGACGACGATTTACTTGGTCGGTTCAGGTTTACTTTGGTCGGGAGGGAGTGTGTTAATGGGCGCTTTGCGCTTGTGTTGGGTTTCGAACCGAAGCCGGGCAAATTACCCG
This sequence comes from uncultured Verrucomicrobiota bacterium, assembly GCA_964555645.1. Classification (GTDB taxonomy): domain Bacteria; phylum Verrucomicrobiota; class Verrucomicrobiia; order Limisphaerales; family DTLC01; genus DTLC01. Next base: position 71,518 of record CAZKTA010000001.1, read on the forward strand.
AGCGCTCGTTCAAGGACAAATTTATCAACAAAGCAGCCGGTCGCGTTTGGGTTGACGAGCAAGATTATGCAATTGCAAAGGCAGATCTGTATCTGACCGAAAAAGTGAACGTAGTTGGGGGATTAGTCGGTGCGGTTTGGCAGTTCCAGTACAGGTTTGAGCGCCAGCGCACATCCGAGGGATTGTGGTTTACACGTCAAGTGTGCTGGCACTTGGAAGGACGCGAGGTTTTTGTTCGGCGCACCGTTGACTATTTCGAGGAAAGAACCGACGTAAGGAAGGTAGAGTAATTTCATGCCCTAGCCCGACGGCATGTTGTGCGGGCCGGTTACGAACCATAGGGGTTATTTTTTAGTGCATTATAGTTGTTCCAGACTCTTGACAGGGGTGTCCAGATTCTGGGCAAGGGCCGATCTCGCGCAGGAAAACAATGGGAAATACAGCATTTTGCAACCTGAAAAATCTGTGTCGGTACGAGGGCTGCTAACAACTGTAACCGAAAGATGCAAAACCCCAGCTACAGTTTGGTTTTGTGTCGCCTGCCGACGCCGCGTCCGTTTGCGGCTGTCGAAAGCCCCACCATCATTCCGCTGAGGGACGCTGTGTTGCTGGCATAGCGGCCTGTCTAACTCGGTTTGGTTTCTGGCGAGTTGAGTAAAATCAACCCGCCAGTTTTTTATTCCCGCATCTGACAAGACATTTGATTACGATTCTGGTCTGAACACAATTGCTGCCTGTGGTGGCAGTGTAAACTCGGCCGAAAACGGCTGGTTATGGTGTGGGAAGCACACCGCATTGACACCACCTGCATTACCGACGTTGCTGCCGCCGTAGTAGGCCGAGTCCGAGTTTAGTACCTCGATCCAGCGACCTGGGCGTGGCAAGCCAACCCTGTATTTGTACCGTGGCACAGGTGTAAGGTTTAAGATTGTCAGTAACAACCTCGATTGCGCAGCGTCCTGTCTAACAAAAGACAGCACGCTATGTGTGTGGTCGGCGCAATCAATCCAGTAAAACCCACCCGGTTCATGGTCTGCTTCCCAGAGGGCAGGCTCAGCACGGTAAAGTGCATTCAGGTCCTGCACAAACCGTTGCAACCCGCTGTGATAAGGCCCGGCACCTAAAAGCCACCAATCCAATGCGGCGTTTTCGTTCCACTCTGCGCGTTGGCCGAACTCGCCCCCCATAAACAGTAGTTTTTTACCAGGGAACAACCACTGGTATGCAAGCAAAGCACGGAGATTGGCGAACTTTTGCCAGTCGTCGCCCGGCATGCGTTCTAGCAACGAGCGTTTGCCATGTACAACCTCGTCATGCGAAAGTGGCAATATGAAGTTCTCATGATATTGATACAACATCGCAAAGGTCAGGTCGTTCTGATGATAACTGCGATAGATCGGGTCGCGACTGAAATACCGCAGTGTATCGTGCATCCACCCCATGTTCCACTTGAATGAGAATCCCAAACCGCCGACATAAGGCGGCCGCGTCACAAGCGGCCAGGCAGTTGATTCTTCGGCAATGGTGATTACACCTGGGAACTCAGTGTGCACGATGTGATTGAACCGTTTGATGAACTCGATAGCTTCGAGGTTTTCCTTGCCGCCGTATTGATTCGGCACCCACTCACCGGGCGCCCGGGAATAGTCCAGGTACAACATTGAGGCAACTGCGTCAACGCGCAGACCATCCAAGTGATACCTGTCACACCAAAACAACGCGTTAGCGATCAGGAAATTTGCGACTTCGTACCTGCCGTAGTTGAATATGAATGTGCCCCAGTCACGGTGAGCGCCTTTGCGCGGGTCCTCGTGTTCGTACAGTGCGGTACCGTCAAACCGTGCAAGTGCCCAGTCGTCGGTTGGGAAATGCGCTGGGACCCAGTCAACTATCACACCTATGCCGGCTTCATGCAGTGCATTGACAAGGTATTGGAAATCATCCGGTGTACCGTATCTGCTCGTAGGGGCGTAAAAGCCTGTTACCTGGTATCCCCACGATGGATAGAATGCGTGTTCAGCAAGGGGCAAAAACTCCACGTGCGTAAACCCCATCTTGCGCACGTAATCAATCAGCGGGCCGGCAAGCTCGCGGTACGAGAAAGATTCCGAAAGTGTTTTTTTGCGCCATGAACCGATGTGGAGCTCGTAAATGCTCATGGGCGATTTGAACGGGTTATGACTGCGGCGTCGGTCGAGCCACGCTGAGTCGGTCCAGCGAAACTTTTGATTGTTCCAAACGATTGCGGCGTTTTTCGGTGGCACCTCAAAGAAGAACCCGTACGGATCAGTTTTTAACACGACCTGACCATGCGCATTACGAATTTCGAACTTGTAATGCGCGCCTTCACCGATACCCGGAATAAACAGCTCCCATACACCGGAAAGCCCAAGCAAGCGCATCGGATGGTACCGGCCGTCCCAACCGTTGAAATCACCCACTACACTTACACGTTGTGCGTTTGGTGCCCAAACGGCAAAGCTTGTGCCGGTAACACCGTCAATAGTTCGTAGGTGCGCGCCCAATTTGTTGTAGATGCGCCGTTCATCCCCCTTGTTAAATAGGTGCAGGTCGAGCTCGCCCAGTGTCGGCAAAAATGAATATGGATCGCGTGTGCAGCGGACGTTGCCGTGCCGGTTTGTAATAACCAGTTCGTACGCGTAAACGCGGTTTGCCTGGTGTGTGACGCCTTCGAACAAACCGATTTTGTGGAGTTTTTTGAGCGCGAACCGAGGTTTATCGTGCTCGATGGTTGGGCGCACCTCGACCTTAACAGCATCGCGTAACAACGCCCGCACCACAATACCCGTGCCGTCTCCAAGCGGATGCATCCCGAGCAACTGATGAGGCGCGTTGTGTCGCGCATGCACTAGACTATCCAGTTCTTGTGGTGTCAACAACATCGCAACCGGAAAATATTAGGCTCACACAATTAACACGAGTCAAACTGATGTATCTGCCCTTGAATGGAGACTAATGTGGTTGAGGTCATCACTTATGAGCGGGCCTTGCGCGCAGAAGAAACGCGAGAGCCGGACCTTGTGCCAGGTGGCAAGATTTTTTCCTTTGGCAATTGGCGGAGCCAGTACCAGAACGGGTTTAGTACCGTGTGTCGGCTGCGGCGCCCAGTAAAAAAGCTCTCTGCAATCGAGCTTACGACGAAACAGTTCGCAGCATTTACAGCCGTCTCGAGCTTTTCGCCGCGTGCGATGTAAGCTGCAACCGCAGCAGACAAAACGCAACCTGTTCCGTGTGTGCCTACGCCCACAATGCGTCTGCCAGACACAAATTGTCCGGCTGCACCGTCAAAGAAATAGTTGAACACGTATTGTGGGTGTGCCAAGTGCCCGCCCTTAACCAAAACTGCACAGCCGAACTGAGCGTGGATTTTTTCCGCAGCAGCGCGCATATGCTCTGGGTTTTTGACTCTGCTCCCGCTTAGCACCTCGGCTTCGTACAGGTTTGGCGTTACCAATGTTGCAAGAGGTAAGAGCAGCTTTTTCAGGGCTTGAATGGCGGGCCGCCCGGCTAATTCCGCTCCGCTGGTGGCGATCATCACAGGATCAACTATTAGAGGCGGTGGATTACGTTGTGCTTTGAAAAAATTTGCCACCACTCGGATTATGTCAGTCGAAAACAACATGCCAGTCTTGACAGCCTTGGGCGGTAACTCGGCGAAAACAGCCTCGAGCTGCTGCCGTACAACCTGCGGCTTGATCGGTTGAATACCAATTACGCGGCGTGGGTTTTGTGCTGTTACACACGTGATCACACTTGTGCCGTGCACACAAAGCGCAGCAAATGTTTTCAGGTCAGCTTGTATGCCTGCACCACCGCCGCTGTCAGAACCTGCAATGGTTAGTGCACCCGGTAGTACAATGTGCTCGTTCATGCGCAGCAATCTGGCTTGTTCCACTGGCAAGCACAAACCCAAAGCACGCCGGTCTAGCGCTTTTTAGTGATTCACAGGTTCGTCTTGGCTACGCACGATTGAGATTTGTTGGTTCGGTATGCCTTGGGAGGTTTTTCGGTACAGACATAATGTCCGTTGAGTGGGTCAAGGTTCAAAATCCAGGGCGATGTCAACCGCTCGGGCTGAGTGTGTCAGTGCGCCAATTGAAATGTAATCGACGCCGGTCTCGGCCACGGCGCGTACATTGGCGAGGGTAATACCGCCGCTTGCTTCGGTTTCAGCACGGCCTTTTGTCTTTTGCACCGCAAGCCGCAACTGCACCAGGTTCATGTTGTCCAGCAGGATTACGTCAGCACCCGCATCGAGTGCATGCTCGACTTGGTCGAGTGTATCCGTTTCAACTTCGACCTTGAGGTCGGGATATTTTGCGCGCGCGCGTTTCACTGCTGCTGCGATCGGGTTCGGTTTTTCGTTCTTGAGCACTGCAATATGGTTGTCTTTGATCAGGACCATGTCGAACAAGCCGAGCCGATGGTTGTGTCCGCCACCGCAACGAACAGCGTATTTCTCGAGCACACGCAGTCCGGGGGTTGTTTTACGTGTATCTGTGATTTTTGCCTTGGTATGGCGGACAGCTTCAACGAACTGCGCGGTTAATGTTGCGATACCGGACAGGCGCTGGATAAAATTAAGCGCCACACGTTCACCGGCCAGAATTGCTCGGGCTGGACCGTTCACGCGTAACAGCGATGCGCCGGTATCAACCCGCTGACCGTCCGCAGCGAGTTTGGTAAGTTGCGTTTCTTTCGAAAGTTCTCGAAATACTGCTGCGGCAACGTCTAATCCAGCCACCACCAGCGGCTCGCGTGCACGCATAACTGCGCTTGCAGTTGCATTTTCTGGCACAACTGCAAGCGAAGTAACGTCACCTTGGCCGATGTCCTCGGCAAGTGCGGCATTAACCAACTTATGAATTATCTCAGGTGTAAGTTGCTGCATTGCACTCGAGAAAATGCACGGCCTTTTGAAGCTGTTAAAGAGAAAATGCAACTGGGCCTATGCCAAAGTGCAGACACCCGAGACAGGAACTTAACCACGTTGGGAATCGCTACCGACGCGCACCAATTACAGCTCAAAAGGTTAATGCAGTTAATTCAATGGCCGGCGCGCAATAGGGGGATTAACCGCACGGTTAGGTCACATGCAAAACAACTTGCAGACGGAAATTGCAGTTGCCTACATTTGGGCTGTTGTGGATTTGGCCGGTACAATCTTTGTCTGTGCTGCCGGGTATCTGCTTGGGGCGATACCAACGGGGTACCTGCTTGGGCGGGCAAAGGGGATTGACCTGCGCAAAGTCGGCAGCGGCAACATAGGCGCAACAAACGCGATGCGTGTTTTGGGTAAACCAGTTGGTGCGGTTGTACTGGTTGTTGATGCACTTAAGGGTTACCTGGCATGCACGGTTGTGACCGGTTTGATCCTTGATTTGCTCGGGTTTGGCAGGGCTTACGCTGAGCATTACAAAATACTCGCTGGTGTAGCAGCCGTGCTTGGGCACAGTTTCAGTTGTTGGCTGCGGTTCAGAGGTGGCAAAGGCGTTGCTACTGGGGCGGGTGTATTTCTTGCGCTTGCGCCTGGGGCAACTGCAGTTGCGATTGTTACATGGGCAGTTGTTTTTGCAGTGAGCAGGTACGTTTCTGTTGCCTCGATGACGGCTGCGGTTGCCTTAGCTATAGCAGTTTGGCTGGGTACAACCAGCACTTTGCTACGGCTTGTTACCGTTGCAGTTGCGGTTTTGGTTATTGTACGGCACCGGTCAAACATCGCTCGGTTGTTGGCCGGTACCGAGCACAGATTCAGCAGTGACAACCCGGCGCAGGCTAAACAGCAATGAAAATTACTGTGCTAGGAGCTGGAGCATGGGGTACAGTACTGGCGCGCATGCTGGCGCAGGCTGGGCATACGGTAATGTTATGGGATCTTTTTCCTGAAGTTATCGGGCAAATCGCCCGTACTGGGCGGAATGACAAGTTCTTGCCTGGCATTTCGTTGCCGGGCGCGATCAAATGCGAGCCGGACTTGACCTGTGCAATTGCAGGAGCTGAGCTGGTTGTAATTGCGGTTATCTCGAAGGCATTTCGGGCCGTGGCCGAGCGGATTTCCGAGTTTAGCGGTTACGTTCTCAGTGTCACAAAAGGCATCGAGTACGATACCGGCCTGACAATGTCGGGTATTTTAGCGGCCGCTGTACCGCGTGCGCGTGTTGCGGTACTTTCGGGCCCGTCATTTGCAATCGAGGTGGCGCGCGATGTGCCAACTGCAGTGGTTGTTGCAAGTTACGACTCGCAGACAGCTTTGCTTGTCCAACGGCTGTTTCACAGTCAGAGTTTCCGGGTTTACACAAGTGCAGACGTCCTTGGGGTCGAATTAGGCGGTGCATTAAAAAATGTGATTGCAATAGGGGCCGGTGTATGCGACGGGCTAGGCTTTGGCGACAACTCGAAAGCAGCGCTTGTTACACGCGCAATAGCAGAGGTCAAACGACTCGGGGTAGCTTGTGGCGCGCGACCTGAAACCTTTACCGGCCTGAGCGGGCTGGGCGATTTGATGGCGACGTGTTTTTCGCGGCTGAGCCGTAATCGTGGGTTCGGAGAGCGACTTGGGCGCGGCGAAAAAATTTCAGATATTTTGGCCGGCACAATCGGCGTGGTTGAGGGTTATCCAACTGCGCGCGCGGCGTATCAGCTTGCAAGAAAACACGCCGTGAGCACGCCGATCATCAACGAGGTTTACGCCATGCTTTACGAGGGTAAAGATGTTCGACAAGCTGTGCGCGACCTTTTGGCGCGCGATTCGAAATCTGAAGATTAACCCGACATGACAACCCAGAGGTGACTTTAGGCGATGAACAAATCGAAACGTAAAACTGTGCAGCCTACCCCCGGACGCTCTGTGTCAGTGCAAGTGCCGGCTACTACGTCAAACCTTGGTCCCGGCTTCGACACACTTGGCGTTGCATTGCAACTGTATGACCGGCTTAGTGTTACAGCGACGCGGAGTCGTGTTGTAACATTTGTTTCATCGCTTGGGTCGGCTGAGCAAGAAGCGGCCAATTTGATCGTGAGTGAGGCTGCGAAGTTGTTTTTTAAGCGCGCACGGCAGCGTCCATTTGGCATGATTGTACAGCTCACCAGCAACGTGCCCATCTTACGCGGCCTGGGCGCAAGTGCTGCACTTCGGGTCGGGGTACTTGCAGCGTTGAATGAGCTGACCCAGAGGCATTTTGATCGGCACGAGTTACTCGAGTTGGCAACCGAACTTGAACATCACCCAGATAATGCAGCCGCTGCAATTTTTGGTGGGTTTACTGCCGCGGGGTTTGTTGACGGGCATGTGCGCTGCATCAAATTCAGTGTACGCCCGCGTCTGAAATTTGTGGCGCTCATACCGCGGTATCAGGTCAGCACCATAAGGGCACGTCGGCTTGTGCCACCCATGTTCAGTCGGGCAGATACACTGCACAATTTAAATCGGGCGGCACTGATTGCTGCTGCATTTGCCGCAGCCCAGTATGAATCGTTGCGCGGGCTGCTCGAAGACCGCGTGCATCAACCGTATCGTGAGCAGCTTGTTCCGCAGTTAAACCGCGTTATTAGAGCAGGTGAAAAAGCCGGTGCAATTGGCGGTTGGCTTAGTGGGTCGGGGCCAACTGTGATTTGTGTAACGCTGAAAAACGCGCCTGCAGTCGCGCGCGCAATGCACCAGCAATTGAGAGCTGCTGAGGTAAAAATTTTGGCGCCAGACAACGAAGGCGTGAAAATCCTGCGGCGCTGTTCGGACTAGGCACTCTCATATTTTGGGGGTGTTGCCGGTACAACCCAGTCTTCAATCGGCTTTACACTACCGCACTCAGCGCATGACGCTTGAGAAAACTGCGCACCGCACGCCGGGCAGACGCCGAATGCAGCAAAAGTATCGAATTGATTGCCGCAGTTTCGGCATCGCCACAGCGCGCCTACAGGTGGCGCAGTTTTACAAGCCGGGCAGGTGAACCCGGCCCGGCGTGGTAGTTTTGCAATTCGTGCCAGGGCGCGTGCTTGCATAAGGCCACCCCAGCAACTTGCAAGCACAAACACGGACAATATCCCCAGCCATACCGATTTTGCGATTACGGCCAGTACGATTAAGCCTGCCACACCAACAAAGCTAATCACGCACGTTACCATTAGGCTATCTGCTGGGCCTACGATGAACCATAGCAGTGACCGCAGAATTTGGCCGCCGTCAAGCGGATATATCGGCAACAGATTGAAGATCAAAAGCACAATTGTGATCACCACCAGCATCTGCAGGAACGCGCGCACGTCTGTGTTGAGCTCGACCCAACCGAGACCGGAGCTCAGCGAAAGCAAACCGCCAAACACGATCGCAAGAACAACGTTTACCATTGGCCCGGCTGCAATGCTTATGAGCTGCGGTCCGGGCCGATGCGGGGGCGCAATGTAAGCAACACCACCAAGTGGCCAGAGCACAATTTGGTTTGCACTTCCGCCGACAGCACGGCACGCAAGTGCATGACCAAACTCGTGCATCAGCACAATAGCGAACAAAGCAAGGTATTCCAAAACACTCCAAATGGGTGAGTCGTAACCTTTGGCGCGGTTGATGAAATACACTGCAACAATGAACCATGCCCAGTGCAGGTACACGTCAATCCCGGCCAGCCTGAACAGTCGTATGGAACCAGTGCCAGTTGGCATTCCGCACAAAACCTACTTCGTGGGCACGCTACCTTGCAACAGTTAACCTGGGATTTTCGCGCTGTGTCCTGATCGTTTAAGGCGCAGCCTCGGCATAGGCGGTACTGAAAAAAGCTGCAAGCTGAAGTCGGTGCCACGCCAGATTCGTCAAGGTGTGTTACCTGAGGCACCGTTCCACCCGAATTACTTGGTTGGTTGCAAAGCGTACACGCCCTGTGTACGGTTTTGGGTGTCCTTGCGTAAAACACCCTCAGAACAAACTTGTTTCTCGAAACGACCAGCATGCCGCGCGCAGATGTACTGGGTGCAAGACCTATCTGCGTGCAGGCACGCCACTGGCGGGGTACCTCCAGCGTGCGCCGGCGTCACTGTTTACCGGAGTAATAGGCGTCAATTTTTGCTGCAACGTCTTTGAACGCGATGTCTTGTTCGTAGATGAGCTTGAACTGTTCGATTGCGTCGGTTTGTTTACCCATCTTTTCAAGCACGCAGCCAAGGGCGTAAATCAGCTCTTTCTTTTCGTCATCGAAGACGAGTTTTTCTTTGATCGCATTTTGGAATGCGCGTGCTGCAAGGTCGTGTATGCCTTTGCGCGCAAAACACTGGCCGAGATAAAACAGCGCGCGAATGCGTAGGTGCGGATTGGCCTGTGCTTTTTGGAATTCTTGGATTGCCTCGGTCAGCTTACCCGCTTCGAAGTACAACTGGCCGAGCTCAAATTTGATCTGCAGGTCGGCTGGGAACCGCTCGGCGCGTTTACGGCATTCATCGAGTTGGTAGGCGAGTTTTTCAGCACGGATTTTTTCAGCCTGCTGAACGTAATCAGGTGCATTCGGGTCGAGTTTGGCAAGTTCCTCATCGAACCGCCGGACCGCAATAGTTGCGATTATTTTTTCAAGCGACGGATCGGTTGCACCCTCGACAGCACGGACACGTTCGTAGCAGGCGAGTGCGTCGGCAAACCGTTTGCGTTGGGTGTAAAGGTCGGCCAATGCACGCAGGATTCGCAGATTGTTTGGCTCGGCTTTGAGCTGTGCTTCATGCTCGGCGATGAGTTTGTCCAATGTTTCCTCGGATTTGACGATGCGTTGTTGTTGTTCTAGAGCGATCGCTTGCTGTTCGTTTCTGAGGATATCCCGATACGACCCTGTGCCGTTTGCAATTGCTTCGTAGCCCTGTTCTTGGAGTGTGCGTTGAGCTGAGACATCCTTGAGCGCTTGTGCAACTTCAAGGTCGTTGGGATAAACTCGCTGCAGCTCCGTCAGCACCTTTTCAGCGCGTGATTGATCACCAGCTTTTACCAGCGCATCTGCCAACTGTAATGCTAATGTTTTGTCTTTGTGGGCATGTTTGAGCGCAAGTTCAAATGACAACACCGCCGTGCGCGGCATATCGGCAGCAAGTGCCGCTTGACCAAGTAGCTTATAAGCGTGCCAATTGTGCGGGTCTGCGCTTAAAATCTGTTCTGCGATGTTAATTGCCTCGATTGGGTCTTGGTGCAGTACAAGTTGGCCTTTGCCAAGCAACGTTGACATGCCTGCGGTGGTGACGATCTTTTTCAGCAGACCGGTTTTATCACCTGCTTTCGCCAGTTGCGCATGGCGCAACGCTTTTCTGCACTCGAAAAAGCCTGGCTCGCGCTCGAGCACCTGCTTGAACAATGTGATTGCGTAATCGAAGTTTTGCCTTTGTAAAGCCTCGCTGCCTCGTTCGTACAACAAGCGCACCTCACGCGAGACTTCTTTTGGACCCTTCTCAGGCATACGCGTTATGTTTATGAATCGCAGCAGCAAAATCCATCTGAAAGCTATATCACCGTGCCTGTCTAGTGCAGTCACGCTACATGGGAGACTGAAAAAGCCGTGAGCTGAAATCTAGGGCACGAGCAAACAGGCTTAAGATTACGCTGCAAACAGGCTCGCATCCTGCATTTGTGGGACTCACCTTGCGTTTGAGGCCACAAGCAGGCGTGCGCAGCCTGTTCGAGTTTTCTGGATTCAGATTCGCTCTGCACGTGCGGCATTGTGACGAGATGCTGCGATTATTTTGGTGCTAATGAAGTGAGTTTTCGGGCAAATTGTCCAATGAAAAACACAGGCGTTGGCCCGGCTCAACATGTTGTTCTGCATTTTGAGCAGTCAGATGTCTGTTAATAATCGCGCAGGTTTTTAGTTTTGCGCGAGCATAGCGCCCACACCACAATTGTGCGCAGAATGAACCGTGCAGTGTTTCTAGACCGCGACGGCACGATTATACAAGAACGGAACTACCTATACCGGCCGGAAGACGTTGTTTTGCTACCCGGTGCGCCTGAGGCATTGCGCAGGTTGCAATCGGCCGGGTTCAAGCTGTTCATTGTATCGAATCAGTCTGGGGTTGGCCGCGGGTATTTCACGCTCCAAGACGTCGGGCGCGTCAATACGCATCTTCAACAGTTGCTCGTGGTGCATGGTGTTAGGTTCGACAAGATTTACATTGCGCCTGAAGCGCCAGATCAACCGAGTCCAGGCCGCAAGCCTTCGCCCGAGTTCCTGTTTAATGCGCGCGACGAGTTTGGACTCGACCTTGGCGCAAGCTACATGATTGGTGATAAACTGATTGACCTCGAATGCGGCTGGAACGCAGGTGTGGCGGCTTCGATCCTGGTGCGGACCGGCTACGGCAAACAGACCGAGCACGAGTTCGCAGAACAGGTCAGGCGCGCCATCGTGGTGGATGACCTTGGGGCGGCCGCAGAATGGATTTTGGGCAGAGAAGAAAAATTGCTGAAGCGTTGAACGGTTAAATCTGGGTATGAACTGGTTGCTTGTGAGGCTTGTGCAGTCGCGCCGCCTACAATTTGAAGTTCCACGAGTCAACGGAGTATTTCTCGGCAACGAGGGCACGGATGCGTTCAATGGGAATATTTCTCAACGTGTTGATTGTTCCCCAAGCAGTTCGCAGCGCAGTTTTGACTGCCTCGGCCGAAAGACCAAGGTTCGTCATGAACTCGCTGTGCGCGCGGCTTTGGCGGTAGTCCGGCTGACGCGACGGCAGCGGGAGCAGTACGTCAACCAAACCGATATCGAAGTTCAGCAGGAATGTACCGTGGAACAGCAGAGCCCGCCTGCGCCTGCGTTGTGAGTTGCCTGAAAATTTCCTGTTGCCTATTGCGAGGTCCGTGGTGCCGCATAGGTTGGGGAGCCCGGGCAGGGTTGCCTCGCGCAACAACGCAGCGATTGCACCGCAATTGCGCTCCATGACAAACCGATTCGTTGATGTGACGTTTTCCAAGATTTCATTTTGGATTTGCAGGATTAGTGTGTAGTTGAGGCAGCCAGGGCCGATCAGCACTGCACCGCCCCCGGTGCATCTGCGGTAAACCGGGATACCACGCGCTTTACAAGCAGCAAGGTTGACCTCGCGCGCGACCTGATTTGCGTATCCGACCACGACAAAGTAGTTGTGTGCTTCCCAAAACCTGAGCACTTCACCGGTCTCACCCGACTCAGCAGACTCGAGCAACGCTTCGTCGCATGCCAGGTTTTCGGGCGGCGTCGGAAAACTTAAATCGAGGTATTCCATGTGCACTGCACACGCAGCTTGTACAACCGAGTCAGATGCCGGCAAGCTCAATTGGAACTCTAGCTAAATCCTAAGCGGCCTTACCACAACGGTAAATTGATGATGTTAGTTTGCCGCATACACTGAGGCTGTGCGCAAGCCGGCACGCCGGAGCACTGAGTGTCGCAGTGTTTGTTTGCAGGCAGGCGTTCACGCAGCCGGCAGAAGGCAGTTTTTTCAGCCGCCGACAAACCGTACACACCGTGATGTTTGTGTGGTCGGTTTTCAAAGCAGCGTGCGGTATTTACTTTTTTGGTGGGTTAGGCTAAATAAATGCGGGTGCCGATGTGGCGGAACTGGCAGACGCGCTAGACTCAAAATCTGGTGCCCGAAAGGGCGTGTGGGTTCAAATCCCTCCATCGGCACCATGCTTGCCGAACTTGTACCAGGCACGCTAAAGTGCTGTTGTCTATGGGCGCGAAAAATAATCTGTGTGTGTTGATCAATCCAAGTGCGGTTTTGATTTTTGCATTAGCCACCGGCTTTTGTATTGCACAGCCGAGTCCAAACCCGCTGATGCACGATCGCACCGAGCCGTTGCCACGTGTAGTGACACCTCCAACGCCCAGTACGCAAGACCGGCCAGGCCGGCCGCCTTCGGATGCGGTGGTGCTGTTCGACGGGACAGACTTGAGCCAATGGGTGAGCATGGACGGTAGCCCGGCACGCTGGACTGTTAAAGATGGTTACATGGAGTGCGGTCGTGGCGCAGGTAGCATTCGTACGTTGCAAAACTTTGGCGATTGTCAGTTGCACATCGAGTGGGCAACACCAACGCCGCCCAGAGGCAATGGCCAGGGCCGCGGTAACAGCGGTGTGTTTTTTGGCCTGGACAGGTATGAAGTGCAAGTGCTCGATTCGTATGAAAACAACACCTACGCAGACGGGTCGGCGGGTGCAATTTACGGACAGTACCCACCTCTTGTGAACGCGTCGTTGCCGCCAGGTCAATGGCAGAGCTACGACATCATATACATCGCACCGCGATTCGACTCGGCAGGTAAACTGGTTTCACCAGCATACCTCACGGTTTTTCACAATGGCGTACTTGTGCAATATCATGTGCCTTTGACTGGGCCGACCAGTTGGTTGGAGAGACGCCCCTATGATCCGCATCCGGAAAAGTTACCGATTTCATTACAGGACCACGGCAACCCGATTCGGTACAGGAACATCTGGATACGCGAGCTTGGCCAGCCGCGCAAAAAAGAGTTCACGCTGCCCCGTGCGTTACTCGACAGTTACACCGGCAGTTACGACTTTATCGAGGTCGTTCGTCAGGGCGACCAACTGATTGCCACAGTTGGCGGTGTGAAGTTTCAACTGTTTGCTGAGTCTGAAACAAAATTTTTCGCCAAGACAGTTGACCTACAGATTGAATTTCTCAAAGACGCCCAAGGCAAGGTTGACCGACTTGTGTACTCGGTAGGCGAAGGCAGCAGTACATGCCGCAAAGTCAGGTAACAGCCGAGGTTAGCATAGCGCAGGAGCAGCGGTGTTGCTGATGTTGCGCTTTTTTCGCCTGTTACTGAAGCAAGCCTGCGCGCAGCGCAGCCAGTCGTGCTGCACCCAATAGTGCGGTTTTATCGTTCATAATCACCTTGACCGGAATGGCGGCCAAAAGCGCAGTTAACCTGCCACCGAAAGTGAACGCTTTCATGAACGTGCCGTCTCGGAGTTTATTGATGATCTTCGGTGCAATACCGCCACCTACGTATAAGCCTCCAGTAGCAAGTGTCTTAAGCGCAAGATTGCTCGCTTCTGCTCCGTAGTAAGTCACGAATAAATCGAGTGCTTTGACGCATATGTCTGCCCTGCCATCAAGGCCGGCTTGCGAGATGACCGCAGGCGGATCGCCTTTAGCAAGCTCGGTTCTAAGCCAGGGCGGCTCGGCTGCGTAGTTCGTGTCGCGAAGGAATTTGTAGATGTTGAACAGGCCCGGCCCGGACAAGACGCGTTCCCAACTGACACGACCGAACATCGAGCGCAGGTATCTTAGCAGTTCGATGTCGAGGTCTGTGCGCGGCGCAAATTCAGCGTGCCCGCCTTCGCATGCCCACGGCAAATGGCGTTGGCCGTCCCAGAACAACCCGGCCTCGCCCAGACCTGTGCCGGCGGCTATTACAGATGCATTACCTGTTGAATCTTGTTCGCCATGGTTGAGCACGACCAAATCGCACGGTTCAAGCGCAGCAATACCGTATGCAGTTGCCTCCAAGTCATTCAACAGCCAAACGGTGGTGGCTAGTACCCTGCCGAGTGCCGCGCTGTCAACTGCCCAGGCAACATTCGTGAGCTGCGCGCGGCCATGTTTGACAGGACCAGCTACACCAAACGCAGCTTGCTTCACAGGCAGCTTGTGCGCTGAGACAAACTCGTGAGTGATCTGTTCCAAGCTCGGGTATTGTTGGCTCGGAAACGTACTGGTTGGTCCTTGCACAAGTCTGCCGCCTGAGACATCAAAAAAAGCAAGGTTAACTTTCGTACCGCCTATGTCGCCTGCCAGAATCATAAACAATGCGCCTCCGCCAAATTTTGTATGCCGCGCCAAAGAATCGCAAAAACTTTTAGCTGCGCAAGTTGTGTTTGAAGTGGCGGCCGCAGGCCCTTTCGGCAACTCGGCCGATTTGCGTCGTCCAGCAGGTGTAGTGGTGGGCGAGTCCGGCGAATGCGAGCTGCGAGCCAGTTTGCAGTGCGGGCTTTAGCCTGTTGGCGGTGGCGCAGACTTCAGCGTGCGGCTTTTTCAACCCCGCATATGGCAAGACTATATACACTCAGACACCCCGGCTGCGAGCGCAGGTTTGCAAATTTGCTGGTGGACCATGCTGAGCTACGTTGCCAATTGATTCAATCGTTTTGTGATTCGTTCCCAGTGTGTGCCGTGCCAGAATAGTTTGTTACAGCTTTTGCAGACGAAAAATTCGTTTTTCCAACGCCATGTCTTGGGCGGTATGCGGTCCTGCATGGCATATTTGTCAACCTGCTGAAGTTCACCGCCGCAGCTCATGCATCGGGCGTGCTTTAGTGTCAGCCCGAGCTCTCGAAAAACTAGTGCAAGTTGCGCCTCAGCACTCATTGCCGGTGGTATCCAGAGACACTTGATAATACCGCGCCGGATGAGCCTGCGCTCGAGCAACATGCTGTCGGTAGTTAACAAAATTGCATTTGACTGGTGCGTCTGCGCAAGCAGACGGTCGTCTGGAACGGCAGGTTCCCAATACGCTTCGTATCCAGCTGCACGGAGCCAACGTGCCAATCCGCCTAGCCCACAATCGCACACAAACCGCTGCGGCGCATCTTGAGTTGTGCACGACGGTGTGGAATCGTGCCTCTGGCGTGCTTTGTACTTTTGGACAATTGCGTGCAAACGCTCGTGCACGGTGGCCAGCGCAACATGCTTCGGCATGCCTGCCAAGCGCAGTTGTTCGGCGCGGTCAAGTAACAATTGCACGCCTTGGTTGGCACGCCGCGCGTTCAACTGGGCTAGCAGCGCGCCATAACGCGTGCGGTATCCAACAAGCATCCGGCTCATGTTTGAGGTTGATGATCACGTCCCGACGTCAATTTTGCAAAATGGTTTTTGTCCCTGTACCCACCAGGGTTTTGTGCTGACGCTACCAAATGACTCGACAAGAGACGGTCAAATGTCCATGTTTGTGGGCGGGTTGACCGGGCGACATGAGTTTTTCGGGCCCGTCCGGTGAAGTGGACAGAGGCAAAAACAACAGCCGGCGAAGGCGCAATGATTCGGTCCGGAGCTGGTAGGGTGTGCAACACTTGGCGTTAAGTATTACGTGCGCGCCTAAGTTGCCGAAAGTCAAACGCATTTTTTGACGGATTTTTTGAGTGATGAAAACGTATCAAACAACCGAGATTCGGAACTTTGCGATAGTTGGTCATGCATCGAGCGGTAAGACGATGCTCAGCGAAGCGATGTTGGCCTGTGCAGGTGTGGTCAACCGGATGGGCAGCATCGCTAATGGCACAACTGTATCTGACTATCACGAAAACGAACGGGAGCGAAAAATTTCGATTCAACTAACCCTGATGCACCTGGACTGGGGCGGCAAAAAGTTCAACATAATGGATTGTCCGGGTTACCTTGATTTTGTTGGGGAAGCACTTAGCGGGCTGCGCGCGGCCGATTGCGCGGTGATTGTTGTTGATGCAAAAGATGGTGTGAGTGTGGGGACACATCAGGTTTGGGAGTATGCAAACCAGTTTGGCCTGACAAAAATTTTCGTAATCAACGGCCTTGACAAGGAAGCAGTTGATTTCGACCGAACACTTGCGCAGGTGCGGCAATGCTTTGGCGAGCGCGCGTTTCCTCTGACATTGCCGGTTAATCCAGGTCCAGGTTTCGACCAGGTGCTGGACATTTTACGCAGCAATGTATCCAAGTTTGCTCCTGACAAAACCGGCAAGGCAGATGAGACACCAGCCGGCGGTGAGCTAGCGGAGCGTGTCAAAACCCTGCATCAACAGCTCATCGAATACATTGCAGAGTCAGACGATGCACTGCTGGAAAAGTTTTTTGAGAAGGGCACGTTGACCGAGGACGAACTACGCGGTGGTTTACACCGTGCGTTGTTGCAGCAGACGTTCATTCCTGTGTTTGCGGTTTGTGCAGAAAAGAACGTCGGCGTGGCGCGGTTGATGGATTTCATCGGTAAATACGGTATCTCGCCTGCAGACCGGCCCAAGACAAAGGCGCTTGATGCAAATGGCAACGACGTAGAGCTTGACCTCAACAGTACTGAGCCGGTGCTATTTGTTTTCAAGACGATGAGCGAACCTAAATTTGGCGAGCTATCGTTCTTCCGTGTGTACTCGGGCAGACTCGATCTGGGGGCTGAACTTTACAACACCGACACGCGCGTGTCTGAGAAGATCAGCCAGATTTACGTTTTAAACGGCCAGAACCGTGTGCTGGTAGATCACCTTGTAGCCGGCGACATCGGCGCCACAGTTAAGCTCAAAGCTACGCACACGGGCAACACGTTGTGTAGTCCGAAGCTGAACCTTACGTTGCCCAAGGTTAAGTATCCAAAGCCAAACATACATGCTGCGCTGGAGCTGAAGGTCAAGGGCGAGGAAGACAAACTTTCGCAGGGCTTGGCTGCGTTGCATCAGGTTGACCCTACATTTGTGTTTACGGTTGACGCAGAGCTGCGCCAGACGATCATCTCGGCTCAGGGGGAAATGCACCTGATGATCATCACCGACGAGCTCAAACGCAGGTACAAGGTTGACCTTGAGCTTGTGCCGCCCAAGATCCGGTTTCGCGAAACTGTCAAGGCTCGCGCAGAAGCCAAGTATCGCCACAAAAAACAGACCGGTGGGGCAGGCCAGTTCGCCGAGGTATGGATACGCATCGAGCCAAAACCGCGCGATACGGGCCTGGAGTTCACCGAATCACTTGTCGGACAGAACGTTGACCGTGTATTTGTTCCGTCGGTCGAGAAAGGGGTAAACCGAGCTGCTGCAGAGGGGATCCTGGCTGGGTACAGAGTTACCGACGTGAAGGTTGACTTCTACGACGGCAAGATGCACCCGGTTGACTCGAACGACATCTCGTTCCAGATCGCGGGTTACTACGCTTTCAAAGAGGCGTTCATGAACGCAAGACCGTGTCTGCTGGAGCCGATTCAAACGCTCGAGATCAAGGTACCGGACGAGTTTGTCGGGGCTGTGATGGGTGATTTGTCTGGTCGCCGTGGCAAAATTCTCGGCATAGACAGCGTCGGCGGCATGCAGATTATCAAAGCGCAAGTGCCGGCTGCTGAGCTTTACCGGTACGCAACCACATTGCGGTCGCTCACAGGCGGACGCGGTGTGCATTCCGAGGAGTTTAGTCATTACGAGGAAATGCCCTCGCACCTGCAACAAAAGGTCATCGAAGAAAGCAAGAAAGCCCGCGAACAACGACAGGAAAAATAGGCTTTCGTAAACTGGTCTAATGGCGAGACTCGCATTTCGTTGCGACTGTTCTAGAGTGCCATTGACGGGGCGATTTCGGCGTCGAGATTTGTCGGTTGAGCGTCATGCAGCAGTTTTAGCTCTGCCAACACGCCAACCATTGCGGCGTTGTCAGTGCAGAAAGCTTTTTCTGCAAGTCTGAGTGTGATCCCTTCGCTTGCGGCTGCAGTAGCGAGGCTGCTGCGTAACGTGCTGTTGCAAAGTACGCCGCCAGAAGCGGTTATGCATTTTACACCTAGCCGATTTGCTGCGCGGGTAGTTTTTGTGACGAGCACCTCGACAATTGCAGCCTGCACACTTGCGCACAGGTCGCGCACCAGTTGTTCGGTGTTTAAAACCTCGGGATGATCGCGCAAGAAATATCTGACTGAAGTTTTGAGCCCGGAGAAACTAAAATCGTCCGATGGATCGCTTAGCATTGGGCGTGGGAACTCAAACGCGGCAGGACTACCGGTTTGAGCCAGGCGGTCTATCTCTGGGCCGGCAGGGTACGGCAACCCGATTAGTTTGCCGACCTTGTCAAAGCATTCACCTGCGGCGTCATCGAGGGTTGAGCCGAGCAACTTGTGTTCGAGTATGGCTTGCACGTGCACCAGCATTGTGTGTCCGCCGCTGGCTATGAGCGCCACGTTCGGTTGAAACGACTCAAAGTCCACTCGCGGCGGTTGACCGGTTAACCAGGGTGAATACAGGTGCGCCTCGTGATGGTGAATACCGATGAACGGTTTACCCAGCGCAAACGCAATTGCTTGTGCGGCCTTTAACCCCACCAAAAGAGCAGTTGGTAAACCCGGACCTTGCGTGGCTGCAACGGCATCAACTTCTGCAGGTTCGAGGTTCGCGCTTTTAAGGGCTGCATTTGCAACCGGCAGTAGGTTTCGCAAATGTTCGCGTGCGGCCAGCTCGGGGACAACACCGCCATAGTCAGCGTGCAATTTAACCTGCGACGACACGATGTTTGACAGGATTTGGCCGTTGCGTACAACGGCGACGCTCGTTTCGTCACAAGAGGTTTCAATAGCAAGGATAGTCATCCGAGGGCGTGTAGCGCGTTATGGCGCTGAGCCGTTGAATTGTTGAATCGGCAAAGCGAGTTTTGGTCTAAACATGAAGGCAGTACGATGCCAGTTTTCGGTTTTAGAATGTGACGGGTCGACGGTTCAACGGTTCAGTTAACGATAGCCTGTGCACCTTTGGGCGGGGCCATATCTGCGTGTTCGGTTTGTCTGTTTAGTTTTTGTTGGCGCTGTGTGTACAGCAAGATGCCTTTGAGCAGGTCAATTGCACGGTCGAGTTGCAAATCGCGCGTGGCCACGACACGCGCGCGCTCTTTTTCGTCAAGTGTCTCGATGCCGCCGGGGGTGCGTTTCAACATGATATTGCGCTCGTCGTCCTCGCTCATAGGGACGATGATATCCGGGGTAATACCTTGTGCATGGATAGCCTTATGACTTGGGGTATAGTAGATTGCCGTGGTCAATTTCAACGCCGAACCATCCGGCAACGGCAGGATGCTTTGGACGGAGCCTTTGCCAAAAGTTTTCTCACCCAGCACAATTGCGCGTTTGAGGTCTTGGAGACAGCCGGCTACGATCTCAGACGCACTTGCACTGCCCAGGTTCACAAGCACGACCATTGGCATAGGTGTACCATCTTTGTAAGTTAGGATGTCGCCGCTGCCACGCGCTTTACGTACGGTGGTTTGTTCTGGCGCACGGCCTTTGGTACTGACGACCGGTTTACCGCGGGCCAGGAATTTCGAGCACACGTCAACGGCTTGATCAAGTAGTCCGCCGGGGTTCCATCGCAAATCGAGTATTAGTGCCTGCATGCCCTGCGCCTTGAGTTTTTTAATGGCTGACTCAAGCTCGGCGCCGGTGCGTTCGCCGAACTGAACGATTCGAATGTAGCCAATTTTATCTTGGCCGAGCGGAAACTCGCGTTTGCCGTTAATGTCTTTGACAAGGTCAATGTTGATCACAGCGCGGGTCAAGCGCAGTTCCTTGACCATGCCGGTTGACGGACGCTGGATTTTAATTGTGACATCTGTGCCCGGCTGGCCGCGCAGGTTGCGCACAGCTTCCTGGAGCGACATTTTTTCGGTGCTTTTGCCGTCGATCTCCAAAATTCGGTCCCCAGCCAGGATCCCAGCTCGAAAGCCAGGGGTATCTTCCATTGGTGCAACCACCGTCAGGAAATTTTCACGTATCGAGACCACTATGCCAAGCCCGCCGAAACTACCCTGGGTATCTTCCTGCAAATCTTTGTATTCGGCAACTTCGAGGAATTCGCTGTGCGGATCAAGTGCCTGAACCATGCCTTTGAGCGCTTTACGGACCAGCTCGTCGTAAGTAAGCTTCTCACCGTCAACGTGGTCCCTGCGGACTTTTTCGAGCACAACAGCAAACATCTCAAGACTTGGATAAGCCGATTCCTTTTCAGCGCGCTCGGCTGCAGCCAGGTAAATCCGCGCCCCGACAGCCAGGTTCACACATAAGGCAATCGCTACAAGGCCGAATATAAATCGTCGTTTCATACTGCGTTGTGCGTTTGAACAGCTTCAAAGTAGGTCGGCAGGACCAGCTTTGCAAGGCCTGCATTTGCCGTATGTTGACCGAAGCAGGTTTTTGCGGAGTGCATCTAACAGCTTGCCAAAAACCGGCCAAGGTTTAGATTCGGTGTCTGTTTTTCGTGAGCATGTTAAAACAGTTCAGCTTTGCGAGCGTGTTTTTTGGTTTAGGACCGGCACCTACAGGTGACCAAGGTGCAGGTGCGCCATGGTACCTGCAGCTTGTGCCGTTTGTCTTAATGATGATCGTGCTTTACGTGATGCTGCTGCGGCCGCAGCAAATAAAGGCCAAACAGCACGCAAAGCTGCTTAAGTCGCTCAGGCCAAAAGACAAAGTTATTACATCCAGTGGCATAATAGGCGAAATTATCACTGTCAAAGAACGCACCGTGACCGTGCGCTCCGGCGACACAAAGCTCGAGATGCTTAAATCTGCTGTTGTCGAGATCACCGAACGCAGCAGCGAACAAAACGCACCTTAACTTCACGCGATGGGCAGAAAAAATCTCTGGAGGATTATCGTTATTCTGGTTGTCGGCTGGTCTATATACGCATTGTACCCGCCGAAAGGCCGTGATGTTGCAACCGAGTTTCAGCGGCGCGCGCTTAGACGCGACGTTGCGTACTCGAACATTGTATATGAGCTAAGGCAATTGCAGGCACGCAATCCAGCTCGTGCATTTGGCAATCTGCTTGAGGCAATTGGCACAAACGATATCACGCGGTATTTCCCGTTCTGGCCCGAGGCACAGAAACAACCTGACCCAACCCGGTACATCCTGCACCGGCTACAGCGTGAAGGCGCAGGCAAAATCAGGCTCGGCTTAGACCTGCAGGGCGGCGTCTCGTTCCTTGTGCAGATGCAGTACGAGGTGAACCCCGAGCATTTGTTGGACACGTTCGTTCATGAGGCGAAAAACACAGACGCCGACTTCACGAACATTGTTGAGACCGTTCAACAGGTCATCAAAGAAAACCCCACTATTCAAATCGGGCAGCTTTTGGACATTTTGGCGACCAATAACGTTGGCCGGTATTTCGAAGCTGCACCAAGTGGGGGCGAGACAAACCGCGCCCGAGCGGTAGTACAGTGGGTTTACCAACGTGCGCTCGAGACCTCGCGCAGAGAAGCTGCGCTTGCACAGGCTGTCGAGGTTTTACGCAGGCGCGTTGACAGGTTCGGTGTGGCCGAGCCGATTATTCAGCCTGCCGGCGCCGACAGGATCTTGATCCAATTGCCCGGCTTATCTGAGGCCGATAAAGAAAGCGCAATGCGTCAAATCCAGCGGGCTGCGTTCCTTGAGTTCAGGCTCGTACACGAGCAGAGCGACGAGCTGGTCATGCGCGGCGAGCGCGCGCCCGGATACGAATTTCTGCCGCACCCGCATGAGAGTGTTGTTGGGGGGCAACGGGTCACGGTGCCGGGTTATCTTGTGCAGAAAAAACCCGCGTATGGCATGACGGGCAAATACGTTAAGAATGCTTTTCCCACCCGCGACCCGTACACCGGCGGGTTACAAATTGCGTTCAACCTAACGTCCGAAGGAGCAAAAATCTTCGGTAGGCTTACCGAGGCAAACGTCGGCCGGCAACTTGCGATTGTGCTTGACGGCGTGTTGTATTCAGCGCCGGTGATTAAGACAGCGATTCTGGGTGGTAGCGGCGTTATCGAGGGGAACTTCGACCTGGCTGAGGCACAGGAGCTTGCGAATGTCCTCCAGAACCCGCTCGAAGCACCGGTTAAGATAATCGAATCGCGCGAGGTTGACCCCTCGCTTGGCAAGGACACGATCCAGAGCGGCATTCGTGCAACAATCATAGGGGCAATAGCAGTTGCGTTGTTCATGCTCGGGTATTACCTGCTGGCGGGTCTAGTGGCCAATGTAGCGCTTGTGTTCAACGTGCTGATCATTCTGGGCGTGATGTGCTACATCCGTGCTACGTTTACCTTGCCTGGCATAGCCGGTATTGTGCTCACGATCGGCATGGCCGTGGACGCAAACGTGCTCATTTTCGAGCGGATTCGCGAGGAGCTTGCAGCGGGCAAATCGTTGCGCGGCGCAATCACTGCGGGTTATAAGAAGGCGTTTTGGACGATCTTCGACACAAACCTGACCACGCTTATTGCGTCGGTGGTCTTGATTATTTTCGGCACCGGACCTGTGAAAGGATTCGGCACAACACTGAGCATCGGAATAGCAGCGAGCTTGTTTACCGCGCTAATTGTGACACGGCTGATCTTCGAGTTTTTGCTGGACAAAAACCTGCTCAAATCACTGCCGATGCTCAGGTTGATTGGCGGTACAAACATTGATTTTCTGCGTTGGGCAGTGCCGGCATTTGTAGCATCTTGGGCGTTAATTTTGGTTGGCAACGGGTACGGAATCTTTGTGCGGGGGCACAAGGTGCTTGGCCCGGATTTTGCGGGTGGAATCCAGCAAACCTATCTTTTCAGCACACCGCAGGCTGGCAGCGCAGACAAGCTACGCGAAGACGTGCGCAAGGCACTTGCGCCGTTGGGCTTAGGCGAGGTCACGCCCGTGGTACAACGCAATCTTGCTACGGGGGTCGAAACGCTCCGGCTCGTGTTGCCATACAAAGAAGGCATTTCTGAGCTGGTTGCAAATACACTTCATGAAAAGCTGCCGCAGTACCAACTCAGCCCGCCATCGGTTGACACCGTTGGACCTGTTGTTGGGAAGGAAATTACGCGCACGGCGATCATCGCTACTCTCATTGCCATGTTTGGTATTTTAGTTTACGTGGCTTTCAGGTACGAGTTTTCGTTTGCTGTCGGTGCGGTTGTTGCTCTTGTCCACGACATACTGATGACGATGGGCTGGTTTTTCCTCACCGGCCGCGAGCTAAGCGCGCCGATTGTGGCTGCGGTGCTTACTATAATCGGGTTTTCAATCAATGACACTATTGTGGTCTTCGACCGGATTCGTGAGGACCTGAAGCTCGGCGTCCGCGGCAGCTTCAGGGATATAATCAACCAGGCGCTCAACCAATGTTTGAGCCGCACGATCATCACTTCACTCACGGTGTTTCTGGCCACATTGTCGCTGTACCTTTTCGGTGGGGGTGTGATCAACGACTTTGCCTTTACGTTCCTTGTGGGCATTTTGACCGGCACGTACTCAAGCATTTACATTGCCAGCGCGCTTGTATTGTGGTGGCACAAGGGCGAACGGCCCGCACTCGGCTCGCAGGTTGCTATTCAACCCGTTCCAGAGACTGCAAGGGTGTAGCGGGCGGCAACATGCACGCTCGACCCGATCAACATAACCGGTTGACATTGGGCTGGTTTGTTGCTGTGCACAGTCGTCTTGCTTGTGCTCAAGCTGGGCATGCCCCACAGACATACGCGCCTCGTCAACTTCGAGGCGGCAGCAGATTGGCTGGTCCTGTGGTTCACGCTTTCGCTTTGTTTTGGTTAGGTCGTGGTGGCCAACGTTGTATCGGGCTGGACAAAACAAGAAACCCTAGAGTTTGTCACCGGCTCGGCGTGCAAAGTCAGCTTGGCTGAAACCCCGGCCTCGGCCTGAGCGTACATTTTGCAGATGCAACAGCCGCTGTCGCAAAGCCTAGTCGAGCTGCTGAAGCAAAACTCAGCGTCCGGTTCATTGACTCTTAACATGCTATTAGAGCGTACGCACGGCCGCGGCCTTTACCTTGTGATGGTCGTTTTGTGTTTGCCATTTGTAGTGCCGCTGTCGGTGCCCGGGCTCAGCACCGCGGTGGGTCTTACAATCATGGTTGTGGCAATGCGACAAGCTCTTGGCAAGCGGCCGCGCCTACCCAAGGTGCTCGGAGAACGCCCGGTGCCGGACCGGTTCAAAAGCCGAGCTTTGTCTGGCAGTGCCAAGTTGCTTTCCAAACTCGAAAAACTTGTCCGACCACGCCGTACGCATTGGCTTGCCTGGCCGGCTGCAAGACTTGCGAACGGACTTTTGATAGCATTCATGGCGGTTCTGCTTGCATTGCCGTTGCCGTCACCCCCGTTCTTCTTTACGAATTCGCTGCCGAGTTACGCGATTATTTTGATTGCGCTGAGCATGATGGAACAGGACGGGCTATTGATCTGGCTCGGGTACGCCGCAGCAGCGTGCACGTGCGTGTATTTTGCGTTTTGGGGTGATTTGATCGCAAACCATCTTGTCCGGTGGATAGGCATGTTGATTGCGCTTTTGCGTTGGATGCAATGAAATGCCGCTGGTCAGTCGCGCATGCGCAACCGTTGCTTGCACAACGGCTGGCCAGGCAGTTGGGCATTAGCACGCTGTTGGCGCAGTGCATGCTCAACCGCGGTCTGACCGATGCTGAATCAATCCAAAAATTCCTCGAGCCGCGTCTTGCACATTTGTCCGACCCGTTCAGCCTCCCGAATATGCATGCGGCAGTCGAGCGGTTGTTTGATGCGCTGAAGAAACACGAGCCAGTTGTTGTCTTTGGCGATTATGACGTTGACGGTGTTACGTCAACAGCATTGCTTGTGGAGTTGTTCAAGTGTGTGGGTTTAAAGGTTGATTTTTACCTCCCCAAAAGACTGGACGAAGGCTACGGCCTGAGCCAAAGAGCAGT
Organism: uncultured Verrucomicrobiota bacterium; assembly: GCA_964555645.1. Classification (GTDB taxonomy): domain Bacteria; phylum Verrucomicrobiota; class Verrucomicrobiia; order Limisphaerales; family DTLC01; genus DTLC01. The sequence continues at coordinate 96,929 of CAZKTA010000001.1, forward strand.
TGCCAATTGTCTGGAGCATTTCCCAACTAAACTGTTGATTGCGGTTGATTGCGGTTCAACGGCAATCGAGACTGTCCAGTGGCTGCGTCAGCGTGGTATTGACGTGATTATACTCGACCATCATCAACTGGCGTCACCGCCCCCGCGTGCAACTGCACTGGTGAACCCGCAATTGGCTTCTGCAACATCAGATGCTGAGTTGCATGCTGGACATGCGTGTAAATCAGCCAAGGTTCAGCCAGGAAATTTGACTGAGCTGTGTTCGGTTGGACTCGCGTTCAAACTTGCACATGCTGTTGTCAAGCATGGCCGCTCTGTGGGGTTTAAGCCAGCAGCACAGTTTGATGTGCGCAGGTTGCTCGAACTGGTTGCACTGGGCACGATAGCTGACATTGTGCCGCTGACGGGTGAAAACCGGATTTTGGTTTCAGCAGGTCTGGCGCGCTTGAGCACAACCGACCGACCCGGCCTAGTTGCGCTCAAGACAGTTTCTCGTTGCCCGGCTACAGTTGGCCCGTATGAAGTTGGTTTTCAACTTGCACCCCGATTAAATGCCGCGGGCAGGCTCGAGACGGCCGAACAGGCACTGCGACTCTTGTTAACAACCGACACCGCCGAAGCAGACTTGCTTGCACGTGCACTGGACGCGTTCAACCGTGAAAGACAAAAAATCGAGCAGACAATAACCGACGAAATTGTTAACGCGGTTCAAGCCGGCTTCGACCCCGACATAGATTATGTGATTGTCGAGGGACGTGAAGGTTGGCACATGGGTGTGATTGGGATTGTTGCATCGCGCCTTGTGCAACAGTTCCATCGCCCTGCCGTGGTCGTTGGTGGTCAAGGCACCCGGTTGCGTGGTTCTGGCCGGAGCATCGAGGGGTTCGATCTAGCGGCAGCATTACGGCAATGCAGCCACCTGCTGCTTGACCACGGCGGACACGCAATGGCTGCCGGCTTGACAATTAGACCTGAAAACATCCCAGCGCTCAGACGGCAGCTCAATGAAATTGCGCGTAAATCGCTCAGGCCAGAAATGCTGCAACCGTGCTTGTGCATTGATGCCGAGGTGACTTTGGGCGAGCTGAACATCGGGCGCGTGCGTGAGTTGGACCGACTCAAGCCGTTTGGTCTTGGCAACCCACCTGTGCGATTCATGGCACGTAGACTGACACACCACCGGCCTTTGCGACGCATCGGGCCAGACTGCCAACACGTCAAAATGTGGGTAACGGACGGCACCACAACGCGCCAGACGCTTTGGTGGGGTGCAGGCAATGAACTATTGCCAACGGGTAGATTTGATCTTGCGTTTACACCTGTGATTCATGAATTCGGCGAGCGCATGACGGTTCAATTGCGTGTATTGGACTGGCGGCCTGCAGTGGACTAATCGGGACCTGGGTCACTGCCGACGCCGGTAAGTCCAGTCTTCGATGGCTGGAACCAAGCGCCAAGCTACGACTGGTGTTGCACGTGCCAAACACAGATGGCTGACTGTAATATGGCTTCCTAACTCACCGAGGATTTAATTGTACCACCAGCGTTTGCACGCGGGTATCTATTGACGCCAAAAAGGTTAGCGCCGATACCTTGTCAAGTTTTTGTGCAGATTCGGTTTGCTTTTTTTGTGCAAGTGGCCATCATCAACCGCACACAGAGCCAATTGGACTTTTCGAGATGCGGTAAATCTTCAAGTGACCCTGTTCAGTGAAGGTTTGAAACCCGGCGGTCGGGAACGGTCTCACGAGATGGCCGATAGCTCTGCGGCAAAGTTATCATGCAAAACAGACTGTATGTTGGCGGGCTTGCTCCAGATGTCACCGAAACAGACCTGCAAGCTTTGTTCTCACAGCACGGCGGCGTGACTGAAGCCAACATTGTGCTTGATCGGTTCACGCATAAATCGCGTGGGTTCGGCTTCGTTACGATGGCAAACGACGAAGCCGCGCAAACCGCAATTCAAAAGCTAAACGGCACGAGTTTCAAAGGTCGCACAATTACAGTTAACGTTGCGCGACCGCGCGAGGAACGACACGGGGGCGGCAGGTATCGTGGTGCGCACGGCGGCGGGCGCATGGGCTGAGCGCAATCTGTTTCAAGCCCGTTTGCCCGTGGGTTTTCGACTGGGGCAAGTCAGTGTGACTGCCACCGGCGGGTGTAAACCGTCGGCCTGCAGTCGAACGAGGAGGTGGGTAGCAACATTCCCTGGCCAGAGTCTTTTAGCACGAACCGGAGCATCCTGCAATTGGCCTCGAGCATAGAAAATCTTCGGGCCTCGCCGGGCTTCAGCCCCGGCACGAACAACATTCAAGCGTTAAGACAGTTGACGACGCTTAGCTGACGCGCCAGCCTAAATACACAACGTTATGAACACAAGCAGTTTATCGGCAGCCGAGCTTGCGCGGTTTATTGATCATACGTTGCTTAAACCGGATGCAACCGCAAAGGACATCGAAAAGTTATGCACTGAAGCGCGTGAATTTAATTTTTACAGTGTATGCGTTAACGGTTCGCGCGTTGTACAGGCGCGGTATCTACTCGAAGACACGGAAGTGAAAGTGTGTTGTGTGATTGGTTTTCCACTTGGCGCAGTGGCAGCCGACGTCAAACGATTCGAAACCGAGGCCGCAATTGACGATGGTGCGCATGAGGTGGATGTGGTGTTGAACATCGGAAAATTAAAAGAGGGCGATGACAACTACGTGTTGCGCGAGTTGCGCGATGTTGTCGAAGCTGCCGATGAACACCCCGTGAAGGTTATTCTCGAAACGTGTCTGCTCACGCGTGAAGAAAAAATCCGCGCGTGTCACCTGGTGTTGGATTCGGGCGCGGAGTTTGTGAAAACCTCGACTGGATTTGGCGGCGCCGGCGCCACAATTGAAGACGTTAACCTGTTGCGCGACGTGGTGGGACCGCGGTTCGGCGTCAAAGCTGCAGGCGGGATTCGTGATACACAAACTGCACTGGCGATGATTGCCGCAGGCGCAAACCGGCTTGGGACATCCGCAAGTGTGGCAATAATAAAAGGTCTTGTAACGCACTCGGCCGGGTATTGAAGTCTGGCGTTGATTAGTGACTGGAGCGGGTGATGGGAATCGAACCCACGTAGCCAGCTTGGAAGGCTGGAGCTCTACCACTGAGCTACACCCGCAACCCGAAGCATATTATCCGGTGCACTTGCAATGTCAACCGCCGCAAGTATATCCTTCGAGCCGATGAGTTCACTGTTGCTCATTGGCGGGCGTGTAATCGACCCGGCAAATTCGGCTTTCCGGGACGTTGTTGCGGACCTTTTGATTCAGGATAGCAAAATAACTGCTGTTGGAGCTGATGCGGCAAAAAAAGCGCCTCCAGACGCAACGCGGATAGATGTCAGAGGCCTGATTGTTTGTCCTGGCTTGATAGACATGCATGTGCATCTGCGCGAGCCTGGCCAGGCAGCCAAGGAAACCATTGCAACAGGGACTGCCGCGGCTGCGCGTGGTGGGTTCACGTCGGTGGTGTGTATGCCCAATACAACGCCTGCGATTGATAATCCGACCACGGTCGCGTTGATTCACGAACGCGCTTTGCGGCATGGTGCTGTGAACGTGTTTGTTGCAGGTACAATCACAAAAAACATTGCCGGGGAAGAACTTGCGCCGATCGGCTCGTTGTATCGCGCCGGTGTGGTTGCAATCAGCGACGATGGCAACTGCATCCAAAACAATGAACTGATGCGGCGCGCGCTCGAGTACGCGCGCATGTTCGATTTGCCTGTGCTTGATCATTGCCAGGACAGCGCGTTGGCAGCCGACGGTGTGATGCATGAAGGGTATTGGAGCACCGTGCTAGGATTGCGCGGTTTGCCCGCGGTGGCCGAGGAGGTGATTGTTGCACGGAACATCTTGCTCGCCAAGCTGACCGGTGCACATGTGCATTGCCAACACATTAGTGCAGCTGGCAGCGTCGAGCTTTTGCGTCAGGCTAAACAAGCGGGGTTGCCAGTGTCAGGCGAAGCATGTCCGCATCATTTCACGCTTACCGACGCAGCAGTTGCGGGTAGCGACAAGTTTTGGGCTACAGATGCCAAAGGATTGTTTGTAGCAACACAACACGCTGATCAGTTGCCGCGTTGGCCTTCTTACGACACAAATTTCAAGGTTAACCCGCCGATCCGTTCCGCTGCCGATAGGGAAGCGCTCCTTGCAGGGCTGGCGGACGGCACAATTGATGTGATCGCCAGTGACCATGCGCCACACTGCGATTACGAAAAAGAAGTCGAGTTCGATGTTGCGCCGTTCGGGATGACCGGGCTTGAGACGGCGTTGGCGCTATCGTTGATGCAGCTTTATCATAATGGTCGGCTTGGGCTGGTCGAGTTGATTGCCAAATTCACTATAAACCCGGCGAGGCTGCTGCATTTGTCAAAGGGGACACTGAGCGTTGGTGCAGACGCAGATGTCACTGTGATTGATCCGGACCGACAGTGGGTTTTGACTGTTGACTGCACTGCCAGTAAGTCGCGTAACAGCCCGTTTTACGGCTGGAAACTTAAAGGTAAAGCAATGCTTACAATCGTTGGCGGCAAAATCGTGTGGCGAGACAACAATTTGCAATCGGCGGTGGATAATGCAAAATTGCGCTCATGAAATGTGTAGTCGCAAAACCAATCCTTTTTTTGTGGCTTGGTTGTTGGGTGGTGTCGAGTTTGGCTGGGGCGCAACTTGACTGGATGACAGATGCCAAACAAGCGCTGACCAAGGCCAAGTCGGAACAAAAACTTGTGTTGCTAAACTTTACCGGTTCAGACTGGTGCCCGTGGTGCATTCGGCTGGACAAGGAAGTTTTTTCGACGCCTGAATTTGCGGCGTATGCCAATACAAATCTTGTGCTTGTGTTGGTGGATTTCCCGCGCAAAAAACAGCTCGCCAAAGAACAACAACAGGCGAATAGGGCCTTGGCAGCAAAATATGGCATTAAAGGGTACCCGACACTGGTTATTTTGGACAGCGCTGGCAACAGGCTCGGTGACCTTGGTTACAAGCCAGGCGGACCGAGCTGGTTCATAGCTGAGCTGGAAAAACTGCGCCAAAAAGCCGCGAGTCGTACCCAGTCGAAGCCGGCGCCTGATGCGGGTACCAACGCGCAGAAACCCGATAGCCGGTAACAAGCACGATTTGCGATTGACTGGTTCGACGCAGGGGCAATAATCAACGCAAAAACTACTTATGGCCAAGCTTATCGTTCTGACCGAAGGGTTCACCGGACTCTCTTACGAGCTTTCGGCTGAGCGAGTTACAATTGGCCGTGCTGAGGAGAACAGCTTCCAGATCTCAGAGCCGTCGGTATCCAGTCATCATTGTGAACTGGTTGTTTCAGGGGACGGCATACGAGTCAAGGACCTTAACTCGACCAACGGCACCTTCATAAATGACGAACAGATAACCGAGGCTGTCCTCAAGCCGGGTCAAATTCTGCGGCTAGGCAGGATCGAGCTGCGGCTCGAAGACGGACCGGTGTTGCCCGGCTTAAAACGGCAGACGGAAAAGATCACAGCCCGCGGCGTGCGCTTGGATGAACTCGGACAGGCAAGCCCCGCTGCAAGTTCTATGCAGGCCAAGGGCTTTGCCAAAAAAGAGGATAAGGCCGCAAGGTATTTCCGCATCGGCGCGATTGTTGTGCTGATTGTAATTGCCGTTGTGCTGGTTTACGTCTTCGTCACTATTGGCAGGTCGTAACTCTCTAAGGACGCACGTCCGTTTAAGAAAAGTCCTCTAAAGCCGCTCCCCAAAAACACAATTACAGTCGTCACTTCGCACGGGTAGATTTGAGCAAGTCAAGCCTGCTGACGCAGCCAGGCCGCAGCGTCCCTGGCAGCGTAGGTAATGATGATGTCAGCACCGGCACGCCGGATAGCAGTGAGCATCTCGAGTAAGACAGCTTTCTCGTCGAGCCAACCGCGAGCTGCTGCAGCCTTTAACATGGCGAATTCACCGCTTACTGCATAAGCTGCCGTTGGATACCCGAACTCGGTTTTCACGCGATACAGCACGTCAAGATAGGCCAACGCAGGTTTGACAATGACAATGTCTGCCCCCTCAGCTATGTCCATTGCAACCTCGCGTAATGCTTCGCGTGCATTGGCTGGGTCCATTTGATAGCTGCGGCGGTCGCCAAATGTCGGCGCTGATTCAGCAGCCTGCCTGAAAGGCCCGTAAAATGCCGAGGCAAACTTGGCTGCGTAAGACATGATTGGTGTATCGGTGAATCCGTTTGCATCGAGCGCCTGCCGAATTGCGCGCACGCGACCATCCATCATGTCGCTAGGTGCAACAATGTCTGCGCCGGCCTCGGCATGGCTGACTGCAGTGCGCGCAAGCAACGCAAGCGTAGGGTCGTTTACAATTTTCGGTCCCTGCGCAGTTTGTTTCACGATGCCACAATGGCCGTGCGACATGTACTCGCACAGGCACACATCGGTAATGACAATCAGCTCGGGTATGGCATTTTTGAGCTGGCGTACTGCCAGTTGCACAATACCGTTTCTGGCATAGGCACCAGAGGCTTTGGCATCCTTTCGCTCCGGTATTCCGAACAATAACACCGCACGTACACCTGCGTTGTATGCCTGCTCGGCGTCACGCACCAGTTGATCCGGCGAAAGTTGAAACACGCCAGGCATCGCAGGCACAGGCCGGCGTACATTACGTCCAGGGCGCACAAACAGCGGCAACACAAGCTGGGCACTGTTCAAGTTTGTCTCGCATGTCAACCGGCGCAGGGCAGGCGTCTGGCGCAGCCGACGCGGCCTGTAAGCTGGATACATCCCCACTGTGTACATGGTCATGAGCGGCATTTTAGGTGCCGGTGCTCTTGTGCAAAGCGCAAACTTTGTCAGGGCCAAGCTTACCGGGGCGTTTTTTTTCGTGTTTAAGCTTTGTACGGCTAGGGGTTAAATTGTGCACATGAAAACCCTACGTTTAGCGGCTGCGTTACTTGTGTTGGGGGCAATTTTCTGTCTTGGGCTGTTTGTAGGCGGGCGCCTTATACAGTTTGCGAGTCAGCACGCCGGCGCGCGCGTGACGACTGGCCCAGCATTGTTGACGCGCATTCAAAGCTTGGCGGAGCTTGTCACGGTCAAATATATCATCGAAAAAGTTGTTTTGGTCGAAGACGTCAAGTGGTACGGCGAGAACCGCGTGCTAATCGTCGCACATGGGATCGTTAAAGCTGGTGTTGACCTGAACAGGTTGCGCCCGGAGGACATCCAGGTGACCGGCAAAAAAGTCGTCATTAATCTGCCGCCTGCGCAAGTGCTGGATGCGTACCTGGACGATTCACAGACAAGGGTGATTGAACACTCGACAGGCCTGTTGCGCAAGTTCGATAAAGACCTGCAACAAACCGCACGACAAAACGCAATTGACGACATCCGGCGTGCGGCACGGGTTGGCGGTATATTGACCGACGCAGAGCAGCGTGCCAAAGCCGAGTTAAGAATTTTCCTTGCCCAGCTCGGGTTTGAACAAGTCGAGTTTACGTCCCTGTAAAGGTTGCCGGTGATATGAGACCGGTGCGCTTACAGTTTTAGCGCTGTACCATAAGCTCACGCTGGTGTTTGCCCGGGCGCGTCAGTTGCAAGATCTTGACCGGCTGCGGTATCGCGGTGGGTTTTACCGAAACGGGTATGGCGAACTTCTTTCGTGCAAAAGCTGAGCCGGCTGAATGCGACCTAAGCTCCATTAGATAAAGCACAACCGGCTTTAGGGCGGGCCGTTTGGCCGGCGTGTGCGCGACCGGCTGCACGCTGTTCAGAAGTTTAATTAGCCTCACCTTGGTTGCCATAAACACCGTCTCTACCAACCCAAAAAGCCGCAAATCACATGCCAAAAACCGGGTGCGCCTTCGCAAATTAAATACAGCTTGGCAGGCCGAGCAGGTTTTGTTTAGCTGTGCCGGCCGCATGCGAGCTTGTTTGCCCACCAGCGCTGCGATTGCCGTGTTGATTGCCATGGTTGGTTCATTTGCCCAAGAACCGGCTGACTGGCAAATCGAGGCACTTGCTCCGGACGGCAAGGTCGAGATTGACCTTGTCACCGGCTTGGTCACCGCAACAAAGCGCGTGCTGGTGCGGTACGGCGACTCGGTGTTAACAGCCGACAAAGCCAGCGTGAACCGTGACACGGGCGATGCAATTGCCGAAGGCGCAGTTTGTATCGTGCACGACCAACAGCTATGGCTCGGCCAAAAAATCCACTACAACTTCAAGACACGACAGATGCACGCCGAACGGTTTCGGACTGGCAAATGGCCTGTGTTTGTTCAGGCCGAAGGCCTATACGGCGATGTGTCTAACCAACTGTACCATGCCACAAATGCGCTCATTACGACCGAAGACGTAGCCGAGCCGGTCCAAAAAATCCGCGCCAGATCAATCAAAATTGTTCCGGGCAAATACCTCGAAGCGCGTGACGCAATACTCTATATTGGTGACGTCCCAATTTTTTACCTCCCATATTACAGCCGCAGACTCGATGCGCGGGCCAATCATTTCACTGTTACACCGGGTTATCGCAGTCGGTTCGGCCCGTTTATTCTCGGTAGGTTCGACTTTTTCGTAGGGGAACAGTTCGATGGCGCACTGCAACTCGATTACAGACTCAAGCGTGGCCTAGGGGCAGGCACTCAAGCCGAATACAGACTCGACCGCTGGGGCACAGCCGCTCTCAAATATCATTATCTTCACGACGAAGAGCCTGAGCACGCACTCAGTGGCGAACAGTATCCAACCGACCGGCATGTGTTCGGGTTCGCTTACCAATCAAGCCCGTTGACTGACGTCGAAATCAAAGCGCAGGCAAACTACCAAAGCGACGCTGGCGTGCTTAAAGAATTCTTCGAGCGCGACTACAGACGCAATCCGCAGCCGAAAACTTATCTGGACCTGACCAAGTTCTGGCAAAACTTCAGCCTGGACATTTACGCGCAGCCGCGCCTTAACGAGTTCATCGAGACCGTCGAGCGGCTGCCGCAGATCAAGCTCACAGGCTACCGTCAACAGATTGGGCCACTGCCGGTGTTTTATGAAAGCGAAAGTTCGTTCGCGTATCTTCACAGGCGATTTGCTGAGACAAACGGGTTTGTGCCCGGGGACTTCGCCGCCGCGCGCGCAGACACGTTTCATCAGCTTGTGCTTCCGCAGACACTGTTTGGCTGGTTAAACATTACACCACGCGCAGGAGGCAGGTTGACTTACTATTCCGAAGCCACAGGCAATGGCGCTGCTACAGACGAAATGTACCGTGGCGTTTTCAATACCGGTGTTGAGCTTACTTTTAAGGCGTGGCGGACATGGCCGAATTCACGAAGCGACCTGTTGCAGCTCAACGGCCTGCGCCACATTCTGGAGCCCACTCTCAATTACGCATACGTGCCAGAGCCAAACCACAGGCCCAACCGGATTCCGCAATTCGATTACGAAACAGCCAGCCTGCGCCCGCTACCCATTGAGTTCACGGACTACAACTCGATTGACTCGATTGACAGCCAAAACGTGCTCAGAGTTGGTCTACGCAACCGACTCCAAACCAAGCGCAACGGCGCAATTGATGACATTGTTAGTTGGGAATTGTTCACCGACTGGCGCTTGGACACGCATGACGGTCAAAAAACGTTTTCGGACATTTATTCTGCCTTGGTTGTCAGACCGCGCACATGGCTAACGTTCGAGTCGGAAAACAGGTTCGATATCGATGCCAACCGGTTCAATTTGGTTCGAGAAACATTGACAATTCAACCTGGCTCAACCTGGAGCTGGGGGATAACATATTTCTACCTGCGCGATGATTTGCGTCCTGTGCCAACTGCGTGGGGCATCGGCAACGATATTGTCAATAGCGCGTTTTTCTATCGGCTAAATGAAGATTGGGCGGTCCGCGCTGCGCATTACATTGACTTGCGCCGCGGCAAACTGCAGGAACACAGCTATGCTGTGTATCGCGACCTGCGCAATTGGACCGGTGCTGTGGTGTTCCGATTCCGCGAAGACATCTACGGCAGAACCGACTTTGGCATTGCAATCACTCTTTCGCTCAAGGCACGTCCGCGGTTCGGCCTTGGCACCGACACCATCAGCCCGTTCTCGTGGCTATAGAAGTCGCACCACTGAAACCGCCCAAGAGTCGCGTTACATGCAAACTTGAAAGTTAAGTATTGCCCATAAGTTTACAGACCACGAGGGTGTCCAAGCTTGGTGTCGTACGTGTGCGTGCAAACCCAAGGTTGGCATGCCGCAAATCGCGCGAGACCGAAATTCTCCTCACTTGTATCAATCCGATTCGCTCAGGTTACCTATACAGGCGGAAGTATTTTCAGCCCAAAGGGGCCGTTGGGCAGACACAGTCGCGTGGGCAACTGGCAGACTCCCAGTTAGAAGTTTGTGACGCCCTCTGCCTAAGCCGTGGTGCTGTCCAAGCTCTCCATTATTTTGGCCATAGCCAAGGCCGTTTGAGCAGCTTCACGGCCGCGATTATGTTCGTGGCTTAGGCACCTGACTTTCGCCTGTTCTTTATTGTCGAGCAGCAGGACTTCGTGAATAACCGGTACGCCGTAATCAAGCTGTATGCGTGTTAGTGCACGCGTAGCCGCTTCGGCAATCAGATCTGCGTGGGCAGTTTCACCGCGAAGAATAACACCAAGGCAAATTATGGCTGAAAACTTTGGTTTTGTGTCGCGCTCGACTTCATGAGCACGGGTGCGTGCAAGTTTCGCCGCAATAACAGGAATTTCGTATGCGCCAGGCACGCGCACTATAAGCGGCTTAGGCGCGCCTGCACGTTTTAGTTCGTCCACAGCAGCGCTCAGCATTCCGTTCACGTACTTTGCATTGTAGCGCGAGGCTACGATGGCAAAAGTACCACCGGTGAACTTTAGCTTTCTTGTCGGGGTGCGCTTGAGCATACGAAAGTTTGGTTCAAAAAGTGTCCGTTGAAAACGCCGGGCTTATGCTGCTGGTTGTCTCAGAGTAAATGCCCAAGTTTTTGGCGTTTGGTCTTCAGGTACTTTTCATTGTGCGGGTTTGGCGGCACACTGATCGGCACGCGCTCGACAACTTTAAGTCCGTACCCTTCCAACCCAACTATTTTGCGCGGATTGTTTGTGAGCAGGCGGATGGTTTTCAGACCAAGATCAGCTAAGATTTGCGCACCTAAGCCGTACTCGCGCAGGTCAGGTGGGTAACCAAGCTTTTCATTTGCCTCGACTGTATCAAGGCCGGCCTCTTGTAATTTGTAGGCTTTGATCTTTGGGGCTAAGCCGATGCCGCGACCTTCCTGTTGGCGCATATAGACGATTACACCGCAGCCTTCCTGCGCGACCATGCGCATTGCTTGATGCAGTTGTGCGCCACAGTCGCACCTGCGTGAGCCGAACACGTCGCCTGTCAGGCATTCGCTGTGCACTCGCACAAGGACATTTTTTCGATTTGCAACATCGCCGCACACAAGTGCAACGTGATGCTGTCCATCCAGTTTCGAATGGTATAAGTGCAGATCGAACTCGCCGTACTCGGTCGGCAGCTTGACCACCTCAACTTTTACGACCAGCTTTTCGCGCGTGCGCCGGTATTGAATCAGGTCTGCGATCGAACAAATCTTCAGTTTGTGCCGCTTAGCAAATTTGAGCAGCTCGGGCAACCGCGCCATTGTACCGTCGTCGTTCATGATCTCGCAGATCACGCCCACAGGTCTGCAGCCGGCGAGTCGCGCGAGGTCAACAGCAGCCTCGGTGTGGCCTGCGCGCTGGAGCACACCACCAGGCCGCGCGCGCAGCGGGAACACGTGCCCGGGCTGGACAAGGTCTTCAGGCACAGCCGTTGGGTCTGCCATCACACGAATGGTCCGCGCGCGGTCTGCCGCGCTTATGCCGGTTGTAATGCCACGCGCTGCGTCAACACTGACCTGGAAGTCTGTCCGGAACGATTCACGGTTTTCTTTGACCATGCTGCCGATGCCGAGCTGCTGCAGCCGCTCGAATGTTGTCGGCACGCAAATTAGGCCTCGACCGTACTTTGCCATGAAATTTACTGCCGCAGGCGTGACAAACTGCGCGGCCATCACAAGGTCACCCTCGTTTTCACGGTCGGCGTCGTCAACAACAATCACCATCTTGCCCTTGCGAATGTCAGCAAGGACAGACTCGATTGTGTCAAACCGATTCCGCATATGCCGGTGCAAAAGTAACGTCTTTCTGCCCAAATTCCAGTTGGAAAAAGACCTCGATTGGGGTTGGTTCGGCGAACCGACCGTAAGCATTGCGTTTTCACAAGCGTAACCGAGGGCTTTTTTACGAGCGCACATGCGCCTGTCAAAGCGCAGCCGGTTCCTTGACCATGTTGTACCACACTATTTCAACGTGTGGGATCTCAACGTTGGTGCTGGGATGGGAGCGGGATTGCTTCCTCGATGAGCATCACCGGGATGCTCTGCCGAATCGGATAAAGAAACTTGCCATCGCCGCGCACAAGGCCGCCGTCAATCTTTTCCGTCACGAGTTTTCCTGCGCGGTTCTGGAGTGTGCCTGCGGTAATCTGCCGGTTCAGTTCTTCCACCAAGGCTGGCTCAGCGAGCCTGACAGGCTGACGTGTCTCGGGACAACAAAGAATTTTCAACAGGTCAGGATTCATGTCTGTTGATTTTGGAACCTGTTCCCACCACACTCCCACCACTACGAATGTGTTTGGTGTTCAACAGTTCAACGCCTTGAGCGCCTCTTCATAAACCTGTTTCACTGGTACACCGGCGCGCTCGGCCAACGCGCGGCATGATTCAAACTCGGGGGTCGCATGTAACACCGTGCCGCACAGTTTGCCGAGCTTCGCCTTGACGGGGCCGAACCGGGTATCGACCGTTGTGAACTCGCGTTGCAGTTTGCGTCGCTCGGCCGGGTACCGCCGCACACCAAACGCACTTGTCTCACGCAATATCATCTCTGTGAACTTGTCGGCATCGGGTTCGGCACACAGCACGGTTAGAAGCACGCCCGGCCGGTTTTTCTTCATTTGGATGGGTGTATGGAACACATCGAGCGCGCCTGCGGCTAGCGCCTTTTCCATGAAGTTTCCCAATATCTCGGGATTGATGTCGTCAAGATTCGTCTCCAACACCGCCACAGTGTCGGTTTCCCAATCGAGTGTTTGACCATGTGAAACTACAGGTGTTGTTTCCCAAAGCACAGCACGCAGTACGTTAGGTCTAGTCTTGTTTTCGCGGCTGCCCAATCCGTAACCGATTTTCTCAGCAACTAGCCTGGTCATTGGTCCAAACCGCTCAACAAATTCGGCCAACAGCGCTGCGCCGGTGGGTGTGACCAACTCGTGCGGCTCGTCGCATTGGGAGATCGGAATGCCGCGTGCGCCAAGGATTTCAAGCGTGGCCGGTGCAGGCACAGGCAACAGACCATGCTCGCACCTGACCCACCCCATGCCATCAACAACTTGCGACGCAAACACGCGTGGTTTACCCAGTAGCTCAAGCGCAATGCACGCGCCTACCACATCCGCAATCGAGTCCAGGGCACCGACTTCGTGGAAATGGACATGCTCGACCGGCACGCCATGGATTTTGCCTTCAGCTGCGGCAATGCGCCTGAACACAGCCACTGCCTTTTCTTTCACCCAGTCTGAAAGTGGACTGGCTTGGATAAGCGTTCGGATCTGGTTGAAATCTCGGCCCGCCGGGTGGGCGTGGCTCGTGGGATGCGCTTGCTGCTCATGCGCGCCACACTCAACGCATACATGTACGCCGGCAATACCGCCGCGGCTGGCCCGCTCAGTATGCAGGTGTAACTTGCCAAGACCGAGCTTTGCAAGGTGGCGCTCGAGCTGGACGGCGTCTACACCTAGATCAATCAATGCCCCCAGCAGCATGTCGCCGCTTATGCCACTGCACAAGTCGAGGTACAGTAACTTCATTCGTTGGAATATTGAACCGTCAAACCGTTAACCCATTAAATTGTTGTCTGCCGCGCCAGCGCACTCGTTAATCCCACATTGTTAGGCAGTTTAGCGGTTTACCGCATTACCGAGTGGGACTGCAAAGCGCGTTTATCAGCGAGGCCGCGTACGCAGCGCCGAATCCGTTATCAATATTGACCACTGTGACACCGCCGCTACAACTGTTTAGCATGGCCAGCAACGCTGCCACACCGCCGAAACTAGCGCCGTAGCCCACACTCGTCGGTACCGCAATCACGGGCTTGTCAACCAGACCGGCTACTACACTCGGCAGGGCCCCCTCCATGCCAGCAACGACTATGATAACGTTGGCGCGTTGGATTATATCAAGGTGCCCAAGCAACCGGTGCAGCCCGGCCACGCCCACATCATGAACACGCTCGACCGTGTTCCCCATGAACTCGGCTGTTACAGCAGCTTCTTCGGCCACAGGTAGGTCGCCTGTTCCCGCGCTGACAACAGCGATTGTGCCTGCGCGTTTGGGCAACGGCTGGCTCTCGATTGTGATGCACCTGGCCGGCTCATGATACACGGCGCGTTTGAACTTTCGCTTCAGCGCGCGCGTTTGTTCGGCACTGGCGCGTGTGACCAGGACACGCTTGTGCTGCTGGAACAGCGCAGTTGCAATTTTCACAAGTTGCACTGGTGTTTTGCCCGGGCCGAACACGACCTCGGGACACCCGCGCCGTAGCGCACGGTGTGTGTCGAGCTTGGCGAAACCAAGATCAACAATCGGCGCAGCCTGAAACGCGCGCAATACTTCGTCGCGGCTCACGCCGCCAGCACGAAACTTTTCAAGCAGGCGGACAGCCTCAGCAGTTGTCATGCGGCCAGCTTGCCAAATGCTATACCGTCGGTCACGCCAGAAAGCACAGGCATTGATAGTCGGGTGCCGCACATCTCCAGTTAGCCATTTATCAAGAAAACGCTCTGTGCCTTCCCGCGGGCTTGTAGTCGCGCTGATTATAGTTTATATGGGCCAAAAAACCTGTAGCACCTGGCACGTGCAGGCTCGTTGGGCAAAGGGATTTTCAAATGGCAACGCTCGGGCTGGATTTGTTGCGAGCACGGCGCGGCCAGCCTAGATCGGGGGATAAGGTCATAACTGTTTAATAGCCTTCGTTGCAGCCTGTACAGTGCGCTCGATGTCTGCTGCTGTGTGTGCGGTTGAAATAAAATTCGCCTCGAATTGCGAGGGTGCTATGTACACGCCGGTTTCGAGCATGTAGCGGAAAAATTTGCTGAACCGGTTGCGGTCGCTTGCCATAGCGTCTGCGAGGTTCCAGACCGGCTTATCAGTGAAGTAGATGCAAAACATCGAGCCGCAGCGGTTAAACGTGATCGGCACGCCTGCGGCTTTGGCGGCCTGTTTAATGCCCGCTTCGAGCTGCGCGCCCAGTTGCTCAAGCCGTTGGTAGGGTCGGTCACCTGAGCTGTCCGGTCGGGCACCCGAGGCGTCACTGGCTACTTCAAGCTCTTCGAGCGCGGCGATTCCAGCTGCCATAGCAAGCGGGTTACCACTCAATGTGCCGGCCTGATACACAGGACCCAGCGGTGCGAGCATGTCCATGATGTCCGCGCGTCCGCCGAATGCGCCAACGGGTAGCCCGCCACCAATTATTTTGCCCAAACACGTTAGATCAGGCGTGATCCCAAACTGCGCCTGGGCGCCGCCTGGGCCAAGCCTGAACCCGGTCATTACCTCGTCAAAGATTAGCAGTGCGCCGTGTGTTTGGGTGATTTGACGCAAGAACTCGAGGTAGCCCGGCTTCGGCAGATAAACCCCTGCGTTGCCTGGCACAGGCTCGAGGATAACCGCAGCAATTTGGCCTTTGTTGGCCGCGAATGCATGTTCGACTGCAGCAGTGTCGTTGAACGGTAATACAATTGTATGCTTGGCAAAGTCATCAGGAACACCGGCGCTGTCTGGGTAACCGAAAGTCAGCGCGCCACTGCCGGCACGCACCAGCAGTGAGTCAGCGTGCCCGTGGTAGCAGCCGTCGAATTTGATGATTTTGGTGCGTTTCGTGAATGCGCGTGCAAGCCGTATAGCCGACATGCACGCTTCGGTGCCTGAGTTGCACATGCGGACTTTTTCGATGCTCGGCATGGCGGCGCGGATCAACTTTGCCATGCGCACCTCGAGCGGGTTCGGCACGCCGAAACTTGTGCCGTTTTCTGCCGTCGCTTTAATGGCTGCAATTATACGTGGGTGCGCATGCCCAAGTATTGCCGGTCCCCAAGTGCACACGTAATCTATGTACTCGTTGCCGTCCACGTCCCATATGCGACTGCCTTGTGCGCGTTGGGCGAAGAACGGTTGCCCACCCACAGCGCGGAACGCGCGCACAGGCGAGTTCACTCCGCCCGGGATGTATCTGAGTGCTTCTTGGAACAGCGCGGCTGATTTTGCCTGGGTCATGTTCGATCTACGGCAAGCAGGCGTTCCGAGCGTGCAGCAGGCCAGGTTCGGCAAGCAGATTTAACGCTTCGACTGTTTCGGCCCGTATCGCAATCCGTACCCGAAGCTGAACAGCGGGTCGTAATTTGCATCGCCAACATTGATCGGGACCTGACTCATCGAACGCGGCCAACTGCATGGCAGTTTACCGGTCGGATTGTAATCGCCGAACAACACGTCTGCGACACCATCGCCCTCGGTTCCGGGCAGCCAAGCTGCAACTAACGCATCGCAAAGCTCGAGTGCTTCCCCCAGGATTAACGGCCGGCCGGACAACAACACTAGCACAACCGGTGCGCCGCCTGCCTTGGCATTTCGTAACACCTGCAGGTCGGGCTCGGGCAGTGCTAGGTCTTGGCGGTCGCCAACCCCTTCAGCGTAGGGTTTTTCACCTAGCACAACTACAGTGTAATCGGCGCCGGCTGCGCCATGGCCGTCTGTGTCAAACGTAACCGTTGTGGAGTCGTGCACAGCGCGTCGGATTGCTTGCAGAATGGTTGTGCCACCGTCAATGACGTGGCCAGGTTTACCCTGCCACGTGATTGTCCAGCCGCCGCACTGGACGCCTATGTCGTCAGCGGCGGCACCGGCCACATGGATCCGGCTCGTCTTTTTTGGCAGTGGTAGGGCGGCCTTGTTGTTTTTTAATAGCACGAGCGATTGCCGGACGCATTCGCGGGCGACCTTGCGATGCGCAGGCGAGCCAATCATACTCAGAAGCTTGCGGTCCGTAAACGGGCGTTCGAATAGCCCTAGCTCGAATTTGATCCGCAATATCCGGCGCACTGCGTCGTCAATTCGCGATTCATGAACCTGGCCCTCGCGCACGAGCGCTTCGAGTAGCTCGATGAACTGTACGTAATTGTTCGGTTTGGGCGGCCCGTCCGGTATCATAAACATGTCAATGCCCGCGTTAACTGCTGTTTTGATCTGAGTTTTGTAATCGCCCAACAACTGGTTGATCGCTGCCCAGTCGGAAATAACAATTCCCTTGAAACCCAGCTCGCTTTTTAGCACGTCGGTAATCAGGTAACGGTTGGCATGCATTTTGAGGCCGTTCCAACTGCTAAATGAAACCATGATCGAGCCGACCCCGGCTTTTACTGCGGCTTGGTATGGGCGCAAAAACAAACTGCGCAGTGTGGCTTCGTCGCATGCGGTATCGCCTTGGTCTTTGCCGCCTGTTGTCCCACCGTCTCCGAGGTAATGCTTTGCGCAGGCAAGGATTGCGGTCGGAGCCGATAACCGACCTGATTGGAACCCGCGGATCGCCGCTACGCCAAGCTCAGCCACCAGGACCGGTTCTTCGGCAAACCCTTCGTATGTGCGTCCCCAGCGTTCGTCTCTGACCACGCTCACGGCCGGTGCGAAAGTCCAGTCAATGCCGGTTGCGGCAACTTCCGTAGCCGTGACCCGCGCTGCGCGTTCAACGAGCTTCGGGTTGCGTGTTGCGCCTAGCCCAATGTTATGCGGGAAAATAACCGCGCAGTTGACGTTGTTGTGGCCGTGCACAGCGTCAATGCCGTAGATTATCGGGATTTTAAGACGGTTCCGTAAAGCGCACCGTTGCAGCTCGTCGTATGTGTCAGCCCAGCCTTTCGGGCTGATATCTGGCGGGTCTGAATCACCCCCGCTCAGCACTGAACCGATGGTAAACTTTGCCAGATCATCTTTGTCAGCCAAGGCCAATAGATCGACCTGCACCATTTGACCGATTTTTTCGCGGAGTGTCATCTGCGCCAGTACCGCTGCGGCTTTAACATCGGCCTGGCTGCCAGAGGTTTGGAACTGGTAGGCCGCCACAGCTCGACTGCAAACGCCTGTTGCGCAAACAATTAAAGTCCAAAGCATCGTGGTTCGTAGCATTTCAGCGATTGGTTTCATGGTTAGCAATAACTGTTAAGGGTTACTGGCCGAAAAACGTCCTTAGCAATGTACCTTTCTCCGTGATTACAACTGCACCCGGCCGAATGCCGTGCCGATCGAACCAACCTTGGCGTACCTCGAGCACAAATTGGACATTTGATGACCAGGATCGTACGCCTTTTTCGTCGCCGGGCTGCAGGTCGGTCGTTTGGAGCAATGTCCCGTCCGGTGCAATAAACGCTACGGATAGCGGAATCAGGCAGTTCCGGCCGTAAAAGTTCTTCGGGCCAGGCGCAGAGAACACAAACAGCATGCCTTCGTTCTCGTTCAGGTTTGTCCGGAACATCATGCCAGTGGCGATCTCGACCGGCTTGCGCGCTATCTCGGCAACCAGCTCGTGCTCGCCCAGGCGCAGTTTGACAGTTGGCAATTTTGGCAGTGCATGCAATAAGTGCCCGTGCACAGGGTCAACTTTGGCAACTGACTGCGGTGTATTTACGGCTCTTTTACAGCCGGTAAGCACAACACACACACTCCAAGCTAGCATGACTAGGGCATAGCGTTTCATCGCGGGCATGATGTTCTCACGAACGAGGTTTTTCAGTTGTCGGTTTGTCGTGTTGAACATGACGAAAACCCGCAAAATCTGAGTTTTGTAAAAACTTGAATTGTACGTTGCACAAATGTGTGATAGAGTTTAGGTGTGCCTCGGGTTTTTGTCACGTTGAACGTATTCGGGCGCAGGTTTATCTAATTTTCCGGGTTTACCATGAAAACCAAACTTGTTGTTGTAGCTGACTTAGGGTTGCTCAGAGCATACAAGCTTTACCGAAATGAAACAGGCGCATCACCCCGACTTGAACTTATAGAAGAGATCGAGCTGAATGAAGCGCATCAGAGGCTAACTGATTTAGTGTCTGACCAGGCCGGGCGATTTGCTAGTAGCGGTTCTGCGGGCGCATCATCAGGCGAACGACATAATATCGAGCTTGAACAACGCAAACGGCTCATAAAACAACTGGCAGAGCGTCTGACTGCACTGTTGCGAGCTGTTGACGTTGATGCGTGTTATTTTGCCGCCAGCAGGGAAATCAATCACAAGATGCTAGAGCTGTTACCGCACGACATTCGCGCTAAGATTACAAAAAATATCTCGGCTGACCTGACCAAACTAGGTAAAGCCGAGTTGTTGGACCGTTTCATGGCCGAGCCGTAAGAGGCACAAGAAGAGTACCCGGCAATAATCTTTCTATTCCGATGCGAAGGCGCTTCGGTTATCGCCGCGCTCGAGTGCTATTCAAGCAACAATCCTCAGTACGGGTGGGCCTGGCGTCGTTTTTTGGTGGCCGTTGGTTCGCTTGCTATGGATGGTGTCATTTGGTTACCGTTTTGACAAATTAACCTTTTGACTGAACACGATGGCGTATTTGAACGAAAATTTTTTGAAGCTCAAAACTGGCTATTTGTTTCCAGAGATCACCCGACGCGTGCGCGCGTTTCGCGAGGCGAACCCAGAGGCTGCCAAGCGCTTGATCAGTTGCGGCATCGGGGATGTAACCGAGCCGTTGCCGCACGCTGCTATTGCAGCCATGCATAAGGCAGTAGATGACCTTGCCGCACGGGAAACATTCAGGGGTTACGGGCCTGAACAAGGCTACGAATGGCTCAGGGCCGCTATAGCAGAAAACGATTATCGTACGCGCGGATGCGACGTGGCAGACGACGAAATTTTTGTGAGCGACGGCGCAAAATGCGACACTGCGAATATCCTCGATATCCTAGGACACAAGAACAAAATTGCCGTGGCAGACCCGGTTTACCCTGTCTATGTGGACACCAACGTGATGGCCGGACACACCGGTCCGGCAAACACCGCCGGCCGTTATAGCCGGCTGGTTTACCTACCGGCCACCCCGCACAATGGGTTCGTACCCGAGCCGCCCAAGCGGCCTGTGGACGTGATTTACCTTTGCTCGCCAAATAACCCGACCGGCGCAGCCGCGTCGCGTGAGCAGCTTCAAGCCTGGGTCAATTACGCGCTCGTGCACAGGGCGATCATATTATTCGACGCGGCATACGAGGCGTACATTACAGACCCGGCTCTGCCGCGTTCAATTTACGAAATCCCGGGTGCGCGCGAGTGCGCAATCGAATTCCGCAGTTTCTCAAAGAACGGAGGGTTCACCGGCGTGCGGTGTGCGTTCACTGTTGTGCCTAAGTCGCTTCGGGCAGCTACACGGAAAGGCGAGTTACACCCACTGCATGCGTTGTGGCTGCGGCGTATGACCACCAAGTTCAACGGCGTTTCGTACATCACGCAACGCGGTGCCGAGGCGCTTTACTCGCCCGAGGGCAAGGCTCAGGTCCGCGCGCTTATCAGTCATTACCTTGGCAATGCAAAGGTGCTGTGTGAAGGTCTAGCGAAAGCGGGTCTGACAGTGTACGGGGGTGTAAATGCGCCATATCTATGGGTTAAGTTGCCCGATGGCGTGTCCAGTTGGGACGCGTTTGATAAGATTCTGCGTGACGCAAATGTGATTGTGACCCCGGGCAGCGGCTTCGGCGCAAATGGTGAAGGCTACATTCGTGTGAGCGCATACAACAGTCGCGCCAACGCTGAGGAAGCCGCCCGCAGGTTTCAGACGTTAAAATGGTAAAGCAACACAGGGCTGGCAACCGCCGGCTTGACGGGTTAGAAAGGTGATTTTTATGCATCCAGTTCCCCCGGTTGTGCCGCTCAATTTTGCAACGTCGGCGCTTGCGGTATTTGGGATGATTGCCTGTAGGCTGGATTGTATTGCTTGGCTCGGCTAAAAAAAGCTGTTACTGACGTAACAGAAGCACAGCGTTTTCGTGTTAAACTTCGATGCCGAAAACTGTTCTTACGATATACCCGAGGCCGAAACTGACTGTTGCAACGCCGAAACTAATTGCTGCCATTTCGGCGAATTGACGCCAGAAGGGCCGGTCGAGCGCAACGGCAACATAGAAATTGAACAGTGCAATTATCCCGACTGACAGGCCAAGCATAACAAGCAAGCTCAGTAAAGGCGGGCTCAAAAGCAGATACGGCAGCACAAGCAGTAGCACAGTCACAATGTACGCAAGCCCGGTGTAGGCGGCGGATTTGAACGGGTGTTTGCCTGTCGCCTCGGCTTTTGTTGATAAGTACTCGGACGCGGCCATTGAAAGCGCTGCCGCGACACCGACAATCACGCCTGTGACAGCGATAAGTCTGCCGTTTTGGAACGCCAATGTCAGGCCAGCCAGCGCACCAGTCAGTTCAACTAGCGCGTCATTCAGTCCCAAAACGACCGAGCCTACGTAATCGAGGTACTCTTCCTCAATCATCGCGATGAGCTTGTCCTCATGCTCGGCTTCGTCCTTGAAAATTTCTTGTAGCACAGGGGCGTGCACCAGGTGTGCTTTGTAGTTTGCCTGTGCGCGTTCTTCTCCTTTCTCCATCAACTTGAGCCCGAACGTCAGGCCAAAAAGTCGCGCCAGCCAGTAAAACAGCAGCAGGCGCAACTTTTTCGGTTGCGCATCACGCTTTGTTAGCTCGCGTAACTGGTTGTAGTGCCGGAGCTCTTCCTGCGCGATGCTCAGTAGGGTCTCCCTATTCTTTGGGTTCTTGGCGCAACTGGCAAGGCGTGTGTAAAGATTGTACTCCGTGATCTCGATGGCTTGGTATGCGGCAAGTGTCTGGACGATTGCCTGGTCGAGTCCGCTGTGTTTTTCACGTTGGTCGCTCATGGGCCTTCGTGCAGGTTTGAAGCAGATTTTGTCATATAGTGCTGCAGATGCAAGACGGGTGCGCCCTCAAAGGCTTTGTTAAGGGTTCAGATTGGCTTTTTGCGTAAAGGCCGTGTCTCGGCGCCTGAGATTTTGTTTGGCGCTTATCTGGGCAATTTGTTTGTTTATGCTGCTTTTACAGTTTTTAGCGCTGCGTAGCGTTCGGCCACAAAATCCCAGTTGATTACGTTCCACCATGCAGCGACGTAATCGGCGCGGCGGTTTTGGTACTTGAGGTAGTACGCATGTTCCCAAACGTCCAGGCCGAGCAAAGGTAACCGGCCCACGCTGAGGGGTGTATCTTGATTTGGCGTGGACTCGATCCGCAATTCGCTGGTATCAGTTGTCAACCATGCCCACCCGCTGCCGAACACGCCCAGAGCAGCTTTTGTAAACTCGTCTTTGAACGCACTAAAGCTGCCGAACCGTTTTTCGATTGCGCGCGCAAGCTCGCCTTTTGGCTCGCCGCCGCCGTTTCTTTTCATCATCTGCCAGAACAACGAATGGTTGTAGTGGCCACCGCCGTTGTTGCGGACAGCAGTGCGGATTTTCTCTGGCATGCGGCTTAGATCACGCAGGATTTGTTCAATGGACATCGCGCGGAACTGGTCGCCATACTCGTTTATTGCCCGATTTAAATTGGCTACGTAAGCGGCGTGATGTTTGCCATGGTGAATCTCCATGGTGCGTGCGTCAATGTGCGGCTCGAGCGCATCAACTGGGTACGGCAGAGCCGGCAATATAAATGGACCGTCTGGCGTAGCTGCGTTTTGTGGCGGGGTTGCACCGGTTTGCGCCAGTTGTCCGGCTGCAACGGTTGTACCTGCCGCGGCAAACGCGGCAGCCTTTAATGCGTCTCTTCTTGTCATCATATGCTTTGCCTGTCTAATCGATTTAACACAACATAGCATCAAAACGCCTTTTGCCAAATTGCCGCAGCCAGATGTTACAGGGAATTTTACTCCCGGCATGAGTCTCAGCAAAGCTGGTGGTGGGATATCAAAAAGTTGCAGAAGCTTTTTTTGGTTATAAGTGAACCCTAGTCTCGGAGTAAAGTTACCGTGCAAGCCTAAAGGTTGGACCGCAAGCACCCGGTTTCGGTTTACGCCTCGGCTTGTGTTTTGTGTCCGCAGTTCACGCTCCACCGTGCGCGGTTTGACCTTGTAAGAATGTTCACGGTTCACAACAGCCTACAAGCCGGACTGCGAACTTCTCCATGGTTTGTCTTTCAGAGGTTGGGGGATATCGTACGCAAAAGAACGTGCGTGTGTGGTTCGGGTTACCGGAAAGACAAATGTCGAAGCATCGGCTACAATGAGATCGGCGCTTGTGCACGTGGGATTAATTTTGCCATTAGGCATGGCTTGACGTCCTTGGACAATGCTCTCGCCCCCGATTCTTGAACCCGTGCTCGATTGCTTAGCCAAACATAAAATGCGGTCTGAGTCAGCAGCTCTTTTCCACGCTACAGGCGGCGAGGCTGACATGTTACGAACCCTGCTTTTATGGTTTTTGGCAGATTGTTCCGGACCGGCTGGTTCGGCATATTCAGCACGTGACGGATGCGCAAATCATAGCCTTGGTTGTTGCAGGTTTGATCCTGGCCAGGTTAGGCGTGGCTCTTTGGCTTGCCCGACTAAACCGGAGTTACGTGCGGGCGCATGCGGATGCAGTGCCCGAGCAATTTCGCAGCTTAATTGACGAACCGACCTACGCAAAGGCTGTCCAGTACACGCTGGCTAAAAACCGGTTTGGCCAGGTCAGTGAAGTTTACAACACGCTGGTTTTGCTTTTTGTGTTGTATAGCGGTGTGTTACCGCTAGGCTACGCAATTGCAGCCAGGCATTTTGGGGTGTCTGCATGGGCCATGAGCGCTTTTTTGGTTTGTGTGGTTCTGTTCTTACAACTGTTCGACCTGCCATTAGATTGGTACGCAATGTTCAAGCTCGAGCAAAAGTTCGGGTTCAACACGTCAACTTTGCGCACATGGATGACGGACAAGCTTAAAGAGGTTTTGTTGACAGTCTTGCTATTGTTTCCAGTCGCTGCAGTTGTTCTTGAGTTGTTCGAGCCGAGGCACAGATTTGGATGGTTTTGTGCGTGGTTGGTACTTATGTGCATTCAGTTGCTGATAATTTTTATCGCACCGGTGTTTATTCTGCCCATTTTCAACAAGTTTACTCCATTGCCTGAAGGCGAACTGCGTCAGCGGTTGTTTGCCCTGGCAAACCGTGCCGGCTTTCGCGTACGTAACATCGAGCTGATGGACGGTAGCAGGCGCACGCGGCACTCGAATGCATTTTTCACCGGCTTGGGACCGTTCAGGAAGATTGTGCTGTTCGATACGCTGATCGAGCAGTTAACTGTGCCGGAAGCTGAAGCAGTCTTGGCACATGAAATTGGTCATTTCAAACTCAAACATGTCCCGATCCGGATCGTGTTATCTGCGGTGGGATCGTTTTTGGGTCTTTGGGCAGTTTCGGTTATTGCGCGGGCCGATGCATTCAGTACTGCGTTCGGGTTCGAGCCTGGCAACGCAGCGCCGGCACTGGTGCTGTTCGTGCTATTGGCTGGTGTAGTCGGGTTTTGGCTCATGCCGATTGCGCACGGCTTGTCACGTCACCATGAGCATGCCGCAGATAAATTTGCTGCAAAGATTACGGGTGGACCGGCGGCATTAATCAGTGCATTACGCAAACTTGAAGAGAAAAATCTTGGTAACCTAACGCCGCATCCGCTGTTCAGCAGGTTCTACTATTCGCATCCGACGTTGCTCGAACGCGAACGCGCTTTGCAAGGCCAACCGACCTGATCACTCAACCACACGCACGCTGTTGCATGTGCCGAAAGGGTTCGGCACGCGCTCCGAACATTGCGTGTCCTCCTGCCACTGGTTATCCACGATAAACTTGTACTGGTAGCAACCCGGCGGTAGCGACACCGTTTTAACCCATGTACCATCGGCCTGCTTACGCAACGCAATTGGTGCGGCTTCCCAATTTGTGAAGTCACCGGCCACTGCAACCGACCGCGCCGTCGGCGCGAAACACTTAAACGTAACCTTGCGCTTATCCGTTATTCGTCTTGCCATAGTTGTTTGATTTTCTTGGTGTAGAACTCGGCTATAAATTTGCTTACTACTTTGCAGCATCTCGGTTCGCGGTCAAGTCGAATGCCATCAAAACCGTTCCTTGTTGGTAAAACGTTACGTGGACGTAACATAGAGGGGTGAGGTGCTAATTTCCTTATATGTTTTGTGCCGGTTTGGCACTCGCCGTTTCGCTGGGCGCAACCCGGCCCGCGGCTTCTGTCTTGTGAGGTTGTGTTTTTGGACCAAATCAAGTGGCCATGACAGTGCGCATTTGGTAATTTTGCCGGCGCGTGGTTATGAGTGAATTAGATGAGAACAATTCACGCGGTGTGCTAAATAGGCCGACAGATTTTATTCGTGAGATTATCGAGCGTGACATTGCTGAGGGCAGGTGCAAACGCGTACACACGCGTTTTCCACCCGAGCCGAATGGCTATCTGCACATCGGGCATGCAAAAAGCATCTGCCTAAACTTCGGCATCGCACGCGAGTTCGGCGGCATCTGCAATCTGCGGTATGACGACACAAACCCCACTAAAGAAGAGGCCGAATTCGTGGATGCGATTTACGAGGATGTTCGGTGGTTGATTGCCGGTTGGGCAGATCATTGCCTTGGGCTAAAGCCGAAAGGCAAAACGCCCAACACAATAGTGACCGACGGCAAACCGGACTTTTATCTTGCGCCATCGGCTTTCGACTCACCGTGCTCGGGCGGCGTTGAACCTTTCTACGCGTCAGACTATTTCGAGCAGCTCTACGAGTACGCAGTGCGGCTTATCAAAAAAGGAAAGGCTTACGTGTGTGATCACACACCCGAGGATGTAGACCGGATGCGCGGTGCGCCCGATAAACCAGGTAAAGAAAGCCTCTACCGCAATCGCAGCGTCGAGGAAAACCTCGACCTTTTCAGACGAATGCGCGAGGGCGAGTTCCCGGACGGCTCCCGTACATTACGCGCTAAGATCGATATGGCGTCGCCGAATGTGTGGTTGCGTGACCCTGTGTTATATCGTATTCGGCATGCTGAACACCATCACACAGGCAACAAATGGTGTATTTACCCGACCTACGATTTTGCGCATTGCCTGAGCGATTATATAGAGGGGATTACGCACAGCATTTGCACGCTCGAGTTCGAAGTGCACCGGCCACTGTACGATTGGATTCTTGAGAACCTCGATTTACCACGGCCGCTGCCGCGCCAGTACGAGTTTGCGCGCCTAAACCTCAGTTACACTGTGATGAGCAAGCGTAAGCTCATGCAGCTTGTGACCGAAGGCATCGTGGACGGCTGGGACGACCCGCGTTTGCCGACGATCTGCGGGCTGCGCAGGCGGGGCGTCACAGCCGAGGCAATTCGTGCATTCGCCTACAACATCGGTATAACAAAATACAATGCGCTTACAGACGTGGCAGTGCTCGAGCACGCAATACGTGACGACCTGAACAAGCGTGCGTTGCGTAGGTTGACTGTGTTACAGCCGTTAAAGCTTGTGATCACAAATTATCCGAAAGGTAAGACTGAACTCGTTAATGCTATAAACAACCCGGAAGACCCTGCCGCCGGCACACGCCAGGTACCGTTCAGTGGTGTGCTGTACATCGAGCGAGACGATTTCATGGAAAACCCGCCCCCAAAATATTTCCGGCTCAGACCCGGCGGCGAGGTGCGACTTAAGTATGCTTACATCATACGATGTGACGAGGTGATAAAAGATGCAGCTGGTAACCTAGTTGAGCTGCGTTGCACCGCTGATTTGGGCAGCAAAACAGGGGGCCCAACTGCAAGCCGAAAGGTCAAGGGCACAATCCATTGGGTTAGTGCCGAGCACGCGTTTGACGCCGAATGCAGACTCTATGACAGATTGTTTACGGTACCGGAGCCAGATGCAGAAGGCGATTCCAAAAAGTACATCAACCCAGATTCATTGCGGATCGTTACCGCCAAGTGCGAGCCTAGCCTGAAGGATGCAAAACCGGCCGAGCGGTACCAGTTCGAACGGCTTGGGTATTTTGCATTGGACAAGGACAGCGGCGCAAGACTGGTTTTCAATCGCACGATAACACTCAAGGATACCTGGGCTAAAGAAGCGCAAAAAGGGTGAGGCGATCTCGGATTTATTGTGCCCCCAAATGTTCCTAAGGCAGAGGTTTGAGCCCTTCCCAACGCACCTTCCATTTGCCATTTGTTGGAAACCCCGGCGCATGTGTTTGCGGGGCGCCGTCCCAACCGGCAGCCATCATGGCCACAGCGGTCAATAGACCGCCATTCGACGGGAAATACGGATACGGGCCGCCTGTGCTGAACCCGTTGGCCATAAACTGGTTTTTCTGTGCCGGGTGCAACAACGCCTCGATCGCAAGCTCGGGTTCACCGCATCTTGCAGCGGTCATTGCCACAAGTGGAAAATCCCAACCCCACGTTTTGCGCTCCCAGTCCCATGTTTGCCAGACCTTGCGCAGTGTTGCGCGCATCAGTTGTGGGTCTGCGCCGTCTCCAGGCAACATGCCGTACGGCCCGAGCAACGACGGATGTTCCCAGTTCCATTTGGTGTATGTGTCAATCATGCCTTCTTGAGCGATGTACACCCCATCGTGCACCGGTAAAGGCGCCAGGTTCGTGAGCACTTGGTCCCAGCCAGGGTCGCGTGGCAGGCCGAGTTTCTCGCGCCATTCCTGCGCCACGCGCAAGCCAAATCGCCAATAGGAAAGTTCAAATGTAGGGTTACGCGTTTTTCGCGGGTCGGTGTTTTCGGGTACGGTTATCAGTGGTGGCCCTAGGACAAAATGACCGGTGTTTTTATCGAACACAGCGAACGAAGCCATAAACTCGGCCGTCTCGAAAACTATCTCACGCCATTTTTCAAGCGTGGACCTTGTTGGGTGAAGCCTATAGTCCAGAAGCGCATAGTAAATTGGGTGTGGCTGTTGCCAGATAAGCAACGGACCAATGCCAGAGGGCGAGTCGCGGCCGTCAGGGCCAACCATCTTCGGCCAGCGGGCGCCGCGGTAACCTTGGCTTTGTGCAAGCCGGCGCGCCTGGGGGAGAATTTTCCTATACCAATCAAGACTACGCTCAAATAGGTCCCAGCGGCCCCATAGTGCAAAATGCACGCCGTGCCACCAATGCATCTCGAGATGGAACTTGCCGTTCCAATGTGAGCTGTTGTTCACGAGCCCGCTTTCCTGTGGCGGCAGTGAGCCTGCGGCTTGAATTGCCATTAAATACTGTGATAGCACAATTCGACGTTCCAGTTCGCGCCAGCGCGGGTCAGTGCTGCCGGATAGATCAATTGCGCCGCCTGAGTTCCAAAACCTGGGCCAGTGAGTTGCAGCGGCTTTTTTTACCACGGCAAAACTTGGCAAAGCCCCAAGGGCCGGTTTGGGTGAAAATGCGCATACAAAACGTAAGCGCCGACTACTGTTGGTGGGTAAAAGCGAGAATGTATGGTTATTGACTTGTTCGAGTTGGGCGACGCCTTCCCAGGTCAAGCTCACAAAATAGGCGTCGTCGTCGAGTTTGCGGTCGAAATCCACCCGGTTTTGTGCGCGTTGTCGGACTATTGTCTGGTGCGCTTGCGGTTTGGACCAATCTGCACCCGAGTTGTCCGGGCTGGCATACGGGAATGCGAGTGTAACACCTGCCCGGCCCGCCGATATGAGGGGAGAATCGATCTGAACAGCAACAATGTCGCGTTGGGGGTGGCAACAGGTCTGCACTTTCACCGGCACGCCTTCGACTTTGTACGTGCTTAAAATAAGGCCGCGCCATAGATCAAGTTTTTGGTGGGGTTCGCTGATGTCGCTTAGTTGAGCATGTGTGCCGTCAATTTTTTTGATCCACAAGCTAAGTTTACCGAGATTAAACCGATGTGGGTTTTGACGCAGCCACCAGAAGATGGTTTCTTGACCTTTGGAGCTGGTAGCATAGCCAACCTGTCTGCCGTATGTGTCGTAGAGTTCGAGCTTGAAGTCTTGTGGGTTTAAACCTTCCGGTAACGGAGCTGTGTGCCAGCCCCAGTGCGACATTGTGTTTGCTGGCAAAAATGTTTGCAGGCCGGTTATGTCAACGCTAAATGCAAACTCGCCGTTGCCAACCTGTAGTGGTGTTTGTGGATCGGCATTTGTTATGACAACGTTGTGTCGGGTTACAAGAGCGTACCTGTCAATGTTTGCTTTTTGTTTGCAATAGCCTGTTGATGGTCCCAGACTAAATAGACCGATACACAAAACCCAGACATGCCCGATTTGAAGTTTGCACTTGTTCATAAGCGGCTAAATAGCTTAGTTATTGAAGCGAACCGGGCGCACGCATAAAATTTGCCAAAAACCTGTTGACATAGGGTTAGGTGCTGGTATTTTTGTTTGGTCTTTGGACCCGGAAAAACGAGAGCATGTGACTGTCCCTCGCTTTAAGCAAAGAGAGCGAGGGGGGAGGGAAAGGTTTATGCTCGATATGTGTTTTAACGTGCCCATGTAGCTCAGTGGGTAGAGCGCGTCCTTGGTAAGGACGAGGTCGTCAGTTCGATCCTGATCATGGGCTCCATGTCGTTTTCCGGGGTAAGTAAACTATAAACGAGACGGGAACCAAAACTTAACTCAGGAGATAACGATGGCAAAAGAGCAATTCCAGCGGACAAAACCGCACGTGAACGTTGGGACGATTGGTCATATTGACCATGGTAAATCGACCCTTACGGCTGCCATTACTAAGGTCCAAGCCAAGAAAGGCTTGGCCGAAGTAAAGAGCTATGCCGAAATTACCAAGGGCGGCACAGTTCGGGACGAGACAAAAACTCTTACGATTGCAATTTCACATACTGAATACCAAACAGAAAAACGGCATTACGCACATATAGACTGCCCTGGGCACGCCGACTACATCAAGAACATGATCACTGGTGCGGCCCAAATGGACGGGGCGATTCTGGTGGTTGACGCTGCTGAGGGGCCGATGCCGCAGACGCGCGAGCATATCCTGCTGGCTCGGCAGGTGGGTGTACCTGCAATAGTGGTGTATTTGAACAAGGTTGACCTGGTTGACGACAAGGAACTGCTTGATCTAGTAGAGCTTGAGATTCGCGATTTGCTCAACAAGTACCAGTTCCCCGGCGACAAGACACCGATTGTTCGTGGCAGTGCAAAGAAAGCGCTCGCAGGCGACCCTGAGGCGGAAAAATCAATAGAGGAATTGCTAAATGCAATTGACGAATTCATCCCATTGCCGGTTCGAGAAGTTGACAAGCCGTTCCTGATGAGCATCGAGGACGTGTTTAACATTGAAGGTCGCGGCACGGTTGTTACCGGGCGCGTCGAACGCGGGATTTTGCGCCGCATGGATGAAGTCGAGATAGTGGGTTTGCGTGAGACACGCAAGACAGTTGCAACCGATATAGAGATGTTTCGCAAGATTCTCGATTCGGCGCAAAGCGGCGACAATGTTGGTGTGCTGTTACGCGGAATTAAAAAGGACGAGGTCGAACGTGGCATGGTACTGGCCAAGCCCGGCTCGATTACGCCACATACACATTTCAAGGCAGAAGTGTACGTGTTGTCAAAAGAGGAAGGCGGCAGGCACACACCATTCTTTAACGGGTACAGGCCGCAATTTTACTTCCGCACGACCGACGTGACGGGCACGGTTGCGTTGCCTTCCGGCATTGAAATGGTAATGCCGGGTGACAACGTGTCGCTTGAATGCAAGGTTATTGCGCCGGTCGCACTTGAGCGCGGCCAACGATTCGCAATACGCGAAGGCGGTCGAACGATTGGTGCTGGGCGCATAACTGAGATAATTGCGTGAAAGAACAAAGCCTGATGAACGCGGAAGGTGCAGGTGGATCATGTCCCGACCCGAGGCACATCGAAAATGATGATGATATATTTTGGTGGTACAGGGCGGTAGCTCAATTGGTAGAGTAGCGGTCTCCAAAACCGCCTGTTGTGGGTTCGAGTCCCTCCCGCCCTGCCAGCACAGTTTAAGCCTGGAGAGGTGGCAGAGCGGTTGAATGCGGCGGTCTTGAAAACCGTTACCCCGACAGAATCGGGGTCGGGGGTTCGAATCCCTCCCTCTCCGCCAGTAAAACCCGGAAAATGAAAGAATTAACCAGCGTGCTGATATGGGCGGGATTGATCCTGGTGGTTTTTGCGTATTTATGGTGGAAAGGCCACCTGGCGCGGCTGGGTGCGTACTTGCGCGAGACACGCGAAGAACTGCGCAAGTGTACCTGGCCGACTTGGGACGAACTCAAGGGTGCAACTGTTGTAGTTGCGATCTCGATAGTTTTGTTGGGCGGGTTCACTGTTCTTGCAGATTTTGTGTTTAACGTGTTGGTTCATATGCTGATGTAACGGTCCTGGTGACACAATGCGAAGCCAGTGGTTTGTCATCCATACGCTTTCCGGCCAGGAACAGAAGGTCAAGGAGAGCATCGAGAAACGCGTCAAGACCGACGAAATGCAGGATTACATTAAAGAGGTGCTTGTGCCGATGGAACGTGTGGTCGAGGTGCGTAACCAGAAAAAAACTGTCTCGATGCGTAAGCTTTGGCCGGGGTATGTTTTTATCAACATGGTATTATTGGATGACAACAACCGGATCATAGAAAAACCGTGGTATTTTGTAAAAGAAACACCTGGTGTAATCGGGTTTGTGGGTGGCGACCCGCCTACGCCGACCTCGGATGAAGAGGTCGAGCGTATAAAGGCGCAGATTGCTGCATCGGAAGAGACCGAGAAACCAAAGATCACATTTGAAGTGGGTGAGACAGTCAAAATCAACAATGGCCCATTTTTAAATTTCAGTGGAGTGATCGAGGAGGTTGACCCTGAACGTGGTCGGCTGAAGGTCACAGTGAACATATTTGGCCGTAATACACCTGTTGAGCTAGAATACTGGCAGGTCGAAAAAGGCTAAGGACGGATTTTGTGGTGTGGGCCGCTTGTGGATTGAGCAAAGGTCTTGGCCCGCAGGCGGTGCTTCAGATTGATGGACTTAACATGGCAAAGAAGGTTATAGCACAGATAAAATTGCAAATACCGGCTGGGCAGGCAAACCCGGCGCCGCCGGTTGGGCCGGCTCTAGGTCAGCACGGCGTCAACATCATGGCTTTTTGTAAGGAATTCAATGCAGTAACAAAAAACGATGTCGGTTTAATCATTCCTGTTGTTATAACAGTTTACCAGGACAAATCGTTCACTTTCATTACGAAGTCGCCGCCCGCATCTGTTTTACTAAAGCGCGCAGCTGGCATAACGGCAGGCTCGGGTACACCCAACAAGGAAAAGGTAGGCAAGGTAACGCGGCAACAGGTGTTGGACATAGTCAAAATGAAACGCAAAGACCTCAATGCAACCAGCGACGAGGCTGCGTTTAGGATAATAGCGGGTACAGCAAAGAGCATGGGAATCGAAATTGTTGATTGAACGTCTTGACTATAGGAAACGGTGGTGAGTTTTGAGCCGGCCAATTCCACAATCAAATGCGTAGCAAACGATACAGAAAAGCGCTCGAGCTGGTGGATAGTAACAAGTTGTATCCACTCAGTGCGGCTGTAGAATTGTTGACCAAGTTGCCAAAAGCACGGTTCGACGAGACGGTCGAGCTTGCTTTTCGGCTCAACGTTGATCCGAAACAGTCAGATCAGAACGTGCGGGGCACTGTCACGCTGCCGCACGGCACCGGCAAGACAGTCCGTGTGCTAGTGTTTGCCAAGAGCGGTGAGGCAGCCGATGCCGCCCGAGCTGCTGGGGCTGAATACGTCGGGTTTGAAGACATGATCAAGAAATGCCAGGAAGGCTGGGCGGATTTTGACGTTGCGATTGCCACCCCGGAAGCAATGGCCGAGGTCCGAAAGCTTGGCAAAATTCTTGGCCCGCGCGGTTTAATGCCAAATCCAAAGACCGGTACGGTTACTGATGACACCGCCAAAGCCGTAAAGGAAGTCAAGGCGGGTCGTGTCGAATTCAAAGTCGACAAGGGCGGCAATGTGCACGTGCCCGTTGGCAAGCTATCATTTGGCGCGGTGAAACTTGTTGAAAACGCCCGTGCTGTGATCGAGGCGGTTGCAAAAGCAAGACCGGCGGCGGTCAAAGGCACGTACATTTGGAATTGTACAATTTCGGCCACCATGAGTCCACCTTTACACTTGGATTTGAAAGAGTTTGCGAACGTACGTTAAAGACAGCCGAGCTGACTATGCGCGCTGAAAAAAAGATTCTGACCAAACAATACCTCGAGCGGCTTAACAACGCGCCCTTTTTCATTGTAGTGAATTACCAGGGCTTGAAAGTTGGGCCAATGAACGAACTGCGTCGGCGTCTTGCAAAGGCTGGTGCAGAAATTCATGTGGTTAAGAACTCGGTTTTCAGGCAGGCATTGCGCGAAGCCGGTTTGCCTGACCCTGGCGGTATGCTGACTGGACAACTGGCGGTTGTGACCGGCCAGAAAGACATTTCTGCGGCTGCTAAGGTTATAAAAACGTTTGCTGCCGAGTTTGAGCGACCCAAGATGAGGTTTGGATATTTGAACAACCAGCAGCTTGATGAATCTGCCTTGAGCATGTTAGCAGATCTACCGTCTGTGGAGACTTTACGGGCTACATTGCTTGGGTTGTTGAACGCACCTGCGACAAATCTTGTCAGGTTGCTAAACACGCCCGCCGGCCAGCTTGTGCGTGTATTGCAGGCGCGTGTGGACAAGACCGGTTGAGTAATTATAATTTTAGGTCCGGGCTGCCGTAGGTCGGGCAGCCGGATTTCAGCCGAGAATGAACGAAAAGTAAATCGTCGGTTCGGAAATAACGAACTTAAACCATTCCCGAATGGCGTGGGGATGACGACGACACTGAAAGGTAACCATGGCACTAGACAAAGCACGAATAGTTGAAGAACTAAGCAATGCTACGGTAATTGAGATTGCCGAGCTTGTTAAGGAACTAGAAAACAAATGGGGTGTAAGCGCTGCTGCACCTGTGGCAGTTGCTGCAGCTATACCTGCGGGTGGCGCAGCGCCGCAACAGGCTGCTGCTGAAGCTAAGACAACGTTCGACGTGATCCTTGCTTCGTTCCCGTCGGACAAAAAAATAGCCGTCATCAAGGCTGTCAGGGAAGTCAAGGCTGGGCTTGGCTTAGCTGAAGCAAAAGCCTTGGTTGAAGGTGCGCCCAAGCCGGTGCTTGAAGGTGTACCGAAAGCTGATGCCGAGGCTGCCAAGAAGAAACTTGAAGAAGCAGGTGCCAAGGTCGAGTTGAAGTAAGGTGGAGTTGCTTTTTGGTGGTTGTAGCGCTTGCGGGATGCGACCAAGTGCGGCAACCGCCACGCCGGATAGGCATATTGGACGCTATATTGCGTCTGGAACAACAAGCTAGACCAGCTATTGCGGTAGTTGGTGGTGAACGGGCAGTCCCGCTCCGAAAAAGTGGGAAGCTGCCTGAGTGGGTTTTTGTGTCCCAACACCATTGCTGCAATACCTGACTCAACCAGTACAGAAAATGTCGGTTAAATCAACTGAAAGAATCAACTTCGGCAAGATAAAAGAGGTAATTGCACCGCCGAACTTGATCGAGTTGCAGATCGAGTCGTTTAGGGAATTCCTCCAAGCTGATGTGCCGCCTTCGAGGCGTCGCAACGTCGGTTTGCAGGCAGTGTTTAGGGAGGTTTTCCCGATTGAAAGTTATGACGGCAGATGTGTGCTCGATTTCGTTTCGTACGAGGTTGGCGAACCGAAGATGACGTGGATGGAATGTCTTCGTGAGGGGCTAACCTATGCCGCCCCGCTTCATGTGACGTTCGCGCTCAAGGAGGATGACAAGGGTGCAAAAGAGGAAAAAGTTTTCATGGGCGAGTTGCCCCTCATGACACCACAGGGAACCTTTGTGATAAACGGTGCCGAGCGGGTTGTGGTGAGCCAACTACATCGGTCGCCGGGCATTGCGTTTGAGGCAACACAGCACCCAAGCGGCAAGGTTTTGCATTCGTTCAGGATAATCCCGGACCGTGGTTCATGGTACGAGGCACAGTTCGACATAAACGACCTGTTGTATGTATACTTGGACCGCAAAAAGCGCAGGCGCAAGTTCCTTACAACTACGTTTTTCCGTGCGATAAGCTTCCTTGATGCTGAGGCGAAAGGAAAGGATACGGACGAAAAACAACGTGGTACCGACGAGGAGATAATCAAGCTTTTCTATGAAATCGAGGAGCTGAATGTAAAAGAGGCGGTCAAACTGCCAGATTTGCAAAACAAGGTCTTGATCGAAGACGCTGTTGATGAAGAAAAAGGGCTAGTCGTAGCACGTGCGTTCGAGCCGTTATCAAGGGCCGTGATCAAACAGATTGCTGAACTAGGCGTAACCAAGATTCGTGTTGTTGATACGAGTGCTGACGACGGCATCATCATTAAATGCTTACGCAAGGACCTGGCGAAGAATGAAGAGGAAGCTCTCAAGGATATTTATCGCCGAATTCGGCCGGGTGACCCACCAACAGCAGCAAATGCACGTGCACTGATTAAGCGACTGTTCTTCGACCCGAAGCGCTACGACCTGGGTCGGGTGGGGCGGTACAAGGTCAATCAAAAACTCGGCCTGAGCAGCAAAAACGACTCGCGTGTGCTAACAAAGGAAGACCTTGTTGCAGCTACCAAATACCTGCTGCGACTACGGAAAGGCGAAGGCATTGTTGACGACATCGACCACTTGGGCAGTCGCCGGGTGCGAACAGTAGGCGAACTGCTTGCGAATCAGTGCCGGGTTGGCCTAGCGCGCACCGAGCGACTTGTCAAAGAGCGCATGACTTTGTTTGATCAGGAAGCCGAGGCAATGACACCCCAGAAACTGATCAATCCGAAAGCGCTTTCGGCTGTGTTGCGGGATTTCTTTGGGCGCAGCCAGCTCTCGCAGTTTATGGATCAGGTTAATCCTCTGGCTGAGCTGACGCACAAACGGCGGTTGTCAGCACTTGGACCAGGCGGATTGTCGCGGGAACGTGCCGGGTTTGAAGTGCGTGACGTGCATCCGTCGCATTACGGTCGGATTTGTCCAATTGAAACACCGGAAGGGCCAAACATCGGTTTGATTGCCTCATTGGCCACATTCGCGCGCGTCAATGAATTCGGGTTTATCGAGACTCCGTATCGCAAGGTCGAGAACGGGCGTGTGACAAACCAAATCGAGTATCTCACTGCCGATCGCGAGGAAAACTTCATAATTGCACAGGCCAATACACCAATCGATGAGAAGGGCCGTTTCTTGGTCGAGCGCGTCGTGTGTCGGGGTAGGGGCGGCGAGTTTGTTGATGTAGAGCCGTCTCGGGTTGACTACATGGACGTTTCGCCCAAGCAACTTGTGTCGGTTGCAGCGAGTCTGATTCCGTTCCTTGAGCACGACGATGCCAATCGCGCGTTGATGGGCTCGAACATGCAGCGGCAGGCTGTGCCGTTGCTTGTTAACGAGGCGCCGCTAGTTGGCACTGGTATGGAAGAACGGGTGGCGCGTGATTCGTGTGCAGTGGTTGTTGCGGAGGAGTCTGGCAAGGTTGCCTCGGTCACGGCGAACCAGATAATAATCACCAAGGACGGCAAACTGCCGGAAAGCAAACGCAAGATAAAACACGACCCTGGCAAGGGCATTTGGGTGTATCAGCTGCGCAAGTTCACACGGTCAAATGCGGGCACCTGCATTAATCAGAAACCCCTAGTGAAGAAGGGCGATGTTGTCAAGAAATGCCAAATCATTGCTGACGGTCCGTGCACAAGTGAAGGCGAACTTGCCTTGGGCCGAAACGTGCTTGTGGCGTTCATGCCGTGGAACGGGTACAATTTCGAGGACGCAATCCTGATCAGCGAGCGCCTTGTTAAAGAGGACACTTTCACCTCCATTCATATTGAGGAGTTCGAGGTGAGCGCGCGCGACACGAAACTTGGCCCTGAGGAAATCACGCGCGACATACCGAACCTCGGGGATGAGGCGTTAAAGAACCTCGGCCCGGACGGCGTGATTCGCGTAGGTGCTGAGGTCAGACCGGGTGATATCTTAGTGGGTAAAATCACCCCCAAGAGCGAGACTGAGCTTGCGCCTGAGGAACGGCTTCTGCGTGCAATCTTTGGTGAAAAAGCTGCCGATGTTAAGGATACGTCTCTGCGTGTGCCCTCGGGCACATACGGGATTGTGATGGACGTGAAAGTGTCGGCAAAGAGAGAATCCGAACGTGCGCAGTCGGGTTCAGACGAACGCAGACAGCTCAAGGAAATCGAGGAAGAACACAAGACCAAAACCGAGGAGCTTCGTGAGCAACTGACCGAGGCACTCAGCAACATTTTGCTAGGCGAAAAAATCCCGCTTGACGTTGTGAACAGCGAGACAGGCGAGATCATCATCCCGGCTAACCGCAAGATCACAAAAACTCTATTGCGCAAGCTTGCCGAGGTGTACGACAGGATCGAGATAGACCCATCGCCAATTCGTAACAAGATCAACGAAATCATTGGCAGCTTTAAGAAGAAATTTGATGATCTGCAAATGCAATATGACGAGGAGCTGGAGCGTGCTGAGTCAGGCGAGCATGTCGAAACCGGCATTATCAAGTCGGTTAAGGTTTTTGTGGCGTCGAAGCGCAAAGTGTCGGTTGGTGACAAGATGGCCGGCCGGCACGGTAACAAAGGTGTCATAGCAAAAATCGTCAAAGAAGAAGACATGCCGTTCCTTGCGGACGGCACCCCGGTAGACATTGTACTCAATCCGCTCGGTGTACCATCGCGCATGAACGTGGGGCAGGTTTTGGAAACGCACCTAGGGTGGGCTGCCAAAGTTCTTGGGTTAAGATTCACAACACCTGTATTTGACGGAATAAGGGAGACCGACATTCGCGAGTATTTGCGTCAGGCGGCTATCGAACAAGGACGCAAGGGTGAACTACCACTTGTGGGTGATGACGGTAAAGCGGTTCTGTACGATGGCCAAACGGGTGAACCGTTCGATCAACGTGTCGTTGTCGGGTACATCTACATGATGAAGCTGTGTCATCTTGTGGCTGACAAGATACACGCTCGTGCCGTCGGGCCGTATTCGCTTGTGACGCAGCAACCATTGGGCGGCAAGGCCCAGTACGGCGGCCAACGGTTCGGTGAAATGGAAGTGTGGGCTTTGGAGGCCTATGGCGCAGCATACACGTTGCAGGAACTGTTGACAGTCAAATCGGATGACGTGCAGGGGCGCACGCGGATATACGAGAGCATTGTAAAAGGGGATAACACGCTCGAGGCTGGGATTCCGGAATCGTTCAACGTGTTGGTTAAGGAAATGCAGGCACTTGGTCTGGATGTAAAGGTCGGATACGCAAACCCGATTGACCAACCGCACGAACCGCTTGCATTGACAGGCAGTTGAACGCCTACGTTTGGAGATCAAACAACCAGCAAACTTTAATAGCATATGATCAGCACAAGAGAAAGCGTTCGAGAACTGCTCGGCCTTGAGAAAGTCAACCTGGTCGAGTACGTGGCCATCTCGATTGCGTCGCCGGACACGATTCGGTCGTGGTCAAAAGGCGAGGTTAAGAATCCGGAGACAATCAATTACCGCACGTTCAAGCCTGAAAAGGGCGGCTTGTTCTGCGAGCGCATTTTTGGTCCGGTCAAAGACTGGGAATGCTCGTGCGGCAAGTACAAACGCATCAAATACCGAGGTGTTGTTTGCGACAGGTGCGGTGTGGAAGTGACGCTTTCACGCGTACGGCGCGAACGAATGGGGCACATCGAGCTTGCAGTGCCGATTGCGCATATTTGGTTCTTCAAATGCATGCCATCGCGCATGGGTCTAGTGTTGGACATGACAGCGCGTGAGCTTGAACGGGTTATCTACTACGAAGACTACATGGTTATCGACCCGGGTTCGACTCCGCTCAAACTACATCAGTTGCTTAGCGAACACGAATACCGCGAGGCACAGGAAACGTACGGTGCGGACTCGTTTGTAGCCAAGATGGGTGCCGAGGCAGTCCGTGAAGCTCTGGCGCGGGTTGACCTGCCTAAGCTAATCACCCAATTGCAGGACCAGATGAACGAGACCAAGAGCAAGCAAATCCGTAAGAAGCTTGCCAAACGGATTAAGCTGCTGCAGGCATTTGTTAACGCCAAAATGCGGCCCGAGTGGATGGTATTGACGGTGCTGCCGGTTATTCCCCCTGATCTACGCCCGCTTGTGCCGCTTGAAGGCGGGCGGTTTGCTACGTCGGACCTGAATGATCTATACCGGCGTGTGATTAACCGCAACAACAGGCTCAAGAACCTGCTTCAACTAAAAACGCCTGAGGTTATCATCCGTAACGAAAAACGAATGTTGCAGGAGGCAGTTGATGCGCTGTTTGACAACGGCAGGCATGGCAGGGCTGTCACTGGTGCGAATAATCGGCCGCTCAAGTCACTCAGCGACATGCTCAAAGGGAAAACTGGTCGGTTCCGCCAAAACCTGCTTGGTAAACGCGTTGATTATTCGGGACGCTCGGTGATTGTAATCGGGCCGGAGCTGAAGCTGCATCAATGCGGGTTGCCGAAGAAAATGGCGCTGGTTTTGTTCGAGCCATTCATCATCCGCAAGCTCAAAGAACGCGGCTATGTTCACACGGTGCGCTCGGCAAAAAAGATGATCGAACGGCAAACACCGGAGGTGTGGGACGTACTGGAGGAGGTCACAAAAGGGCATCCTGTGTTATTGAACCGTGCGCCTACGCTGCACCGGCTTTCAATTCAGGCGTTCGAACCGTTATTGATCGAGGGTGAAGCCATTCGGATCCATCCGTTGGTTTGCACGGCTTACAACGCAGACTTTGACGGTGACCAAATGGCGGTGCACGTACCGCTCTCGATCGAAGCACAGCTTGAGTCGCGCATGTTGATGATGGCGCCGTTGAACATATTTAGCCCATCAAGTGGCAAGCCGATTGTGACACCCACACAAGACATTACAATGGGGTGTTATTATCTGACGGTCGATCCGCGCGTGCCACCGCCTACCGACCCTGGCAAGCTCATGTTGTTCGGCTCTAGGGACGAGGTAATCTTTGCGTACAAGGACGGCGTACTAAAAACGCATTCGTGGATTCGATTGGCAAATCCGGACTATGGCAGGCAGACACCTTTTGGCGACGCGTACAACAAGGTGATTATTACCACAGTAGGCCGAGTCATTTTCAGCGAGGTGTGGCCGCCTGAACTTGGTTTCCCGAACAGAA
This sequence comes from uncultured Verrucomicrobiota bacterium, assembly GCA_964555645.1. GTDB lineage: Bacteria > Verrucomicrobiota > Verrucomicrobiia > Limisphaerales > DTLC01 > DTLC01. The sequence goes on from CAZKTA010000001.1 coordinate 137,361, forward strand.
TCGTCGGCAAGACGCAACTGGCCGACATGATTTGGAAATGCTACAAGATTTGCGGACACGACAAAACCGTCGAGACGCTCGACAAGCTCAAGGAGCTCGGATTCCGCGAAGCTACAAAGTCCGGTGTGTCAATCGGCATCGAGGACATGATCATTCCCAAAGAGAAGGATCAGGAGATTGCCGCTGCGCTGCGCCAGATACGTGAGGTCGAGAAACAGTATCGTAAAGGTGTTATCACCCCCGGCGAGCGGTACAATAAGATAATTGACATCTGGACAAACTGCACAGACCAAATCTCGAACGTGATGTTCAAGACGCTGGAGCGAAACAACGATAAGCCAGAGTACAACCCGGTTTGGCTAATGGTAGATTCGGGCGCGCGTGGCAATAGGCAGCAGGTTCGTCAGTTGGCAGGTGTGCGTGGTCTAATGGCAAAGCCGTCGGGCGACATCATTGAAAAACCGATTTTGTCGAATTTCCGTGAGGGACTGACGGTGTTGGAGTATTTCATTTCGACGCACGGTGCGAGGAAAGGGTTGGCGGACACGGCGCTAAAGACGGCTGACTCGGGTTATCTGACGCGCAAACTTGTTGATGTTGCCCAAGACGTTGTCATTCGCGAAGAAGATTGCGGTACGACAAATGGCATTTGGGTTCAGCCGATCTACGAAGGTGAAGATGAACTGGTGAAACTGAGTGAGCGGTTGGTCGGCCGGTTTGCCTGTGACGATATCGTCAACCCGAATAATCCATCTGAATTTTTTGTTCGCGCAAACGAAGAAATTGACGAGGAAACTGCGCGCCGCATCGAGAATGCGGGCGTTACACGCGTCAAGATTCGGTCGGTGCTTACATGCGAAAGCAAGTTCGGTGTGTGCATCAAATGCTACGGACGCAACCTTGCAACGGGTGCACTTGCAAAGGAAGGCGAGGCGGTGGGCATTATTGCTGCGCAGTCGATTGGCGAACCTGGCACACAGTTGACGATGCGTACGTTCCATATCGGTGGGACCGCTGCGGCTGTGTTCAAGCAACCTCAGATCAAGGCTAAACACGACGGTACCATCAGGTATAACGAAGTTCGGTTTGTCGAGCTTGAAGATGGTAACTGCATAGTGCTCAACAAGAACGGGTCGGTTTCTGTTCTTGGTGAAAATGGGCGTGAGCTTGAGACCCACAACCTTGTCATCGGCGCGGTGATCATGATTAAGGACGGTGGCCGGGTAAAGAAAGGCGAGGCGTTTGTGCAGTGGGACCCGCACAACGTACCGATCATTTCCGAAAAGGCCGGTCGCGTGAAGTTCCATGACATCATCGAAGGTGTCACGATGAAGATCGAGGTGGACAAAGTGACCGGGCAGGAGGCCATGGTTGTAATAGAGCACAAGGAAGACCTTCACCCGCAGATCGCTGTGCTAGATGAGAAAGGCGACACGGTCGGCAGCTACCTAATCCCGTCCGGGGCACACATTGTGGTAACTGAAGGCGAACGAATTGTGGCCGGGACCCTGCTTGCAAAGACACCTCGCAAGATCGTCAAAACCAAGGACATCACGGGCGGGTTACCGCGTGTGGCTGAGTTGTTCGAGGCGCGCCGGCCCAAAGACGCAGCCGAGATTTCCAAGATAGACGGTGTTGTTGACTTTGGGCCCAGCGTGCGCGGTAAACGGTGCATCATCATCCGCGATCCGCAGACCGGTGTTGAGGAGGAACACCTCATTCCAATCGGCAAACACGTCATCGTGTTCAAGGGCGACTATGTCAAGAAAGGGCAGCAGTTAACTGAAGGCCCGGTTGATCCGCATGAGATTCTGGACATTTGCGGGCCGCAAGAACTTCAAGAGCATCTTGTCAACGAGGTACAGGAAGTTTACCGTCTGCAAGGGGTAACCATTAATGACAAGCACATCGAGATTATCGTGCGCCAGATGTTGCGCAAGGTGCGGATAACCGAGCCAGGCGACACGCAGTTTCTGTGGGGCGAACAAGTTGACAAGCTCGATTTCGAAGAGGAAAACAGACGCGTTGAGGCAATGGGCGGCAAACCTGCCGAGGCGCAACCCGTGTTGCTCGGCATCACAAAAGCGTCGCTGGAGACGGATAGTTTCCTCAGTGCTGCATCGTTCCAAGACACGACTCGTGTGTTGACTGATGCAGCCGCGCAGGCGCGTGTGGATCGGCTGCTTGGGTTCAAGGAAAACGTTATCATGGGCCACATAATCCCAGCCGGTACGGGGTATGAATTGCATCGCAAGGTGCGGATAAAGCCACTGGTTGAATTGCCGGAGGAACCCGCACCTGAACAAGCCCCGGCACCTGAACCGGCCGAGACACCGGTTACAGAATAGCATCTCAGCGTACGAACTTAAAAGCACGTTGCACTAAAGCGAGTCTCTGGTATATTTGGGGTCCGGTTGGACGCCATAGCAATCTGTGAGAAAACAAGATGCCAACTATAAACCAACTTGTTCGTAAAGGGCGGCGCAAGCTCAGGCGCAAGTCCAAAGCACCGGCTTTGGATGGGGCGCCGTTTCGTCGTGGCGTGTGCATTCAGGTCATGACACGCACGCCCAAGAAACCCAACTCTGCAATGCGCAAAGTTGCAAAGGTGCGGCTAACAAACGGGTACGAAGTGATTGCGTATATTCCGGACGAAGGACACAACCTGCAAGAGCACTCGTTGGTTGTGATTCGGGGTGGACGCGTGAAGGATTTACCTGGTGTACGCTACCATATCGTCCGAGGCAGACTCGATGCTACTGGTGTTGAGAAACGCCGGGTTAGCCGGTCCAAATACGGCGTCAAACGGCCGAAGGAAACCAAACCTGCAGCAGGTGCGGCTGCACCGGCTGCGGCAGCATAACCTAAATCTTATGGCACGTCGTCGTCGAGCAGTCAAACGACCTGTTGCGCCGGACCACAAGTTCAACAGTGTCCTTGTGTCCCGGTTGGTCAATGTTGTCATGGAACGCGGCAAGAAAAGTCTTGCGCAGCGCATCGTGTACGATGCACTCGAGCAGATAGCAACCAAAACGCAAACAGCAAATCCGGTTGATGTGCTGCAAAAAGCTGTTGAAAACGTCAAACCGCGCATAGAGACAAAAGCGCGTCGTGTCGGTGGTGCCACATACCAAGTGCCGGTTGAAGTGGCGCCCGATCGACAGTTGTCGTTGGCGTTGCGCTGGATCGTGAGTTTTGCAGATGCACGCAAAGGCGTGCCCATGCGCCAGGCGCTTGCAGCCGAGATTTTGGACGCCTACCAAGCACAGGGCAGCGCAATTCGTAAGCGCGACGAAGTTCACAAGATGGCCCAGGCCAACAAGGCATTCGCGCATTTTAGGTGGTGAGTCGGTTTTAATTGTATGCCCCGATTGCCCGAGTGCGTGTGTCGGGGCATTTTTGTTACCAAGCCGCAATGCAAGCAGTGAGTGAAAACGCAAAACAGCTTAGCGCGCCGGATCGGAAATACCCGATCGAGGCAACGCGCAACATCGGTATTGCGGCGCACATTGACGCCGGCAAGACGACTATTACCGAGCGTATTTTGTTTTACACGGGATTGATCCCCCGTATGGGCGACGTTGATGACGGCAATACCGTTACCGACTGGATGGAGCAGGAACGCGAACGCGGCATCACAATCACGGCAGCGGCAATCACGTGTTATTGGACGCAAAAACCTGAAGACGACGTTTCCAAATGTTTTGTCGGTGTTCCACATCGGATTAACATCATTGACACACCTGGCCATGTAGATTTTACGGCTGAAGTCGAACGTTCGCTGCGCGTGCTTGATGGTGCTGTAGCGGTGTTTTGCGGTGTGGCAGGCGTACAACCACAGTCCGAAACCGTTTGGCGGCAGGCGACAAAGTATCGCGTGCCGCGAATTGCTTTTGTAAACAAAATGGACCGCGCAGGCGCCAATTTCGAAAATGCGGTAAACCAAATGCGACGCCGGCTGGGCGCATATGCATATCCTGTTTACTTGCCGATCGGTCACGAAGACACTTTCAGCGGCGTTATTGATGTGGTGAATCAGAAGGCAATCATTTACGACCCGAATGACGAGCTGGGGGTGAATTACCAGATCACGGAAATTCCGCATGAATTGCGTTCTTATGCCAAACACGCGCTTGAGGAGTTGATCGACGCGGTTTCGAACAAGGACGATCAGATCGCCGAGCTTGTGTTGGAAGGCAAACCGGTAGCGCCGATTGTGTTGAAACAGGCGGTCCGGCGCCTGACATGCAAGATCGAGTTTGTGCCGGTTCTGTGCGGGTCGGCACTTAAAAACCGCGCCGTACAACCGTTGATTGACGCGATTATTGATTACCTGCCATCGCCGGTTGACATACCGCCCGCACACGGCCAGCATGCAAACGACCTGAACAAGGTCGTGTACCTGCACCCAGACGACAACGCCAAGTTTTGTGGCCTCGTTTTCAAGTTGTGGTCGGACCCGTATATGGGCAAGCTGGTGTTTTTCCGTGTCTATAGCGGGCGGCTTAAGAAAGGCGACGTGATCTACAATCCGCGCACAGGTAAACGCGAGCGGGTAAACCGCGTGATGATGGTGCAGGCGGATAAACGAATTGACGTCGAGACCGTTTATTCCGGCGATATTGCCGCATTGGTGGGTGTGCGGAACATCACCACAGGCGACACGTTGTGCGATGAACGGCTGCAGGTCATGCTCGAGCCACCAACTTTTCCTGAACCGGTTATTTCGATGGCAGTTGAGCCGAAGACACGTGCCGACCGCGATAAGTTGATGGAGAGTCTCAAGCGGCTAGCTGAAGAAGACCCGACTTTCCGTTGCTACACCGATCATGAGACTGGCCAACTTATCATAGCCGGCATGGGCGAGCTGCACCTTGAGATCATTCGCGATAGGTTGTTCCGCGAATACGGTGTCGAAGCTGCGGCGGGCCCGCCACAGATTGCATACCGCGAAACCTGTACTAAACCGGCTCAGGGCGAAGGCAAATTCATCCGCCAGACAGGTGGGCGCGGTCAGTACGGCCATGTAATAATCACCCTGACACCGAACGAACGCGGTAAAGGGATCGAAATCACGAGCGAAGTTGTTGGCGGTGCGATTCCAAAAGAATTTATCCCGGCTGCAATTGAAGGCATCCGCGAGGCAATTGAAGGCGGTGTGTTGGCTGGGTATCCGATGGTTGACCTGAAGGTTGCAGTAATTGACGGGTCATATCATGAGGTTGACTCCAGCGAGCTAGCGTTCAAAATGGCCGGGATTTTTGCCTTCAAAGATGCGGCGAAAAAGGCAGAACCAATTCTGCTTGAGCCGATCATGAAGGTCGAAGTCACAACGCCAATTGAATATCAGGGTGACTTGCTCGGCGACCTGAACCGGCGCCGGAGTAAAATTCTCGGCATCGAGGTGCGCGAAACAGGCACTGTTATCGCTGCGGAGGTGCCGTTGGCCGAGATGTTCGGGTACGCAACTGCGATCCGGTCGCTGTCGAAAGGGCGCGCAGCTTATTCAATGGAACCGTTGTGTTTCGAGCCGGTACCGGCCGGTATTGCAGAAAAAATTCTTGAGGGAATCGGGGTTATCCCGGCGGGGCGAACACGGACAGTTTAACAATTAATTTGTTGTTTTTATGCCTGCACAACGAATTCGGATACGGCTGAAAGCTTACGACCACCGTGTGATTGATCAATCAGCACGGGAGATAGTTGACACGGTTAAACGCACCGGTGCGCGTGTGGCCGGGCCGATACCGTTGCCAACACGCATCGAACGGTTTACGGTGTTGCGCTCGCCGCATGCAGACAAAAAATCACAGGAAACTTTCGAACAACGCACTCACAAGCGGTTAATAGACATAATAGATCCGACCGCAAAAACTGTTGATGAACTTAAGAAGTTGAACCTGCCGGCCGGCGTTGACATTCAAATCAAGATCTGACTCTGTATGCCCATCGGATTAATCGGACGAAAACTCGGTCAAACGCGCGTTTACGACGCAAACGGCGTTATCACGCCAGTGACGGTAATTTTGGCTGGGCCAAACCGCGTTTTGCAGGTCAAAAAGACCGATAAAGACGGCTATAGCGCAGTGCAACTGGCTTTTGGCGATCAAAAACCGCAACGCCTCACCAAGGCTGAGCTGGGGCACCTTGTCAAACACGGTGCAATAGACGCCAACATAGCACAAAAAGTGCACGAGCGAGGTGAAAAAAAACCGCTTGTTGCAGTTGCACGGATCAAGGAATTCAGGAACTTTTCACTCGATGTTAAGCCGGGCGACATGTTGGGGGTGAACCTGTTTGCACCGGGTGATTATGTGGATGTGATCGGCCTGACAAAAGGCCGCGGATTCCAAGGCGTGGTCAAGCGTCACGGTTTCCGTGGCGGAGACGCCTCGCACGGATCAAAAGGTTGGCATCGCCGCCCGGGCGCAATTGGTCAGCGGCTTTTCCCGGGTACAGTCATGCGCGGCATGAAAATGCCGGGCCACATGGGTCAAGTGCGTCGCACTGTGCAAAACCTCGAGGTGATCCAGGTACGTGAAGCGGATAATCTTTTGTTGGTTAAGGGTGCTGTTCCAGGGTCAAAGGGCGATTACGTAATTATTCGCGAATCAAAGAAGATTCCCAAGGGAACAACCCAGAAACGTGCTGCTTCTGCTCAAACAGCACAAAAACCCGCTGAACAAAAAAGCAAATCTGCAGCAAAGAAGTAACCAGGCATGAAACTTGTCGTAAAAGATATTACGGGAGCCGACCAGGGCGAGCTTGAGGTGAAATTTCCTCTGATTAAAGACGGGCGCGGGACACAAGCCGTCCATGACGTTGTGACTGCTTATCTTGCAGCACAACGCATGGGTACCGCTTGCACAAAGACAAAGGGTGAAGTTTCAGGTTCAGGCAAAAAGCCGTGGCCACAAAAAGGCACCGGCCGCGCACGTGCAGGCATGATCAGGTCGCCTCTGTGGCGTGGGGGTGGAGTTGTTTTTGGGCCGAAACCACGCGATTACAAGAAGAAAGTTAATGCAAAGACAAAACTGCTTGCGCTCCGCAAAGCCGTCAGTGACCGGCTATCCGCGGGTGATGTCGTGATTGTCAATGAGTTGAAGCTTAACTCGCACAAGACAAAAGAATTCGTAAAAGCGCTGTCTGCGCTCGGGTTGAAGGGCACAACATTGGTTGTGACGGATCACGTTGACCGCAATCTTGCACTCGCAGCGCGCAACGTCCCGGACGTCGACATTACAACGGCAAGTACGCTCAATACTTATCAAGTTTTGTTGCCCGACAAACTCCTGTTTACGCGTGATGCATTTCAAGTGCTCGAAGGGCGACTTTCAAAAGAGTAAAGATTTCAGGAAGAATGCTGCTTGCAGTGGCCAGGATGTAACGGCGACATAAAACCAGCGCAGTAAACCATGAATGCATTTGAGATCATCAAAAGTGTGCGGTTAACAGAAAAAGGTACGCGCCAGGGCGAGAAATACAATCAGTACACTGTTGTCGCCGACCCGCGTGCGAACAAAGTACAGATCAAACAGGCTGTTCAGGAGTTGTTTAAAGTCAAGGTTATCAAGGTGAACACCATGAATGTGCGCGGCAAACTGCGTCGGCAACTCACACCGCACCCAGGCCGCTCGCCAAATTGGAAGAAAGCAATCGTCACACTCAAAGAAGGGGACAAAATTGTCCTTACGTAAGGACATGGCAGGTTTGGCTTTGCTTTGTTACCGTCGGAACGTCCAGAAAGACAAAGGCGATTAATAAATTCCCACCTTAATTTCCATTTTTAGGGGGTTAAGTATTGCTGCACATTGTTGCATTGCGCCGAGCTACCTTTAACCTGGCAGCTTATACTAGGTACAGTTTGGCACTGTATTAGTGCAAAAAGGCAGTGCGCTAACGCCGCGCGCAGATGGGAGGGGATCGACTAGCCTGCCGAATCCGAAAAACAGGATTGGGGAGCACAACGGCAGCTGGGTATGGCAGAATGCGCTTGTCTGTGCGTAGTTGCGCGAAGACAGGCCTTGCGTCCAGTACATTTGCGCGCGGCATGCTGGTGGTTTCGGAGACGAGTTTGGTCTGAGTGTGTTTTGGCGAGGGCGCGTAAAACTGCAAGCAGACCGCCTGCAATCCTAATTCAACCGAGTAATTTAGGCTAAACGATGCGGTTCCTTAGTAAAAATGCATATATCAGCAGGCGCATTTTTTTACCGCTTGCGGTTACGAAATTGGCTTGGCTGAGATGCCTACCTTTGTCATAGTCGGGTACAGTCATGGCCCGATTGCGAACTCTTGCCAGCGACAACGCGGGCTCTGAGATTAAGCTTAGGCCGGGAACGAACCGGTTCGGCCGCGCTGACGACAATGATTTCCAGATTCTTGATCCCGCTGTCTCAGGACACCATTGTGTGATTGACTACAACGATGGTGTGGCAGTTGTGCGCGACCTCGGCTCAACAAACGGGACGTTCGTTAATGGTTTACCCGTCCAGGAAACCATACTTCAACACGGTCAGCTACTACGGCTTGGCACGGTTGAACTGCTCTATGAGGAAGACACCCGAGATCAACAGACTGTACAAGCTGCACCGGCCAAGGGCAGACCAACGCAACCGATTCGAATAGCGCCGCCGCTGCAACCTGCGCCACCTCCGGTTGCACTTTCGACTCAGCAAACCGACCACGTGCGCAGTTGCAGCCGGCACGCTGGAGTACCTGCAAAATGGGTGTGCGTAAAGTGTCACAGTCAGTTTTGCGCAAGCTGTGTCAGGGTCACAAGAGCCGGCGCGCACGATTTTTATTCATGTCCGGTTTGCGGCGCGTCGTGCATGACGGAACACGAGTTCAGGCGGCAGGTGCTGATGGCGCGTGCGAATTTCTTTGTTTTTTTGCCGGAGGCGTTTTCCTATCCGCTAACAAAAGGTGGCCTGACAATGTTGCTGGTTGCGACAGCGTTTTTGGGCTTTTTCGAAATTGCGCGTGCGGTGCTTAAACACTTCCAGGGTGCGTTTATTGTTGTTTACTTGTGGGGGGCATATTGGATAAGTGTAATCATGATTATCGGGTTTGTGTTTGCCTTCATGCAAAACGTTATTGTCTCCTCGGCACATGGTGAAGACAAAATGCCCGAGCTACCCGAGTTATCCGGTTTTTGGAGCGGTATTTTTGTGCCGTTCCTTCGGCTTGTGTTAATCTGGATTGCATGTCTTGTTCCAGGTTTAGTGATGCAGTTTGCGCTGTCGCCCCTTGCGGCGGTGCCATTTTACTTGCTTGGCCTGACGTGTATTCCGATGGCAATTTTAACTGTGTCACTCGCCGACAGCTTAAGAGGCTTAAATCCGGTGATTATAATGTCCGGCATCGCCAAAGTGCCGCTGCCATACCTCATTATCTGCGTCGTGTTCGCTGTTGCAACTGCGGTGAGGGTAGTAAGCGAACTTTTGCTCGGGCTTTTGCCAATACCGGTTTTACCCGCGATCGTCGGCACCTTTGTCGGCTTGTACGGTCTCACCGTCGGGTCGCGTTTGCTTGGCCTGCTTTATTACACAAATAAGGACAAACTCGCTTGGTTTTAAAAACTCAGCTGTGCTACTGCTCACGGCTCATTTGGACCTGTCAGATGGGACTACCGTTGGGCTACCGGCTAGGAAGCACTCCACAGGGCCGGGATAATTTTCAGCGCGCCGTTTTGCGAAAGGCAATACGTGCGTTAATCAATGGTAAACACACCATTCGTAGGGTACGTTTGCCGGCGAGAATGTCTGAGCTGGCGTACAATACCCTCTCACATTGAGCAACCTGGGCCGTAATACAGGTTGCTATCTGTTTGTAAGTTCAGCTCAGTTCTTTGACCTTACGCACAATTGCGGCAGCGTCTATGCCGTACTTAGCCAGCAATTCAGCCGGTTTGCCCGAACGCGGCAGATCGGTCACGGCAAGTTTATGTACACGTATGCCATCAGTGCTAAGCTCGCCTGCAACTGCATCGCCCAAACCGCCCTCCGGATAATGGTCTTCTACGGTAATGACCTTGTTGCCGGTGCGCTGTGCAGCGGCGCGGATGACGTGTTTACCGAGCGGCTTGACGCTGTATGCGTCAATCACAGTTATGTTGATGCCTTCCTTGGCAAGTGTGTCGGCAGCTTTGAGTGCCTCGAATAGGGTTACACCAGCCGCAACAACAGTAACTTTGTCGCGGTCGGTTTGCCGGAGTACTTTTGCGCCGCCTATTGGGAACTGTTCGTCGTTGTTGTAAAGCACGGGTGTTTTTGGGCGGGACGTGCGGATGAAGCATATGCCACGTGTGTTTACCATCTGCTCGACCAGTCTCTCAGTTGACACTGCGTCGCATGGGTATAGCACAATGCTTCCAGCTACTGAACGCATCATCGCAAGGTCTTCGAGCCCCATCTGCGACGGACCGTCCTCGCCGATGCTGATTCCAGCATGTGACCCGCCCAACTTGAGGTTTGCGCGCGATATACCAGCCAGCCGCAGGTGATCGAACGCGCGCGTCATGAAACATGCAAATGTTGATGCAAAAGGTATCTTGCCACGCGTGGCAAACCCGACAGCCATGCCGATCATGTTCTGTTCGGCTATGAAACATTCGGTGGCGCGGGCCGGGAATTTTTTGAAGAACTTTTCTGCGAAGGTCGAGTTCTTTGTGTCGGCGTCAAACACGACTATACGTTGGTCAACCTCACCGAGCCGCGCCAATGCGTTACCGTAGGCCTCGCGTGTGGCGACCATGTCACCCAGCTTGTAATTAAATGCCGGATAGGTTGCAGGGGCCTCGTTTTTAGGTGCAGGCAGCCGGTTCGGTTCGGGTATTTGGACACCGGCAGCCGCAGCCGACCGCGCCCCAGGTTGCAACTCGGCAATCGCGCGCGCGGCTTCGTCTTTGGAAAGTGGTTTACCATGCCAACCGTCTTTGTCCTGCAGAAACGACACGCCTGCGCCTTTGATTGTTTTGGCCAAAATTGCCAGTGGCTGTGTACCGAGCCCGGCTGCTGCTAGGACCTCGAGGATTTCCTCCAGGTCATGCCCGTCGATCGTCTCAGTGCGCCAATTGAACGCTTCGAACCGTTTACGATACACGTCTAGGTCGTGCCCGAATGGTGTAGCTTGGCTCTGGCCCAGTCGGTTAACGTCCACGATCGCAACCAGATTGTTCAGCTGTAAAATGCCTGCCATCGAGGCCGCCTCCCACACTGCGCCCTCGGCACATTCGCCGTCGCCCAAAAGCACGTAAGTCCGGTAATCCAACCCGTCCAAACGCGCGCACAATGCCATGCCGACCCCAACACTCAGCCCCTGTCCAAGCGAGCCGGTTGCAACATCAACAAATGGCAGACGCGGTGTCGGATGCCCCTCAAGATCGGAATCAATTTGGCGTAGTTTCAGCAGTTCTTCAGGCGGGAACAAACCTGCTTCAGCCCATGCAGCGTACAATATGGGCGCGGCATGGCCTTTGGAGAGAATGAACCTGTCGTTGTTATGGTATTGAGGGTTTTTCGGGTCGTACCGCATGTGCCCGAAAAACAATGCGGCTACCAATTCGGCTGCTGAGCAACAGCTTGTCGGATGCCCGCTGCCGGCTGCCGTCGTTGATGCAATCGAATGTATCCGTAACTGGTTTGCTATGCCCTTTAGTGCTTCGATTGTCTTTGTGTCGTTCATTTGGGACACGAAATTTAGCTGCTCCGAGAAAAATGAAAAGCACGAAAAACGCATCTGCGCCAAAATCGCCTTGCTTCATGTTCTGTTTGTGTGGTCTGGATCCAATTGGTTTGGGACTTGGCAAAAGGCCTGCCCCGTTCTTCCTGCTCGGAGTCGGCACCTTCGGTTGCGGTGGTGGCACTTTAGGTAGTCGGATTTTCTCTGTTGCTTTGCCGCGCCATAGTTTGCGGCGGTTGGACTACACACACCGATTCGCGCCCCTATGCATTGGGAATTTGCTTATAGTTCACGCTTTAGTGTGCTAGCAAGTATCGCAAGAAGCACAACGATGTTATTTGTACCCCGGTTTCTACTGCAAATTATGCCCAGGGATAGAGCATGCTGGCGCAACGTTAATCTGATTAAGCGAGTAGGTGCCTCCGGCCGGACAGGCAGGAAAACCGGCCTCACCAAGATAAGGCATGAGATCCTGTGGTGCAGGCACAGCCGTGGTCGGCTTTCGGTTTTCGAGTGCCCACACCTGTTTTGCCCCGTCCAAAATCCGCAAGTTGTTGATACATTGTTGCGCTTGGGTAAACTGAACTTGCTCGGGAACAGGCTTGCTCGAAGCTTGTGGTGAAGCTTGTTGAGCGGGTGCACTCGTCCTGAGCGCTTCGATCTGTGATTGCGCTGCAGCAACTTGTTCCCTGGCACGTTGCATTTGTGTTTGTGCAAGCTGGGCTTGCCGTGCCAGTTGATCTTTTTCATCGCGAAGTTGTCGAACCTCGTTCCGCAGCTTCAATAGTTCTTGATTGTCCTTGCGCAACCGCTCGATTTCTTCCTGTTGCGCCACCAAGACCGCGTTTTTTTGCTGCTCAAGCTCGGTAAGCTTGGCAACTAGCTCCTGCATCTGGACTTGTACAGTTGCAAGTTTAGAGGCTTTCTTGCGGTTTGCTAAATAAAGCCAAGTAACACCTGCAAGCAAAGCCAAGACAATCAGCCACATGACGAGGATCCTGGGTTTCATGCGGGATTTATTGTGCAGTTTTTGTACATTGCAGCGGATTAAATCTGGTACGCGCGGCGGGGGTCGAACCCACAACCTTCGGCTCCGGAGGCCGACGCTCTATCCAGTTGAGCTACGCGCGCACTGTGTTAACCGCCCAAAAATTAGTCCAAACACAGTCCTACGGCAATCGGTTTGTGATTACGGCTTACGCCTATAGACCACATACATTGAACATGGCCAACTAGCCTTTGGGCGAAAGTGGGTGGTCTGCCTCGCTTTCGTATTGGGAAGTTGGGCCTTGCTCCGAAACATGCAGCCTCACTTAGCTCGCTCGCGGTGCATTGTTTCCGCTGTCTAACGCCCAGGTGCAACTGTGGTACTCGGACAGGCAATTACTTCTCAGAAGATACATTGCTGAGCATGGCAGTGAATTGCGCCTCGTCAATTACTTTCACGCCAAGTTGACGTGCTTTGTCGAGTTTCGAGCCCGGGGCAGTGCCTGCTACGACGTAGTCTGTTTTCTTGCTAACGCTGCTGGCGACTTTACCGCCGAGCGACTCGATTTTGGTTGTGGCTTCTTCGCGTGTCATGGAGCTTAGCGTGCCGGTTAGCACGAATGTTTTGCCCGCAAACGGCCCGGTAGCAGCACGCCCGGTGTACAAAGATGAGTTGAAGTTGACGCCTATGTTGCGGAGTTTTTCGATTAGACGCTGGTTCCGATCTTGGTTACGCCATTGGACGATGCTGTTTGCTATGACCGCGCCGATGTCCTCAACCTTGGTCAGTTCGTCTGGGCTCGCAGTGAGCACGTCGTCGAGTGTGGCGTAATGTCTTGCGAGCGCTTTGGCGACGCCCGCACCCACGTGCAAGATGCCAAGCCCATAAAGTACACGCCACATGTCGCGCTGTTTGCTGGCTTCGACTGCTTCCAGGAAGTTGCGTGCGGATTTTTCACCCATACGCTCGAGTGCAGCTACTTGGTCGAGTTTGAGGTGGTACAGATCGGCCACATCCCGTACGAGGCCGGTCTTGACGAGCTGCGCCACAAGCACTTCACCTGCGCCTTCGATGTCCATTGCACTGCGTGAGCACCAGTGCTCAATTCGGCCGCGGATTTGTGCCGGGCAGTCTGGGTTCAGGCAGCGCCAAACCGCGCCTTCAGCGGTGTCAGCAGTCACTTCTTTGGCCACCTTTGCCCCGCACTCTGGGCATGCCTTCGGGAACTTGAAGATCGGTTCATTGCCCGTGCGTTTCTCGAGTACAACACCCACAACTGCGGGAATCACCTCACCTGCTTTCTCGATGATCACCGTGTCACCGATTCGGATATCTTTCTCGCGGATGTAATCTTCGTTGTGGAGTGTAGCGCGGCTAATTGTGCTGCCGGCCAAGAACACCGGTTCAAGCTCAGCTACAGGTGTCAGTGCGCCCGTGCGGCCGACCTGAACAGTGATGGCTTTGAGCTTTGTCTGGGCTTGTTCGGCGGCGTACTTGTATGCGATTGCCCACCGCGGTGCCTTTGCAGTTGCGCCAAGCCGGCGCTGTTGATCAAACGCGTTGAGCTTTATGACCGCGCCATCCGTTTCGTACGGGAACGTGCGCCGCACATCGTCAAGTTCAGCTATTGCATCAAAAAGCTCTGAGTCAGACTTGCAGAACCAGGTACGCTCGGGTGTTTTAAATCCGAGCGACTTGAGCCAATCGAGCAGTTCCACCTGGGTGCGTGGCGTTCTGCTTTTGGGCCGTTCTCCTGTTACTTGGCCAAGGCCGTAAAGCACTATGTCAAGCGGCCGTTTAGCCACCTCGCGCGGGTCAAGCAGTTTCAAAGAACCGGCTGCAGCGTTACGCGGGTTTGCAAACGGTTCTTCGCCTGCAGCCCGCCGTTGGGCATTGAGCTTTTCGAACCCTGCACGTGTCATGTAAACCTCACCCCTGACTTCGAGCACAGCTGGTACTGCATCCGGCTCGGCACGTAAAACAAGCGGCACGCTACGAATGGTTTTTATATTGGCTGTGATATCGTCGCCTGTGACACCGTCCCCGCGCGTTGCACCAACGGCGAGCCGCGCATTCTCGTACCGTAACGTAACTGCCACACCATCGACCTTAGGCTCGACGACCCATTCGAGTTTTTCGCCCGGTAAAAGCCGTTGTACACGGTTCATAAACTCCCGTACTTCAGCCTCGGAATATGTGTTATCGAGGCTCATCATTGGCACAGTGTGGTGTACGGGCTTGAATTCAGGCAGCGGCGCGCCGCCTACACGTTGACTGGGCGAGTCAGGGGTAGATAGCTCGGGAAACCTTCCCTCAAGCTCAAGCAGCTCGTGATAAAGCTTGTCGTATTCGCGGTCGCTTATGAGCGGCTTTGCAAGCACATAGTAATGGTAATCGTGCTTGCGGATTTCCTCGACGAGCCGTGCGTGACGCGCTTTTGCCTCTTGCAACGTCATCGGGTCACATTTTTTAACCTTAGGACGAAAACCACAACTTTTTTGTTTGGCCAGTGCGGTATAATGCGCGGCTTTTCGGGTTATCAGGCGCTTCTGAAACTGGGTCAGGTCAGATTGGTTTGTAGGGCTTTCTGTTTGTAGGGCTTCGGCAGATGCATTTTCCGATGATAGGCCGCAGGCGAAAAGGCAACCTTTTCCAAAAAGGTTTGGTTAAGAACGCATTAAAATCTGTGGCGAGGCAGGAAGAGAAAACGAACCACTGCTCCCTGTATAGAAAAGCGACAAGGCGCCTCAAGCTACAGCCAAACGCTGTTCCTGTGAGTGAACTTGCTCAGTCCAGTAAAGAGCGCGCAGCATGGATTAATCCTTGCTGGTGTGCCGAGGCACGATTATGTAATGACTACCTCCTCTGCTCCAAACACGTAGCAGGATTTTTTCTCTTTTTGCCTCGCGCAAAAATTGTCGTGCGTCACCCAAGTTTTCGACTGGCTTACGGTTGATTTCGACGATTACGTATCCCGGACGCAAGCCTGCGCCAAATGCAGGCGAGCCAGGATCAACTTCAACAACAAGCGCGCCTTGAACGTTTTCGGGTATGTCGAACTGTCTGCGCCTGCGGTTGTCAAGCTCGGCCAGTTGAACACCTTCAAGCGTGGTTAAGCTGGGTTCATCGTCTTCAGGTACCTGGCCAAATCTTGCTGCAATGTCAGTTGGGCGTTCACCGAGTGTTACATTCAAAGTCATTTGTTTGCCATCACGAATGATTTTGAGTGTGACTTTCTTTTTTGGGGGTGTCTCAGCAACCATGAACTGCAAGTGCCGTCTGTCTTTTACTTTTTTGCCGTCGAACTCGACTATTACGTCACCTGGTTTTAATCCGGCATCTTCGGCGGGCGTATTCGGATGCACATCCGCGACAATTGCGCCTGTTCTTTCTGGCACGTTGAATTCTTTAGCGATGTCTTCATCTACTTCTTGGATGTTAACCCCGAGGTACCCGCGCGAGACCTTGCCGTCTTTGATCAGACGATCCATTACAGACCGCGCAAGATTAATTGGT
The DNA here is from genome assembly GCA_964555645.1 of uncultured Verrucomicrobiota bacterium. Taxonomy (GTDB): domain Bacteria; phylum Verrucomicrobiota; class Verrucomicrobiia; order Limisphaerales; family DTLC01; genus DTLC01. Next base: position 153,544 of record CAZKTA010000001.1, read on the forward strand.
ATGGCGAACCCGACGCCCTGGCTGCCACCGCTTCGGCTTACAATAAATGTGTTTATGCCCACCAACCTGCCTTTTGCATCAACAAGTGCACCGCCCGAGTTACCCGGGTTAATGGCTGCATCTGTTTGGATGAAATCTTCATACTCCAAAAGACCGAACCCGCCCCGGCGTTTAGCGCTTACGATGCCTTTTGTAACTGTCTGGCCCACGCCGAATGGATTGCCAATTGCAAGCACAACGTCGCCTACCTCGAGTTTGTCACTGTCGCCCAACGTAATCGCAGACAGGTCTTTCGCATCGATTTTCAATACGGCAACATCAGTTTGCGGGTCAGTACCGACAATCTTCGCCGTGTACTCGCGTTTGCCGTCTGCAAGCGCTATCTTGACTTCATCGGCTCCCTCCACCACGTGTCTATTTGTCAAAATGTAACCGTCCTCTGTTACGATCACACCCGACCCAAGGTTTTGCGCGCGGTGTGTTCGTGGTTGTCGATACCGTTCAATTTCATCCTCACCGAAAAACCGCCGGAAAAATGGGTCGTCAAAAAACGGGAACGGGAACGGGCGCACCCGAATCTCCTTTGTCGAATAAATGTTGACCACACTCGGGGCGACCTTGTTGACAATCGGCGCATAGCTTGTCGCTTGTGAGCTGCGGTCGGGCGGCGAATCGTCAACCTTGTACTTAGGTGTGCCTGAACACGCGCAAGCCGCGCCAACTAACACAGCCGCACACAGTGTAAATGTTGGCCCCAAAGATCTTTTTCCAATCCATCGTGCTGCGACAAAAGTTTTCATACGGTTTCGTGTATAATTTGGCCGGGTTAACCCGGCCTTTTCAAAGAAAATTGACAGGCTTGGGCCAGAAATGTTCAACCGCTATGCCAAAGTCTTTTGCCACGCCTACTTCGGCTTGGGAACAGCATTCAGCCAAAGAATGAGCCTGTCCAAAAAGAGCCGATTTCATCCTCGCTCATGCTGTGGAGGCAGTTGATAATCTGGTCAATCAGCCAGTGGATTAAGCAAGGTGCATTTCCAAAAGCTATGAAGTGGCTTTGCCTTTAAAAAACGGGCGCGGATTTTTCTTTTGCGGTTATTGGTCAACTCGATTTTGTTGGCCTCGTAATTGGCAACCACATTGGCAGCTCACAGTCCAGTTGGCTGGCCTGGAGCCGGCCTCGAGAATTCGCCTAGCCTGGTCTTGAGCTTGTAAGTCTCTATCTCTATGCGGGGGTACTGTTTTAGGTTGGTGAAAAAAGAGGTGCTACGGCTTGTTACCTTCAGTTGAGTGTCATAATTCAGTGCGCTAAGAACACCAGCAGGCCATGACCAGCGCCCCTGCTTTCAGGTTTGGTCTCGAGTTGTTCGGGGACGAGTTCATAAATGTGAGCGCGCGCGCCTCGGGCAGGCCGTGCGATTTATACCGAATTGCTGTAGCCTCAGCACGCGCATTCAGCAGCGGGTTGTAACCGGAGGCGGTTGTGAGCTGAACCCGACTAAGTGTGGTGCGTTGCGTCCGGCTTGGGCTCGGAGCGCGCGACACATAGGTTCTCATTTACCAACGTACCCCGGGTCTTTGTGGGAGAAACTTTTTGGCCCTACCGACGGTGTGTTCTGTGTTAGGAGGGATGGGTAGTGTCCGCAAATTGGTTATGATGTGGTACCCCGGCCAGGACTCGAACCTGGAACCAACGGATTAAGAGTCCGCTGCTCTACCAATTGAGCTACCGAGGCACCGAGTAACGTCTTGCGCTTGTGTATCGGGCCAGGACTCGAACCTGGAACCAACCCCGAAAACCTTTCGGGGCTGCTCTACCAATTGAGCTACCGAGGCACCGAGTAACGTCTTGCGCTTGTGTAT
>CAZKTA010000001.1:155506-205185 GCA_964555645.1 uncultured Verrucomicrobiota bacterium
GCCAGGACTCGAACCTGGAACCAACCCCGAAAACCTTTCGGGGCTGCTCTACCAAGAGCGCTACAGGGGCGCCTGCAACTGCAAAACAGATTTATCCGTTTGGCTTGGTTTGTCAATGCATTCGTATGCTCAGGCGCTCATTTTGGTATGCCCAAAAAGAAAGGTCGGCGAATTGGTTTTATTAGAACTCAGCTTCGGTGCTGGTGCAACACGATGACTCAACTGCTACTGTGATTTCATAGTAAATTTAAGCTGTTAAAACGGAGCAGCTAATCTGGGCTCATGTTTTCATCGAGTTTTTGGCCCTGCACATACATAAAGCTTGCCTGCGCAAAGGTGTTCTGAGGTGGCTGTTTTTTCCTGGCCTTGTGATTTGCCGTGGCCATTTTTGGCTTTTGCCGAGGCCACAGCCAAGGCACAATATGCACAGCACGTAACCCCGCTGCATTTATGAGAACATGTAAGAACTCGAAGCCCGGGCTGACCAGGTTGTTACTTTTCTCGGAGTAAGCGTGCAATGCAACTGCGCGGAGTCTATAGTTATCCGGGTGCGAGCTGCAAATAGCGCAGGTGGCGTTCGACGATTTAACCGAGTTCGCAATGGCGCGGCAGCTAGGTATTTCACCGGGCACGGTGCATACCTATGATGAGCGGCTATATCGGAAGCTTGTGATCAGCACACACGTGCAATTGCTGGTGCGGTTTTTGCAGCAATTTTTAGGACTGAGAGCGTCACCGGACCAGGGTTTTGCCGGCTATTTGCGCGAGCCAAGCTACGTGCCCTGTCCGTTTGCAGGTTGAGCTCTGATGACGGTTTCATTTGTTTGAAATGGTTTTGGTGTCTGTGGAACAGCCGACTTACACAACCGTTTGCGCAGTTATAGTTAAGCACAGAAAGCCGGGTAAGCAGTAAAAAGTGTGCAGCAATCGTCAAATAAGTGGGGGCTGTTTTTGGACCAGGCTAGAGCTAGTGAACGCAAATAAATGAAAAAACAAACCGGTCTGCTTATGAAAAGCGTACATCGATTTTTCTGTCGTGCGATAATAACCGGCTGGCTTATTGGGTTGGGCGCGACCAACCACGGCCAGATTTACAACTTCGAGAATGATTTCTCGCAGACTGTTAACACCGATACAAGTGTCTGGTCGTATTGCTGGAAAGACGGGTTCAGCCGAGACGGTAACTATTTGTTGTTCCCATATTTTACCAGCAAACCACGTGCTGGAATGCCTTATTTCCCGATTTGGGTGCGCGCCGAAGAGACTTATCCGTGGGTTGGCGTGAATGATTCAGGGACTAATATTTGGGACCCTGTTAGAGACCCGTTTTGCGAGTGGCCATGGCCAGACGGACAGTCAAATCTGCACCCGGCAGAGCATGCCAGCGCTGGCATTGACGCATTGGTGGTGGTCACGTGGTTCTCTCCAGTGAACGGGCTTGTGAACATTAAGATGCGCGTTACGGATTTGGACAACCGCGGATGGCCTAATTGGAACGACGGGGTGGTATATTACCTCGACAACGGCAGTGCCGCGGGAAACATCGCGTCGGGATACGTCCCCAATGGCGGTGATACGGGTTTCTTCTGGGTTACGGACGTGCCCGTAGTAGTTGGTGACCGACTGAACTTCATCATCGGCCCTGGAATAAATGCGTACAACGATTCGACCCGGCTGTTTGTCGAGATCACAGTTGTGCCAGAGCCAACCGCGTTTGCACTGCTAATTTTGGCCGGCTTTATATCGCTTTTCAGGCCCAAGATTCGCTCTGGGCGCAAATTGATACGTGCCTAAGACTACAGCTGGTTCACGCTCCTGATCTTGCGGCATCAGTGGTTGCAGTAGTGTGTGGGTTGGGTGTCGTTGTGCAGCTCTTTCGGTTTGTGTGTTTCAATACGACCGCGGTGATTTCATAACGTAGTGTCGCTACCGAGCGCAGCCATTGACCTGTTGTGTTTGGCAAGTATTGCCCTACCAAGCTGGTCGGATTGTTCATCCATGCGCCATACATGCCACAGAAAACCGCCGCACGCGCTTAAAAATGCACCTTTGCCATTGCGCATAAGTTTTGGTCTTGTTGCAAGCCGTTCTCGTGGTAAGGTTGGATGTTTTTGTGCTCGGGCCTGCGAGTGTTGACGGATGTCTGCCAGACACCAACTGAGATTTGAATTTGTGCAGGGGTGTTTCGTTTGTAATCGAAATGGTTTCCGCACCTGGTAACTATCTGGGTGTGATGTAAGATGTGCAATGCCCGGCACACCGACGTGCAGAGCGCCGCACTCAGATCGCCACTACAAAACCAACCGGTGACACAGTTGGATGTTGGGGTTGGTGTTGGTCTGAGCACGCTGGTCAGTGTACTTTTGCGGGGCGCGCACCTGCATGGTGAAATGTTTGATGAGTCGCCTAATTGTGAAATGTGCTAACTGAAAGTGTTCAAGATTGCAGCAGCACGCAGCCATCCAGCTTGGCTTGGACTCAAACTATAAGTGCAGGTGCAGTTTTAGCCTTTAATTTTGAGGTTTGGGTGATAAGCTTTCCGAACCGGTAGAGAGTTTTATGGGGTTGCGGTTGTTTAATACTTTAAGTCGGACAATCGAGGAGTTTGTGCCGCTTGATCCAGCGGGCAACCGCGTTGGGATGTATTGCTGCGGGCCGACTGTTTATGACTACGCGCACATTGGCAACTGGCGCACGTTTGTGTTTGCGGACCTTGTGCGGCGGTACCTCGAGTTCAAAGGGTATGAGGTCTGCCACATCATGAACATCACAGATGTCGAGGATAAAATAATCAAGCGTGTCCAGGAAACAGGACTCCCGCTACGCGATTACACGGCAAAGTATGAAGCGGCCTATTTCGAGGATTTCAAAACCCTCAATTGCAAGATGCCGCATCACACACCGCGCGCTACCGAGCACATCGAGGAGATGCATCAGCTTATAGCCCGGCTGATGGAGCGTGGCATAGCGTACAAGGCGGCAGACGGCTCGGTGTATTTCAGCATCGAAAAGTACTGCGCATCAGGTGGGCAGTACGGTCAATTGGTGAATCTTGACCTGAGAGCATTGCGGCCAGGTGAACGTGTTAGCCGAGATGAATACGCTAAGGAATCAATGGCAGATTTTGCGCTCTGGAAGGCGCGTACGCCCGAAGACGGCGATGTGTTTTGGCCGAGTCCGTGGGGCGAGGGCCGGCCAGGCTGGCACATCGAGTGTAGCGCAATGAGCATGAAATGGTTAGGGCCGAGTTTTGATCTGCATCTTGGGGGCGAAGACCTGATATTCCCACATCACGAGGACGAGATCGCGCAGAGCGAGGGTGCTGGATTGCAACTTGCCGGCGGCCGGTTTGTTAAATACTGGCTGCACGGTGCGCACCTGTTGGTCGAGGGCCAGAAGATGAGCAAGTCGCTTGGCAACTTTTTTACGTTGCGCGATTTACTCGCTAAGGGGTTTACAGGCCGAGAGGTTAGATACACGCTTTTGAGTGCGCATTACCGCGAGACGTTCAATTTCACACTCGAGGGATTGCAATCTGCGCGTGTTGCGTTGTCTCGTATTGACGAGTGCGTGGGCAAACTATGTGAGGTTGCGGAAACAGCTTCGGCAGCCGAGCGTGCGGCGGCGTTGCAACGGCATGATACGGTGTTTTTGCGAAAGTTCACAGAGGCAATGGACGATGACCTAAACATATCAGCCGGTTGGGCGGTTGTGTTCGAGTGGGTCCGACATGTGAACCGCCGTGTTGCAGGTGGTATGTTAACATCGGCAGAAGCTGTTGAATTGCTTGATACATGGGAAAAGATGGATTCGGTTTTGGGGCTCGGTCGGCCCGGGTCGCTTGAAGCGCCGCCGGAAATTTTGGCGTTGGTCGAGCAACGCCAGGCTGCGCGCCTTGCGCGTGATTATGCGCGCGCAGATGCAATACGCGCCGAGCTAAAATCGAAAGGTTGGCTCGTTGAAGACACACCGAAAGGGCCAAAGCTTAAAAGACTCTAACTCCGCTGGTGCACAACAATAGCTCAGCGCGGCACGCTTGTAGTGGCGCGATTTTTGTTTGCGCACGATTTGTGTCATTGGGTGAAAGTGCTGGCCAAGGTAAATGCTTGTGACTAGAGTCTGCGGCGCGCGATTTTGTTAGTGTGTCAGCTTGATGAATGAAAGGTTTGTTTATCACGTTTGAAGGTACCGAGTGCTGTGGCAAGACAACGCAGGTACAGTTGCTTGCGGACAGGCTACGTAAGTTGCATATGCCGGTTCGGATATTGCGCGAGCCTGGCAGCACGCCAATTGGCGAGGAAATCCGGCATACGCTCCAGCACAGCGCTTCGAACGAGGCAATGACACCTGAAGCTGAGATGTTGCTGTTGAACGCGAGCCGTGCACAACTTGTACGTGAGGTGATCCGGCCTGCGCTTGCGTCAGGTGAAATTGTCATCTGCGACAGGTTTTACGATTCAACTACGGCGTATCAGGGGTACGGCCGTGGGCTAGACCTGAGAACTGTCAAAGCGGTTATAGATTTTGCCGTGGGCGATACCCGGCCGGACGCGACCTTTTTATTGGTTGTGCCGTACGAATTGAGTGAAGAACGGCGTTTGGCGCGTCAGGCTACACTGCCTTTCATGCGCGACCGGATGGAAGAAGCCGACCGCAGTTTTTTCGAGCGTGTCATAAAAGGGTATCAAGCTATTGCTGCGGCCGAACCGAATCGAGTGCGCGTAATAGACGCAACCGGCAGCATCGAAAAAATCCATAACCAGATTTGGAACTTGACAGTGCCGCTGCTTAAAGACACTGCGGTTGGACAATGATTTATTGCCATGGTGGAGCAAACAGCCCGGGTGCGTTTCAATAAACAGTTAAGCGGGCTTTATTACCTTATCGAGCTTGATGCGCCTGAGGTTGCCCCGCGAGTTCAACCTGGCCAGTTTGCCCATGTCAGAATTCCCGGGCCAACTGAGTTATTGCTGCGCCGACCGTTCAGCATTTTCAAAGCAACAGTAGAGACAATCTCGATCATCTACAAGGTTGTAGGGCGCGGCACCTATGCTATGTCGCAGCTGCACCCTGGTGCCGAGTTAAGCGTAATAGCGCCGTTGGGTCACGGGTTTAGTTTACCTAGTGTAAATGGGCCTAGGCCATTGCTTGTTGCCGGAGGGTACGGCATGGCAGCGTTGTATCTGCTTGCGGAGCGTTCTGCCATGCGCAGCATTGTTTTCATGGGAGGGAAGAGTAAGGGCGACATTATTTGTGAAGCTGATTTCGTGGCACTTGGATGGGAAGTACGCGTAACGACCGAGGACGGCAGCTACGGCCAAAAGGGCCTTGTGACGCAACCGTTGCGCGCTGAGCTTGAGCAGTTTGAATCAAATCTGAAGCTGTATGCTTGCGGGCCGATGCCAATGCTGGCTGCAGTAGCCAAGCTGGCTGAGCAGTTCAATGTACCGGCCGAAATCTCGGCTGACCAACAGATGTGTTGTGGGGTTGGCGCATGCCTGACGTGCGTGATCCCCGTCAGGACACCCGCAGGTTGGGAATACCAACGTGTTTGCACCGAAGGCCCCGTGTTCGACGCGCGGCAGATTGCCTGGGAAATGATAGTCTAAACGCCTCAGTGTAAGTAGGCATTAGATTGCAACGTTTTATTGCGGCTCTCTCCTGATCCGTGTTTCGGACAATAATACGGGAATTTTCAGGCGGCGCGCCGGTTTTTAGCCCAAACTACCGGTTTGGCACGCTTTGCTAAGGACAATTTGCGCCGCAAGCGTTCAGTCTTTCCGGGGTGGCACGATTGCACCAGTGTGAACTTTTGCAAAGGCGCGTGCCTACGCTGAGTGGGAACCAGTTGGGCTAATAGCCCTACCGCCGGCACACTGGTAACACGTGCGAGCTGGTGCAGCTTTGTTTAGTGGCTCAACCCGTTTTTCTCACTTAGCTGGCACAAGATCGAATGCTTCAGTGCGGTTTATCGGGGTTTCGTCGTCTTCTTGGGTGGGTTGAGGCGAGTGCGTTGTAGCTTCAGGCACGGGTTTGTGCTCGGTTTGTGCATCATGAGTCTTGTGGAATTTGACCGACACAATCTTGCTCAAGCCCTGTTCTTCCATTGTGACGCCGTACAATGCATCGGCCATGCTGATGGTGCGTTTGTTATGTGTGATGATAACGAACTGTGACTGGCCGACAAACCGTTGCAGTATGCGTATGAAGCGGTTGATGTTGGCCTCGTCAAGTGGTGCATCCAGCTCGTCCAGCACACAGAACGGGCTGGGTTTGACCTGGTAAATGGCGAACAGCAGCGCCACGGCTGTCATTGTTTGTTCGCCACCTGAGAGCAGGGTTATGCTCTGGAGTTGTTTACCCGGGGGCCGCGCTACAATTTCGATACCGCTTTCGAGCAGGTCGTTTTCATCGAGCAAGTAAAGATCAGCGCGCCCACCTCCAAATACCTCAGTGAACAGAGTGCGGAAGTTTTGTCGGATCTTTTCGAATGTCTCGGCGAACATCTGGCGTGTTTGTTGATTGAGCCGGTTTATAAGCTCTAGCAACTGTGTCTTGGCTTGGGTAAGGTCGTCGTACTGTTTGCTCAAGAACTCGTATCGCTGTTGTATTTCCTCGAATTCGTCCAGTGCCATTGGGTTGACGGGGCCCATCTCCTCGATCCGTTTCTGCAACACAGCAATGTGTTCAGCAACAGCGTTCCAGTCCGTGCCCACGCCGCTTTCAGCCATTTCGTCGGGTGACATTACGTGTACCTGAGCTGGACCTTCGACTGCGATTGTGATTTTGATGCATTCGGTTGGCACATCGTCCAGGTTAACATTGTACTTTTGTTTGATGCGCTCGCGCAGGTTTTGGATGCTCATCTGTTTTTGTGCAAGGTCAAGCTCGACGGTTGACCGCTGTTGTTGCAATTGCTCGAGCAGCCGGCGTGACTCGCGCAATTGTTGCTCGCGACTCGCAGTTTCAGCGTCACACGCTTCACGTTGGTCGGTCAGGTGTGCAATTTTGACCTGAGCATCTTTGCGTTGGGCTTTTAGAGACTCGATGAGTTGCTGCGCCTGCTGGATTTGTTCGAGAGCTTGTTTACGGCGCTGGTAACACAGTCCAATGTCTTGCTGGCAACGTTGCGCCATTTGGTCGAGTTCGTTGATCCGTTCTGTCAGCGCGCGGCGCTGTTGTTGGAGCGAACTATTGAGCTGTTCTTCGGCTGCTAGCGCGACCTTGCTTTCAGTCAAAGCTTCGTATGCAGCTTCACGTTGTTGGCGCAATGCGTTAAGTGACGTTGTCAGCTCGGCCAGTGCATTTTGTTGGGCTTGCCGGTCTTGCTCGAGCTGTGCAGCGTTTGCAGCAAGAGCAGCATGTTGTTCGAGTTCTTCTTTTTCCTGAGCGTAGATTAATTGAAGCTCGTAATTGACCGTGTCAATTTTATCGTCGAGCGCCTGGAGTGTGTTTTGCAATGCCTCAAGCTCACTTTGGCGTTTGGCCAGCTCTAGCTCGGCGCTGCGAACATTGTCCAATAAATGGTTAACCTCAGTCTCCAGTGCGGTCTGTTCAGCACGCAATTTGTCGCAGGCTTGGCTTGCACGGGCCAACTCCTGTTGAAGCGTGTCGAGCTCGACCTTTAGGGCTGCAATTTGGTTTTTGCGTGCCAGGATAGACGCCGGGCTTGGGTTGTTGCCATTGCCATTATTTGGGCCGCCGGTGTAAATGCCGTGCCGACTCAGCATGTCACCCCCAACAGTTACGAAGTCGAATCCGGCGTAGCTGTTAAGCCAGCAAGCCGTTGCAGTTTCGAGGTCGGGCACGATTAATGTCCGACCCAGCAAAGCCCTGAGCAACGGTTCTACCGATGGGTCAGCCTTGACAACGCTCAGTGCGGGTACGACTTGATGTGGCGGATCGGGTTCAGAGGTTGGTCCGGTGTGCTCGGGTTGGTTTGATGAACTGGGTTTGAGTGCCAAAGCGGCGATGCTTGCGCGGCCATGGTGTTGGCTGTGCAACTCCGCGAGGATGTGCTGTGCGTTGGTTGGTTCATCCGTCAAAACCACCTCCAAGTAATGTCCGAGCGCACACTCGATTGCAGTTACATAGGTGTCGGGAACCTGGATTTTGTCTGCCAGGGCGCCTAGTACAACTCCAGCATGTCGCAGTGCAGCTTGTGTACCGGAGCTAAACCCTTCGTACTGAGCTTGCAACTGCTCGAGTAGGTCGAGCTTGGAGCGCAGCTCGGCCTGTTGCTGAAGCAGTTGTTCCTGCAACCTGAGGTGTTCCTGGATACTGTGTTGAAGCTCTTGAAGTTGCTTTTGTTTCAGCGCGATTTCGGCATTTTTCGCTTGTGAGTTTTGCCGGTCCATTTCTAGACGTGTGGTGAGGTCGCGGATCTGGTCATGCAAAGCGGTCCTTTTGGTTTCGAGCTGGTGTTTTTCGGCTGAAAGTTTTTTGGTCTGTGCCGTTCGGGTCTGTTGTTGCAGCTCGAGCGCGGCGAGCTGGTTATGGAGCTTGCTCAGTTCCTGTGCGCTGACGAAAACGTCGGCCTGGGCCGCGCGCAGCGCGCGTTCTTTTTCGGCAATTTCAGCTTCGATTTGACGCAATGCAGCTTGTTTTGTGCTCACCGTTTCGCGAAGCGCATTCAATGCGGCTTCAGAAGCAGCAAGTCGTTGTTCGATTGCAGTCAGCTCGGTTTGCGCTGCATTTCGGCGCTCTTCGGTTTGGGCGATCTCAGCTAGTGCACGACCATTTTGTGCTTCCAGCTCGCGGATTCGTTCTTGGTTGAATTGGATGTTGTTTTGTAGTTGGTCAAACTCAGCTTTCAATTGGAGCTCGTGCTGTTGCGCTTGGCTGATCTCATGTTCAAGCGCAAAGAGTCGGGCGCGAAGCGTGGCTAGTTCAGACTCGGTGCGTGTGACAGTTTCGGACGCAGTTCGAATTTCGGTGGCGAGTCGTTCGGCCTCGGCACTGCGTTTAGCGATCTCGCTTTGCAAAACATCAAATTCGTGTCTGGCAAATTGTGTTTCGAGATGTTGAAGTTCCTGTGTTAATTGTTTGTAACGGCGCGCTTTGCCAGCTTGGCGTTGCAACGACCCGAGCTGGCGTTTTACCTCGCGGATCAGATCAGCAAGGCGCAACAGGTTTTGTTCGGTATATTCGAGTTTGCGCAACGCTTCACGGCGTTGGAGTTTATATTTTGTTATGCCGGCGGCTTCCTCGAAGGCGGCCCTGCGGTCTTCTGGTTTGCTCGACAAGATTTGGGTTATGTGGCCTTGGCACATGATCGAATAACTTGCCCGGCCAAGACCAGTGCCCATTAACAGTTGTTGGATATCCCTGAGCCTGCATGGGGTACGGTTAATGAAGTATTCGCTTACACCGTCACGGAACACACGCCGTGCGATGGTTAGTTCGTTGTAATCGAGTTCAACGCCGGCGGCTGTGAGGTGTTCCTTGTCAACATCGCCCAGTGTGATTGACACTTCTGCCATTGCCAGTGGTTTGCGCGCCTCGCTGCCGTTGAAGATCACATCGGCCATTTCGTTTGCGCGGAGCATCTTGGCGGACTGCTCGCCTAGGACCCATCGGATTGCCTCGGCAATGTTTGATTTGCCGCACCCGTTTGGCCCAACAATGGCGCTGACTCCCGGCTGAAAGTTTAGCGTGGTCTTGTCCGCAAAGGACTTGAACCCAAACAATGTCAGATTTTTAAGGTACATGCGACTTTTCCAAATCCAATACCGGCTATTCAAGCCCGAGACAAGCCGCAATGCTCAATATGTTGGGGCAAAGCCCTCGCCCGGGCACAACATGTCGGTGAGGGACCGATGACCTTGTGCTGTGCCCGTCGCTGAACTTGGTTGGTTCAGTGACTTGGCAATAACATTAGTGAATCGCCAAACCGCATGCAACTGTTTTTTTGCAGAAAATTCCGGCCATGTTGTGAGCGAGCTGATCCGGTGCCCGACTGATGTTTGGGTGGTTGTTTAGTAAATACGGACCAAAATCTAAACCGCGCAGCGTCCGCTTTGTTGGGCGCCAAGGAAATCAGTATAAAACTCCGATGAAGCAGTGCCCAGGATTGCGGGTTAGACAGACCAGCACCTTTCATTCGCCGGAGCGGATTCTGTGCGTGCGGTGAGTGGGTTGACCCGATAATCGTGCAGCCAGTGATTACGTTTAGTTAGCAGGGTTGATCTGGGCTGACCAGATTTTTCGGCTTTGAACTTTGTGGCTGGCTGCGTATAAGGCAGCCATGAGTTTTGCCAAGCCAATTGATGGCTCGACGCGTTTTTGTGCTGTGCTAGGGCATCCAATCGCGCACACTGCATCGCCAGCGATGCAAAATGCAGGCATATCGGCGCTTGGGTTGAACTGGCGTTATCTTGCGCTTGATGTGCATCCGACAGACTTACGCGCTGCGATTAACGGCGCGCGCGCGATGAAATTTGTTGGGCTAAACCTTACGGTGCCGCATAAGGTGCTTGCGTTGGATATGATGGATGAGCTGGACGAATCGGCACGATGCTGGGGCGCGGTGAACACAATCAGGTTTGAAGCGCGCGCCGCAGATGGGCATTGGGTACCGGTGCATCTGGCTGGGCCGGCTACGGCAGCCGAGATTCGTGCACACGGGTTTAATACGGACGCAGACGCGTTCATTCGCGCTGTGCGTGAGGAACTTCAGCTCAAGCTTAAAGACGCACGCGTTTTGGTGGTTGGCGTGGGTGGCGCAGGGCAGGTAGCAGCATTGCGGCTTGCAGTTGAGGGTGTGAGTGAGTTGTTTTTGGTGGATTGTGTTCCTGGCAAAGTGGAGACGGTCGCAGCGGAAATTCAGAGGCGGTATCCACAAGTGCATGTAAAGGCTGGTTTTCCACCCGGACCCGTTGAGTTACTTGTGCATGCAACGCCGCTTGGTTGGAAACCGGATGATCCGTTGCCGTTTGGCGATGTGGATTTTCAGTTGCAACGTGTGCATGCGGTTTATGACATGGTGTATCGTCCGGCTGAAACCAAGTTGCTTAAGGCTGCCAAAGCCGCCGGGTGCAAGATTGCAAATGGCCTGGGTATGCTGCTTTACCAGGGGGCACGTGCACTTGAGCTGTGGACAGGACAACCTGCGCCGGTTGATGTAATGCGGCGTGCGCTTGAACAAAACGTTTATGGGAACTGACCAGATTGCAGGCGCGCGCGGTTTGGCTCTTGTGCCGTTCCACTTCTGGTCGGCCGCATTTTTCGTGTTAGGGTGTGTGGTGGGTAGCTTTCTTAATGTCTGCATCTACAGGCTGCCGCGCGGCCTCAGCATCGTTTGGCCACCGTCGCATTGCCCAAGCTGCAATTATTCGATCCCATGGTATTTGAACATTCCGTTGGTAAGTTGGCTGATGTTACGTGGCCGATGCAGCAGCTGTGGTGGTCGGATATCGGTTCGTTATTTCGCGGTTGAACTGCTCACAGGCACTGTTTTTTTGCTGAGCTGGCTTGTGTATGGTCGGCAATCGGTATGGCTTGCGCTGGTGTATTGCATAGTGCTCTCGGGTCTAATTGTCGCCTCGTTCATAGATGCGGAGCACTTGATTATACCTGACCAAATCACACTTGGCGGGGTGGGCGTTGGTGTTGTGTGCTCGATTTTGTTGCCTGCGTTGCATGGTGCTTCAGGCCCAGCCGAGTCATTGAAACGGAGTCTGCTCGGGGCGGCCTTTGGAGCGGCGTTGATCTTTGGCATACTGCATTTTGGCAAGCTTGTTTTTGGTCGGCAACGCCTTCGACTGCCCACTGGCACGAAAGTCGTGTTTACCGAGACAGCAGTTGTTTTGCCCGATAAAACAATTCCGTATGAAGAGGTGTTTTTCCGGATGTCGGACACGATTATGCTGCACGCAAAAACGGTCGAGTTAGTTGACCGGTGTTATTGGGACGTAGACGTGCAGCTCAAGCCCGAGACGTTACGGATTGGCCATGAACAGTTTAATCCGGAAGATGTGCTCCAGATGGACGTTGTGACAGACGAACTTGTGCTACCGCGCGAGGCAATGGGTTTTGGCGACGTAAAGTTCATGGCAGCAATAGGCTCGTTTGTTGGCTGGCAGGGTGTTGGGTTTGCTCTTATGGTCAGTTCGTTGATAGGCTCGGTGCTCGGTGTGGGTCTGGTCTTGGCCGGCAAACGCGCGTGGTCGAGTCGGATGCCCTACGGCCCGTTCATTGCAATGGCAACCGTAGTTTGGATTTTCGGCGGACGCAACTTATGGCGGCTGATGTTCGGGTTGTAAGACGGCCACATCGAATGTCGCAACCAAACTCACGAGTTAATGGATAAATCGAATAAACAAATCGAACGCTACCTTGCGTTTACCGTTGTGGCGTTGTTGTTGCTTGGCTGTTTTGTTGTGCTGCGTCCGTTTGTGTCAGCGTTGCTTTGGTCGGTTGTGTTGTGTTTTTCAACATGGCCAGCTTACCAGCGGTTGTTGAATGTGCTTCGTGGCCGACGCAATCTTGCGGCGTTGTTGATGACATTTGGATTGATTGTCGTTTTGCTCGTGCCGTTTTTGGTGGTTGGCATTTCGCTCGCAGACAACGTAAAACAATTTACCGCCGCTACGAAAAGCTGGATCGAAGCCGGGCCGCCTGATCCCCCGAGCTGGCTTGCCAAGGTGCCTGTGATTGGCCAGAAGACTGCCGAGTACTGGCAAAGCGTTGCTCACGATAGCGCAAAACTGTTCCAGAGCCTGAAACGGTTCATTGAACCCGTGGGTACATGGCTTTTCAAGCTCGGCCTGCTGCTCGGACGCGGCCTGCTGCAGATTGCGCTAAGCATATTAGTGGCTTTTTTCCTGTTTAGAGATGGTCTTCGGGCAGCCGAATGGCTACAGACCAGCGTCGAGCGCATAGGAGGTGAATCGGGCAAACATCTGCTGAATGTTGCGGGGCGCACCGTGCGCGGTGTTGTGTACGGCATTCTGGGCACTGCACTTGTGCAAGCTGTGGCGGCGGGGATCGGATTTACTATTGCAGGCGTTCCTGGGGCGGGTTTATTGACTTTACTGACGTTCTTTATGGCGATTGTGCCGATGGGACCGCCGTTGGTGTGGTTTCCAGCTGCGCTTTGGCTGTTTCACCAGGGCTGGACGGGTTGGGGGATATTCATGCTTGTTTGGGGAGTTGGAGTCAGCAGTATTGATAATCTTGTAAGACCATGGTTGATCAGCCAGGGCAGCAACCTACCATTTATTTTGGTTTTTTTGGGTGTAATAGGTGGTGCAATGGCGTTTGGGTTTATTGGCGTCTTCCTTGGACCGACATTGCTCGGGATGGGCTTTCGGTTGGTTGAGGAATGGATATTGGCAAAACGCTCGCAGCTTGCTCAGCAAAAACCGTAACGATGAGAAGCCGGACGACAAACCGGTTCATACCTGATAGATGACGCCGGTTTGGGCTGGCAAATTGTTTGTTAGTTGTTTGGAGTGCGATAGAATTTTCACTGTGCAAAGGATTGGATTGTTTGGCGGGTCATTTGACCCGGTGCATCTTGGACATTTGTTGATTGCGCATGCAGCGTGCGAGGAGCTGCACTTGGACAAGCTGTTTTTTATTCCCGCAGCGCAGTCGCCGTTCAAGCCCGAGCGTGTCCTTGCCCCGGGAAAGCTCCGGCTACGATTGTTAAGGTTGGCGTTAGCAGGCAACACAAAATGCGCAGTGGATGATCAAGAGATCAGGCGCGGCGGTGTGTCCTATACGATTGATACAGTACGAAATTACAAGTTGCGTTATTCTACGGCGCAGTTGTTTTATCTACTCGGCGCCGACCACGTTTGCACGCTGCCACAGTGGCGCCAAGCGGATGAACTTGCGCAGTTGGTTGAGTTTGTTGTGGTTCGGCGGCCCGGAGTTGAGGTTGCGGCATTGCCGGCGCAGTTTCGAGTGCGGACACTGAACGGTTTTCCGTTTGGCGTGTCATCGTCGCAAATACGGGAACGAATACGGGCTGGTCTGCCAATTGAGCATTTGGTGCCTACGGCTGTTGCCGAGGCGATTTACAACAATCGGCTTTATGTCTAGCGCAGGTGTGTTAATCTCTTCGGGGATGGATTCGCGTAAACTTGCTTTGCTTTGTCGAGACTTGGCTGAGAAGAAAAAAGGTGAAAACATTGCAGTACTTGACGTTCGCAAGCTTTCGACTGTCACGGATTATTTTGTGATTGTTTCTGGCACAAGCGAACCGCACTTACGCGCAATTACAGAGGAAATTATTGAGGGCTTGCAACAGCAATGTGTGCTGCGTCCTCACGCGATTGACGGTACGAGCCGCGCGGCGTGGATCGTGCTAGATTACTTTGACGTGATAGTGCACGTCATGCGCTCGGACGTACGGGAGCGGTATGACCTGGACGGATTATGGGGCGACGCAAAGCGGGTGCGTGGTAGGCGCGTATTGAAGAGTTGAAACTTGCTGAGGTGCAACCTGGCACGCGCAGGCGCGTTGCTCAAGATTGTTCGGGGGATTTAGGTGGTGTCTCGCTTGAGACTTTGACCATTTCCTCGACCACCTTTTTGAATTCTTCCAATCCCGGTGCTGGTATGATGATAGTGTCGCGCCGTCCACCAACGTCCTCAGTTATGCGTAGGAATCTGCCACGTGGATTTTCTTTCAGCGCGAACACGAACACCTTGCGTTCGATCTGGATTTTGTGAGTCTTGATGGTTTCTTCCGGCACATGCGGTGTCCCCTGTCCAAGGTGCCGGTTTGCGCGCGGTGATTGCCTTTCGTTCGGAATCATAAAAACTTCTGCCTAGGCGCTTATGCGTCCCTTAACCCAAAGTAAAGTCGGCGAGTTTTCACTTTTGTCAAATCCCTAATTTAACAGGCGGAACGAATCTGGCCGTGCCGACCGTGCTTGTATGTCCAATAAGCCGGCCAAAATATACTGTTACACCGGCCAAGATCAAAAGGTTCAGTGCCTGTCCTAGTCTCTGCCATACCTGTAGTGATTTTGCGGCGGCGTTGGTGATTTCAGCGGGCTGGTTTCTTGCGAATTTTACTCTGTGCAGTTGTTCGATTTTCGGCCCAATCAGTAATGTGCAAACCAGCGCCAGGACAAAAAGACTGCTTACAAGGCTCGTATTTACCCGGCGCAGTGGCCTGCCCAAGTACAGCCATTCAGCCAGCATATGTAGCAATGCAATAGTTGCGCATATTATTTGTAGCACAAAAACGCGTTTGGCCAATAGCTGTACGATTGCATCGGCAAAGAATGGGTAGTTGTTTTCACCAAGTAAATGTTTCATATCGGCTGAGAGAAGGGTCGGGCCGGCTACAAGAACAAAAAAAGCCGTACTACCTAGCCACACTGCTGCATTCATTAAACCAATAGCTCGCAGAAAGCCCGTCACGGGCATCACCCTAGGCAAAATATATCGCAATGCCAAGTTGATTCAGATGGCACCATTAGCTTTGCTCTTGGCTGATTTGTTTGTTCGGGGCGCGAGATCGAGAATTTTGTTGGTGGACCGACGGCTCTCGATGGCGGGTTCCGACTACAATTTCGGCGGGTTGGAATTGCCGTGGCGACCTTTTGTGTACGAGAAGAGTGTACGAGAAGAGTGTACGAGAAGATTATGTTCTTCTGGACGTCACGAATCCAACCGTCTGAAGCTGCATCAAAGTTCAGCACAGCATTATAGCTGCGCGGACAATCCTGTCGCGGATCAGGCCCACAAATTCAGTTGGGCCGGTATAATGCCAGCCAAGTTGCATCCTGCACCGGTTACAGATGCAATAACACCATGCGTGTCCGGCGAACCAAGTGTATTGCTCGGTTGGCACGCCGATCTGCTTACACCCAATCGCACGCGAAAAAGTCAGGATGTGAAATTTGGTTCCTTCCGGGTTTTTGAAGGTGAATTCGCTTTGTCCATTGTAAAGGAACCTGTCCTTTTCATTTGCCACGCGGTTCAGGCACCAAACACAGAGCCAGTCGTTAGCAGGGTCACTTGTGCCTTTACCGAGCGTGGTCTCGGTTTCAGGTGCAGCAACCTCAATTACGCCTTTTTCAATGTTAGCCATTGGGCCCGTCACCAGGTTCAACAGGACACATTTTGTCAGAAACGGTGCCTTAGTCCATGCTGGATCGCTGTCCAGGCAACTAAGAGCACAGCAGTAGCTGGTTTTTGTTGTGGGCTCTAGCCTGTGCTTTTGGGTTAGCTTGCTACCGTTAACTAAGCGCGGCTAGGTAAAATTGCGCCCCAACGGTAACTGCGGCCGTGCGACTAGTTGTCAGTGGGCTTAAGAAGTCTAAATTCAGTTTAAACCTTTGCGGTGCCAGCGAATTCAGCGATGAATTGTTCGAGCTGAGCTAGCCCTGGCAATCGGTTGGCTTTCGGCACGAAAACGGCAAGGCAGTGCTTGTTTGTGTCAGTTGCACAATAAAAGTGTGCTTTTTCGAATTCGAATCTTAGCCATCTCGTTTGAATTTTCTGGAACCTGAGCACGGCAAACACATCTGCAGCACATCTGATAGCGTGCTCAAGGCCAGCTGTATCGGTGTTTTGGTCTTTTGCTTTTGCGATTACAGTGCCCTCAAGCGTGCAAATTGCAGCAGCGGCGACACCGTCAATTTGCAAAGCTTTATCAAGCCAATCTGTAATATTATCACGCATTACATTTACTGTTTCACAGGCAGGTAACTGGCGCGGACAAAAACTGCGCGTTCAGGATCAAGCTTTGTGATTGTGCGCGTATTGTCACCACGGGTTTCAAACCGCTGCAATGTACCCAACCCAAGACCGGCTGTGATCTGACGAGCCTTTTGTGAAACAAACTCGAGCAGGTTAATCCGCGTCTCGTGATCCGCGCATTGCCATTCATACAGGATCTCACCTGCTATTGAACAAATCAGTATCTCCTCGATCTTTGGCCGTGGCTCCAATGGTGGTTCAGCAGGCGGAGCAGTTGTAGTTTTTTTCAGTTTTGGTTGTTTGGCGGGCTTTGCTTGTTCAGGCTGGGGTGCGCCAGGCTCGGCAAGCAGTTGCGATGCGGTCTGGAGCGCAGGGTGCTCGGCCGTGAGCGATTGTTTTTTCTGGGCGTGTTCTGCCTTTCGACGCGCAGCAGCAGCCAACAATGCTTGCCAAGCAGAGCTGATGGTGTGTTTCTCAGGTTGAGTAAAAGGGCGCAACCTGGATTCGGACTGGGGCAGCGTCAGCAGTTTAATTGCAGCTTCTTCACCCTCCATGTCACCTGCAACAGCATGCACAACAGCGCCTTTTTCGATGTAGATTTTGCCGGTAAGCTCGGCATTGCTGATCTCAAGCACAGACGAGTTTCCGGCCATGCATTCCATCTGGAGCATGTCTTGGGTGCCGACGTTTCTGAGCACACGCTGACTTGTTACACCGCGCGGCTGAAATTTCACCAGCTCTGCTAAGGCGGCGTAAATACTTCTCCAGCCGCCCTCAACTTGTGGCTTCTGCAGATACAGGTCTGCGCCTGCCTCAAGGCATGCACCGCGTTCGGTATCGGATGCATCGGCGGTTAGAATAACTTTGAGCAGATCCGGATATTTGCGCTGGAGCATTTTTAGGAACTGCAGCCCGCTGACAACTGGCATGTGCAGGTCAATGACCAACAACTGAATGCTTTGTTCCTGAAGAATTGCCAGTGCATCAACAGCATCTTCAGCAGTGTAAATTTCCCATGTATCGTTTGAATAATTGGCCATGACCTGCCGCAGTAACTCCAGCAGTGCAGTGTCATCGTCAACGAACAACACCTTTGTCCATTTTTCCGTCATCGCATCTGAGCCTCTAATACTGTTTTGCAATCGGTGCAGTGCAACTTACGGCTGCAGCGTATCATATCTGGTGCAAAAAACAAACACCGCTCGGCGCTGTGGTGCCTGCAGTTACCATGCCATAACCGCCGGCAGTTGAGTGCAGCCGGCTTTTGTCATGCTAATCTAAAACCGGTCGCTCGACCAACTCGAACTCGACCGGCTTGCCTGAAGCTGAGTCTTTAGCTAGCCACAAATTGAATTTTCCTGCTTCGACAAGCCAACCGCCATCTGTTGCGTAATACCCCAAGTCGCGTTCGGTAATGACAAACTGCACCTCGCGTTCTTCGCTTGGTTGCAGGTAAACCTTCTTGAACCCACGCAACTCGCGCACTGGTCGTGGACCTGCTGAAGCCGCTACATCTCGGATGTAAAGTTGCACGGTCTCAGTGGCGGCGATTTTGCCTGTGTTTCTGATTTTGACACTTGCAGTGAGTGATTCACCTGGGGCGAGCTTTTGCGTGCTCAACTTTGGCGTGCTGTACTCGAAAGTGGTGTAACTGAGCCCAAAGCCAAACGGGAAAAGCGGCTCGAGTGGTGCGTCTAAGTAATTGCTTTTGAATTTGCCGGCGCCGGGCCGGCCGGTATTGAAATGATTGTAATGAATTGGTATTTGGCCGACGCAATACGGAAAACTCACGCTCAACCTGCCAGAGGGCACCACATCGCCGAACAAGATGTCGGCGATTGCATTACCGCCCTGCACACCCGGATGCCATGCCTCGAGCACTGCGGCTGCGTTTGTTACAAGGTGGGCAATTGTTAACGGGCGACCGTTGAACAATACAACCACTACAGGTTTGCCAGTAGCAGTTACTCGATCAAACAGCTCGGTTTGCCGGCCCGTCAGGCCAAGCTCAGCGCGGCTTGCGCTTTCACCACTCCAATCGCGTGGTTCGCCAAGCGCAAGCACAACAACATCAGCATCTGCGGCTGTTGCGACAGCCTGTTGAATCTGTGCTGCGTCGGTGTTTGTGGCGAATAGACCGCAACCCGGCAGCACAGTCAGGCGCGTACCCGGAGTAAGTTTGGCTCGAACACCATCAGCTAGTGAAACGACGTCTTTGGGGTGGCCGCGCGATGCCCAGCAGCCAAGCAGTTCGGCCTTTTCGTTGGCCAGTGGCCCAATTAAGGCAATGTGTTTGAGCTGTTTTGAGAGCGGTAGTATGCCATTGTTCTTTAACAAAACGCATGATTTGGCGGCCGCCTCGCGCGCAAGCGCAATTGCGTCTGGGCGCAGAAAAGCGTCCTTGTGCAGGTTTTCGTCCACATAAGGTCTGTCGAACAATCCCTTGACAAACTTCACGTACAAAATCCGCCCGGCTGCACGGTCCAGGAAAGATTCGCCCACTGTTGCGTGTTCGATCTGCTGTTTAAGAGTTTCAGCAAAGCAAGTTGAGACCATTTCCATGTCCACCCCCGCAAGTATTGCAAGACGCGCAGCCTCAGCCTTGTCTGCTGCTACACCGTGCGGAATGAGTTCTTCAACCGCGCCCCAGTCGCTCACGATAAATCCTGCAAAATTCCATTCATCCCTGAGTATCTCAGTCAGAACGCGCCGGTTTGCACTTGCGGGAAAACCGTTCAGGCAGTTAAACGCGCTCATGACGGTCCATGCACCTGCTTCAATGCCAGCCTTGAAAGCCGGCAGATAAAAGTTGCGCAGGGTAAACTCGGAAATCTCAGTCGTGTTGTAATCGCGCCCGCCTTCAGCAGCGCCATAGCCAACGTAGTGTTTCATGCATGCGATCAACCTGTCTGGTGCAGCCGGGTTTGTGCCTTGGAACCCACGCACGCTTGCCGCTGCGTAAAGCGTGCCTAGGTAAGGATCTTCACCGAATCCTTCGGCGATCCGTCCCCAGCGCGGGTCTCGTGCGAGGTCAACCATCGGCGCAAACGTCCAGTCTATGCCCGCTGCAGCAGCCTCACGTGCTGAGACAGCGTGGGTGCGCTCGAAAAGCTCCGGTTCCCAACTGCACGCAAGCGCAAGTGGGATAGGGAAGATTGTGCGAAACCCATGGATTGCGTCGTGTCCGAAAATAAGAGGTATGCCCAGCCGACTCTCCTCCACTGCAATTCGCTGCAGCCGGTTCCTAACAATTGGAGTTTCAATAACTTCGTCCCCGGCAAGGAACGAGCCGATTTTGCCCTGGCGCAATCGCTCACGAAACGATGCTTCGTCACCCTGCTCACGCCACGCTTGCTGAAGCTGACCAAGCTTTTCGTCGAGCGTCATTTGGCTGAGCAGATTGGCAACTCGCCTACTGATCGGCTGGTTTGGGTCTTCGTAGATGTCTTTGCGCCCGTTTTTGTTCAGGTCAATCCAGCCGTCCATGTAAATTGTCGCCCACGCACCAAAGGTACCGCAGCAGGCTAGGCAAAGGATCATTAATATCCGTTTCATGGTGGTTATGTTGCATTTTTTGCTGGGCGAATTCAAACCGTTTCGGCTGACAGCGTATTTGGTATAAGCGAGTGCGACCACGAGTTGTTTGTTTTTAGTGAGGATGGTGAGGTCTTTGCTGGGTGGTTTGTAATTGTGGAACCGGTGGAGTAACTGGCAAATTGGACCGAACCGCAGTACTGATGTGCACATGCAAAGTGGTGTTGTGTTTAATATTCAGCGGTACTCCATACAAGATGGACCCGGTATTCGGACGACAGTTTTTCTGAAGGGCTGTCCGTTACGGTGCGGCTGGTGCCATAATCCTGAGGGGCAATCGCCTGCACCGCAGTTGATGCTGGTCGAAACACGCTGCATTAGCTGTGGCGAATGCGCTGCAGTGTGCCCGCTTTGCGAAAGCACAGCCGAAAGCAAAGCGGCTGCGGTTCGGCCTGGCCAATGTAAAGTGTGTGGCAAATGTGTTGACGCTTGTCCAACCGGCGCACGACAAATCGTCGGCCGACGGATGAGCGTCCAAGAGGTGATGACTGAGCTGTTGAAAGACGAGGTGTTTTATGCTGAATCTGGTGGTGGCGTGACGTTCTCAGGTGGCGAACCGCTTGCTCAACCGGAGTTCCTGAGGGATTTGGCAAGTGCATGTCGTGCGCGCGGCATCCACACCGCAATCGACACGTGCGGCTTCGGCAATACCGATACAGTTGTCGCGCTTGGCCGGCTAGTTGATTTGGTTCTGTTCGATATCAAGCTTATGGATGATGCAGCACACAGTCGGTACACCGGTGTGTCGAATAGCCAGATTCTGGCAAACCTGAAAGCACTTGATGCGATTCACCATAATCTTTGGTTACGGATACCGCTGATCCCGGGAATAAATGATTCGCGTGAAAACCTTGAGGCGACAGCAAGACTGGCAAGCTCGTTGCATAATGTGCGCAGAGTCACGCTCTTGCCTTATCATAAGACCGGTGTGCAGAAATTTCGGCGCTTGGGCATGGAGTGTACCTTGGCATTGCTCGAGCCGCCCACTCAAGAACAATTGCGCGCGGCTGCAGCCGTGTTTGAATCGGCAGGGTTACCAGTTGCGGTCGGCGCCTAATGAGCAGCAGCGTAAACGATCTACAGGTGTAGTCTGGGTGTGTGGCTGCCGAACAGGTTATCTGCCAGTTTCAGGTGGATTTGGTCCGCGCGCGCAGTTTTTTAGAGGAACGATTTCCGCCCGGCAAAGGTGTAAAAAATTTTTGCGTTCCGGGTGGGGAATAGACTTGCTTTAATTGCGGGTGGCGATTAGTTTGTGTAGAAAATTTTTGCTGCAGTTAGTTTCATGACGCAGACAATTCAGGTCGGATTCGACTCGAAACTCGAGCCCGGCATCATTTATACGCGCGTTGATGCTGTATTGAACTGGTTCAGGCAGTATTCGCTCTGGCCGATGCCGATGGGGTTGGCCTGTTGCGCGATCGAGCTGATGGGCACGGGCGCTAGTAGGTACGATATAGCACGGTTTGGTGCAGAGGTAATGCGGTTCAGTCCCAGGCAGTCGGATGTGATGATTGTAGCAGGGACCGTGACCTACAAGATGGCACTTGTGGTACGACGGCTTTATGAGCAGATGGCTGAGCCAAAATGGGTAATTGCAATGGGCGCATGCGCATCAACGGGCGGCATGTACCGCAGCTACGCAGTGTTGCAGGGCATAGACAATTTATTGCCAGTTGACTTTTACATATCGGGTTGTCCGCCGCGCCCGGAGGCGTTGCTTGAGGCGCTGATCAAGTTGCAAAACAAGGTCCGACGTGAACCTGTGCTTTCCACGCTGAAAAAGCCCGGCCCGGCTCTGCCTGTTCATACACCCCAACACACGGTGGTAACAACCCCTATGTCACAATGATAGCCCTTGACCTGGCAAAACGATTACGCGCACAGTTTGCGGCGGTGTTGGACGAGCCGACCGAGTTCCGGGGTGAAACCACAGTTACGCTTACCGACGCAGACAAAATCGTCGAGATATGCAGTTTTGCAAAAAAAGAACTCGGGTTCGATTTGTTACTTGACATAACGAGCATCGATAATTACGGGGTGGAACTGCGTTGGACCGTGGTGTATTTGTTATACAGCCTGAAACACAACTGTCATCTGCGCATCAGGACGAGCATGCCCGAGGCAAAGCCCGAGCTCCCGAGCGTGACCGGCGTATGGTCCGGCGCGGATTGGCACGAACGCGAGGTGTACGACATGATGGGCATAAGGTTCGTTGGTCATCCGGACCTGCGCAGGATTTTGATGTGGGACGGCTATCCATACTTTCCGTTGCGGAAAGATTTTCCTCTCGCTGGCCGGTCTAGCGAGGTCCCTGGTGTGGCGTTCAGTCGGCCTGTGCCAATTGAAGGCGGGCCGTTTGTGACTGTGCCAGGGGACAAAAACGCAATTGAACGTGAACCGCGGGTGCGTAACCCGCAAAACCAAACAGGAGTATCAGAACAATGACAAAAGCAACATCACCTGCAGAAGTTGGCCGCAAACTTGCGGAAATGTTCGCAAAAAACGGCTGCTTGCGTGCGCCGGATCTGAAAAGGCGCAAGAGCGAAGGTGGCGAGTACCATGCCGGGTATGAAATCCGGTTGGTCGCCGAGGATAGACAAGCACTCAAAGAACTGCGCTCGATGCTGGCCGGCGTGAAGCTAAAGCCGGGGCGCGAGTTCAAGAAAGGCAAACGCGTTGTACTGCCGATCTACGGCAAGGAACAAGTCGTGCAGTTCACAAAACTGATCAAGCCGTATCTCCCACGGCCTGTGGCAGCTCGCAAGCTGAAGAAATGCCCAGCCTGAGGGTACTACGGTCCGAGGAGGCCGCCGCACCGGCTGCTCCGGGCGCGCGGCCGCCCCGACCAATCGCTGACCAGACAGAAGAGACTCCGGGCGAGACGATGGTCCTGAACATGGGCCCGTCGCATCCCTCGACGCACGGGGTATTGCGCATTGTATTGGAGCTTGATGGCGAGCGCATTGTCAAGGCCACCCCACATATCGGTTATCTTCATCGAGGCGATGAAAAGATAGCCGAGAACATGACATGGACACAGTTCATTCCGTACACGGACAGGCTTGATTATCTTGCACCACTTGCGAATAACGTTGCCTACGCGCTTGCGGTGGAAAAACTGCTGGGTATCCATGACAAACTGCCACCGCGGTGCCAATACATCCGCGTGATCTGCGCTGAGCTGGCGCGCATTTCATCGCATCTGCTTGGCATCGGGTGTTACGCGATGGACCTGGGCGCAATGACAGTGTTCCTGATCACGTTTACCGAGCGCGAGAAGATTTACAACCTGTGCGAGACTTTGACCGGCGCGCGGTTTACCACAGCATACACACGCATTGGCGGTGTGGCACGCGACACACCGCCCGGCTGGTGTGACGCAGTGCGCAAGTTCCTAAACGAGGTCGTGATCACAATTGCTGAAGTTGACACGTTGCTAGCGCGAAACCGGATTTTCGTGGAGCGAACGCGTGAAATCGGTGTCATACCTAAGGATGTAGCGATTGATTATGGATTGACGGGGCCGAATTTGCGCGGCAGCGGTGTCGAGTACGACCTGCGCAAGGCGCATCCGTACCTGTGTTACAAAGAACTCGAGTTCGACGTTCCGGTGGGCACGGTAGGCGATTGTTACGACCGGTATCTGGTGCGCATGGAAGAGATGCGTCAGAGCGTCAGGATAATTCACCAATGCCTGGACAAGATACCAGGTGGCTTCGATAACAAGTCAAAAGAACCAGTGTGCATTGACGACGGCAAAGTAACGTTGCCGCCCAAGCACAAGGTGCTTACCGACATGGAAGAGTTAATACACCAGTTCATGCTTGTGACGCAGGGTGTGAATTGTCCGGCTGGTGAGGTGTATTTCGGGCATGAAAACCCTAAGGGCGAGCTTGGCTTTTACATTGTCAGCCGCGGCGGGGGTGTGCCTTACCGGCTGAAGATTCGCTCGCCGTCGTTTTGCAATCTGAGTATTTTGCCGTGGCTCATGCCCGGTCATTTGCTGAGCGACACCACCGCGATACTTGGCTCACTTGACTTTGTAATGGGAGAGTGCGACCGATGAACAGGTTGCATAAAATGACGCCAACTGAACGTGTACGCGCCGAGCAATATGTGAAAGCTTGGCAACGTGCAGCTCCGGAACTGGAACGGATGCGTCGTGAGGCGATCCGATGTGCAGATACGGCGCTGGCAATTGAAGCTTTAGACGATGCGTTCGAGAGTGCAGTTAAAATGTTTTCTCCCAGACCAGTATCAGGCTTGGTTGAGCAACAACGCCTGTTCCAGCGTCTTAGGCGATGAGGCGTCTGTTCAGTTTGGCTGTGGAACTGCAATCTCTGCTCGATTCGAGCTTGTGGAGGAATTGCTTGATTGGCGGGTTGGCACTTCAAAGGTGGGGCGAACCGCGTCTGACAATTGACGTAGACATCACGGTGTTGACCGGTCTTGGTAGTGAAGAAGCAGTGGTAGATTTTTTACTATCCAAGTACAGCGCGCGGCGGCGTGACGCGCGCGATTTTGCATTGCGGAACCGCGTGCTGTTGCTTAAATCAGCCGACGGAATCGGCATAGATGTTGCCCTGGGCGCGCTCCCTTTTGAAGAACGGATGTTGCAGCGCGCAACAGTTTTTGCATTTTTACCAAGCTGCTTGCTACGGACATGCTCCGCTGAAGACCTGATTGTTATGAAGGCATTCGCGGGGCGGGAGCAGGACTGGATTGATTTAAGGGGTGTCATCGTCCGGCAACAAAAGTTGGACTGGGAATTGATCTATTCTGAACTTGAGCCGTTGTGCGAAGTAAAAGAGACACCGGAAACTTTAATACGCCTGCGAAAATTGCAGACAGAATTAACTTGGCAATGAGCTTTGCCGTTCCAGCCAGCTTAGAAATCAAAATAGACGAGGTGATTTCGCATTACCCCGTTAAACGCAGCGCGGTGCTAATGGTGCTGCACGCCCTGCAGGAGCATTTTGGCTCGATTTCGCAGGAGGCGGTCGAGTGGACAGCCAAAAAGCTCGGGCTGCGCCCGATTAATGTTTATGAACTGGTGACGTTTTACCCGATGTTCCGGCAGCAGCCCGCTGGTAAATACCAGATAAAAATTTGCCGCACGCTCAGTTGTGCACTTGCCGGCTCGCACGAGTTGCACAGACAGTTTTGTGAGCGGCTGGGGCTTGACCCCAAAAAACACGGACCTCAAACGACCAAGGACGGTAAGTTCACGGTCGAATTTGTCGAGTGCTTGGCTAGTTGCCACACCGCACCGGTGATGATGGTGAACGACGAGCTGCACGAATGCGTCACGCTTGCAAAGGCCAATGACGTGCTGGAGCGATGCAGGTAAGAATGAAAATCGAAAATGTAAACTGGCTGCCCGACCTGGATTCGAACCAGGACAAACAGATCCAGAGTCTGCTGTGCTACCGTTACACCATCGGGCAAGCCAACGCGCTGCATACTCTAAACGCTTTTGCAGGCCGGTCAAGCCGCCAAACCCGTATATTCATAAATCGCAAATTGTAAATGCTTACTGAATATCGCCTTATCCTCAAGCATGCTGACCGGCCGGGGTACACGCCCGACATCGAGTGTTATCTGCGGCACGGTGGGTACGAGGTGCTGCGTAAGGCGCTGGCGCTCAAGCCAAAACAGTTGCCCGATGGCACAGTACAATCGCCCCAGGAACAGCTCAGAGACGAAGTTATGCGTTCAGGCCTGCGCGGGCGCGGCGGCGCAGGGTTCTCGTGCGGGTTAAAATGGTCACTGGTCGACCGCAAGAGCGGCAAACCGATTTACCTCATTTGCAACGCAGACGAGTCCGAGCCGGGCACATTCAAAGACCGCCAAATCATTCACAAAGACCCGCACCAACTGCTCGAAGGCATCATTATCGCCTGTTACGCAAACGACGTGCATCTGGCGTTTATTTACATTCGCGGTGAGTTTGTCGAGGGGGCAAGAATACTTAACCGGGCAATAGCTGAGGCCAGGGAAAAGGGTTTTCTCGGCAGAAACATTCTCGGCACGGGGTATGATCTCGAAATCTTCGTGCATCGTGGTGCCGGCGCGTACATTTGCGGCGAGGAAACTGGGCTGATCGAGTCGCTCGAGGGCAAGCGACCGTACCCGCGGATCAAGCCACCGTATTACCCGGCTGTGCTTGGGCTTTACCAGTGCCCGACCATAGTCAACAACGTAGAGACGTTATGTGCTATCAAACACGTCGTGGCGATGGGCGGGGCCGAGTACGCAAAGTTGGGTACGCCCAACAACACCGGTACACGAATTGTAAGCCTGAGCGGGCACGTCAAACGGCCCGGGTACTACGAGGTCGAGGTCGGCAAGGTCACAATGGGCGAGTTGATATTTGACCCGGCCTTTGGGGGCGGACTGCGCGATGGGCGTGTTCTAAAAGCAATTATACCTGGTGGCGTCTCAGCAAAAGTGTTTAAGGCCGGTGAGCGTGTCAAAATCTCTAAGCGGACCCCGGACGGTAAGGAGGTGGTTGCGGAACTTGACGTGCTGGACTTACCTTATGACTTTGACAGTGTGGCTGCGGCCGGGAGCATGTCTGGCTCGGGCGCTATCATTGCGCTTGACGATTCAGCCGACATGGTCGAGGTGTTGACCAACATATGCGAGTTTTTCGCGCATGAAAGCTGCGGCCAGTGCACCCCGTGCCGTGAAGGCGCGCTTTGGATGTGCAAAATTCTGCGCCGGCTCGCCAGTGGCCAGGGCAGGCGAATTGATGCCGACGAACTGTTGCGGATCGCTGACAACATCGCTGGTGGCCGAACAGTTTGTGCTTTTGGGGATGCGTGTGCGTGGCCCGTGCTGAGCATTGTCAGCAAGTTCAAAGACGAGTTTATTGCCAGGGCTGCAGCAGCTAATGAACACGCGCAAAAAAACACTGCACAGAGTGCGAAAGCCGAGCAAGTGGCTAGCTTATGAACTGCATAGATGCAAAGCCACAAAGCGTTTTCAGGATTCGCGCTGGGGAAGGACAAAAACGGCCGTGTCGTGAGTGAGTTTGTTAATTTTTTGTGCCTGTGCGTTTACGTGGTAGTCTGCAAAATTTAGACATTAATGCGCTTTAAGAGAAACAATGTCCGGGTCAGCGCAAATTGAGAAAATCACAGTGAAGGTGGACGGGCGCGAGATCAAAGTGCCCCGGCTTATGCCGGATTGGCAGGGCAAACTTGTGCCCACAACCATGCTTCAGGCATGCGAGACCGCAGGCGTGACCGTGCCGCATTACTGTTATCACCCGAAGCTGCCTGTGGCGGGGAACTGCCGCATGTGCCTGGTTGAGTTCGGCACACCGGCACTCGGGCCGGATCGCAAGCCGATTCTGAATCCTGATGGTTCACCGAAAATTGTGAAATCACCGCGGCCGGTTATTGCTTGTTCTACCCCAATCTCGCCCGGGATGGAGATTTACACCAATACACCCACCGTCAAGGCAATGCGCCAAGGTGTGCTGGAGTTTTTGCTTATCAATCATCCACTTGATTGCCCGATCTGCGACCAGGCTGGGGAATGCAAGCTCCAGGAATATTCGGTTGATTATGGTGCGCCGGCCAGCAGGTTCGGCGAGACTAAGGTGCATAAGGCCAAAGCGGTTCAGATCGGCCCGAGGATTGTGTTTGATGCCGAACGCTGCATATTGTGCACGCGCTGCATACGGTTCACACGCGACATCGTTGGCGACGACGCGCTGGGTATCATTAACCGTGGCAGTTACAACGCTATCACGACTTACCCGGGGACAGTCTTCGACAACAATTACTCGCTAAACACGGTTGACCTGTGCCCGGTGGGTGCACTGACTTCAAAAGATTTCCGGTTCCGGATGCGAGTGTGGTTCCTTAAAGAAACGCCGAGCATCTGCACCAGTTGTGCAACCGGCTGCAACATCACCATTTGGTCACGCCAAAACAATATTTACCGTTACACACCGCGCCAAAATGACGCTGTCAATGGGCCGTGGATGTGCGATTTCGGTCGGCTGAACTACAGGTGGATCGGGCGCGACGACAGGCTCAAGGATGTCATTGTCCGTGGTCAAAAAACCACGTGGACAGCCGCGCTGAACGAGATCGCCGACCGGCTGAAAAATGCCGCGCCTGGCACCATAGCAATAATCGCCTCGGCACGTCAGACAAACGAAGAGCTGTGGCTGTTAAGCAAGCTGAAAGCTAAGCTGGGGGCACTTAGTGATTCGATCCCGCGCCGAGGTGAAGCGGACAAACTGCTTGTCAATGCCGATAAAAATCCGAACTCGAACGGCGCGCGGCTCACGGGTATTGCTGGGACTGACCTGGGGGTTAATCTCGGCGCTATTGCGGCCGGCATAGCTAACGGGAAAATCAAAACGCTTATTGTTTTTGGCGAAGAGGTGACCAAACATGGGCTTGGGCCAGAGCTGCTCGCCAAACTTGAGACGCTTATAGTAAGCGATATTCTGCCTAACGAAACAACGCGCCGCGCCCATTACTTGTTGCCTGGCTGCGCGCATGCGGAGAAGCACGGCTCGTTCACGAACGCGGCCGGGCACGTACAGCGGTTCATGAAGGCAATCGAGCCCCCTGGCGATGCGCGACCGGAATGGGAATTCCTACATGAGCTGGTTAACGACGTCGTCGGTGGTAACGGCGCATGCACAATAGAGCGCCTGTTCAACGAAATGGCCAGAGCCGTACCTGCATTTGACAGATTGACTTGGACGACGCTAGGCGAGGACGGTGTGCAGGTGAGATTGTAGCTCCTGGCGAGAGGCAAAGAAACAGAGCCCGGAAAAGAATCAATGTGCACAAAACTGATTTGGGAAACTTTGGCGGAAAAAAAAGATTTTCTGCCAATAGCCGAAATGCACAAGCTGTTGGGGCGCCTTAACCTTGTGCACCTGCGCGTTTTTGTGGTGAAAATGGCATGATGGATTGGCTGAACAACCTGAGTCCGGCAGCGCAGTTCGCGCTGTTCACAGCGGTGAAAGCGGTTGCGGCGTTCTCGGTGCTGATGTTCATGGTCGCGTACATCGTGCTGGTCGAGCGGCGCGTGTGCGCGTTCATCCAAGACCGTATCGGACCGAATCGGTGCGGCCCGTTTGGCCTGCTGCAGCCGGCTGCAGATGCGATCAAAGCGTTTCTCAAGGAAGATTTCACGCCTGCATTTGTGCGGAAGGTTTACTACGTGCTTGCGCCAGCCATTGTAATGTCGCCTGCAATTTTGAACCTTGCTGTGATTCCGTTCGGCTCAACGCTCGGCCGGCAACAAATGGTCGTCGCGGACCTGAACGTTGGCGTGCTTTACGTGTTCGGTATCGTATCACTTGGTGTGTACGGGATCGTTTTGGCCGGATACGCAGCCAACTCGAAATACCCGTTGATCGGTGGGGTACGCGCGAGCGCGCAAATGATTTCGTATGAAGTTGCGATGGGCTTGAGCCTCATTCCGGTGTTTTTGATCGTGGGTAGTCTGAACCTGAATGACGTGATTGGGTCTCAGACGGGCACTTTGGGGTGGCTGCCGGCTTGGCTGGGTGTACCGAACTGGTTCGTTTTCCAAAGCCCGATGACGTTCCTTGCATTTTGCATTTTCTTGGCGGCGGCGTTTGCAGAGACAAATCGCACGCCGTTCGACCTGCCAGAGGCTGAGCAGGAGCTGGCCGGTGGGTACAACGTCGAGTACAGCTCGATCAAGTTCGCGCTGTTTTTCATGGGCGAGTACGCCGCAATGATTATCGCTTCAGCAATGATTGTCACATTATTCTTTGGGGGCTGGACATTGCCGTGGTTCGGGTTGGACAAACCAGCTGCAACGCTCTTGTGCGGTGTTGCGCACATCGGGATTTTCTTAGCGAAAGTGTTTGTGTTTCTTGTGCTGTTTATCTGGGTGCGTTGGATGTGGCTGCGGTTTAGGTTTGACCAATTGATGCGGCTGAGCTGGCAACGGTTCATCCCGATTGCAGTGGCAAACATCGTGGTCACGGCGGTTTGGTTGTGGTGGAAGACGCAGTGATAACATGCCGACGGTCTTACGAATTACAGATTATCGGGTCGGGTTTTACTCGACCAATTGGCATGGGCAATCGTACGTTGGCGTATCGAACGCGGTTGTGGAGCGGAGTTTTGGCTCGGGCCTGTCGAGCCGGAAAGAAACTACGGTTTCGGAGCTGAGGAATCGAAGGAAATCATTCAGATTTTGTAACATTATGAAGAGCAGATCCTCGGTGCGTGGAGCAAGTTTTTTGGTTGAGCCGCGCATTGAGCGCGTGCGCAGCACCGCCTCAAAATTGATTGTGGACTTTGAAGATGGTCGTTCAGTTCACCTGCCCTTGGCGTGGTATCCGCGGCTCTTCGATGCCACGCAAGCCCAGCGGGGCGGTTGGGAGTTGACCGGCCCGGGCATTGGTGTGCATTGGCCGGAACTAGACGAGGACCTTAGGGCAGCCGGAATATTAGCTGACCGGCCGTCTATCGAATACATCAGGCAAACACAACGTGCTACCAAACGCAGCGCCACAGCATGATCGTCGAACGCAAACCATTGAACCTTTTGGAGCGGCTTTACCTGCCGGCAATACTCGGTGGCTTCAAGGTCACCATCCGTCACTTCTTCAAGAAAAAAGTGACGATGCAGTACCCCGAGGAAACTTGGTCGGTACCCGAGGGCTACCGCGGCGCGCCGTATCTGGTGCGGGATCAAGACGGCAACACCAAGTGCGTTTCCTGCCAGCTTTGCGAATTCGTCTGCCCACCCAAGGCGATTAAGATCACGCCGCCCGGGCCGGATGGGCCTGTGCCCGACCGGCCGAACGCGGAGAAAATGCCGCTCGAATTCGAGATCAACATGCTCCGGTGCATTTACTGCGGACTGTGCCAGGAGGTGTGTCCTGAAGAAGCCATTTTTCTGCAAAAGGATTACCTGTTTATCGGGGCCAGCCGCGCCGAGCTTATCCTTAACAAGGAGAAGTTACTTGCGCGCGGCGGCACACACGCCGGAGTTCAAAAATGGAAACTCAAACTCCAAGAGGCGAAAGCGCAAGAAGACTTCCCAGTGATGGGCTAGAGGCTTTGTAAATGGGGCAAAATCAACATAACGCCGTTAAGTTGTTGACCCGTTGCACTGTTAAAACGAGTGCCCAGGTACAACGTTCTTACGGTTCAACGGGTCAACGGTTCAAAGATTTAACTGGTGTCACCTAACCATGTCACTGCCCGACATTTTGTTTTACGTATTTGCAGCGCTGACGTTGATTTTCGGCGCGTTTGTGGTTGCGAATCCGTTTAGTCGCAATCCTGTCACAAGTGCGATGTTTTTGGTCCTGACGATCATTTCGATGGCAGGGCTGTTTGTGCTTTTGCATGCATTTTTCTTGGCGGCGGTGCAAATACTGGTTTATGCAGGGGCGGTTATGGTTTTGTTCCTGTTTGTAATCATGCTGCTTGATATCAAGGAAGAGGAACGTCAGAAGATTAAAGTGTTCAACCTCGTTGCCGGATTGGTCTCGGTGGGTGCGCTCGCTGGGATTGTTGTCAAATCTCTGCTCCAGACAATGCCCGGGAAAGGGTTACCTGCACCGGCGGTCGAAGGTGCAACGGTGCCGCTTGGCAAGCTGCTGTTCACGCACTATCTGTTGCCGTTTGAAGTTATTGCGCTTCTGCTTCTTGTGGCGATGATGGGCGTAATTTTGCTGAGTAAGAAAGATCTGAAATAGCCGCCAAAGAACACAAAGAACTCAGAGGCAAGCATGAGAACCATAAATGACTTGCGTGGCGTTGTTCGGCAAACCGCGCACGCGATTCGTGTTTACCACGGGAACTGTCATTTGGAAAAAGTATATGAGAACGCATTGACGCACCGATTGCCCAAGGCGGGTATCACCGTACAACAGCAGCATCCAAAAAAGTTCTACGATGAGAATGACACGGAAATTGGTGAATACTTTGCGGGTTTGGTCGTGGGCGGACGTTTGATAGTGGAACTGAAGGCTGCAGAGGCGATCGCAGACGAACACGTCGCGCAGATGCTCGGCTATCTCAAAGGTTCTCACGTTGAACACGGGTTGTTGGTCAACTTCGGTTCATACCGCTTTGAATTTCGCCAGTACGTGTTCAGTGGGGGAAAGACAACCGAAAAGCAGTTCTGGAAATTTGCCGTGTTTTGTGGCTAAAAAGCTATGCAAGTCGGCCTTGAACATTATCTTGTAGTCAGCGCATTAGTGTTTGCGCTTGGATTGTTCGGCGTGCTTGCGCGGCGCAACTTGCTGGTGATGTTCATGTCGCTTGAGTTAATGCTCAACGCGGCAAATCTTGCGCTGGTTGCATTTTCGCGGTTCACAGACAACCTGGGTGGGCAGGTGATGGTGTTTTTCGTGATAACCGTTGCGGCGGCCGAGGTGGCTGTTGGGCTGGCGCTAATAATCGCCCTGTACCGCAAACGCAAGTCAACACACGTCGAAGACCTGACCCTGATGAAGCTTTGATAATGCCTGTGAGCTTATCAAACAATGTTTGTGTCCCTGGCGATACGCGCGGCCAAGCCGGGTTTCAGTTCTTTGTTCCCGTGGGCCGGCGCAGTGATAATATTCGGTTCGCCCGGCTTCACGAAGATATGGTGACTGCCCCGGATACGTTTCAAAACTCAGCCATGCTGTTGGAGCAACCGGCACATTTGCTTGCCGGTGATTGGCTTCATAAAATCAGCTCGGCTATTTCAACGTCGGACTGTGGCTGGCGGCCTTTTTCACGCACGACCTCAAGGTAACCCAATGCAGCTTCGCGCAGATTTTCCATCAGTTCCTCGACAGTTTCGCCCTGCGAATAGCAGCTGGGCAACGCAGGTATCTCACCCCAATAACCACCGCCAGGCTCAGGATGAACTACCACCTTCAATTTCATGACGCTACTTTACACACATAGTTGCTGCAATGCAACCGGCTGGAACCGACGGTTGGAGAAGACTACTATCCCAACAAACAAACATGAACATGTTCAATCGTTAAACCGTCGCACCGTTCGACCGTGTATGCCTGTTAAACGGTTTTGCGATTCAACGAGTCAATGGCAGCGCAATGACACTTGAACTGCTAACCTTGCTAATTCTTCTTTTGCCGCTTGCAGCGGCGGGCGCAATCACGCTGTTCACGCAACGCAGTAAACCGCTCAGTGCCGCATTGTCGGTTGGGGCAGTCCTGACCAGCTTTGCGCTCTCGGTGGCGCTGGTCGCGACACAAGGCTGGGTCGCGTTTGAATCCGGATTAACTTGGCTGGAAATCGGCCCGCTCCAGGTCGAGTTCGGGTTCAAGCTCGATCCGCTCAGTCTGCTAATGATGCTGGTCGTGACCGGCGTTGGTGGCGCCATTCATGTGTATTCGCTGGGTTACATGCGGGGTGACGCGGGCTGGTCACGATACTTCACTTGCTTGAGCCTGTTCACTTTCTCGATGCTTGGCATAGTGCTGGCAAACAATTTCGTGTTGATGTTCGTTTTCTGGGAGCTTGTGGGTGTGTCAAGCTACCTGCTCATCGGGTTCTGGTTCGAGCGACCAAGCGCGGCCGACGCAGCCAAAAAGGCTTTTTTGACAAACCGGCTCGGCGATTTCGGGTTCATTTTGGGCATTTTAATTGTCTGGACCACGCTCGGCTCGATCAACTTTAGCGCACTCAAAGAAACAATTGTCGCCAACCCAAATGCACTCGGCGGCATTGCAACCGTAGCAGGGTTATTGATCTTTTGCGGTGCGGTTGGTAAGAGTGCTCAATTTCCGCTGCACGTGTGGTTGCCAGACGCGATGGAAGGCCCAACGCCCGTCAGCGCACTCATCCACGCCGCGACAATGGTGGCCGCAGGTGTATACATGCTATGCCGTGTATTTTTCATCTTCACACCTGAGGCTTTTACTGTCATTGCGTGGGTGGGCGGGTTTACTGCGTTGCTCGCAGCGCTAATTGCTGTCCAACAAAACGATATCAAACGTATCCTTGCTTACTCGACAATTTCGCAGCTCGCTTACATGATAATGGCGGTTGGGTTGGGCGGGCCTGCTCCTGCTATCTTTCATTTGGCGACACACGCGTTTTTCAAGGCGCTGCTGTTCCTTGGCGCTGGCTCAGTCATCATCGCGCTGCATCACGAGCAAGACATTTGGAAAATGGGCGGGCTGCGCAAAAAGCTGCCCGTGACATTCTGGACGTTCATGATCGGCACGCTCGCAATAGCCGGCGTACCGCCGTTTAGCGGGTTTTACAGTAAGGACAGCATCCTCGCGCAAGCAGCTCATCAGCATAACTGGCCGTTGTTTGTGCTAGGTGCGATTGTTGCTGCGCTTACGACATTCTACATGTTCAGATTGGCGTTGGTTGTGTTCTTTGGCTCGGGACGGTCTGAGAACGCAACTCACGCCCACGAATCACCCCATGTCATGACGTGGCCGTTGCTGGTACTGGCCCTATTCAGCGCCATAGGCGGCTTGATCGGGATTGATGTCGTCCTTGCTCGGCAATTTGCATCTGGCGAGCAAGTGGCACTGACCTTGGGCCAAAGGTTAACCGAGCCATTTGTGCACGCGCCGCTGGCAGCGGGTTGCAGCGTGCTGGCGTTGGTGGTCGGTTTTGGAGTCGCTTATGCGCTTTATGCCAGGGCTGACAAAGACACGTTGCCCGACAAACTCGGCGCAGTTGCAGCTTGGATGCGCAACAAGTTTTATTTTGATGAGCTTTACAAAGCCACGTTCATCCGGCTGCACGATTTCATTGCTGCAGTGGCCGACTGGATTGACCGCTGGGTTTTAGAGGGCTTTTGCATCGGGCTAGCGCGGGGCGGTACAGATTTCACCGGGCGCGCGTTGCGCTTGTTGCAGACGGGTAACCTTCAAACTTACGCACTATTGTTTGTGTTGGGCTTGGCCGTTGTGCTGTGGCTCGTGCTTGGGAAATGACATGAGAATTCAACGTAAAGACGTAAAGACGCAAAGGGGACAGCTACAGAAAAGTATATTCCCCATGCGCCTTTGCGCCTTAGCGACTTCGCGTTAAGAACGATGACAACTCTGGTACTCATCTTCCTTTTGCCGCTGCTGGCTGCCATTGCGTTGATGTTTGTGCCGCGGAATTTCAAGGTGGCGATCCGCGGTGTGGCTCTGCTTACAACGTTCGCCACAATGCTACTTGCGGTGCGGATGTTCTGGTTATTTGGCGACACCGCGCCAGATGAAACCGGTTACAGGTTTGTCAGCACCATACCGTGGTTGGGCGCAGAATCGCTCGGTATTGCCTGCAAGCTTGGTGTGGACGGGTTAAACGCCGGGCTTGTTTTGATGGGGGCAATTGTTGCGTTTGCTGCAGTGTGCTGTGCATACGAGATCAGGGAACGCGAAAAAGAGTTTTACATCCTGCTGCTGGTGATGGCGGGCGGGATTTTGGGTGCGTTCATGTCGCTGGACCTGTTCTTCTTCTATTTCTTGCACGAGCTTGCGCTGATACCGACGTTCATCATGATTGGCGTGTGGGGACGCGGCGAGCGGAAGAACTACGCCACGTTCCAGATCACGCTTTACCTGAGCATCGGCGCGTTACTGGTGCTGATCGGCCTCATTTCGCTTTACTTGCAATTGCCGGCGGGCATGCGCACGTTCGACATCCCGACGCTGACGAAGTATTTCGCCGAAAACAGCATGGGCACGAACGCACAGAACTTCATCTTCCCACTGCTGCTGTTCGGATTTGGGATTCTGGTGTCACTCTGGCCGTTTCACTCTTGGGCACCGCTCGGGTACGCCTCTGCGCCGAGTCCAACTGCGATGTTGCATGCGGGCGTGCTCAAGAAGTTCGGCCTTTACGGTTTGATCCGGGTTGCGTTGCCGCTGATGCCGGAGGGCGCGCAAAATTGGATGCAAATCCTCGCCTGGCTTTGCCTCGGCAACATTCTTTACGTCGGCTGGGTGGCAATGCGGCAAAATAACTTGAACTTGCTCATTAGCAATTCAAGTGTGGCACACATGGGGATGATTTTTCTAGGCATTGCTACGCTAAACATCATTGGCGTCACTGGTGCGGTGGTGATCATGGTGGCACACGGATTTTTAGCTGCGCTGTTCTTTGGCCTGAACGGTTACATTTATCAGCAAACCGGCACGGTCGAGATGGGCGAGTTAGGCGGCTTGGCTAAGAAGCTCCGGTTCATCGGTGTGGCACTGACAATGGCAGCGCTGGCAGGCTGTGGGTTGCCCGGCTTTGCGAATTTCATAGGTGAATTCACCGTGTTCTTTGGGGCGTGGAAACAGCCGGCATTGCGAGTTGTCACGGTTCTGGCTGCCTGGGGCGCATTGATCATCGGCGCGGTTTATATGCTGCGGATGGTGCGGGCGGTCATGCACGGCCCGCTGCCGGACAAATGGTCGGGGCTGGTTGACGCGAACGCGTGGCGCAAACTGCCGCATATACTATTGTTGGCCTGTCTGATCATGTTTGGATTTTTCCCCCGCATGCTGACGGACAAGATCAGTCCGGTGACGGAGCAAATAGTTAGGACAGTAGCCGGAAAGTCCGGCCATGACGTAGCTCAACAAGCAAAACAAAGTCAGAGCCTACTCACTTTGGTTCCTTTGGCATTGGAATGAACCTATCGCTGATCAGCTTGGAAGTGGTGGTGGTGGAACTCAGGGTAGTGCTGCTTTTAGCGGATTATAGCCTCAGCTTGTGAACAGACAGATGACCCTCAACCCCAGTGTGCACTTGGTTGAAACAAAGACTCTGGACCCGGTGGCCGGTTCATTCTTGTTTTGGCAGTGCGGTTGTTTATCCGGCTGCGCTTGGCTCTTTCCGGTCGGTAACCGGTAGCAGTGTAATTGGCACATCAATTGGTGGGGGTTATTCCAGAACTCCTTGTGGTCAAAATACAGCGATTTTAATTCGCGTTTATCAGCGTCAACTTCTGCCTCCACTTTTGAAATCAAATCGTCGCTGGGATCATCTTCACAGCACCACCAAATGCTGCAGCGCGGGATGTTGGTATAATAGGATTTGATCACTCTTGGCGCGAAATCCATGCGCGTCAGGTTGGTCGGATAGCCGAGCTTTTTCAGTGTGTCCCGCGCCATTTGGACAGCTTCGCTTCTCGACATCCTTGGCTCACCGAAATACTCCGGTATGCGGTCAAGGTCTTGGATTCCGAAGAAATGAGGCCCTTGAATGGTATCAACGTAGCCGCGACTGAATACAAAAGTCCAACCGCTTTTGAGCCATATGCCAGCCGAAAGTTTTCGTTGCGGGGCAACGCTACAATATGCTACCTGTTCCACGGTGACGGTCGTGGAACAGGCAAGTCCAGCTTTTCAACCGCATTGCTGACGTAAGGCAACACTGCCACCAATACGGCGTTGGAGTATTCGGCCGTGGCGCGGACCCATTCGAAAGCATCAAATCGTTGTCCAAGTTCAAGGATCATGGGCCGGGCCAATCGTTTTTTTGGTTATACTCGTTCATTTTTAATTCCACATAACCATAGACACGAATGTTGTTCCGAAACTGATCGAGCGGCACCCAATTGGAATTTTGCCGGCCGTTATACAAAGCATCAATGAGCGTTCTGAACGTCCAATTTTGCTGCCAGTCGAACATCCACTCGGTGCGGCAATTCATTGCGTTCTGAACTGTGCCCCAACCCGGACCGCCAACCTTTGCTATCCATCCCACAAATGCTGAAGGCCGGCGACGGCTGGGATTAGTTGTGGCGTTTGTGTAATAGCTGAGGCTGTACGTTGCCTTGTTCACCCCAAAAGCCTCCGGCCAGTCACCCTTGGCCGTGGAACAACCGTCCAGCCACACGAAACGATAAGGGCGTGCGTGGGGTGACTGCGCAAAGGAATCCATTCTCATTGTTCTGCCGGCAGCTTGTAGCGAACTGGCGAACGCGCGGGCGCTTTTGGCGACGGTTGAGGCGTGGGTGACGGCACCGCTTTTGACGCCTGGGTTTCCCCAGTCGTCGGCAACGAAATCGGCACGTCAATTGGAGGTGGTTTACCCCAAAACTCCTTGTGGTCAAAATACAGTGATTTTATTTCCCCTGTTTCCATGTCCACCTCGGCTTCGATCTTGCACACCAAGTCGTCACCTGCCTCATTCGGACGATTCCACCAAAACCAATAGCGTGGGATTCCAGCCACCGCCGGCTTGATCACACGTGGCTTGAAATTCATGCGAACGAGGTTGGTGGGATAATTCAGTTTGGCCAAGCTTTGGCGAATTAGCTTGATGGCTTCCGCTTCGGATAGTTTCGATTTGCCGACGAGGTCTTTGATCAAAAGCGGCCGGCGGTCGAAATCAAACAAGGCATCGGGCGAGTAATAACCGTTTACCATGCTGTTGCGGTAAACAAAGCGCCAGCCATTGGTCAGTTCAAGTTCGGAATGCGGCCAGCCGCCGTTGTCGGACACCCACAATCGCGCGACGTGATTCGTGGTCAGCGGCTTGGAAATGGGTAGCGCCAGGGTCTTGCTATAATCGTCAACCGCACGCAGAACGATGGGCAATAGTTTCCACGCATACTCGGGGTTCGCAGCCAGCCTCTTCGGGCGAAACACGGGTTTTACGCCGAAGTCCGGCCATGGTCGCCGGATATTTGAGTTGGGAACAATTTTCAGGTATTCAACCCGATTGGCATCTGCATTGACTTCAATTTCCACCGATTCGCCGCCTCTTGGGCTAAGCCATTTGACCAAGTAATGCGGCACGATACCTGTGCGGGTCTTTGGAGGTGGTTTTACGGCCGGCTCTTGTTCAGCGAAAACCGCCTCAAGCGGAATGCCCAGTTTTTTCAGCGTGTCCCTCGCCATTTGCACGGCGTCCTCCTTGCCCATGCGTACTTTGCCAACGAACCGAGGGATTTCGTCCGGGTTCTGCAACATATAAAAAGAGTGCGGTGTTTCAAAGTGGCATAGAATGCCCTCCTGAAACCCCAATACCCATCCGCCTTCAAGTTCAAAACCGCAGCCCATCATCTGGCCGTTTCGGCTTTCAAAGAGCTGATTCGGCCCGCCCCGCACTATCTGTTGTCTTGTGATCGGCAGCGGCATAGGTAGTTCTAACCTCGTTACTACATCGGAAACGTGGGGCAGCATCGCTACGACTACCGCATTAGAAAAATTGGCAGTCATTTCGACGAGGCCGCCGAATTGTCCGACGTCCAAAATCATGGCCACCTCCAATCGTTTTTGCGGTTATAATCGCGCGCCTTCATGTTGACGTAACCGTAAACTCGCAGAGCGCTGTCGAGCTTCTGCTGGCTTATCCAACCTGCGCCGACGTTGGCTCGCCTAAGAGCTTCTTTGATTCCCGGACGGTCAGCATCATTTACCCAATTCCCCATCCAGTAGGCTTGGAATTCATGTCGGCCATATGCGCTACCCCATCCTTCTCCGCCAATCTCTTGATTCCATCCCACAAACACTGACGGGCGTGGATGTTTCGGGTGATTTTCGTAAAAATCAGTGCCTTCCCGTTCTACTTTGCTGATGTTGAAGGCATTGGGCCAATTGCCCGCGGCGGTGCTACAGCCATCCAAGAACACGAACCAATAACGATTGTATTTGGTTTTCCTTGAAACCTGCCAGCTTTCCATCGTGCTTCGGCTGCCCCGGTATGAAAATGCGCTGCCGGTGATCAGGCCGTTTGTCCCAAGCGTGTGCCGGTCACAACCGATGCCGGTCGCGCCGCCATGCCCGTGGTAGTAAAAGTTCCGCACATAAAGGTCGCCAATCCAAGCGAGCAGATTGGCCCAGCTTTGCTCCCGCTCTGCTTGTGTGTAAACGTTGGTGCCGAACTTGAGCGGATGCCACCACGCCGTGTCGCCAATCAGCAGTGGCCCGCCTCGTATGGCTTGGACAGCTTCTTCGTATTTCACCTGCAAGTCGGCGGGATATCCCGGTGCATCGCTATACCACCGATCTTGGAACGCGATCAACCACTCCCCGCGATCCGGATAACCTTTTACGGGCGGGCGTGTTGGGCGCGTGATTTGGGGGCCATCGCCCAGCGAATTGAACGTGATCTCGGCGAAGAAATACGGGTCAGTGTCGAAGTCGTCGCGATTGTTTCCCAGCCAGTCGTACAAATCCCAGGTCCACGAAACCAAGCCGTTCGTGGTGTGGCCGGAGCCCGTGTTCACGTAGTTCCACTGCCAATCATAAACGTCAATCCACCAGTCGGTGTCGGGATTCGCCAGTTGCGCGTTGAACGTGTAGGTGTCGCCCTGAATAAAATCGTTCCAATCCGGAAACGTCACCTGGTTGAACACGGCAATGGGCCGCGCCAAGTTGGTGAGCGACAGGAAAATCGAGTTGTCGCCGATCTCTTCGTTCAGCCACAGGGTCGTGACCAACTGAATCTGGTATGTGCCATTTGTCAGGTGGTCAAAGTAAATGCCCATTCCCCAGTTTGTCTGCCCTCCCGAAACGTGAGTCGTGAACTCGGCGTGGGGACACGGTTCGCCATTCAGCAACACCTCGATGTGCGCCACCATGTCCCGATAATCCTTGAAATCCACCGGGAATAATGTTGGGCCATCGTAGCTGTAGTTCGTGACGTTGAAAGCCCAATCCGGAATGTGAAACACCCGAAAAAAGGCGGAGTCCACCGTTGATTCGCCACCGCTGTCCTCGGTCTGCGCGCCGCCCTCCTCCTGTTGCATGGCGCGCCACTTCTCGACCAGATCATCGCTCCAATCATCGGTCGAGCCGTCCGGCCAAATGATGATGTGGCCAGGCAAGTCAATTCCTGGCGGATAGATCACAAGTGGCACGGCAGCTTTTGCGTCGTCTTTAGGCGCCACCATCGGCTCGGATGGCTCGGTTTTTTCGCTGGCTTCGGATGGATCGCCTCCATCATCTGAGCACGGTGCTGCTGCGCCAAACAGGATGAATGTGGTTCGGTTGTTGCCGGTGGCCGGGTAGTTGTT
This sequence comes from uncultured Verrucomicrobiota bacterium, assembly GCA_964555645.1. Classification (GTDB taxonomy): domain Bacteria; phylum Verrucomicrobiota; class Verrucomicrobiia; order Limisphaerales; family DTLC01; genus DTLC01. Next base: position 196,727 of record CAZKTA010000001.1, read on the forward strand.
GGCAAACGTTGTCCAAGGTGTGCTCGGGTCAAGTGTGGCGCGATACTGGATGAGATATAACTCGTGCCCTTCGCTCGGCCAAGAAATCACAATGTTTGTGCCTTGCCGCTCGATGCTCAGTCCGACAATGCCGAAGAGTCGAAATGGTATTGCCAAAACGACCAACGTAACCAATTTGACGACATGTTTGGTGGCCCTCATGGTTTCTTGTCGTTCGGTCCAGTTTTTTCGTCGGGTTTCTTGCGGGCGTGTGTGCCAAGTGCCCGTGTCCGGAGTCCGTCTTTTTGCTTTGGAAAGAACTGCTTGCAGTCTGTTGCGATGCTTTCCATTACACAAGGAGTTTTTGCGCTTTGGAAACAAGTACAGGGTATCTCGAACCCAGAAACTGGCTTGGAAAAATTGACTTTCGGAGTGGGTTTGCCAAGCTGTGGGAGTTTTTGGGCATGAACCTTCCGTTGGTAAGTTTGGAAGTTGCAGTGGTGGCGCTCGGGTTGGTGCTGCTTTTGGCGGAATTGCTTGTCCCGCCCGGGGCCAAACGCGCACTTGGATACGTTGCAGCGGGCGCGCTTGCGCTGCTGTTTTTGAACAGTTTTACCAGTCATTGCAGTTGCGCGTTGGTGGGCCAAAGCGCGTTTGGTGGCATGTTCGTCCAGGACGGCCTTTCGGTGTTTTTCAAGCGGTTATTCTTGCTGGCGGCAGTGCTGGTGCTGCTGATGGCGGTTGAGTTTTCGGACCGGCTCGGCACAGGCACGTCCGAGTATTACTCGCTGGTTTTGTTTGCGCTTGCTGGGATGATGGTAGCTGCCTCAGCCAACGATTTCGTTTTGATGTTTGTGGCGATCGAATTGATTACAATCACTTTCTACGTGCTAACCGGGTTTCAGCGTGCGCGGTTGGTATCTTTGGAAGCAGGCGTGAAATATCTGATCTTGGGTGCACTTGCGTCGGCATTCATGGTTTTTGGGATTGCACTTGTGTGGGGCACAACCGGCAAATTTAGCTTCGGCGACCTTGCGATGGTTTCGGGTACGTTTGTCGGCAACAAAGTTTTCCTTCTCGGGTTGCTAATGATTATGGCCGGGCTGGGGTTCAAGATTGCCGCTGTGCCGTTCCAGGTGTGGGTGCCGGATGTGTATCAGGGTGCGCCGACGCCAACGACGGCGTTTCTTGCCATCGGATCGAAGGCAGCCGGTTTTGTTTTGTTATTGCGTGTATTATTTGTGGCTGTGCCAGAGCTACCGGCAAAAGCACCGGCACTGCTGATGTGGATCGCGGCGCTGACAATTCTTTATGGTAACCTGTGCGCTGTGCCGCAATGCAAGCCCGGGCGAAGCATCAAACGGTTGCTTGGCTATTCGAGCATAGCGCATGCGGGGTATTTGTTGTTGGGCACGGCGGCGCTGAGTAAGGCCGGTCAGGCAGCTCTGCTGTATTACTTGAGTGGGTATTTGTTCACCGTGCTTGCGGCATTTCTTGTGGTCACGGTTGTGATGCGTGAGTTGGAAACGGAGGATATCTCGAATTTAACCGGACTTGCGCAACTCTCGCCATTCCTAGCTGCGACAATGACAATTTCGATGGCGTCGCTGGCCGGCATCCCGCCCTTGGCAGGGTTTTTCGGCAAATTCCTGCTCCTGAAAGCGATAATCGAGCGCGGCGCAGTTGACGTGGGTTACTATGCGCTTGCGTTTGTGGCAGTTGTGGGGATTGTGATCTCGCTCTACTATTATTTTTGTGTGGTGCGTGTCATGTACTGGGGCAAGCCGACAGCCCAGCCCGGGCAACTCCGAGTTTCGTTTGGGGCAAAAATTGCTGCAGCAATTTGCATAGCGGGAATGTTTTATCTTGGGCTTTTGCCCGGGGCGGTATTGGACATTGCGACGGACGCAGTCGCGTCCTTGCAATAACTGCGCAGGCAGAAACCCGCGCGCGGTCCGGTTTTAATCTGGCCTTCAGTTGACGCCGTTCGTGATCTGGCAGACGAACGGCTTGATTTTATTGCCTGTGCGCGTTTCGTATGCACGCGCGATGTGGTGTATGAATGCTTCGGCTTCGTGATACGCAACCAGATTGACCGTAGCGCCGCCGTCGATTGGTCGCGCACCGAGACAACCTGGGTGACTGCGGGCAAGTTCGATCAACAGCTCGATCTCATGGCATTGGATGCCGAATAAGTCGCGCGCGCTTTCGTAGCTGTAGAACATGTACTGACCGAATTGGCGGTGATCGTCCTCGAGCAATGCGCGTTCTGCAGCCACCGTCCGTTGCACCTCGCACACAATGTGATAAGCGCAATTGAATTCTTCAGGCTCGAGTTTGTGTTTGAGGGACGTGAGCATACGCGGTTCGAGTGCGCGGAGTGACTTGAGCCGGAGTTTTTCGGCTACGGCAGTGCATTGGCGTAGCAGTTCGTCTTTTTGGGGTGTCACACGGAAGAATCGCAGGCCGGTGTCGCATACGATTAATGCGTCGCCAACAAGTGGCAGTACCTCGACTGATTCGAGTCTGCAGTCCACGCTCAACAGATGCCATGCCTTGCCGAAGAGCGATGGGATGTGTTCTGCAAAACCGCTTGTACCGTCGGCGTGTGAAGCTGCGGCGGCGCGGCAAAGCGAAGCAAGCTGTTTGCGTTCGGTTTTCGACATTGGTGGTAATCGGCCGCGGTCGTCCCGCTTGGGCGGGATCGTGACGCCGCTTTCACTCAAGCTATAAGGGAAGAGCTGTCGGATTGTTGCGGCAGTGGCAACCTCTAGTGCTGTAGTTGCGCCGAGGTCGAGTCCGCTCGGGGCCGTACTGTACACGGCGGCGTTGAATCCTGAGAAATGCACGCCGCGCATGCGCAACTGCGCTAGCACACCTTTGACCGGATCGGCCCACGGCACAGCCGGGTTCGGTTTCAGGTCGGTGATCCAGAAAATCTCCGGCTTCGACGGCGCTGAAAATACAAGCTCGATTTTGCCGTCTGTGCGCGGCGCGGAGGCAATGCTCACAAACCGGTCCACTGCAGCTGCAACGACCACACCGTCACAAACTTGCGTTTCTGCGCCCAAAAGCGGGACGCGCCCGGGTACAGCCACCGCATGGGCAGGGGCGAACCCGAAGTGTTTTTTGAACAGGTCGCGTGTTAGGTTTTGTGCGTCGGTCACGGACTGCATCCGGAGCCAATTTTGCATCAGTTGCTGTGCCAACCAGCCGTTGTGCGGCCCGCCAGGTCAGTATCTGAGGGAGATTGCGCTGATAACACCAGATACATGCAAGGTGCTGAGCCGACGCCCGTGGAACACGCGTCCAGCCTGGCGCTTGCGGGATGTGCGACAGAAAGATGCACTGTGCAGTACCAATGACATTACAGGGTGCGACCTGAACTACGAACTGACAAACCGAGCTCGATGCTTGTGCCGTAGGCGGGATTTGGCGACCGGGCCTCAGAACCACTCCTTACGCCCGTCAACATATGTGCGGACAAATTCTTCGTCGGACTTTATGAGGTAAATGATCCCTTCCACAAGGCCAATGATCCACATTACAAACGCGGCAAGGCCGCAGGTGGGAATTGAACCGAGTAACGACACCAGCAGCATGATCAACCCTGGACCGGTATAACCGAGGATAAATTTGTGTATGCCGAGCCAGCCGAGCAAAATGCCGCATATACCAGCAGGGATCTTCTTGGAGGCTTTTGCAGTAAGTGCAGCTTGTGCACTAGCCCCGAGCGTTGCCTGGCTTGGAATTTCGGGTGGTATACTTGGTTTGAGATCACCTGCGAACTCGGCAAATGCACTTATTGGTTTCCACTCGGTTGCGCCTTCGGCAAGCACGAGCGTCTGTGCGTTGACACGGTTTTCAGTTATCCAGCGCCGGATTGTGTCTGCGTTGACTGGGCCATACTGCGATCCGTCTGCACCGATTATCTTGTACGTGGACATTTTTTTTCGGATTTTTTGACTCGTCCCGGTTCATGGTCAGACATTACACGACTTAACGCCAGCCAAAACATTGGACCTCAAGCACAAAACACGAATCGTCTGCTTGTAGTTTCAAAAAGTTTTTGGTCGCCTAGTCCGGGATTGCCGACGCTAACCAGCACTTTGCATTTGGTGCGCGCAACTACGTGCTTTGCGCTTGTGCCGTAGCGGGGTTAAAGATTGTTTCATAGGCGTGTAGCCATGCGCCGATTGCTATTGGCGCGGTCACGAGCACGCCAACACAACAGAGCAGTACGCCAGCTATTACAATCAGCCAAGTAAGCAACGACAGCGCAAACACGTGCCACCAATGTTTGGTGACCATTTTCCAACTGGCTTTCATCGCTGACCAGAAGTCCAATTGCCGGTCAATAACAAGCGGCAGTGTGAAAAGCCAGTTTACCGACAGATAAATCATGGGTATCAAACATACCAAAATTGTACCGACAAACATTACAATGTGGACAAGGCCAGGTTCTTGGTTGCGGGCTTCGAATGGCATAAAAACGAACAGCGCAACAATCACCACGGGCATTAGACACATACCAATGAGTATCGAGGGCACAATGTAGCCCAGACAGAGCTGCCAGTAACGTGGGCCGAACCCTGCGAAAACTTCACTTGCAGACGTTGGGTGGCGTCGGATTGCCTTTATGAAGACGTAACCGACCCCGCCCAATAGCGGCCCGTCCACAAAAATTAGGCTCCCAAGCGTGATGACAATCCCAACATAAGGAATTTCGCTAACCAGCCCTAGGCCGATTTCGATTGCCAAATAAATCAGGAACGCACAGACCAACAATGCGAAATTGTTTTTTAGCAGCTCAAAACCGCCATTTATGCATGCGCCGATGTCGAGCTTGTAATCACGCTCGAAAAATTCAGCAGATAGTGGTCCAACAGTCGGCCCTGGAGGCGGCGGTGCCTGAGCTTGAGCTGTGAGTACATCTGCGAACTCGGGAAATTCACACAACGCGCGCCATTCGGTTGTGCCCTCGGCTTGAACTTTGGATTGCGCGATTAGCCGGTGTTCAGCAATCCATTGTCGGATTTGGTCTGCGCTGACTGGGCCGTATTCATTTCCATCTGCGCCAATGACTTTGTACATGGGAATGTTTGGGTTCACAGGTTGGTCGCTAGTCCGCTGTCAGGCCGGCAAAAGCCGGCTCTGATGTTGGCTTTTTCCTCAACAACACAATCCGTAGCGCGAAAGTTTCAGCTCAGACCTGTATCATTGGCCAATGCTTCGTCGTCTTTCAGGGCTTTCACTTCAGCTATTTCGCCGCATTTCTTTGTTTGGCGCAGCACGCTCAAGCTTGTCAGCAGTGCCCAAGACCATCCAATCATGAATGCAATCACGCCCCATTTACCCGCCCAGCCGTAGGGTGTCTTGATAGGCTCATCCCCTGTTGCCACACGAATTCTGTTGTATGAAAAACAGGCAATCCACCATACGATCAACCCGAACCCGATCACCGCCAAGATCAATTGCCCGATACCGGCTGTGACGCGGCCTGCCAAGAGCGACCCCAACCCGGGTGTTGCGCATTGGTTTATGACGACGCACGTGACAGCTTTTGCTGGGCTGATTTGTTTTGGTGTGCGTCGCTCGGATTTTTGCATGGCGGTTGACGTTGCCTTGCGTCAATGAAACTGTGCTTTAACCTCAGACTGTAAAAGAACAACGAGCGCCCAGATGCCAATCGGCAACCCGATCACGCAACAAGGTGATGTGCATGGTATGAGTGCCAGGATCGCTGCCGTCATTGCCCAAGCGTAGCCCTCGAGCTTTTTCATCTTCAGCGCGCCGTACAAGATTAATCCGGCAAAGACAATTGCTATTATTGCGCTCACGATGCCCAATGTGCCGCCGAACATTTCGATGATACGTTCCAGTTCCGGGTCCAGGTTTGGGATCGGTTCGCCTTTCGGTCCGGCAATGTTCCAGCCCAGAGCAAACAAGTTCACGATGGCCCCCAAGATCGCAGTTACAATCAGCCCGATTGCTGGGCCTTTGACTTTCGCAACCGCGGATGTCATGGGGGTGGATGTGCCTGTGGCAAACACGTCTGCGAACTCAGCAAATTCCACAAGCGGACGCCAATCGGTACTGCCTGCAGCTTGCGCCTTTGTTTGTGGGCCTATGCGGCCCTCGGCTATCCACTGCCTGACTTGGGCCCCGTTGACCGGGCCGTACTCTTTTCCGTCTGCACCGATGATCTTGTACATGGTGTTGGTCGTGTTTGTTGGTTTTTGGTTTACTGTGAATCGTGTTTTGGTTCCCACCGCAATTGATCCAGCTTGGCCGCCGGTACCTGACGAACCGAGCCGTCGGCAAATGCAATAACAACGCGGTTCTGATGCCTCGGTTTTTGCAACAATAGTTCCGGGCCGCCGTTTGCATTCCACCCGGCGTCGCTTTCGAAGATCATGACTATGTCTTGGTCGGCTTTCTTGGTTTCAACTCCGCTCAATCTTGCGTTGAAGGCGTAGTGACAATTGGAGTCCTTACGCCCCGCCGGGCATTGGAATAGCTCTAGCTCAGATACATTATTGCTGACCGCATCACACCAGTTTGTTGCAAAAGGAAAGCGATCGTTGTTGTCCAATGCGTATATACGCACTGCCAGGGCGAGTTGTTTGACGTGGTTCATGCAACTGACCGTCTGCGTTTTCTCTTTGGCGGCGATGAACGCTGGAACCAACAGGCCTGCAAAAAACGGAATTAAAAAAATCGTTACGCCGGATATGATCGTACCGGCCAATGCGTAGCCTTGGCCGCGTAACCTGCCACTGCTTTTGTTGATCTTGTTTATTGCGACCAGCCCGAGAATCAAGCCCAGCGGCGAGGTTATCAGGGCTGTCAATCCGCAACTTACAAAACTCAAGAGGCCCAGTACCAGTGACGCGATTGCCATGCCGCTGGTTTTTGGTGGGGTTGTTTCGGCTGCAGTGTGTTTAGGCGGAGCAGCAGTTCTCAGCGCATCTGCGAACTCGGGAAATTCACACAACGCGCGCCATTCGGTTGTGCCCTCGGCTTGAACTTTGGATTGCGCGATTAGCCGGTGTTCAGCAATCCATTGTCGGATTTGGTCTGCGCTGACTGGGCCGTATTCATTTCCGTCTGCGCCGATGATCTTGTACATGGTTTTTGAATTGAGGTTCAGTATTTTAATAGCGTTGACGTGTTGATGTGCGCGAATCCGCTGCTAATCAGCTTATTCATGGTGACATCCAGGCGAATTGTTCCAACGGCAAGTTACGCAGCACGCCAAACATAATCGTCACGCCCAGCAACACCCAAAGCAACGGCATGTGCACGGGCGAATTTGCCGGGCGCAAGTGGGCTTTACCTTCCCATACTGCACGTGCACCTAGCCAAAGCACAACTGGAACCAGCAGCACAACAAGAGCATTTGAACGCAATGCTCCTTTCAGATTGCCGTGAAGTAGTTTGTGTATCGCGCGCAATCCGCCGCACCCGGGACAGTTCAATCCAGTCAGCGCATGAAACATGCATGGCGGGTAAAACCAGGTCCGCGTAGGATCAAAACTGTAAAGCACGGCTGCGGCGCTCATGAACATTGCGAGCAGACCTGTGCACAACCACAGCCGTCCCAGTTTTGACTTGTTAATTACGGGCGGTTTTATTTCGTAACTGTCCATTTACAAATGCCAACGGTAAACCCGATGCACCCGACCAAAAGGTAACCCCGATAAACAGGCAAAAAGCGCCAGTATTCCAAGTACCAAACCCAAAATGCCGAGTACGATGCCGGCAATTGCCCAGCCTTCACCGGTTAGCTTGTGCGGTTGCTTTCGGATTTCCACAAGGCCGATTGTCGAGAAGATCAGGCCGGGTATTGACAGAAACGGACCGCAACATATCACGCCTAGCAAGCCGCAAACGAATCCTGCAAGTGCCATCGAGCTTGTATGTGGTCCAGACGCAGCAGCGGGTAAAGGTTGAATCGGGGGAATCATACCGGCGCCCATCGGGGGAACACCGAGATCAACAAAGGCCGAATACGCACTCAGCGGTTTCCACTCGGTTGTCCCCTCCAGTTGAGCGGGTGTATTGCCGTTAACGCGTCCCTCGGCAATCCAGCGCCGCAAAACTGTTTCCGGCACAGGGCCGTATTGCCTGCCGTCGGCTCCGATGATCCGATACATTCCTGCGAATTTTGTAGTCTGACTGATGCCAATTCGCCAAGCAAAAAATGACCCGAGACTCGGACGTCCAGCACCCGATAATTGAGCTTATGCTGTACTGACGGCAAGGCAACCGGTGCATCAAGGAACTTCAGCACTCCAGTTTCCGGGATGGCCCGGCCTGACAATTGAACGGTTTATCAAAGGAAAAGCTATGCGACAAAACGGCAAAAACTTCGGCTGCGCTGTCCGAGGAGACACACGAATCCCATTTGGAATTTTTCTTTGCTGCTCTGAGCACTGAGCTATGGATTGTGGGCCTGGAGTGCGAGCAAAGCCAAG
>CAZKTA010000001.1:205285-522978 GCA_964555645.1 uncultured Verrucomicrobiota bacterium
CACTGAGCTATGGGCCGGGGCGGTGTGATGCCGGCGGTTATATTTGCCATTTGCCGAACAATGTGGCAAAGCCGAGTCCTCAGCTTGTACGCAGCATTCCAGGTTCATGTTAAGGCGTGGGAACCGACGTGTTTTTGTGCGCCATTTTGGCGCTGTGGTTTGGCCGACGCTTGCAAAAAGCTGGCGCTTTGGTAGTTGTTTAACGGCATGCGGTGTGTTTTGGGGTTCATTTTGTTGAGTTGGTTACTAACTTCGTACGTTGCCTTTGCGGGCTTTGATTCCGCCGAGGTAAATATGGAGTATGTGATCCGGCTGGCTGCGCAGCGTGCGCGCAAGCCGTTTCATTCGCCGAAATCGGATTTGCCAGAGTTCCTTCGCCAGCTTGATTACGATCAATACCGCGAAATCGAGTTCAGGCATGAAAAAGCGCTTTGGCTGGAGGAAAACTTGCCGTTTCGGGTAGAGTTTTTTCATCCGGGTTACCTTTACCAAGAACCGGTGCGGATTTACGAGTTCACACTCACGCGGGTGCAACAGGTCAGGTTTGTGCAGGACTTTTTCAACTATCGAAAGCTGCGCCTGCCGAAGAAGATCCCGGCTGGCACCGGCTACGCAGGTTATCGGATTCTCTGCCAGTTAAATGCCGAGGATAAGTGGGACGAGTTGGGCGCGTTTTTGGGCGCGAGCTATTTCAGGCTCTTGGGCAAAGGTCAACGGTATGGGCCATCGGCTCGTGGGCTTGCTATAGACTGTGGCGAAGCAGATAGACCTGAGGAATTTCCAATTTTCACGGATTGGTGGCTAGGAAAACCCCATAGAGACGACGATGCGTTGCGGCTGTACGCAATCCTTGACAGTGTCAGTTGCGCAGGTGCGTACGGGTTCCGGATTAGACCTGGCGAAACCACTGTAGCCGATATTGAAGCTGTACTGTTTTTCCGCGAGTCTTCGCATGTGGCGGCTGTTGACCCGAGCCGAAAACCCATTGCTACAATTGGCCTTGCACCATTGACCAGCATGTTTTGGTTTGGCGAAAATTCAGAACGCAAATTTGACGATTACAGGCCTGAGGTGCACGACAGCGACGGTTTGTTGATGCGACTCGATGATGGGCAGATCGTTTGGCGCCCGCTCAACAACCCGACGGGGTTGCGGCACCAGCGGTTCCCAGCGAAAAATTTGCGTGGATTCGGCCTGCTACAACGCGACCGCGAGTTTGCAAGTTACCAGGACATTTTCAACCTGTATCATCTTGTGCCGAGCATCTGGGTTGAGCCACGTGGACACTGGGGCGAAGGCGAGGTGCACCTTGTTGAGTTGAGCACACACTACGAAGGCTTCGACAATATCGTAGCATTTTGGTGTCCAAAGGAAAGACCGCAGCCTTTGCAGCCGTACAGGTTTGCATACGCGCTGTACTGGACGCGCGAGACAGACATGAAGCTGTCGGAAAATCGCGTTGTGGCAACGCGAGTTGGGGCCGACCCGCGTGACCCGCGCAGGCGCAAGGTTGTAATCGATTTTGACGGACCAAAACTGTCGGCCATTCCCAAAGATTTGCCCCCTAGGGCAATCACAAGCTGCACAAGTAACGCTACCATAGCTGAGGTACAGGTCTTTCACAATCCGCATGCAGATAACTGGCGTGTGGTTTTGAAGTTCGAACCAGTTCAGGAGAACATCGAGCCAGTTGAGCTGCGGTGTACACTTGCAAAAGGCGCTGAACCTTTGACCGAGACATGGACCTACCTTTGGAGTCCGCGATAGATGGTTTGGCCATGGCAAAGGACGAACCTGGCCGAATTGCCGGCAGACCACTCGAAGAATGGAATGCTGCTTATGGCAAGGTCGAGAGCTACTTTAATGCATTGCGTGTGCGCAATAAGCTGTTGCTTGGTCAGCTTGTTGTTCTTGTGCTCAAGCGTGCAATGGCACGTGCACCGGCTGAACCGCATAGGTCGGCTACTGAGCTTGCGGTCGAGGAACTTGACCGCGTAGTGACTGATTGGTTTGCGCAGGTTTTGCAGGTCCAAGCAGGTGCCGCGGATCCGCTGCTGAGCACACGCGGGCGGCTAGCGTTATTACTGGCTGATATGCCGGGCAAATGGCAAGACCAGTTTTTGCGGCCAGGCCCGTGGCCGGAAGAATTCGTGAATGCGATGCGCCAGGCGTACTTGCGGTCCGGCCCAGACTTCCAGCTCTCACAAATGTCACCGCGCGAATTCGATTTAGGCCCCATCACAACGCTTACAAAGTTCAGTCGGTTGCCCTACGCAAAAATGGTGGTGGTTTGGGTGACTTTTGCATTGTTGTTGATCCTGGTCTTTTACCTGACCCACTGAATGTCATGCAAACCGTGCTGACTGAGCAGGCAGCCAGAGAAGGCCCACCTACACGTGTTGGTCTTGTGCCAGCGCAGCCGCCAAAACGCGTGTGGCGCGTGTTCTTTTTCTTCAGCTCGGCAGTTGTGTTGACGGGTTTTGTGTCGCTGCTTTTTGCTGACTTACTGTGGCGCACCGGTTGGTCGGCCTCACGCACCGTGTTGTTGGTACTTTTCGTGATTTTGTTACTATTGGCGGCGTTTGGCTGCATGCAGGGCTTGTACGGTTTTGTCCTTCGCATTTTTGGGGACAAGCACCGGATTACGTTGATGACAGATTATCGGGGGCGCAGCATCGCCAGCGCGACCACAGCGCTTTTGTTCCCGATTTGCAACGAGGACGTTGTGCGCGTGTTTGAAGGGCTGCGCGCGACGTATCTATCGGTTGCGCGAACCGGTTTGCTTGACCGATTCGATTTCTTCGTTTTGAGCGATTCAACTGAGGTTGACAAATGGATCGAAGAAGAACGGCGCTGGATCGAGCTTGTGCAGGAGCTGGGTGCGTTGGGCCGAATTTATTACCGCCGCCGCATCAGTAACGAAGACCGTAAGAGCGGCAATATCCGTGATTTCCTGAGTGTATGGGGGAAACGGTACCGGTACTTTGTTGTTTTTGACGCTGACAGCGTGATGCGAGGGGAAACACTGGTCGAGCTTGTCAAGCTGATGGAAGCAAATCCGGCTGTTGGTCTGATACAGACTTTGCCCGGTGTTGTAAATGCAAGCTCATTGTTCGGTCGAATTCAGCAGTTTGCAAACCGTTTTTACACACCCTTGTACATTACGGGGCTGAATTTTTGGGCGCAAGGCTTCGCCAACTATTGGGGGCACAATGCTATCATCCGTACCGAACCGTTCATGCAGTACTGTGACCTGCCACGGCTGCCAGGTCGCAAGCCGTTCGGCGGCCAAATTCTCAGCCATGATTTTGTCGAGGCGGCCTTGTTGTTGCGTGAAGACTGGCAGGTCTGGTTCGCATACGACCTGGATGGCAGTTACGAGGAAGCGCCTCAAGACATGATCGCCAACGCACAACGTGAGCGCAGGTGGTGCCAAGGCAACCTGCAACACGGGCTTGTAATGTTTGTGCGCGGGTTGCGCGGCGTCAGCCGGTTACACCTGTTATTCGGCGTTATGGGCTACCTCGCAAGTCCATTGTGGTTACTTTTTCTACTAACGTTTAATTGGATCCGTCTGTCGCATAAGTTCTCAGGTTTGTCAGATATCTCAGTGCACGCTTTTACACCGTATCTGAACCTCACAGCCACGCAACACGCGTTTCTTGTGTTCATGATTTGCATGGTGATCTTGTTTTTGCCGCGGATTCTTGCGTTAGTGGAATTGTTATTCGATAAACATCGAAGGCAGGCTTTCGGCGGGTTACGCCGCGCCACTGCAAGTGTTGTTGCGGAAACGTTTTTTTCTGCGTTGCATGCGCCTTTGCAGATGCTGTGGCACACGAGTTTTGTTGTGTTGAGTCTGTTGGGCAAAAGCGTGCGTTGGAGCGGGCAACGCCGCTTGGCCGGAGGCGTAACCTGGCAAATGGCGCTGCGCCGGCATTGGTGGCACACGTTAATTGGGCTAGTGTGGGGCGGGCTAATCTGGTGGCTTGACCGACCCGTGTTTTGGTGGTTTACACCGGTTTTTGCCGGCATGGTGCTTTCTATTCCTTTAAGCATTGTTGTCAGCAAGACAACCCTCGGTACACGTGCACTCTCTCTCGGCCTGTTCTTGACGCCTGAAGAGGTTTCGACACCGCCGGAGTTGGCGGAGCTGCGGATGCGTCTAGCGGGCATGCAGAGATGGCCCCAGGGCGAGCAGGCGCTTTGGGATGCAGGCTTGGCTGAGGCGGTATTAGACCCGTATCTCAACGCGGTTCATGTGTCGTTGTTGCGTGAGAAACGGCTAAACCCAGTTTATGCAGATGCGCTTGAAAAGCTCGGTGTGGGGAAGCCTGAGATACGGGAGCTTGCCGAGCGGTTCTTATCGCACGGACCGGGTGCATTGTCCGCGCAAGACAAGATGCTTATACTGAATGATGCAGATGTGATGGCGTGGCTGCACCGCCAGGCATGGATGCGTCCAACAGAAACTCTAGTTCCGTGGTGGCAAAATGCACTCCGGCGTTACGGAAGGTGATCCGAACAATTTTTGGTTGCCTGTTTAGTGGTGATTCTGAACAATCAGCGCCAAATGCGTGTTTTTGCAGGGAAATACATCTGGTTTAGCACTGGACATTGGCATGGCGGTGGCAAGGCACGCGGCATGCATAGCCGACAAGCCAGGTGGATTGCTTGCTTGGTCCTCGGCATTGCAGCGTGCAGTTTGTTGAGGCTAGATGCGGCAATCTCATGTAGCGGCGAATTTTCGGCTGCGCCACCGCAGTTTCAAAATCTCAAATCTGTAGGAGCAGAAATGAACTCGAACAGAGTATCCACGAATCAGGATTGTGCGTTGACATCTGCAACTTCAGCCTCAAGTCGGGCGCAAAGGTTGATTTTACAACTTCTGGTGGTGTCACTTTTGGCTGGCGTATGCGTAATGCATGCAGGATGGTTTGGCGGGCCATCTGGGGGACCATACGGGCCGATTCATCAGCATTATGAACTGCCGAAAGATGCCAGACGCATTTATGTTGTGGCACCCGATGGCGACCCGAACGGGCCGGGCACATTGGAGAGTCCAACCACACTTGAAGCAGCTTTTGCGCGTGTGGTAACCGGGGACGCTATCGTACTGCGCGGTGGGACGTATCGTGTTGGCAATTTGGTGTTGAACCAAGGGATCATCATTCAGCCGTACGGCGACGAACGCCCAGTCCTAAAGGGGACGTTGTTGGCAACTAACTGGATTGCGCAGCCGAACGGTCTTTGGCGGACCAAATGGGCGCGCTTGTTTCCGGCCAAACCGGCTGAATGGTGGCGGCGTGAGACCGAGGGTAAGAAAACGCCTCCATGGCTGTTCAACAACGACATGGTGTTTGTGGATGGCAGGCAATTGAAAGCTGTTGGGTGGGAAGGGGCAGTTGACGAAGGCTCCTATTACATTGATTACGTAACGGGTGAAGTTTTCATCGGGTTTAATCCTACCGGACGCACCGTGGAAATCACCGCATGGGACGTTGCAATCCGGCGTACGACAGGCGATTGCCACGGCAAAAAATCTGACAAGAAAGGTTTCACAATGCGGGGGATCACGCTCACGCAATATGCCAACCGCGCCTTGGAGATCGAGGGGACGGAACCTGAAGGACCGGCTGACCCAGCAACTTTCGGTAAGGATGTCGTCGGTACCACACTCGAACACGTCACAATCACGCACTGCTCACGTGTGGCCGGATATTTACGCGGGGACAAAATGGAGATACGCAACTGCCTTGTCAGCGACACTAGCACTGAGGGATTGTACCTGTTGTCGTCGTCGGATTGTCTGCTAGAGAAAAACATCTTCAGACGCAACAATGTGGAAAACATTACCGGTTATTACCCTGCCGCAGTCAAAATCTTCAATCAAACCTACCGGGTGGTCTGCCGTGAGAACCTCGTGCTGGAACAGACCAACTCATGCGGCATCTGGTACGACGTGGGGAACGTGGACGGTGTGTTTGTGAACAACTGGATACAGGATTGCATAGATGGGTTTTTCTTCGAAATTTCGAAGGGGGCAATCTGTGCCGGCAATGTGTTCGTAAACTGTGACAAGGGCATCCGCGTACTTAACAGCTCGGATGTGCGCATGTACAACAATACCCTTATCAACACAGTCGCCTCCATCGAACGCACTTCCAGGAGTGCAGTTGGTGACCATTTCGGGTGGCATCCGGCCACCGGGCCAGACGTTGACAAGCGCGAAGGCCACGTATTTGTGGGGAACCTAATCGTGGCCGGCGAGCGGTTCCAAAAACCACTGCTGCGCGTCGAGCAGACCAGTGACCTTTGCGGCAAATTAACCCGACCACAGCTTGCTGCACTTGACTACAATTTTTATGTCCGGCTTGGAGGTAGCCCCTCCGGACGCGCACTCTATGTTTGGAGCCCCATTGAAGGCAGACCCTGCATGACCGAGCTTAAGACGCCTGAAGACCTGCGCAAATTGCATCCTGCGTTTGATGCGAATAGCGTGTACCTAAATGGTGTAGGGGGACCTGTTGTGCGGAGCATCGAGCTTGCCCGCTACGAGCCTGTAATGAGCATGCCGGTGTCGGTGCCTGCAAGTGCTGTCCCGGCTGAGGTTGTGCAGTTGTTGGCTTTGCCCAAGCGAGACGCTTACCAGCCGGGGGCGTACCAGCGCGAGGATAGCAAGTGATTCTTTGGCGGCAGTTTCACCCACGATTGGCACTGCGCTGGTTACCGACGCTCAAAATGACGAGTCCAGTTTGATCGCTTTTTTGAGTCGGCGAAGGTATTCGGTGCGTGGGATTTCGATTGCGCCCAAGAGCTTTGTGACTGGCGTGATCATTTGGATGTCGAACAACGCGAATTCGCGTTGGCGCAGGTGCTGCACCAGATGGTAGAGCGCCACTTTGGACGCATTCGGCACGCGGTGGAACATAGATTCGCCTGCGAAAAAGCCACCAATCGCAACCCCGTAAATCCCGCCAACAAGCATACAGTTTTGCCAACACTCGACGCTGTGGGCATGACCAGCCTTGTGCAGGCGTGTATATGCCTCGATAAACTCAGGCGTAATCCAGGTTTGTTCACGCCCAGGTGCAGGTTCGGCACAGCCTTCGATTACCTGGCGGAAAGCCTTATCGATTGTGATTTCAAACACACCTTTGCGGATGAGTTTTGCCAGGCTGCGCGGCACATGAAATTTGTCCAGCTCGATGATAGCGCGTGGGTCAGGTGACCACCACGTGATCGGGTCAACGGTCCAAGGGAAAATGCCCTTGCTGTATGCAGCCAGTAGGCGTGGGACGCTGAGGTCACCCCCTATTGCAAGCAATCCGTCGTCTTCGGCTAGGTCAGGGTCTGGGAACCAAATTGTTTTTTCCAACAGAAACAGCACGGTTCACATGCATTTGAGTTCTAATGTCGGGCGAGGGTTATGCCTGCTGATGGCAGATCGAGTTGTGCAGACGAGTGCCGGCCATTGCAGTTTGAGGTTGCGTTGTGCAGGATGAAGGACAACTGCCAAACGCCTGAAGTGACGCATACGAGGCGCTGCCACAAATTCGCTGCTGTATGCAATTGTATGGTGAACCCGGTGCAGGTTGTGTGTACCCATGAAAATTTCCGGTTCCCGAATCAAATTATTCACTTGGGCTTGGGCAGTCCGAGGACGCTTCGGCTTCATGGCGCGGGTTTTCGACTGCGCCCAAGAGCGCCATTTCGAAGTAACCGGCTGTTTCCATCGCCCATACATGCGGTGCGGTTTGGTCGGTGACCTGAATCTCTTGGCCGTTTTCGGTATCTGGCGCGCCGATTGCGATCCAACTGCCAACGCGCACGTCGTTGAGCACCTGCAACAGCCACTCAAACTGTTCCGGCGAGAGTGTAAGGCGGAACCCGGCCTTTGTTTGTTTAAGCAAGCGTTTTTCGGTGAGCACAGCAGCGACCTGTCGGATATTTTCATGCCTGTGCCGCTGCAATTCCTCGTCTAGGAGCCGCTGCGCTTCTTCGGTTTCGGTTGGTTGGAGTGTTTTGCTAATGCGGTGGTAGCTGGGCGGGATGCGCGGGTACAGTTGCAACAGCAGTAGCAAAAGCTCGCCTTCGGTTTCGCTTAATGCAAACAGCAGCTTGCTATTTGTTGAGCGAATCAGTTTCACGTCAGTCGCGTTCCATTGTGGCTTGTAGGCCGTATTTCTGGAGCTGATGCACGTAGAACTCTGCCTTTTCCATGCTCTCGCGTGTGAGAACGCTTTTACCTTCGTTATGCACTTGTAGCATATGGAACTGTGCTTTGTGACGTGGCCAGCCGAACACAACTTGAAACACGTGCGTCACATAGTCCATATAATTGACGGGGTCGTTCCAGCAAATAACAAGGTAGGCCGGCTCAAGCTCGGAGCGTGACTTTGTTTGATCGTCCTTTTCGATGTTGGGTCTGACTTCGGTTGTAGCTGTACCAGCCATGCTAATAAGATATGACCTGTGCTCAGGGCTTGTCGAGTCCTCGTAGGGCCGCAGTTTCTGGCATGCAAGCGCGCCGGTTTAGATCGCCAACTGACAAGGTCAATACACAACCAGCGAACGAACCGGGTACGCCTTGAGTCGGTCGCGTCCTTTAAGAAAGCTCAGTTCGATAAGGAATGAAATTTCCAGGATTTGCGCGCCGAGCTTTTTTACTAGCTCAGCAGCGGCAGCAGCGGTGCCACCGGTGGCAAGCAGGTCGTCAATAAGCAATACCCGGCTGTGTGGCTGCAGCGCGTCAACATGGATTGCGACGGTGTTTGTGCCGTATTCAAGGCTGTAGGTTTGTTCAATTGTTTTGTATGGCAGTTTGCCTTTCTTGCGCACGGGCACGAACCCGGCCTGTAATTTCACGGCTGCGGCAGCAGCAAAAATGAATCCGCGCGCGTCTATGCCAACCACGGCGTCAACGGTACCCGGCTTAAAGTTTTGGACTAGCAACTCGACACAGCCGTTGAACAGACGCGCACTGGCCAGTACGGGTGTGATGTCCTTGAATTGAATGCCCGGTTGTGGAAAGTCGGGTATGTTGCGAATTGCTTGCTGAATTTCGGCAATTGTGGGGAGTGACTTCGCCATATTGGTTTCGGCCCACTCTTTGTTTAGGTTCGTTGCGCTTCGAGTTTTTCGATCATCTTGCGCAGCTTGCGCAGAGCGGTATTTTGAATCTGGCGGATGCGCTCGCGCGTTACGCCGAATTTTTTGCCGATCTCTTCCAGCGTCAGTACCGGTCCGCCATCAAGTGCAAAACGCGCTCGTAAAATTGATGCCTCGCGCGGATCGAGTGTTTTGACCATCTCACGCAACATTGCTGTGACGGTTTTTTCCTCGAGCTGGCGATACGGGTTTTTGGCTGTCTCGTCTTCGACGATCTCGGAAAACGTATCTGAATCCTCGTCGCCGATTGGCGCGTCAAGAGACGCGGGCCGGATAGCCGCAAGCCGCATTTGTGTGACGCGGCTCGCTGGTATGCCAAGCTCTTCAGCAAGCTCGTCGTCGGTGGGTTCGCGTCCGAGAATTTCCTGTAGCTTGAGGGCGGCCCGGCGCATTTTAGAGATCTTGTCAACCAGATGCACCGGCAAGCGGATTGTCTTGGACTGGTTTGCCAGAGCGCGTTTGATTGATTGTTTGATCCACCAGGAACTGTAAGTGGACAGTTTGCCACCTTTTGACGGGTCAAACCGCTCTACAGCCTTCATCAAGCCGATGTTGCCCTCGCTTATCAGGTCCAATAGCGGTAAACCAAGGCCCTCATAGTCGCGCGCGATCTTGACCACAAGGCGCAGGTTTGCCTTGATCATTTGTTCACGTGCTTTTTTATCGCCTTTCTTGATTCTGGCTGCCAACGCAATTTCTTCCTCGGGCGTTAGAAGCTTGATCTGGCCGATTTCACGCAGGTAAAGCTTGATCGCCATGTCACCGTCGTAGCTGCGATCATCGCGCTCGGGCAAAGTCAGTTCATCGACCGGTTGCGGCGATTTTGTTGCTGGGACAAGTTTACCCCTTGGCACAGGCGCCAGCACAGATGCACGTGACGCGGCAGCCTTCGTCTTAGCGGCCGTCTTCAGCTTTTTCGCCTTGACCGGCTTTCTTGCCTTGCGGCGCTTTTTCCGTGCCGGCGACTTTGCTTTGGCGTGTTTTGTCTGGGCTGCCATAGCACGAGGGCAGGTTAACGACCTGCAAATCAAGAGCAAGCAAATTGGGTGCCGGAAAAGTCGGCTTTTGAAGCGGCTTGTCAAGCCATTTGCTCGTGCACGAGCGGGGCAGGAAATGCTCGGCGTCAAACTGATTGGCATTGCTCTTCGAGATGTTCAGCCGAAAGTAGAGTTGTTTTGTGTGGCCTCGACTCTGAATGAAAAGCAATTCGGGTTAGTGCCGTTTGCGTATATGGCGAACCGATTTGCGCATTGCACACGTTGCACCCCGTAAACCCGCTTGCAGTACAGACGCTTGGTTGTAGCATGGCGCGCAGCTTAACTTGAGCGGCACCAAAATGTGCATAAACCGGTTCAACTTTGGTTTAATCGTATCTGTTGCGGTCATCATGAGTATTGTGTCGGGCCAGATCAAAGCCCAACAGCCACCCGATTGGTTTCGAGATACATGCGCCAAGCTTGAACGTGAACTGTTGGCAAAATATGGTGAACAACAACGCACACGGCTTGTGCGCGGACTTGAACAGGTGGGCAGATTTTGGCGGGAAGAGGACGGCGACGCGGCTGTGTTTGAAGCATTCGTGCGCAAGAATTTTGCCGGTGACAAGACGACGCTTGACGCAGTTTTCGATCGGTACCAACGGCTTTTGGAAAAACTCGATGGTCACATGGCAGAGTTGCGGTATGAACTGCGACTGCAAACTGATCTTGATCGCGGGCCCGTCATGCCAGTGGACGAACTGTTTGCCGCGTACGAACCTGAGGCGCACCTGATCGAAGATTTTTTCCGAAACAAACTCGCATTTGTAGCCCTGCTGAATTTTCCACTGACAACATTACAAGAACAACTTGCCGAAGGCGATAAATGGACGCGGCGCCAATGGGCTGAGACACGCCTGGCTGAACGCTTTTCGAAACGTGTTCCGGCTGATGTTATACAGGCAATCTCAACCGCCGTAGCGGACGCGGAGCTTTACGTGTCGGAATACAAGATTTGTATGCATAACTTGCTCGATGCCGAAGGCAAACGACCGTTCCCGCCTGGGTTGAGGTTCATATCGCATTGGAACTTGCGCGACGAGATCAAGGCACTTTACGCCGAAGGCACAAATGGGTTGCCCAAACAACGGCTTATCCAGCGCGTGATGGAACGCATAATTGACCAGACAATCCCACAAGTTGTGATCAATAATCCGGCAGTTGACTGGAACCCGATCTCGAATGAAGTACGGCCGTCGTCGGTGAATGATTCTCCGAGGATCACAGGTGACCGTTCCCAGGGGTGTCAAATTAACATCGGGCCATTAACAAACTCCAGCACAGCCATAAACCTCACAAATCCGCCTGAGCCAGATACTCGATATGCGAAGCTGTTAAACGTGTTCCGCAACGTGCGCAAGGCAGATCCGTACTCGCCAACTGCACCAACGCTGATTGCGCGTCGGTTCGACGAAGACAGACAAATGAGCGAACAACGTGTCAAACAGATGCTCGAAGATGTACTTGTTGCGCCTGTGTTTACCGAGGTCGGTCGGCTGATTGAGAAACGGCTGGGCCGGCCATTGGAACCGTTCGATATCTGGTACACCGGATTTTTGCCACGGAACAAATACACAGAAGCGCATTTGGACGAGGTTGTGCGTGCCAAATACCCCACGCTCGAAGCGTTTCGGGCTGATCTACCGAACATTTTGCGCAGGTTTGGCTTCAGTGACGACCGCGCGAGTTTTTTGCAAGCACACATTGACGTCGAGCCAGCGCGTGGCAGCGGTCATGCGATGGGAGGCGAAATGCGCGGCCAAAAGGCACGGTTACGCACCCGGCTCGCGCCGCAAGGTATGGATTATAAAGGTTTCAATATTGCCATGCACGAGCTCGGTCACAATATCGAGCAGGTGTTTTCGGTTAATCTAGTTGATTACACTTTGCTTGCTGGTGTGCCGAACTCGGCGTTTACCGAAGCATTCGCCATGATTTTGCAGGGGCACGACCTTGATGTGCTCGGGTTAACAGAGCCGGACCCGCAGCTTGAGGCGCTCAAAACGCTAAACGATTACTGGGCAACGGCTGAAATTGCGGGTGTAGGGCTGGTTGACATTGGTGTTTGGCGCTGGATGTATGAGCATCCGGAGGCAACCCCAGCAGAGTTAAAGACTGCAACACTCCAAATCGCAAAGGAAGTTTGGAACAAGTATTACGCGCCCGTGTTTGGCAAACGCGACGTAACCTTGCTGGCGGTATATTCACACTTGATAAACAATGTGCTTTACCTGCCGGATTACCCAATGGGGCATATCATTGCCTATCAAATTGAAGAGCAGATGAACAAAGCCGGCGGTATCGGCCCCGAGTTCGAGCGTATGGCAAAATTCGGTAATGTAGCACCTGACCTTTGGATGAAAAATGCAACCGGCCAACCTGTTAGCGCACAACCGCTTATCCGTGCAACTGAAATTGCATTGGAAAACTTTTCAAAATAATGCTCAGGCGCCCTTTTTACGGCACGCAGGTTCAAATACAGCCTTCGGTTACTTGAATCTTGAGCGATGTGTGAGCGGCCGGGCATTTGATCGGTGAAACGCAGGCTCAATACCGCAAGTGCGGGTTCAAAGCCCTGAAAAGCATTCAAGGTCGTGACAAAACACAACCCGCGGTTGGACTTGGGGGCTAGACGGCACGGGTCAACCCGCGCTATGATTTCTCGAGTTTTCCGGAGAGCGCAGCTCCACCTGGGCCATTGCTGATTTGGACGGAGGATTGGGTTCAATCCTGAGCATGGATGATTGGATCCTGCCCAAGACCCAGTACGGTCGGCGTGGAAGCCGACCGTACGAACGAATCTGGCGACACGGAGGCCGCTGTTTCCACCTAGTACCAACGACTCGGCCGACGTTGGAGTCGGCCCTCCAGTGGATTACGGACGGCTGGGCCAGCCGTCCCCACCAACAAATAATTCGGACGCATGAGGCCATGCGTCTCTACCTTTGGAATGAATGTGGTAGAGGTCCTGTAGGGACGTGCGTGAGCCGACACAAATAGTGCGCTGTATGCCGAGACCATGTCGGCAACTGGTTGGTTTTTTACACAAAACTCAGCGGCTCGGTATTTCTGCGATTCGATTGCACAATTGCATCGTTGTATGCCCGTACGATTGTGTATTGCGCGTAATTACTAGTGACGGTTTGGAATAGTGTCGTTGTCAAAAGGCAAGGCGCAAACTGCGTGCGCACTGTTGCGTTGGTACCGGCCAGATGAGTGCTTAATCCACTAGGCCAGAGGAACTGGGTTGAGGGACGGCCACGCTGCTGGGTGTCGCAGGCGGCGCCTGGCTGTGGGTGCACGCGGGCAGGCGGAGTTTGCGTTCGGCACATTTCTGTGGGGCGAGCTGGTCGGGTCGTGAACAAGTATGTCCTGAGTGTGTTTTGCGCTAGGGCGCGCAAAACCGCACGCAGGGTGCGTGCATTCCCCCACACGGCTAAGTAATTCGGGCTAAATGATTAAGTTACAAGGTAAAAAAGTTGTAAACCGTCGTGCGCATGCTATGACAGGCATTTGTGGACAACTCAACTGCAAGGCTGAGTTACAAACTGCAAGAGGCTTGCTTTTGTGCAGCTGTGACGGAGCGCAAAACGCGCTGTGGGGGCGCAAATGGGATTTATGCCTCATTTATTGGCCGTGTCAGTTGGTGCAGGTTGCGGTCCCGCTAGTGTGATTGGTTTCAGTGTTAGCGGGTCGCGCAAAGGCAGGCGCGTGTAACGGTCGCCTGCCAGTGATTTTAGACTCACCGGATGGTCCGGATGCCCTTTTAGTATCTCTGGTTCGTCCCCAACAACAAGTACGGCCACCTGAGCTGGACGCAGGTATTTCTTTGCCACGCGCAGCACGTCATCTTTTGTTACAGCGTTGATCCTATTTCGATAAAGCTTCCAAAACTCGGGGTCTTTTGCGTATCTGCCGGTGAATTCGTCCTGGGCGAAAGTAAGTGCGACCTGTTCTTTTGTAGCAAAGTTACGCGGGAACCGTTCAATAAAGCCCTGTTTTGCAGTTATAAGCTCATGGTCTGTGACTGGTTCGCTCGTGATCCGTTTGATCTCCTCGAGCACGATTGAGGTTGCGTAAGCAACCGTGCGCGATTTTGTCTGGAACGACGCTGTAAACGGCAGTGGATAATAAACGCCGCCGGGTAAACTTGACCGGGCAGAATACGCCAGGCCTTCGTCTGACCTGACGCGGTTCATAATCCTTGATGTAAACCCGCCTCCACCTAGAATGTCGTTCATGATCATCGCGGCAAAATAGTCAGGGTCGTCCCGCATGATTCCTGGCAGTATGATACTCACGCGGCCTTGATTGATTTCTTTGTGTAAGACGTACACGCCCGGCTGCGCAAATTGAAAGTTTGTTGGCACAACTGGCGATGCAAAGCCCGTAAACGGCCAGTCAACAAAAATGTTCTCGAGTTTGGCAACCATTTCGGCTCTGTCGAAATCGCCGCTGACAGCAACCACAAAATTGCTTGGCGAGAACCACGCGCGGTGAAATGACTCGATGTCGGTTCGTGCGATTGCCTCGACAGATGCCTTTGTGGGTAAGCGGTTTACCCAAAAGTTTTCTCCAAAGGCAAGAAATGCGTGCTCGCGTGCTTCGATATCTGCAGCATCGTCATTACGTTGTTGCATCTCTTGCAACATCTGTTGTTTGCGCAGCGCGATTTTGTCTTCCTGAAACCGGGGTGCGCATAACACCTCGCGCAGGATTGCAAGCCCTATATCGAGGTCCTTCGACAGTAGATTAAGGCGCACACGACCTTGTGTGTCGCTGATACTCGAATCAAGCTGCGCCGCCAGAAAAGCGAGGCGTTCTTCTAGGTCTTCAGCGGACCACGACTTCGTACCGCCGCGCGCGAGCAGCCAGCCAGTTAATTCGGCAAGACCTTCCTTACCTTGCGGCTCGAGGTACTTGCCTGTGCGTACGAGCACAACAATGTTGACCAGCGGCAGCTCGCGGTCTGGCACAACGTAGGCAACCGGGCCAGCCATAAGTTGAACGCGGTATTTTGCCGGTGCAGGTGGTTCGAACTGAAGCGGCGGGAATCGCAACTTTTCAGGCCGGGCTGGTATCTGCCCAAAACCAATTTTTGGATTGCGCGCTGCTGTCTGTGATGCAGCGGCTGCATTGACCTGCCCAACCAAAGTGCACATTACCAACGCGAAAACCAGCGGTAGGCACGTTGGTTTGGCTCTAACGGAGGTCTTACGGTTGGTGACCAACAGGCTGTTGAGGTTCATTTTACAGTTGTGGTTGCGGTTGACGGCTTGCGCGTGAAGATTGCCACGGCGCGGTTTTCGCGGGTTAAGTATTCTTTTGCCACGCGTTGTACATCGGCTGCTGTAACAGCCTGAATTTTCGGGCCGGCTAAGTTTGCTTCGCGCCAGTCGCCCCAACCTTCGTTCATCAGTAGGTGCAACAAAATCTGAAAGTTCGAGGTGAGCCGGCGATACTCGGCAGCGGCAAAGTTGTTTTTAACCTTTTGCAGTTCATCTGGGGGCACAGGCTCGTTTTTGAGTTGCTCGATTACCTCATAAATTCCCTGCTCGAGCTCTTCAGGTTTACGGCCTTCCCTGGGCTTGCCACCTGCGTTGAAGTACCCGGCCCATTTCTGCGAGTTTTGACTCGCCCAAATCTCGGTTGCAACCTCGGCGCCGAGCACGAGTTTCTTGTAAAGGCGCCCTGTGCGTGTTGAGAGGATCTGGGCCAAGATCTCAAGTGCGTAAGAGTCTTTATGGCCAAAGGGTACCGTGTGCCACAATATTTCAACCTGCGGATTTGCCTCAGCTTCAGCGTACATGCGTTTTTCTGCAACTTGTTTGATTTCAAGCGTCACTACGTCCGGGGGGTCAACCTTGCCAGGAGGTATGCGTTCGAAGTATTTGCGGGCGAGGCGTTCTGCCTGGTTGGGATTTAGGTCACCCACAAGCGCAATTGTGATATTTTGGGGTGAATAATAGGCTGCGTAAAACTCGTCGGCCTGTTCTTTTGTAATGGCTGGTATGTCTGACGGCCAACCGATTACGGGCCAGTTGTACGGATGTGATTCCCAAAACATCGAGTTGAATTGCTCGAGGTACCGCCCCAGCGGTGTTGCTTCTGTGCGGAGCCGGCGTTCTTCGATGACAACGTCGCGCTCGGCATAGAACTCGCGGAACACCGGCCTAAGCAACCGTTCGCTTTCCATCCACATCCAGAGCTCGAGTTTATTGGCCGGTACATTGACGAAATAAACGGTCATGTCTTCACTTGTGAACGCGTTCAGGCCGCTTGCGCCTGCCTTAGCGTAGATTTGAGAAAACTCGTTTTTGACGAGCAGCTCGCGTTGTTGTGCAACCAATTCTTGAAAGCGCTTGTTAAGCTCGAGCCAGCGTGCAGTTTTGTTTTCCGGCTTATGCAGGTCATCTATTTCACCCCGCCGGTACGCGGCCCGCATTTTTTGCTCTTCTTTGCGCATTTCCGCTCGAATGCGTTCCTGTTCAGCGATGATCTTGAGGTCTTTTTTGTAGTCTTTGGTGCCGATGGTTGGTGTGCCTTTGAACATCATGTGCTCGAACAAATGCGCAATACCAGTCATACCCGGTCGTTCATTTGCGCTGCCGACACGTGCAACCCAACCGCCCGCGACTGTAGGTTCATCATGTCGTTCGACTATGAGCAGCTTCATACCATTGGCGAGGTGTTTTTCGACTACGGGGATCTTTTGCGCATGCAGCGGCGCGAGCGCAACACTGCCCAGGAATAACAACAGCAACAAAATCTTTCGCGTATTTGACATGGCGTAACTCAGAAAAATCAAAGCACATTTTCCTCTCCAATGCAAACAGGACAGCTTATTGATGTTTGCTGGTTCGGATCAGATTGTTCGAAAAGCAATGTTGTAAACGCCGGTTCGAGGAGCACGGCCTAAAGGCGGTTGCACCCTGGCATTTCAAAACGCTTTTGGTGTGCTGGTTCACAATGTTACACATTGCACTGCTGCAATTTGTGTGGTCTGGATTTGGGCTTGGCGAATTAGTTAAACCTGCTCGTCGGTAAGAATTGTGGTTGACATTTGTGGACATTTGTGGTGTTTTATTTCGGCATTTTGCATGGCGACCATGTACGCAGTAATTGACATAGGCAGTAAACAGTATCGTGTCGCAGCCGGCCAAAGGCTTGAGGTCGAGCGTCTCGAGACCAAGGCCGGTGAGTCGGTCACGTTTGATCGTGTTTTGTTGATCAACAACGACGGCAAGGTGATCGTCGGCACGCCAACTGTGCCGAATGCAACTGTTGTTGGCGACGTGCTGGAACACAAGCGGGGGCCGAAGGTTGTAGCATTCAAAATGCGCAGGCGCGAGGGATACCATCGCAAGGTTGGCCATCGGCAGGCCTTGACAGTCGTCAAAATCCGAGAGATAAAGTTTTAGTCTTATGGCACATAAAAAAGGTCAGGGTAGCGTACGAAACGGGCGCGACAGCGTAAGCAAACGGCTTGGTGTAAAGGCGTTTGCGGGGCAGTTGGTCACAGCCGGTAGCATACTTGTGCGGCAACGCGGCACGAAATTTGTCCCTGGCGCAAATGTCGGCGTGGGGCGCGACTGGACGTTGTTTGCGCTTGCGGATGGGCGTGTGCTTTTCGACAAGCACGGCCGACGGGTAAACATTATTCCTGAGCCTGTAACGGCTGCAGCGACTAACTAAAGTGCGCTGTTGTTAATTTGTAGGCGGGGCTGCGGCCTCGCCTTTTTTGTTGTTGCAATTTTGCCCGTGTTGATTGGGTGACGCAGTCCAGAAGCAGGCTGCAGAAATGTTTGTTGACGAAGTAAAAATCTATGCTCGAGCTGGTCATGGTGGTCGGGGCTGTGTGGCCTTTCGGCGTGAGAAGCATCGCCCGAAGGGTGGGCCCGATGGCGGCAATGGCGGGCGTGGTGGCCATGTGATTTTGCAGGCTGACCATGATATCAACAATCTGGTAGCGCAGTACTATCAGCCGCGTCTTATTGCCGAGAACGGCAAACATGGCATGGGCAAAGGCATGGACGGTGCAGCGGGCAAAGACCTGATTGTCAAAGTGCCGTGTGGTACGCTGGTTTGGCGTTTGACGTCTGAAGGAGCCGGCGCGGCTGAGTCGGCGTGCGGCCCCGGCGAGTTTCCCGAACCCAAGCCTACCAAACAGCACGCTGATTCAGGAGCGAGTTTGGTCGGAGGCCACTTTGCGCATCCGCGTGGTGAATTAGTTGCTGATCTAACCGAACACGGTCAACAATTCATTTTGTGCCGTGGTGGTCGGGGCGGGCTAGGGAACCGCAACTTCGCAACGTCAGTAAGGCAAGCACCGCGGTTTGCGCAACCGGGTGAACCCGGTGAGGAAGGTTATTTCCTGCTTGAGTTACGCATGATTGCCGATGTTGGGGTTGTAGGCTATCCGAATGCAGGCAAGTCAACCTTGTTAAACGCTATCTCGCACGCGCGTCCGAAAATTGCGCCTTATCCATTCACCACGTTACATCCGCAGGTTGGAATAGTTGAATACGCCGATTTTTACCGGTTAACCGTATGTGAAGTGCCAGGGTTAATCGAAGGTGCGCACCGCAATGTTGGGCTTGGGCATGCGTTTTTGCGGCATGTCGAGCGCTGCAAAGTATTGGTATTGCTACTTGACATGGCCGGTACAGACGGGCGCGCGCCTTGGGACGATTACAAACAACTTTTGCGTGAGCTTGAGCTGTATGACCCGTTGCTTGTTGCCAAACCGCGAATTCTTGCGGCCAATAAAATGGACCAGCCAACGGCAGAATCGAATCTGGAAAAGTTCAGGCGCCGCGTAAAAGTCTCGCCTGTGGTAAAAATCTCCGCGGCAACCGGGCTTGGCATTGACAAGTTCAAACAGGCAATCCGCAGAGCTGTCGAGTCGGTTTCAGCCAGATGTTAAGGATTCGCCTGAGGTTGCTCCGGTGCCGCTGGTGGGATGTGGAGAGCGCATTTTTTTGGCGCGTCCCGGCATATTGCAGAAACAAATAAATATGGCCCCCTCATCCAACTGGTAGGTATACAGAGGGCTTGCCGGTGAGGGAACTTATTTTTTGTCAGAGGTGTCTTTGCCGACGTATTTGCGGGTTTGAGTGTCAACACGGACGCGTTCACCCTTGTCGAGGAACAGCGGCACCATGATTTCAAGGCCGGTTTCGAGCTTAGCAGGTTTCCATGTGGAATCTGACCCACCGCGTATTGGGGGTGCGGTTTCAACGATTTGGAGGCTGATCTGGCCGGGCAGCACAATGTCCAACAGTTTGCCTTCGAGGAACAACGCACGATATTCGTCGTTTTCTTTCAGGAACCAGTGTCGTTCGCCGATCTGTTCAGCTGTCAATGTGAGTTCTTCAAACGTGTCGGTGTCAAGGAACACGTATGTGTCGCCCTGCTTATAACTGTACTGCACGGTGCGATGCTGCAGCTCACACACTGGCACACGCTCGTTGTCTGGGAACGCACGGTCTGCGAACCTACCCGTTTTCAAGTGGCGCAGTTTGACGTGCAGTTTGGGTTTGGTTTGCGCTGTGCCGGCTACATGAAAATCTTCAATGACCTGCGGCGCGCCATCGAGCATGATGACCATGCCGCGTTTGAATTCAGATGGCAATACGGTTTGCATAGACGCACCTCTGGATTGGAACGTTTGCGGACAAAGCATAATCAGTAGGCCCCATGTTTGTCTAGCATTACACAGTCACTCGAAGACAATGCGGTTGGCTTGAACGCAATTGTGATGTTCAAGTTTCCTGGCGGGCTGTTTGGTTACAGCACATCCCGCAGGTGTCCCCGTGATGACATCGGCGCGCATGCAACAATGGGAAGAATGGACTGCCACTGGATTGAGTCACGGACTGCGTCTTGGCTAAAGTAACCGTTGGCGCGCCCGGTGCTACAGGCAACGATTGTCCGGTATAACAGCAGCACGGCAGGTGCTGAGGTGCAACGTTTAGGTGGTCGTGTACTTTGCTGGGCAGGCCATTTACAAGCTCCAGTTTTTGCCGTCAGAAAACTTTATGCTATCTGGGCGGGTTTAGAGAAAAAGGCTGTTTTCTTTGGTTTTTTTGCCATAAAAAACCGCTTGCATCGGGACGATTGTCTGGTATTTTCCTTGGTCCGCTTTTGCCCTTAAGGCAGGCGGATAGCGTTTTATTTGGGCCGACAACCGTTTTGCCCTGCGCCTCAGTGGGGCCGGGAATGATGGTCCAACGCTTCAAGAAGAATAACTTTTGGCAAGTTGAGTTTTTATGCCGGTTAAAACGTTTAGACCGCTAACACCGTCGCTGCGGTATATCACCGTGGCTGACTTTAGCGATATTACGAAGACCGAGCCCGAGCCGCATCTGGTGCAGATGCGGAAGAAGACGGGTGGCCGGAATTGCTATGGCCGCGTGACGGCCCGTGGGATAGGCGGTGGGCACAAGCAAAAGATCCGGCTTGTGGACTTCAAACGCAACAAGCACGGTGTCGAAGCGACCGTAATTGCGATCGAATACGACCCGTGCAGGTCGGCGCGGCTTGCGCTGTTGCAGTATGCCGACGGTGAGAAACGGTACATTATTGCGCCGGTGGGGTTGCAAGTGGGCGCAAAGGTCATTAGCGGACCAGATGTGTCGCCTGAGGTTGGGAATTTTTTGCCGCTGAAGCGAATACCGGTCGGGTTGCCTATTCACAACATCGAGTTGTTACCCGGCCGCGGCGGTCAGCTTGTTCGCGCAGCCGGGAGCGCAGCCACATTGATGTCCTGCGACGGTGGTTACGCGCAGATCAAACTGCCTTCGGGCGAGATTCGAAAAGTGCACGAAGATTGTTACGCCACAGTTGGGCAGGTGGGGAACCCCGAACATGAAAATGTCGTTTTAGGCAAGGCAGGTCGGTCGCGGCACCTTGGTATCCGGCCAATTACGCGTGGTGTTGCACGTAACCCGGTTGATCACCCGAACGGAGGCGGCCAGGGCAAATCGAAAGGCGGCGGTGGTTGGCATCAACTGACATCGCCGTGGGGTTTGCTTGCGAAAGGTTACCGGACACGCAACAAACGCAAGTACTCGAACCGGTTCATTGTAGTGCGGCGTGATGGCCGTCCGATGAAGCACAAGTAGCACGGCTGCAGGTGCCGGTTTTTGTAGTTTTTGAAAAGCTGAAATTGAACTATGGGTCGCTCGATTAAAAAAGGTCCATTTGTAGATTTGCATCTTCTGGAGAAAATCCGGAAGGCAAAAGAGACAAAGTCGCGCGCGCCGATCAAGACGTGGTCGCGCCGCTCGATGATCACGCCGGATTTTGTGGGTCTGACGTTTAATGTGCACAACGGCAAGGTGTTCATGCCGGTGTTTGTGACCGAAAACATGGTCGGACACAGGCTTGGCGAGTTTGCGCCCACGCGCATGTTCAAGAAACACGGCGCGCACACTGCAAAGGCTGAAGCCAAGTAACGTTACGGTTTATGGAAGTGCAGGCGATTTTGAAGAACGTGCCGATGTCGGCCCAGAAAGTACGTGAGGTGGTACGCCAGATACAAGGTTTGCCCGCGGTGCAGGCTAGGGCAATCTTGGCTGCGGTGCCGCGTAAATCGGCGCGCTTTGTTGAAAAGACGCTCGCAAGCGCAATTGCGAATGCCGAGAACCTACGCACCGAGTGGGATGTGAACAAGGTGCGTCAGACTGTGCAGAGCCTGCAGGCACAGATCGAGAACACGCGCAATCGGAAACGCCGAAATGCGTTGCAGCGCAAGCTTGCGCAACTTGAGAGTTATCTTAACTCGTCGAATCGTTTTTCGGTTGAAAAACTCTGGATCAAAAAAGCGCATGCGTGCACAGCAATTAGTTACAAACGCTATATCCCAAAAGCACGCGGGTCGGCCGGGCCGATCCTGAAGCGGCATTGTCACATCAAGATAGTTTTATCAGACCAATAGCACATGGGACAAAAAACTAATCCAATCGGACTGCGGTTAGCCGTTAATCGCGACTGGCGATCGAAGTGGTTTGCAGCTAAGCGAGAGTTCTCGGGTCTGTTGGTTGAGGACTTCAAGGTCCGAGAAATGTTGCGCAAACGGCTCGAGTCGGCTGCTGTGCCGCGCGTTATGATTGAGCGCGCAGCGAACCGGTGTCGGGTGACGATTTACACTGCCAGACCCGGTGTGGTCATTGGCCGCAGAGGGGCAGAGATAGACCGGCTTAAGGAGGAATTAGCCGAGATGACCGGCAAGGAAATTTACATTGACATAATCGAGATCAAACAACCGGAGCTTGACCCCCAACTTGTTGCCGAGAACATCGCGTTACAGCTGGAGCGGCGCGTATCTTTCAGGCGCGCGATGAAGAAGGCAGTCCAGACTGCCAAAGACCTGGGCGCGCAAGGCATCAAGGTGCGGGTGTCGGGTCGGTTGGGTGGCGCCGAGCTTGCACGTGCCGAGATGTATCATTGGGGCAGGGTGCCGTTGCACACACTGCGTGCGCAGATTGACTACGGGTTTGCCGAAGCAAATACAATTTATGGCAAGATAGGTGTCAAATGTTGGATTTGCAAAGGTGAGACCAAACCCGATCAGAAAGAACGAAAACCGGAGTTGACGGGACTGGCGGCTTGATAATATGAAATTTTGCACGTCAGCCGGTTGCACTTGCACTGAGCTGATGGCACAGCAAAAAGAGCGGAGTTGAGTTATGCCATTGATGCCCGAAAGAGTTAAGTATCGCAAGATGCACCGGGGCAGTCGTGCCGGAATAGCATGGCGAGCTAACACGGTTGCATTTGGCGAGTACGGGTTGCAGGCGCTTGACCGTGCATGGATAGACACCAAACAACTGGAGGCTGCGCGCGTTGCAATAGCGCGGCATCTGAAGCGGCACGGGAAGATGTGGATTCGAGTGTTTCCGCAAAAATCGTTCACGAAAAAGCCGCTCGAGACACGCATGGGCAAAGGCAAAGGCGCAGTCGAGTCTTGGGTGGCTGTTGTACGGCCTGCTAATGTGTTGTTTGAGGTTGACGGTGTGCCGGAGGCAATTGCGCGCGATGCAATGCGGCTTGCGGCGTCGAAGTTACCCATCCGTACCAGGTTCATCTCGCGGCACAAGTTTGGAACCATCTGAGCACAGCCATGAAATTTTCGCAGTTGAAAGACATGACGATGGTTGAGTTGCTGGCCAAGGAACGCGATCTGCGCCAGGAGATTTTCAATCTGCGGTTGCAACAGGTCAGCGCGCAACTGGAGAAACCTGCGCGGCTGCGTTTGCTGCGGCGCGACGTTGCGCAAGTCCAGACCCGAATCAGCCAACTGCGCAAGCAACAAGCTTGAAGCTGCATATGAACCAGAGCGACATTCAGACAGTTGACCAGCGCGGCAAACGCAAAGAGCGTGTGGGTGTGGTTGTCTCAGACAAGATGACCAAGACAATCGTAGTGCGTGTCGAGCGCAGGTTTCCGCATCCGCGATTCAAGAAAATCATCAAAAGGTACAAAAAATACTATGCGCACGATGAAACTCAGCAGGCCAAGCTCGGTGACATCGTGCGGATTCAGGAAACGCGGCCGCTATCAAAGACAAAGCGGTGGCGGTTAGTCGAGGTTATGCAGCGCGCAACTGGCCCGGCGCCGCTTACCGCATGAGACTGAAAGATTATGTTACAGGTACGTTCAATTTTGGATGTGGCCGACAATACCGGCGCGCGCCGCGCGGCGGCGATCGGTGTACTCGGACGCAACAAACGGTATGCCGAGGTCGGCGACGTCATTAAGGTACACATCAAGGAAGCTGCACCAGACGCAACCGTCAAAAAGGGCGATGTCGTGGATGCAGTTGTTGTGCGCACGCGCAA
Source organism: uncultured Verrucomicrobiota bacterium (assembly GCA_964555645.1). GTDB lineage: Bacteria > Verrucomicrobiota > Verrucomicrobiia > Limisphaerales > DTLC01 > DTLC01. The sequence goes on from CAZKTA010000001.1 coordinate 229,338, forward strand.
GGCAATCCGGCGCAGTGACGGGTCGTATTTGCGGTTCGACAGCAACGCAGTTGTGTTGATTGATCGTGAACAAAACCCGCGCGGCACGCGGATATTTGGTCCAGTTGCACGCGAATTGCGGGACAAGAAATTCATGAAAATTGTTTCGCTTGCGCCGGAGGTGATTTGAACGCTGGGAAGGCTTTGGAAATGAAGTTGCGAACGTCTAAAAACGATTGGCGCGTCGTCCAGTAACAAGCGGTGTAATGTGGGGCGGCTGAACGGTTTTTAATGCCATGCTAAAATTCCATGTCAAGAAAGGCGATGATGTAGTTGTGATAACCGGTGCGGATAAAGGCAAACGCGGCCGGGTCATCGCCGTTGATGGCAAAAAACAGCGCGTGATCGTCGAAGGTGTCCGGATGTTGAAGCGGCATATGCGCAAAAGCCAGCAATATCCGCAAGGCGCAATTGTCGAGCGCGAAGGTTGGATTCACATATCCAACGTGATGCGCGCCGACCGTTACGATGCGCGCCTTGCCAAACGCGGTGTGCAACCGCAGCAACAGCAACAAACCTGACAAACGCTCCGGCGAGACCAATGAAAGCCCGACTTTACACAAAGTATGTCAATGAAGTTGTGCCTGAGCTGATCAGGAAGCACAACTACAAAAACCCACATCAAGTGCCGCGACTTGAGAAGATCGTGGTTAACATGGGTGTAAGCGCTTCTTTGGAAAAGACTGCACTTGAGGATGCAGCGCGTGATCTTGCACTGATCACGGGACGTAAACCGGCCATTTGCAGGGCAAAACACAGCGTTGCAAACTTTAAACTCCGCAAGGGCCAACCGATCGGGTGCAAAGTAACACTGCGGCGAGATGCAATGTACGAATTTTTTGACAGGTTAATCTCGGCAGCGTTACCCCGGATTCGTGACTTTCGCGGTTTGTCAACGCGGCAGTTTGACGGCCGGGGGAGCTATACGTTCGGTGTTGGAGACCAGACAATTTTCCCCGAGATTGACCTCGACAAGGTCAAGCGCCAGCAGGGTATGGATATCACAATAGTTACTACTGCCCGTACTGATGCTGAGGCGTTTGATTTGCTTAAACTGATGGGAATGCCATTTGCAGAAGGACGATAATTGTTATGGCAAAAAAAGCCTGGATAACTCGAAATCAGCGCAAGATCGAGACGGTCAAGAAATACGCTGCAATTCGGGCCGAGCTGAAGGCAAAGCGCGATTATGCTGGCCTGGCCAAATTGCCGCGAGACGCAAGCCCAGTTCGTGTGGTCAACCGCTGCGCAATAACGGGCCGGCGACACGGCTACCTACGCAAGTTCGGTCTGTCGCGTCTGGCGTTCCGCGAGGCTGCATTAAGTGGGTTGATCCCAGGCGTAGTCAAGGCAAGCTGGTGAAGGTTATGACCGATACAATTGCAGACATGCTGGCCCGGATCCGCAACGCGTCCCGAGCGTTGCATCCAACTGTCGAAGTGCCGCATTCGCGCCTCAAGGAAGCCATTGCGCGGCTCTTGAAAAAGGAAGGTTACATCGCCGATTTTGCTGTGGAGGGCAAAGTAAAGAAAACGCTCAGCCTCAAGCTTAAGTATGAAGGGAAACGGCCTGTGATCGAGGGGTTAAAGCGGATCAGCAAACCCGGTGTGCGCAAGTACGTCGGCGCGAACGAAATCCCGCGCGTGCGTGGTGGCCTTGGAATTGCAATTGTCTCGACGCCGGAGGGTGTGATGACCGGTACACAGGCACGTCGCAAAAACCTCGGCGGCGAATTAATCTGCTATGTGTGGTAATCACGACACGTATCATGTAGTCTGTTGACACAGTATGTCGCGCATAGGTAAACAGCCAATTATAATACCGCCCAATGTCAAGGTGCAAATCGACGGCCGAAAGGTCCACGTCGAAGGCCCAAAAGGCAAGCTTGACTGGGAATTGCCAGTCCGCACAGCCGTCAGGATTGACGATGGCAAGATCATCATTACACGTGACGGAGATGATGCACAAGCCAAGGCACTCCATGGATTGAGCCGCGCGTTGGTAAACAATATGATCAAGGGTGTTGCCCACGGGTTTGTCAAAAAGCTCGAAATCCACGGCGTCGGTTTTAAGGCTGCTGTTCAGGGCAACACACTTACAATGTCATTGGGCAAGTCGCATCCTGTGGTGTATCAGGTGCCACCACAGATAAAAGTCACTGTCGAGGAAAACACAAAAATCACTCTCGAGGGCCCTGACAAACAACTGGTTGGCGAAGTTGCAGCAGAGATACGTGCGTTGTACCCGCCCGAGCCGTACAAAGGCAAAGGCATCAGGTACGCCGGTGAACATATCGTGCGCAAAGTCGGCAAGACAGTGCAGTAAGCTGTGTTAGATAGATTTGAGCGCAGGCTGGATTTTGTGATTTGATTAACAGGAGATGAGACCGGAGAAAAAAAAGGAGCTGGCTCAGCGCCGGCATTGGCGTGTGCGGAAAAAGATTGTTGGCACGCCGACGCGCCCGCGTATGAGTGTGTGTTTTACCAACAAACACATTTACGTGCAGTTCATTGACGATACCAAAGGTGTGACATTGGCATCAGTGAGTACACACAGCAAGACATTGGGTGAACAGCGTGGCAGGCTGAAGGCAAATGTTGAAAGCGCAAAACTGATCGGAAAGCTTGCTGCTGAAGCAGCCCTTGCAAAGGGGATCAAAGAGGTGGTTTTTGATCGTGGCGCTGCACGGTACCATTGGTCAACAGGTGCTAATGGCAAGGTTTACCATGGTAAGGTAGCTGCCCTAGCTGAGGCGGCGCGGCAAGCAGGACTGAAATTTTAACCACAGGACAAACAGTGGCTGAACCTAGCAAAATTTACGATACCGAAGCGGCGCGCGCAGCGCGAATCGCAGCACGTGCTGCCCGGCGAAATGAAGTAATCGCCGAGGCACCCGAATTGGTCTTCGAGGAGAAACCCTCCGAGGAACTAAGCGAAAAAGTCGTTTATATCAATCGCTCGGCCAAGGTCGTCAAGGGCGGGCGCAGATTCCATTTCAGTGCATTGGTTGTGGCCGGTGACAAACGTGGTCGGGTTGGGATCGGTTTGGGTAAAGCTGGTGAGGTTGCAGATGCAATTCGTAAGGCAACCGAACTTGCCAGACACAACATGGTACAGGTTGCACTGAAGGATTCAACCATACCGCATGAGGTGGTAGCCCATCACGACGGTGCGTGTGTGTTGTTGCGGCCGGCTTCTCCTGGCACGGGTATTATTGCCGGCAGATGTGTGCGTGCGGTGCTTGAGGCAGCGGGTGTAAGAGATGTCCTTACAAAATCACTCGGCTCGAATAACCCGATTAATGTTGTAAAGGCCACGCTGCTTGGGTTGCAGCAAATGCGCTCGCGCGAAGACATTTACCAGAGCCGGGGCATTCAGGTTAGCCATAAACCGCGTCCGCAACAGTCTGTCGAGTCGGCTGTGTCTGGTAGGTCTGAACAGGAGCAAAGCCCCGGGCCGCAGCCAGATTCGTTAGAACAGCAGCAGACTGAACCAGAATGATTTTATGCGTTTGCACGAGTTAAAACCGCGTCCGGGTGCAAAACATCGCCGTAAACGGCTCGGCCAGGGCGAATCAAGCGGCCACGGCAAGACTAGCGGTCGGGGTGGCAAAGGTCAGACCGCGCGTTCAGGCAGCTCGATTCGGCCCGGGTTCGAGGGTGGCCAGATGCCGCTCATCCGGCGCATTCCGAAACGTGGGTTCAATAACGCCAGGTTCGCAGTGCGATATATTCCGGTCAACGTTGGTGCGTTGAACCAGTTCGAGGACGGCACGCGCGTTGATGAACAGGCGTTGCGTGCTGCTGGGTTAGCAAACGGCCGCGCTGCAGGTATCAAAATTCTCGGCAGCGGCAAGCTGACGAAGAAACTTACAGTTTGTGCGCATGCATTCAGCGAATCTGCACGTGCGCAAATTGAGGCTTTGGGGGGCAAATGTGAACTTGTCAAAGCGCAGGCGGCTGCGCAGTCCTGATTAAATTAACGGCAGATGCTGGCTTCAATAATCGAGACATTCAGGAACTGTTTCAGGATACCAGAGCTCAAATCGCGTATCCTGTTTACGTTGATGTTGCTTGCAATCTGCCGGTTGATTGCTGTGATCCCGGCACCCGGGCTGGACAGCGCCGCATTGCAGGAATACTTCAGGACAGTTGGTGCAAAGTCGGGCGGCCTGCTGGGCATGTACGGCATGTTCACGGGTGGTGCATACGAACATTGTGCTGTGGGGACACTTGGCATAATGCCGTACATCAGCGCGACTATTATCATCCAATTGCTTACCGCCGTGCTGCCTGGTCTGAGCAAGCTAGCGCGTGAGGAAGGCGGACGCATCAAGCTGATTCAATACGGTCGTTATTTGACTGTGGCATTGTGTCTAGGGCAGGGGTATTTCTGGGCAATATTGTGGGAACACGCCGGCCAAGGCGATATGTTCCGCGGTTTCCAGGGTAACCTGGTGCTTTACGAGAACCTGTTTTGGTATCGGATCCAGACGGCTATTGTGTTGACCGCAGGCACAATTCTCATGATGTGGTTGGGTGAACAGATAAGTGAACGCGGCATCGGCAACGGTGTTTCTTTGGTAATCACAATCGGCATATTGGCACGATTGCCGGACGCTGTGGTTGGCATTAGAGACTCGTTTTTCCCGGCTGGCGGCGGTGAGGCCCCTTTGAATCCTGGGCACGCTATTGTGTTGATCGTTTTACTTGCGGCTGTCATTGCAGGTGTGATTGCGGTTACGCAAGCGCAGCGCAAAATACCCGTCCAATACGCACAACGCGCAGTTGGCCGACGTGTGTTTGCCGGGGGCACCTCGTTCATGCCGCTGCGGGTGAATTACCCGGGTGTCATGCCAATCATATTTGCACAGGCAATTTTGATGTTCCCAGGGCAGATATTTCACTCGCTTTACACGAGGTTTAAGCTGGACCTGTTCCGTGACCTCGCCTTGTTATTCGAGGTACACGGTTTTTTCTATCTGACCATTTTCGGGTTGATGATCATATTTTTCTCGTACTTTTGGGTGGCCACACAGTTTAATGAGCTGCAAATAGCTGATGACCTTAAGAAAAACGGTGGGTACATACCCGGTGTGCGGCCCGGCCAGGCAACTAGCACTTACCTGCATAATGCAATGCACAGGATCACATTGGCTGGGGCAGTGTTCCTGACCATAATTGCTATCATACCGACACTGTTGTACACGTTAATGAAAGTGCCATACGCAATTGGGCAGTTCTTCGGCGGTACAAGCCTTCTGATTACAGTTGGCGTGTTGCTCGATACGATGCGACAGGTCGAGTCGCATCTGCTGATGCGTCATTACGACGGCTTCCTCAAGAAAGGCCGGATCAAGGGTAGGTTCTGAATGCGGCTGCAGCGAGTTCGGTAGCCTGAAAATGTTTATCTGGTTGCCGATTCACGGGTGCTAATATATGGGCATTTTGAACACCCAAACTGAACTCGATGGATTGCGCAGTGCCTGTGACATTGCAAGCACTGTGTTACATGAGATTGTCGAGTTCATTCGGCCGGGTCTGACAACTAAACAAATTGATCAGTTCGCCGCCCAACAGATCAAAAAACACGGCGCCAAAAGCGCATTTTTGGGATACAGAGGGTATCCTTGCCACATCTGCATTTCTGTGAACGATGAAGTTGTGCATGGGATAGCAGGCCTGCGCAGGATCGAGTTTGGTGACATTGTGAGCTTGGATGTTGGTGTGATTTATCGTGGGTTTGTCGGTGACCTTGCACGCACTGTGGCTGTTGGCGGTTGTAGTGTTGCTGTACAACATTTGATGGACGTGACCGAGCAAGCATTGTACGAAGGCATTGCACAGGCGCGCGCGGGGAATCGTGTGGTTGACATTTCGCGTGCGATTCAAACCTGTGTGGAACGCAACGGTTTCAACGTAGTGCGTGAGTTTGTCGGACACGGCGTTGGCCGTGCGATGCACGAAGAACCACAGATACCGAACTTTGTTGATGGCAAACCATCGCCGGTGTTGCGGCCGGGCATGGCACTGGCCATTGAGCCGATGGTCACAGCTGGTCAGCCGGCTGTTAAAGTCCTAAATGATGGCTGGACAGTCGTTACCGAAGATGGTTCACTATCGGCGCATTTTGAGCATACAGTGCTTGTAACCGAGGGCGAGCCCGAGATATTGACGTGGCACGAGCGCACACCATCAAAGTTGAAGGTGTCGTAGTGCAAGCCTTGTCAAACGGCACGTTCAGGGTAAAATTGGCAAACGGTCACCGGTTGATTGCTTGGGGTGCACAACGCGCCGGCGTGACCGGGCTTGTGCCAGGCAAAAAAGTGTTGTTGGAAGTGTCGCCCTACGACTTGTCGCACGGGCGGCTGGTGGTGGAGCTGAAAGAATGAGTTATGAAAGTTCGAGCGTCAGTGAAACGATTGTGTGAACATTGCAAGATCGTGCGGCGCAAAGGCGTCGTGCGTGTCATTTGCACAAACGTCAGGCATAAACAACGCCAGGGTTGAACTGTTAGCTTTTGATCGAGCATGGCGCGAATCGTTGGAGTTGAAATACCGGGTAACAAGCGCATAGACATAGCGCTGCGTTACATATACGGCATTGGACCGAGTAATTCGAAAGAGATTCTTGCCCGGGCAAACATTGACCCAAGCATCCGGGCAAAAGACCTTACCGAACAGCAACTGTCGCAAATTGTCCATGCCATTCAGGAAGGCAAATACGTCATCGAAGGCGACTTGCGCCGCGAGATCGGCATGAACCTTAAACGTTTGCAGGGCATCAAGTGTTATCGTGGCCTGCGGCATTTGCGTGGGTTACCAGTGCGGGGCCAGCGCACACGCACAAATGCACGCACACGCAAAGGACCGCGCAAGACAGTCGGCGTGGTACGCAATCCACACGCAAAGCGCGGCATACACTAGGTTTTTTGGCTTTTGGTTTTTGCTATGGCTCAGGAATCACAAAAACAACCCGATCAGAAAAAGCAGTCTAAACCGGACGCAGGAACGAAACCCGAAAAGTCGGGTGCGAAACCGGCTGCCGAGGGCGCTCCGGCCAAACAACAGGCCAAAAAATCTGGCCTGACAACAGACGCGAAACAACAATCTGCCCCTGAAACCGAGCCGGTGCCTGAGGCAGTTTCCGCTGCGCCTACTGCTGAGGAATTGCTAACGGACGAACTTGCGCCCAAGAAAATTATCAAGGCCAAAGGCGCAAAAAACATCGCGACCGGTATTGCAAATATCCTTGCCACTTTTAACAACACGGTCGTCAGCATCACCGACATGCAGGGCAATGTGCTTGCTTGGTCCAGCGCAGGCCGGGTCGGATTCAAAGGCTCGCGGAAAAGCACCGCATACGCAGCGCAGTTGGTCGCGCAAGATGCTGCACGTCAAGCCATGGCGCATGGTATGCGCGAGGTTGAGGTGCGCGTCAAGGGTCCGGGTTCAGGTCGCGAGTCGGCTATACGGGCGTTGCAAGCAGTTGGGCTTGAGATCACTGCAATCAAAGACGTTACACCTGTACCGCATAACGGTTGCAGACCGCGTAAGCGCCGGCGCGTATAAGATGAGTTTAACACACGAATTGAGCTTTTAAACTTGAGCTTTTAACACATGGCACGTTACACAGGTCCACGAGTCCGCGTCAGCCGTAGGTTCGGCATACCGATTTTCGGTCCGAGCAAATACCTGGACCGGCGCAATTACGGTCCGGGGGCCCATGGGCCAAAATCGCGTCGGCACAAATTAACCGATTACGCGATGGCCCTTATGGAGAAGCAGAAGTTGAGATACTACTATGGCTTGCAAGAACGGCAGTTTCGTAATGTGTTCGAGCGCGCACTCAAACGCCGGGGCGTTACCGGCGAGCAAATGATCCAGATCCTTGAGACGCGCCTTGACAACGTGGTTTACCACCTCGGGTTTGCAAGTACACGCGCTGCTGCGCGCCAGATGGTTGTCCACGGCCATATCAAGGTCAATGGCCGCAAGGTGACAGTCCCGTCTTACGCGCTCAGGGTCGGCGACGCCGTTCAGGTCAAGGACACCACCGTGAGCCGACAGCTTGCGTTACGTAACCTTGAGGCTGCTGCAAGTCGGGCGGTGCCAGATTGGCTCTCACTCAGCAAGGACGAGCTTAAAGGTGTGCTAATGCGCATACCAACCATGGATGAGATACAGCCAATTGCAAATGTACAGGCTGTGGTCGAGTTTTATTCAAAGTGAAATATGGGTCGGAGCCGGCAGAATTTAATTTCGCTTGTTACAGTGCCTGGTTGCGGGTTTTGTGGCTTTGTTGCATTTGGTAGTTTTGGATTGTGTATTGACGAACCCGTAAAGGTGCAACCGGCTGGTAAATTGACCAGTCCGATGTAATTCTAATAGCAAGATTTAGAGGACAGATATGCCAGTACGTTTAGGACGATTCGAAATGCCAAAGCGGTTGATGAAAGACGAAGCAACCGCAACTGATACTTACGCAAAGTACGTTGCCGAGCCGTTTGAGCCCGGCTACGGCCATACCATCGGTAACTCGCTCAGACGCGTTTTGCTCTCGTCACTCGAGGGCGCTGCAATTACTTCGGTAAAGATTGATGGTGTCCAACATGAGTTTACGACCATCGAAGGTGTGGTTGAGGATGTAACCGACATAGTTTTGAACCTCAAAAAAGTCAGGTTCAAGGTACATAATCGCGAGCCGCAGACATTGCTGTTGTCAGTCAACAAAGAAGGCGAAGTCACAGCAGCAGATATACAGCTCAACCAGAACGTCGAGCTGGTCAATCCGCAGCAGCACATCTGCACAATAGACAAGAAACGCAAGCTCGAAATGGAACTCGAGGTAAAGGTTGGCCGCGGGTTTCTCCCAAGTGACGAAAACAAAAAGCCGGGCCAGCCAATCGGGGTCATACCGATTGATTCGCTGTTTTCACCTGTTACACGTGTGCGGTATTCTGTTGAAGCTGCACGCGTCGGGCAACGCACAGATTACGATAGGTTGATCCTTGAAATTTGGACTGATGGCCGGATTACGCCTGATGACGCACTTGTACAAGCTTCGGGGATCTTGCAACGGCACCTGGATGTGTTCGTTGGATACGATAAGAACGCAGTTGAGTTTGAAGAGGTCGTTGACAGACAAGACGAGGAACGTAAGAAACTCAAGAAACTCCTCAACATGAGTGTCAACGAAATCGAGCTTAGCGTTCGTGCGGCCAACTGTCTCAACAACGCAAACATCACTACAGTGGGCCAGTTGGCAATGAAAACCGAGCAGGAAATGCTCAAGTACCGCAACTTCGGCAAAAAATCACTCAACGAGATCAAAGAAAAACTCGCCGCACTTGGCAAACAATTCGGTGTCGAGTTGCGTTTGGGCATGACGTTTGAGCCGGGTCTGCTTGAAACGCCCAAGGAAGAACAGGCAACCACCAAAAACAACTAAGTGCCGTGCGTCACCTCAAACGTACAGTTAAGTTGGGCCGTAAAAGCGAGCATCGCAATGCCATGCTCGCCAACTTGGTCTGCGGTCTGATCAAGCACAAACGCGTCACAACCACACTTGCCAAGGCAAAAGCCGCCCGGCCACTGGCGGAGAAAATGATTACCTTGGGCAAACGCGGTACCGTGTATGCACGCAGACTTGCAGCAGCACGTCTGCATGTGCGCGGGCCGCACGGCGACCTTTCCAAGGAAGAACGCAAGAAATGGCGCAAAAACGAGGATGTCATTCGAATCCTGTTTGAAGAACTTGCGCCCGGCTTCAAAGACCGCAACGGCGGTTACACGCGTATAATTCGACTCGCCAAACGCCAGGGTGACGCAAGCCAAATGGCCATTCTCGAGTGGGTCGAAGCGCAACCTGTTGCCGCTGCCCCAACAGCTCAAGCCGCACCGGCTGAAAAAAAGAGTTAAGCCGGTTAGAACAGCGCCTCACTCTTGCGCCCCATGTCGCCAAGTTTGCTTAATTAGCCGCCGACATGGGTGTTCACCAGGAAGCGCGATGCGCGGAAAAGCTGTTAGCGCATTTCTGGGCGTGTGGTTCTCGGCTTAGGATTTTCCTTGTGGCCTGCGCTCGTGACCGAGCCAAAGGCTTTCACCCATTGCGCTGCTCACTTGCACTGCGACTGGCGTTCCGTGCAAGACACAATTCTTATCCAGAACATTGTCTGCCCGTGAATCCACTTTGGCGATATTCGAAATAAGAGTTCGTTGTAGATCCGACCTGCGCCAAGTCGGTTTTCCTACGGTCTTTTGGCGGAACCACTGCCGGGCAGGCGGGGCGGAGCGGACCGGACCGAACTTTTGCACCTGCCGCAACCATTGAGTTCTCACCAAGCCTTCAGGGCAGCGACGGGCGTAAAGCCACCAAAGTCAGCTTCAATAGCTTTGAACAGGTGAGCAAAGCTGGAGGGAAAGACCAGCTTTGCAGTCTGCCGCTGCAATGTCCGGAATAAACCCGTTCAGATGCATGGTTGGAAACCGCTCGCTTGCTTCATATTTGACCGATGCAATTATTGTGGAGGAACGTTTTGCACTTTCGCAGGTATGGTGTGCAAGCCAATGTCACCAGTTATGGTGACTTGTCTTTTTCGGGAGATTAACATAAAAGGGGTGCCAACTGAGCAAACATTCGATGGGAGTACGGTATGCACCGAGCTGGATTGTGTGGTGCAAGATAAGTTGCAATGCTTTTACTTGGGGGCGGAATGCGGTTTGGTGAGACGTTAGAACATAAACCCACAACTTAAAAAACTAACTATGAAGCACGTAATCAAATTCCGAAAACAACTCCTTTCGGCCTTCGTCAGCTTGGCGTTGGCCGGCTCGGCCAGCACCGGCTTGGCACAGGACCTGGTCATAAGTACGTTCGACGATGATTCCTGGATCAGCGGAATGTGGCCGTGGTGGGGGGGAGCCACTTACAGTTATTCTTGGGATTCATCCCAAGATGCCAGCAACAACCCAAGCTCAGGCTCATTAAAGATCACCGCCACATTCACCGGCGAACCTGGTCAACAATATGCAATCGGCGCGTCTTTGGCTGGGGGCTGGGCATATAACAGCAGTCTCACGGTTACATGTGCATTTTTCACCAATCTGGTGATGGATGTCTTGTGGGACACAAACTCCACAATTGCAACGTCCACATTCTTCGGCAGTGGGGACCCCCAAGGTCTTGGTTTGGGACTCGCAACACCCACTTGGGGCCAAACGTGGATTCCGAATGCAAACCAGCCAGTGCTGGCTGCCACAGGCACGTGGGAACGTGTAGTGATCCCCTTGAATCCAACCTGGCCAAATGTTCCTGCGCTTATATTCAAGAAGTGGTTTGGAGGCGCGCTAAACGGCACGATCACTTTTTGGGTGGACAATATCAGGTTTGTCCCTGTTGCAGGTCCTCCTCCACCGCCTCCGACTTTAACCCTTACACGGGTAGGCAATAACAAGGGGTTGCAACTGTTCACCAGTGCTCCTGGTAACTTGTGGCAACGTCAGTCTATCCGCACTCTCGGAGGCGAGTATTCTTGGTATAATGCTGGCGATACGATGACGTACTCGTTTACACTGACGAACTTCCCAACTGCGCCCGATGTGCAGGATTTCCAGGCGCACATTTTCCTTGTGCCTGGGGAGGCAGGCTTCAATATGCCTTGGGGGCCTGGCGATTCCTTCATAGATTGGAATGCAACGAACGCAATTTTCCTCCGGCTTCAGTATGAGTCTGGTGCAGGAAATTACGTCTGTCGGTTCATGTATAAGACAAACCAAGGCAGTGGCAACAGCATGTTCTTTGGTGCAGGTATGGCCGCAGCTGTGACGAACCCGGTGGTCCTTGGCACGTGGAGTGTGACCTTCGCCAACAACACGGACTTTACGCTGACCGGCCCTGGAGGCGCAAGCGCGAGCGGCTCGTTGCCAGAAGATGTCGCGGCGCTGTTTGAAAATCCGTTGTATGCGTATTTTGGTGTTCAGCCTAACTCAGAGGCAAACATCGGCAGGTCAGCCACGTTTAGCAGAATACAGATTCTCCGAGGAACTCAAGCGTTAATAGACGACAGTTTCACAACTGCGCCTTTGGATACCGTTAACACTTGGGCAATCGTTGCAGTTGTCCCGGCGGGTGTTGTCGTGGTGCCCCAAGACGCGGCCTACTGGTTGACGTGGACATTACCTGACGTTGGTTTTGGATTGCAGGTCAGCACAAATGTGGTAAATCCTGACTCGTGGGTTGACGCCGATCCAGAATTGTTCACCCCCAGATCAATAGGCGGGATGAGACGAGTCTTGGTTCCTTTCAGCGTGCCCGGGGAGAACGCGGGGTACTTCCGCTTGCTGAAGCCGGGTAACTGAAAGGCGAGTCAGATCACAGCGGGCGCCGGCTATGCAGGCGCCCGCGTTTTTTTTGAGAACCATCGGCGAACACCCCGTTAAGCTCGTATGGCTTGATATTTGAAACTATAAGTATGAGCAGGCCCATTTAACAAAGCTGCTGTGCTGCGGCAGGGCTTTACACGTAGTGTTTGGACGTGATTGTCCCACCACCATCTTTGGGCGAGGTTGTTGTGCCGACTGATGGTAAGCAAATGCACAAGTTGTTAATTGCGTAAATAACAGTTGCTAGACCGCTGTTAGGCTTGCGAATATGTGCGGACGATGGTGTGACACGACGCACTGCCACGCAGCGGTTGGTATTTTACGCGCTTATTTAACCTGGCTACATGGCCACATGTGGGTGATGGCCAAACCGAGGGCCTCCAGGGCAGATACCTCAACTGCGGTTTAGTAATGCTTTGGGAAAGCTCTCGGTGTTAGATTGCATCAGTCGGGAGTGAGTTCCACTTTTGGCTTTATTTTGGGAACATTAAAATGGTGCGGTGGTGGGGTTTTTAGAGTGTGTGTGCTGGCAACTTGCAGACCTGCTGTTGGTGAACCGGGATGGACTGCCTGTGCATCGGAGCCGGTGCGTGTGCGCTTATGTGGAAGGGTTAGCTGCTGGCGTGTACTGGCGCTGTTGCGCGCCTACGCGGCCGGAACTCAACCCGGCAGAATACGGTCTAGGGGCATCTTAAAAGCCATGCTTTGGCCAATCTTCTGTCCCAAAGACGTTGGGCATTTGAGGCGTGAGGCCTGGGCGGCAACTGCGGCGGCAGTGAGCACTGGCGGTGTCGGAGTTTGATTCGGGCGATCTGGCGCAAGCGGGGCTTTCCTTTTTGACCATTTTATACGGGAATCGTTTGGAGTTTTTTTTCCACCAGATTTACGCTCAGCACCAACGCGCAGCCAATAGCCATAACCCAGCTTAGGGCAAGCCAGTTCGTATGTCTTTGTTGTTTGCATTGTTACTGCGGGTTAAAATGGCAAACAACTCGCTGCCGGGCCGGGTTTTTATCCCACAGCCATCCGGGCAATTTCATCGGGACGCTACAATTCTTGCTGCCTACGGCTAAATTGAAAGCCGAAGATTTGACTCTTACACTGGGTGGAGCGCTACTTGGGGTAAGCGAGTCGCTTAAAGTGCAGGGCTTGCAACAAAACCACCACAGTAGGCTCGGAATTGTATAGGCGATTTGAATTGTCTGGTTAAATAAACAGGCCAGGATTGTTATAAGGGGGGCTGTGTAGTGGTTACAGTGGGCAGGCGCATTTTTTGTGGCGGGGTGTTTTCGTTGCGGATTGGAACATTTGGGCTTTTTGGCTCACGCGATTTTTGTATGCTGCGGCTGCTTGCGGGCTGAGACGAGTAGGGCTAAGGTTTGCGTCGTGAAGTTTGCAGTTAACGGTCGTACTTTTGGTTCGGTACTTATCGGGCTCACCTTAGTCTTGTGGCAGGTGACGGCTCTTCAGGCAAAGCCGATTCGACTTCGTAACTGCACGATCCAAGATGATCCGATCCACAGGACTCAATTTCGCGGAAAAGCCGTAATTAACAAATCTTTGGACGGGCTGTTTTTGGTTCAATTCGAGGGCAGCCTGAGACCCGACTGGCGTGCGCGCTTGCGCGATCTTGGAGTCGAATTGCTTCGGTACGTACCTGAAGACGCATTTGTAGCGCGGTTTAATGCCGTTGAGCCGAGTAGGCTGAACTCGGTGTCATTTGTGCGTTGGGTCGGCGAGTACAAGGCTGAGTATAAAGTTCACGGGGCGTTGCGCGGGCATTTCCAAGTGCGAACTGCCGCGCCTGAATCTGTTCGGATAGCGGTGTTGCTATGTCCCGATGCGCAGCCAGCGCAAGCAAGTCAAACGCGCGCGCAGATGCTCAGTGTTCATCAAGAGTCCAAGCTGCGCTTGGGTACAGTGTTACGTGGAAAGATTTCTGCAGCTAGTTTGAATGCATTGGCGGAGTCGGATGCAGTTTTGTGGATTGAACCTGACCGAGACATGAGATTGTTTGACGAGGTCGCGTCGAAGATTGTTGCTGGTGATGGCGGGCCGAACCTGTTACTTGCACAAGCACTCGGGTACGACGGCAGTGGCATAGCAGTTGCAGTGGCCGACAGCGGCTTAAACACGGGCGACGCCGCAACGATGCATCCTGATTTATTCGGGCGGACACCGGTGTTTTTCTGGTACGCCGGATTGCCGGATGCAGCAGATGAGCATGGTCATGGCACACATGTCGCCGGTATAATCGCCGGTGACGGCGCAACGGGGCGAACGGATGACTCCGGCGCATTGTACGGCCTCGGTGTTGCGCCGGGCGCGTTAATAATTGCCCAACGTATCTTTGATGGGTTCGGAAATTACTGCCCGCCACCGAGCTTCGAAAAGCTCACTCGGGACGCAACACGCGCGGGGGCTGTTATCGGGTCGAACAGTTGGGGTGACGATACGCATGGCCGGTACGACCTGAGCGCAATGGAGTTTGACGAACTGGTGCGTGATGCGGATTTCCTCAAGCCGGGCGATCAGCCGTACATTTTGGAATTTTCGGCAGGCAACGCTGGTCCGGCAGCTCAAACCATTGGCAGTCCTGCCGTGGCGAAGAATGTAATTGCAACTGGCGCATGTCAGAACGACAGGTTTGACCTTTTCATTTACGACATTGGCTCAGAGGCGATGGCAGACTTTTCAAGTCGTGGTCCGTGCGAAGACGGCCGGGTCAAGCCCGACCTTGTTGCACCCGGCACGTGGATTGCCTCATTACAATCGGCTGCGGCCGGTGACGAAAACGCCTGGCTCCCAATTGACGAGTATTACCAGTATCAAGGCGGCACAAGCCAGGCTGGTCCACATGTTTCAGGTGCCGCAGCCGTGTTTGTGCAACTGTACAGGCAATTGTATGGGGGCAAAACGCCGTCACCTGCACTTGTAAAGGCGGCGCTGATTAATGCAGCGGTTGATATGGACGACTCGGTTGGAACACCGCCGGTGCCAAACAACGATGAAGGTTGGGGACGCGTAGATCTGACCGGACTAGTCGAACCGGAGGCGGGCATCGAATACTTAGACCAGACACAAACGCTTACGAATGGTCAGTTGTATGAACATCGCATTTACCTCGGCACCGCCGATCTGCCACTCAAGGTCACGCTTTGCTACACGGACGTGCCCGGGTTCCCGGCTGCAATCCCGGCACTTGTAAACGATCTTGACCTTGAGGTGGTTGCACCGGATCGGACTGTGTACAAGGGCAACCAGTTTTATGAAGGTGTTTCGGTACCGAACCCACTGGCTTCGGATTGCATTAACAATGTCGAAGGTGTTTTTGTTCCTGAGCCGGTGCCCGGCGAATGGTTTGTGCGCGTGCGCGGGGTGAATGTCGTGGCAGATGCACGGCTGGACACGGAGGACGTTGATCAAGATTTTGCGCTGGTGATCTCGGCTGGGTTTGCGGCTGCTGGCGAAGGTATGTTGGTTTTTGATCGGAAGGCGTACACTGCCCCAGACAGAATAAAGATGCGTGTGGTTGACACTGACCTGGTGGGCAGCTCGAACCTCACTGTCACTGTTACGAGCACGACAGAGTCATTAGGCGAAAATGTGTTCCTGCACGCTGCAACTCAGTTTGGCACGTTTACGGGCACGGTAGCAGTTGCAGCGGGACCGCCGGTGGCTGACGGTGTGCTTGACGTTGCAGATGGCGACGTCATTGAGGCAAGGTATTTCGATGTGTCAGCGGGCGTGTGGCGTACTGCCAGGGCTGTTGTTGACCTTCAACCGCCAACAATTACTGCTGTCCGGGTGACAAACAGCTTTGGGCAAATGATCATCTCGTGGTACACAGCCGAACCGGCTAATTCGATTGTGTATTACGGGACCAATTCAGTCCTGAATCGTGCCGCTACCAACATCACGCTAACCACGAGTCATGTTGTTCGGTTGAGCGGGTTGGTGGCGGGACAAACTTACAGTTTCATTGTTGTGTCGGTTGATGCAGCCGGCAACGCACAGACAAACGACAACGGCGGTTTACTGTACAGTTTTGTTGCGCCGCCGTCTGCACCGGTGTTGTTGGTTGACAGTTGGCTCCCGGACTTATTTGGTGGGCCACCGCCGTTGTCAGGTTACACGGATGCATTGGAAATGGTCGGCGTCCGGTATGATGTGTGGGACGTGCGCATAAACGGCGAGCCGACCTTACAGATCCTCAGGCCCTACCGTGCTGTGATCTGGCGTGTACCGGAGTTGACTGGTGTTTGGAGTGCAGCCGAGCGCGTCGCGATCAGTAACTACCTCAATTCAGGTGGCAGCTTGTTCGTTGCGTCGATGGAGGTTTTGAGCAGGATCGAGGAAGCAGGTGATTCGCGGTTCATTCGTTCAGTACTACAGGTCGAGTCGTATGTTCCAGACCCAACCAGCAGCGGTGCACCTGAAATCGCTGGCATACCGGACAGCGTGGTGGGCAGTGGGATTGGGGTATCACTGGACTACGACATTTACTACAACATGTGGTTTGGGTTCATCGGAGATATTTCGGACACCGTCACGCCCGGCACAAATGCAAGTGCAGTTTTCGTGAACCATGTCGGGGACATTGTCGGGTTGCGCTGGCCAGGTGTCGGTAAAACAGCCCCAGGAAGACTTGTGCTGTTGACGTTTCCGCTTGATGCAGTTCCATTAGCCGATGGGGTTAATGACCGTGCGCATTTGTTGCGGAATGCGCTTAACTTTTTGGCGCCGGGATGGAATACGGCACCAATGTTAAATTTGGATTCAACAAGTTACACAGTGCCGGACATTGTCAATGTCGAGCTTGCCGGTGCCGAGTTGGCTGGACTGAGCCAGATTATCGTCCGGGCCGAGAGTGATTCTCATACAAATGGTGTTTTCGTTACGCTGCGTGAAACGCCGCAGCCGGGTGTGTTCAACGGCTCATTCCAGCTTGTAGGTGGGACAAATGCGCCTGCACCTGGGCAACTGCGCGCAAAGCATGCAGACACGATTTTAGTTGTATATCAGAACCCGACAAACGGTTTTGCGGTGCGGGCGACGGCCACAGTTGACACAGTTGTGCCGACTATCTCGGACGTGGACTCTGAAGCGGGTTATGAAGATGCAGTGATCTGGTGGGAAACATCCGAGCCGTGCGATTCGCTTGTGCAGTACGGCGAGTCGGCTTTCCTCAACCGAACGGCTTATAGAGCCGGTTTCGGCACGGCGCACGAGGTTGTATTGACCGGGTTACAGCCCGACAAGACCTACTTTTACCGTGTTGTGAGCCGTGATGCGGCAGGTAATGTTGCTGTGGACGACAACGCCGGCACACTTTACAGGTTGCGTACCCTTCAGCCTGTAGTTCCCCCTTGGGCTGATAATATGGACTCGGGTGCACCTGGTTGGGTTGTATTTGACAATTTTGCCGAGTTCGACGGGTTTGGGGGCATAGGCACGTGGCGTTTGGGTGTACCGAACAACGGTGTTGAGACCGCAGCGCACACGCCACCGAACGCTTGGGGATGCAATTTGAACGGCGAAACAATCGAATTCGCAGACTGCTACCTCATCAGCCCGGCAATACACCTTGTGGGCGGAAATACCGCCACGTTGCGGTTTTGGCACAGTTATGTTTTTTTGCCTGGGGAACTTGAAGCTGGTACGCTTTATTTGGCTACGAGCGATGCTAAGCAACCGATCGAGTTACGGACATACTACGCCGATGCAACAGGCGGATGGGAACCGGAGGAGATTGATCTAACGCCGTACATCGGTCGGGTGGTGTACCTGATCTGGAACTACCAGCTTATTTCGCTTGAAGACCCGGTTCCGCCGCACCCAGGTTGGCTCATAGACGATGTGTCGGTTACGGTTGCGTATGTGCCACCGGGTGTGATTCAGGTAACGAACAATCTGTGGCAAGCGCGCTATGCTGTTACCGGGCCGCTTAATTTCACAGGGCGCGGTATCAGCACCACGATTAGTAATGCACCGGCCGGCCAATACGTGATTACATATGGGGACGTAGCGCATTACCAGACACCGCCCACACATACGAATACATTGTCAGCAGGTGGACAGATTGTTTTCGTGGGTAATTACACGTTTGCGGATGCGAACAGCAACGGGATTTCAGACAGTTGGGAACTAGCAAATTTCGGTGATGTTTCAGTGGCACGGTCGGCAAAGAGCGACACCGACAACGATGGCATGAGCGATTTGGCGGAGTTCATTGCCGGGACCGATCCCAACTATCCGCTGCCGGTCTTCCATGTTGCTGCTTATTTGTCGGCGAGCAACGTTGTGTGTTTGGAGTGGCCCAGTGTACCAACTCGCGCATACCGTGTACTCGAAAGTACAAACGGACTGAATTGGACGCCGTGTTCGCCTTGGCTCACAAATAGCGGGACAAACTTGAACTTTGCAGTGCAATTTTACTTAGACGGATCGGTTCGCATGTTCAGAGTTGAAGCTCGCGGACCACTTGCGGCTGTTACTCCACCTGCGGGTTTGCGGCTCAGCGCAAGTTTTGTTCCTGTAGCCAACGTGCTCAGGTTGCGTTGGAATTCGGTTCCGGACCGCGCTTATCGTGTGCTTGCGTCTGGTGATCTAAACTCGTGGATGCCAGTGTCGGATTGGATCCATCCGACTGCATATACTGCGTCGTATTTTATGCCGGTTAAAACAAACGACACGGTGCAGCTATTTAGAGTTGAAGTGATGCCGTGAAAGATGCATTGGCATGCGAGTCGTCAGAGTTCGGCAAGGAGTGGCTTACTTGAATTTAAGCCAGAGCAGCAACAGCACCGCAAAAACCGCTATTGCAACTACGACCCAGAGTTTCCTTGTGTGAGGCTGAAAATGTGATCCACCACCAAGTTCGCGTTTGACGAACTCGTCGTAGTCGAATTCTTCTTCGGCAAGATCAGGCTGTGGTGCGAATGCTGCTTCTGACCAGCCTGTTTGTTCGTCGGAACCGCACCCTGGACATGCGCGTGCATCTGGGGGTACAAGTGCACCGCAGATCGGACAAACTCGAGGCGGGCTCATTTGGCGTGATTGGCGGTGTGGTCCTTGGCAATACTTTCGACCAACCAGGTCGCATACCGTTTATTGATTTTTGCGATTGGCACAGCAACGAACTCTGGTGTCTCGTACGGGTGATTCGCCAGCACGACACGCTCGAGTGCAGCGAGTTTTCTGATGGTTGTTTTCAGCACCAGGAGCACTTCATTGCCGAACTCGATTTTGCCCTGCCACCAATAATGTGATTCGAGGCGTGGAATGATGTTCACGCATGCGACCAACCTGTTTTCGAGTGCTGCGCGTGCAATTGCGCGTCCGGCTTTCGTGCTCGGCGCAGTTACAAGCACTAGGACGATTTTTTCGGGTGGTTTCATTCGACCCGGCTAGTTTATCGCCTCGAATCGTGCTCGGCAATTCGACTCGCGCCCGCCATTGGTTGATGGACCTGCGCACAGCCTTTGTTTACCTGGCCGCTTTTGCCAGTGCATCAAGCACGAGTGATTTTGTCAGCAGTGTGGGCAAAACAATTGGCGGCGCGTTTGTGTCGCGCGGGTAAACCAGCACAAGCGGTACACCTGCGCGATCGAACTTCCGCAGTTCGGTGATGATAGCCGGGTCTTCATCAGTGTTATCTGCAACGAGTGCGACAGCGTTGATCCGCTGCAATGCTTCTCGGACTTCGGCAGTGTCGAGCGCAACAAGTTTGTTGTATTTGCATGTCACACACCAGTCTGCAGTAAAATCAACAATAACAGGTCTGCCTGCAGCGCGCGCGTTTGCAACTGCCTCTGGACTCCACTTTTGCCAAAGCGATTTTTGGGCTGTTATTTGAGCGGTAATTGTTGTGTGTGGCTGTGGGTTGCGCCAGTGCAACTGTATTTCAAGTGCGTACACATAGCTTGAGATCAGCACAACGAGAGTTGCGACTGTCGCTAGTGTCCGATGTTTGGTGTTGCGCTGGACAAATTGGCCCCAGGTCCAAGCTGCCAAACCAAGTGCAACGAGGAACAGACCAAGCCATAGCGGTCCGTTTGGCCCGAAGCGCCTTGCTGTAAACGAAAACAGCCATACCGCCGTGGCAAGCATCGGGAAACCCATCAACACTTTGAACCGCTCAAGCCACGGGCCAGGTTTAGGCAGGAACTTTAACCAGTGTGGGTGCCAGCTCAGCAAGACATAAGGCAGTGCAAGGCCTACACCGACGACAATGAACATGGCGAGGATTAGAAAAGGCGGCTGTGTAAAGGCGAATCCGAGTGCCGGCGCAAGGAGCGGCGCAGTGCAGGGCGTGGCCAGTGCTGTCGTTAGCATGCCGTTCATGAACGCGCCCGCCATTCCTGGTTTGGAAGCGAATCTGCCTGCTGCATCAAGCGCGCGCCCGCTCAGTGTGACCTCGAAGACGCCGAATAGGTTTAGAGCCACCAGTGTTACAAGCACTGTGAGCAAAAGTGTGAACTGCGGATTTTGCATGTGCATACCCCAACTTGCTGTTTTGCCAGCCTGCTGTGCCAATATAACCATTATGGCTAGCACAACAAACGAACTCACTACACCACAGGCGGATACTAGACCGAGCTTAAACACGCGCTTGGGCGATTCAGTGCTTTGCTGGACGAAGCCGAGTATTTTGAGAGCGATCACGGGGAAAACGCACGGCATTACGTTGAGAATAAGCCCGCCCAAAAAAGCTAGCGCCAACATTTTCAGAAGTTTGCCTGTTCCGAGCAGCTTGCTCGGCGCAATTTCAGTGTGCACTTCCCAAGCTTTTGGTGCGGTGTCTTTATCTAATTTTTGGACCAGCACGCCGCTGAGTTGTCTCGGCCATGAACCCCCGTGATTTGTAATATTAAGCTTGAGCTGCGCCATGCCGTCGGTGCCGTGAGTTAACGCACTTTGTGCGGTTATTGTGCAGTTTGAAATTGTATCCGGGAAAAACTCGACCGACTCAATCGCGGCTCCGGTTTCCCATTCCAGCAGCAGTGACCGTGCGTTACTTGGGCCAACTACCCAACGTGCGCTGAACATTGGCGGATTATCAGTAGATGGCAGACGTGCTACTGCATCGGCGATGCGCGTTGCGTGGACAGACGGCTTTGATTCTGGGCCAATCAAAAGAGTTGCCGCTAGGTTTGCGCGTCCGGGCACACATGCTTCTTCGCATTCGAGCCAACTAACATTGGCTTTGAGATGGACTACTCCAGATTTTGCGTCCTGCGCAACTTTGAGTGGCATGAGCAATAACACGTTGCCCGTGTAGCCGTATGTTACGAGTCCGGCTTCATCGAACTTTTGCGGTACAGGCCACCGAAGTTTTCCGGCCTCGATTTCCTTGGGCCAAATCCACTCGATCTGAGTTGGCAGTCCTGCTTCACCTGGATTACGCCAGTAAACATGTGTTTTGGGTGGTGTTTGCAGTTCTATGGCTGCAATTACAGTTTCGCCCTGGCGTGCCTGTGTGTGCGAAAGCAGTAGGCGCACCTGGGTTTTTGCGCTTTGAGCTGCAACGGACCCCAGGCCGATAGCAAGCGCAGCAATGGTCAAGATTATCACTCGCACACTTACTTAGATGCACAAACAAGGCAAAAGTTAAAATCAAATTCACCTTTTTGATGCCAACGGGTCGCAGCCACTGGCGCGGTTCGACCCGCGTGGTGTTGCGCGTTGAAAAGCGGGTTTGACCGCGTAAACTGGGTGTGATGGCTGCTGATGCGACAGTGAGCTTCAGGTGGCTTACAACCGGCGACGATGCCTTTCGTGCTGCTGAGGAGGCAATTGATGCGGCCAAGCACACAGTGAGACTGGAAGTGTACATCTATGCCGATTCACCGCTCGGTCAACGTGTGCGTGACCGGCTTGTGCGGGCTGCTATGCGTGGGGTGCAGGTGCGTGTGCTTGTGGACGGGATAGGATCGCTCCGTTTGTCCAGCAGTTTTTGGACGCCTTTGATTGATGTAGGAGGGCAAATACGGGTCTTTAATCCGCTGAACCTGAAGCGGTTTGCCGTGCGTGATCATCGGAAGCTACTGGTGTGCGACGAGGCCGTTGCGATTATTGGCGGATTCAATATTGCGCCCGAGTACGAAGGCGATGGTGTGGAGCGCGGCTGGTGTGATCTTGCGCTGCAAATTGAAGGTGGACCGGTAACCGAGCTTGCGGCGTCGTTTGACGACATGTTCGAGCATGCCGAGTTTCGGCACGGACGAATTTTATCGCTCAGGCGGCCATTGTCGAAGAAGCTTGTGCCTGCGTCCGATTGGCAGTTGCTGTTAAGCGGTCCTGGGCGTGGGCGCAACCCGCTTTTGCGAATGTTGCACCGTGACCTTGCGCACGTGGTGGATGTTCAGATTGTAGCAGCGTACTTTCTGCCCACGTTGCGTTTGCGACACAAACTGATTCGCATCGCGCGCCTGGGGGGCAAGGTCAAGTTGATACTGCCCAGCAAAACTGATGTACAACTATCACAGTTGGCTGCCCAATGTCTTTACACCCGACTGTTGCGGAGTGGTGTTGAGATTTACGAATACCAGCCGCAGATACTTCACGCAAAACTTCTGATAATCGGCAATGCAGTTTACGTAGGCTCAGCTAATCTAGACCCGCGCAGTTTGCGGATCAATTACGACTTGATGGTGCGGTTTCAAGACGCAACGTTGGCGGCGCAGGCGCGTACAGTGTTTGATGGATTGCTTTCTCGCTCCCGTCGTGTTGAGCTTGGCTCGTGGCGCAGATCACGCAGTTGGTGGCAAAAACTTAAACAACAACTTGCCTATTACTTGCTGGTTAGGGTTGATCCGTACATTGCAGCATGGCAGTACCGGCGAATGAAACGCTAAATTTCAGTTGCGTAGTATGTGAGCGGCCGAAACAGTTCAGCTTGCTAATGCAACCAGATACCGGTGCACGCGTTTTGCTTCTTCAGCACATTCGAGGTGGAAATAGCTTCTGTGTAGGTTACCGCACATCCGCATCAATAGCCTGCGCGGTGTCAACGGCACAAGGTATTCTTCGTGCAGACTGTATTTGCCGCGGACCAGGTAGTGTATGCAGTCTGCGCGCGTCATGAACTTGCCGCGGTTAAAGCAGTCAATGTAGATCTCCTCGCACGTGGTTTGGAACCTGCAAACGAAATGGCCGGGTAACCCAATGCCAACCACCGGCAGATGTAACCGACGTGCCACAAGCATGTACACCAGACAAAGTGACACCGGGTTACCTTTACGCCGATCAATGACCTTGTTGAGGTAGGTGTTATCCGGGTCGTAGTAATTTTCTTCGTCACCGATGAAACCGAGTTTTTCGAACAGATGCTCATTCAGAGCTGTCAGTACACCACGTGCGCCATGGGCAAAGACCACACGTTCGTGCAGTTGAAAGGCAAAATCATCAACAAGCGCGCGATACGCCTCGACGTTTATGTTCGGATAGCGTGTCTGAGCAAGTAACCAAGCCCCGTGTTCAAGGTCGAGGTCTTCACCGCTTTTCAGGCAAAATGAAAGGAACCGCGTGTCCGCCAGTTGCCGGCCAATTTGTTCTACGATTCGAGTCGCGCGCCGTCGCAACACCGGTTCATTGCTGACAAGGTATGGCCGCAACCACTCGCGTACCACCGGCCCAAATGATAGGAGCTGTTGACGTACCGATGTGTAAACCGCCGGATCATCGTCGGCCAGTAAACTAATCAAGGCTGCTTTCTGTGTGTCGGAAAGCTGCGGTGCTGCTTTTACTTCAGCCGATGGGTTCATAAACCTAACCCGGTTTCGGGCCTATTGTTATAAAAGTCCCGGAGAAAATCAATCTTAAATTCGCGTGTTCAATGTGGGTTTTTGTCGTTATCTTTCTTGTCCGTAATTTTCCGCTCTGCTGGTTTGATGTCACGCAGTGAATCCAAGAACAACGCGACTTGCGCACGACGTGCATTACGTCGTATTGCCCTCAGTTCGAGCATTGAGATTATTATCACGGCGCACGTAAGTGTCAGGCACACCAACCAGTACACAACAAATATCCAACCTGCCAAATGCAGCTTTGGAAACGTCAGGCCACTCAGCAACATCGCCACCACGAGCGCAAGTAAAACTATACTGTAGCAGCGCATATGTCTCTGTGACGGTGTGCTCACGCCGCAGATTATCGAGTGATTGCTCCAGTTAGAAAAACAAAAAACATTCGACTTGAGAAACTGAGTCGCGGGACTCTCAACGAAAGGCACGGATTTGTTGGCACTGGGTTGAAATTACTGCCGTGGCTTTCGAACAAATTGCTTTTACATGGCGTAATACTTTTTTTATCTACGCCGCCCGAAACACTGCAAATTCTAAATGCACTATCTGGCGGCTGCTTTGAGCCGCATCACTTTTCCGGCGCGCGAGTGCAATTGGACAGGTCTGCAAACCTGACTAAGGCTGGCCTATCTTTTGGCTCTCTGTTGGGCGCATGGCTGGCTCTGTGGTTGCGCTGACCGTTTTATGGGGCTTGGAGTTGCCGTGTAATGCCTGTAGGCTTTGATATTGAAGCGTCTTGGTCCGTAATGCTTGGATGCCAGCTACCGCAGCCACAGCAGCAGAAAGCGTTGTCAGCAACGGAACGTCCATCGCAATTGCAGCCTGCCGGATTTGCACGCCGTCGGTGTGGGATTGTTTGCCGCGGGGCGTGTTCAGGATAAGTTGCACCTTGCCAGCACGGATCAGGTCGGCCACGTGAGGTGAGCCTTGTGAAACTTTGTTTACAGTTTCAACCGGTAGCCCAGCCCGACGCAGATACTCGGCTGTGCCTGGTGTGGCATACAGACCGAACCCCAACCGGTGCAAATCGCGCGCTATCTTTAATGCGGGCCCTTTATCAAAGTCATTGACGCTGATCAACGCATTACCATGCAACGGCAGACCAGAGCCTGCAGCAAGCTGTGACTTGGCAAATGCTTGGCCAAAGTTTGAGGCGCACCCCATAACTTCACCCGTGCTACGCATCTCTGGCCCAAGCAACGCATCGCTCCCAGGTAGTTTACGGAATGGCAACACAACTTCTTTGACGAAAAACCCATCTAAACGCGGCTCGGCGGTAAACCCAAGCTCGGCAAGTTTGTGCCCTACCATTATCTTGGTTGCGACTCGTGCCATAGGCACAGCAACAGCCTTGCTAGCATACGGGATAGTCCTTGAAGCACGCGGGTTTACCTCAAGCACATAAACAATGTCGTCTTTGATTGCGAACTGCACGTTCATCAGGCCGCGTACTCCTAGGGCTAGCCCAAGCCTGTGAGTGTACTCTCGAATTATTTCGATGTGGAACGCGCTTACGCGGTAAGGCGGCAACACACATGCCGAATCGCCCGAGTGTACACCAGCTTCCTCGATGTGCTGCATAATTGCGCCGATCACAACGCGTTCGCCATCGGCCAAAGCGTCAACGTCAATTTCGTATGCGTCTTCAACGAACCGATCAACGAGTATTGCCTGTTCTGGCGCAGCCGCCATGGCTTCATCGAGCACTTGGTCGAGCTGTGAATCATCCTCAACAATCCGCATTGCGCGCCCACCCAGCACGTACGATGGCCGCACAAGCAGTGGATATCCAAGCCGCTTTGCTATTGTGCGCGCTTCCTCGGCTGACCGTGCAATTCCATTTTCAGGCTGTGGAATATCGAGCCGGCGCAGTAGTTCGGCGAAACGTTGCCTGTCTTCGGCAAGATCAATTGCATCGGGCGAGGTGCCAATAATCGGCGCGCCCGCAGCAGCAAGCGCGCGCGTAAGATTCAGCGGCGTTTGCCCGCCCAACTGCACAATCACACCCACAGGTTGCTCGCGCTCGATCACATTTAGCACGTGTTCGAGTGTCAGCGGCTCAAAGTATAGCCGGTCTGCCGTGTCGTAATCGGTCGAGACTGTCTCGGGATTGCAGTTGATCATGATTGTTTCATAGCCAAGCTCGCGAAGCGCAAACACAGCCTGACAACAGCAGTAATCAAACTCAATCCCTTGCCCGATCCGGTTCGGGCCACTGCCCAAAATGACGATCTTGCGCCGGTGCGTCGGCTGGGCTTCATCGGCCATTTCATAAGTGCTGTACATGTAAGGTGTAACAGCTTCGAACTCAGCTGCGCAGGTATCAATCCGCAGGAAAGTTGGTCGGACACCCAATTGTGCGCGTAATGCACGCACTGCCATTGCGTCGAACTGCTTGCCCGGGCGTGACAACAGCCGCGCGATGTGTGTGTCTGCCATGCCCATTCGTTTGGCGCGGTACAGTGCGTCTGCCAATGCCGAGTCTGTGCCGTCCGGTTTA
This sequence comes from uncultured Verrucomicrobiota bacterium, assembly GCA_964555645.1. GTDB lineage: Bacteria > Verrucomicrobiota > Verrucomicrobiia > Limisphaerales > DTLC01 > DTLC01. The sequence goes on from CAZKTA010000001.1 coordinate 256,066, forward strand.
AGTGTGCTCAGCTCGCGCTCAATTGCGACAACCTGGAGCATCTGGTGCAAAAACCACGGATCGTACCCTGTTGCGTCAGCAATAGTGCGTACATCCAACCCGGCACGAAGTGCACGATACACACCAAAAAGCCTGCTAGGCTCGGGTACAGCAAGTTCCGCCGGCGACGGAACGTGGGCAGGTGCAGGTTTCTTTTCGCCCGAACCGTCCAGTGCATCGACGCCAATTTCGAGTGATTGGACAGCCTTGTGCAGCGCTTCGATAAACGTGCGCCCCAGCGCCATTACTTCACCCACAGACTTCATCTGTGGTCCTAGGGTGCGGTCGGCTCCCGGGAATTTCTCAAACGCCCAGCGCGGGATTTTAACGACGACATAATCAAGAGACGGCTCGAACGACACCTTAGTCTGGCGCGTGATGTCGTTTGTGATTTCATCGAGCGTGTACCCGACGGCAACCAAGGTTGCTACTTTGGCAATTGCGAATCCAGTTGCCTTCGATGCTAACGCCGACGAGCGCGACACGCGAGGATTCATTTCGATTACAAAAACGCGCCCGTCTTTCGGGTTAACGGCGAATTGCACGTTGGCGCCGCCGGTCTCAACCCCAACGGCACTCATAACGCGCCGGGCAAGATTGCGCAGTACATGATATTCACGGTCGGTAAGTGTCTGTGCGGGTGCAATTGTAATACTGTCGCCGGTGTGCACACCCATTGGGTCCAAGTTCTCGATGCTGCACACCACGACAAAGTTATCTGCGCTGTCGCGCATGACTTCAAGCTCGAATTCTTTCCACCCCAGGACTGACGCCTCAAGCCATGCGCGCTGGATCGGAGACGAATTCAGTGCCTTTGTGATGGCCGGCTCAAGCTCGGCAGGTGTGTTGACCCAGCTTGCGCCCGTGCCACCTAATGCGAAGGACGCCCGCACAATTAAGGGGTAACCAATCCGTTCGGCTAGCACACTGGCTTCTTCGACTGAACCAGCTTCACCACCTTCAGGCACCGGGATGCCGTGCTCGAGCATTGTCTTGCGGAACAGCGCGCGGTCTTCGGCTATCCGGATTGATTGTACTGATGCACCAATCAAACGAACCCCGTATCGGTCCAACACTCCGCGCTCTTTCAATGCGGCTGCCAGGTTTAGGCCGGTCTGACCACCCACAGTCGGCAAAAGCGCATCCGGTCGTTCTTGCGCGATGATCGCTTCAAGTGCTTCGGGTACCAGCGGCTCAATGTAGGTGGCATCCGCAAGCTCGGGGTCGGTCATGATTGTCGCCGGGTTCGAGTTGACGAGTATCACGCGGTAACCCTCGGCGCGCAGGGCCTTGATTGCCTGCGTGCCCGAGTAGTCGAACTCGGCTGCCTGCCCGATCACGATCGGTCCTGAGCCAATCACAAATACTGACTTTATGTCGGTGCGTTTGGGCATTTAGCGGACTGGGCTGACCTTGAGCATTAGTTCAAAGAATCTGGCAAAAATACCAAAAGCATCGTGCGGGCCCGGCCCGGCTTCAGGGTGAAATTGTACGCTGAACACGGGCCGGTCCATAAACACCATCCCCTCCAGCGACCCGTCGTTAAGACTAAAATGTGTCAGCTCGACCTTTTCAGGGAGTGTCTCTATATCAACATGGTAATTGTGGTTTTGCGCTGTGATCCAGACCTTGCCCGTGCGCATGTCTTTGACGGGATGGTTGCTGCCATGGTGACCGAACTTGAGCCGGCGTGTTTTTCCACCCAGTGCAAGGCCGATCAATTGGTGTCCCAAGCAAATCCCAAGCATCGGCACCCCGCTGTTTAACAGCTTGTGTATTGTTTCGACCGCGTATGGTAGTCCGGCGGGGTCACCAGGCCCGTTCGACAACACCACACCGTCTGGTTTAAGTGCATGGATCTGCTCGGCTGATGTTGTGGCTGGCACAACCGTAACCTTTGCACCATGTGCAAGCAGGTGCCGCAGAATGCTACGCTTTACACCAAAATCGATCACCACCACGTGTGGTTTTGCATTGCCGGCGCGAAATCCAGATGCAGCATCGCGGCTGACCGGTACCCACCGTTGTCCTGGGTCAGCTGTCCATTCGTATGGTGCTGTGCAGGTAACAAACTTCACAGTGTCAACCCCGTCGAGCCCTGGCCATGACCGCGCCATCTCAAGCAGCTTGTCTGGTGGCGTGCCAGTGGTTGAAAGCGCAGCACGCATTGTTCCCCCTTCTCGCAGTTTCCTTGTAATCAGCCGGGTATCGATCGCCGAAATCCCAGGCACGCCATGTGCTTTAAGCCAATCCGGCAACGATCCGGCGGCTCGCCAGTTCGATGTTGCGGAGCTAAGCGCGCGTACAACGACGGCAGATACCTGTGGTTCGCCAGATTCAACGTCTTCTGGGTTAACACCCACATTGCCTATTTGCGTGCAGGTGAAAAGCACGCCCTGACCACGATACGACGGGTCCGTAATCACTTCCTGGTACCCGGTCATTGCTGTGTTGAAAACAAGCTCGAATACCGTATCGGTAGCCGCCCCAAATGCGGTACCGTTGAAAACCGAACCGTCTTCAAGAACCAGTGTCGCTGTGCTCATGTGCCAGACCGGCAGTGACTTTACAGCCCAATGTTGGAGTCGTCAACTTTTCAGTTGAAAAACTAATTTTCGTGCTTAGTAAACCTTTGCAGCTGCACGGTTCAGCTTTGCTTGTGTTCCCAGCTTTGGAGCGTACCAACCGTTGTGTTTAGTAGCGCTTTTCGCGCAAAATTGCCTTGGCACAGTGTTTGCCTCTGGCATAAGGTGGATCTGGCCGGTGGCATTTTACGGCAAAAAACCAAACTGGAGATATGCACATCACCAAACAAATAGCCATCTTTTTGGACAATCGCCCGGGTACACTTGCGCGTGTGTGTGACGTTCTTGCCAAGGCGGGCATTAACATTCACGCAATTTGCAGCACTGACACAGTTGATTACTCGGTTGTACGTATGGTTGTCAGTGATTACAGCAAGGCACTTGACGTGTTCGAAGAACACAACACGCTCGTTGTTGAAGACGACGTGCTTATGATCGAATGTACGAACAAGCCCGGTACGTTAGGCAAAATTGCACATAAGCTTGCCGAGGCGAACGTCAACATAGAATACTGCTATTCAGCCACTAGTCCACGCCAGAAGAGAGGGCTGATCATATTGCGTGTTTCCGACGTTAAAAAGGCACTCAAGGTATTGAATACCTGGTGACACATCAGCCGCTGTTGCCTGTTGGTTGTTTCGCCTTTGACAATCCGGACAAAGCAGCTTAGACGGAAACAGATGGATTGGGCGTTGTTTATCTATTTATCGGCCAAAGAGAGAGTTGTGTGCTGCGTGTCTAAGGCGACTGAGACGGCTATTGACACAACCGCTCAAGGGCAGGGTGGATAGCTTGGTTAGAGTTGTTGCGGTTTTGTGGACAAAAAATCGTACCGGCTATATCAATAGCCGTTAGCTGATAATTTTGCTCGCATCAACCCTGTGTGTTCGCCTGCGTTTTAAGCCTAAGCAGGTGCCAAATGGTTGTTATTCATTTCGAACAGTGGCCGCAAGAGAATACAAACAACAAGAATAACAGGCATTTAGCGACCTTTGCGTTTTTTGCGGTCTACAGCGGCTACAGGATTTTTTGAAAGTGCTCTGGTTGCATGATGCAACTTGGCCGATTCCAAAATTGTTACATCACTTTACCTGGTTTTGTGGATTTTCAGCGGCAGGCTGCATCTTTGTATGGTTGTGTTTCGCGTATGCGAGGCCGCAACAGTGTCGCATTAACGTGAATTCAGGTTACAATTTATGCTGGCACGAAAGAAAAAACTTGCAACCGGTGCGCATTTGAACTATTTATGGTCAGTGTAAGTTTTGCTACACATGACAGCGCAAGCCAAACAGACTGAGCAAAGTATCGAGCGCGGGTCGGAGTTGGTGTTGCCGCAGCGCCGGTACGGGTTGTATGACGCGGCTTTTGAGCACGAAAGCTGCGGGGTTGGGTTTGTTGTAAACATTAAAGGAGTTGCTTCGCACGAAATTGTTCAGCAGGCACTGTGTGTCTTAAGCAACCTACAGCACCGCGGCGCGCTTACCGAACCAAATACCGGTGACGGCGCAGGCGTTCTGGTCCAGGTGCCGCATGAGTTTCTCAAGCAAGCATGCGCAAGCATCGGCATTCAACTTCCGCAACCGGGCCAGTACGGTGTTGGTATGGTGTTTTTGCCTACGGACCCGATTGCGCGTTACAAATGCGAGGAAATTTTTGAAGAGGTCTTAGAGGCCGAAGGTTTAGGACTGCTTGGCTGGCGCACAGTGCCGACCGAACATGGCACACTTGGTCAGGGCGCAGTTGCAGGCGAGCCGATTGTGCGGCAGGTGTTCATTGCCAAACCGGCTGAGTTGAGCGATCAGGTTGCGTTCGAGCGCAAACTTTACGTTGTGCGTAGGCTTGTAGAACGTGGCGTGCATGCGCTTGGGCTCAGGCCGAAGGATAAGTTTTATGTCTGCAGCCTTTCCTCGCGCACACTTGTTTACAAAGGGATGCTTACCCCCGAGCAGGTCGCAAAATATTATCCCGATCTGTTGAACCACACCTTTGCCAGCGCACTTGCGGTGGTGCATTCGCGTTTTAGTACAAACACGTTTCCGAGCTGGGAACGCGCGCATCCGTATCGGTACCTGGTGCACAATGGTGAGATAAACACACTTCGGGGTAACGTTAACTGGTTCAAGACGCGCCAGGCGGTGCTTGAGTCGGACGTCTTTGGCGCGGACCTGAAGAAGCTTTTCCCGATCATAGACGAAACCGGCAGCGACTCGGCCATGCTCGACAACGTGGTGGAGTTTCTGACCTTGGCAGGCCGACCATTGCCGGAGGCAATCATGATGCTGATCCCGGAGCCATGGGAAAACGCGCCAGAAATGAATCCCGACAAGCGCGCGTTTTACGAATATCACTCGTGCTTGCAGGAACCGTGGGACGGCCCGGCATCGATTGTGTTTACCGACGGCGTATGTGTGGGGGCGGTCCTGGATCGGAACGGGCTGCGGCCGTCCCGGTACTACGTTACCGCCGATGACCGCGTCATTTTGGGAAGTGAAGTTGGCGTGTTAGACGTGCCGCCCGAGCTCATAGTGCGCAAGGGCCGGCTGCAACCGGGCCAGATGTTGCTGATTGACACCGCTGCGGGTCGTATTGTGCCGGACGAAGAATTGAAAGCGAACGCCGCCGCACGCCGTCCATACCGTGCTTGGGTTGAGCGAGGCATCATCCCGTTTGAACAGTTGCCTGCTGTGTCGGTTACCAAGTCGGTTGGTAATTTGCCGCTTGTGCAGCGACAGCGTGCTTTCGGTTACACGTATGAAGACTTACGGTTCATCATCGGGCCAATGGCAACCGAGGGTGTGCAGCCTGTAGGCTCGATGGGCAATGACACGCCCTTGGCAGTGTTGTCGAACAAACCGCAATTGCTTTACAACTACTTCAAGCAACTATTCGCGCAGGTCACTAACCCGCCTATTGATCCGATTCGCGAAGAAATTGTTACTTCGACAATCACAATGCTTGGTTCAGAGGGGAACATGCTCCAACCTGGTCCGGACCACTGCCGCATGATCAAACTAAAACATCCGATTTTACGTGACGAAGAGCTTGAAAAACTGCGGCATCTGGATCGGCCTGGGTTTAAATCTGTGACGCTGCCGATGCTTTTCAGGACTGATGCAGGACCGGCCGGCTTGAAGAAGGCTTTGGACGAGCTGTTGGCTGCTGCAGACAGGGCAATTGCTGACGGCACAAACATCTTGATCTTGTCAGATCGAAGGATCGATGCCCACAACGCTGCGATTCCCGCACTGCTCGCTGTAGGCGCGTTGCATCATCACTTGATCCGCAAGGGCACGCGTACTAAGGTGGGTATAGTGCTAGAGTCTGGTGAACCGCGTGAGGTGCACCATTTCGCGTTGTTGATCGGGTACGGTTGCACTGCCATAAACCCGTACCTTGTGTTTGAAACCTTGGAGGACATGCTCAAGCGTGGGTTGATCACCGGGATGGATCTTAGCACTGCGATCGACAACTATATTAAAGCGGCTGTCAAGGGGGTGGTAAAAACCATGGCGAAGATGGGCATTTCCACCATCCAAAGCTATCGCGGCGCGCAGATTTTCGAGGCAATCGGATTGGACCACAGTGTTATCGACGAGTATTTCACTGGCACAGTCTCGCGCCTTGACGGTGTGGAGCTAGACGTGCTTGCCAAAGAAGCCTTGGCTCGCCATAGATCTGCGTTCTCGGAAACGGGTGAGCAGGTCGATACACTCGATTCGGGCGGTCAGTACCAATGGCGTGCGGACGGGGAATTTCACCTGTTCAATCCTGCCACAATTCACAAGCTGCAAGTTGCATGTCGCAACAACGACTACGCTGTTTATAAAGAATTCGCTGCGCTAGTCAACGACCAGAGCAAGCACCTGTGTACTTTGCGTGGGCTTTTAGATTTCAAATTTGCGCGAGAACAGTCTGCACATGAGGAAGCCGAGGCGGGTTGGCTCAGGCACCAGCCCAAGCAGCATGCTCCGTTGCGCCCTGTTCCAATTGAGGAGGTTGAGCCGGTTGAGCAAATCGTAAAACGGTTTAAGACCGGTGCAATGAGCTACGGTTCTATCAGCCAAGAAGCCCATGAAGCGCTTGCGATTGCAATGAACCGGCTCGGTGGCAAGAGCAACACGGGTGAGGGTGGTGAAGACCCCGCGCGCTATGTATGGACAAATGAACGTGGCGACTCAAAGAACAGCGCAATAAAACAGGTTGCCTCGGGTAGATTCGGTGTGACCAGTCATTATCTTGTCAACGCCAAAGAACTGCAGATCAAAATTGCACAAGGCGCTAAACCGGGTGAAGGCGGTGAACTACCTGGCCGCAAGGTGTACCCTTGGATTGCGAAGACAAGACACACAACCCCCGGCGTTGGCTTGATCTCGCCTCCGCCCCACCACGACATATACTCGATAGAAGACCTGGCGGAGCTGATCTATGATTTGCGTTGCGCAAACCGCGCTGCCAGGATCAGTGTCAAGCTTGTTGCTGAAGTAGGGGTTGGCACGGTCGCGGCCGGTGTAGCCAAGGCTGGTGCAGACGTGATTCTCATAAGCGGCCATGACGGCGGTACAGGCGCGTCTCCGTGGTCTTCGATCAAGCATGCGGGCATCCCGTGGGAACTCGGACTTGCTGAGACGCACCAAACCCTTGTGCTGAACAACCTGCGGAATCGTGTTCGGCTCGAGGTTGACGGGCAGCTCCGCACCGGTAGGGATGTTGCAATTGCTGCGTTGCTTGGAGCTGAAGAGTTTGGTTTTGCAACTGCGCCTTTGGTGGTGCTGGGGTGCGTAATGATGCGTGAGTGCCATACCAACATGTGCCCGGTGGGCATAGCCACACAAGACGAACGGTTGCGGAAGCGGTTCAGGGGTAGCCCAGAGCATGTAGTTAACTACATGCGGTTTGTTGCGCAGGAGTTGCGTGAGATCATGGCGCGGCTCGGCTTTCGTACTCTCAACGAGATGATCGGAAGAACCGACCTGCTTTATGTACGGCGCGATATTTCGCATTGGAAGGCGGGTTCGCTCGACTTGTCGGTGATTTTGCAGCAGCCGCAAGCGAGTCTAGAGTTTGTGCCCGGGCCGGAACCTTTGCACATCGAGTCGCTTGCGAACACGCTCGACATGACCCGGCTGTTGAAGATTTGCGAACGCGCAATTGAGCATGGCGAGCGTATTTATGCCGAGCTGCCCATTCGCAACGTGCACAGGGCACTGGGCACGATTGTTGGTAGCGATGTAACCAAAAAATGGGGGCCAGCAGGGTTACCCGATGACACCGTTCATCTCAAGTTCATTGGTAGCGCCGGGCAAAGCTTTGGCGCGTTCGTGCCGCGCGGTGTAACACTCGAGCTTGAGGGGGATGCAAATGATTACATCGGCAAGGGCTTGAGTGGCGGCAGGATAGTCGTTTATCCGCCGGCGGGGTCGCGATTTGCCCCGGAAGAAAACATCATAATTGGTAATGTGGCGCTCTATGGGGCGACAGCCGGCGAGCTGTTTGCTTGCGGTGTTGCAGGGGAACGCTTTGCAGTCCGCAACAGCGGTGCAAACGCAGTTGTCGAAGGCGTAGGCGACCACGGCTGCGAATACATGACTGGGGGGCGTGTAGTTGTGTTGGGACGTACTGGCCGGAATTTTGCAGCTGGGATGTCTGGCGGCATCGCCTATGTGTTGGACGAGACGGGCGAGTTCCCCACGCGGTGCAACAGGCAGATGGTTGAGCTGGAACAGCTCACAGATCCGAATGAAACCGAGGAGGTCTGGAAGCTGATTCAGCGTTATCATACGTACACCGGCAGTGCGCGTGCAGCTACGGTGTTGGCGCAATGGAACCGCTACGTGCCTTTGTTTGTGAAGGTGATGCCGAGAGACTACAAGCGCATGCTCCGCGCAATCGAGAATGCGACAAAGCGCGGGCTTGGCGGTGAAGCGGCTGTGCTTGCCGCGTTCGAGGAAAATGCCCGTGACCTTGCTCGCATAGGCGGCGGTTAACGAAAAATTCCAAATCGTAAGCTCGAAATCCGAAACAAAACCAAATGCAAAAATTCAGATGTCAAACACGTTCAATAGCACGAGTTTCAAGATGTGGATTTAGAGCATTTCGATTTGTTTTGTGCTTCGGATTTCGGATTTGTAAATAGCCATGGGTAAACCAACAGGATTCATTGAGTACGAGCGGACCGAGTTGCCCGAGCGCGACGCGCGCGAGCGCGTGCGTGACTGGCACGAGTTCAGCCTGCATTTGCCAGAGGAACGGTTGCGTGAGCAAGCGGCGCGCTGCATGGATTGTGGCACGCCGTTTTGTCACACTGGCATTTTACTTGCAGGTGCGGCTAGCGGTTGTCCGCTCAACAACCTTATCCCGGAGTGGAACGATCTTGTTTACCGCGGTCTTTGGCGAGAAGCGCTCGAGCGGCTACACAAGACAAATGATTTCCCTGAGGTGACAGGTCGGGTTTGTCCTGCCCCATGCGAAGGCTCGTGTGTTTTGGGGATCAATAATCCGGCTGTGACGATTAAAAACATCGAGTGCTCTATCATCAATAAGGCGTTGGAAGAAGGCTGGGTTGTGCCGCAACCGCCAGCTCAACGCACTGGTAAAGCAGTTGCTGTGGTGGGCTCAGGCCCCGCTGGCCTTGCTGCAGCCGCACGGCTTAACCGCGCAGGACATTTCGTCACAGTGTTCGAACGCGCAGACCGGCCAGGCGGCTTGTTAATGTACGGCATACCCAACATGAAACTTGACAAGCAACTTGTGTTGCGCAGGGTCAAACTCCTGGAAGCTGAAGGCGTTCAGTTTGTGTGCAATACAGATGTTGGCAGGCATTATCCAATTAACAAGCTGCTTAAGGAATTTCACGCGGTTATACTTGCGATTGGTGCTTCAAGACCGCGGGACCTAGACATCGAAGGCAGACACCTCGTTGGTGTGCATTTTGCAATGGAATTTCTGACTGCGGCAACGAAAAACCTGTTGGACAATGGAAAAGCCAACGAGTCGCTGTGTGCGACCGGTAAGGACGTGGTTGTCATCGGTGGGGGTGATACAGGAACCGACTGTGTTGCCACAGCACTTCGGCAGGGTTGCAAGAGCGTGGTTCAACTGGAAATTTTGCCGCAGCCGCCTGAAAAACGTTTGCCAAACAACCCATGGCCCGAGTGGCCCCGTGTGTACAGGCTCGATTACGGACATGAAGAAGTTGTTGAGCTGTGTGGCACCGACCCGCGCATTTTCGAATCAACCGCTACGAAGTTCGAGAGCGACAATGCAGGCCGAGTTAAAGCTGTGCATGCAGTGCGTGTTAGATGGGAACGTGATGCAAACAACCGCCCTGTGCCGAGGCCCGTGCCCGGCACAGAGCGGGTTATACCCGCGCAGCTTGTGTTATTGGCGTTAGGGTTCCTTGGTCCTGAACAATCGTTGCTGGATGCGCTTAGGCTCGAACGCGACACGCGTTCCAACATTTACACTGCTAACGAAAGTTATGCAACGAACATACCCGGTGTGTTTGCCTGCGGCGACTGCCGCCGCGGTCAGAGCCTTGTAGTATGGGCGCTACGCGAGGGCCGTGACGCAGCCTACCAGTGCCACAGATATTTGATGGGCGAACAGGGTCATTGGTGAATCGTCTTTTTTAACCGCTCAAGTTTGCAGACCGCATAGATGCCGAAGGCGCTGGACGGGGCCATTTGTGTATTTGGCATACAGTATCCGCGGGTAGTTAATACAAGCGCAGTTTTGTTGTGCTGCAGCAAACATGTCTTGGTACTTATATAAGGGGGACGTATTTGGTACCGCTTTAATGCCTAACTCAGATTGGCTGTTTATTGGGAATTAGCTTTGTCCCTACTTTAGTTGGGGTACAATTTTATTTACGCCAGTGGCTCGCATAGTGGGACATTTCGTCCAATAACAACGATTTCAAGCCCGTATCATTTGTTTGCGTCTAACTGTGTTCAGTGCGGTAGCAGACGGCAAGTTGTTTCATTGAATCTGCGTGCAGGTGCAGGTTGGGTGGGTCAATAACAATTAGCACGTTCGAAAGCCCAGCGGCTGAGGGCAAGAGCGACGCGAGCAGATTTGGGTGTTCCTTCAACAAGCTTTCGTTCAGCAGGTGTCCGGGCCGGCCAGGCGTGACTGCAAGGTAAAGCATATCAGCCTCGACAATGTCGTTGAAGAAGTGCGTGCCCAGTGAGACGTCCGGCACGAGGCCTTCGTGCATGATGCCCAGTTCGCATAACACCGTGACAGTGCTGATTTCTGCGAAAGTCACTGGCACGCCAAGTGCAGCCATGGATGTGCCCCACCTGCCTGGTCCAGCCAGCATAATTGTACGCGATGTGCGCGGTGTGTCGAGGTGAGTGAGCTGACCAATAGCACGGGCAACTGCTGCGCGGTCACTCATGCGCAGTTGGCTGTAGGCAGATGGCACAACGTAAACGAGTCGGTCAATTCGTACGGCAAGGCTTTGGCCGATGATGGGACCGCGCGTTTGAAATAGCACAGCGTTGGGCTGCAGGTGGGTCGGCGGCGCGATACGGGTACCTGCACCGGTGATTTTGGCTTGGAACGGCCTGCATTGGAGCAGGTTAATCCGGTACTGGCCGTTGGGGGTGAAATTCACGGTAAATTCGATGTCAACCGGGTATTGATAAGCCTGCTGCAATGTCCGGCACAGCTCGCGCATTGTTGGGATGAAATCGGTGTTAGCGAATAGTTGGTCGAAGTTGATCTTGTTGGTGTGCCCAGATTGCGCTTCTGCATTGGGGGCGGTCAACAGCAGTTGAACATGCTGTGGCAGCAGGGGTTGGATTTCTTCGATGGGGCGACTGACGAGCGCGTTGGCGTTGAGATCGAGCACGTCAACGAACCGCTGTGTGTATGCGCGTCGGCGGGAGCTAGCGGTTTCGTGTTGTTTAGAGGGTGCGTTCAGCGCCACAAGACGTGTGTAATCGTCGCCGGTGCGTTCGACTGCGCGTGTGCCGAGGCCGATCACGAGTCGCAGCACACCCGCGTGCGGGTCAATGTCCTCATGCCAGACGAACGGGTTGAACGAGAACCCAACCCCAGCCATGTGTGGGAAGAACAGTTCACCCAGTTGCTCGCCTGAGACACGTTGCACAAGCAGCGCCATTTGTTCGTCCGAGTCTAGCAGGCCGCGCTCCTGACGGTATCTGAGGCTTTCCTCGCTCATAGCGCTGGCATAGACGGTCCGGACTGCGTCTAAGAATGCGCGCAGGCGTTGCTCTGGGTTGCCCTGGTTGGCGAGGAACACGCTTTCGTATTTGCCTGCAAAAGCGTTGCCATAACTGTCTTCGAGCAGACTGCTCGAGCGGACAATCAGGGGCGCCTGGCCGAAGTATTCGAGCATTTCCATGAACTGGTGCTCGATGTATGGCGGGAACATGCCTTGAAAGATTCTTTGGCGCGCTTCGGCAGCGCGTTCTAGGTACACGCTGAAATCTTTGTGTTTGCGGCGCAGCCACCAGCAGCCGTTTTGGACCAGGTAGGTGTAGAACACGTCAGAGCCCACGTAGAACGAGTCGTGACTTTCGAGTTTTGCGTTCCAGCCAGAGTGCGACCGCTGCAGTATCGCGCGTGCGAGCAGCATGCCGAGGGTTTTACCACCGATCAACCCGGTGCCGACCATACGCTGCATGATGCCGACCAAGTCGGACAGTGTGAGATATTCTGTCACTAGCGCGGCCATGCGTTTGTCGCGTGTGGCGACCATATTGACGAGGCGGTCGAACATAGCCTGCGCTTCGAAGTTCGTGATTTGGCTTGCGCGCATGTCGTTTGCCAGTTGCTGCGCGCGGATGAATGTTTGCCCCCAAATACCAGGTCTGTGGATGGTAAATTCGAGCCACGGCTTGGGCAAACCGGCGAGGATGTCGGTGATTGTCGCGCTATTGGTGACGGGCTTGAAATCGTCGCCTTCCCAACTATGTAGCATGTACATTGTAGGGGATGTGCGTTGCCACACTTTCATTGGGTGGATGAACAGTTGGTCATCTTTGCGGTAGATCTCAATGATGACCTGTGCAGTTTTAAAGATTGCGTCAGTGGCGTGGAACGAGTGCACATGTTTTTGCAGTGCAAAATATGCTATGGTCCGCAGCTCGAATAGGTACGGACATGTAATCATGAAAAAGTTGCCCAACATACGGTCGCTGAACCAGTCTGCGGCGAGGTCCGACAGGCAATCGAAAATGTAGTATGCGCCCTGGCCTGCTTGCTCGATCACATCTAGGATCGAGCTGAGGAACTTTTCGAAGCCTTCTTGAGGATTAAGCTGATGTATCGCTGCGCCACTGTCCGGGGTAATCAACGGCACATGGCGCGCGAACCGGAAGTATATGATGGGCTTGTTGAGGCGCTTGGCTTGGCTGATTAGCGGCCCCAGAAAAGGCCGGTATTCCCGGATGCTATCTATTTCCCAAACGACGTTGTCTCCGGCACGCAGGCCTGACAGCACTTTGTCTAGCCCTGGTATCCCGGTGCTCAGTGGCTCGTTAATGTCTTGCATTTTTAGCACAAAAATTTAACAGGCGCAGGCTTGGTCGCCAAGCGCTGCGCCTGTGCAAGTTGGCTCGACTACAGTCTTTTTATACGAGGCCTTGGTCGAGCATGGCGTCGGCGACTTTCACAAAACCGGCAATGTTTGCGCCCACGACATAGTTACCCGGGTGCCCATATTCGGCGGCGGTTTGGGCGACGTTCTTGTGAATCGTGACCATGATTTGGTGTAAGCGGGCGTCAACCTCTTCACGCGGCCACGACAGGTGCATCGAGTTTTGTGACATCTCGAGGCAGGATGTAGCCACGCCTCCTGCATTAGCCGCTTTGCCAGGGCCGTATAGGATTTTCTTTGCCAAAAACAGGTCAATTGCCGCAGGTTCAGATGGCATGTTGGCTGCCTCGGCCACCAGAATGCAGCCGTTGTCAAGTAGTGTTTTGGCATCTTCACCACTGATTTCGTTTTGCGTGGCACACGGGAACGCGCAGTCACATTTAATTCCCCATGGCCGTTTACCCTCGAGGTACATCACACCGAATTTTTCGGCGTATTCCTTGATACGGCCTCTACGCACGTTTTTGAGGTCCATGATCCAAGCCAGTTTTTCGGCATTGATGCCGTCTTTGTCGTAAACGGTGCCATTTGAGTCAGACATAGTGACAACCTTTGCGCCGACTTGGATGAGCTTTTCGACGGTGTATTGGGCTGCATTGCCTGAGCCTGATACAGTGCAGACTTTGCCTTCGAGAGAGTCGTTGCGCGTCTTGAGCATTTCCTGTGCGAAATAGACACAGCCGTAGCCGGTTGCCTCGGGTCGAATTAGTGAGCCGCCCCAATTGATGCCTTTGCCAGTTAGCACACCGGTGAATTCATTGGCTAACCGCCTGTATTGTCCGAACAAGTAGCCGATCTCGCGCCCGCCCACGCCGATGTCACCTGCAGGCACGTCTGTGTTTGGCCCGATGTGCCTGAACAGTTCGGTCATAAAACTTTGGCAGAACCGCATTACTTCGTTATCACTTTTACCTTTCGGGTCGAAATCACTGCCGCCTTTTGCGCCGCCCATCGGCAGTGTGGTGAGTGAGTTTTTGAACACCTGTTCGAACCCGAGAAACTTCAATATGCTCAAATTCACACTCGGATGGAAACGTAGTCCGCCCTTGTATGGACCAATTGCGCCGTTGAACTGAACGCGGTAACCGCGGTTGACCCTGAAGTTACCCTTGTCGTCTTGCCAACAGACACGGAATTGGATGACTCGCTCCGGTTCAACCAGCCGTTCTAGCAGTGCGTGGTCGCGGTATTTTTTGTGTCGCTCGACAGCCGGCTCGATTGACTCGAGAACCTCTGTTACTGCTTGGAGAAACTCAGGTTCGTGCGGATTGCGTTTTCGAACAATTTCAAGTGTATCATGTATGATTGACATGGCTCTTTTGTTGGTTGTTACAGGTTTTTGTTAGCGTCTGATGCGGAGTGCCAACATTTCAATGTCACACCATTGCAAGCCTTGGTTAGACCAGTTATGGTTGTGCTTTGCTCGCAAAATTTGTTAATGCATTTAATCAGTTTTTTGTGCATCAGACCCGTGCTTTTTAGCCAAAGGCCAGTTGGTTGTCCATAAAATTTTTGCATCTGTTTGATTTGTCATTTTTTTGGATGTCGTTGATTGGCTTGTGCAGGAAACATCCGAATTTTGGTCTCGCAGTTGTGGGATTTAAAGCTATTCGGAGACGGGCGCCTGGTTTGAGTTGGCCAGGGCCGGATTTGTTCGGCGCCTGATGTTTAAGCGAGATTTGGCCTGCTGCGGTTCTTGTTTGGCTAGGGGCCGGTGTGTTGCTATGAATTTTCGAGCCGATGACTCGAAGAGTCCGAAAGTATAAAATCCAATTGCGCCGTGCGTACAGATTGATGCGGGCGCGGTTTGGTCATCAACACTGGTGGCCCGGCGACACAGCTTTCGAGATTTGTGTGGGGGCAATCCTGACACAGAACACGAACTGGGCGAATGTCGAGCGTGCAATAGCAAACTTGAAAGTTGCCGGTGTATTAACGCCGAGAAAGCTCCACGGGCTTTCGGCCGAGCGCCTTGCTGCTTTGATCCGACCGGCAGGCTATTACAATGTAAAAACCAGGCGATTACGGGCGTTTTTAAGTGTGTTAGTGAGTTACTGCCGTGAACGGGGCGATAGACCCGCTTGCAACACGCATGTTTGCGTCCACGAACGCGATTGTGATGACAATTTGTGCGACAAGTGTGAAGGGTGGGCTGCTGGAAGGCCGCCGTGTATAGACCGGCTTTTGGGAGGCGAAACATTGGAAGTACGGCGTCGGTTGCTGGAGATTACCGGCATCGGTCCCGAGACAGCAGACAGCATGTTGTTGTACGCTGGCGGGCACTTAAGTTTTGTGGTTGACGCTTACACAAAACGAATTTTCAAGCGGCACGGTTGGTTAACTAGCACGGCTCATGAACCTACATACGATGAATTGAAAAGGCTTTGCGAATCTGTATTGGTGGACAGGCCTGCTGACAGGCTTCTGGATTACTGGCAGGATTACCATGCCCAGATTGTGATGGTGGGCAAAAAATTTTGCCGTGCACGAACTGCGCTTTGCAGTGGCTGTCCGCTTGCGTGTTTGCTGGCTCGAAAGATTGGTGGCAAGAGAAGTTAGCGGTGCAAATGCTGTTTGAATGTTTGGCCGGGCTTGTGCCGGGACTACTGTTAACTCGTGCGCGGGTTATGTTTTGTTCGCGTTTGGTGTCTGTGTGGCGCGGTCTCGGCGGGCTAAATTGTTATTTGACTGGGCCTGCGCTCGGGCATACAGTGTGGCGAAGTGCGACAGCGGTTTATGTAACAGCATGCAAAGACGCTTGGCATTACAGTTATCTTTATCTGTATGCGCATTTTTTGTTTGCGCGGCATGTGGACCCAGCTTTGGCGGGGACGCCGGCGGTCAGCCAATTGAATTTTCAAAACCGCACACTGAGCTTGTAACGACGAATCTTCAAGAGACCGCGTCGAAAAAAATCGGGGATACCTTGCTCAGACAACGAATCCGCCCGGATGGACCTCGCCGGGTTGAAGTGCTTGATTCAGAAAGTGGATTTGCAATTGGCCGGCCTTTGCCGCCACCAACGGTGGGGTCGCAAAGCCAGCGTAAGCGGCTCAAGGAGTACATGGACAGACGGCGGAATTGGGTTTTCCTATACGCGGAAGAGCTTGGGGCAGGGCGGGAAACGGAAGATAGACTTGGCTTGTCTGAAGCTGGCGCTGCTATGGGCCAGAAAGAAGGCGGTTCTGTTATCGAGCGGTTTTACCAAAGGTTGAAACAGCAAAACGAAGCGCACACTGGGCGGGTTTTGCCCGAATTGATGGATGAAGACAATACGATAAATTTTGGTGTAAAACTCGACGAAAAATCTCCGCTTGCGCGCAAGGTCGACGAGACCGAACAAACGTTACAAAACCTATTCAAGAGCCAGCCCGCAGGCGACTTCTTGCCTATGCAGGATCAGAAAAGCCCGCTTTCGATTTTTCCGGAGCAGCCGTGGACAACCAAGCCGTACACCCAATCCGACTCGGACAGAAAGAGCAGATTAGACGAGTTCAAACGGTTGCTTGAGCCGTCTCAAGCTGTGTCGGCAGGTCCTTCTCCAAGTTCGGCGTTGGGTTCATTTGGCGAGAGGGGAAAGGTAAGCTCAGGTATGGCTTATCCGACGGTGAACATTGCGCCCACTGTACCCACAACGCCGATCGATTCGGCCACGGTAAATCCATATATGGCAGTACCGATCAATAGGCCGGGTGCAAGCACTTTTAATCAGCAGCTTAATCCGATGCCGCAAGCACGCGAAAAGACTGCGCTACCTCAGCCACCCCAAGGCCCGCCCCAACGCAAGTTTTAACCCGGGCCGCGCTTCATAACGCGAAAGCGGAGGCGCGTTGCGGAACTTAACGCGGCTTGAGGCGCGGCAATTTTGTTGCACCTTGCAACTGGCCGAGACGGATTTTGCCCGTGATTGGTCGTTTTTGTGCTGTCTTTGGCACAATTGGGCTTGGCTGGTGTGAACGGCTCAGTGTTGCGCAGTTAGCAGCAACACCTGCTCGAGGGTTGATGCGCCCTCTCGCGCGCGGTCAAGCGCAACCATGCGCAAGGTGCGCATTCCCTGACTGATGGCGACCTTGCCAAGCTCACGCGCGGGGGCGCGGGTGATGATCAAGCGCCGGATCTCGTCGGAGATTGTCATGGCCTCGATGATCGCCATGCGGCCGTAGTAGCCTGTGTTTTTGCACCTTTCGCACCCGCGACCACGGTACAGTGTAACCCCGTCGAATATGCTCGGGTCAATGTTCAGGTCTTGGAACATCTTGGGCGGGTATTGAACCGGTTCTTTGCAGTGCGAACAGATTCGGCGCATTAGCCGTTGTGCACAAGAAAGTATTACCGATGATGAAATCAAGAACGGTGCAATGCCCATGTCGTCGAGACGTGCGATTGCTCCGGGGGCGTCGTTGCAGTGCAATGTGCTGAGGACCTGGTGGCCTGTCAAAGCCGCTTCAATTGCAATTTCGGCGGTTTCAGTGTCGCGAATCTCACCGATCATGATGATGTCAGGGTCTTGGCGGAGTATTGACCTGAGCGCATTTGCGAAGGTGAGTCCGATCTCGCGCCTGACGGCAATTTGATTGATGCCGTGGATTTGGAACTCGACCGGGTCTTCCACCGTGATGATGTTCCACTCGGGCGAGTTAAGTTCGTTGAGCGCGGAGTACAGCGTGGTTGTTTTGCCCGAACCTGTGGGTCCAGTGACCAAGATCAAGCCGTGTGGCGCATCAATGGCGGCCTTAACCTGGGCGTATGTTTGCGGGTCAAGGCCGAGTTTGTCCAGGCTGGTCGAAAGCGCGCCCTTGTCAAGAACACGCAGCACAACTTTCTCGCCGAACACGGTCGGCATTACCGATACACGCAGGTCGTAATCTCTGCCGCCGACCTTGACGCGGATGCGGCCGTCTTGAGGCAGGCGGCGCTCTGCGATGTCGAGGTTAGCCATGATCTTTAGGCGCGACACAAGCGCAAGGTGCATTTGTTTTGGGGGAGCTGGCACCTCGATGAGTGAACCGTCAATGCGATATCGCACCCTGACAACCTTTTCAAACGGCTCGATGTGAATGTCACTGGCGCGGTCTTTAATTGCCTGGACGATTATCAGGTTGGCCAGTTTTACTACTGGGGCTTCTTCAGTTGAAGCAGCAAGTTGATCGAGATTGACTTCTTCGGCGTCTTCCTTGGCCACTTCGAGGTTTTCGGCTACATCCTCAATCTCGGCGCGCTTTTTTGCGTCGCCGATGATTTCTTCGATGCTTGCGCTTTTGGCTGACTCAATGTTGTTCAGCTTGTCAACAATTGCGCGCTCAGAAGCAATCATTGGTACGATATCAAGCCGCGTGATCCGCTTGATGTCGTCAATAGCAAGCACGTTCAGTGGGTCCGCCATCGCAAGGAACAACTTGTCTTCCAGACGCGCAATTGGGATAACCTTGTGATTTTGGGCGACCTCGCGTGGGACCAGCTCTGCTATTTCAGGCGGTATGCTCAGGCGCGTGACGTTTACCGGAGGCGTATTCAATACGCGCCCCATTGAGACTGTCAGGTCCTGTTCGCTTACATATGCCTTTTCGAGTACCAGCTTGATGAACCTTGAGCCGTCGCGTTTCTGTTGTTCGAGCAGTTCCTGGACCTGTTCGCGGGTTAACAGGCCGTCCTCGACCAGCGCATCTGCTATGCGTTCACCGAACGTTTTTACTCGCGGCAGCATAAATTAAACACGGAAAGCTTTGCGGATGCATTTGATCAACTCGACTGGCATGGCTAAACACCACAACAATCGCGTGGCTTTGCCTGCTGACAGCTCGAGCAACGCTTGGCGGTTGAACGGATTTGCTGTGGCTACAAGTGTTGTCTTGCTCATTTTATCAAATGGCAGGACACACCAGCGCATGCATGTTTCGGCCGGGAACGTCCGGGCCAGGTCATAATCAACATCGTATCTTTCTATTGGCAGGAACCCCACGCGTGCGCGTTCGGCAAGTAATGTGATGCTTTTTTCAACGGGCACGAGTTTCTTGTCGGCCAACACTTGTATGAACGGTTCAACTATGCCGTTTGATGATGCTTTCAAGTTTGGCATGGGCCAACTTTGTTCGAAATCGGCTGGCGCAATCAGTTTGCTCTCGACAAAGATTTTGTACATCTCAATGCGGCCGTCATCAACGAGGCTGGGGGTAACTACAGGTGCAGGTGCTCTTGTAATGGACGGTGCGGGTGGTGCTGCGGGTTTGACCTGTTTCTGGGCTTGTTCTGGCTCATGCGCTCGTGCAGATGGATGGAAATTGCCTGCTTTGGCCTCGATTTCGCGAAGTGCACTTTGCACTTCGGGGTCGTCCGGTGCGCGCTGCAGGATGGTTTCATACTCCAAAATTGCCGAGGACAATTGTCCAAGTTGCATGTACGCCTTGGCTATCCGTTTTGATGTTCGGATGACATCTTCTTCTCGGCCGAGTTTGGAGTACGCTTCTTTGAGTATCTCGAGCGATTGATAGTCGAATGGCTGCGATTGAGTGATCATCTCGAACATCTCAATCGTCTGTGCCAACTGCGCGGTTTCGTTTGGACTTAAGACACCAGCCATGGTTGATACCGTTCCCGTGCCTTAAACAGCGCCGGACAATGTTCTTGGTTAGCAAATTTCCGGCCAGTTTACGCCCCTTGTGCGGTTACTTTGTCGGGTAAATATCTGCAAATAAACACTTGGCTTTTCGCGCATCTTCCGTAAAACGCGCGAGCCTGTCCGAGCTTGTTGTGTCCCAAAAAACAGGCACTCAGACCAAAAGCAGTGCACAACACGCGCCGTTGCCTGTGCGGCGCCGGACTCTTGCAACTTTACTTTCAGGCTGCTGGCACGCATGTTTGGGTCGCAAATGAGAAGGATCTGCAAAGTCTTGGTCTTAACATGTGTGTGCGGCATGGTTTGGCGGGGTCAATTTGCCAACCACGCATCCGCCAATGCGCCGCCTTCGTTTCAGGAAGTTTACGAGCTGCTCCGGACGAACATGCCCGGCACAAGCTTGCCTGAGCTTGAGCATGCCTCGGTTGAAGGACTGCTAAAACGGCTCGGCCCGCAAGTGGAGCTGGTATGGGACAAGACTAACTCGGGCTCTTTCACCCCCGCATGCGCATTGGCCGTGACAAATCTATTTGATGATTCGATTGTGTATTTTCGGATTTCAGATGTGACATCGAGTTTGCCATCGGACCTGCTGAGTGCCCTCGAAGCAACCAAGGGCACAAACAAACTGTCGGGCATTGTATTGGACCTGCGGTTTGCGCGGGGGACAAATTACGCAGCTGCAGCCAAAACTGCTGACCTGTTTGCAGACTCGTATGGTCTCCTTTTGGATTGGGGGAGCGGAAAAGTGTATGCCACTGCAAAAACAAACACGGTCAATGTGCCGGTGGTGGCACTTGTGAATCGTGAAACGGCGGGCGCCGCAGAAGCACTGGCAGCACTAGTACGGTATCTGGGTGTGGGCATTGTCATCGGCACAAACACAGCCGGGCGAATTTTTGCAGTAGACGAATTTGAGTTAACGACGGGACAACGCCTGCGCATCGCCAGGGCACAGGTAAAACTTGGCGACGGGCAGCCGTTGCCCGAAGACGGTCTGCGGCCGGACATCGCGGTTGCGGTCCGGCCCGAAGACGAGCGTGTTTTTTTAGTTGATCCGTACGGGCAAATCGCTCTTGCAGACGGGGCGCCCCAGCCGGGCTATTTAACCAACCAGACTGGTGGGTCGAGCCAGACGAATCGAGTCCAGCGGCGTCGGCTTAACGAGGCTGAGCTGATGCGCGAACATATGGAAGGCTCGCGGCTGGGCGGGCGCCGACCGATGATTGGCCCAGAAGAACCTGAAAAACCTGTTGTGACCGATCCGGTTCTTGCGCGTGCATTGGACCTGCTCAAAGGCCTTGCAGTGCTCCGGCAGGCACAGGAGCAGTGATACAAGTTCAGGCCTGTGCGGGATAATTTCGCCCGCGCGAAAGCTCAGCACAACCGCGGCAGTAGCTTGAAAATCGCCTTGTTGCTGGCAATCATTCGGAACGAGTCGCCACCGGGATTTTTCTCGCACCAGAATTTTCCACCTGCGCACTCGACCATCAATCCGCCTGCAGCAAGGTCCCACAAACTTATGCCACGTTCGATGTACGCATCAAATCTGCCACTGGCTACATATGCCAGACCAAGCCCGGCTGAGCCCATAGTCCGGATTTTGCGCGCCGTGCGTGCCAACTGGATGAAACAGGGGAGGATCGCATCGAGAAATTTTTCACTTTTGCCAAACCCGACTGATACAACTGCTTCACCAAGATTACGGCGATTACTCGTGCGCACAGGTGCGCCATTGAGTCTGGCTGGTTCACCCCGCACTGCTGTCCAAAGCTCATCCTGGAACGGGTCATAGATCACACCAATCAAGGTCTTGTACTCGGCATCTGCAGCGCGTCTGATTTGGACACGCTTTTGAAGCGCGATTTGCACGCAGACATGCGGAATGCCGTACGCGTAGTTTACAGTGCCGTCCAACGGGTCAACAACCCATCGAATCGGGCCTGTCAGGTCACCCACACTTTTTTCCTCGCCCAAGATTGGTATTTGCGGGAACGCAGCGCGCAAAAGAGCTTCAATTTTAACCTGAGCACGCACGTCAAGTTCGAGTTTCAGGTCGTGGGCAGTGGCATGTTTGACAGTTTTTGTGCTGCGCATGTTTTTGCGCAACAGCCTTCCTGCCGCACGCGCGGCATCTACACTACATTCCAGGAGTTTTTCGAGTTTCATCGTTTGCATTGATTTTCCGGTTGCTCAAGGCCCGTCAACATACCAGTGTGTGGTGCGGATGCTGAAGATTTTTTTCGTGTGATGTGGCCCGAATCAATTCCGTTTCAGTATGAGCCTGTGGTCAACGCGCTTTGTCTGGTGGTGTTCCAATGGAGGGAGTTCGGTGATTGTGGGTGATTCAGTTTCGTTGAGGATCGTCCGGGCCAGTGCCTGCAGGTCGCGCCAACGCTCCCAGTCTAGCTCCGGCGCATGCGAAATTTGTCTGAGCAAACTGCGCCATTCGATGATGAGCCTATCGATGTCGCCCAGCCCGACAAGTTCACTTACCCAGGCGTGTTTACTCTGGGGGTCTTTGTGGACTGAGGCAACGATCTGTTCTGCACCTGCGCCGTAACCTGGTGGCAGGCCGTTTTCGAGGTAACCTGGTATGGTTTGCAAGCCAAATTTTGCGTGACATACAGCAGCCAGGCGGCCGCCCCAGCGGTTGTCGTCTCCGCAAAATCTGAATCCGGCGTCAAGGTTTGCTAGGTCGTACACCAGCTCGTCCAACGGATAAGATTCGTCTTCAAGTGCGGCTGCTATGCCGAGGCCGTAGCCCTGTGAAAAAAAACTCACGATCTGGCCGCGTCGTGTAGGTGTACCTGTCTCGTCAATCAACCCGAGCCGCCGCCACAGCAGTGCGACACCTGTTGCAGTAGGCAGCTTTTTGCACGTCTCCACAAGAGTGCAAACGGCGCAGTCAGGCGGGAACACTTCGCGTTCGGGCGGTTTCCATAATGCGACACCGTGTGAGTCAACCGGCACGCGCATCGTCAACTGTGAAATATCGAGCTGTGCCATTATCCGGTGTGCTTGCTGGACGAATTTCGTCACAGGTGTCCTCTGCTTGGCTAGCTTGGCCGCGAGCATGGGCGCAATTTTGTGCTCCCAGATTTTTTCTGGTGCAATGCGACCGCGCCAATTTGTGAGGCGCCGTACCCATTTTGCTATCGTAACGCGACCGTCGGCGAGTTTTTCTGCTACTGTCAGTGCGCGTCCGTGGGTTTTGCGGCCGTGCTCGTCTTCGGCAATGATACACAACGTGCCCGAACCAACTTTCTGGAGCGCATCTGGCACCGACAGCACAGGCAACAACTTGATTTGCACATTAGACCTGTCTATGTGGTCAGAGGAAGTTGCGTTTTTGCCCACATGCGTACAGTTTTCATCTGGCGTATGCTGTGCTAGGGCGTAGATCTCGCGCACGGGTTTTTCAACCGGTAGCGGATAATTTTCCCATTTGCCCCTGCTGTTGAGCATCTGCCGGATTCGTTTGCGCACGTGCCGTGCGCGTTCGGAGTCTGTACGCAGACCACATGGTGTATCCGGATTTTTCAATGATTGCTCGATACCGAGCACAATCGGTTTTGACGTAAAAAGGCGTTCTTGAGCACGCACTGCTGCAGCAAAGGGGTCATCCCCACGTTCAACTGCGGCATTCATCAACCCGAGCAGTGCGCCCCAGTCAACCATGCCGTTGCGGCAAAGATGCGCCGCATGGGCGTCCAGCAGCCGAATGCCGTTTGCGGTGACAATTACGTACCCGGTCTCGTCCAGGCCGCGTCTGCCTGCGCGGCCGAACATCTGCAGTATTTCATCTGGTCTCAGCGGTTGCTCGATCTCGTCGCGCCGGTAGGAATCACCCGCCAAAGCAACGCTCCTGAGCGAGAAATTGATGCCTGCTGCCAACCCCATTGTGGCCACTACAACGCGCAGCTGGCCTGCCTTGGCCAACGGCTCAATTACACCTGCGCGCGCACCGTAACTCAGACCGCTGTGGTGATAGGCAACACGGCATTTGAGCAACTCGGCAAGATGTTTGCCAACGAGTGCTTTCTGTTGGGGGCTAAGTTGGAGCGGGTTTGGGTTTGGTAACTGGCGTGCGAGCTCGTTGGCCATTGCTTCAGCTGCCTGCCGACGCGGTGCGAAGATTAGGATCGGGCCGAGGTCTTCAGCAAGCGCCTTTGCAACCAGGCGCGGCCAGTAACCGCGAATTTCGTTGGGCAAATGGTAGCTGAGGTTGTTTGCGTGGACTTCTTCAAGCGGTACGGGGCGCTCTTCATGCCGGATGAGGACCGCATCGCGGCCGAGTCGCTGCAACCACTTGACCACGTCTTGCGGATTGGCGACGCTGCCGCTGAGCAACAAAAGTTGTGTCTGGGGCGGGCAAAGCGCGATTGCGACCTCGTAATTGAGGCCGCGCTCAGGATCGCTCAGCATTTGGTACTCATCAATAACAAGCAGATCGGGGCCATCGCCGCGAATGAGTCGGTTTTTTTGTGTCTCAAGTGTGGCAACAATGACCGGCGCGTCGAGGTTTTCCGCGAGGTCACCCGTTGCAATGCCAACGTTCCAGCCGCGTGCGCGCCATTCAGCCAGTTTATCATTCGCAAGAGCACGCGTTGGCACTGTGTAAATTGCCTGCCCACGCGGTTTGCCGAAATTAGACCAGAGCTCGAAGATAAATGTTTTACCTGCACCGGTTGGCGCTTGGACAACCACGTCTTTGCCAGCGCGCAATGCGGTTACTGCCTGTTGCTGCCACAAATCAGGCACGATCACATTCGTAAGCGCGCTGAAACACTCGGGTTGTCCGGTCAATGGACTCACGGCAGTAAGATAGTTGAAAAACCGGGCATGTGAAACCGACAATTTCGCTTACTGCAAAGCCACGTGCAAAATGGCGTTGCTAAGATGTGCTGTGTCAGACTTTGGCGGTACGAACCGAAAACGATTGTCTGTTGGGGAATAACTGTGCGAGTTCGGTGTTTGCTTGGTCTTGCGACGGTGCAAATTTTAGTCTGGGTAGCCGTCAGGGAATTTTTGGTGCCAATGCCACGCACTGGCAATAATGCTTTCGAGATCAGAAAATTCAGGTTGCCAGCCGAGTTCGCGCCGAATTTTGTCGCTGCTTGCAACGAGTACAGGGGGATCACCATGTCGGCGTGGACCGACTTCAGCCGGGATTGGATGACCAGTGATTTTGCGTGCGGTTTCGATCACATGTTTGACACTAAACCCGCGGCCGTTGCCAAGGTTGTATATGCGACTGCCTTTTTCCAGCGCTTCAAGCGCAAGAATGTGTGCACGCGCCAGGTCGCTCACATGAATGTAATCGCGCACGCAGGTGCCGTCTGGTGTAGGGTAATCATCGCCGTAGATCGTTACTGCCTTTCGCTTGCCCAGCGCAACGCTAAGTACGATCGGGATTAGGTGCGTTTCAGGACGGTGGTCTTCGCCGCGTTCGGCGGTTGCACCTGCTGCATTGAAATATCGGAGGCTTGCATAGCGCAGCCCGTGTGTTTTTTCGAGCCAGTAAAGGATGCGTTCCAGAATGAACTTCGATTCGCCATAGGGGCTGCCGGGGACTATCGGCGCGGTTTCGTCAATGGGAATTTTCGGTGGATTATCGAACAGGTTCGCAGTCGAGGACAGAATAAACCGTTTTGTGCCGTGCTCGAGTGCAACGTGCAGTAGGTTGATGCCGTTGACTACGTTTGCGCCTAGGTAGAGAAACGGCTTTTGCACAGATTCGCCCACCAGTGTGTGCGATGCAAAATGCATTACTGCTTCGGGTCTATGCTCGGCAAACACCCGCCTTAACATATCCGCGTCGGCCAGGTCGCCCTTTATGAAAACAGCTTGTGGCGGCACCGCAGCACGGTGTCCTTGGCTGAGGTTGTCGAGCACAATCACCTCATGGCCAGCTTTGACAAGCAGTTCGCTCGCCACGCTGCCAATGTAGCCTGCGCCACCTGTAACCAGGATTCGCATTGTTTGGGCTCGTAAGTTGTTATGTTTAGCGTTCAATCCTTGGGCAACTTAGAGCAGTGTCAAGTAACAACAACGCTGCAAGGCATCTTAAGTTACAAACCCTGCACTGTGGCCGGTAGGGCGCTGGTGCCTTCGTGGTCCCAGTGGAATTTGCTGCTGAAATTGCACGCGAAAATCGAGTTGTCAAAAAGATTACCGACCTGCCGGTTGGGCGCTTGATCAAGGTAGTAGACGAAACGCATGTTAACGGCCCTGGCCGCATCTTGGAAAGATCTGCCCAACAAAACCGGTTAATGCCCGTGCCAGCATGCTTGGTTGCCCATCTTCACATGATGATTGCTTTTGGTGGATTATGCGATCCCGCATGCGTTGCGTGCGCGTTGCAGGACTTCGCGTGCTGTTACGCGTGCTTTGGCTGCGCCTTCGCGCAGGATCGCGTGAACATAATCAAGATTTTTCTGCAGTTCAGCCCTACGTTTGCGCGCATCGGCAAAGTATGCCCAGTAGTAGTCGAAAAGCACTTCCTTGAGTTTGCCATAGCCAAGCCCACCTGTACGAAGGCGGTCTTCGTATTCTTGGGCAACATCTGGTGGGGCAACGAGCTTGAGCAGTTTGATTACCAGGTTCTGGGCTGCGTCAGGTTTGGGTACCTCGGGCGCGCGGCTGTCGGTGACAATTGACATGACCTTTTTGCGCAGCGTTGTTTCCTCGCCAAAGATCTCGATTGTATTGCCGTAGCTTTTGCTCATTTTCTGGCCGTCTATGCCTGGCACCTCGGCCACTTCTTCACGGATCAGCGGCTCGGGCAACACAAACGTCTCACCGTAAATCCGGTTCCATTTGTCGGCTATGTCACGTGTCATTTCCAGATGTTGCTTTTGGTCCTGGCCAACCGGCACGATGTTCGAGTCGTAGATCAAAATATCAGCTGCCATTAACACTGGATACGCAAACAAGCCGTGATTTGGGGAAATGCCCTTAGCGGTTTTGTCCTTGTAGCTGTGAGCGCGTTCGAGCAGGCCCATCGGCGTGACGGTAGATAGCAGCCAGGTCAGCTCTGTGACCTCTGGCACGTCTGATTGCTTAAAGAAGACTGCCTTTTGGGGATCAAGCCCGCACGCAAGAAAATCGAGTGCAACCTCGATAGTGTTTTTGCGCCTTTCGTCGGCGTTGAACAGCGATGTCATCGAATGCAGGTCGGCGATGAAATAGAACGCCTCGCCTTTATCCTGCAGTTCGATGGCGGGCTTCATCATGCCAAAGTAATTGCCAAGGTGCAGTGCACCTGACGGTTGTATGCCAGATAAGATTCTCATGCCGGCCTGAAAGCTTAGTGATTAGCGCCTGACACGCAAGCCGGTGTTTTGCATTACGACGGGTGCGCCAGGTTGAAGTTGCATGTTTGTTGTTGGGCGGCTAATTGTTTGGGTGGCAATTGTGAGCACTGACGCACAAATCCTGGCGGCGTTGCGTTCCGCCGGCCCGAACGGTGTATCCGGAGTTGAACTGGCACAGCGGCTCGGCATTAGCCGCGCAGCCGTTTGGGCGCGAATCGAGGAACTGCGCAGGCTCGGTTACGAAATAGAGGCAAGCCCGGTCCACGGCTACAGGTTATTGAACTGGCCGGATTTGTTGCATGCAGACGATTTACTTGCTCGACTTGGTAAGACGCGTGTTGTAGGACGCGACATTCGCGTGTTTGAGCAGACCACGTCAACTAGCGATGTGGTCGAGAAACTCGCGCGGGATGGTGTGGCCGAAGGCGTTGTTGTGTTTGCCGAGGCACAGACATCTGGGCGCGGCCGGCTCGGGCGCAAATGGTTTTCGCCGGCGCGCAAGGGGCTGTGGTTTTCGGTTCTGCTGCGCCCACCGTTGCGGCCACAACAAACAACACAATTGACAATAGCCGCTGCAACTGCGCTTGTGCGGGCTATCAAAGCGCAAACGGCGCTCCAGCCTGAAATCAAGTGGCCAAACGACATCCTGGTCCGGGGCAAAAAAGTGGCCGGTATCCTCACAGAGTTGAGCGCTGAGCTGGACCGCACCAAGTACGTTGTGCTCGGCGTCGGCATTGACGTGAATGTAAGCGCAAGAGAGTTTCCCGCTGAGCTGCGGCAGCTTGCCACATCGCTCAGGGTCGAAACCGGGCACTTGATAGACCGCGCCGAGCTAGCCACGCGCCTGTTACGCGAGCTTGATGGGGATTATTTACGTGTGTGCGCGGGTGAGTTTGAGGTGATAGCAGACGAATGGGCGCGGTATTGCACGACACTTGGCCGGTACGTCGTAATTCGGATTGGCGAGCGCAGCGTGGGAGGACGCGCCGAATCACTTGCGCCCGACGGGGCGTTGCTGTTGCGCACCCAACACGGGCACATCGAGCGTGTCATTGGAGGGGACGTGACCGTCGAAAAGCAATGAGTCCAGGTGCCACGCAAACTTTGCCGAAGCCGGGGCAGCAAGCCTGCGTGGGGTGCTGCGCTGTTTTCCTGGACCCGGACACACAGGTTAAAGTTCTAGTGAAACAAGTGAGCTTGCATGCGCAATACCGGGTTGTCTGCTCTCCAACCTCAAGCTTCGCAAAAGGCGCGCTTTCCGGTGCTGCCAGGCTTGGTATTCTGCCGCGGCCGTGTGGCGTTGCCTCAGCGAAGCGACTCTACCAATTCAGTCTTTCAACACTAAAGTAAAACGAATGGTTCTGCTTTTGGATATAGGCAACACCAACACCCATGTCGGACTTGCAGACACGACGCATGTGCGAAAACGCGCTGAGTTCCCCACCAACGCGTGGTCAACCCGGAAAGGCGAGCTGTGCCTGAAAAAGTTTACGGGCAACACACAACTTGAGGGAGCAGCCGTATGCAGTGTGGTGCCGCACGCAACCGAGCGGGTGTTTGCCGTGCTGCGCCGGTTAACCTCCGGCACAATCCTCAAATTGACGGCACGCACGGTGCGGACGACACGCATTGATTATCCGAACCCAAACAAAATCGGGCCGGACAGACTGGCAAATGCAGTAGCCGCATTGCACAGGTTCGGTGCGCCAGTTGTTGTTATTGATTTTGGCACAGCAGTGACAATTGATGTCGTGGATGCTCGGGGCTATTACATTGGCGGCGTGATTGCGCCCGGGCTAGCTGCGCTGACAGATTACATGCACGAGCGCACCGCTTTGCTGCCGCGAGTGCGATTCCGGTGTGTTCGGCGCGCAATTGGGCGCAGCACGAAAGAAGCTATGCTGCTCGGTGCGACCTACGCGTTGACCGGGCTAGTACGCGAGGCGTTACGCGGCATCAGGCGTCAGCTGAAAACGAGCCGGCTACGTGTAGTTGCCACAGGGGGCTGTGCAAAGTTAATTTGCCCCAACCTGCCCGAGGTAACCGCAGTTGTGCCCGAGCTGACCTTGGATGGGTTGCGGGTCGAGTGGTACGCGAACTGGCTTGAAAGCTGAAGCGATCAACACAACACTGTCGTGCGCATGAACCGTATCATTGGCCGGTTTGCTCGACTCAAAAGTGAGGGCCGTAAAGGACTCATCATTTACATAGGCGCGGGTGATCCGAACTTGGAAGCCACGCGGCGGCTTGCACTTGCGTTCGACCGTATCGGCGTTGACGTGCTCGAGCTGGGTGTGCCATTCAGTGACCCGCTTGCAGATGGGTTGGTTAATCAATTGGCTGCGCAACGTGGGCTGGCGTCTGGGACTACACCGCCTAAGGTGCTTGAGGCTGTTGCCCGAATCCGGCGTGAGTCGCAAATACCAATCGTGCTTTACATCTATTTCAACCTAATGCACCGGTACGGCCCCGAGCGGTTCGTAACAGATGCTGCAGCGGCTGGTGTTGACGGGTTGCTCGTGCTCGATTTGCCGCCGGAAGAGGCCGGGCAAGTCGAGGCGGCGATGCGCAGGGTTGACTTGTGCAATATTTATTTGGTAGCCCCCACAACACCCGAGCGGCGCATCGAGATGATTGTCAAGCGGGCCACTGGGTTTGTGTATTACATCTCGCGCGAGGGTGTGACCGGCATGCGCGACACGCTGCCGCCGGACCTGCCGGCTATGATCGGTAAGATACGAGCGCATACGTCGTTGCCAATTGCTGTCGGGTTCGGTATTTCTACATCCGAGCAGGCACGCGCAGTGGCGGCTCTGGCCGATGCAGTTGTGGTCGGTAGTGCTGTGGTAAACCGGATCGCACAATGCGGCAACTCACCCGAGCTAGAGCAACGCGTGGTTGAGTTTACGAAACCGCTTGTTGAAACTGTCAAATCCGTGGGCGCGCACGGATGTAATCCCGGTTGTAACGGAGCAGTTGCGGGACAGGGAAAACTTGAGCAACGCAGGTGAACAAATGGAGGCAAGATATGCGAAATATGACCTTGCTTGTTTTGGGCGTGATGATCGGACGAATGGTGTTTGGCCAAAATCAAACTAGCATTGAATCGGGCGCCACAGCTACACAGTATCCGATAGCTCCCGGACCGTTCGAGCCTAGTTGGGAATCGCTAACCAACTACAGTTGCCCCGAATGGTTCCGGGACGCCAAGTTCGGCATTTGGGCGCACTGGGGCCCACAGTGCCAACCCGAACGCGGCGACTGGTACGCGCGCAACATGTACATCGAGGGTCACTCACATTATAAACATCACGTAGCCACATATGGTCACCCCTCCAAGTTCGGCTTCAAGGACATCATTAATCAATGGAAAGCGGAAAAGTTTGACCCTGACAAACTGTTGGCGTTTTATAAGCGGTGCGGTGCGAAGTATTTCATGGCACTGGCAAATCATCATGACAACTTTGACAATTGGAACTCCAAATACCAGCCTTGGAACTCAGTTGCGATTGGCCCCAAGAAAGACCTCATCGGCGCATGGGCCAAGGCGGCCCGCAAGCATGGCTTGCGCTTCGCCGTTAGCGTGCACGCATCGCATGCATGGTCGTGGTACGAGCCTGCCCAGGGCGCAGATAAACGGGGCGAATACGCTGGTGTACCCTATGACGGTAAGCTTACCAAAGCTGACGGCATCGGCCAGTGGTGGGAAGGGTTGGACCCGCAAGACCTGTACGCGCAAAATCACCCCCCTGGCGAAAGACTTGTCTGGGAATGGGACCCTGCCAAGGGCAGCAGTGTCCCTGACGAAGCCTACATGCGTAAGTTTTACATGCGGACCAAACAGTTATGGGACGATTACAGGCCGGACATGATTTATTTCGACGATACCGTGCTGCCGTTCCATGGTGTGACGGATGCAGTCGGGCTGCACCTGGCGGCGCATTTCTACAACACGAGCATAAAATGGCACGGCAAAAACGAGGCGGTCGTGACCGGCAAGCACCTCAAAGGAATGCAGCGCCGCGCGCTTGTGTACGACATCGAACGCGGACGTGCAACCGATATCATGGCTGAGCCGTGGCAGACCGACACTTGCATTGGACATTGGCATTACGACCGCGACCTGTTCATCAATCACAAGTACAAAACCGCTGCGCAAGTCATTCCGATGCTCACCGATATCGTGAGCAAGAATGGTAACCTGATGTTGAGCGTGCCGGTACGCGGCGACGGCTCGATTGATGAAGACGAAGTAAAAATTGTCTCGGACATTGGTGCATGGCTGCGGGTCAATGGCGAGGCGATTTACAAGACGCGGCCATGGAAAATCTACGGTGAAGGCCCAGCAACAAAAGTTACCGAGCGCGGCCAGTTCGACGGTTTGCGCGACGTTTACTCTGTGCCATTGACAGCTCAAGACATCCGGTTCACGCAGTCGAAGAACGGTAAAGTTCTGTACGCAATCGTGCTTGGGTGGCCTGACAACGGGCAGGTGACCATAAAAGCACTTGCGCAAGGCTCGTCCTATTGGCCAGGTCCTGTCAAACGCATTCGAATGCTCGGTGTGCCTGGCAAATTGCGGTTCTTCCGGGATGAGACTGGACTGACCGTGAGCTTCCCGGCCAAGAAACCGTGCGAGTTCGCTTACGCACTCAAGATCGAGTAGTAGGTTCGTTAAGCTAGTCTAACAGTGCGCGCGTAGCAGAGATTTAAAACCGGCCAGCAAAGGGTTCCCCGGGCCGATGGCTAGGTAATACAGTGAGTGGTATCTGTGCTGTCTACAGTTAAGGATAGTGTACCTTGACCGGCTGGTGTGGCCCTGTTAAACTTCAGTCGGTGACTAGGGGAGTGACAGTTGAGTTGCCGGAAGAAGTGGTGTGGAATTTTGGCAGCGACGAAAGTCGGTTCGCCCGAGAGCTGCTTGAAACGGCAGTAATCAAATGGTATGAAAAGGGCCGCATCTCGTCCGGCAAGGACGCTGAGTTGCTTGGCATCGGCCGTGCCGATTTCCTCGATCTGCTGCTTTGCCACAAGGTTTCTCAGTTCCAATCCACGCCAGAAGAATTGCAACAAGAACTGAAAGGTGCCTGAATCTCGGGTCATCAACACCTCGCCAGATATTTTGCTCGCAAAGGTTGGTTTGCTGGGGCTCGTGCCCCCGATTACTGCGAAGCTAGTAATCTCTAAGCCCGTGTCAGGCGAAATCTTGGGCGCCAGCGGCGATGCCGCTGCGACACGCCGGCTCAACAGGGCCGGAAGCCAATTTGTGCAACGTGCTGTGCCGGAATTACCAGTCATTGCCAGCTATGAGATTTGCGGTGGGGATTGCGCTGTTCTATCTTGGGCTGTGGCGCATCCTGGATTCGTTGCGGTGGTGGATGATCGTTTAGCGCAGGCTTTTGTCACAAGCCTTGGGATTAGAGTTGTGGAGATGTTGAGGGGGTGTCTGCCGGTTGGGAAAGCCCGGGCTTGTTTCTGAAGCAAAACCTCATCTACTGCAGATTTTGGAGTCTGATGGTTACATCAGTGACGAATTATTGCGCAAAGTACTGCTTGTTGTAGGGGAAGTAATATGAAAACTAAAACCGATGCCAAAGACCGTTTTGTGATCATAATGGCAGGTGGACGCGGCGAACGGTTCTGGCCATTGAGCCGCGAGACGCGCCCGAAACAGTTGCTCGCATTGGTGGGTAACAAAACACTGTTGCAACAGGCACTTGACCGTGTGTTACCGCTTGTGCCGGCCAAGAACGTCTTCGTAATTACGAACCAGGTGCAGTTACCCGAAGTAGCCCGACATGTGCCAAAGGTCCCGAGATCAAATCTGATCGCAGAGCCGATTGGGCGCGATACTTGTGCTGCAGTCACGCTAGGCGCGGCGTTAGTCGGCGCACGCAGCACAACCGCAGTCATGGCAGTGCTGCCTGCCGACCATGTGATCCCCGAAGAAAAAAAATTCCAACAAGTGCTCGCAGATGCTTTTGATCTGGCCTCACGCGGGCAGGCAATTGTGACGATTGGGATTAAACCCACCGAGCCAGCCACAGGTTACGGGTACATCCGTGTGGGTGCGCCATTGCCGCCCCCGACAGGTGCCAGATATAAGACGGCGTTTTACAAGGCTGAGCAGTTTGTCGAAAAACCTAACTTCGACAAAGCGCTCGAGTACCTCCAAAGCGGCCAGTACAGGTGGAACGCGGGCATGTTTATTTGGAACTTTGTGACAATTACCGAAGGGTTGCAAAAGCATCAGCCCGAAATGTACGAGGCGTGTCGGCGGTGGTTCGAGCTTGCTACAAAGCCAAGCAAGCTGGCGAAGCAGCTCGAAAAGGATTACCCGACGCTAAAGAAAATCTCGATTGACTACGCGCTAATGGAACATGCCCAGAACGTCGTTGTAGCGGATGGCAACTTTGCCTGGGACGACCTCGGGTCATGGACGGCACTTGCACGACACATCAAGCCCGATGCCGAAGGCAACTGCGCCGTGGCAGATTTCGTCCATGTTGACGCAGCGCGCAATATCATTTTTGATGCGCGCACAAAGGCGCATCGCACGCCAATTGCTGTGGTTGGCCTGCGCGATTCGATTCTGGTGCAGACCGATGACGCGGTCTTGCTTGCGCACAAGAGCCAGGCGCAGAAGGTCAAAGAGCTGGTCAAAAAACTCAGCCAGGACACGCGGTATAAAAAGTTGATCTGAACCGATACCCGCCTGTAGCTGCGCTTGTTAGAGTGCACGAATTCGAGCCGGTAACTTTTTCCCGAATTTACAGGATTTACAGGTCGGTTTGGATTCAGAACGGGCAGCGCTGGTGAGTTGGCCGCGCGCCTTTGGGGCATGAACGGGAACATTCTGTGCCGCAGCTTATTCCTAGCATCCGTAAAATCACCGCGGGCTGATAGCCCACCGAAGACAGGCTGAGAGCCTGTGCCACCCGGCGCGACTTGTTTTTTCAGGTTTTGTGGTCTGCGTGCTGGCGCGTGCAGCTACAGATTGGCAGCTGGTTGCGCAAAAAAATTGGCTGGTAACGCAGCCCGGAAAGATTCAATTTGATTCCTGCAATCCGGTTTATGCGGTACACATTGGTCAAGTACACCGTTCGGCCCGAGAAAGTGGGCGAAGTAAAAGGTGCCATGCGCGAGTTTATTGCTGAGGTCAGCAAAAACGAGCCCAAAACGCTCTTTTTGGTTTTTCGTGCTGCTGACGGCAACACGTTTTACCACCTAATGCGGTTCGAAAACGAGTCAGCGCGGCGCAAACATAATCAGTCAAAGTACAACGCGCACTTTGTGAAAAAGCTCTATCCGAATTGCGTAGGCAGACCACAGGTAACCGAATTGCGCATGATTGAATCCACCAAGAAACAATGGCAATTGGCATGAGCAAGTCTAGCAGCCAAGCTTGCCTTGGAGACGTTCCCGAAGGGTTTGCACGGCGGTTTTTCGCGCGTTAATTTTACAACTCAGACCATGATTGGTTACGTGATCAAGAAAATTTTCGGCTCGAAGAACGACCGTGAAGTGCGGCGGTTACGCAACACTTTGGTGCCGAAAATAAACGAGCTCGAGCAACAGTATCAGACGCTAACTGACGAGCAAATCCGCGCAAAAACAGATGAGTTTAAGCGCAGGATCGAGGAAGGCCGGAAAGCACGCGGCTACTACGAAGCGCTCGAGCGAGCACGCAAGTTCGAGGCCGAGTTACGCAGCGACGAGGCCAAGATCGAGCGGCGTAAAGCCTTCGAGATCGAGCAGGCAATTCTTGATGAGTTGCTTCCTGAGGCGTTTGCCGTGGTCAAAAACGTCTGCCGTCGGCTGGTTGGCCGGACGATCATGGTACGGGGTCATCCGGTTGTGTGGGACATGATCCCGTTCGATGTGCAACTGATCGGCGCATGGGCATTGCACAACGGCCGGATAGCCGAGATGGCAACCGGCGAAGGTAAAACGCTGGTTGCGACGATGCCGGTTTACCTAAATGCTTTGACAGGGCACGGCGTGCATTTGGTTACTGTGAACGATTATCTTGCCGCGCGCGACGCCGAGTGGATGGGCGAGATTTACAGGTTCCTCGGGCTGACGGTCGGGTGCATACAGCATGATCAACCGCCGCATGTGCGGCGGCAACAGTATTACTGCGACATTACCTACGGTACCTGCGCTGAGTTCGGCTTTGACTATCTGCGTGACAACGGCATGGCAACACGCAAAGAAGACCAGGTCCAACGCGGTCATTATTATGCGATTGTTGACGAGGTTGACTCGATCCTGATTGATGAAGCGCGCACGCCGTTGATTATAAGCGGACCGTCGGTCAGAGCGCTCGACAACGAATACGCAAAGCACAAATCGCAGGTTGAATCGCTTGTACGCGCGCAGGAACGGTTGTGCAAACGGTATCTGGACGAAGCAGATGCGTTTTTACGCAAGCTAAGTCGAGAGGGAGAACTTGACTCAGCCGAGCGTGATGAGCTTGAGCGGCAGTTGGGGCTAATGCTTCTGCGCGTTAAAATGGGCATGCCGAAATCGGAGGGGTTATTGCGTATGCTCGAGAACCCCGAGAACCTCAAATTGCTGAACCGTATCGAGACCGAGCTGCACCTTGACCAGAAGAAAGCACAACTTTTTGCCCAAAAAGAAGAGTTGTACTTTGCAATTGACGAGAAAAATAACGAAGCTGACCTGACTGAAAAAGGCCGCGCGTTCCTTAGTCCGAGCGACCCAGACGCATTTGTGCTGCCTGACCTTACGGTTGCGTTACACGAGATTGACGCCGGACCCGAGACAGACGTGCGCAAACGCATGGAAGCAAAACGCAAGTTGCAGGAAGAGTTCGAAGCAAAAGCGCAACGGATCCACTGCATTTCACAATTGCTGAAGGCATACTGCCTTTATTTTAAGGACGTTCACTACGTTGTGCAGGATAACAAGGTCATCATTGTTGACCAGAACACAGGCAGGCTGATGCCGGGTCGCCGCTGGAGCGACGGGTTGCATCAGGCCGTCGAAGCCAAGGAAGGGGTCGAGATCGAACGCGAAACACAGACGCTTGCAACCATCACGATCCAAAACTACTTCAGAATGTACCAAAAGCTTGCTGGTATGACCGGCACAGCCGAGACCGAGGCGTCTGAGTTTTGGGACATATACAAGCTGGGTGTACTTGTCATACCGACAAACAAACCGTGCATACGAAAAGACTGGAACGACTCAGTTTACAAAACTAAACGCGAGAAATACAACGCCGTCATTAACGAGATCAAACAGATTCATGCCCAAGGCAGGCCAATACTTGTAGGCACAATTTCAGTTGAGGTCAGTGAACACCTCTCACGCATGCTGCAAAAGGAACGTATCCCGCACTCGGTGTTAAACGCCAAATATCATCAACAGGAAGCCGAGATTGTGGCGCGTGCGGGGCAACGCGGGGCGGTTACGATTGCCACAAACATGGCCGGGCGTGGCACCGACATCAAACTTGGCCCCGGCGTAGCCGAGCTAGGGGGATTACATGTAATCGGCACTGAACGACACGAGGCGCGGCGCATAGACCGGCAGTTACGTGGCCGTTGTGCGCGACAGGGTGACCCAGGCTCATCGCACTTTTTCATTGCGCTCGAAGATGATCTGATGCGGCTGTTCGGGTCCGAACGGATTGTAAAGTACATGGAAAAGATGGGCCTTGAAGAAGGTCAGGAACTGCAGCATCCGCTATTGAACCGGTCAATCGAGCAGGCACAAAAACGGGTCGAACAACACAACTTCCAGATCCGCAAGCGCACACTCGAGTTCGACGATGTGATGAACAAACAACGCGAAGTCGTTTACGGATTCCGCAACCAGATCATTCATGCCGAGGATGTGCGCGACCGGCTCATGGACATAATCGAGGAGGTCATTGTCGAAAAGGTTGACCAACTCACCACCCCTGAATTTGAACTCAAAGATTGGAAGATACGGCAACTGACAGACTGGGTGAACCTGACGTTCCCGGTGGGTATAACCGAAGCTGCCGTTGCCAAAGCTGCGGAAACTGCTACCGAGACGCCTCTCAAAGGCTCAATTTACGACGGGTTGAGCGCAGCACAGTTTGCTGTGTGCAATCTCATTTTCGATGCCGTGCGCAAGGCATACGAGCTGAAGATGAGCTTTGAAAACCCGGAGGCGCTGAAAGTTGTCGAGCGTTACATCATTTTGACCGCCATTGACAAGTTGTGGCAGGAGCATCTGTACGAGATGGACAGCCTGCGTTACAGCATCGGGTTGCGTACCTATGGGCAGCGCGATCCGTTGATCGAATACAAGGTCGAGGCCAAAAAGCTGTTCGACGAAATGATGGTCAACGTAAAAAGCGAGATTTGCAAAAACATTTTCCAGAGTGCATCCAGTCTGTTTGCGTTCGAGAATTACCTTGCCAGTTTACCTCAGCAAACCTTGCACCAAACATTCAGCGCGTTTAGCGGCGCGGGCACGAGAACCGCTTCCACTGCTGCGGCTGGGGCACCTCAACAGCGAAGGGCGAGCGACATTGTCAGCGAAGCAGCGGCTGCAGTTGACCGCTCGAAACCGGTTTGGACAGGGCCGAAGGTGGGCCGAAACGACCCTTGCCCATGCGGCAGCGGTAAAAAATTCAAGCACTGCTGTGGCAGGTAAAAAGTTTTAACGCTGTGTTTTAACGCTTGCCTAGATCGGCGGGTGTTCAACCGTAGGATGCCGCATCGGTTTTATATCGGGGCGGTTGCTCGCGTTTCCGCGGGTCTTTATAGCTCGTATGGGCCCTGAATCTAGGGCCAATGTGCGGTTACAAATTGGCAGGGTGGTTTTGCCCAAGCCCGCCAATGTGAAGCTGAAGCTTAACTCTCGCTGCTTTTACTTTCTTGTGCGTCGGATTAGCATCAGCACAAGTGCAGCCACACCAAATCCAATTGTGCCAGGTTCAGGTATTACCACCGTCAATTGCGGCCAAGTGGCTGGGTCTGTGTTTTCCTTGCTGCCAAGGCCATACCCGCGGCCGCTGGTCTCGATTACGGAATAGTCAAAAATGAAAGTCGCCAGGCCACCCGCAGCAATCCGTTCGTTTAGGAAACTTACCAAGTTCGTTCCTGAGATAGTTGCAGTTGTGGTTGTGACAACCTCGTTACCTGCTGTTCCATCGAAATCAACTACGCGCAAAGGATCATAGGTGTTTTCGCTAACGTACTCTGTGCCTTTGGTATTCCACGTGAGTGTTAGCTCATCCCAGTTTTGTGGTGTGTTGCCAGCCACATCCTTCAGCCCCAATGCGCGGAAGCGTCCCGATGTTAGTGTATCATTGCGTTCAGTGGTCGTGACTTTCGTAAGCGTTAGGGAGGCGTCCATTAATTGTGTGCCTGGCGCAAGGCTAGATAAATCAAATCTCACATAACCGAAATAGTCACGGCCCGAAATCGAATACAGGTAAATGTAGCCGAGATTGCCGTAATTCATGTTTTCGTAGCCGGGTTGGTTGCGGACGTATGTGTCTGCGACAGGTGTAAAGACATTTGTGACCTATGCGATCGCTGCTGAGGTAAGCAGACTTATAAAACAGCTGATAACTTCTTTATGTGTGCGCATCGCGCGACAAATTTAAAAAAAACCCAAATTTGTCAAGCTTTTTGTCTACTCCAGTTTATTTTGGTCGTGTTGAGGGGTCGGACACTCAGGGAGACGAGCAGGTTGCGCGCTTGCTGGATAAAATGGAAGGCTGGCATACACAGGCGCAGGATTCGGGCCCTGGGTGTGCTATTTAGCAGGCGTTAAAGAGCGCCGGCAACCGATTTTCCCTAAAGTAATTGAGGTTTTTTGGGCGCGGCTGACATACAAAAAACTTGTTTCGGGCTTGCTTGCGTGCAAATGTGTGGGTTCTTGGAACGAATTGAACTTAGTTTTGTTAAACCGAAAAAAGAAGCAGTTAGGCCTTATGGCTTTGAATAGGTCAATGATTGTTCTGGTGTGCATTGCAGCGGCAGTGCTCGCCTGGACGAATGCGCTGTTTATTAAGGGCGCTGAGGCGCGTGCAGATTTGTACGGCGCGGAAGAGACTGTGGGGTCCGCCCATGCAACGCACGGTTTGCCTAAGGCGCCGCCGGTGTTGTTTAGGGTCGGCCCGTTGCCAGTCACAAACTCGATGGTTGTAAGCTGGGTTGTTGCGGTTGGATTAATAGTTTTTGCGCGGCTAGCCACACGCCAGATGCAGGAAGTGCCGGGAGGTTTGCAAAACTTTTGGGAATGGCTGGTGGAAATTTTGCATGATTTCCTGGAGGGATTGATTGGGCGTGATCTTGTGCGCCGGACGTTTTGGTTTTTCGCCTCGATTTTCATTTTTATTTTGTTTGCGGATTGGGCCGGATTATTGCCCGGTGTAGGCACAATTGGCTGGGGAACAAAAACTGCGCATGGCTTTGTTGTTGAACGGCCCTTGTTCCGCGGCGCAAACGCGGACTTGAACATGACATTTGCGATGGCGACAGTGTTTTTTGTTTGCTGGACGATTTGGGCATTGCAAGTCAACGGACTCAAGGGATTTCTGCTGCACATCTTCGGCCCGAAAGGCGATACCACCGGACTGTTGCGAGTCATGTTGATTGGTATGTTTGTGTTTGTCGGTTTGCTTGAGGTTATCTCGATTCTGTTTCGGCCGGTGTCATTGAGCTTTCGTTTGTATGGCAATATTTACGCAGGCGAAAATCTTTTGGAAGCAGTGACGGCAGTTGCGCCTGCGCCGTTTAGCTGGCTTTTACCGGTGCCGTTTTATTTGCTTGAGTTGATGGTCGGCGTCATTCAAGCGCTGGTTTTCATGTTGTTAACTGCTGTTTTCACGATGTTAATTTGCACACACGAGCAGGCAGAACAGGCAGAGGAATAGCCGCACCATTAAGAAATGACGACTTAGCAGCAAAATTTAACAACAAAGTACCAGAACTGCATGAACACTATGATAATGCAAATGGCAGCTGAATTGACAGGTAACGTACACGTTGCTGCGGCGTGCTTGGCTGCGGCAATTGGAGTGGGCTGGATTGGGGCAAAAGCTTCAGAAGCAGTCGGCCGCAATCCAGGTGCATCAACAAAAATCCTCGTGCAATCAATTCTTGCGATTGCATTTGCCGAGGCGATTGTGTTTTACGCGATCTTCCTCGCCAAATAGACACTTGGCCAGCTCAACCGGGGTACATGGCCAGGTAGAGCCTTTTGGCGTTGGTATTATGTGCTTATGACGATGACAAGTTTCATTGTATTTGCGGATATCGGCGGCGACTTGGCGGGCAAAGCAGCCCAGATCGGGCGCGATTTTGGTGTTGATTGGCCGATGTTCACGGCCCAGGTGATAAGCTTTTGTCTTGTGGCGTTTCTGTTGCATCGATTTGCTTACAAACCTGTCCTCGTCGCGCTCGAGCAACGCAGACAGCGTATAGCGGAGGGCTTGGCAAACGCAGAAAAGATCAAGGCTGAGTTGGCTAGTGCACAAGCCAAAGCACAAGAGATAATTGCCCGGGCTGTCCATGAGGGAGATCGGTTGATTGACGAGGCGCGTAAGACGGCTGCGCAACTGCAACAGCGTGAAATGCAAAAGGCAATTGCAACCGCCCAAGCGCTCATTGAAAAGGCTCGGCAGACCACAGAGCTTGAACGCACGCAAATGTTGGCTGAGTTACGCGGTGAACTTGGTAGGCTGGTGGTCGAGACAGCGGTTCGTGTCACGGGCAAAATACTCACAACCGAAGACCAAAAGCGGTTGGTCGAAGAAACCACACGCGAGCTTGCGGCTTGAGTGTATTGCGGTCGTCCGGCGGGGTGGTAATCCGGTAAAAATTTTTGCAGCTCGTGAAAATATCAAAACAGGCCAGACGCTGCGCAAAACAGCTTTTCAAAAGTTGTTTACGTGACGGTCAGCTCGACGACGATAAAGTCAAGCGAGCTGTGAATGTGTTAATTGAGGCAAAACCGCGCGGGTACCTGGCTGTGCTTGCACATCTTAGACGGCTGGTAAAGCTGCAAGTGCAACGCAGGACCGTGTTGGTTGAAACCGTTGTAGCGCTCGAACGTGAGCAGAGTCAACGCCTACGCGAACAACTCGAGAAGCGGTACGGACCGGGCTTGCGGTTTGAATTTGTGCAACGGCCCGAGTTGATCGGTGGTGTACGCGTGCAGGTGGGCAGTGATGTTTACGACGGAACAATCCGTGCGCGGCTTGAGGAGCTGAGGACCCGCTTTACATCGCATAAGTGAGGTTTAGTCGAGTAGCAAGATATGAGTTCAATATTGCAGGAGATCGAAGCGCAGATTGCCAGTGCAAAAACTGCCGTGCTCAAGCAGAACATTGGCATCGTGCGCGAAGTGCACGATGGCGTGGCCAAGATCGAAGGTTTGGCCGACGCGATGTACAACGAGATGCTCGATTTTGGCGACGGCCTGATGGGGTTAGCGCTCTCTCTGGAGGAGACAGAAGTAGGGGCGGTTATTTTGGGTGATTACCTTCGCGTCCGTGAGGGTCAGACGGTGCGTACCACTGGCAGGGTTCTTTCCGTACCAGTTGGCAAAGCGCTCCTAGGGCGAGTTGTAGATGCGCTTGGTCGGCCGATTGACGGCAAAGGACCAATTGCAGCAGAGACAACTTATCCAGTTGAACGAATTGCGCCTGGGGTGATCAAGCGGCGCTCGGTCAATCAGCCTGTGCAAACCGGTATAATGGCCATTGACGCAATGATACCGATTGGACGCGGCCAGCGCGAGCTTATCATAGGCGACCGTGCAACCGGCAAGACAACTATTTGTGTGGATACAATCATAAACAACGCACGCCTGAACCGTGAAGCCGACGAACGCGGTGAAAGAGACTACCGCCCATTGTACTCGATCTATGTTGCAATTGGGCAGAAGCAGTCAAACGTTGCGCGCGTGATAGCCGAGCTTGAGAAAGCCGGTGCAATGCCGTACACGATAGTTGTTGTTGCCGCGGCATCGGATTCTGCTGCGGACCAATACTTGGCGCCGTTTGCGGGGTGTGCAATGGGCGAATGGTTCATGGACAACGGCATGGATGCGCTTATTGTGTACGATGACCTTTCGAAGCATGCGGTGGCGTACAGGCAGGTGTCACTTGTACTCAAGCGGCCATCTGGGCGTGAGGCATATCCGGGTGACGTGTTTTATCTGCACAGCCGGTTACTCGAACGCGCTGCACGCATGAACGAAAAACACGGCAATGGATCGCTTACAGCCCTCCCAATCATTGAGACACAAGCAGGCGACGTAACGGCGTACATACCAACCAACGTAATTTCGATTACCGACGGCCAGATTTATCTCGAAACCGACCTGTTTTACCAGGGTGTACGGCCTGCAATTTCAGTCGGTATTTCAGTGTCACGTGTCGGTTCTGCCGCGCAGGTCAAGGCAATGAAACAGGTGGCCGGCCGGGTTAAACTTGACCTCGCGCAGTTCCGTGAACTGGCTGCGTTTGCGCAGTTCGGCTCCGAACTCGACCCACTTACACAGGCGCGGCTTGAGCGGGGCAAACGGATTATCGAGCTTTTCAAACAACCACCCTATAACCCAATCCCAGTTGAAGTCCAGGTGGCCGTGCTTTGGGCTGTGCAAAACAATTTTATGGACGATGTGCCGGTCGAGAAGATCAAAGATTTCCAAAATAAACTCACAGAATTTCTCACGCTGCGCAAGAGTGCGTTGCTGACGCGAATCCGAGTTGAAAAAGCTGTCACCGACGCACTAGCAGCGGAACTAAAGAGCGCGCTGGAGCAGTTCAAGCAAACATACCGGTAAAAACGCCAATGCCAAACATTCGTCATTTGCGCCGGCGCATAAAGTCGATTACTGACACGGCACAAATTACACGTGCCATGCAGATGGTTGCCGCGTCCAAGATGCAGCGAGCGCAACAGATGGCTTTGGCAGGACGTCCGTATGCGGATCTGATGGCGAGTTTTGTTGGCATTGTAACAGGGCATGCAGGTGATTTTGTGCATCCGCTCACCCAACACAGGCCGGTGCTGAGGCGCGCGCTAATAGTTGTCAGCACTGATAAGGGGTTATGCGGGCCGCTGAATTCGAATCTGTTGCGCGAGCTGTTGCAGTACGATTCGCACACAACACTTTTCATCGCTGTTGGCCGGAAAGGCGCGCAATTCATTGCCCGCACACGCAGACAGCTTGTGGCTGAGTTCAGTTACAGTGACACACCACAGTTTGCCGAGGCACGTGCAATATCGAAATTTGCGCGTGAGATGTTTTTAAATGGCGAAGTTGACCACGTGGACGTGCTGTTTACGCAGTTCATTAACACGCTTAGGCAGAAACCAGCACTTGTGCCTTTTTTGCCCGTTGGCGAATTGAAGGGCGCGTGGCTGGGGCGGGCTTGGCTGCCTAGCCCTGAGCAGGTCCAAACAGCCAGGGGCGGCGAACCGCCCGCCGAGTTTCTTTTTGAACCGAGCGCAGCGGCTGTGTTCGAGGCGTTACTGCCGCACTACCTAAACTTTTTCATGTACCAGGTATTGCTCGAGGCTAAAGCAAGTGAACACAGTGCGCGCATGGTTGCAATGAAAAACGCCACGGATAACGCAAACCAGTTGATTGCAGAAATGACACTTGAATACAACAAGGTCAGACAGGCAGGCATTACCAACGAGCTGCTGGACATTTGCAGCGCACAGATGGCGATGGAATAAGACAAAGAAAACAGGTCGTGCAAATGAACAAGGGTAAAATTGTCCAGGTGATCGGTCCGGTGGTTGACGTTGAGTTTCCCGAGACTGTACCAGCCATTTACAACGCGCTGACCGTCGAGTACGACATGCCGTTCCGCGGCCGCACGAAACTAACTTTAGAAGTTCAACAACACCTCGGTGACAATGTGGTACGCGCGGTGGCAATGAGCACGACTGACGGACTGAAACGCGGGTACGAAGTCATTGACACCGGCGGGCCAATAAGTATGCCGGTTGGGCCAGGTGTACTCGGGCGCATGCTCAACGTTGTAGGTGAACCGATTGATGAGCTTGGGCCGGTGCCGGCTGAAA
This sequence comes from uncultured Verrucomicrobiota bacterium, assembly GCA_964555645.1. GTDB lineage: Bacteria > Verrucomicrobiota > Verrucomicrobiia > Limisphaerales > DTLC01 > DTLC01. The sequence goes on from CAZKTA010000001.1 coordinate 300,309, forward strand.
AACGGTACCCAATACATCGGCCTGCGCCTGCACTTGTTGAGCAGTCAACCTCGCCGCAGTTGCTTGTGACCGGTATCAAGGTGGTAGATTTGATCTGCCCATTTCTGAAGGGCGGCAAGGTTGGTGCGTTCGGCGGCGCTGGCGTGGGCAAAACCGTCATTATAATGGAGCTGATCAACAACATCGCCAAACTTCACGGGGGTGTGTCAGTCTTTGCAGGCGTAGGTGAGCGAACACGCGAAGGAAATGACCTGTACAACGAAATGGTCGAGGCCAAAGTGATTCGGCTCGACAACCTTGCCCAGTCGAAGATTGCGCTCGTGTACGGCCAGATGAACGAACCGCCGGGCGCACGGCTGCGTGTTGGGTTGTCCGGTTTAACTATTGCCGAGTATTTCAGGGACGAGAAAAACCAAGACGTATTGTTGTTCATTGACAACATTTTCAGGTTTTCACAGGCAGGCTCGGAGGTATCGGCACTGCTGGGTCGCACACCAAGCGCCGTTGGTTATCAACCGACGCTCGCAGCCGAGATGGGCGAGTTACAGGAACGAATCACTTCAACCACAAAAGGTTCAATTACCTCATTTCAGGCAATTTACGTGCCGGCCGACGATTTGACCGATCCTGCGCCGGCGACGACGTTCGCACATTTGGATGCAACAATCGTGCTGGACCGCGCCATAGCCGAGCAGGGTATTTATCCTGCGGTTGACCCGCTTGCTTCAACTTCGCGTGCGCTGACACCGGAAATTGTCGGGCAGGAACATTACGAGGTTGCGCGCGGTGTGCAACGTGTGCTACAGCGCTATAAAGACCTGCGCGACATAATTGCGATCCTTGGTATGGACGAGCTGTCGCCTGAAGACAAACTTACCGTGTATCGCGCCCGGAAAATTCAGCGGTTCTTGAGCCAGCCGTTCTCGGTTGCTGAGGTGTTTACAGGCCGACCGGGCAAACAGGTTCCGTTGGCCGAGACAATTCGCGGGTTCAAGGAAATCCTCGAGGGCAAACACGATGACGTGCCCGAGGCAAACTTTTACATGAAAGGCACCATTGACGAGATCAAAGAGGCGTGATTCGTTGATTCGGATACAATCCAACACAACATGGCAGCAACACTGAGGCTTGAAATAGTTACGCCCGATGAAGTTGCTTACAGCGACGACGTCGAGATGGTCACGCTGCCCGGTATCGAGGGGCAGCTTGGCATTTACCCGAATCACGTGCCGCTGGTGACACAGATTGTTCCGGGCGAAATTGTTGCTCGCAAGGCCGGACGCGATTATTACCTTGTTGTAGGGGAAGGATTTGTTGAGGTCACACCGCGTTATGTTGCGGTGCTGACTGATATGGCTGTTGGTGGCGATACACTCGATGACGCAAAGACCGAAGAAGCACGACGTAGAGCCGAGGCGCGCATGGCAGAACGTATGAGCCAGGCTGAAGTTGCATCTGTCAGCGCCGCAATAGCGCATTCGCTGGCGCAACTGCGGCTCCGGCGCCGGTCACCCCGTTAGTCAAGATTGACCCGCATCGCATGCCGCGTTTGGCATGTGCGGCGGCATGCCGGCTGATCACCAACCCGTCCTCCCAACGGGTCTTGGCTCGAATTTGGGAGCTGTCACCGGAGCGCTTCCAGTACGAGGAACAGCTCGTTTCCGGTGCGTTTTACCGATTTCAGCCTGAACACTGAACCCAGAGCGAGCTTTGGCATGCCTTTGCCATCTGCGATTGTCGGCGCATTTGCCCCACCGAAAATCAGCGGACAAATTGTAAGATGCAGTTCGTCCACCAAACCCGCCTTGAATAATGCATCATTTAGTTCTCCCCCACCTTCGCATACGAGTCGCCTTACACCCCATCGGGTATATAACCAGCGTAATGCTGTGCGGAAATTGATTTTGTCTTTTCCGCAAATTTTGACAATTGCGCCAGCGGCTTCGAGTCTTGAGAGCCTGTGTTTCGGTGCGCGGCGCGTTGTCAAAACTATTATTGGGGAAAATCGCTTGGTGAAAATATGGGCGTTAGGGCTTACACTAGCTCTGCCACTGACTACAACGCGCAGATTGTACTCAGCTAAGCCGCGTTTGAGTCTGAGCCTTCGGAACCGCTCCGGCCCAGGCCCGAGATTGAGTTGTTGTGCCTGTACCGTGCGCGCGCCGGTCATCACCGCATCTGCAGTTGCACGCAGCTCGAGCAGATGCTCCAGGTCGCGTCGGCTGCCGAAGGTTGAGACTGCACGATTGGCAGTTGTAATTTTACCGTCGGCACTCATTGCCATATTGACTATTACATACGGCAAATTGCGCCCGGGGTTTTTTTGCCCGGAGTTCATAAGATCAGCATTGCGTCGCCGTAACTGTAAAACCTGTACCGAAGTTTGATTGCTTCTTGGTACGCCCGCAAAATTATGTCGCGCCCAGCCATTTGCCCGGGCGCAGCAAACGCACTTACCAGCATCAGCAGCGTCGAACGCGGCAGATGGAAATTTGTGACTAACCCGTCCACAATCTTGAACGTGAATGGCGGGTAAATAAAAAGTGATGTCCTACCTGTTCCAGCTACAAGTGCGCCCCCGGTTTCACAGGCGACACTCTCAAGCACACGAACTGTGCTTGTGCCGACTGCTATGACGCGCCGGCCTGCTTTTTTTGCTTCGTTAATCGCAGCGGCAGTTTCGGCGCTCAGTTCATACCGTTCTTCATGCATTTGATGTGCTTTGACTTCGGTCGCACGCACAGGTGCGAATGTGCCGAGACCAATGTGCAGCGTGACAAAAAGCACCTGAACACCTTTTCCTTTTATTTGGGCAAGCAACGTTTCCGTAAGGTGAAACCCTGCTGTTGGGGCAGCTACTGAGCCGGGAACACGCGCGTACACTGTCTGATAACGAGACCGATCGTCCGGCAAACTTTTGGTCCGCGCACGTCTGATGTACGGAGGTAGCGGGACATCCCCCAATCTGTCTAGTACATTTACAATGTTGGTCACGTCTATGAATTGAACATGGCATTGGCCAGCCTCTTGTCTTGCGACGACCTGGGCGGTTACCTCCAGACCGGCGCTGTCAGTCAGGGTTATTTTTGTGCCCGGACGCGCTCTTTTAGCTGGTCGGACCAGCGCCCGCCATAGGTTGCGTTCGAGTTCTTCCAGCAGCAAGATTTCCATTTTTGCACCTGATTTTGTCGTGTACCCCCGCAGTCGGGCTGGAATTACACGTGAGTCGTTCAGAACAAGCAGATCCCCAGGTCTAAGGTAATTCAAAATGTCACGAAACACGCGATGCTCGATCAATCCTGTGGGCCGGTGCAAAACAAGCAGACGGGATTCATCGCGCTGCGGCGCCGGCGCCTGCGCAATTAGTTCTTCCGGAAGGTTATAGTCAAACTCTGCCGTTTGCATACGTACGCGTATCTTAACAAGTTGCAAAACAAACCTGTAACAGTTTCGAGTTATTCCGGACGGTCTGGCCTTTGCTTTTAGATGAAGGATTGTACGACTGGCAAGCCGGCAGAAAGCGGGCTGCCAAATATCAAGTGGTTCGGTGTTTTTAGGTTAGTTGTTCGAGGCGCCGTGGTTGGACTGCCTACCGGGGCTGTGAACAAATTGTGAACAATTTTTCCTTAAAAAAGTATTGACGCTTGTGAGGCATTGTGTATTAATGTGTCGCGTTGTGTGCCAATATGTTGTGAAAAATAGTTGGTAATGGGCGTTTGGGATGAAAGAGGTTGGCGAGCCAAAATTGATTTACAACGGGTTTTTCCAGCATGGCGTGGACGCAAAGCGGCGTGTGCAAGTGCCTGCCAAGTGGCGGCCCAAAAAACCCGGTGCGCAATTTACGGTGATTCTCTGGCCCAAATACGCGGTTGGCAAATGCTTGCGTGTGTTGCCTGAAGAACGAATGGCGAAGTTGATGGCTGAGATCGAGCAAATCCCAAATTCAGACCCGAACAAGACGGTGCTCATGCGGATAATTGGCACGCAATCTGTCCAAGTGAATTTGGACAAGGGCGGTCGGATTTGTTTGCCGGAGGAAATGGCGAGCGAGGCGGGCATCAGTGACAAAGCGGCATTGGTGGGTTTGCTAGACCAATTCGAGATTTGGGCCCCGGAGCGGTACGCGCAGATCGAAATGATGGACAAGCAAATGGCACCCGATGCCTTCAAGATATTGCCGTGATTATGAGCTTGGTCAAATTACTTGCGATTGGCAAAAGTTTGATCTCGATAAAGGACAAACCAAACCATTATCGGATGGTGCGTTGGGGTTGGCCGGTGAAATTTTTTTCGCCGGCAAACCCGTTTGCGGTGGCATCAGAGCCAACCACTCCGACAGACAATGTCCGGGCCAGGGAAAGTGCGAACGCCCAAAATCAGCCACCTGCTACGGTGCATAAAGAAACTCAATCGGCAGGTGCTGACGACTCGATGTCGAAGTCGGCTGGGCCGGTGACGAAAGCTGCGTCGAAGTTTCTGGGTGCATTGAGTCTGTTACCGTCTAAGTCGCATTTGAAATTACATCGAGGTGCGCACCTGCGGATGCAACAGCCGGTTCAATGCGAGCTTTCGTTAGAGACGGTAAAGGTTGTCCGGAACGACCTTAGTGAAACAGACCTTGAGGTTGTCCCGATACGGTGTGCGCCTGCGAAATCGCTGGCCAAAGTTGATGCTGCAATTGCGGCGCGGACATTAACGGGTGCAGATGGGCCGGGCGAAACGTGCGAAACAGCCAGGTCTGGTGAGCTTATAAGGCCGGCATGATGGCCATGGCGTGTGTTGGGCTACTTTCATAAGCCGGTGATGTTGGCCGAGGTACTGGCCGCTATAAGGCCGAGGTCGGGCGGTTGCTATGCCGATGCCACGGTTGGTGGAGGGGGGCACGCAGCGGCGATTTTGGCTGCCAGCGCGCCTGATGGATGGTTGTACGGGTGCGATCGTGATGGCGCAGCTATCGAGGCTGCAAAGGAACGGCTGGCTGAATTTACCGGTAGATTCGAGCTTAGACAGGCGAACTTTGCGAGTATGGCGGATTGGATACCGGCGAATAGCTGCGACGCTGTACTGTTCGATCTAGGGCCAAGCTCGGCGCAACTGGATAATGGTCAGCGCGGCTTCAGTTTTGCGCATGACGGCCCATTGGACATGCGGTTTGATATCAAGCAAGCGCTGACGGCGGCGGACCTTGTGAACAACGCAACCGAAGTAGAGCTTGAGACGATTTTTCGTGAGTTCGGAGGCGAACAGAAAGCGCGAAAGTTTGCCCGCGCAATTGTACGTGAGCGGCAGTTGATTCCGGCCGGATTTCAGAGCACGCGGCAATTGGCGATGTTGATCGAGCGGCTCGTGCCACGCGCCGGCAGGCGGATACATCCGGCGACGAAGGTTTTTCTTGCGTTGCGCATAGCTGTGAACGACGAAGTTGGCTCTTTAAAACGCGGGCTTGAGGCCGCATTGAAAATCCTGAAGCGGGGCGGCCGCCTGGCCGTAATCACGTTTCATTCACTCGAGGACCGGGTTGTGAAGGAGTTTGCGCGCGCCCGGGCGCACGGTTGTTTGGGTTTCGGTGCAACCGATGCGGCGGGGGTTGGCATGCCGGGCGCGCCCTGCTTATGTTGGATTGAGCGCAAGCCGGTCCGTCCAACTGAAGCTGAGGTGTTGGATAACCCGCGCAGCCGAAGCGCGAAACTGCGCATCTTTGAGAAGGTGTAAATGGCACGCAACAGGAAATACAACTCTGGTACGCCGAGCATAACGGACTTGTTTAGGTTGGTTGTGTTATTGGTCTTGGTGGGCGTGATGGTTGGGGTGGGATACGTGTGGCAGAAAAGCCAGATTTATCAACTCGGACAGCAGATTAAAAAACGCGAGCTGTACCTGGCAGAGTTGCGATACGAGAACGAAAAGCTTCGGCAGCAGCTGGCCACGTTGCAGTCGCCGACCGTTCTAGAGGCGCGCGTGCGCGAGCTTAACCTTGGTCTGGTGCCAGTGAGTGCGCAGCACGAGGTTTTTACTTTGATCGAGCCGCAGCCTGAACCTTTGGTGGTTGAACCCGGGCGCGAGTATGCGGCTCGGCAATTGAGGGTTGCGGTGGTGGAGTGAAAGCGGGCGTTTGAAAGTTTTGGCCGCCGCCCGCGTTGCCGTCGGAGAGGGACCGATGGCCGCGGGCGGTCGGCAAAAGGTTTGGTAGATGGCAAAAAAAATCCAACTTCGCCGGTTATGGATCATGGCAATCTTGCTGTTTGCCGGGTTTATCGGGCTTGGGTACCGGCTGGTTGATCTGCAAGTTTTCCAACATGAACAGCTAAGTTCCATTGCAGAAGAACGACGCCGGCTTAACTTGGTGCGTGAACCGCGCCGCGGCCAGATCTACGATGTCAGAAGCAATCTTTTGGCCACGAGCACTTTTGTTAAAACGGTTTGTGCCGACCCTGTTTTGGTAGGTAACCAACAGGCGCTTGTTGCGCGCACACTTGCACCGTTGCTGGAGATTGATCAGGAAGAAATTTACAGGCGGCTTTTCCCGCGCGTGCGGCGCACCGACTCAGGTGAAATCGTTACAAACAGGTATGTCGTGCTCAAGCGCAAGGTGCCGGCTGAAACATGGCAGAAGATTTATGAAGCAATGGCAAACCTGCCTTCTGGTCGCGATGAAAAAGCCTTTACGCGGGCAGAAAGAGTTTTCTGGCGCGGCCTACGGCAGAGGGCGATTTTTGCCGACCCAGTTGATGATCAGCTTCGGGTGTATCCGAACCGCTCGTTGCTGGCGCACGTGCTCGGGTACGTCGGCATGCAGGAACGTGACTTCGGCGGTAAACGCCTTATTGAAACGTACGGTCTGGACGGGATCGAGCTGGCGTTGAACAACCAACTCGCCGGCGTACCGGGGTGGCGTGTGACGGCTAGAGACCCGCGCCGACGCGAGATAGTAGGCTTGCGTCAGCAAGATGTCGAGCCGCATGATGGTCTGGACGTAGTGTTGACAATTGACCTTGTGCTACAACACACGGTGCGTTCTGCGCTGGTCGAGGCGGTTGCCAAACACCAGCCAGTCAGTGCAAGTTGTGTGGTTGTCAGGCCGCAAACTGGCGAGGTTCTTGCCATGTGCGTGTTGCCGGATTTCGATCCGAATGAGCCCGGCAGTGCACCTATTGAAGCGCGTCGGAACCGGCTGATTTGCGATGTGTTCGAACCCGGCTCGACCTTTAAGATAATAGTCGTATCTGCGGCATTGAATGACGGGGTTGTGAGTTTGACCGACACATTCCATTGTGAAAACGGCAGGTTCGCCTATGCAGGTAAGATACTGCGTGACCATGAGCCGTACGGTGTGTTGACTGTGGAAGAGATCATCACCAAATCGTCAAACATCGGTGCAGCCAAGGTGGGGCTTAAACTCGGTGCACCTGCATTGCACAAGTATATAACTGAGTTTGGCTTTGGCACGCGCACCGGCATTCCGCTTCCGGGTGAAGTTTCCGGCATTGTGCATCCGTTGAAGGATTGGACAAAGCTCTCGATTACAAGGATCCCAATGGGCCATGAGGTTGCTGTTACACCATTGCAGATGGTCATGGCCATGTGCGCAATAGCAAACGGCGGTTGGCTGATGCGCCCGATGCTCATTGACAGGCTTCAGGATACCGAGGGCCATACCGTAGTGAAATTTCAGCCACAACCCATTAGACAGGTGATAGCCGAGAACACAGCCAAACAAATGGTTCAGGCGCTCAAAACTGTCACCACACCTGAAGGCACTGGCGCAAAGGCCGCCCTGGAAAACTATACTGTGGCAGGTAAAACCGGCACGGCACAGAAAACAGCCCCAGGTGTGCGCGGGTATGTGCCCGGGAAATATTTTTCATCGTTTATCGGGTTTTTCCCCGCAGACAGACCCGAAGTTTGCATCGGTGTGTTTTTGGATGAGCCCAAGAACGGCTATTACGGTGGCCAGGTCGCTGCCCCGGTTTTCAAGCAAATCGCAACGCGGATCGCGCAATACCTAAACATTCAGCCCGATGTCGTGCAGCAGTCGCCGGTAGGCCACGCTGAAGGAAAACTCAGCGCAGGCAGGGCAGGGCGTGGTGCTGGACGTGGTAACGGACCGAAAGATTAAGATGAAAAACCGAGACAATAGGTTTGGGTCGCAAAACGCACAGACCCGGCGTTGCCGAGGAGGGATAGTTCTGTGGAAAAGCGAACGATAAAGTTTGTTGTTGAGGCGTGTGGTGGTGAGCTTGTGTGGGGGACGGCTGACACGGTTTATAACCGTGTGTGTACCGACTCACGCCAAGTACGTGCTGGCGACCTGTTTTTTGCGATCAAGGGTGAACATTTTGACGGGCATGACTTCGTAAAGGAAGCTACACGACGCGGCGCGGTGGGGGCGGTAGTCAACCGCCAATTTACACGGGACGGTTTACGTAAAAATTGTGCGCTTGTCGTAGTTGACGATACGCGAAATGCACTTGGTCAATTGGCGGCAAAGCACCGTGCTGATCTTGATGTGATGGCTGTTGCCGTTTGTGGGTCGAACGGCAAAACAACTGTTAAAGAAATGATTGCAGCTGTGCTGCGCCAGCAGTTCAGCACACACTGGAGCCAGGCAAGCTACAACAATGACATAGGCGTACCGCTGACGTTGCTCGGATTAACAGCTGCACACGAGGTGCTTGTAGCGGAGGCTGGCACAAATCATCCGGGTGAGCTGGCGCCGCTGCTGCGGATGATCCGGCCGCGTTACGGTGTGCTTACCAACATCGGGCGTGAACACATGGAATTTTTTGGTGATCTGGCGGCAGTTGCCCAAGAAGAAGGTTGGTTGGCAGAGTTGTTGCCCGCAGACGGTTTGTTCGTCATAGACGGTGACGGCGAATGGGCAGACTACTTGCTCGGACGGACCCGTGCGCGCGTGGTAAAGGTTGGGCTGTCAGACAAAAACAATTGGCGTGCAACTGACATTCAAGTTGATGTACAGGGCGTAAGTTTCAACGTGATTGCGCCCAATAAAGATTACTGTGGACAGTATCGGGTCAATTTGCTCGGGCGTCATCAGGCTGTGAATGCTCTGTTTGCGATCGTGGTCGGTGAGGAACTAGGGCTAGGCCGCGCTCTGATCCAGCGCGGCCTGGCCGAATGCAAACCGGCGCCGATGCGTCTCGAGCTGTCAGAACGACGGGGCATTTGGATTCTGAACGATTCATACAACGCAAACGCAGAATCTATGGCTGCCGCGTTGCGTACATTGGCTGAACTGCCGTGCGCAGGCAGGCGCGTGGCTGTTTTGGGTGACATGGCTGAGCAGGGTGATTACAGTCTGGCTGTGCATGCTGAGGTCGGTCGGCTTGCAGCCAAACTTGGCATTGGCCAATTGTTTGCCATAGGCAAAATGTCGGCTGTCACAGCACGGGCCGCACGTGAAGCCGGACTGGCTCGCGTGATGGATTTTGCTGATCTCGAGACCGCAGCCTGTGCGGTGCGAAAATTCGTTAAACCGGGCGACCTGGTGCTTTTGAAGGCGTCGCGTGCAGCCAGATTCGAGCGGTTGGCTGAGGCACTCTATGCTTCGGAATCCAAAAAGGCAGAATGTTGTTTTATCTGAGCCAGTTTATTTTGGAAGAATGCAAGGGAACAATCTGGGCAGACTGGTTATCGCCGCTGCGATTGTTCCGTTACATTACGGTGCGCAGCGCAGGTGCGGCTATAACTGCGCTTGTGCTCAGTTGGTGGCTCGGCCCGAAAATGATTGCGTGGCTGAAATATCACTTCGGCCAGAATTACCTCGACCGCGCGGAGGCTCAGGGGGATTTAAAGCGGCCAACCACGGCAAAGCTCGGCACGCCGACCATGGGCGGGTTGCTGATCATTTTGACGTTGAATTTTTCAACCTTGGTTTGGGCGCAATGGAACACGCTGGTGCAACTTACACTGTTGTCAGTGGTTGTTTTGACCGGGTTGGGGTTTTACGACGATTACCAGAAGGTCGTTCGGGCAAACCCGAGCGGTGTAACTACCCTGGTCAAACTCAGCGTGCAAACTCTGCTGGCGCTGTTTATTGGATTGTATCTTTGGCTTGTGCCAGCCACAAGCAAGCTTGTGGCGGACATTATGGTGCCGTTTTACAAGTACCCGCTTGCGACTGGTGTTGCTGCAATCGGCATCCTAATCACCGTGGTGGCAATTGTGGGCAGTTCAAACGCAGTGAACCTAACCGATGGATTGGACGGGCTTGCAATCGGATGCACAACAATAGTCGCATTTGCATTTCTTGCGATGACCTACTTGGCAGGGAATTTTCGCACCGCAATGTACCTGCAAATTCCATACGTACCAGGGGCGGGCGAGCTTACTGTGTTCTGCGCGGCCATGATCGGAGCTGGCATGGGCTTTTTGTGGTACAACTGTCATCCGGCGCAGGTGTTTATGGGCGACACCGGTTCACTTCCGCTGGGCGGCGCCCTTGGGATTATTGCGGTGCTGATTCACCAGCCGTTTGTGCTGCTGATTGCCGGTGGCGTGTTCGTCTTGGAAGCAGTATCGGTCATCATTCAGGTAGGCTACTTCAAATATACCAAGGCACGGTACGGAGTTGGCAGACGCGTGTTTCTGATGTCGCCGTTACACCATCATTTCGAGAAGAAAAACTGGCACGAATCACAGGTTGTCACACGGTTTTACATCCTGTGCGTGCTGTTTGTGTTAATTGCACTCAGTACACTCAAGATCAGATGAGGCTTGATAGTGTCAGTTTTGTGCCGTTGGCGGTACAAACCAGCTTTGGTACGGCTGGGTTTTGCGGCCGAATTAGCCGGTTACCGACCGCAATTTGTAGTAGTGACATTGACTTTGACGCCAATTAGTATGGCGTCGTTGGCTTTGAACAACAAAATGTTGGTGTTTGCAAAAGACCAATTTGCGCCGGAGTTTCTTGAGGGGAAACCCCGCCGCAATAGACGTTAAAAAATCAATTCCTCGAGAAAGAAATTTAACAACAAAATCAAGTGTTATGAGTGAACCAAGCTTTAACAATCAGGCGAATCAAACGATCGATCCGCGAAACGAAGGTCGTGCACGGTTGCGTGTGGCAATTTTTGTTGTGTTGGGACTTCACCTGGCATTGTTGTCAGGCTTACTAATACTCGGCTGCAAACGTGAGGAACCAATTCCGCCAGCTGAGCAACCGACGTACACCGCGCCGCTGTTTGAACCTACAAATGTGCCCACGATCCAAACATCTGCGCCGCCGGTGGGGCCTACAGTTGTTGAGCCGGTACCGACTGTGCCGACACAACCTGTGCCTGAGTCAGCACCAAGTCCGACCGAATACACGGTTGAATCGGGCGACACGTTCTACAGCATCGGCAAAAAATTTGGTGTGAGCTATCTTGCCATCGAGGCGGCAAACCCTGATGTTGACCCGCGCAAACTTAGGCCTGGCCAAAAGATAATAATCCCAGCACAAACAACACCCCATATTTCAACCGGACCAGGTACAGCGCCTGCGCCGACGGCTGTTGGTCAGGAAACAATCTATGTCGTTAAGTCAGGTGATACTTTGACTAAGATCGCCAGACAATTCGGCGTGACCGTGAATGCAATTAGGCGGGCCAACAACCTCACCACAGACAGGATCAAGGTCGGCGACAAGCTGAAGATACCAGCTCGGGCAACCGAACCTACTGCACCGGCGCCTGTTGCGCCAACGCCAACTCCGCAAGGTGGGCAACCGGTGCCAGTTCAACCTTTGGGTGCAACACAGCCTGTGGCCAGCCCAGCCCCGGCTTAGTAGTTTTCAGGTAGTTCAGTTGGTCGGCCAACTTAAGCCGTGACACACAACCCGAATATAGCCTTGCGCTTTGCCGTTGGAGCCATTGTGTTGGCGACGGGTGTGTTATTGTCTTTTGGACTTGTAATGGTCTACAGCACCACCATGGTTCAGTGGGGTACATATTATCTCACCCGACAGCTTATGTGGGCATTGTTGGGTGTGGGTGTGTGTGTCGTTGCCGCAACGCTTGATTACGCTTTGTTCAAGAAACTTGCGTGGCTGTTGTTTTTTGCTGCGGTTGTATTTTTGGTGCTTGTGTTGGTGTCGCCTTTGGGTATCGAACGCAATAATGCAAGACGCTGGTTTGGCTACGGCAGAACCTCGCTGTTCCAACCGTCTGAACTTGCAAAGTTGGCGCTTATCATTCTGCTGGCGTGGTACTGCGACAGGTTCGAACGCCAGATGAAATCATTCCGGCGCGGTTTGCTTGTGCCCGGGCTGTTGATTGGATTGGTTGGTGGTCTTGTTTTTGTCGAGCCTGACTTTGGTACGGGGATTTTGATCGGCACAATAGGCGGTGCGATGCTGATTGTTGCCGGGGTGAGCCTTCGGCATGCTGTGCCGTTGGCGCTTTGTGCACTTTTGGGACTTGGAATGTTCGCGTGGCACAACCCGAAGTGCTTTGAGCGGATAATACCCGGCTGGCTCGATCAAGAGAAAAACAAGGAGGGTGCAGCTTACCAGTCTTACCAGGCGAAACTCGCGATAGGATCAGGTGGCTGGAAGGGCCTTGGCATAGCCAACGGGGTGCACAAGCTCGGTTTTGTACCCGAGGCACACACGGATTTCATTTTTTCTGTGATTGGCGAGGAAACTGGTCTTATTGGGACGTTGGGTGTGATAGCGGGTTTCGCAGTATTTGTTGTGAGCGGGATTATAACTGCCAAGTATGCCCGAGACACCTTTGGGACGTTATTGGCTTTTGGTATTACGTTTTGGATCGGGTTGCAAGCAGCGATTAATATTGGTGTTGTAACGAGTGCGCTGCCAAACAAGGGACTGCCCTTGCCGCTCATCAGCTACGGCGGGTCGAATCTTGTTGTTACTCTTTGCAGTGTGGGGATCCTGTTGAGCATCGGGCTGCGTGCGTTGGCTTGCCAGAGTGCCCATTTTGAAGAGGTTGAACCGGACGAAATTGCTGAACCGGAACTTAGCCGATGCTAGGTGCACGCACACAGTACAGCGTTGCAATTGCCTGCGGTGGCACGGGTGGGCATCTTTTCCCTGGACTTGCTGTGGCCGAAGAGTTGGGTCGGCTCAACGTTGCTGTATCACTGTTGGTTTCACCCAAGGACGTTGACCAACGCGCTGTACAAGCGGTGCTCGGGAGGTCTGGGGTGAGTGTTGTAACCCTGCCAGCAGCTGCATTTCAAACCGGCAGCAGAATCGCTTTCATTCGCGGGCTTGTTAGATCGTACCGGCTGGTGTCGGGTGCATTTCGCAAGACGCCGCCCGTGGCAGTCCTTGCGATGGGCGGTTTTACAAGCGTTGCACCTGTGTTGGCCGGCAGACGCATCGGCGCGCGGGTGTTTCTCCACGAATCAAACGTTGTGCCGGGACGTGCAAACCAGTTTATTGCGCGGTTTGCTGATGAAGCTTTTCTTGGCTTTGCCGAAGCAGCACAGCGGCTTAACTGCAGAAAAAAGACCGTCACAGGCACCCCAGTACGAGCTGAAATCACAAGGCGTGACCTCGCCCAAAGTCGTGTTGCGCTTGGGCTTAAGCCAGACAGCCCGACGGTGCTTGTGATGGGCGGGAGTCAGGGTGCAACAGCGATCAACAATCTTGTGGCGGCTACTGTGGTTGAGATAAATAAGAGGCTTCCGTCCGTACAGTGGATTCACCTGACCGGGCCGAAAGACCAGGAAAGCCTCAAGGCAATTTATGCGCAGGCCGGCGTCAGGTCCATAGTAATGGCGTTTTGTGATAAAATTCATCTTGCGCTGGGGGCGGCCACGGTGGCAGTTAGCCGGGCCGGCGCATCTGCGCTTGCCGAATTTGCAGCAGTGCAACTGCCTGCAATTCTGATCCCGTATCCCAAGGCAGCTGGCAACCATCAGTTGCATAACGCGCGTACATTTGAGCGTGCCGGGGCAGCTATTGTTCTTGAGCAACACACTGCAAAACCGGAGTTGCTTACGCGGACTGTGACGGAACTTGTTGAGAACACCGAGCTGCAACAAAAAATGCGGGCAGCACTTGGGCAGTTGCACAAGCCAAATTCTGCGGGTGAGATTGCAGACGCCATTTTGGGTGTTGTTATGCCTAAAGGGCGGTTGGCTTGCGAGTGCATTAGCGCAACTTCACCGCCGCCGAATCAGCATCTGTCTGTTATGCCGTGAAAGCGTGTGTAACAAGCAAAGCCTTTAGTAGGACACATGCAGCCGAGCTTGCTGCCCAACTGTGCAGCTGTGTATCAGCCAGCACTGTGGTGCGGGCGGGCGAACCACTTGCGCTCCACACCACATTGCGGGTTGGTGGACCGGCCGACGTTTACGTTGAGCCAGCTTGCGAGGAGGACCTGAGTGCTGTGTTGTTGTTTTGTCGTGAACATCATTTGCCGTGGCTGGTGATTGGACGTGGGTCAAACCTTCTTGTCAAAGACGGCGGAGTCCGAGGCGTTGTGATTTGCCTGGCAGGGGCGGCATTCAGCAGGATCGAATTGGCCGGGCACCGCCTTGTGTGTGGCGCTGGGGCGAAATTAAGGGCCGTATCGGATGCAGCCACAACCCATGGCTTAAGCGGGTTTGAATTTATGGATGGAATTCCGGGTAGCGTTGGGGGCGCGTTGCGTATGAACGCGGGTGCAATGGGTGCATGGACGCTGGATGTTGTTGAGCGCGTACGATGCATGGGGCGTGATGGCATAGCCAGGGAAGTTACGCGAGCTGAATTGATTGGCGAATATCGTGGGTGCGCGTTTTTTGATGAGCACATAGCTTTGAGCGCGGTATTTTGTGGGCAACGAGCCGACCCAGCTCAAATTGCTGAGCGAGTTAGTTTATTCAGGCAAAAACGGTTGCAGACACAGCCTGTTGGGCCGAGTGCAGGCTGCGTTTTCAAGAATCCACACTGCATACCCGCTGGTAGGTTGATTGACGAGCTTGGGCTTAAATGCACGCGCATAGGCGGTGCATACGTGTCTGATAAACATGCGAATTTCATCCTTACAGACCAAGGTGCAACGGCAACAGACGTACTTAGGTTGATCGAGTTGATCAGGGAACGCGTCAGGTCGGAACGCGGTATTGAATTGGAGCCCGAGGTGCGGGTTGTGGGTGAGTAGAGGTGAGCAACGTTTGGCTTCGCAGTGCTGGTGGTTTTGCAAGCTACAGACATGGTGTCAGATGCACGAACGGCTTAACATAACTGTGATGCTTGGCGGCCCGAGCGCCGAACGCGAGATCTCGCTTCGCTCGGGTGCTGCAGTGGCGCAGGCATTGCGCTCTTTGGGGCATACAGTGCACGAGCTCGACCCGAAGGACGCCTCTTGGGTTTTGCCAGTTGGTACGGACGTGGTTTTTTTGGCGTTGCACGGTACATATGGCGAAGATGGCACAGTGCAACAGTCTCTCGATGCACTTGGAGTGCCATATACCGGCTGTGACGCGGAGGCAAGTCGGGTTGCGTTTGATAAATTGCTTGCAAAACAACGATTTGTTGCCGCTGGTGTGCCTACGGCAAGGTACACTACGGTTACTTCGCCCGAGGCGAGCTGGCCGATAGGATGGGATCCGCCTGTGGTGCTGAAGCCGGTCAGACAAGGCTCAAGTGTGGGGCTACAGTTTGTCGAGCGTGTATCTGATTGGGCTGGAGCGTTAAGTGAAGCTTTCCGGCACGACACGCAGGTGTTGGTTGAGGAAAAAATCACAGGCCGTGAAGTAACAGTTGGGATTTTAGGTGAGCAACCTTTGCCGATTGTTGAAGTGCGGCCGAAGTCGGGGCGGTACGATTATCGCAGCAAATACACCATAGGTGCAACCGAGTATTTGTGTCCTGCACCTTTTGATGCGGAAGCGACCGCCCGTATTCAGTCTGTCGGCCTGGCTGCGTTTAGGGCGATCGGCGGGCGCGATTACGCCCGTGTTGACATGATGGTAACGTCAGACGGGCAACCTGTTGTTCTGGAGGTAAACACGTTGCCGGGAATGACGGAGACAAGCTTGTTGCCGAAAGCAGCAGCAGCAGCAGGGATTTCTTATGCCGAGTTATGCGAGCGGATGGTTAAGCTTGCATTGAGGCGTGCGCCGGCTGTTAAGTGCAGTGGTTAAAAACTGTTTGGCCGAGCGTGCGCTGCTGGAGATGCAATTGAGGTGGATTGTGTGGTTTTTGATGTAGGTCAAGAATGTTTGCTGAAAGGTGATGGGTTTTGAGCGATGTGGTTTTTCAGGAACAAACAATCAAACCGGCGTTTAGGCAGGCGCGAGTTGCTTGATGTGAAGGCGCGTTCAGCCGCGGTACGACGGAGGCGGCTGCATTGGAGTGCGGTCGCGTTTGGTTTATCTATTGGGACGGTCTTATTTGGGTATTTAGCTTGGCAGACAGTTAACTGGTCACTCGAGAGGTTTGTTTACCAAAACCCGGCCTATGCGATTAACCGGATTGACGTTTACACCGACGGCGTAATTTCGCCTGAACAAATCCGGCTTTGGACGGGTGTCAGGCCAGGGCAAAATCTGCTTGCCCTGGACCTTTCGGCTGTCAAGAGGAACCTGGAACGAGTGCCGCATGTTAAGGTGGCAGCAGTCGAGCGTGTATTGCCCCACACGTTGCGGATTCGTGTAATCGAACGCGAACCGTTGGCTGTTGTTTACTTGCCGCAACAGCGTGCGTCAGGTGGATTTGAAATGCAGGCACTGTTTCTGGATGAGGACGGCTATGTACTTCCACCGCTTGGCAAATCGCAATGTGTTGGGCCCAGTGCGCAATTTGCCGAGCAGTACCCGGTAATTTTGGGTATTAAGCCTGCGGAACTTGCGCCGGGTAAACGCCTTGACCTGAGCACGCACAGAAATTTGAAAGCCGCGTTGGACTTGATCGTCGCATTCGACCGGTCGCAAATGGTTGGTTTGGACAGCCTCCAGTGCATTGACATTTCGTCTGCAGATGTGCTGGAGGTTACAACACAGCAAGGGGCTAAAATCACTTTTCCAGTTTCAGGGCTCGCCAGGCAATTGCGGCGTTGGCGCGAGATTTACGAGCTTGGTCAACGACTTGGCCGCACGATTGCATCGGTTGACCTGGCTGTATCGGATAACATCCCGGTGCGGTGGGCCAATGCGCGGCCAAACTCGGCTGGCCAGGAGCAACCAAAACAAAACCACACAAGCAAGCGCGATGTTTAATCAAAAACCGATCATTGTCGGACTCGAGATCGGCACATCAAAAGTGTGTGCTGCAGTGGGCGAGTTTGATCCTGAATTATCTAGCCTGAAGATAATCGGCTTAGGTCAAGCATGTTCACGCGGTGTGCGCAAGGGCGAAATTGTTGACCCTGAACTGGCCGAAGAAGACATTCGCGCTGCTATTGCGCAGGCTGAACAGATGGCAGATGTCGAGGTGCGTAGTGTTGTGTTGGGGGTGACTGGTAGTCACCTGCGCGCGCAAAACAATCGCGGTCTGCACCCGATTTTTTCCGCCGATCGCGTGATTACCGAAGATGACGTTCAGCACGTCATCAAGAATGCGAAGGTGGTGAATCTGCCTGCGCAAGACGTGATTGTGCACACGATTCGGCAACATTTTTTTGTAGATGGGCAGGGTGGCATTTCGAATCCAGTCGGTATGCTTGGTACAAAGCTGGAAGTCGAGATGCATGTCATGCACGGTAACCAAAATAGACTCCAAAATGCAATTCGCGTCGTCAAAGGGCTTCAGCTTGAGGTCGAGGACATTGTGTTCAACGGACTTGCTTCTGCGCTTGCCCTACTGACAAATGAAGCCAAGGAACTGGGCGCGCTGGTCATAGACATTGGCGCGGGCACGACAGATTACGCACTGTATGCGCAAGGTGTTATCAGGCACACAGGCGTAATTGCAGTTGGAGGCGACCATTTGTCGAACGACATAGCCATCGGATTGCGCGTGCCACTGAGCCGGGCCGAACAATTGAAAATTGAGTGCGGGGCTGCGCTGGTCGATGATGAATGCAGAGGCAAAACGATCTCCATCAAGAACGGCGACGGTACACCTCTGAGGACCATCAGCCTTGAAAACCTGCGCACGATAATGGCGTTGCGTGTGGAGGAAATCTTTCAGATCGTGGCGGAGCAGTTGCATGAGGCCGGGTTGTTGGATTACCTGCGCGCGGGCGTGTTTTTGTGCGGGGGCGGCGCGCGAATCCCGAATGTGACAACGGTTGCCGAGCGAATTTTCCAGGCACCCGCGCAAATTGGCCGCGCCAACGCAATCAACGGGTTGATTTCGACCCTTGACCAGCCAGAATTTGCAACAGCGATCGGTCTTCTGAAGTTTGGATCGTTCAAGCACAAGGGAGACACCTATAAGGCAAGTTTGTCCACCGGGCTTAAGGGCACAATAAGTCAGTTATTTCGCAGGCTTTAAGGTGCGTTGCTTCAAATGAGCACACAAGACAAACAACACGTGGTTCAGCAGCAGACCCAGCATAGCGGCGAAATGCAGGTACGTTTTTTTGTAATTGGACGCGCAGGTGTTGCCATTGCTGAAGAACTGATTAGCCGCGGCTTCAACCCAAACAACTTTGTCGCAATCTATCGTGGCGATGCCTTACCTGCCAGTTCGCCCGTTTTGCAAAAGGTCGTCTTGCCGGTTGCACCACCCCCAAACACGTTGGGGTGGGAATCTCCGGAAGTACAGGACCGGGTCAAAGCGCAACTCGGTGGGAGTAACTTTGTGTTTGTTGTCGCGGCGCTTGGTGGATTGACAGGACGCGAGGTTGCGCCTGTGGTTGCGAAGCTTGCAAAAGACATGGGTCATATTGTGTTTGGATTTGTCACGTTACCGTTCGATTGCGAGGGTAGCTTACGTCAGAGTAGAGCGTGTGCGGCGCTGCAATTGTTGAAAAACTGTGCAGATGGTGTGCTTTGTTTACACAATCAAAAGCTTTGGAAATTGATCCCCGAAAACATGCCGTTGCCAAGTACATTCAAAATCTCAGGTGCATTATTGGCCGACGCAATCCACGGGTTTTGGCGGATGCTTGTGTGCAAGGGACTGATTGACGTTCACTTGAGCGAGTTGTGTATGGTGATTGGCGGACCGGACAACCATACTGCGTTTGGCGTTGCGGATGTATCGGGACAGAACCGCGCTCGTAAAGCAGTCGAAAAACTTTTGGCAAACCCGACGCTGGATTCTGGGCAGGCGCTGCGTCAGGCCGAAGCTGTTGTTGTGGGGGTATTTGGCGGAGCGGACCTTGCGATGGCTGAGGTTAATTCAGTTGTTGAGCAAATCGGGCGGCATTGCCCGAACGTTCCTGTCATAACCGGCGCAGCTATTGACGAGTCGCTGGGTTCAAGGTTGGTGCTGGTGTTGTTTGCCGGACGGAGCCTCGGCAGGCCTGCGTGCGCAATGGCAACGCAAACGGCCGGTTCAACTTCAGCTTCAAATCTGGCGGTCACATCGCAAACGGCGGACCTTGAATTGTATTTGATTCAGTCAAGTACAAGCCAACGACCGCATTCACGTGCCATACCGCCGCCGCCGGAACTGACGCAGGAAAAAATGCAGGAGTTACTTTCCAAGCAAAGCCTCAAAGGCCCAGCTGCAAAAATCCCGGTCAAATTGCGTCAGGGCCAGTTAAAGCTCGAGATAATCTCTAAAGGCAGGTTCGACAAAAGCGAACCAACGATTTACAAGGGCGAAGACCTGGATCTGCCAACGTACTTACGGCGCGGTGTGCGGCTGAATTGAGGCTGAAAGAGAGCTTCCATTTGAATTTTTAACCGGTTTTACATTCTACTCTACGTGTTTTTCATCTTTTTTGTCTACAGGTGGCAAGCCTTGTGGGCTTTCGGCGTTTGACAATTTGACTTGCAGTGCCAAGGGTGGTCGGATTCATTAACCACTCGCTGATTTACTCTATGGTCGAGTGGCTGAAGCTGCGCGTTGGGATAAAGTCGGGATAAATGTAGGGTGTCCGATATTTTTGCGTGGTTTTGAATGTTTGTGGCATGGCAGGTTTGTTCATGAGATGCCCAGGCAACCATGGGTCGTTTGCTGTTGATGTTCGGTTTGAGATTGCCCCGCGCTGCATCGCGCGGCGCTCGGAAAGCGCTTCCACAAAACTGCGAGTTCGTGCGAGTTGGCTTCGAAACTGGCCTAAGTGCGCCGGGGAGTGCAGGCAAAACTTTCAGGTTTGACCGAATGAACACCTATTCTGGTTGATTTCTGTCGGGCAAGTCTACATTCTTGCGCAAAAAACAGACTCGCAAAAAACTAAACCCGTTTATGGCAAGAACATTGTTTCATCCGAGTGTCGAGGGCGCACAACATGGTGCAAAATCTCTCGAACAATTCCTTGACTTTGCTAAAAAAGCCGGTGCAACCGGTGCACAGCCGTCGAACTACCTGCTTCAGGACGGCAAAAGGTTTAAATCTGCGCGCCAGATCAAGGATGTTTTCGAAGCCCGGGGCATGAAATTGGACGGCATTTCCTGTCACTGTCCGTTTTGGGTACACACAACCGCCTGGACAGGCAGCCCGACAATCAGACCGTTCATACCGGCTGATGTTGCCAAAAAATCGCCAACTCAAATCGAGCAGTGGACCGAACAGTACCTGCTGAAACTAATGGACCTGGCGGCTGAGCTGGGTGTGCGTGTGCTACCAATGTTTTGGGGGGTTGCATTTGGTTGGGAACTTGCAACGGGTTATCCGTGGGGCTTTTGGAAGGGCGGAGATTATGACCTGATCGAAAAGGGCAAGGAACGATTTGTCAAAAAGACGGCCCGGCTGCGTGAGCATGCACGGAAACTTGGGCTGTATTTGTGTCATGAGATTCACCCCGGCACCGCCGCGATGTGTGCTGATGATTTTAACCTGCTGGTCAAGATTTGTGACGGTGACAAATGCATGGCGGTTAATGCTGACCCATCGCACTGTTGGGAAGGCGAAGATTGGGAAACACGCTTCCGCAAGGTTGGCGACCGCGTTTATGCCTGTCACGTTAAAAACCATGTTGTTCGCCCCGGTTATGCGCTTCGGTGCATGACGCCGAATTGGCCGGACCGCGCCATGCAGTTCGTTGATCTGCCGAGTGGCGACCTTAACATGACACGGTATGTTGAAATGTTGATAAACATTGGTTATCCACAACGGTACTGTCAGCTTACAGGTAGTGACACTGCACCGCTTGTGGTTGAGGCTGAAAGTGCATATCGCGACCTTGACGCCACCAGCGCGAATGGGATCGCGTACGTCCGCGATCATTTGTGTTTTCCGGTTGCAGAAGCTTCATTCGAGGAGGGCATGGGCGCATAAGTATATGGGCTTTATGAGTCTGCCTGCGCGGGCGGCAGCCGAGAATTTGTGGCTACAAAAGCCGTTATTTGAAAGCCGAGCTTGATTTGCGTCTGATTAATGCGCGCGTTTTTTGGCACAAAAAATTCTTGTGGAAAGTTCCGATTTGCCTGATATATTTCGGCGCTTGCAACGAGCTGGGCAGATTGAACCTGCGCAGCTCTGAGTTGTCTGGAGCAATGACAAAAACAACTTGATGCCGTGACGAAAAAGAAGACAACAGTAAAAAAGGACCCTGTGCAGGTCGCACCGGCCAGCAAGGCAACTGCTGCTGCGATCTTAGGTAGGCCCGTTGACCAACGCGCTGTTAAGGACGTGCCGCCAACTATAAACCCGAAATGGGCTAAGTACTACAAACACCTGCTCGAGCTGCGCGAACAATTGCTTAAGCAGATGGACGGCTTGGCCAAAGAATCAGCTCAGGAAATTCAAGCCTTTAGCGTTCACATGGCGGATTCGGGTACGGACAATTTCGACCGCGATTTTGCCCTTAGCTTGCTTTCGTCAGATCAAGATGCACTTTACGAGATCGAAGCTGCCCTCAGTAGGATTGAAAAAGGTACCTACGGCATATGCGAACTGACAGGTAAGCCGATCCCAAAGGCGCGCTTGGACGCCATTCCGTGGGCTCGGTACACTGTTGAAGCGCAGGCGCAGCTCGAGCGCGAAGGCGCGCTGCGTCAGCGCAGGTTTGCGCAACTAGGCGCAATCGAGGCCTCTGGTGTGGTCGAGTCAGAGGCTGAATCAGAAGAAGAAGGCGAAGAAAAACCAAAGGAAACCGAGTAACAAATGCCCCGCGAAATTATCATACTCGAATGCACCGAGGCGCGGAAAGAAGGCAAACCGCCTTCACGCTACACAACCACGCGCAACAAGAAAAAAGGCTCTGAAAAGCTCGAGATCAAAAAATACAACCCGTACCTGCGTCGCCACACCGTACACCGCGAAATCAAATAAGCCTTATGCCACGTAAGACACATCTAGAAAGACCCAGCGCACCCATCCGCACCGGGCGTGTCGAAATGCGTCCGCAGCGGCCTAAACCAAAAATTGATTTTACAGTCGAGGCGCTCGATTTCAAAAATGTGAATCTGCTGCGGCAGTTTGTGACCGAACAAGGCCGGATTTTACCCAGGAAATACACGGGACTGCCGGCGCATTATCAGCGCAAACTAGCGCGGGCAATAAAGCGTGCTCGCCAGATGTTGCTGATGAGATAATACGTTGGCCCACATTTTTAGGTCTGGCTCACAACCGGCGGTCAAGCTGGTTGTGGTTGAGGCAGGTTTTCCGAGCAATGATGTCTTAAAGCGTTATGACGTGTTTTATCTGATTTGGTGGAGCCGAGGGGATTCGAACCCCTGACCCCCACAATGCCATTGTGGTGCTCTACCAACTGAGCTACGACCCCAACCGAACCGAATCGAATCTAATGTGCCCGCTCAAAAAGTCAATCTACACTTTCAGTCGGCCGGGTGGTCTTTCAGGCAGTGAACTTTTCACCACTACAACCAGCGCCACGTTGCGGGCGAGTTGTGTTTCAATTCCACTTTGAGATCGTACCAAGGCACCTTGTCCTGCTCCTATGGGATTGCTGGCTAGTGAACGGGCCGACCCGCACCGCTACACAACGGCACAATTGCATGCGTAAATTTAAATTACGATGAGCTGTAATGACAATTTCCGGGTAACAAAGCCTCGCTAAACAGGTTGTTGAGAATGCCTGTTTTTAAAAGTTGACCACCGAAAAATCTCCGTTTTCCGCGAATTTTGTCGCTCGGGAATATTATTCAACTGCTTGCTGCCAGGTCTCATACGAAACTTGGAAACTGGCTGAAACACTTGTCGTTTCAGTCTGGCTTTGCCTTTAATTTAAGGCCGCAGCGCGGGTGTTGTGCGAAAGAGAGCTTGTAGAAGCATGCTCGAGGTCTATCCGTTTAAGATGCTGAATTGCGGGTACATGGATTGACATTGAAAAGACTGCCGAAGGTTTGCGCGGACGCTTTCGCATGAGCAAGATCGCCGGGCCGATAAAGCACGGCAGTTGTACCCTACGGCTGGGCGGGTTGGTGGAAAACACCTATACGGGCCTGACTCGCGTCAATGCCGGGCTGGTGGAGTTGGCCAAGAGCGGCCTGATTCTAGCCCGAGCCATTCCCGGCCAGCTTATCGTCGAACCCGGAGCTACCGTCCGGCTCCATGGACCTGAACGGTTATAGCGATGCTGTGAAAGGGTTACTCTGTACGCTGGCTGGGTCGAGACCCAGGACGGCGTCTTGTTCTTGGGCGGCGATCTGCGCGGCGACAGCACGGTTACCAACATCGCCATCATCGAAGGGCGGGTGAATCTTGGCATCGAGTTAACCTGCGATCTCGAATGGCCATGGCTGCGCCTTATCGAAGTGGCCGGCAGTAATTCCGTGTTGCGTCTGGGCGCCGACCTTGTAGGTGGGTGCGGCGGGTTACGCAAGACCGGCTCGGGCGAGCTGAGCTTGTCCGGGAGAAACCGTTACCTTGGACTCACGCTCATTAGCGAAGGGGTGCTGAGCATCACCCATGGGCAGGCTCTGGGCGACCCGTGGCAAGGCACGGTCGTGGAGCCGGGGGCCAGTCTGACCCTGGCCGGGGTTGGGGTTACGGTAACCAACGAAGCGTTGGCACTTTTTGGGGAACAGAACCGGCTCTTTCAAGCTCGGATAGCACGAGTGGCAGGTGTCCAAGCGCGCACGCTAAATAGGCCCAGGTTAAGTAAACCCTTGGACGCCTTAGTACACCCCCCAACAGCCCACCGAAGGTTTGTGAACGTGGCGCTGTGGTTATCCGGTCAGTTGTTTGTGGCAGCGCGGACAGAGCAGAACTGGAAAAAGTTTCAGCGGGTCGCCGAAACGCTCGCATGCGCTGTGCCGGTGGTGTGTGCCGCGGCGCAGTTGTGAAACAGTCGGGTTAGGGTGCAGAGCAGACACGGAAAAAAATTCTTGGCAACGGGCGCGATTACTGGCATGAGTAAACCGCAAAAATGCGTATGCAAACAAAAAGAGTTGTTTTTTTGGTGCTGTTGGTATTTGCGCTCATATCGGGCGCAGCAACCGGTTACGGTAGCGAAGCTGATATTGTAATACCGGACCTGAAAGCCGCCAGGTTCGGCAACGTAAGCGGTCTGACGCTGCTGTACATAGGGCTTGGTGTGTGTGCCTTGGGCGCGGTTTTTGGCTTGGTGCAGTATGCACAAACCAAAGGCCTGCCTGTACACCAGCGCATGCGCGAAGTGTCGCAGACGATCTGGGAAACATGCAAAACGTACCTGCAACAACAGGGTAAATTCCTCGCGATCTTATGGACGTTGGTTGCAATCTGCATGATTTACTACTTTTTGGTGCTGCAGCATGAGACCGTTCCAAGAATGTTGCTGATCTTGGTGTGCTCGATCCTTGGCATTCTTGGCTCATACGGTGTTGCCTGGTTCGGCATCCGGATAAACACAGTTGCAAACTCGCGTGGTGCATTTTCGTCGTTGCGCGGCAGATTGCTCGACACGCTTATTATTTCGCTTCGGTCAGGCATGAGCGTCGGGTTGTTGTTGGTGAGCGTTGAGCTGTTCTTCATGATATGCATATTGGCATTTTTCAAGGACCTGGCCGGGCCGTGCTTTATTGGGTTTGCAATTGGTGAATCACTTGGCGCAAGCGCGCTGCGTGTTGCAGGCGGTATTTTCACCAAGATAGCCGATATCGGGTCTGACTTGATGAAGATCATTTTCAAGTTGCCTGAGGACGACCCGAAAAATCCAGGTGTGATTGCCGATTGCACCGGTGACAACGCCGGCGACTCGGTCGGGCCGACTGCAGACGGCTTCGAGACATACGGTGTAACAGGCGTTGCACTGATTGCATTTCTTGCGCTAGCACTGACTGCACCGGAGCTGCAAACCGCATGCGCACAACTATTGGTTTGGTTATTTGTGATGCGTATTTTGATGATTCTGACCTCGCTGGTATCGTACTTTGCTAACCAGAAGCTTAGTGATGCGCTATACGGCAAAAGAAAGGATTTCAATCCTGAGGCGCCGCTGACAAACCTGGTGTGGATCACCTCGGGTATCTCGATAATAGTGACCTTTGTGGCGAGTTACCTGATGCTGGGCGGCATGAGTGATTATCCGGGGTTGTGGTGGGCGCTGGCGGCCATCATCAGTTGCGGCACGATTGCAGGTGCGCTCATACCCGAGTTTACCAAAATCTTCACCAGCACGCACTCTAAGCACGTGCAGGAGATCACAAACTGCTCACGCCACGGGGGTGCATCGTTGAACATTTTGTCCGGGTTTGTTGCCGGCAATTTCTCCGGGTTCTGGAAAGGGATGGTGATCTTGCTGCTGATGTTCATCAGCTACAAAGTGGCGACGTTCGATGGCTCGCCAGTGACAAAGTTGCTTGGGATATACGATTTTGCGCCGCCGATTTTTGCGTTTGGGTTGGTTGCATTTGGTTTTCTTAGCATGGGGCCGGTTACAATTGCGGTGGACAGCTTCGGTCCAGTCAGCGATAACGCGCAGTCAATCTATGAGCTAAGCCAGATCGAACAGCAAAAAGACCTCAAGCAAGACATACAGCAAAACTTCGGGTTTGAGCCTGACCTTGAAAATGCAAAGTTGTTGCTCGAAAAAGCTGACGGGGCGGGTAACACCTTCAAAGCGACGGCCAAGCCGGTGCTCATAGGCACTGCAGTAGTGGGCGCAACCACGATGGTTTTCAGCATCATCATGTTGCTTGAGGGTAAGTTCGGCAAAGCGGTTGAGCACCTGAGCCTTGTGCAGCCGGAGGTGATCATGGGCCTTTTGATCGGTGGTGCTGTTATTTATTGGTTTACAGGTGCGTCAACCCAGGCCGTTGTAACAGGCGCATACCGTGCTGTGGTTTACATCAAGAACCATATCAAGCTCGACGCTGCGCGCGCGTCGGTTAAAGACAGCAAAGAAGTAGTGCGGATCTGCACCATCTACGCGCAACGCGGCATGATCAACATTTTCTTTGTCGTATTCAGCATGGCATTGGCACTTGCGTTCTTTGACCCGTATTTCTTTGTGGGGTACCTGATTGGCATAGCGTTCTTCGGCCTATTCCAAGCAGTGTTTATGGCCAATGCAGGTGGCGCGTGGGACAATGCAAAAAAGATTGTTGAAGTTGACATGCGCGAAAAAGGCACTGCACTGCACGCGGCAACTGTTGTTGGGGACACGGTGGGCGATCCGTTCAAAGACACGTCTTCGGTTTCAATGAACCCAATCATCAAGTTCACCACGTTGTTTGGCCTGCTTGCAGTAGAGATTGCGGTCAAGATGATCGAAAACGAACGCGCTGGCATCAGTAGTCCGCTGATGCGAGTCATAATTGGTGCTGTGCTGTTTGTGGTAGCGCTTGTGTTTGTATGGCGGTCGTTCTACGCAATGCGGATACCTGAAGAGTCTGCTGAAGCGTCGGAGGCTGCTGAGCAAACGTCAAAAGCGTAATTGTTTGGTTGATTTGGAGCCGGGCGGTCAGCCAACCGATGCTTGCCCGCCCGGTTTATTTTTCTTCCCTGCCCACAAAAGGCATCGTGCCGAGCTGACGCGACTGCAGATAATCTGCAAACAAAAAAGTCTCTAGTTCGCAGTTTGTGTTGTCACCAGCCGGGTTTACGTTCGGCTTGCCAGAAACTCCATAATGCGCGCGGGAGCCTGATTGGTTTCGAGCAACCACGCCATTGTTTGCATGTAAGGCGCAACATGCCTGAAAAATTTCTTGTACCCGGTACAGAGGTAGCTAAGTGCGTACTCACCGTTGGGCGCTGGCAAAAATCGGTGTTTGGGACATCCACCGTTACACAGAAAAAGCACGCTGCAGCTACGACAAACTGTGGCCAGGGTGTCGAACTTGTCATTGCCAAATTTAACCTGTGGTGCTGACACCGCCAGTGCAGCCAGCTCGTCGTGCATTATATTGCCAAGTTTCCAGGGCGGATAAACGTAATGGTCGCAACTGTACACGTCGCCGTTGTGTTCGAGCACAAGCGCGCGACCGCAACGCTCGGCAAATGCGCACAGCCCCGAGCCGAGTCCTAGCCAGTTTGACAGGGTCACATCAAACAACTGCACAAAAACCTTGCCAACGTCGTGTCGAACCCACTCGTCAAAGACCGTACACAAAAAAGTGCCGTATTGCTCTGGGGCGACGCTCCAATGCATGAGGTCCGGTGGGTTGCGATTTGCATTCTGCGATGGCATGGTTGGCTCCGAAAAAATGTACCCCTCGGCATGCAAATGCGCCGGAGCCGCGCGCTCAACCAGCGGGATAAATTGAATAAACCTGCTGCCGATATTTTTCAGGAACCGGTACACTTCAAGCGGTTGCTCGGCGTTAAGCCGGTGCACGACAGTTAGCGTGTTGAATTCGACTTTATATTTCTTGAGCAGGTCGAGCCCGCGCATGACGCGCTCGAATGTTGGCCGGTGCAGTTTGTCGTGCCTGTAAGCATTGTGCAGTTCGGCTGGGCCGTCTATCGAGATGCCAACCAGAAAGTTGTTTGCTGCAAAGAATTCGCACCATTCAGTGTCAAGCAACGTGCCATTTGTTTGTATGCTATTGAACACGGTTTTGGTGCCTGCGTACCTGGCCTGAAGCGCAACTGCTTTCCTATAAAAGTCCACCCCTAACAGTGTTGGTTCGCCGCCCTGCCATGCAAAATGAACCTCCGACACGGGTTGACTTGAGATGTACTGGCGCACATACGCTTCAAGCACAGCTTCTGACATGCGCCATTTTGTTTGGGTTCTGCAATACCGCTGTTTTTCAAGGTAAAAACAGTATTGGCACGCCAGATTGCAGACGGGCCCGACCGGTTTTGCCATCAAATGGAATGGCTCCGGCGCTGCACTGGTCTGTGATTGGCTCACGTGCACGAGCATAGGTGCAGGAGTCGGTTTGGGCAATTCTCGCCGCTGCGAAAGGATTAACGCACGAATCGCAGGTTTGCCTTTTTTGCAATTTAAACCTTATGATGTGCGGCGATGAAATTGCCCGCTCGAACTGGCTGTTCACGGCGCAAATTTATTAAGACCGTGGCTGCAGCTTCAGTGGCAGCGTCGCTACCGGCTTTTTTGCCGGGGGTGAACGCTGGAGCTAAACGCAGGCTGAACGTGCTGTTAATCATGTCGGACGATTTACGTGTTGAGCTGGGCTGTTACAGCAGCATGTTCGGCGCACAGACGCCTAATCTGGATGCACTTGCGCGTGTCGGGGTACGGTTTGACCGTGCGTACTGCCAATTCCCGCTTTGCAATCCCTCGCGTGTTTCAATGTTGACAGGCCGTACACCAGCCGCAACAGGTGTGCTTGATAACAGGACAGATTTTCGTGCGTTGCATCCTGACTGGGTCACATTACCGCAACTGTTTAAACAGCACGGTTACACTTGCGTGAGCGCAGGCAAAATTTTCCATGGCGGCATTGACGACCCAAAATCTTGGAGTACACAGGCCGATTCAGACGAACGCACTGGCACAGATGGTAATCGAGGAGCGCCCCTACCGAACGCACCCGCACGCCAACACGCCCAGGCGACATCTGCAGAAGGCAGTCAAACGCCGCAAACGGCGGCCAGCCGGGCGGCTTACTCGGACAGGATTGTTGTTCTTGATGGCGACGGCGAAGGGCACGGCGATTACCGCACAGCCGAGCGCACAATTGCAAATCTGCGCAGGCTAAAAGATCAGCCTTTCTTCGTCGGGTGCGGATTCGTCAAGCCGCACAGCCCACCCACTGCGCCTAAACGGTTCTTCGACCTTTACGATCCGGACAAGATCAAACTGCCGCCAGATTTTGCGCCGGAACCGACTGTGCCCATGGGTTTTCCTGCCGCTGCGATCCGGAAGCGCAATGCAGACTTGTTTATCGGCCGGCCAGCGTCCGAGGCTGAAGCAAAACAGCTCATCCGTGCGTATCTGGCGTCGGTGTCGTGGATGGACTGGAACGTCGGACGTGTACTTGCTGAACTGGATCGCCTTGGCCTGAGAGAGAACACAATTGTAGTTTTTGTCAGCGACAACGGTTATCAACTCGGCGAGAAAGGTAAATGGTCAAAGGCAGGTTCACTGTTCGAGATGGGCACGCGTGTGCCGTTGATCATAGCTGCGCCTGGGGTCAGTGCTAATGCACGTGTTTGCAGGCGGATTGTCGAGCTAGTTGACATTTATCCTGCACTGGTTGAGTTGTGTGGGTTGTCGAAGCCTGATGTGCTCGACGGCGCAAGCTTGGTGCCATTGTTAAATGATCCGTCACGTCGGTGGCACAAACCGGCGTTCAGTGTCTGGAGTGAGGATGGCAAAACCTTTCACGGTGTAGCTGTGCGAACCGAGCGATGGCGTTATGCTGAGTTCGGTCCCGAAGGTGTCAACGGCGCGATGTTGTTTGAGCCTGAAAAAGACCCGTTCGAGCTGCGCAATCTTGCCTCTGACCCGAAATACAAATCTGTTTGCACAGAACTGTCTGTGCTGGTCCGCAAGTACGCCGCAAGGTTGGGCAAGGCATAAATCCCGACGACCCGTTTGCGAATGATAGGGGTGACAGCCCAAAAACGTCGGATGATTAAGTTGCGTTGTGGCAGCACATGTACCACGGCTCGCGTATGCGTTGCTTTCTACACCCTAGCGCGAAACACCCGTAGCATGGATTTGTTGCTCATTCAATCTACACGCTGTTGCACGTGAGTTACCGTAGGCGCGGTCAGCTACACCTGCAGTAAACGGAATCCGAGTCCAGGTTTTCGTGTTCAAGTCGTACAGTGACATCTCTCTGGGTGATTGAAAGAGTGCCCTGGATTTTCAGCCTATACGTTGGTTGGCGCGCAAGTGCGGTAAAATGCACAGCGAGGTTCTCGCCGAACTGCTTGCTCTTTGCATGAGGTGGCTCGTGGTGTTGTCACGGATCGTGCGTTCGCAGTGCATTCTCTAGCCTGGAACATTTCAGCCTAAAAGTTGTAGTCCAAGTGGGGTGGCATTAAACGCAGTCATCGCGAGCGCTGCTTGTGACCGTACACGACACTCCGAGATGCATTGTATTCCTGGACGTGCCGTGTTTGTGCATGCGCTGAAACAAAGGCTGACTGTGCGCAGACACAGTTAATCCAATTGCAGCCTTAGTAGGCCTGGCTGGGCACTTGTTTACTTTGCAAAAGGCTTGCGCAACAACCGCAGCGCATTGCCTATCACGATTATGTCGGACAACCCCATCGCCGCAGCGCATAGGATCGGGCTTAGAAACCCTAAAGCCGCCAACGGCACACTGGCTGCGTTGTAGAAGAACGCCCAAAACAGGTTTTGTTTAATGGTTCGTAGGGTGGCACGAGCTAGCCCGAGCGCTTCAGGTACGGCCTCAAGCTCAGAATTAAGTAGTATCATGTCCGCAGCGTGGCGTGCGATGTCTGTGGCCTGCCCAACCGCAAGGCCCAGGTCAGCCTGCTCGATCGCAGGCGCGTCGTTGATGCCGTCTCCGACAAAGGCGATTCGTTGTCCCTGTTGCTGCAGTTGTCTTACA
Source organism: uncultured Verrucomicrobiota bacterium (assembly GCA_964555645.1). Lineage (GTDB taxonomy): Bacteria > Verrucomicrobiota > Verrucomicrobiia > Limisphaerales > DTLC01 > DTLC01. The sequence continues at coordinate 331,203 of CAZKTA010000001.1, forward strand.
AGGCGGGCCTTTAGTTCGGGTTTGATTTCTGCAAACACATTCTCGGTCGGTATCCCTGCTTGTTGAGCAATGCGCTGCGCAGTTGGTTCCGAGTCGCCTGTGACCATGTAAACTTTGAGTCCAGCGCGGGTGAGCCGATGCACAACATCGACTGCGCGCGGTTTAAGTGTGTCTTGTATGGCGAATGCGGCCCAAACCGTGTTGTCAATCGCCAGCCCGAGAACAGTTGCGCCATTGTTTGACCACTGTTGAATGAACGCGCCCGCGTCACCGAGTTGAGCACCGGTCTCCTCCAGCCACCGAATTGAACCCAGCCGAACGGTGACGTTGCCCGGCTTTGGCGCGTTACCCGGTTGACCCAGCATGGCTGCACTGATCGAGCCTTCAAGTCCGGCGCCTCTGAGCTCGTTGACCTTGGTGAAAGCGATCTCTGTTTTTGCGAGCTGTGCAATGGCCTTGCTGAGCGGGTGTGTCGAGTGCCGGGCCAAAGCAGCCGCCAGCGCTAGGGTGTTAATTCTCGTTGCAGATGTCCCGGCCTTGTTCATAGACGCATGCTCGGTGTTGGGATGACTTGTTTGCTGTTGAGCGCGGATTGCCTGCCATGTTTGAACGACAGTTGGTTCGCCGGTTGTTAATGTGCCGGTTTTATCAAACATGACAGCCGTGATTCGGCCGGCTTTTTCGAGTGCAACTCCGTCGCGAACCAGGATGCCACGTCGCGCAGCTGCGTTTGCTGCAGCCATGATTGCGGCTGGTGTTGCCAAACCCATTGCACACGGGCATGCAACGATTAGTACCGCTGCAGCGCAAATAAATGCGGCTGCCAGGGCTGGCTCGGGTGGATTTACATGCCACAAATATGTGGCGAGCCGATCATGCACAGCGCGGGCTTGTTTGGGCATCAGACCCCACCATAAACCTGTACCGATTGCAATCAGTACGACAATTGGTACGAACACACTGCTGATGCGGTCGGCCAGACGCTGGATGTTTGCGCGGCTTGTTTGCGCGCGCCTGACAGCGGCAATTATATTTGCCAGCGCAGTTTGTTCGCCTGTGGCAAGCACACGTTGCACAAGCGTGCCTGTTAGATTGATTGTGCCTGTGAACAACTGGCTACCAACTGATTTCTCAATCGGGATTGACTCGCCTGTGAGCATTGATTCGTCCACAGCAGATCCACCTTCTATCACCACGCCATCGGTTGGGATCCGATCCCCGGCGCGGAGAACGACAAGGTCACCCGGCTGCAGTTTGGCTACTGGCACTTCTGTGTCTGTTCCATCCGGATTTCGGCGGAGTGCCTTGTCTGGGGCAAGCTCCATGAGGGTTTTCAGGGCCACGGCAGCTTTTGCGCTTACGTGTGTTTCGAGCCAGTGGCCGAGGCTTATGAGCGTGATGATCGCTGCGGCTTCGAGGAAGTATAGGTGCCCATCTCGAGCGGCGAGCAGTACCCAAGCGCTGTAGCCAAAGGCTGTGCTCGAGCCAAGCACAACCAGTGTGTCCATGTTCGACCGCCCCGCTTTGAGCTGTGTCCACGCGCCACGGTAAAACTTTGCCCCGGCGAATATCTGCACGGTTGCTGCAAGTGCAAAGCTGCTCCATCTGAACCAGGGCGCGTTGCCCAGGCCAAGCACCCATTCGCCAACTGCAAGCAGAACGGTTACAATGGCGCCCAGCCACAGATTGGTTTGCCAATGTGCCTGCGGCTCAAGGCCGTTTTTGCCCGCGGCTGCCCCAGCAATTTGCGCGCTGTAACCTGCCCGTGCAATTGCATCGGTAACGGCCCCCACGTCAGGTACTTCCCCGGATGACCAGACAATCGTCACGCGGCCTGAATCAAACTCTACAGCTGCATCAGTAACGCCTGGCACGGATTTGATTGCCTGTGTAACTATGCGTGCGCAGTTTGCGCATGTCATACCGGTCACATACAGCTCGGTTTGTCTGAGCCGAGACTGCGCAGGTGCGTTTGATGTATATTGGCCGGTGCTGTTCATGAGTCCGGTTTTGACACACAGTAAGCCATGTAATGCCGGGCGTCCAGTGGCTGGGCTTACATGTTACAGCCAGTTGATTAGGTTGGCTGCGGCCGGATGTGCTTGTTGTGGGGGATTCGCGGCTGCAGGTCAGGTTTCCAATACTGCCCCAAACCGCAACCCGCGTGTGCTAATGACAAGCTCGGCCATGACGAGCTTTTCCATGATAGCCTCGTAAATGGCGGCGCCAAACAAGATGATGTCGGCGCGGTCAGGGGGCAGACCAACCACTCTTTTACGGTTTTCGAGTGGCATTTGCCAAAGCTGTTCGACGATGGCACGCACCTGGTCCAGCCGCAGGCGCATGCCGTCAATTTTAAGGCGATCAAATTTGGGCAGTCCGGCCTGGATACAGGCGAGCACAGCGCTTGTGCCGCCGGTGCCGACAAGTTGTAGCGAATCGGTTGCGTTCGGGTTTCCGGCTCCGGCTGGTGCTTTTGCCTTTGCACCTTGTGCAAGTGCAGGCTTTAGCTCAGGTTGCATCTCGCGTTCGATAAAATCCCTGAGCCATCGCCGACAATTGGCAAGCTCGGCTGAAGTAGGCGGGTCACTGTGTTGTAACTGGTGCGCAAGGCGCACCGCACCGAGCTGGTAACTGCGTTGTAGCTGCATGTGGGGGCCGTTGCCGAGGATCAATTCTGTGCTGCCGCCACCAACATCAATTATTAACAGTGGTTTGCCTTCAAAAGCCGGGTCGGTCCGCACGCCGAGATACGCAAGTTGCGCTTCGCGTTCACCGGAGATAATCTCGACCGGCAGACAGACTGCCTGTTCCAGAGTGGCTTTAAGCTCGTCTGCATTTTTAGCTTCGCGCGCTGCGCTTGTGGCAAAAAGTTTTATGGACGATGCTTTGTACCTGAGCGCAATCGTGATGAATGCGCCGACAGTAGTTGCAGTTTGAGTAATTGCTTGTGGTTGGATTTGGCCTGTGTCGTACAGGCCGTGGCCAAGCCGGGTTTGCCTGCAGTCTTCGTACACGGGATCAACTCGCTGTCCCGTGACATCGGCAACCAATAATTTGATGGAGTTTGTGCCTACATCAATTACCGCACGCCGAACAGTCTGCATAACGGGCTTAATAATAGTTGGGCTGGACCCGATTGCAAAAACGAAATCCGAGCTAGCCGCCTTGCCAGAGGCCGCCGACCAACTGCAAAAATTACTGGCGCACAGCATTAATCGTGATATTGTTTTGCCCGACAAGACAAACACTAGTAAGCCAAAGAATGGAACCTAAAGCTGATATTGCAGTGATCGGGCTGGCTGTGATGGGCCAGAATCTTATCTTGAACATGAACGACCACGGCTTCACCGTCGTGGCATACAACCGTACCGTATCCAAGGTTGACGAGTTCCTCGCAAACGAGGCAAAGGGCACAAATGTGCTCGGAGCGCACTCGCTTCAGGAGATGGCCGCGTTACTCAAAAAACCGCGCCGCGTGATGCTGATGGTTAAAGCCGGGCAGGCAGTGGACGAGTTCATCGAACAACTGCTTGGTGTTCTTGAACCGGGTGACATCATCATTGACGGTGGCAACTCGAATTTCGAGGACACAATCCGACGCACCAAATATGTCGAAAGCAAAGGCCTGCTTTACATTGGCACCGGCGTAAGCGGCGGTGAGGAAGGCGCCAGACACGGCCCGAGCATTATGCCTGGCGGCAGCCCGGCTGCATGGCCCCATGTTAAACCGATTTTCCAAGCTATTGCAGCAAAGGTAACAGACCCGACCACAGGCGCGGTCGAGCCGTGCTGCGACTGGGTTGGCGAAGGCGGCGCGGGTCACTACGTCAAGATGACCCACAACGGTATCGAGTACGGCGACATGCAGCTCATTTGCGAGGCCTACCATATTATGCGGGACGGCCTAGGCATGACGGCCGACGAAATGCACGAGGTGTTCAAGGAATGGAACGAGGGTGAACTGAAATCGTACTTGATCGAAATTACACGCGACATACTGGCTTTCAAAGACGAAGATGGCCAACCGCTCATAGACAAGATTCTTGATGCTGCAGGTCAAAAGGGTACGGGTAAATGGACAGTGATTTCGTCGCAGGAACTTGGCATTCCAATTACGTTAATTGCCGAGGCGGTTTATGCGCGGTGTCTATCGTCCATGAAAGACCAACGTGTCGAGGCATCCAAAGTGTTTAAGCCGACCAAAACACAGTTTGCTGGCAACCGCAAACGTTGGATAGACGACATCCGCAAGGCACTCTATGCCTCTAAGATCGTCAGCTATGCACAGGGGTTCATGCTCATGCGCGCTGCAGCACAGCACTATGGCTGGAATCTAAATTACGGCGGTATTGCGTTGATGTGGCGGGGCGGCTGTATCATCCGTAGCGTGTTCCTTGGCGAGATCAAGAAAGCTTTCGAGCGTAATCCAGGCCTGACGAATCTGTTGCTTGATCCATTTTTTGCAAGGGCAATCAAGAGGTCTTTGCGCTCATGGCGCAAAGTTGTCAGTACAGCAATGCGCAGAGGTATCCCTGTGCCAGCCTTTAGCACGGCACTAGCCTTCTTCGACGGTATGCGCAGCGAACAGTTGCCGGCCAACCTACTACAGGCGCAACGCGATTACTTCGGTGCGCATACATACGAGCGAGTGGACAGGCCGCGTGGCCAGTTTTTCCATACAAACTGGACCGGGCGCGGCGGCCGCGTGGCAAGTACTACATATACCGTCTGAGCCTAAAGAGCCGTTGTTTCAGAGTTAGGTAGTGGCACACGCCCCGAGTGTGTGTTGGTTGGTGATGCTGCGTAACTGGCTGGATAAGCTCCCCACATTGCTGCGGTACCATTAGCACTGGCGGGCCGCCAGTTGTTCGTTCTTGAGCTTGGGCACGCTTTTTAAGCGTGCCCAAAATATCCGGGTTAATGCACGGTAAAATCTGCCCGTGCTCGGTAGCAGTGCAGCGAGCGATGCTGTGAAAAAGCCCGATGGCGGCGGGCAAGCTTTTACCGGGCAGTCGGCTAACAGGACTGGCGCGCCTCGGGGGCGCCGACAGGGTAAGTCGGCCTATCAGTTGGGCGCGGCTGGCGCGGTCCCAAAGACATTACGCCTCGGCTAGCGCGCGGTTTACGCGTCTGATGGCTTCGTTAATCTCGCTTTCGTTTGCAAAGCCGATCACGATAGCATCAATGTCAGCGCACGCCATGGCGAACCTAATAGCTTTGTCGCGGTCAGCCGGGTCAGTGAAAGTGCCGTTGCCGATTATTTTCATGCCGATGACACCGCAGCCATTGGCGTGCATTTTTTTGATCTGCTCCATGACAGGCGCGATGTCGTTTGTATGGCGGGCTCCCCACTCGACCTGTTCACCATCAATAAATTTGCCCTGTGGATTAACACGCACCAGATGTACCTCGGCCCAATCGGTGTTGGCAGCGGCACGTAATGCAGGCAGTGTATGACACGAGACACCCTTGGCGCGAATCCATTTCTTTTCCTTGGCTTGGTCGAAGGCGTCCATCACGCGTTTCCATTCCTCAGTCCAATTGCCGCGCACCATGCAATGAATGAGCAGGCTATCAATGTAGTCTGTGTTAAAGGTTTTCCTGTGCCGGTCAATCGCAGCCAACACGTTCTCGGGTTTGCCCGGTATTTTGGATTGAATGAACAACTTTTCGCGCGGCAGTCCTTTGATGGCGTCGCCGATCCACTCGAATGTTTGGTATGTCTCAGCGGTGTCAATGTACGTGATGCCCTTATCGAAAGCCGCGTGGACAAGCTTGATGAATCCTTGTTTGCCAAGAGCAACCTGTGTCCAGCCGTTGTTTGAGCCGGTGCCGAGGCCAAGCCGGCTTAGCTTAAGGCCAGTTTTGCCCAGAAGCACTTGATCAACAGCAGTCCGTTTTGGCAGCGGTGCAGTGGGCGGGTTTGTTTGGGTACCAAAGATGCGGGAAACAACCGCTAGCCCGGCCAAGCTTGTGGTTATCTTGACGAACTGCCGCCGCGTTAATGTCTGGTGCATCATACCGTTACGTCCGTTTTTTGAGTAAACCGTTAACCTGAATGAGCTAAAACGCAAATTGAAATTTGTGAGTGAGCTTTGTAGCAGTGTCATGACGGACCTTTTGCTGCATGCTCGGGAAGCGATTTACTGTGCCAGAGGCGGCTTATGCTTGTGCCAGTCCGTGCTCTGTTCGTATGCATGAGCAATTTTGAGGATCGTTACCTCGCCGAAATGTTTGCCAAGGATTTGGAGTCCGATCGGTAGTTTTGGGGATTTAGTAAACCCGCACGGCACGCTTATGCCGCAGATGCCGGCCAGGTTGCATGAGATAGTATAGATGTCTGAAAGGTACATCTGTAGTGGGTCGTCAATTTTTTCGCCCAGCCGAAATGCCGGCGTGGGTGCAGTCGGTGTCACAATTGCGTCCACTTGCTCGAACGCGCGTAGGAAATCTTGCCTGATGAGTGTACGCACTTTCTGTGCGCGCATGTAATAGGCGTCGTAATAGCCAGCGCTCAATGCGTATGTGCCGAGAATGATCCTGCGTTTGACTTCTGGGCCGAAACCCACGCCGCGTGTGCGGCAGTACAGTTCGGTCGGGTCGGCTCCGGCCAAGCGCAGGCCGTATCTGACGCCGTCGAACCTGGCAAGATTTGTTGATGCCTCAGCAGTGGCGATGATGTAGTAGGTTGCAATGGCGTATTCGGTGTGGGGCAGCGAAATTTCGAAAATTTCGGCACCTAGGGAGGCCAGGTGATTAACAGCAGCTTCGACGGCTTGTTTAACCTCTGTGTCAAGGCCGCCGAGCATGTATTCCTTGGGCAAACCGATTTTGGTGCCCTTGATCGAGCAATTGAGCGCGGCGGCGTAATCGGGCACCGGCACAGGTACACTCGTCGAGTCGCGTGTATCGTGCCCTGCGATCACACCCAACAGCGTTGCAACATCGCGCACGGTTTTGCCCAGTGGCCCAATCTGGTCAAGTGACGACGCGTATGCCACTAGGCCGTAGCGCGACACTCTGCCATAGGTGGGCTTAAGTCCGACGCAGCCGCACATTGCAGCCGGTTGACGAATCGAGCCGCCTGTGTCAGAGCCGAGGCTGGCAATGCATTCGTCTGCAACAACGGCGGCGGCTGAGCCCCCGGACGAGCCGCCAGGTACACGCTCGAGGTCCCACGGATTCCGCGTTGGGCCGAACGCAGACGTTTCTGTGGAGCTGCCCATGGCGAACTCGTCCATGTTAAGCCTGCCGAAGACAACTGCACCTGCCGCCCTGAGTTTTTCGACGACGGTAGCATCGTAGGGTGAAATGAATCCATCGAGAATGCGCGAGGCGCAGTTGAGTCGGTGGCCTTTGACAGCAATGACGTCTTTTATGGCGATTGGGACGCCGAGCAGGGGTTTTGCCGGGTCGCCGGCGCGCGCGCGCAATGTATCGGCTGCTTCAGCTTGGGCGAGTGCATCTTGAGGATCATAGCTGATGAAGGCATGGATTTGGCCGTCTACACGCTGGATTTGCTCTAGGCAAGCACGCGTTAAATCGGCTGCAGAGGCTTCGCGCCGCGCAAGTATCGCGATCGCGTCGGATAAGGTAAGCTGGTTTAGGGTCATTGTTGCTCTAAACGACTAGTGCACTTGCGCTTTTCAGGCTGTAGATCGGGTTTTGACATAGAGCCGCTGGTGTGCGGAAATTCACTCGACAATTTTCGGCACGATGAACAGTCCATTTGTTTGGTTGGGTGCATTGCGCATGGCTTCTTCGTGCGGGAGTGAATGGTGAACCTGGTCTGGCCGGGTCACATTTGTCAGAGGCGCAGCGTGAGCGGTTGGCTCGACATTCGACACATCCAGTTGTTTAAGTTTTTCGACATAAGCCAGTACTTGGCCCAGTTGGACGGCAAATTTTTTTTCTTCTTCGGCTGTGAGTGACAGTCGCGCCAAATGCGCCACGTGTTTTACGTCAATTTCGACTGCGGCCATACGCAATAAGATTAGGCGGCCAGACCGTATTTAAAAGCCAAAAACTTCGTGCCCCCAAGTCACGCTGCGCGGCCGCAGCTGCCGATGCTTTGCAGTTCGAGTTAGCAGCACGGCAGTGAATGAGTCCCGCCAGTACTCGTGCGCAACCGGGTCGGTTCAGTTGTACAAATGCTACGTGTCAAAGCTCGTGGACGCCGAAATTTCGGGTTGCCGCAGTATGGCAGCTTGTTGGGCTAAGGCAGGCCAATTTTTCATCCCAAAGGCTTGACTACGAACATGTGACGTCCGGGAGTGATTGATCGGAACATCTAATCTTCGCCGAACTTGCGTTTAATGAGTCGTTCGAGTTCAGCCAGTGCCTGTTGTGCGTCGTGGCCTTGGGCGTAGAGCTTGAGTTTGCTGCCCGGGCCTGCTGCGAGCATCAACAGGCCGATTATGCTTTTGCCGTTTATCTTTTCACCATCTTTCTCGACAAACACATCGCTGGCAAATCTGTTTGCCACCTTGACAAACATTGCAGCCGGACGCGCATGCAGGCCGAGTTTGTTTGTGATCTCGACCTCGCGCGTGAGTATCTGGGGCGATTCAGCCTGTTTTTTACCGCTCATGCAGCGTGTTCGTTTGAAAAGTAGCTTGGTCGAACACCGATTTGCCAGCCAATTTTAATGCAGGTTTAGCATTTGCATGACACAAAAATGCGCGTTTTTTGGGGGAAACGCCTTGAATTTTGTGTTTCAGCATCAGGAAAAAGCCTCGCTAAAACTTGTCTCTACCCTGAATCTTTGCCAGGAGCCGGTCGCTCAACTCGCGAGCGGGGTTTTGGCCTGACTCCTTAAGTTTTTGGTGGAATGCGGCCACCTCTATCAACCGCGCAAGGTCGCGTCCGGGGGCGACCGGAATTACAATATGGGGTATGTTTACGCCGAGGATTTTGGTGTATTGTTGCTCGACGCCGAGTCGGTCCGCCTGTTTGACCTGTTCCCACGGCTTTAGTGTCACAACCAGATCAACGCGTTTTTCGCGTCGGATGCTCTTTACACCAAACAACGCTGCAACGTTTATTACGCCGATGCCGCGCACTTCCATGTGATCACGTGTTACATCTGCGCTTGTGCCGATTACATCACGCCCCTCGACAAGAGTGACCTTGGTAACGTCGTCAGATACAAGGCTGTAGCCGCGTTCGAGCAACCCGAGAACACTTTCGCTTTTGCCTATGCCGCTTTGGCCGCGAATGATCACACCCACACCCAGGATGTCAACCATGCTGCCCATTTCCAACCCGTACGGTGCGAACATTGTTTCCAATGCCAACGTGGCGCGGTTGATGAATTTCATCGTGATGAGCGGGCATTCAAACACCGGCACATCAAGTTTTTCAGCCATTCTCAAGAATAGCCGGTCGGGGTGCAGGTTTCGGCAGAACACAACGCACGGTATCTTGTGCGAAAAGAGCAGCTTGTAAGCGCGCTCGCGTTGTTCCGGTGTGAGCGATTTCAAATAGTACGCCTCGGCGTAGCCGAACACTTGAATGCGCCTGCCGGCGAAGTATTTAGTGAACCCGGTTAACAGCAGACCGGGCCGGTTAACCGTCGGTTCACGAATGATGCGTTTTAGGCCGTTTGCACCCGCAATAAGCCGAAGTCCGAGTTCGTGTATCTGTTCGGTGTATAGCCGTTCGACTGTAACTGTGTCGCGTTGCATAAGTCGTCACATTTTTTCCAGGCGCGCGCGTCGGCACAGCAGACCACCTCCCGAAACACTGCCGTTGCGCGCCGGAGCTGATACAGTGGACGGTTTCTTGACACGGGTCGAGCTCTCACAGGTTAAACTCCGGCCCGAGGTAAATCTCACGCGCTTTCGGGTCGGTAAGCATTTCCTGGCCGCCACCTTCATAAAGTATTTGGCCGTTGTAAATCAGGTATGCCCGGTCAACCAACTTGAGCGTTTCGCGCACGTTATGGTCGGTGATTAGTATGCTTAGGCCGCGCTCTTTGAGTCTGCGAACAATTTTTTGCACCTCATAGACTGCAATCGGGTCTATGCCTGTAAACGGTTCGTCCAGCAAAAGCAACTTCGGGCTTGTGACAAGTGCGCGTGTAATTTCGAGCCGACGTTTTTCACCGCCACTTAATGTGTATGCTTTGTGTTTGGCCAGTCGGGTCAGATCAAGTTCTTCAAGCAGGTACGCAAGTCTGACCTGTCGTTCCTCAGTCGCGAGTTTGCAGGTCTCGAGGATTGCAAGGATGTTTTGCTCGACCGTCAGTTTCCTGAACACGGACGGTTCTTGCGTGAGATAACCGAGCCCGAGCCGTGCGCGTTTATGCATTGGCAGGTGGGTTATGTCGCTTCCATTGAAATTGACCACACCTTCATCGGGGCGGATTGACCCGGCTATGATATTGAACGTAGTTGTTTTGCCGGCGCCGTTTGGGCCTAACAATCCAACAATTTCACCTGCCCGGACCTTGATCGAGACACCGTTAACAACCCTACGTTTGCGGAATTGTTTAACGAGCTTTTCAGCAACTAAAAGTCCGTTTTGTGTAGTGTTGGGCGCTGCCGTTGAGCACATTTGGCTTGTCAAATTCGGCTTTGAGCTGGGCGCGCTCATTGACTTGGTTCGGATATGAGCTTGTCGGGCTGCAACGGCGTAGCAGACGCGTTTGTGGCTGTTAATCGTGGGCTGAGTTGACCGGGGTCAGTTACCGCCGAGGCGCCAATGTGTGAATTGGTTTGCCCTGGCGAAGTTGTGGTGTTGAGCCCAGGTTGTGACACTTTCATGCGCGGGTTTGTGGCTGTGATGCGGCCGGTAAGCCGGTCAAAAATTATAACCTCGCCGGCAAGTGTTCCCTGGTCGGTGTGCAGCACCGGGTTGCCAGTGAGCTCGACCAGCTCGTTTGTGAGGTTGTCGGTCACATTGTGCGTGTAAACTGCCTTTTGGCCAGTGCCGCGGATTTTTTTACCGCGTCCGTCAATGGCGTCAAACTCGACATTGTGCTCAGCAACGATGCTTTCGATGTGTCCCGTGTCGGCTGGTAGGCGTGCTGTTAAACGGTCGCACCGAACGTTCAGCACTGGATTAACAACGCGCACATTGCCGGTGTAACGGGCTTCATTGGCCTTTAGATCGAACTCGGCATGGTCGGCGAAGATTTCAGTTGCCGGCTTTTGGGCGGGCGGAGATTCGGTTGTCAGGGGCGGGTTTGTCTGAGCGCCAACGGCCAGTAGCCCGCCCGCAACCGCAGCGGGTGCAATGAACCTTGCCGAGATCGTTTTCAAAACACAGTGCACGTCGTTCGAGATGATGAGGATTGCGTCGTCGCGCCGCCACAAAAAACCTTTGCCACGGACCAGTACGCGACCGTCACCAGTTTGAACCTCGAGTTGGCCATCCGAATATGCCAGTTTGTTCTCTGAATTGTAATTGCACACAGGCGCTTTTATTTCAAGCTCGCGTTCACCCGTTTGGCGAAACGTATTGGCCTCCAACTGGTGGATGACAATCGTACCGTCCGGGCGCAACTCAGCTTCGGCACCGCGAAGCATTGCCCTAGGCTGGTTTTCTTTTGGCGGGCTGAAATATTCAGGCAGCGAAAAATTCTTGATCCGGCCCGGCAGCATTTCCTGAGCGCATACAATCAACCTGCACGCTGTGAAGGTGATGCATAATAGGTGTGCAACGATTCTTACCTTATGCATGCTGGATTTTTCAAAGGAGTGTCGTGCGGCGATACCGGTGCGGCTGCGGCAGCCAAAGCCGGCTGGCGCCTTTTCACTTTTGTGGTATTGCACACGCGTCATTATGTTGTAGGTCGCCTGCTACAAGATGCCAACCAGAAAGCCATAGGTCTAGGAAGCAGAAACCGGTTGGGTTCCAAGGTTAGCAAGCCTGGACAGGTCTTGCTGGTTGGTTGTGGACAGCTTCGAACACGCGGGTTAGGTTGTCGAGCAAAGCCGGCATATCAGATAATCGGATCATGTTTGGCCCGTCGCTCAGTGCGCGTTCTGGGTCCGGGTGTGTTTCAATGAAAATGCCGTCTGCGCCGGCCGCAATAGCTGCGCGCGCAAGCGCGGGTGCAAACTCGCTTTGGCCGGATGAACTTTTGCCTGCACCGCCGGGCAGCTGGACCGAATGGGTTGCATCAAACACGACCGGACAACCAAACTTGTGCATGATCGGGATCGAGCGCATATCGGCGATCAAGTTGTTGTACCCAAAAGTTGTGCCGCGTTCGGTTACCAATAGTCGTTTTGCGCCGAAATGGCGGGCCTTGTCTACTACTTGTTTCATGTCGTTGGGGGAGAGGAATTGGCCTTTTTTAATGTTGAGAATTCGGCCTGTGCAAGCAGCAGCCTTTATCAGGTCGGTCTGGCGGCATAAGAAAGCTGGGATTTGCAGTATGTCCACCACCTCGGCTGCAGCCGCCGCCTGCGTTTCGGCATGAATATCTGTCAGCACAGGTACACAAACTTTTGCACGCACATTTGCCAGTACTTTAAGCCCAGATTCCAAGCCCGGGCCGCGAAACGACGTTGGCGATGTACGATTGGCTTTATCGAAGCTTGCCTTGAAGATGTAAAAGATGCCGAGCTTTTCGCAGACTTTCTTCAGGAACGTTGCCACGGCCAAGCACAACGACTCGCTCTCGATTACACACGGCCCGGCTATCAAGAACAGCCTTTCGCGGCGCCTCAACAAGTTCCAAAGTGCTACATTAGTCGGCACAGGCCGTTCTATACCAGCGCGCAAACCAGAAGTAAATCTGCGTTTCAAATTGTGTGCCACTTCTAGGTTCCAGTCTGCCACCAGACTTGGTTTGGGTCAGATAACCGTGCCATGCGGTACAACACCGTCGCGTGGTATGATAACTATGCCATCGCGAATGTAAAAAAGCTCATGGTCGAGGTTCTCCGGTTTGCCCGCTGGCGTGATCACTACGTTATCACCAATCCGCGCATTTTTGTCTATGATGGCATTTTCGATTCGCGTGTTTTTGCCTATGCCAATCCGCGGTCTGCCTGCCATCAGGTTTGCTTCAACCGATTCAGGCGTTTCGTAGTAATCGCATCCCATCGCGACCACACGGCGCAGATAGCTGCCGGACTCGACTATGCTTCGTAGTCCGATCACACTGTCAATAATTCTTGCCTTGTTAATGATGCACCCCTCGGAGATGAGCGCGTGCTCAATATGCGCGCCGTTGACCTTGGAGCTTGGCAAAAACCGTGCCCGCGTGAAGATCGGTGCCGTCATATCATAAAAATTGAATTTGGGCAGTTCCGAGGCCGCATCAAGATTCGCCTCAAAGAACGACCGGATCGTCCCGATGTCTTCCCAATACCCCTCAAAAATGTAGGCATAAACACGGTGTGACTGGATTGCCATTGGGATCACATCTTTGCCGAAGTCAGTAAGCTCGTTCGCAAGCAGTGGGCCAAGCACATCCCGGTTGAAGACATATATGCCCATTGATGCAAGATACACTTCGCCGTGCTGTTTAATACCGAGTGATTGGCACATGTCGGCAGGCAGCTTCAATTGGTCCAGCAGACCAGGCTCGGCAGGTTTCTCAACGAACCTCTTGATGCGCTTGTCGCCGTCGATCTGCATTATCCCAAGCTGATTAGCCTCTTTGCGCAGGACAGGTTTTGTTGCAACCGTAACTTCCGCATTTGTTTGGGCATGTTGCGCTATCACATCCCGGAAATCCATCCGGTAGAGCTGGTCGCCGCTCAAAATTAGCAGATATTCAAAGTCGTAGTGCATGAAATGCGGGAGGTTTTTCCTGACGGCATCGGCGGTGCCCTGGTACCAGGATGAATCCGACGGTGTCTGGCCCGCAGCCAGAATCTCGACGAACCCACCACTGAACTGGTCAAAGTTGTATGACTGCAAAATGTGCCGGTGCAAAGAGACCGAATTGTACTGGGTTAGCAGATAAATCCTGCGGAAGTTCGAGTTGATGCAGTTCGAAATCGGCACATCAACAAGTCTATACTTCCCAGCAAGTGGCACAGCAGGTTTTGCCCGGTCACGCGTCAGTGGGAACAACCGCCTGCCTGCGCCGCCCCCCATAATAACGCACAGCACATTGCTGGTATTGATGCACTGCTCGACCGACAACGCCATAACAAAAGCTTTATACATCCTGCCAATGTAGAAGCGCAAGCCTTACCTCTGCATGTTTCGGCGCTATCTTTTTAGTTGAGTTGGCCAAAAGCACGCCGTTTCCGGTACTACCAAAATTGTCCCGCGCACGTTGCGGTCGAGCCGGTCCACATAAATGGTTTTTGCCGACAAAGCCTGGGATTATGATGCGTATCATTTTCAGTATATCGCCACGTGGGTGCGTACCGAGCCAACCGGCTGAAAAGGCCAAGGAGCGCCCAGGCTGGAAGCCCAGCTGGGAACGCGCAAAAATTTTACAGAAAAAACCGATTAAAGAGCCTGAGAAAAGCTCGTTTTTGCCATGTATTGTGAGGGAAAAACCGCATCCGATTTTTTTTACAAAAAAATCCTTGCTATCCAACCTGTAGTGGTTAGGTTCGCCGCTGTCCCAACTAATTGGGTATCCTGTGCCTATGGTGCAGCCCGGGTGCGGGGTATGTTAAAGATGAAATTTTGAGGTAAGTGGTGGGCGGCTCGGTGCGTGGAACCGCCCGGATGTTTTGACGTAAAACCGAACCGAGAAAGCTTTTTTGTTTGAGCGATGATCGAGACTCGCCAAGATGCTGTTGTCCCGGAACGGGCAAGTCAGGAATTGCCCGCTTCGGGTGCAGGGAATGGTTGTTGTGTGCAGCAGTCCGACAGTGCGTTGAGCGGCGCACTACAGATTGAACGCGTATTTAGCAACCCGAATGTGAGCCCGTTTGATCAGGTTGAATGGGAAAGGCGCACAGCAGAGATTACCGATGATAACGGTAAGGTCATATTTAAGCAGGAAAATGTCGAGGTACCTAGTTCGTGGTCAGTACTGGCCACGAAGGTTGTGGTATCGAAATATTTTTATGGCGAACTGAACACACCGGAACGTGAGACATCGGTTCGCCAACTGATCCATCGTGTATGCCGTACAATTGCGGATTGGGGGGTTAAAGACGGCTACTTTAGCAAGGAGGGCGGCGAGATTTTTTACGATGAACTGTGTTGGTTGTGTTTGAACCAGTACGGTTCGTTTAATTCACCTGTGTGGTTCAATGTTGGCCTTTATCATCAGTACGGTATTGGCACAAGTTCGAGCCGCGGCAACTGGTATTTTGACCGCAATAGCGGCCGTGCCGAGCGTGCGCCAACACAGTACGAGTATCCACAATGCAGCGCGTGTTTCATTCAGTCGGTCCAGGACAATATGGAATCAATCATGCAGCTTGCTTTCAACGAGGCCATGTTGTTCAAGTTTGGCTCTGGCACCGGTACAGACCTTACACCGATTAGGTCCGCGAAGGAAAAACTCAGTGGGGGCGGCAGGCCGAGCGGTCCGTTATCGTTCCTCCGCATTTACGACCAGGTTGCGAATGTGGTCAAAAGCGGCGGTAAAACGCGGCGTGCGGCAAAGATGAACATTTTGCGCGACTGGCACGGTGACATCGAGGAGTTCATCGAGGCGAAACAAAAAGAGGAACGGAAAGCATGGGCATTGATCGAGCAGGGGTACGACGGTTCGTACAATGGCGAGGCGTATGGCAGTGTAATGTACCAGAACGAAAACCTCTCGGTGCGTGCCAGCGACGGGTTTATGCAGGCTGCGCTGGAGGGACGCGAATGGTGGACGCGCGCCATAACAACCGGACAACCGCTCGAGAAGAAGGACGCGGCTAGGTTGTTGTACAAGATTGCCGAAGGCACCTGGGTATGCGGTGACCCCGGCATGCAATTCGACGGGGCGATTCAAAAGTGGCATACATGCAAAGGCACCGAACCAATTCACGCGACTAACCCGTGCAGCGAGTTCATTTTCATCGACAACACGGCCTGTAACCTTGCGTCTTTGAATCTGTTAAAATTTAAGCGCAGCGATGGTGTGTTTGATGCAGAGCGATTAAAAGCCGCGGTGCGGATTTTCATTACTGCACAAGATATAATCGTTGACAATGCAAGTTATCCAACACGCGAAATTACGGAAAACTCGCACATATTCAGGCCGCTTGGGCTTGGCTACGCAAATTTAGGTTCGCTTATCATGAGCTATGGTTTGCCGTACGATTCCGATGAAGCTCGTGCACTGGCGGGTGCAATAACGGCGATCATGACCGGGCACGCATACGAGTACAGTGCGATGCTTGCGGCGCGGCAGGGGCCGTTTCCGGGGTATCACGATGCGCGATGTGCGCACGTGCAACAACCACGTGCAAAAGACAACGTCGAGTCCATGCTGGGGGTGATCAAGTTGCATCGCGAGGCTGTCGAGGCAATTCATTCAAGTGCTGAGTTTTCGTATCTGCATGAGGAAGCGCGTCGGTGTTGGGACAACGCGCTTGAGCTAGGCAAAAAGTTCGGTTTTCGAAATGCACAAGTGACTGCACTTGCGCCCACGGGCACGATTGCGTTCATGATGGATTGTGATACCACAGGTATCGAACCGGACATAGCCCTTGTGAAATACAAGCTATTGGCTGGGGGCGGAATGCTTAAGATTGTCAACCGAACGGTCCCGGAGGCGCTTCGCCGGCTCGGGTACAGCGAGGCTGAGATCGAAAAGATAGTCGCGCACATTGAGAAGTTCGACACAATCGAGGATGTAGAGCAGGACTGTCAACTCTTCCGGAGCGGGTTACGGCCCGAACATCTGGCGGTTTTCGATTGTGCATTTAAGCCGGCACGCGGCAAGCGGTTTATTCATTACATGGCGCATTTGAAGATGTTAGCAGCTGTGCAACCGTTCATCAGTGGTGGTATCTCGAAGACAGTCAACATGCCCCACGAAAGCACAATCGAGGAGATTCGCGACACATACGTACAGGCATGGCGGATGGGGCTGAAATGCGTTGCAATTTATCGCGACGGCTCGAAACGGTCGCAGCCGTTGTCAACCAGGAAAGGCCAGCCGGGAGGTGTGGACGTGTCGGGCTTGCATGCGCGAATCAAGCAGCTTGAAGAAGAGGTGGCAAAACTGCGCCAACAGGCTGGTCAACCTGTGCGCCGTCGGTTGCCTGAAACGCGGCGGTCGATCACGCACAAGTTCGATATTGCGGGGCACGAGGGTTATCTGACGGTTGGTCTATTCGAGAACGGCCAGCCGGGTGAACTGTTTATTACGATGGCAAAGGAAGGCTCAACCATTGGTGGGCTGATGGACACGATCGGCGCGTTGACCAGTATCGCGCTCCAGTACGGTGTGCCGCTGGAGACGCTGGTGCGAAAATTTGCGCATCAGCGGTTCGAGCCGAGCGGGTTCACAAAGAATCCCGAGATTCGAAATGCGTCTTCGATTACAGATTATGTTTTTCGATGGATGGCATTGCAGTTCATACCTGGGTACCGCGAATCGCACATAACGGATCCAAATCAACCCGAGCTTGCAATGCCCGGTTTGCTTGAAGAAATCAAAAAACGGATAAACCATCCCTCACCGCAACTGCCGCGCCAGTCGGAGGACACTGACGTTGTGGTGGGGCCGCCCCAGCCGGCTGGGACAAGCCTGCAACCTGTGCCCGGTCAACAGGCTCAGATTTCGAGTCTGAACGAGGCACTAGCACATTTTCAGCAAGACGCCCCCATTTGCCCCAATTGTGGGCATGTCACAGTCCGTAACGGCGCTTGTTATAAATGCTTGAACTGCGGCGAGAGCCTGGGGTGTTCATGAGTCGTGTCACTTGAAAGTGGCTGTGGCATAAAGAGCCGCGCAGTCGGTTGGCTGTTTGCAGCTGGAACCTGAGGCTAAGCTGCAGGAAGCCTTGCGCCGAGCAGCACTGGTCTTGTTCAATCCGAGCGCGTTGCGTATGCTGCTGGGCATGAACAATCAGTCCACAAGTTTTATCAAGGAAGACCCGTGGCGGATTTTCCGGATCATGGCCGAGTTTGTTGACTCGTTCGAGACGCTGTCGCGGGTGAGTCCTGCAGTCACAATTTTCGGCTCGGCCCGTATGCCACGGTCCAGCCCGTATTACGGAGCTGCTGTTAAGCTGGCATATGGCCTAGCGAAGAACAACCTGACAGTCATTACTGGGGGCGGCCCGGGCATCATGGAAGCAGCGAACAAAGGCGCTGCGCTTGCCAAAGGCAGGTCGGTTGGGTTGAACATCGAACTGCCAATGGAACAGAAACCCAACCGGTACGCAAACATACCGATTAATTTCCATTATTTTTTTGCCCGCAAGGTTTGTTTCGTCAAATACAGCATTGCATTTGTTTTTATGCCGGGCGGGTTGGGTACGCTGGACGAGTTTGCTGAGATAATCACGCTTGAGCAAACACAGCGGATTCCCGAGTACCCGATGATCTTGTTCGGTCGGAAATTTTGGACCGGCCTGCTCAAATGGATGCACAATCAAATGGTTAAACCTGGGTACGTCAGTCCCAAAGACATGAAGCTTGTCACTCTGACTGACGAGCCCGAGGAAGCCATTGACGTCATACTGGACTATGCGCGCCGCGTTGGGCCGCCTGAGATTGTGCCGAAAGCATTCGCCTAAGTTTGCGCAGAACGCGGTTTTCTAGAGTCAAATGAGCATAGTCATCAAGCAAATCTCGGAACTGGTATCCCCAGAGGCACTCGTTGACCAGTTGCAAACCGAGCCTGGTGTTGTGCTTTTGCGCAGTGCGTTGTTTGATCCTCCGTACGGCAGGTATTCATTTGTTACCGCAAGACCGTTTCTTACGTTTCGTTCGTTTGGTGCGCGGTGTGAAATATGGGAGCCGGGCGCGCTGCATGCTGAGGGCGGCCCAATAGCAGAGACCTGCCGAGTGCATTTTGGGAATCCGTGGGAATTGCTCGACTTGATGTTGAGGCGGTTTGAAGTGTCTGGCAATGATTCATTGCCGGTGCCTGCTGGGGGCTGCTTCGGTTTTTGGGGATACGACCTTAAGAACTTTGTCGAGCCGAAATTACGGCACGATGCACCGGCCGATCTGCCTCTGCCAGATTGCCACATCGGGTTTTATGATAGTCTGGTAGTATTTGACCATTTGGTTGGTCAGACTTGGGTGGTTTCGACCGGCCTTTGTGCGGATGGTTCATGCTTGGCAGCGCGTGCGGATGAGCGGGCTGGGTTCTGGGAGGCGCACTTGGCCCGAGCACAAACGGAGAAAGCCGTCGAGCCGAGCCGGTTAAGCATGTGCACGTTACCGACTGTTGAGTCGAATTTTACCCAAACTACGTTCATCGAAGCTGTACACCGCGCCAAGCGATACATCCGCGCTGGTGATATTTACCAGGTAAACCTTGCACAGCGCCTTGCGGTTGGATGGCCGTGGTCGGGTTGGGCATTATTCAAACGTCTTTCAGCAGCGTCACCTGCGCCGTTTGCGGCGTATCTGCATTGCGGCGAGTTTGAATTGGCTAGTTCGTCGCCCGAGTTGTTTCTCAAAATGCAAGGTGAGTTTATCCGCACGCGGCCTATAAAAGGAACACGCCCAGTAACCGGTGAACCTGCGCGGGACGATGCACTTGGGTGTGAGCTGTTGGCCAGTACAAAAGAACGCGCCGAGCTAGTAATGATAACCGACCTGCTACGGAATGACTTGGGTAAAATCTGCAGGTTCGGCTCGGTGGAAGTGCCCGAGTTGGTTCGGCTGGAACGGTTTGCACAGGTTCAACATCTTGTGGCGACGATCGAGGGGCGATTGCAACCTGGCCTAACCCACATGGCTGCTTTGGCGGCGTGTTTTCCTGGGGGAAGCATCACTGGTGCACCTAAATTCCGCGCAATGGAGATTATTGATGAGCTGGAGCCCGTCGCGCGCGGTCCTTACACGGGGGCGCTGGGCTACATTGGATTCAACAGGCAAAGCCAGCTTAGCATCATCATCCGTACTGCCATTTGCTACAATCAAACCGCGTATTTCCATGTTGGGGCTGGTATTGTGGCAGATTCGGTGCCCGAAGCTGAATACGAGGAAACAATGGCCAAGGCAGGCGGTTTTTTGAGGGCGTTGGAGCCGGTGTACTCGCCGCTATACGTTCGGGGCGCCATTGGAGTGCCAACCACTGCGAATACGAAAGCAATCTGATAGTGTCAGACAGCGCCAGCCATGGCTTTGTGCACATGATCGTTTTCATAAATGGCAGGTTTGTGGACGAACGCGAGGCTGTTGTGCCGGTATTTGATCGCAGCTTTCTTTACGGGGACGGTCTTTTTGAGACAATACGTGTGCACAACAGCAGGCCATTTAGGTTTGAACAGCATCTGGCCAGACTACGACGCGGGGCTGATTTTTTGCGGATCGCCATGCCGTTCGATGAGTATGCCATCGGGAGGTTTGCCACTGAATTGATCGGAAAAAATGGATTGAATGAAGGCGTGTTGCGCATTCACCTGTCGCGTGGTGTTGGGCCGCGCGGTTACTCGATCAAGGGCGCTGACCAACCGACATTTGTCATGACGGTGACGCGATTCGGCCGCGATCTATTCAGCACGCTTGTTCGGTGGCGGCTTGTGACTTCGTCAGTCCGATTGGATAAAAGCTGGCTGCTTGCATCGTTCAAGACAGCAAACAAATTACCTCAAATAATTGCCCGTGCAGAGGCGGAGTCGGTTGGGGCCGATGAAGCGCTTTTGTTGAACCCGGCGGGGCATGCGGTTGAAGCGGCAAGCGCGAACCTGTTCTGGATCAGTGAGTCGCAGGTTTGTACGCCGCCGGTTGGGTGCGGCATTTTACCAGGGATCACGCGTGCAGTTGTAATCGAGTTGTGCGACCGGCTTGGTTTGCATTGCGCCGAGCAAATGGTGACGCTGGACGAGTTGCGCGACCAGAGCGGGATTTTCCTGACGCTCAGCACATTTGGGATTATCGAGGTGGTGGAGCTAGATGGCCGGGCAGTCCGGAGCTCGGCGTTAACAACTCGGCTTTGGCGTACTTATTGCGAACTGCTTGAACGCGAGACAACCTGAAGGATTGTTTCAGGCGATACGCCAGTCAGTTTGACGCGTTTATGGCGTGATGTGCGGCCGTGCACAAGCTGGATGCGACTGTGTGCGCAGCCGAATGTATCTGCCAAAAACCGTATCAGCGCATCGTTCGCAGCAGCATCAACCGGAGGTGCAGTAACTCTTACGCGCAGTTCGTTGCCGTGCTGGCCGCAGATTTCGTCTTTGGCGGCACGTGGTTGCAGTTTTATAGCCAAGAATACACCGTCGGGGTCGAGTTGCATGTAATCGGGCAAGTTCACGCTATTCGGGGCGGTTGATGGGTGCTGTTTGGGTGATGGGTAGGTTTTGCTGTGTTTCGGCTGAATTTGCTGGGCTACATCATTATTGCCTTGGCAATTTGTTGTGCGGTTGTGTCCCCAAACAACCGGCGCACTAGCGCAAGCCCGAAATCAAGTGCCGTACCCGCGCCACGCGATGTGATGATGAGACCGTCTTCAACAACGCGTTCATCCGACATTGCGTGTGGCAACTCATCTAGCACGGAGAAATGCGCCGTGAACCGTTTGGCCTCAAGCAGACCCGCGTCGGCCAGTATGGTTGGCGCAGCGCAGATGGCAGCGACGGGTTTGTTGTTTTGCGCGAAAAGCTTTGCGAGTTGAGCAGCTCGCCCGTCTGTGCGGAGATTTTTGACGCCCGGGCCACCCGGGATTAACAGCATGTCGAATGCACTCGGGTCAACTTCGGCCAGGGTTGTGTCGGCCTGTAGCGTAATGCCACACCGGCCGGTGACGAGTTTGTTTTCAGTTGGTGTTGCGAGTACAACTTGAGCCCCTGCGCGTTTGAGCAAGTCAATTGGTGCAACTGTTTCGATTTCCTCGAAGCCGGGACCTAGTATGCAGAGCACCTTTTTCAACATAGCAATTGGTTTGGGCGCGCTTGTCAGGTTTGTTTCTTGGGGCGAGCTCGGACTAGTTGGTGCTGGATCAGTACTGTCGTTGCTTTGAGTGCGAGCTCGAGTGGCTGGACCGGTTTACCTATGATCTCGTTGCCTCCGCTCAGTACCGTTTCTAGCCAGTTCAAAAATTTTTCGTTTACAGTGATGAAGATTACTGGTGTATCGGTGTACCCTGGTAGGCGGCGTATTTTTTCGCACAACTCGAATCCGCTCATTGCGGGCATTACGATGTCGATCATGAGTAGATCATACCTGGCTGTTTGCAACTGTTGGATAGCCATTCGTGGGTCTGTGATACTGTCGGCGTCGAGTTTTGCGCGTTGCAGTGCACCGACTACCATGCGGTTGCTGACTGGGTCGTCATCTATAACAAGCACACGCGCTTTTCGGATGGGTTCGGCTGTTCCGGCATCAATTTGGCTGAACAGAACAACTACACACTCCATTGCACGACGAATTGTATGGCGTGTGGAGGGTGTCGCCTGTGCCGGATTGATAATCAACTCGAACACGAGTGCCTCAAAAGCGGTCAACAGTTGTGCAAGCCTGTGAAACCCTACAAGGCTTGCGCGTGCGCCGGTGAAATGCAGGCATTGGTAAAGGTTTTTAAGCCACACAACGCTTGCTGGTGTAGATTGGGCGGCGAGGTATCCTGCGCAATTTTCGCGTATTTCGGCAAGCTCGCTTAGCGCCTTGTTAATCAGCTCACCACGGATGTGTTCAAGTGAAGCCTGTTCGGTCTCGTCGGCTTTAGGGGGTTGCTGCGGTGCTAGCGATTGGGGTGGTTCAGCTTTTTTCGTTTTCTGTGGGTAGGGCAAGGCAGTTTTCGGTTCGGATTCGAGCATCAGGATGCTTGTATCGCTCACGCCGATTTCGCCTGCCAACATGTCTCGCACACACTGAATCAGTAGAGAAGGTGTGCAACCGGCCTTGGGCAAGCTTTTGTTAGCACCTGCGTCCATTGCCTCTTGGGCAAGCTCGGTCATGTATGCATTTGAGAAAACTACCACCGGCACATGTTTGAGACGCCGGTCTGTGCGCATGAACTTGAGGACTTCGATACCGTTTACATTTGGCATCATCAGGTCAAGCACAACTATGTCAGGCGTGTGATCTGCAAGGTATTTCAGCGCTGCCAGCCCGTCCCGTGCGACCTGGACGTTGAGGCCGTTGCGCTCGAGCCATTTGCGGTAAACGGCAACTACTATTGGATCGTCATCCACGAACAGCACAGTTTTCATTATCCGAGCCGGTGTTGTAGTTGGCATTGGCCGCACTTCAGTTTCCGGGCCACGTAGTGCGGGCAAGCACAGTTTTTATGTGTTCGTGCAGATGTTGGTTTAGCTGCCAAGTTGCAAACGTGTGTCTGTGTCGAGCATTTTCGCCAGATTCGGCCAATTCGCCTTGCTTAGGTCGTTGAACGCACGCAGGTAAACAGCGACTTTTTCGTGTGGGTATTTTGCTAACAACCCTTCGACTGCAGCTTGGAGTTTGTCATCGGGCATTTCTTTTGGCAATTCGTCAACGACACCTTTTTCGTGTTTGATTCCGAGCGCGTCCAAGAAATCCGTCAACATCTCGGTTTGTTGTTTAAGCAACCAGCTTTGCAGAGCTGCAACTGCGGTCGTCTCCAGGCGCGGTTTGCATAGTGCCTCGACGATCGTCTTATGTTGTTCGGCGCGCGGTTTTCGCTCCAGAAACACTGGTCTGACCCGGTGCGCTTGTGCTACCGAAGCCAACACTGTCCGGTATGATTCTTTATCGGCGTTGTGCAATTGCTCGATAATTTCGTTCGCCAACGCCGGTGACATAAATCCAAAGATCTCGTGAGCAGCGAGCATTATGATTCCAAACTGCTTTTATTCTGCACTCACAACTGCTGCAACGGTTGTCCGATGCCGGTCAGCAAGCTGCGCGCATTGTTGTTGTTCCAACAAAATTGTTTTGCCGGCTTCAAACGCAAACACGCGAATACTGTTCGCAGCACAAGTTTCCAGCGTTTGTGTTCCAATGCAAGGAATATCAAAACGCATGTCGTGGCCGTTTTTTGCGACTTTGACTGCTACTGCACCGCCGGTTTTGCCAGCCAGTGCGCCGCCTCTTTTTAGGCATGCGTCGGTACCTTCGAATGCCTCAACTGCAAGCACGGTACGGTCTTTCACCACTACTGTTTGGCCAATGTCAAGCGCAGCAATTTGTTTTGCAATCCGGAAACCGAAGTTGACATCTTCCTTTTGCGCAGCAGTAAGTTTCGGGCCGAGTGCAAATCCAGCCTCTGGCATCAGCGGTTTTAACCATGGTGTAGGATCCAAAAGCTCGATCCCTTCTTTGTTCAATTCATTGGCTATGGCGCCGAAGATCGAGTGAGCGTTTTTTTGTTTGAGCTTTAGCATGAGTCTCATCGCACGCAGGTCAGGCCGCAGGTCAAACAGATTTTTTGGTGCGATTTGACCGAGCATGACACACTGTTTGATGCCGCGGCTGACGAATGCCGTGATCATTTTTGTCAATTGACCGACTTTTAGCCACACGATCTCGTCAACTAGATCGGCCAACGCAGGGTCGGTCTCACCCGCAAACGCCACCGCAATGACGCGTTTAACCCCGGCCTTTCGCGCGTGTTTCGCAAACTCAAGAGGTAAAGCTCGATTGCCCGCAATCAAACCGATTGAGTCCGGCCTACTACTCATTTGCTGGGAAAAATTATCCGATGCGGCCGCAATTGCAATTCAAACCTTGAACCGCAACCGGCGGCATCTGTGGGCGCTATGAATGGTGCGTATGCTGGTATTTGGTTGTGTTTTTGCCCCCGCTAAGGCCGCATGTTTGGTTTGCAAAACAGGAAATTTTAAGTCACTCTTATGGCAGCGTATATGTGCGGGATTGTTGGTTACGTAGGCAAAAGAGTAGCGGCGCCTGTCTTGATGGAGGGCTTGCGCAGGCTTGAATATCGTGGATACGACTCAGCCGGTATTTGCACGCTTGCAAATGGGCAGTTGCAAATCCGCAAATTGGCAGGTCGAGTCGAGCGTCTTACAGAGCTGCTCAAACAACAGCCTTTGGCAGGCTCGATCGGCATTTCGCACACGCGCTGGGCAACGCATGGGCCGCCAACCGACTTTAATGCGCATCCGCACCTTGACCATTCGGGCAAGCTGGCCATGGTCCACAATGGAATAATCGAGAATTACATCGAGTTGCGCCGTAAACTCCAACGGTACGGTCACAAGTTTAGCTCACAGACGGATAGTGAGGTCTTGTGCCATCTGATTGGATATTATGTACAGAGACGTGTTTCGGTGGGCAAACCGCTCACGCAAAAGCTTTTAACTGAGGCGGTCAGGCAGGCGACCAATCAGGCCAAGGGTACTTATGCAATTGCCGTTGTGCATGCGGAGTTACCGGGGGTGATCGTGGGTGCACGCCGCGGTTCGCCGTTGGTTGTTGGGTTGGGCGACGACGAAAATTTTCTGGCGAGCGATGTGTCACCGATAGTGCCTTACACGCAAAAGGTAGTTTATCTGAACGATGGTGATGTGGTGGCAATTACACGTTCGGATTATCTGATTCAGGCCAATGGCAAGCCTGCAAAGCGACCAGTGCGCACGGCGCATTTCTCGGCTGAAGATGCCGAGCGCGGCAAATACCCGCACTACATGCTAAAAGAAATTTTCGAGCAACCAGACCGCGCGGCTGACCTGCTTAGACGCAGTCTGCGGTTGGCCACCGGCACAGCCGAATTTGAGGAACTTGCTTTAGACAGACGCGAGCTTGGGCGCATGCGCAGGCTTGTGTTGGTGGGTTGCGGCACAAGTTATCATGCTGCATTGGTGGGCGAATACGTGGTTGAAACGCTTGCGCGTGTACCGGTCGAGGTCGAGTACGGCAGCGAGATGCGGTACCGCGCGCGCCCAGTTGAAAGAGGCACAACCGTGGTTGCAATATCGCAATCGGGTGAGACAGCAGACACTCTGGCTGCAGTTCGTGTGGCAAAGGCAAGTGGCGCACGCACACTTGCAATTGTCAATGTGCCTGGCTCAACCATCGCGCGCGAATCCGACGCTGAGATTCACATGCGTGCCGGACCTGAAATTGGTGTTGCCTCGACAAAGGCACTGTGCATGCAGCTTTTGTTGCTAACGCTGCTTGGTCTTGCTCTGGGGCGGGTGCAACGCAAGCTTTCAGTCAAGGAAGGGCGCGCAATCGTGCGCCAGCTCGAGGCAATTCCAGGCAAGCTACGCCGCATTTTGCAGGCAGATGCGCGTATCCGGTCTGTTGCTGTCAAGTACGCTAATTACGCCAACTTCCTTTATCTAGGCAGGCAACTAAACTATCCGATTGCGCTTGAAGGTGCACTCAAGCTTAAGGAAATCTCCTACATACACGCTGAGGGTTATCCGTCAGCCGAGATGAAACACGGCCCGATTGCACTTGTATCGCCGGAGTTTCCCACGGTGATGATCTGCCCGCGCGACGCAATGTACGAAAAAAACATGAGCAACCTCGAGGAGATCAAGGCTAGGAACGGCAAAATAATCGCAATTGCAACCGAGGGCGATGCCGAGATCGCAAAAAAGGCTGACGACGTGATTTACATTCCTGCCACGATTGATCTGTTGCAGCCCGTGCTTGCGGTTGTGCCACTGCAGCTTTTTGCATATCACGTTGCTGTGGTGCGCGGGTGTGACGTTGACAAGCCGCGTAACCTAGCCAAAAGCGTCACGGTTGAGTGACACAAAAAACCGGCTTGCAAACCGTGCTTTGCGCCGTATATTTGCCGCTCAATTTTTATCTGGAGTAACCTTTTATGCGACGGCCCAGAGCCATTAAAACTAGAAAGTCGGTGGCAAAACGGTTCAAAATAACAGCCACAGGCAAGGTGTTGCGCAGTCGAGCAGGACGCCGCCACTTGTTGGCCGGTAAATCGCCCAAGCGCAGACGCAGCCTGCGTGCGAAGCTCGTCGTATCACCAACCGACGTGCACAGGGTGCTTGAAAGCCTACCGTTTAGCCATCGCGGTTGAAGTGCACTTAGCCAGAGTTAACTTTGCAAAACCTTTGATATACAATGCGAGCAACAAACGCACCTGCAACACGTAAACGACGCAAGCGAATGCTTGCCGCTGCAAAAGGGTATCGGATGCGTCGGTCGAAACTTTACCGGTACGCCTCAAATGCAGTTGACCACGGCCTGCAATACGCATACCGCGATCGCCGCACTAAGAAGCGCACGTTCAGATACCTTTGGCAAGCACGCATTAACGCAGCCGTTCGCGCAGCCGGGTTAACCTACAGCAGGTTTATCGAGGGGCTGAAGGCCGCCCAGGTTGCAATTGACCGGAAAATTTTAGCCGACCTCGCTGCAACCGACAGCACTGCATTTGCCGAGCTTGTAAAGGTGGCTCAGGAAGCGCTGAAGACAAAAGCTGTCAAGGCCTGACGCACAGACCTGAATCCGTTTTACTGATGTGCGGGCGATTGCTCAGTGCAGTCGCCCGTTTTGTTTGGCGAATGCAAACTTGAAACTTGGCGTCTGAACCGTGAAACTGGGCGCAAATGGCACTTTTAGATGAGATTGAACCACTTAAGCATGCTGCGTTTGCGGAGCTAAAAGCTGCGCAGGATCTGGCGGCTTTAGACCGTGCAAAGGGCCAATGGCTCGGGCCACAGGGCAAATTTACCGCGCTGATGAAGCAACTGGCCGCCCTGCCGAGGGATGAACGTCCCGCAGTCGGCAAAGCAATCAATGCTGCAAAGGCCGAACTTGAAGCTGCACTGGCCGAACGCAGACATGCACTGGAACTAAAAGCAAGTGTCCCGAAGGTGCCAACTGATTTTACTTTGCCAGGTCGACGTCGGCGCCTCGGCAGATTACATCCGCTGACGCAGGTAACCGAGGACATCGTGCAAAGCTTTCGCAGACTCGGCTTTGTGGTTGCCGACGGGCCTGAGGTTGAGGACGAGTACCACTGTTTCGACGCGCTCAACACGCCTGCTGACCATCCGGCGCGCGATACGCAAGATACGTTTTACCTGGATGTGTCAGATTCAACCGTTTCCGCATATGCAGTCTCGACGGGCTCGGGCTGTACATGGCCACTGCTTTTGCGTACCCACACATCATCGGTCCAGATCCGCGTGATGGAAAAACAACAGCCACCCGTCAGGATAATTGTCCCGGGCCGAGTGTACAGGCGCGACAACCCAGACGCTACGCACAACCCGACTTTTCACCAGATTGAAGGCCTGTACGTTGACAGGGGCGTTACGGTTGGCGACTTGAAAGGCACTGTTGAGTTCGTTTTCAAACAGGTGCTTGGCCAAGACGTTAAGATCAGGTTTAGACCACACTACTTCAGCTACACTGAGCCAAGTTACGAAATTGATTTTGCAAACGCGCTGACGCGCAAGATGGGTCGCGACTGGCTCGAGATAGCCGGCTGTGGCATGGTGCATCCTAAAGTGTTCGAGAATGTCGGCTACGACCCTGAGATATGGACAGGCTGGGCCTTCGGGTTCGGTATCGAACGAATTGCAATGCTACGTTATGGGATAAACGACATTCGCTTGTTTTACGAAAACGACGTGCGGTTCCTGAGGCAATTTTAGCAAATCACCGTGAAAGTCACTTTTAACTGGCTTAAGCAGTACGTCGAGTTCGGTTGGTCACCCGAAGAACTCGCTGAGCGGCTTACAATGCTCGGCATGGAGGTCGAGTCTGTACAGAAACTGGCGGGCGAGTTCGATGGTATTGTTGTTGCACAGGTGCTTACGAAGGAAAAACATCCAAACGCAGATAAACTGACCGTCTGCCGTGTTTTCGATGGTAAGACCGAACGCCAGATCGTTTGCGGTGCAACCAACTTTAATCCAGGTGACAAGGTGCCGCTGATCCTACCTGGTTTCTCTCTTCCGCCACAAGCCGGCCAATCTGAACCTGTTACAATCAGGGTCGGCAAAATTCGCGGCGTCGAATCACACGGCATGATGTGTTCGGGGCTTGAGCTTGGGTTATCTGAAGACGGCACCGGCCTGATGATTTTGCCTCCAGACGCCAAGGTTGGTCAGCCATTTGCAGAGTTCCTTGGACGCACTGCGCCGGACGTGGTTTATGACCTCGAGATCACGCCAAACCGACCCGACCTGAACAGCGTGATCGGGATCGCACGTGAGATTGCGGCTTTGACAGGCAATCAAATCCGTATGCCGAAAGTTGAAGTCGAGGAAACTGACGTGCCTGCGGAGGAGCTTGTAGCTGTGCAAATCCAAGCACCTGACCTGTGCCCGCGATACACTGCGCGGGTTGTACGTGGGGTTAAAATTGGTCCCAGCCCGGCTTGGTTGAGAACTTGGCTTGAAAACGTCGGCATCCGCAGCATTAACAATGTGGTTGACGCAACAAACTACGTGATGATGGAAATTGGGCAGCCACTGCATGCGTTTGACTACAACCTGGTCGCAAAAGACAACACCGGAAAACCGACCATTGTTGTGCGTCGCGCTAAGCCAGGTGAACTATTCGTCACACTCGACGGCCAACAACATACACTCACAGACCAAATGTTGCTTATAGCCGACCCTCAGAAAGGCATTGCGTTGGCAGGTGTGATGGGCGGGCAAAATTCTGAAATCACAGAGCGCACTGTTGACGTGTTGATCGAAAGTGCGTACTTCAACCCGACAAACATACGTCGCACTGCAAAAGCACTCGGATTGCGTACAGACGCAAGTTACAGGTTCGAGCGCGGCGCTGACATTGAAGTGAGCGGCTGGGCAAGCCTGCGTTGCGCGCAACTGATCTTGCAAACTGCAGGAGGCAAGCTCGCCAAGGGCATAGTTGACGCATACCCGCGTAGGTTCGAACCGGTCCAAATCACGCTCCGGCATCTGAAAACAGACGAATTGCTCGGGGTCCAGATTCCCACCGAGCAACAACTCAAGCTTTTGACCGGAATCGGCTTGAGGGAAGTTTCAACCCGCTGGAGTGCCGGTACAAGAGAAGCCACAACATTCTCTGTTCCGAGCTGGCGCGTTGATCTTAAACGCGAAGTTGACTTAATCGAGGAAATCGAGCGGCTTTACGGGGTCGAAAAGGTACCGGCCACACCGCCTAGGGGCGGGATTGGAACAAACCCGTTTGATGTTGTGCACGATCAGATCGTCGAAGCAAAACGCATTCTTGCCGGCCTTGGCCTTGACGAAGCGCAGGGCCAAACGCTGGTATCTAGTGCAGAATGCGCATGTTACGCCTCCGACCTTGTTGTGTTGGCCAACCCACTGAGTGCCGAGATGAATGCGCTCCGGCCCAGCTTGATCCCAGGTCTTCTGAACATACTCAAGCACAACGTAAACCGGAAAAATCGCGATGTTGCACTGTTCGAGATCGGACGTGTTTTCAGGCGTATTACACAACCTGTGGCCAACAATGAAACCGGCAAATCAGGCGCTAGCCGTTCACAGCGTAACCCGGTGCGCGAACAGTGGTACGTTGCTATCGCACTGACTGGTCGGCGGAATCCGCTATTTTGGTCCGGTGAAGACCGCGACGCCAACTTCGACATTTACGACCTCAAAGGGTTTGTTGAAGAATTCCTCGACCGATTCGGCTTGCGCGGCGTGGTGTATTTAAAGTGTGATCGGCCGACCGAACTTTTCATTGAGTCTGCATCAGTGACGCTCGGTGGCAGGATTGTTTTGGGTGCGCTTGGCCAGCTACAGCCCGCTGTGGCTAAACGATACGACCTGCGTGACGCGGTTTTGTTGGCTGAACTGAATCTTGAACTGTTGCTTGCGCATCGTGACACGGCAAAAAGTTTCAGGCCACTCCCACAATTCCCGGCTATCCGACGCGATGTTGCAATGATTGTTCGCGAGGAAATCACGCACGACACCGTGCTTGGCGTCATCAAGCAGGCTAAACCGCTGCACCTCGAACAGGTCGAGCTGTTTGATGTGTACCGAGGTGGGGCCGTGCCGGCTGGGCACAAAAGCATGGCCTACGCGTTTACGTACCGTGCACCTGACCGAACGTTGACTGACGCCGAGGTCAACACCACACATCAGCAGCTTGTAGCCGAGCTGAAACAAAAACTCGCCGCAACAATCCGTGAGGCACAGTAATTAAACGGCCGCCCGCTGAAACAGGATGTCTGGTAATCCAATGCTGCGGCCTTGACCTTGGTCGAGGCCAAAGGCTGCAGATGGCCGTGCCAATGCTTCATCCAAAGCGGACCACTTTAACATGCGAACGCCTTTAGAGTGCGAAATCCCACGAAAACATTCGGGGTAGGCGACCTAATTCGTAGCGGTAAGAACCCGCAGCGCAGAAACAGCTTGACTTACCATGGTCAGCCGTGATGCAAATTAAATTGTGAAAAGTATGAAGACAGGATCGGTTTGTCGGTTTACGATTTCGTTGCCAACGGGTCTGGCACGGCAGTTGCACCAAATGGCAAAGGAAAAGGGTTACACGAACCGCTCCCTTGCAATAGCTGACATGATCCGCGCGCAACTTGTTGAGCATCGCCAGCAAATGGGCAATGCTGAGATCGCCGGTACTATCACGCTTGTTTACGAACATCACCGCCACCACATCAAAGACATGCTCACTGATAAGCAGCATGAGCATCGCAACGTTATAATATCCAGTTTGCATGTGCATTTGGACAGGGACAATTGTCTGGAGGTGCTCGCTGTGCGCGGACGCGCTGCGCAAATCAAAAAGCTCGCTGATGAACTGATTGCTGCCAAAGGCGTGAAACATGGGAAACTCACCATCACAACCACCGGAAAAGACTTACCGGCGTGAGCGGTAACATGACCTCGGTTGTGCGAGTGCGATACTTAGGGATTGGCGGATAGGAATTTCTTGGGTTGCCCTGCAGACACGCTTTTCACATCATTACCGGCCTATGCCAAGTGGTCGTAAACTTTACCCATTCCACTTGATTGAGCCGAAGTGGCAAAAGTTTTGGGATGAACAACAGACCTTTCGCGCATTTAATCCGGGCGAATTTATCCCGACCGAGCATCCATTTGCCAAGCGCCACCGGTTGGGCGGTAAGTGCGTGGGGCCAAATGAGTTGCCACCAAAGTTTTACATCCTTGACATGTTCCCGTACCCGTCCGGCGCAGGGCTACATGTTGGGCATCCGGAAGGTTACACTGCAACGGATATTTTGGCGCGGTACTATCGGGCTAAAGGCTATCACGTGTTGCATCCGATGGGTTGGGACGCATTTGGTCTGCCGGCAGAACAATACGCCGTCAGAACCGGCCAACACCCCCGCATTGCAACCGAGCAAAACATTTCCACATTCAGGCGCCAGATCAAAAGCCTCGGCTTTAGCTACGATTGGTCGCGTGAAGTTGACACGACCGACCCGAACTATTTCAAGTGGACACAGTGGATTTTCCTGAAGCTGTACAATTCATGGTTTAATCCGGAAACAAACCGGGCTGAACCAATCGAGACACTCAACTACCCGAAAGAACTTGATCCTGACCCTGCTGAGCTATCCAGGCTTTCACTTGAAGAACGCCGCGCTTTGGAAAAACGCCGGCGCGAGTACCGCGACTCGAAACGGCTCGCGTATGTGGCCGAAGCACCCGTGTGGTGGTGCGAAGCGCTGGGCACCGTACTGGCAAACGAGGAAGTTGTTGATGGCAGAAGCGAGGTGGGCGGTCATCCGGTTGTGCGTAGGCCGATGCGCCAGTGGATGCTCCGCATCACAGCTTATGCAGAACGGCTGTTGCAGGACCTGGACAAGATCGAATGGAGCGAATCGCTCAAGGAAATGCAACGCAACTGGATCGGGCGCAGTGAAGGCGCCGAAGTAATGTTTCGTGTGGTCAACTCGGATGACGCAATAACGGTTTTCACGACCCGCCCAGACACGTTGTTCGGCGCAACGTATATGGTTTTGGCGCCGGAGCATCCGCTTATAGACAGCTGGATCGAAAAAGGCGGCGTAATTCCGACCAATTGGCCTGAGGGAACACCAACTGCATGGACAGGGGGCGCACCCACGCCGTTGGAGGCTATTAATGCCTATCGCGCCGCTGTGGTAAACAAAAGCGATCTGGAACGGACCGACCTTGCGAAAGAAAAAACTGGCGTCTTTACCGGTGTATGGGCAATCAACCCTGTCAACGGCCAGCAAATACCGATCTGGATCGCTGACTATGTGTTGAGCAGTTATGGCACCGGGGCAATCATGGCAGTACCGGCGCACGACACGCGCGACCTTGAGTTTGCCACTAAGTTTAATCTGCCTATCGTGCAGGTGGTGCAGCCGCCGGACCCAAATGTTGACTGGCGCGGGTTTGTTGATGACGGTGTATCTGTCAACTCGACCGGGCCCGAGGTTTCGATAACCGGGTTGCCTACCCCAGAAGCAAAAAAGAAAATAACAGCCTGGCTTGAGTCGAAACACCTAGGCCGACGTACCGTGAATTACAAATTGCGCGACTGGCTGTTCAGCCGACAACGGTACTGGGGCGAACCGTTCCCGATCATTTGGAAAAGAGATACGGACGGAAACTTATACCACGAGCCTTTACCAGAGTCTGACTTGCCGGTCAAACTGCCGCCATTGGACAACTACAAACCCACCCCGGACGGCCAACCACCGTTGGCGCGCGCCAAGGATTGGGTTAACATGCCGGATGGCTCGATGCGCGAGACAAATACAATGCCGCAGTGGGCCGGCAGTTGTTGGTATTACCTCCGATATCTTGACCCGAAGAATGACAGTGCTTTTGTTGGTCCGGAGGCCGAACACTACTGGATGGGTGCCAAGTTTGTTAGATCCGTAAGTGGTGAAGCCGTCGCGCCGCGCTCCGATTCACCGTTTCAACCAGTTAACGGATTACCCAAACCCGGTGTTGACCTGTACGTTGGGGGCACAGAACACGCCGTGTTACACCTGTTGTACGCTCGGTTCTGGCATAAAGTGCTTTATGACCTTGGCTATGTAAGCACGCCTGAGCCGTTTTATAGGCTCGTAAACCAGGGCCTTATCTTGGGTGAAGACGGCCAGAAAATGTCCAAAAGCCGCGGCAATGTGATCAACCCGGACGATATCCTTGCTGAATTCGGCGCAGATGCGTTCAGGCTTTACGAGATGTTCATGGGCCCACTCGAAGACACAAAACCGTGGAGCACAAAAGGATTGGAAGGTGTGTACAGGTTTCTCGGCCGTGTCTGGCGACTGTTTGTTGACGAGAAAACTGAGACCGAATTCGAACAGGCTGAAACCGTGACAGAACCGGAGTGCCGGAGCGCGTTGCTCGACCTGATCAAACTGCATCCGGCCATCCAGAACACAGAGCCTACACGGGCCCAGCTTCGCACGCTTCACGCCTGCATAAAAAAGGTCACCGAAGACATCGAGAATTTGCGGTTTAATACTGCTATTTCAGCCCTGATGGTGTTTGTTAACGAGGCACTCGGTTGGCAGACGCGTCCGTGTGCTGTACTCCGCGATTTTGCGTTACTGCTGCATCCGTTTGCGCCACATCTTGCAGAGGAACTGTGGGCCAAGCTACACCAGGAGCTAATTGCGCCTGGTACACCACCACCCAGCCTTGCATACGAACCATGGCCGAGATTTGATCCGGCTTTGCTTGTGCAAGATACACTCGAAATCCCAGTGCAAGTAAATGGCAAGTTGCGGGATGTACTCAAAGTGCCTGCTGACATTGACCCCGGAGCATTGGAAGAGGCGGCAAAAGCATCTGAAAAAGTTAAACCCTATATCGCAGGTAAAACAATCAAACGGGTGATTGTGCTGCCAAAAAAACTCGTCAACATTGTTGTCGGTTAAATCGCCAGATTCAAGCTGTGAACATCCACACATAAGTTGTAGTACACCCACAACGTTTATTCTGGCCCAGCACAAGTTGCGGTGCGTGCAACGGTGCGCTAAGCTAAAGACATATGTTTCGGTTAACCAAGCGCGAACAGATTGTGCTGTGTTTGATTGCGCTGATGTTATTGACCGGTTTTGCGGTGAAAGCATACCGCGCAGCTCGTAGTTCTGTGCGGTCTGCTCCGACAATAGTTTTGCAACACTGACACTATGCAGCGAATCAGTTTCGAGGAAGTTATCGAACAGATTTTGGCCAAGGACAAACGCTACGCGCGCGACGCCTACGTGTTTGTGCGCGAGGCACTAGATTACACTCAAAAAAAGCTTTTCAAACACAAAACACGCGAAACACCGCATGTAACAGGCCAGGAATTGCTTGAGGGCATACGCGAGTTTGCTTTGCAACAATTTGGGCCCCTGACACTGCTTGTGCTCGAGGAATGGGGTATCCGCTCGACAGAGGATTTTGGTGAAATCGTGTTCAACATGGTTGACGCAGGATTACTGGCTAAAACCGATAAAGACAGCCGCGCCGACTTCGCAAACGGTTACAATTTCGACGAGGCATTTCGCCAACCGTTCCTGCCCAGTAGCAAGAAATCAAGCAAAACCACACCCCCAAATTCGGTGCGGCCCTGAAAGACTCCACTGCGCACAAACACTGCTAAAGCGTGCCCGGAACATGACCTAAACCTGGCCAAAGAACACATGAAATTGCCAGTCACCGCTGACACAACTGAGAACCAAATACCTCACCTGCACTCGGTGCCACCGGGGGTGCGCTTGGTTAGGCTCGACAATGGCTTGTACGTGATTCTATGTGAAGACCACAGCGCACATGTTGTGTCAGCACAAGCCTGGGCAATGACAGGTAGCATACACGAGGGCCGGTGGCTCGGTGCTGGGCTGTCGCATATTCTCGAGCACATGCTGTTCAAAGGCACAACCACACGCGACGGGGCGCGTATCGAGCAAGAGATCCAGGCCGCAGGCGGCTACATCAACGCTTACACGTCGTTCGACCGCACGGTGTATTGGATTAATGTGCCCAACACTGGCACAACGGTTGCCTTAGACATATTGTCGGACGTAATGCAGAACGCGACACTGCCCCCAGACGAGCTTGCGCGTGAAATGGATGTTATCCGACGCGAGATGGACATGTGTCATGACGATCCGCACTTGCGTTCCAGCCGTCGTTTATTTGAGGTTGCCTACACGAAAAGCCCTTGTCGGTTTCCGATAATTGGTTGTCCAGAGATCTTCAACCTGCTTAAGCCAGCGGATATTCATGAGTACTATCAGACGCGGTATGTACCAAACAACATGTTCTTTGTTGTTGTTGGCGACATTAAACCCGAGGCTGTGGAAGAACAAATCCGCAATGCCTTTGCCGCTGCGAAACAAAAGCCGCTGCCGCAAGTTTACATTCCAGATGAACCCAGGCAGGTTGCCCCACGTGAGGTAGTTGAGGAAGCATCCGTCGAGCTTGGGCACATGCATTTCAGTTGGCACATACCCGACCTACGCCATCCCGACGTGCCGTTGCTGGATGTACTGGCTGTTGTGTTGGGGGCGGGCCGGAGCAGTCGTCTGTTCCAGCAAGTGCGTCAGAAAAAAGGCCTGGTCAATTCAATCGAGTCATGGACATACAATCCGGGTTATCCGGGTCTGTTTGGCATGAGCGCTGTTGTTGACGCCGACAAGTTCGAGCCGGCTAAACAAGCAATGCTGGATGAGATTGAGCGGTTAAAAGCCGAGCCTGTCCCTGAACCCGAGCTGCGAAAGGCAATCAAGCAGTTTGTCGCAGCGCACCTTGCCACGCGTAAGACAATGCAAGGGCAGGCAAATGACCTCGGCCATTGCTGGCTTGCAGCAGATGACCTCAATTTTTCGGCTCGTTACATTGAGGCTGTAAAACGTGCAACGCCTCTCGATCTGCAGCGGGTTGCGCGTGAGTATTTGACAACGGAGAATCGCACAATTTACGCTTTGCTCCCGCGTGGGCATGCGCCGAAACCGGTTGTTTCGGTTGGCGGCATTGCAGAAAAGCCAATTCAAAAGTTCGAGCTGCCAAACGGGCTGCGGTTGCTCGTCAAGGAAGACCATCGGTTGCCGTTTGTTGAGTTCCGCGTCGTACTGCGGGGTGGCGTACTGGCCGAGACGACCGAAAACAACGGCGTTACAAATCTCATGGCCAAGATGCTCTTGCAAGGCACAACCACGCGGTCAGCCGAGCAGATTGCAAACGAGATCGAGTCGGTCGGCGGTAGCCTCGATACGTTCGCCGGAAACAACAGTTTCGGGATTACGGCCGAGGTTATGCGTGAGGATTTCAGACTCGGCCTTGAGCTGGTTGCAGATGTGTTGTTGCGCCCTACATTTCCAGCGGATGCACTCGAACGCGAACGCGCGATTCAGCTTGCAGCCATAGCGGCGCAGCGTGACGACCTGTTGCGAAGCGCAACGCTGCTGTTGCGCCGGGCAATGTTCGGCCCGCAGGGCTACGGGCTTGACTCGATTGGGACCGAACAAAGCGTCGCACGGTTAACGGCGTCAATGCTGGCACAGTTCCACGCAAAACTTGCCGTGCCCAACAACTGCGTCATTGCCATTTACGGTGACGTCGAACCCGATACAGTGCGAGCAGCGGTCGAGGACACGTTCGGTCAATGGCCTGCTGCGCCGGTGCCGCAACAGATGCTCTGCACAAGCTGTCCTGCTCAATTTACCACAGGCCAGCGTGTGACTGAACACCGTGACAAAAAACAGGCTGTGCTCATGGTGGGTTTTCCGGGAACAACTCTGTTGAGCGAGGACCGGTTTGCGCTCCAATTAATCGAGGAGTCGTGCAGCGACATCGGATCACGGCTTTTTACGCGTATCCGCGAAAAACTCGGTCTCGCCTACTACACGGGCGCAATGAATTTCCTTGGTCTTGTGCCTGGATTCTTCGCAATGTACGCGGGGACTGAACCTGACAAAGCTGAGTTAGTTGAAACCGAAATGTTAAAAGAAACCGAGGCACTGTCAACTGGTGGACTTGACCCAGACGAGCTTGACCGTGTCAAAGCAAAAATAATCGGCCAGAAAAAAATCGCGCGTCAAGACCTTGGTAGTTACGCAACGGCAACTGCTTTGGATGAACTTTACGGACTCGGTTACGCAAACCAGGACACCGAAGACGAAAAATTCAACGCAGTCACACTTGATAAGATCAAGGCAGCAGCACAGAAATACCTCCAGGCAAAAACCGCTGTCGTGGCGGTTATTTGTCCCTAGGTTACAGTTAAGCATCGGAGGCTGTGTCGTATTATACCGTTTAGAGCGGGTTGCGGTTCTTAATGATCTTTCGGAGAAGGCGTTTTTCAAGCTCAGCATTGTCAAGTTTTTCTGGCAAAACTTTACATTCCTAGGCCACGTGAACTGCGAGGCTGTCTACACTGGCAATTAGCTGGCTCCAAATCGTTCGCAGTGTGCATGTATCTACTCCGCCGGATTAGATGAACGGCTAGATTAGCTATTTCAGGAGTTGTTCCCACTGAAGCATTCCACGCTGAAATAAAGCTACAAAAGCGCTGGGCGCTTATGATTTTGGCCCATGCGACAATTTTTGGCTTTTAATGGTCTAGGCTTATCTGAAAGTGGCAGTTGGGTTGATTAAATGCAGACCCATGGCTCGAGTGGCGGGCGCATGGCGCTGCGCAAAATTTGCACACGCGCCCGCCCTCAGTTGCGCAATAGATTCTCAGTTTCACAGTGCCAACCCCTTAAATCGTGTGTTTTTGTTGCTTGGCATGTTACGTGCATTAAGCCAGTTGGCGCTTTTGGATCCGCCGTGTGGCGGTTCATGACGGCGTGGAAAAACAAAAACTCAACGCACTTAGACAACTATGAAACGAACACAAAGATTGGTTAAACTGCTTGCTTTGTCCGGCATCGCAGCCGGCATGCTTTTGAACACGGCCGCGCTTTATGCTCAGCAGGGTGATCGGCCTGAACGGCGCAGGGGTGATTTTGATCCTGCACAGTTCCAGGAACGAATGCTTGAGCGCTACAAAGAAGTGCTTGAATTCACCAATGATGAAGAATGGAACGCGGTCAAACCTCTTGTCCAAAAGGTGTTGCAGGCGCGGATGGAGACGGTTGGTGGTATGGGCCGGGGTATGTTACGTCCACCACGGCCCGGCGGTGAAGGCCCAGGCCAGGGCGAGCAGGGACGGCAACGAGGACCTCGTTTTGGTCCGCAAAGCCCTGCAGCCGATGCACTTGAAGAGGCACTTGAATCAAAGGCCTCTGCAGACGTTATCAAAGCCAGGCTCGCTGCGCTGCGCGAGGAGCGCAAACAACGACAAGCCGCGCTTACAAAGGCACAGGAAGACCTTCGTAAAGTGTTGAATACGCGGCGTGAGGCACTGGCGGTTTTAAACGGTTTGCTCGACTAAGGTA
Organism: uncultured Verrucomicrobiota bacterium; assembly: GCA_964555645.1. GTDB lineage: Bacteria > Verrucomicrobiota > Verrucomicrobiia > Limisphaerales > DTLC01 > DTLC01. The sequence goes on from CAZKTA010000001.1 coordinate 370,495, forward strand.
AACCAATACCACTCGCGCATACAGGATCGGCGCGCTGCCCAATGAACCTGAACACAAACAACCCAACAACTGCCAACGGCTCGACCTTGAGCGAGTTGTTGGACAAGATGGTAGCTGCCAAACAGCTTTCGCCTGCCGATGCGCACTCGTATGCACGGCTGGCAACGGCTGGTGACAGCGCGCCGGTCCATTCCGAGGAAAACGTATTGCGTTGGTTGGCCAAGGAATATGGCCTGGTTTTCACAACGCTCGAAGACATCGAGCCTGAGAAAGAGGTAATCTCGCTTTTCCCAGCTCGTATATTGCTCAGGGAAGGGCTGCTTCCATTGCGGCGCGTAAACGGAGTAGTGGATGTTGCCACAAGCCGACTTTTTGCTACTCAAGGCTTTGACACGCTTAAGGCAATGACAGGGCTGCGGTTGCGGCCTGTGCTTGCGCCCACCGAGGCCATACAGCGCGAAATGAAAAAACGGCTTGGTGTCGGCGCAGACACGATAGATACGTTGAAAGAAGAAGCACCATTTCAGGTTTTAGACGAGGGGACCGAAGAAGAGACAAACCTCGATGTTGCCGCTGAAGACGCATCTATCATCCGGTTCGTCAATCAGGTGTTACGCGATGCAATTGAATTGCGGTCGTCTGACATCCACATTGAACCGTTTGAAGACGAACTGCGGATTCGGTATCGGATAGACGGTGTGTTACAGGAAGTGCCTGTGCCACCTGAGATTAAGCGGTTTCAACCTGCCATAGTGTCGCGCGTAAAGATTTTGAGCCATCTGAACATCGCCGAAAAACGGCTTCCGCAGGATGGCCGGATCAAGATCAGGATTGACCAGGAAGAGGTTGACATTCGCGTATCGGTTATCCCGATGATCCATGGCGAAGCGGTTGTACTGCGGTTACTGCGCCAAAACGCGATGTTGCTTGGCATGAATCAGCTTGGCATGGCCGAGCGCGAGATGAAATGTTTCCGGCGCGTATTGTCGTTGCCGCACGGTATTGTGCTTGTGACAGGCCCAACTGGCAGTGGCAAAACAACGACTCTTTACACTGCGCTGAACGAAATAAACGATACCTCGCGCAAGATCATAACCATCGAAGACCCAGTCGAGTATCAACTCAAGGGCGTCAACCAGATTCAAGTTTCCGAAAAAGCCGGTTTGACATTTGCGCGTGGGTTGCGCTCGATCTTGCGGCACGACCCGGACGTGATTTTGGTTGGTGAAATTCGTGACAAGGAAACCGCACAGATTGCCGTGCAGGCCTCACTTACTGGGCATTTGGTCTTTTCGACACTTCACACGAATGATGCCCCAAGCGCACTGACACGGCTGGTTGACATGGGGGTTGAACCGTACCTGGTAGCCTCGTCGCTTGAAGCCGTGCTTGCGCAACGGCTCGTACGCGTGCTGTGCAAACACTGTAAGCAGCTTGATGATTCAGCCGCAGCAGATGCGTTCAAGGCACAACTCGAGTGGCCGCGCAACGTACCGGTGTACCGTGCTGTGGGGTGCCGCGAATGCCGTGATACGGGTTACTTCGGCAGACACGCAATTTTCGAGTGGATGGACGTTGACAACGAGATCCGCCGGTTAGTGCTGCAGAACCGTTCTGCTGATGAGATTCGTGTAGCAGCGCAGCGCGCTGGTATGCGGACACTTGCCGAAGACGGCTGGCGCCTTGTTCGACTCGGCATAACAACACCAGCCGAGGTGCTGCGTGTCACAAAAGACCAGTCAATGGTTGCTGGGCTTGACGATTACGTGTCTGGCGTGGTTGCAAACGGTTGGAAGTAAAACCACTCTCCATTACTGTGTATGCCTGTCTTTCAATACAGAGCGTTGCAGCCCGACGGTGTGATTACGGAAGGCGAGATTGAAGCCGCAGGTCGCCAGGAAGCATTCCGGCTGATTGAGACTCGTTGCCTCAGACCGATTCGGCTTGTTGAACGGCCAAACGGAAAGGTCATCCAACACCGCGGCAACGGCGGTCAGCAGTCCCCCAGTGAAGCCACTGAAGCGCCGGCCGACTCGTTCAAGCTGTCATTTGGTGTCCGGCGCAAGATCACAAGTCGGGTGCTCGAGAATTTCACGCGTTTGCTGTCTAACCTGCTGGCGGCGGGTGTCCCGATGAGCCGGGCCCTGGTCATTTTGCAGCGTGAAGCATCATCACCTGTTGCGCAGGCCAAGTGGAAGGAAATACACGATCTTGTTGTTGACGGCATGTCACTTGCCGATGCGATGGCAAAATCACCTGATGTTTTCCCGCGCGTTTACGTTGCCATGGTTGAGGCGGGTGAAACAGGCGGGTTCCTTGACGTTGTGCTGGGGCAAATCGCCGATTTCCAGGCGCGCGAAAAAGAGATGCGCTCGAAGGTGTTGTCGGCACTGCTTTACCCCTCGATAATCATTTTTCTTGCGTTGTGTGTGCTGGTTTTTTTGCTGACGTTTTTTATTCCGCGGTTCCAGAACATATTTGCCGGGTTCGGCGCGCAACTGCCGCTGCTGACGCGCATGATCGTTTCGGTAAGCGAGCTGTTGCGTTCATACGGTCTGTTGATTGCACTTGGGGTGGTGATCGTGGCTTATTTGGTAAGGGGCTGGTTCGTGTCGGAGAAAGGTCGGCGTACATGGGAAGGGTTTATCCTTCGGATTCCTGCTATTGGTTCATTGGTTGCGCAGTACGCGCGCGCGCGGTTTTGTCGCATGCTCGGCACATTACTCGGTGCGGGTGTACCATTGATAAACGCGCTTCACGTCGCCCGGCGGTCGATTGGCAACCAGATTCTGGTTGATGCAGTTGAGAGTTCGATTGATCAGGTCAAGGAAGGCAAGCCGCTTGGTTCGAGCCTGGCTCAATGCACTGCGCTTTTCCCAAGTGCAGTTGTCGAGATGATTTCCGTTGCTGAGGAAAGCGGCAGACTCGACCAAGAACTGCTCAGAATTGCAGATTCAACTGAAGCAGACCTTGACCGGCGGCTTAAGACTGCAGTTGCGCTTGCTGAGCCGTTAATGCTTTTCTTGGTTGCAACTTTCATTGGGATAATTTTCATCGGCATGGTGATCCCGATCTTCACACTACAGGAATACATCAAATGAGCATCAACCTGAAACCGACTATGAAACCGCGTCGCAAATATAAAGGCAACAATGCCGAACAAAAGAAACCAAAGTCGCAGAACGGCTTCACGCTTATCGAGCTGTTGCTTGTGCTGGTGATCTTGGGGACGCTTGCTGCAATTGTTGTGCCAAAGTTCGCAGGCAGAAGTGAACAGGCGCGAGTCACAGCTGCGCAGTCACAAATAGCTACGTTTGGTACTGCACTTGATGCGTATGAGGTTGACAACGGGTCGTACCCGAAGTCACTCCAGGATCTCGTTATTCAGCCGTCAGACGCACAGAACTGGCGTGGGCCATACCTGAAAACCACAGATATCCCACTGGACCCGTGGGGTAGCCCGTACGTGTATGAATACCCGGGTAGACGCAACCCGAGCGGGTATGATCTGTATTCGGTCGGGCCGGATAAGCGTGAAAACACCGAAGACGACATCACAAGCTGGCAAGTTGGCACACAACGCAAATAACTCCGGAAGCATGCTGGTATGTAAAACAACAGACTGTGCAGAAAAACAAATGAGGCTTGCACAAGCCGCGGCTCGAGCACTGTTATCGGGTGCGGCAGGTGAAAATGCACAAGCGCAAAAGCAGCCGCAAACAGCCGGCTTTACGCTGGTCGAATTAATTGTTGTGATGGCGTTGCTGGCGACTGTGCTTGCAGTTGCGGCGCCTTCGTTGAGTCGGTTTTTCCGTAGCCGCGGTTTGGATTCGGAGGCGCGCAGGTTTCTTGCGCTGACACGATACGCCCAGAGCCGAGCTGTGTCAGAGGGCATACCCATGGTGCTTTGGATTGATACTGAGCGGCGTGCTTACGGTTTGATGGCTGAGTCAACGTACACCGAGCAAGATGACAGAGCCGTCGAGTTTACCCTCGATGAGGCACTGCAAATTGAAGTCTGGCCGCAGTGGCCAAGCCAACGGTTAAACACGAGATTAACTACTTTAAGTCGGTCCAGCGACCGGCTGCAAACCATTAAGTTTACCCCGGATGGCTTTATAAACGAAACAAGCCCAGAATGGATTTTGATCCGGCACGGATCCGAAGACGCAGTTCTGATCAGCCAGAGTCGAACACGGCTGAACTATGAGATTCAGTCCGACAATCAACTCGCATTGCGCAGGTGAGCGTCAGTCAGGCGGCTTCACGCTTGCTGAGGTACTTGCAGCGCTTGTGTTTATGGCAATTGTAATTCCAGTTGCCATTGAGGGGGTGCGTCTTGCGGGTTTGGCCGGGCAGGTTGCAGAGCGCAAATCTGCTGCAGTTAGGATCTGTGAGTTGGTCATAAACGATGTAATTTTAAACCGACAATGGCAACAACCATCCCAAACTGGTTCAATCCGTGAGGGTCAGCATGTTTACCGTTGGGTAATGCAGCTTGAAGCATGGCCCGAGAGCAGCCTTCGCATGGTAACCGTGCGCGTAGGTTATACGGTCCAAGGCCAGGACTACGAGGTGAGCCTAAGCTCGTTGGTGGACATAACACAATGAAACTCGCCGCAATACATAGCATTGCAGGACCGGTCAAAGAACTGCGTGTTGCTCATACTTCAGCGCAAAACACGCATGCCGAGCGCCGAGCTCAAGTGTCATGCAGGGGCGGTTTTTTGCGAGCTGCATTTACGCTAATCGAGCTGTTGCTCGCGGTTGTGATATTTGCAATCGCACTTTTGGCAATTCACGGTGTGTTTTATGGCGCAATCAAACTGCGGAACAAAACCGCCGATGCGCTCGATATGTCTGTGCCGTTACAGCATGTCTTAACAATCATGAAGCGCGACCTGGCAAACATCGTACCGCCAGGTGGTACGTTGGCTGGCCCATTACAAACCACGCCTACTACCACTGAGGCTAACTTGCGCAGCAGTGCATTGACAGCAATGGGTGGAGCGGGCCGTCAGGTAAGTCCCGAGTTCCATACTGCAACCGGGCGCGTGTCCGACGTAGTCCCATGGGGCGATATTCAGCGCGTGGCATATTATCTGGTAGAGCCGACCAATAATGTGCCCGGCAAAGACCTTGTTCGTGTTGTTTGGCGGAATCTGCTGCCGATATCAAGCGACCGACCCGAGGCACAATGGCTTATGGGCGGCGTACAAGACGTGGTTTTCTATTTCTTCGATGGTGTACAGTGGACAAGTTCGTGGGACTCAACAACACAAGACCCGCCCTTGCCATCGGCAATCAGAGTTGAAATCGAGCTTGCTAACGGTCAGAGCAGCTCGGTGAGCAGCGCCGAACCGTTTGTTGTCGAGATTCTCGTCCCTGTCTCTGTGCAGGCGCGCACCAACCAATCAAGCGGCACCCTTGGAATGGCACTATGATGCTGCGCAGAAACAGTTTTTCTGAAAAAGTGCGAGCTGCCAACCACAAGCTCGTCTCCAGTGGCACGGTGCGCGGGTCGGTGTTGATCATAGTGCTTTGGGTGGCCTTTGGGCTGGTGAGTCTGGCATTGTATTTTGCGCATTCGATGAGCTTCGAGCTGCGTGCGGCCGATAACCGGCTTGCTAGTGTCCAAGCGCAGCTAGCCATCGAAGGCGGCGCGCGCTACGTGAGCAACATTCTGGCTACGATGGAAGCGCCGGGCATCATGCCTGACTTGCTCAGCTACAGGGCTGAGGCAGTGCAAATTGGCGAAGGCCAGTTTTGGCTTATCGGCCGGCCGGCCGGTGAATGGCAAGCAGATTACACCCGGCCATTGTTTGGTTTGATTGACGAAGGCGCCAAATTAAACCTTAACACTGCCACAGTTGATATGTTGCAGATGTTGCCGGGGATGACACCCGAGCTGGCAGCATCAATTGTTACATGGCGTTCAGCCGGCAGCAGCCAGACCGGCGGTGCAAGTGATTCAACCTATGCACGACTCGATCCACCCTACAGATGCAAACATGCGCCATTCGAAACGGTTGAGGAACTCAGACTTGTTTATGGCATGACAACCGATTTGTTGTACGGTGAGGACATTAATTTAAATGGCGTGCTCGACCCAAATGAGGACGATGGCGACGTACTGTTACCCACCGACAATCGCGATGGTAGGCTTGATCCAGGCATTTTCGAGTACGTCACTGTTTACACCCGTGAACCAAACACGGGTCGCACAAACGTCAACAATCCTCAACAGTTGGCACTGTTGCTGGAAGCAAAGCTCGGTGTACAACGCGCCAACGAGATTCTTGCGCGATTGGGTGCTGCGCCCGGCGGGACACAGCCAAGGCCGCCGGCTCAAGGTGCACAACCGGGTGGTGGTACCCAGGCTGCCCCTGGCGCGCAACCTGGCACAATCCAAGTTAGCACAGTGCTCGAGTTTTATGTCATGAGCGGCATGGCGATTGAGGAATTCGAGCAAATTGCAAACGACATAACCGCCTCCGGCGCACAATATATCGAGGGCCTTGTGAACGTGAACACTGCACCGGAGGCAGTCCTGGCCTGCATACCGGGGATTGGCCCGCAAAATGCCCCTGCACTGGTCGCTTACAGGCAAAGCCATCCCGACAGGCTTTCTTCAGTGGCGTGGGTTGTCGAGGTTCTAGGAGCACAAAATGCACTGCTGGCTGCACCTTACATCACAACACGCAGTTATCAGTTTACCGCTGATATTGCTGCTGTTGGCCGATTCGGGCGCGGTTTTCAACGTGCCAGATTTGTCTTCGACACCAGCGATGGCTTGCCGAAGATAGTATATCGGCGCGACTTGACACATCTTGGTTGGGCACTCGGCAAAGAAACTTGGAACAATTTGCAACTGGCCAAGAAAACCCGATGAACCCAAACATCAAATTAGATTTTAACAAACTCGACTTGCGCCGGTACATGCCAGCCACGTTGATCGGTGCAAACCGAAATACACTTACAAAAGTTGTGGGCCTTGCGTTCGAGCAGGGTACGCTCGATGTTGTGCTTGCACGTCGCACAAACGGCACAATCGAACTCAAGAATGCAATCACGACTGCACTATCACTTGATCCGCTTACGGACGATCCTGTGCTTGTAGGTCGCGAGATACGTAAGAAACTCGATGCAGCACAAATACGCGAACGGCATTGTACAGTTTGTATCCCAGTGAACTGGTTGTTGACCTTGACGGTTAAACTGCCCGAATTGCCTGAAGCTGACCTGCTTAGCCTGTTGCAACTCGAAGCCGAACGCGGGTTCCCCTACAGCCCGGACACGCTTGTTCTGTCACACTCACGGTACTGCATGCCAAATGGCGAACGGCATGCCCTGCTTGTGGCTGTGCCGCGCGACCACATCAACCGGTTGGAGTCTGTTCTCGCAGCGGCGCAACTACGACCGGTCAGCTTTTCACTCGGTATCGCAGCGTTAAATCAGCCTGTGCTCTCAGACCAGGAAGGCGTGCTTGCAATGCTGCCAACAGCAGGCGGCCTGAATGTTCAAATCAGCTTCGGGGGCGGTATCGTGGCGTTGCGTACAATTGATCTGCCCGCTGGCCCTGAGACAGCCGATGGTAGGTTTGACCCCGAAGACCTCGTGCGCGAAATCCGGATTACATTAGGCCAGCTTGAACCCGACGTGCAAGAGGCAGTCCGATACGCGCAGATTTTCGGCCAAAACGACGATGCAGATGAACTGCTCGAAGTTGTAGGACCGTACCTTGGCCAACTCGGGTTGAAGGTTCAGCGTATCAAAAATTTCGCCGCACAAGCCTTTGCGATACCCGCCGAGCAGAAAATACCCGTATCAGCTGCGGCAGCTCTTGCGATACAACGTCTTACGGGTAAACCGCCCGTGCTAGAATTTTTACCGCCACGACTCAGCACTTGGCAGCGATTAGCTGCACGGTACACAACCCGCAAACTTGCCAAGGTTAGTCTTGCGTGTGGTGCAGTTGGATTAATTGTGGCGACTGCATTTTTGATCCAGGAGGTCCAGCGCGTTTACTGGGCAAAGAAATGGGATCGCATGGAAACCGCTGTGGGCGAGCTTGACCTAATGCAACGCCAGATCAAAAAGTTCAGGCCTTGGTACGACGAGTCATTCAGGTCGCTCAGCGTGCTGCGCCGGTTAACCGAAGCCTTTCCAGAAGACGGTACTGTGTCAGCCAAGACAGTCGAACTGCGGCAGCCTGCGAGTGTAACTTGCTCAGGAACCGCACGCGACAACGCTGCGCTATTACGTACATTGGACAAGTTGCGTGCGGCCAAGGAAGTTGCAAACGTGCATCTTGAACAAACACGAGGCGGGTCACCGGTACAATTCACGTTTAACTTTCAATGGGTCGAGCGGACCAGTCAATGAAAATAGCCAACAGACAGCAGTTTTTGGGTATATTGGCAATTGCAGCAGTCGCACTGTTAGCAGGCGACCGGCTTGTGTTCACGCCGCTTGCCCGTGCATGGAAAGCCAGGGCCGAACGGATCGCAAAACTGAAAGAAGACGTCTCAAATGGCCAGGCATTGCTCGCACGCGAGGTTGCAATTCGCCAACGCTGGCAACAAATGCAAACAAATGCGCTGACAGGCGAACCGTCGGTTGCGGAAAATCAAGTGTTCAAAGCGTTCGAACGCTGGGCACAGGATAGCCGTATCACGATGAACTCCATCAAGCCACAATGGAAAAAGCCGGCCGACGATTTCATGACGCTCGAATGTAGTGTGGAAGCCACGGGTAACCTTTCTGCTGTGACAAGGTTCCTTTACAACATCGAGAAAGACCCACTGGCTATTCGCATCACCGCGATGCAAATTACTGCACGAGATGACAGCGGTGAACAGCTTACGCTGAGCATGCAAGTCAGCGCCTTGCTTTTGCAACGGACAAAGACGTAAAAGCATGAAACGCCAAAACACAAATTGCGTCTGGGGCAGACCGGCATTTTGTTGGTGCCGGGGGCAAGGCGGTGTAATTTGCCGGGTTGCAGCTCTGGCTTGGTCAGAATTCGAACCCTGGCACAGGCGAGTAAAAGCATTTGCTCTAAGAGCGGTCCTCGCGACGGCTGTAATGCTATCAGGCGCCGGTTTAGCCCAGGAAAACACAAACAAACCTGCGCAACCTCAGACCACGACTGCGCAAGTTGACTATTCGGCATTCAGGATTATTACCGAGCGCAACATTTTCGCCGCAAGAAGATCCGGCCGGGTCACACGCGGCGCTGCACCGCGCCAACAGCGCCAAATTGAGACCCTCACGTTGGTCGGCACGCTCGAAGCCGGCAACGGTCCGGTTGCATTTTTTGATGGCACAAGTTCCGAGTACCGTAAGGCGGTCAGAAGGGGCGAGAAAATTGGTGCGTTTACCGTTACCGAAATCAATTTCAAAGGTGTCCTACTTAAAAGTGAACAACAACAGTTCGAGCTGCGTGTGGGCACACAAATGCGGTTACAAGACGACGCTCAGTGGCAGGCCGCCGGCACAGACGCGTTCGTAGCACAATCAAGCGCAGACTCGATCGGTGCTAGCGGCGAGTCCGGCGGTGAACCAGTGGCAACCAGCTCGAGCGATACCATGAACGAAGTTTTGAAACGATTAATGCGACAGCGCGAACAGGAGTTACAATGAAAACAAAAATTCTCAGCGTAGTTTTGGGTTGTGTACTGGCCGCAATGACCGCGGCAAGTGCACAACAGCCGGTAGAATCAACGTTATCGGAACAACCCGCTCAGCCGCCAGAAGAAACCATCCTGGTCCAGGCAACGCATGTAATCGAGCCTGAGCCCGAGCCAATTTTGCACCTAGAAGAGATTCTACAGCCTGAACAACAGGTTCAACATGAACAATCCCAGGTGCGACCAGCTAATGCGGCGTCAGCACCGCAACCTGTACGCCAGAGCCGAGCTGAAATTCGGCAAACCGCCCAGGTGCGGACCACCAGTACTGTGGACAGCCAGGCAACAGCCAATAAACATGTAGACTCAACCGGTGCGAACACGGGTGCGCAACCCGAGCAGGTTGCAAACGGCGATAACGGACTACGCCTGAACTTTCGCGGTGCGCCGCTTGAGCTTGTGCTCGATTATCTGAGTGAAGCGGCGGGCTTCATCATCAAACCCGAGGTTGATGTGAAAGGGAAAGTTGATGTGTGGAGTGCGCAGCCTTTGACAAAAGACGAGGCAGTCGAGCTGCTAAACTCTGTTTTGAACAAAAATGGGTATGCCGTCCTTCGCGAAGGCCGCACCCTCACAATCCTAACCAAGGACGAGGCCAAACGCCGCAGCATACCGGTCAGGCGCGGTTATGAACCCGAATCCATACCCAAAAATGACGAGATCGTGACCCAAATCATCCCCGTGCGATTCATCAACGCTGTCCAGCTCGCAAAAGATTTGCAGCCGTTGTTACCGACCCAGGCAACAATGACTGCAAACGAGGCTGGCAACGCAATTGTTATTACAGACACGCAGGCAAATATCCGGCGCGTAGCAGAGATTATCAAAGCGCTTGATACGTCGGTTGCAAGTGTATCGGCAGTTCGCGTGTTTGCATTGCGTTACGCCGACGCAAAATCGCTTGCTAACGTGATCAAAGAGGTCTTTCAAACACCGACAACTTCCTCCACAGATTTGCGTGCGCGCTTTTTCGCACGGTTTAGAGGTGGGCCTTTCGGTGCAGGTCCAGATTCAGGCGGCGACAGTGAAACAGGCGGCCGACCCGGCGCATCGCGCGTAGCAGCAGTTGCAGATGAACGAAGCAACTCGCTGGTGGTAACCGCGCCAGATGATCTGATGCCTACAATCGAAGAACTCGTTAAAGCAGTTGATGTCGATGTGGAAGACATCACCGAACTACGCGTGTTCAAACTTAAGAACGCTGATCCGCAGGAAATGGCTGAGCTGTTGAGCAGCCTGTTCCCGGACGAAACCACTGCACAAGCAAACCAAGGTGGACGGGTTGGCAGATTTTTTGCCTTTGGCACACCTGGCATGCAGAATGCCGGTTCCGAAACAAGCGAACGGATGCGCAAACAGGGTCGGGTGATCGCCGTCCCGGACCCGCGCACAGGCGCAGTGGTGGTTACTGCTTCCCGCGATCTTATGGCGCAAATCGAACGCATGATCGCAGAACTGGACTCGGACCCCGCAAAGAAACAAAAGGTTTTCGTGTTTGACGTGCAAAATACTGACCCAGCACAAGTGCAGAGCATCTTGCAAGGGCTGTTTCCAGCCCAAACTGGTGCTGGTACGGGAACGCGCACTACAACACGTCAGACCAGCACAGGCACTCAACTTGGCACGCGCACCTCACAACAACAAGGGCGCACAAGCAGCTCAGGTCTCGGTGGGACCGGTGTCGGGACTGGCGGCGCCACACGAACAACAACCGGACGGTAAAATACAATTTTGTTCGCAACCGACTTGAACCGAGCGAAAGGAGCTAATATGAAACCGAGACAATCAAAACAGTTTGGAATTACGCTGACGATCTTGGTCAGTCTGTTGTTGAGCACCACGGATGCACTGTCACAAGCTTTTGGTTCTCAAGGCGCAACCACACGTCGCTCAACTACCTCGGCCAATTATCCAAGCCGCACTTCGGTCGGCCAGGCAACGTTTTCGTATGACCCGGAAACGCGAAAAATAATCGCTGTCACAGACGAGGACACTGCTCAGTATATTAGCCAAGTGATCTCGAGTATTGACCGGCCTGCCCCACAGGTACTGATTAAAGTGGTGTTTCTCGAGGTCACACACAGTAAAAGCCTCGATATCGGCGTCGAAGGTGGCGCACAGCGGAATATAAAAGACGCAAAAGGCACTGTTTCGCAGGCGTTCGGTATATCTGGTCTCGCCAGTACAGCTGCAAATATTGCCACAAATGTCTTCGGTCAGCCCATCTCCGGCTTTGCGCCTGCGCCACCCGGAGCGGGTTTGTACACAATTCTTGCTCAGGATTACCAGGCAACACTCCGTGCTATCGCCGCGGCAGGTAAAACTGAGATTCTGTCACGACCGTCAATTCTTACGCGGAACAATCAGCCCGCAACAATAAGCCTGGGCCAACAGGTGCCAATCATAACCGGCACGCGCTTCGACACACTCGGTAACCAGTACAACACAGTCACCTACCAGCCGGTTGGCATACAGTTGACTGTCACGCCGTTCATCACATCCGATGGAATGGTCGAAATGATTGTCACACCCGAAACATCTGAACTTGCAGATCGTAGTCAGTGGGTCACCACATCAAGCGGACCTGGGGGCGCGATAACTTCGCCCGTCATAAACAACCGTTCAGCCGATACAGTTGTAGTAGTGCCAGATGGCCAAACAGTTATTATTGGTGGCCTGATGTCGCGCCAAAACCAGCGTAGCGAACGCAAAATACCAATCCTCGGCGATATACCGCTCTTGGGTGCGGCTTTCCGACACCGTGTAGACGACAACAAAAAAACCGAGTTGTTAATATTCCTGACACCGCACATCGTGATGCATCCATCTGAACTGGCCGCTTTAACTGAAAACGAACGATCAAACATGAGCGAAAAACCAAAAACGTTCTCCGAACAGGAATTGGACCGGTTCCTCGACAGTATATACCGGAACAGTGACGCAAGCCCAAACAAACGGCTAAAGTGAAAATGCCGCGCCACACACATACACCCCACACCCAGGCGCTATGAACAAACGCACACAACTTGTCTATGCTAGCTTGCTGATGGTGTGGTTGGTGATTGTTGCTTGGCAGTTGATGGAACATCACCGCGTCAGGCACGCCGCACGGACTGAACTTATCAACCGCGCAAAGGACATTTCCACCACGTTGAGCATTGTAATGCGCTCACAACGCAGGTTCGGCGGTGTGATTTCCAAGGAGCGGCTCGAATCTGCACTGCAGGAATTGATCAGCCCGGCTGAATTACGTGGTGTGGCTTTGCTGAATGTGGCAGGTGAAGTTGTTGCATCTGCAGGTGAACCGATTGACCTTGGGCTGAAGGGTCTTCTGCCCGCAGGCGCGCACTGGGGCGATCACACTGTTACATTAATGAACCTTGTTGACCTGGGCACAAATGTTACTGCCGAACCTGAGGGACCACGGCCAACGATTATCTTGCCGCGCATGGAACGGCCACAACCAACAAATGTACCACCACCGGGTATGCCATCACCCGGGCCGCCGATACAAGGTGTGCCTCCGTTTCAGCCGCCCAACCCACCGTACCAAACGCAGATTACTACGGCGCCACAGGGCGTCGGGCCGCCTGTGGTAGCAAACTTTCCCGATCAGCGACCACCCCGTGATGGCCCTGGCCGACCACGGTTCGGGCGACCGCCTTGGATGACCGAAGAACAATATAAAACCCTGATTGAAAAACAGGGCGTGCACAGTTTTGTTCTTGCGCTTTCAACCCACTCAATGCGCGCTGCTGTGAACCGCGATTTATGGTTACGATTCTTAATCTGTACCCTTGCAAGCGTGTCCGTGTTCGGGCTGGGCTTGGCTTGGCGAAACCTCGTCAGGTCTTCAGAACTTGAAGTCAGGCTTGCACGCGCAGCCGAATTAAATACGCGCCTCAGAGAAATGAATGTCGCTGCAGCCGGGCTAGCGCATGAAACCAAAAATCCACTCAACATAATCCGTGGACTTGCCCAGTTACTGTCGAAACAGGAAAACGCACCCGAGGATGTACGCGCCAAATGCCGTGAAATTGTAGAAGAAGTTGACCGTGTGACAGCTCAATTGAACGAGTTCATCAATTTTTCGCGCCCGCGCGAGGTCAGGCGCACCGCTGTCCGCTTAAACAGCGTCGTGAGTGATGTCCTGCGCACTTTAAGCCACGACATCGAAGAAAAAGCAGTTAAACTCGATGTCAAACCCGATATGCCAACGGTCGAAGCAGACGAACAACAACTCCGCCAGGCACTGTTTAACCTTCTCATCAACGCAATACAGGCTGTGGATAACAACGGACAAATACAAATTGTCACTCAACGGACTGCTGCAACCGAGCTTGCTTTGGAAATTCGCGATAATGGCCCCGGTGTGCCGCCGGAGCATAGAACAGAAATCTTCAAACCATATTTCACAACCAATCAGAAAGGTACTGGCCTCGGTCTTGCAGTTGTTCAACAAATTGTGCTTGCACACGGCTGGGAGATCGAATGCCTACCCAACCAGCCTCGCGGCGCAGTGTTTCGCATCTCGCACATAAGAGTTGTCGGCTAAGTAAAAGTCGGCCGAACAGCAATGCCGTTTTCCTTTTCGAATGATGGTAATTGAAGCTCGAGATTGCGTCAGCTTATTTCACCCCCATCGCTGGCATAACTGTGCCGACACAGTAAGAACCGCTGCACGCACCGTGTCTGCTGTTAACTCGAGTAATTCAGGCACGTAAACGACTGGCTTTTGTGAACAGGCTCGTGGCCTCGGTGTGGCGGAACTGGATAAAAGGGTAAAAACCCACAAGCGTGCGGCGGAGAACCCTTTCCCATTTAGGCGTTGTTGTCTGCAGATAAACAATTTACGCTCTGGGTTCACGGATAGTCCGCCCCGACAAGTCGGGACGTAGCGTGCCCCAATTTATATTCCAACTAAAGATTCGAAAATGCGGGCTGGTGGGGATTTCGGCCTTTTGAATTGGCGTCGAACGGCAACCCGTGACCAATGCAACCAGCAACGCCGGCAAAGTGAGCCTATTTATTTCGTTGGCCGATTTTTTCAGTGCATTACTGGCACTGTTTTACTTCCACTCTTCTAATGCGAGGTTTTCTTTCGCCCGCTTTATGTCATAGATGAAAATGCCGTGCCCGACGCCAGGTGCATCTTGCGATTTGCCCAATTGAAACGCAATGAAATGGCCGTCGTCGCTCACCACTGGGTTCGACGCTTTGTAGCCCGTGAAATCGCTGAAAAATGTAAGTCTCCGATACCGCCCGCTGCCGTCGAGCGCAAGCTGCCAGATGTCAATGTAACCTGGGCCTTTGCCATTTTGTTTGTCGCATTCGACAAGTGTGTACCGGCCGTCCGGGAAAATCCCTTCCGGCTCGTCATAGACATCAGGCGAACTGGTGTAGTTTGTGACTTTCTTCGTGACAAGGTTAATGCCCATTACGTCGCAATGTCTGCCCCCATCCGTGTAAGCACTGAAAATCAATTCCCGTTCGTCTGGCGGCCGGAAGTTTTGCGTTTCCATTGTACAACGCACCGGCAGCTCACTACCATCAACGATCAGCCGCCGATTCACAAGCACAGCCACGCCGTTGCTGTAAACGATTTCGCCCATGAACATTTTCGAGAACGCTAAGTCGCCCTCGCCAGGGCCAGGGTCGGTCCATTCTGACCACGCGATGCGCATTCGTTTGCGTGAGACAGCCGGGCCTTCACTGCAACGTGTTTCTAATGGCACGGGCGGTTTCGTCAGACTTTTGTCCAGCACATAGAGATAGCAGTTCCGGCGCGCGTTGTCCGGCTTTTCGGGATCGAATAACTTAGGACCAGACAGGAGTATGTCGCCGTTGGCAAGGTAAAGCGCCCGGGTGTACCCATAATGCGGATAATGAGCAGTCAGGTTGCGGATCGTTTTTGTTGCGAGGTCAATCTCCATCGCGTCGCCGAACGTCTTGGACAAGAACAGTATTTTCTTTCCGTCGTGCGACCAATCGGCGCGCTCACCAAAAGCTGTCAACTGTGTGATATGCGACGGCAAATGATCAGTTGGACTTGCGCCAGGCTTGTGCGTAGAGGCCCAGGCAGAATATGCCAACCATAGCATTGTGAGTGTGAGGCAGATAATGCGCGTGCACTTCATGTTTGCCTTTTAACAGCTTGTTGTCGTTTGGCAACCAAGTTTACAAATGACAGCCGCAATCTAAAGCAACATGACAGATTGCGGCCTGCTGCGGTTGTTTAATTCCAATTGCATTTGCGCGAGAGCTTGCATACCGCAATGCGGTGATGTTACCGATGCATATTTCGGCCCTTGGCCGACAGATTCGTTACTGGCCATGCGTATTGGGGTTTTCACAAGCATACCCACCGACTCACTCGGCAACCGTGGCCTGCCTGCTTTCTGTTGAGCACCGTGGCTGGCGAACTTGCAAGTAGCCTAAAGCGCCTGGGGGCTTTGATTAACTACCGACTCGCTTTAAGCCATTCCCCAAGTGTCTGCTGCAGTGTTTCAGGCGTCCATGCTTTCGGGCTAACAGCAATACAGTAGCGCAAGTTTAGCGTGGCCCCAGCAGGCAACGTCATCGGTTTCGGCGCCAAAATGGCCGCGCAAGCGAACCGCATCACTTTCGAGTTTACGATGTACCATGGTGGGTTGTCCCATCCATTTGCTGGATCGCTCAGAATTGCGATCCCACCAACGCAGTTTGTCCCGTCGCTCAAATTGCAGGCCAATCCGTTCGCAGCCGGGCGCGCGCGGTCGTGCTCGAACTTGTTAACCAGGCCCGTGCTACAAACAAACGAAATGTCCAATGGTAGCCCTGCAATTCGCAGGCTTAACCCGGCGTACCCGCCGTTTATCTGGCCGCCCGGTTCACCCGGCATCGGCGTGCGATCAAGAAAAGCGCCTTCTGGTCCTGCAGTAAACTGTGCCCGCCAATCAATGGTGTAACTGCCGTCGGGCCGCAGCGCTGAAACGTTGATTTGACGTTTCTCGGTCAAGTCCACGCGCCCAGAAGGATGGACGTAGTTCAACTCAAGCGTAATACGCGCGCTACCCTCTGCACAGGTTTCGATCACAGGTTCACTCCAACGGGTTGTGCCTTCTGCCCGGCCAGTCTTGCGGTCTTCCTCCCAGTAGTTTGCCTTGTTGATGTATTTCCACGAAAACCAAAGCCCGTAATGCCATGGGTGATCTTCCGGCTTGAAATTCGTCAACGCCGGCCCGCTACGTACACCCACCGGATGGAAAAACGGCTTGCCACGGTTCGTGTCGAAGCTGAAACGCCAGACCACATTTGTGCCCTCCAGCCACGAAATCGAATCCGGCTCGCGGTGCCAAGCAGCGTATCCGGTAGAATGCATCACGCAGGCCAAAAGCAGTCCAATCAAAGAGACTTTACAGCCGCCGAAGGACAGTGGCATTCTCATGCCGATTATGTTGTCGGAGAAAACTATTTCGGTCAAGCTGTCCTCGCGCCAATCGGGGCAAGCTAAGCCGGCACGTCTTTTTGTCGCTGGTCAAGAATCGCTCGCCGAACCGAAACCATGAAAACCCGTGATCCGAGCTTAATGAGCCGCCGCGAGTTTTGCTGCACGGCAGCATTTACTGCTGCTGCATTCGCAGCGCCGATGATCATTCCAAGCCGTGTGCTCAGCGCAGGTGCGCCAAACAATCGGATCCGCGTGGGGCAGATCGGCTGTGGCAGGATTGCCCTCGGCCACGACATGCCCGGTGTACTTGAGTCCGGCTTGGCGGACATCGTCGCAGTCTGCGACGTTGATTCCAAACGCGCAGCTGAGGCAAAGCGGTTCGTCGAAGAACATTATCGAAAGAAAAACCTGACGCCGCCAGACGTTGCAGTATACCGCGACTACCGCCAGATGGTCGAACGCACTGACATTGACGCAGTCGTGATTAGCACGCCTGATCATTGGCATGCTGAACATGCAGTTGCAGCAGCTCTGGCTGGCAAAGACATCTACTTGCAAAAGCCAATGGCAATGACTGTTGCCGAGAGCCGGCTGGTGCTTGACATTGTGACGAAAACCAAACGCATTTTACAGATCGGCAGCCAACAACGCTCAATGGACCAGTTCAGGCGCGCGTGCGAGCTCGTCCGCTCAGGCCGCGTTGGCCAGCTACGCCGCATTGAAATCGGCTTGCCTGTTGACCCCACCAAGCCCGATGACCCTGAGCAGCCCGTGCCGCCTAATCTCGATTACGACCGTTGGCTCGGGTGCACGCCGACGGTTTATTACACCGAACAACGTGTGCACCCGCAAAATGACTATAGCCGACCGGGCTGGCTCAGATGCGAAAGTTATTGCCTGGGCATGATCACAGGCTGGGGCACGCATCACCTTGACACAGCGCATTGGGCAATGAATATCGCGAGCGGTGGGCTGATCAAAGTCGAGGGCAAGGCCGAGTTTCCGCCTCCAACACACACGATTTGGAACGTACACGGCCCGTACAATGTAGAGCTGGTTTATCCAGGCGACGTGCGGATGCACGTGTCCGACAAGTTCCCGAACGGCGTGAAATTTATCGGTGACGAAGGTTGGATTTTTGTGTCGCGCGAGGGCCAAACAACCTCAAGCGACCCTGCGTCACCTCCAACAAGCCTGAAACCGTTGGACGCGAGCAACCCGAAACTGCTCGATCCCAAAGGCGTCAAGGTCGAGCTTTATCGTAGCACTGACCAGCATAAAGATTGGCTCGAATGCGTGCGCACGCGCAAAACACCGGTTGCACCAGCCACAGCAGGGCACAGCGCGCTATGCGCATGTTTCATCAGTTGGGTGGCCATGAAACTTGGCAGACCATTAAGTTGGGACGCAAAAGCCGAACGGTTTATTGATGACAACCAGGCAAACGCAATGCTCTCTAGGCCGGAACGCGCGCCTTACGGCGTAACACGGCTTGTAGATGGAAGAATCTAGTGGGCCTACCCCAGTAAAATGCATGGCAACACTGGTTACCAACTTGCACATGTGCATCGGACTTGAGAAATGCACGGCCGATGCACGCCGGACGAAAAGTATGCTCTTGGCAGAAGCTGGCCCGTAACGTGTCGCCCGGAGGAGCGCAGTCGAATAAATTTTAGAAATGGTCTGTTCACCCAACAATGTGCCGCTTGGATTTCCAGAAACGTAGGGCCGGCCAAGCACGTGTGTAACAGCTTTTTACTATGGCCGCGGCCGTACGTAAAAGCACTGTGTAATTAACCCAGCAGGTAGTCCATTCGCCGGTAGGTGCGTTTACCATGTGCAAGCTGGCCATAACACGGTCAAGGCGTGTAAGTCGGACAAGAAACTACAGGGCTCGTTCCCGTTTTTCTGCGTCGGGACAACCATTGGAACCGAGGAGCACGACAAGCGCGCAGATTTAGTTGCCAATTGTATTTTGGGCGAGTGGGCTGTAACAATGTGGTGGACGATTTATGGGCATGATTCGGACTTTAACAGTAGGCACGGCGGTGCTTGCCGCAACCTCCTTGACCACCATGGCAAATTCGAATGTTGCATCTGCCAGGTTCAGGTTGGTCACAGTTGACCCGGGCCATTTCCACGCTGCGTTGGTTCAGAAGTTCATGTACGTAGATTTAGACCCACTGGTGCACGTGTATGCGCCGGGCGGCGAAGACTTGGTCGAGCACCTGCGTCGTATCGAGCGGTTCAATACACGGCCTGAGCAGCCGACCGCATGGAGGTCACGGGTCTATATCGGGCCGGATTTTCTCGAGCGCATGCTCGCCGAGAAACCCGGCAACATCGTTGTGCTTTCGGGCAATAACGCGAAAAAAACGCAATACATTTTGCGGTCGGTGCAGGCCGGCCTGCACGTGCTAGCGGACAAGCCAATGGCTATTACCCCTGCAGATTTCGAATTGCTCAAGCAAGCATTTGCTGTGGCAGAGTCGAACCGCGTGTTGATTTATGACATCATGACTGAGCGGTTCGAGATCACCTCGATTCTGCAGCGTGAACTGGCACAGCAACACAAGCTTTTCGGCAAGCTGGAGAAAGGCACGCCGGATGAACCCGCAATTGTCAAGGAAACCGTGCATCATTTCTCAAAGGTTGTCGCTGGTGCACAGCTCAGGCGCCCCCAGTGGTTCTTCGACGTGCGCCAGCAGGGCGAAGCTATCGTGGACGTGAGCACGCATCTGGTTGACTTGATCCAATGGCAAACGTTTCCTGAGCAAGCGCTCGAGCCGTCAGACGCGACCGTGCTGAGTGCCCGGCGCTGGACTACTCCTGTCACACGCGAGCAGTTCAAGAAAGTCACCGGCGCAGACGATTTCCCGTCGTACATGTTGCAGGATGTCAAAGACGGGGTGTTGCACTTGTATGCCAATGGCGAATTCACCTACCGACTGCGCGGTGTACACGCGCGCGTATGCGTGAAGTGGGCATTCGAAGCGCCGCCAGGCGGTGGCGACACGCATTTCTCGGTCATGCGCGGGACAAGGACGCGTCTGGTCGTGCGCCAGGGGGCTGAGCAAAACTACAAACCCGTGCTCTACATTGAAAAGGCAACTGGCGAAGATGACTCTGCATTAGAGCAGGCAGTGGCGCGCGCATTCGAAAAGTTGCAGACCAAGTACGGCGGTGTCGGGTTTGAACGCGAAAAGCCAGGTGTCTGGCGCGTGACCATACCCGCCAAGTATGTGGTTGGGCACGAAGAACATTTTGCGCAAGTGACTGAGAATTTTCTACGTTACTTACGTGCTGGCCGGCTGCCTGAGTGGGAAGTGCCCAACATGCTCACTAAATACGCCACCATCATGCAGGCATACGAGTTGAGCAGGTAGCACCGCGCTGCAGATCTTTTTTGACAGAAACCTTTTCGGCGGTTGCCGAAAGGTGCTCCTAGGATCCGCCATACATTTATCCTTTTTCAGCCGAGTGTCTTTTGTGTGCCAAAAGTCAGCAAGTAGCAGTTTGCTGGGGGTGCTCGCCGGTTGTTACACTGTGGCTCGGAAATGTTTTGGTGCGCCGGCGCTCATGAACTAATGCACATTTGCTTGATGCAATGCGGGAAAGTTTGCCCAACTCGTCAGCTAACTCTATGTCTTACGGTGGCGAAATGGCACGATAAAATTTTGTGGGAAAGGGATTCGCGTTTCCGTCGGTAACTCGTGCGCGATTTGAGTGGCTCGAAATCAAAGTGATGAACTCCCAATCAAGCAGGTTGGTCGAACCCAAAATAGCGTACAATGTCTGCGGTATAACTGTGGCATCTAAAACAGCGTTGCGGTTTGAGTCAAAAGCAATTGCGTTGAATACAAGCGACCCCTGTGGGCGCGCGCCAACTGTATTGCCTACCGAAACCAATGTTGCGTCCTGCCGGCCATAGACAAGGAGGTTGCCGTTAGGCGAAAATGCAATGCACGCCGCTTGAACTGTTTCCTGTGTGATTGTCTGCGTGCACATGCCTGTTGCGATATCCCACAGTTTAACTGCGTTTGCGGCGGCTGATGCAAGCACGGTGCCGTCGGGTGAAAAAGCCACGCAACTGACCATACTAGTGTCTGTGCCCAGCACACGTATTGAACCGTCCGAGACCCGCCACAGCATAAGCGCATTAGTGCCGCTGCTGCCAGAGGCTACTGTGTCGCCGTCGGGACTAACTGCAAGCGCCTCGATGTTGTTTGAATGCCCTGTGAAGATGCAAACCAAACTGCCATTGGTCAAAGCCCAAACCTTCACATTATTCTCGAACCTACGCCCGCCTGACACGAGCAGGTTACCAGCGGGCGAGAATGCCAAAGCCGTCACTCCATTCGAGTGTCCGTCCAGCGTTTGCAAAAGCGCGCCACTTGCCGCATCCCACAACCTGATTACTTTCTCGTCACAATCACCTCCTGTGGCGAGCACAGTGCCGTCTGGTGAAAATGCAAGTGCCATCACACCGTTGGTTGTGGCATGGATTGTCCGCAACACTGTGCCTTCGGTCACATTCCACAGTTTAACAGTCGGGTCGAGCGGCCCGCCTCCAGTGGCAAGCACCACATTAGCCGGCGAAAAACAAATTGCACTTACCCACCCCGTATGCCCGGCCAACGCGTGCAGTAACCGACCATCGAGCAGGCGCCTTATACGGATTGTGTCGGCATCGCCAGCGCTAGCGCACAACCTGCCGTCTGCTGAGATGGCGAGTGCACGGACGTAATCTGTATGCGGACCGCTTGACCACAGCAGTGAACCGTCTGCTGCAGACCAAATTTTGAGAAGGTTATCGTCACCACCTGAAGCTAACTGTGTTCCGTCGGCCGAAAAAGCAAGCGCTGTCACCGTCCCAGCATGGGCTTGAATCGTCCGCGTGCATGAGCCGCTTGTGATGTCCCAGAATTTAATTGCGCCGTCTTCAGCCCCAGATGCAAGTGTCATGCCGTCGGGCGCAAAAGAAATACTCGTCACACCGCTGGTATGGCCTGTGAGCGTGCGGATGCAAAGCCAGTTGGTGGTTGACCAGAGCCGAATTGTTTTATCAAAACTGGCGGATGCAAGACATGCACCGTCCGGCGTGAACGCCACAGCAGTTACATTGCTTGCATGCGCACTGTTGGTTGACCAACGTTGTGCCCAAGCACTGTTCCAAACGCGGATTGCCCCGTCATCGCATGCTGAAGCAAACAAACCTGTGGGCGAAAACGCAATCGAGTTAACCGGTGCAGGACCAACTGATGTATTGTAAGCCGCGCGGTTTATCACAATTGCGCCGGCACTGACCGTGCGGACGATATTGCTGCCAGCCGCATTTGCTGCGACGATGTTCGAGCCATCGGGTGAGAACGCAACCGCGGTTATTCTGCCGAACCGGTTTGTCATTGAGCGGAGCATTACAACATTGGTTGCTGACCAACCGTTCGTTGCCTGCCACAGCAACACACGGCCTAGCCCGTTGTTACCGCTACTGTAACCGCCTGCGTAAGTGCCTATTGCCAGTCTCGTGTTGTCGGGTGAAAATGCAACTGCCGTGGCTTGGTATGGGTGCGTTGAGAATGTCCGAATTAGCGTGCCATTTGTTGACCATAGCTTGACGGTTGTGTCGTCACTTGCTGTGGCAATGACGGCGCCGTCAGGCGAGCATACTACGTTGTTGATCTTACCTGCGTGACCTGCTTGAACCCGGACCTGCGCAGTCGCAGCAGCGCAGCAAATCAACAGCCACACCAGGGCAAGCGTTGCGGGTCGGCTTACTTTGGACGCTGGTAGAGTACAGGCTGCACCGCTGGGCGAGTTTTGATTTTTACTGTTGATTTTGTCGGACTGCATTTGGCGGGTCGGGTTCATTCCCGTGGTGTAGGTCTAATGCCTACCAATTCGCTGTAGTTTGGCGGCTTAACGTTCGAGTGCGCGTCGTAGTTAAGCACAAGCCCCGGGTTAGCCGCAATTGTGTCAACTATGGGTTGGCCTGTGCGCGCATCAATGATTTGTGAAATGTCCCAACTGCCGAGCCCAGCCTGCGCGCAGTAGTTCAAACAAGCTGGGAACATTGGACAATCGAGTGTGCCTGGGTCGGTTCCACTGTTGATCACGGTCTGGCTGGTATAGTAGTTTGCGTACCACGAATCGCCCCCCATGAGCTTTACTGCGACCCGGTCGGCTGCAACCCAGTCAAACGCAACAATCGCAGGTTTCAAAACCGGAATGGCTGCGTACCCACCTACTGGTCCATTGCCTTGCATGCCCTCGGATCCATCGAGTACGGCAAGGTGAGGCCGGATGCCGTAAACCTTTGCCAGCCGGTACATGTTGTCGGCGATGATTTGCGACGCAACAAACGCATTCCAAGGATCAGCGCCGTGCATGCCGTTGGCTTTGTCGTCCTTTGCGCCGGGCTGATTCCAGAGTTTACCTGCGTCAACCACAGGCGCGCTCATAGCGATGTTTTTGAGCGACAATGTTGCAACTGCGAAGTTATGAGTTTTGAACCGTGTGGCCGAGATGATGAAATTGCGCGGGTCCAGATAAAGTCTTGAGACTCGGATTGTTGTGTTAGGAGTGCTGTCGGAAGCACGCGACCAGACGCGCACTTGTGCATAGCTTTCTTGGTTCAGATCAATGAACTTGACCGGGTACCGGTTTGCGAGTTTCAAGTACCCCATGTTGTCGAACCCGGCCATTGCACCGCCTGTGGCCGAAGATTCAGCAATAGCAACGTTTGTCGTGCCAATAGACTTGAGAAACTCGAGGATACCCTCCAGTACCTCGTCATGTGTGCATGCCAAACCGACGGTGATGCTCACCAGGTTTGGCTTAATAACAACGCGCCGACCTGCAATAGCAGTGGCAATTTGTTTTTTGAAAACCTGCAACGCACGAAACACGTTATCTGCACGGTCGTTGCCCCAGGTTAAAGCAACTCGCCCAACCGTTGTATGGGCGTGTGTCGTGAATGGGATCGAACCAATTCGCCATGCGACCGCTGTGCCTGCTGCGCCCAACACGCTTCGTTTAATAAACTCCCGTCGGGAAGCGCGATACGGTAGATGGTTCATTTCGATTTATGATGTGAATGTTGCTACAAGCATAGCACCGCAAAGCACAGCCGGCAAATCCGGAACTGGTTGGTGGCCGGAAAACTGCTCAGCTAATCCAGGTTTTGTTCGATAATTCAGCTATGCCGGCAGGCCGTGACTGTGGCCAAAAGATCGGACCGACGGTCACAGACCGCTGTTCCACCCCGTAAAGCAGGATCGGCCGCACACCGATGTGATTACGTGCTGAGGCAGGTTTTATTCCCCTCCGTAACGAGCAGTTAAGTTGTGCGGCTTTGAATATGCTAAGCTACAAAGATAATAGTGGCGTGTTTTGCAGCGAACGGTCACCGGAACGGTGAAGCTATCTTGATTTGCGTAGGGTAGCCTGCCCTTTACGTGAAAAATCAATTGAGTTGGCCAAGATACGTGCTGCTTCCTGAGGCGCGTGAAATCCCATCGAGTTTTCGGACTCGATAAAATCGAGGTAAAACTGCGCTTTACGCTGGAAATTCAGTGCATGAGCCAGCTCAGCTTCACTTACTCCAGCTTCGCGTGCATGTTTGATTTCGCCAATCAATTCTACAAGTGCGTCCAACGCGAGGTTCCGCAACTGAAACGTGCGTTCCTGAATCGTTTCGACACGGTCTTTTAGCTCTGCTTCAGGCCAACGATGACAGGTCTGGCATGCGTGATTGATGTTAAGAAGTGGGCTGCGCACATGATGATCACTGATTTTGAAAGCGCCAACACGTTTGAATGCCATGTGACAATCCGCACACGCAACACCGGACCGAGCGTGAATACCTCGACTCCAAAGCTCGAATTCGGGATGTTGCACCTTTAAAACCGACGCACCCGAGTCCGCATGTACCCAGTCTTTGTGCTGCACAGCATCGTAATAATCGAGCATTTGCTCGACCTGATTTCCCTTGGCCCACGGATAAACAAGTTGTTTTTCGGGGCCTTTGAAGTAGTACTCGACGTGGCATTGCGCGCACACAAACGCACGCATTTCCTGTCTCGTCGCCATACTGTTGACGTCGTAATTTTCGATACCTTGCGACGCTTTAAGCGCGCGTATGCCCTGGATGAATGCAGGTCGGGTAATCCGAAGCCGCATTGTCTCAGGCTCATGACAATCAATGCATCCGATATGGCGTGTAACAAGTTTACGCGCTTCTGCAAACGGCATTTTGTTCATCAGCTCGAAGCCCTTGTGCAGGTCGCCTTGCCCGAGATTTTTGTAGGCAGTGTAAACCGAGGCGTGACAGTGCAAGCATGTGCCGGGTTGCGCTGCTACACGTTGCCGTTCGGTGTACGTCTGGTCATCGAGCATGTACGCGTGCCCGCGGCTTTCGCGTGCGTCAACAGCAAAAGGATAACCCGCCCACATGATTTTGAGGCGCGGATCGGCTTCGAGTTCTGAACGCGCGACAATCGAACGTGGATCAGCTTGGGTTGGCGTGCGCGGCATGGCTTCGCTGCCACCGAATCGAGTCCTGACCATGTCAACTGTGCGCAAATAATCATCGTACTGAAACGGGAAGTTTCTGCCCCAAATGGCCGGGTCATCGGTTGTATCGGTCAGCTCGACGACTCGAAAGAACGGGTAACGCGCTTCCTGTTTACGCTCGAATATGTTGAGCAACAACGCCAGGGTACCTGCGGTAACTAGCGCAGACACAGCCGCAATTAAAAGCAGCACAACACTTCTGGAAAATCCCGCATAGAGGGCTGCGTGCGATTCTGTAGTTTGGACTGTCATTCTACCATTGTGAGTTGATCTTTTTTGTGCGGTCAGCGTGTCATGTGGCCAACTGCAGGGTGACACCGCACACACGAAAGCAGTTCTGTAGAGTGTACAGGTAATTCTATAGCTGACACCATTTCTTGATGACATTTGCGACAGGCCGTTTCTGTAACCGCATGGTTACGCGCCTTGATTTGCATCGGCTCGGGGTAGCGGCCGGTCGTGAAAGCTAGCGAATGCATGAACCCGTTCTGCGTCTTGGTGATGTACTTAGGCACCAGACCCGGCGGTGTGTGACAGTCGTTGCAGACAGCGACGTTTCGGTGACTCGATTTGGTCCAGGCACTCAATTGCTGTTCCATAACATGGCAGTTTACGCATGCGGCAGGGTCGTTGGTAAAATACGAGTACCCGCGAGCATAAACAAACGTGAATCCGCATACACCAAGCGCACAGCCGATCAATGCGCATGCCAAAACCTGGGTTGCTGTCACGGTCTTCATCACAGTCGCTTCTGGAAAAACCGACCGAGTAACAGCTTTAGATTGTATGGAAAGGCCAGCTTGCTCCAAGCTTAAAATGTGTACTTAAGCGTCAGAGCAACGATGTGCCGGCTAAATTCGCGACCTTCAGCGTATGTGGCAATACTGGTTGGTACCTTGTTTTCGACCCAGTCGTATGAATAACTCAGTTCGCCGGTCAGATGTTTGGCGTATGCATAGCTCAAGTTCACGCTGGGGGTGTAAATCCAGTCTTCACGCTGCACCGGCGCCTGCCAGTCGCCGATGTATAGCTGGAACCCGGCGCTGCCTACCAGCTTGTCGCTAAATTTGTGTCGCCAAATTATACTGTAGGTAATGTCCTCATAAACGCTCTGGCTGGTGAAAGCGGGTTGTTCGTAACGCCGATTCAACAACACGACAGTGTCCGCCTTTGTAGGCACAATCGTCACAGTGGCATCAATCCAGTAAAGGACTTCATCACGATTAAAGCCTGCTGGCGTTGTGTTTCGCCAGTTGCGCAAGTCCGGCCCGGTCAAAACTGCCAGGCGCAACCACGAGACCGGCGTGCCCTCAACACCCACCAGGATACGGTGATATTCGCTGTCGTATGGGCTGTCGGCAAAACGTGTGGGGTCAAATACGGACGGTCCCCTAAACTGGTCTTGCCTGCCGTAGCGATACCCAATAATGAGCGAGGTTGCCTCAGCGATTTTGTACCCGATGTCCAGTCCGCCGTTGACATCTTGCCTGTCGTTGTAGTTCACATAAACGTACGGGGCGGGTATATCGGCGCTAAGCTTTTGTTGGGTGCGAAAGTCGTGGATGTAAGCTGAGCCAACCGGACGCATGAACAGTTTCCCGATCGAATACGCCATTTTGATGCTACCCCTGTAAACGAGTGCGTCTCGGCGGTCGCGCAACGGTATACCGCCGACTGCAGGCACATCCTGCGGTCGAGCAAAAAGCGGCCCGAGACTTTCGCCGTCTATGTACGCGAACGCATTTGCCTGTTCCCACGCCAAATGCTCAGTCTTGCCGTTGAGCGTGAGGCCAACCCGATGCGCAAAATGGTCTTCGGTACGCGCATTGTGGTAGAAGACTATATCGGGCGCATAAGACACCGCGGCATTAAACCCTTCGCTGGCGGTGTAAGTAACTGCCAGACGCGGGGTTAGTGTGGTGACCCACGAGTCTTTTTTGGCCGGTAAAGCGCCCGGCGCAGCGGTTGTCGGTGCCGTATCCTGCAAGTACACGTTGCTGTCGTACGCCTCTTTTAGGGCCAGATCAACTTTGTAAACCCAGTTGGTTTTTGCACCTAAACAGCGCACTGGGGCAAACACGGCACATCCCAATGCTAAAGCAAGCGACCAGTATGAAATGGTTTTCGACAGCATTGTCTTTGCGGCAAGGAGCACAATGGCATCGGCTTGGCGGATGGAAACTGTTAGGTTCATTTTTCGTGTGCGGTTTAATTTGGTGCGCATGGTTGGGAACTGATTGGATTTCCGCCTACACGGCGTGGCTGATTATGCTTGAGTTACCTGGGGCGGTTTCGGCGGACGCAATGTCAGCATAACTACTGCCGCCATAATCAGACATGCAACACCGGCAGGCACAAACGCCCACGTCCACGCTTTTGCGTCGCCCATTATACCACCAAGGATCGGGCCAACTACACCCCCAACACCATATGACATGAAAACCCACGGATAATTCGTACCGACACTTTTGTTGCCGAAGAAATCCGCTGTTGCAGCTGGGAAAAGCGCGAAATTGCCGCCGAAATTAAACCCGATGATCGCGGCACCGAGATAAAGGCCGAGTTCTTTCCCGCCAATAAAATAGAAAGCGATCATCATTACGCCCTGCAAGCCGCACATCAGCGCAATTGCATTGCGCCTGCCGAGCTTATCCGAAAGCGTGCCCCAGATGATGCGGCCAATTCCGTTTAACAGTGAAAAAAACAGACCCATCGCGGTTCCGGCAATAATGTTTGCCTGTTCAGGGTCAATGCCGCTTACAGTTAACGCGTCTTTGCCGAATAGTTGAATTACACCAATCACCATCAGACCTGCCGTTGCGCCCACGAAAAACGTCAAGAACAATGTCCAGAACTGCCCGGTCCGCGCCATTTGTGCTGGGGTGAACTCGACACCGCCTGTGCTGCTTGCGCTCGTTGTCGGGGGCGGTGTCCAACCCGCAGGCTTCCAGCCATCGGGCGGGTTTACCAGCAGTCGTGCGCCCAGGCAGACAAACACGGCAAACACTATCCCATACAATATGAAAACCTGGTTAACCGACCAACCCATGCCGTACAAGCCGGTCCAACCCGGCGTAAGGTCAATCGGGCCGAACTTAAATCCGCTCGTTAGCTTGATCCACAGCAACGCGCCGAAACCGAATCCGGCCACGGCAAACCCTGTTATCATGCCTTTCTTGTCAGGAAACCACTTCACAAGGGCTGCTACCGGGCAGACGTACCCCAGGCCTATGCCGGCGCCACCCAGCAAGCCGATGCCGAGCAAAATTCCCCAGAAACTGTTTCCCGCTAGGCCAGCCAAAATGTACCCGGCACCCAGAATAAGCCCGCCCACCGTAGCGACGAGGCGCGGCCCGACCTTCTTCTGCCAGTTACCCGCCACCAATGCCATCACCGCTGCAAATGTCAGCAAGCCAACCGAGAAGATGATCTGAGTTTGCGTTTTCGTAAACTGGAATGGGCCGTCCGCAGCGGTGAGTTTGCCCGTGAAAGCTGACCAAGCGTAAATTGCGCCCAAACAAAGCTGAACCAAAATGCCGCCCAAAACAACCAACCAACGGTTGATAACCTTTTGCTCTGTCATTTTAATTCTCCAATAATAATGAGCTGGGGCAGCGAAAGATTGCACCACCCCAGCTCATCCGGTTATAAACTCAATTGCCGGGGCAGTTATTGCCTGCCCTTTACAAGCACCTCAACCACATGTGGGTCTGCCAGTGTGGTTGTGTCGCCCAACTGGTCAATCTGCCCCTCGGCGATCTTGCGCAGAATGCGGCGCATGATTTTGCCCGAACGCGTCTTTGGCAACCCAGGAGCAAACTGTATCTTGTCGGGCACGGCAATCGGGCCGATTTCCTTGCGCACGTGCAATGCAAGTTCTTTCCGTAGTTCTTCGCTTTCCTGAACGCCTTCTTTGAGCGTCACGAAAGCGTACAGTGCCTGGCCTTTGATCTCGTGTGGCATGGGCGCCACCGCAGCCTCGGCAACTTTGGGGTGGCTGACCAGCGCGCTTTCGACTTCTGCAGTGCCAATTCTGTGTCCAGACACATTGACAACATCGTCAATGCGGCCGAGCAACCAGTAGTCGCCGTCCTCGTCAATCCTGCACCCGTCGCCGGTGAAGTAGATGTTTGGGTACATGGTAAAGTACGTGTCGATAAACCTGTCGTGATCGCCCCACATTGTGCGCGCCATGCCTGGCCACGGTTTTTTGATACAAAGCTTGCCACCCTCGTTGGGCGCGCACTCGGTGCCGTCGTCGCGCAACACCACAGGCTCAACCCCGAAGAATGGCCGGCTTGCGCTGCCGGGCTTAAGAACGTGCGCCCCCGGGAGCGGCGTAATGAGGATACCGCCCGTTTCGGTCTGCCACCATGTGTCCACGATTGGACACCGTCCTTTGCCAATGACCTGGTAATACCAGATCCAGGCTTCAGGATTGATCGGCTCGCCTACACTGCCAAGGATACGCAAGCTGCTGAGGTCATATTTGTTTGGCCACTCTTCACCCTTCATGATAAGCGACCGAATGGCTGTGGGGGCAGTGTAAAAGATGTTAACCTTAAACTTTTGGACGATCTGCCAGAACCTGCCGGGATCAGGGTACGTTGGTACACCCTCGAACATCAGACCTGTGGCGCCATTACACAGCGGTCCGTACACGATGTAACTGTGCCCGGTCACCCATCCGATGTCTGCCGTGCACCAATAAATGTCTTCTTCATGGACATCAAAAATGTACTTGTGCGTGATTGCGGCATGCAGCAGATAGCCACCTGTGGTGTGGAGGACACCCTTGGGTTTACCGGTCGAACCCGAAGTATAAAGAGTGAACAACGGGTCCTCGGCGTTCATGATTTCGGGTGGGCATTCCGCTTTGGCGTTTGCCATCAAATCGTGATACCACAAATCGCGTCCGGCAACCATGTTGCACGGCGAATCGTTACGCCGCACGACGACGACTTTCTCGACACTTGGCGAATTTTTGAGTGCCTCGTCAGCCATTGCCTTAAGTGGTATCGTTTTGCCTGCACGCAACGACACATTTGATGTTATCAATAGACGCGCGGTCGAGTCGTTTAGTCTGCCAGCAAGTGCTTCAGCGCTAAACCCCCCAAACACAACCGAGTGAATTGCGCCAATGCGCGCACAGGCTAGCATGACTATCGGCAACTCGGGTATCATCGGCAGGTAAATGCCCACGCGGTCGCCCTTCTTTATGCCGAGTGACTTGAGTACATTTGCAAACTTGCACACCTCAACATACAACTGCTCGTAAGTGAGCTTCTGAACTTCTTCGTCGGCTTCACCCTGCCAAATGATGGCAATCTTATTGCGTCTGTGTGTGCGCAAATGTCGGTCGAGGCAGTTGACACTGGCGTTTAGTTGGCCGTCTTCGAACCATGAGTGCTGTATTTTCCGAGCTGCAGTATCCCATACATACCGCCGGCCTATGGTTGGTTTTTTGTACCAATCCAGCATTTCGCATTGCTCGAGCCAGAACCCGTCAGGGTCGCGAATCGAGCGCTCGTACATCTTTTGGTATTGCTCGGCGTTTATGTATGCCCGCTGCGCAACCTCGGGCGATGGCGGGAACTTCCTTTTTTCAGTCAGCAGACTACTTACCGATTTGGGTTTGTCTTGTGCTTGTTGCATAGCGTCGTTCACGTGTTTACAAAATTCGGAGTCGAAATAAAACCCAACAACCGGCCAATTGTCAACTACTGCATTAGAAAAAATTTTCCTTTCCAAAGCTGAACTGGCGGGCAACAAAAGGCTTGTTACCTGTGCGAACACAACATTTTTACGTGGAAAAATCAGGCATTCGAGAGCTGACATCAGCGGGCACGTCAGGTTAAATTTTCCTGCAATGATTTTCGGGACACGGCGAAATAA
Organism: uncultured Verrucomicrobiota bacterium; assembly: GCA_964555645.1. Lineage (GTDB taxonomy): Bacteria > Verrucomicrobiota > Verrucomicrobiia > Limisphaerales > DTLC01 > DTLC01. Next base: position 402,085 of record CAZKTA010000001.1, read on the forward strand.
CGCTCGAATACCGCGAGTATTGATCGTTGACGACGACCCAGGCCAGCGCAGTCTTCTGGACTCGTTTCTGAAAAGCCAAGGGTTCGATACTCTCACAGCAGAGTCCGGTGAACGTGCGCTCGAGGTGTTGCGGACCGAACAGGTCAACATGATGATTACTGATGTTCGAATGCCCGGCATATCGGGGCTGGAAACCCTTAGACTTGCGCGCGAAACACAACCGCTTTTGCCTGTTCTGCTGGTGACTGCGTATGCGGACATTCGTGACGCTGTCAACGCAATGCGGGATGGCGCGGTTAATTACCTGACCAAACCGATTGATCTGGACGAACTACTGCGCTCCGTCCAACTGGCCACAGGCACCGGAACCGACAGGACCGTGCAGGTTGCACCTGACAAAGTCTTGCCCTCAAACATCATTGCCCAAAGCCCGGTCATGCGCGCGTTGTTTCGCGATGCAGCGGTTGTTGCAGGCTCCGAAAGCCGGGTTCTGATTACCGGCGAAAGTGGCACCGGCAAGGAAGTGCTCGCCGACTTGATTCACGCCTGGAGCCGGCGCGCGTCCGGGCTGCTTGTAAAAGTCAACTGTGCAGCCATACCCGAGACATTGCTCGAAAGCGAGTTGTTCGGACACGAGAAAGGTGCATTCACGGGCGCAACGTCACAACGCGTCGGTAGATTCGAAGAAGCGAACGACGGCACCATTTTTCTCGATGAAATTGCCGACATGTCTCTTGCCCTGCAGGCCAAACTGCTCAGGGTAACGCAAGACGGCAGCTTCAATCGGATTGGATCGAACCGCGAGCTGCATACCAATGCGCGCATCCTTGCTGCCACGAACAGAAACTTGGATGAACTCGTCAAGGCCGGCAGATTCAGAGAAGACCTGTTTTACAGGCTTAACGTTATAGAGTTAAATATACCACCCCTACGCGAACGGCGTGAGGATATCCTGCCGCTGGCGGAATGCTTCATTGGCGAATTTTCCAAGGGCAAGGCGCGTCTTTCGGCAGCAGCAGTTGAATGTCTGTTGCAGTACGACTGGCCGGGTAACGTGCGCGAGCTGCGAAACGCAATGGAACGCGCGGTGCTGCTTGCACATGGGGAAGTGATTTTGCCGGATCACCTTCCAAACCGCATCAAGGCAGCGGCCACGCAAAGGAACGTCCAGCAGGCGGCGGACGCAGGCGAGCTAGAACAACTTGAACGGCAGGCTATCCTGGATGCACTGCGCCGACACAACTTCAATCGCACTGAGACAGCAAAGGCGCTTGGTATCAGCCGCCGCACGCTTGTGTACAAGCTGCAGCGGCTGCGGCAGTTGGGGTACGAAGTTGATCTGCGATAGTCGCACGATCAAAACAAACCCGTCAGTGTTATCATTTGAGCCAGACAACGCGCTAGCCTGTAGCCGACCGGTCGCAGGCTGGACCGCTTTCTAAGCCCAAGGCTTCAAAGGTTCACCCCCAAACTCTTTTGAGATTCAACGGTTCTTACGTTGTTGTGTTTCGGCCATACAACTTCCTGCACGGGCATGGGATTAGAGGGATTAACTGGTGTTCAAACGCTACTTAGGTTAATTTTACCTAGCGCAAGATTTGCGGTGCAATGAAACGATCAGTTGATATACGCCAATTACTCGATAGCTGGCCGTACGACCCGGAGAACGACGTGCGGGTCGTTCACGGTGACGACGGCCGCCAGATCATCCAAGTCCGCACACCGGTCGGCATTGAGCAACTCGAGTTGACGGGCCGACCGGACGGCGCTCGCCCTTATGGCATGGAATCTGTGCTTGAATATCATCTGCACCGGCTTGACCAAGCCAAGGAAACTGGTCAAGCGGCCCAGTTCGAGCTCGGTCCGGAAGAATGCGCTGAGTTATTTGCTGAGGGCACTCTTTACTATTTGCGGTACCTGCGTTTGTTCCAGTTGCAACGGTGGGCTGAGGTTGTCCGCGACACTGCCCGGAACATGCGCCTGTTCGACTTTGTGCACCGTTACGCTGCACGAGAAGAAGACAGGAATAACCTTGAAAAGTGGCGTCCGTACATCATTCGCATGAACGCAGTTGCGGCTGCAATGTTGGAGCTTGAAAACGCTGCGTTCGAGCGCGCGCTAGAGATTCTCAATGGCGCGGTCGAGAGGATCGAATCGCTGCCTGAGCTTGACGATGAGACATTCCAATTTGAGCGGCAACGCTCACTGGTTGCGCTGCAGGAGCTGGTCATGCAAATAAACAAAAACCGGCCCTTGACCGAGCTTGAGCGCTTAGAACGCCAATTGCAACGCGCGATTGAAACTCAACAGTTCGAGCGCGCCGCCGAGTTGCGCGACCGCATACGCAGCCTGCGTAACAAGGCAGAGTCAAGTTAGAAACTCGTAAGCTGGTGTGCTGCAGCCCATTGCCCCAACGCACATGGAACAGCGCTAGGGTTTATGCGCGAAAATTTGATTCGCTTCTTCAAGAGTTTCTTTTGAGCCGATGTCGTACCAGATACCTGGCACTTGCCAGGTGTAAAACGGCACACGCGGGTAAAGCCACTGAACCAACAAACCCGGCTGGTCCGGGTTATTACCGTCGGTAACATACTGCCGAACCAGCGGCAGTACATGTTTCGGGTAGTAATAAAGTGCAATTGCGCAGATTGTGTTGGTTGGATTTTTGGGCTTCTCCTCGAAAAAGGTGATTCTGCCGTCTGGCCCAAGGATAATCGAATTGTATTTTTTGACCTGTTCGAGGTTTTGCACATCATACACCCCAACAACAGGCGAGTTTTTTGCGCGCGCGAACCGGCCGAATCCGTCTAACTTCTCGCTGAACAGGTTGTCCCCCGCTACTACTAGTAGGTCATCATCGAGCTTCTGGGTTGAAATAACAAAATACATGTCGCCGATTGCGCCCAGTTTGTTGCTGTCGTCGGTCGAACCATCATTGAGGATGCTCAACTTAAGGCCGGTGGTTCGGTACCTATTGGCCCACTGCTGAAATTGGTCCGCAAACTTCGCATTTGTAACAACGTAAACCTGCTCGAGGCCATCGACCGGAGCTATGTTGTCCAGCACATATTCAATCATTGGTTTACCGGCCACAGGTAAAAGTGGTTTCGGCCGCGTAAGTGTCAATGGATACAATCTGGTTGCGTAGCCTGCTGCAAGAATGATCGCTTTCATCATTACACCCCCTATTATGGTAATCCGTTCAGCACTTGATCTGGTTGGCCAGCTATGGACTCGCCGGGCTACCTGAACTATTTTTCTCTTCAAACAGGTCCGGTGCTACCCGCTTGAGGAGTTGTTGTGCGTGGGCGAGGATTTCGCTCGCCGATTCACTTTTAAGAGCAAGCTCTGCCAGTGCGCGTGCTTCGCTAAGCTTGAGCCGCCGAATCAGGTATTTGACCTGCGGCACAAGCCCAGGCGCGGCGCTTAGCTCGTCTACACCTAAACCCAACAAAAGTGGCACCAACACAGGATCGCTCGCCATCTCACCACATACACTCACGAAGATGTTGTGTGCATGTGCGGCATCAACTGTCATTTTGATCAAGCGCACAATTGCCGGATGCGTTGGTTCGTAAAGGTGCGCCACGCGTTCATTGGTGCGGTCGGCGGCAATTGTGTACTGAATAAGATCATTGGTACCGATGCTGAAAAACCTGAGCTGTTTTGCCAATGCATCTGCAACAAGTGCAGCCGAAGGCGTCTCGATCATGCCGCCAATCTCGATGTTTTCGTCAAACTGCACACCGTCGGCGCGCAGTTCTGCCTTGCATTTTTCAACTAAAGCGTTCGCCTGTGCGACCTCGTCGGCACTGGATATCATTGGGTACATCAATTTGATTTTACCCTCTGCGCTTGCGCGTAAGATTGCGCGTAACTGCGTGCGAAATACATCAGGTTGCTGCAAACAAAACCTTATGGCGCGCCAACCGAGAAACGGGTTTATCTCCGGTGCAAGCTCAAGATGCGACACGAACTTGTCACCACCCAAGTCAAGAGTGCGAATCACAACAGGGCGCGGCTTAAGCGCAACCACAGCCTGACGATACGAATCGTATTGTTCGTCCTCGGTCGGCAGGCTCTCGCGATTGATGTACAGATATTCAGTCCTGAACAGTCCCACACCCTCGGCGCCGCAGGCCGAAACAGCCTCGGCGTCAGCAGGTCGCTCGATATTGGCCAGAAGCGGGATTCGTTTGCCGTCGAGCGTAACCGCCGGTAGATGCAATACATCGCGCAGTTTTTCTTCAAGTGTTGCTTTTTTGCGGACGAGCTGGCCGTATTCGAAAAGCGTTTGGTCGGTTGGATTAATCACAATCACACCGTTGTAGCCGTCCAAGAGCGCGTCGTCACCCGATACGAGTTCATCGGTAATGGTCTTGAGACCGACCACAGCAGGAATCCGCAACGACCGAGCCATTATGGCAGTGTGGGATGTCTGGCTTCCGATATCAGTAGCGAACCCAAGCACGATTTTCTTGTTCAACTGCGCCGTTACCGATGGGCTCAGATCGTGCGCAACCAAAATGCACGGCTCGGTTACCGCGCGCAGCTCGGCCTCGGTATGGCGGCCGAGTAAGTTGTTCAGCACGCGCGCCGTCACATCTCGCATGTCAGCGGCACGTTCGCGCAGAAATTCATCCGATACCTTGGCAAGTGCCTCCGAGTATTTGGCCACGGCAGTGTGGAATGCTGACTCGGCATTGAGATGTTGCTCTTTGATAAGTCGCGACACCTCGTTCAGTAATGCTGGGTCTTGCAAGATCAGCAGGTGCGCATCGAATATGCTGGCTTCTTGGAGACCGACACTTGAAGCAACTTTTTGCTGGATATCAATAATTTGCCGCATCGTCTCCGCCAAGGCGCGTTCGAGCCGGTCAATCTCTGCGGTGACTTCGTCTTGGGCGAGTTGTCGTCTCGGTACGTGTGGGATGCCTTTACCGAGCACAAATACCTTGCCCCGGCAAACGCCGGGTGAGGCCGGTATGCCACGGTAAACTTTCTCGCCCTTGTGCGGCGGAGTTTGCATAACTCACGATTAACCGAAACGCACGCCATTTGAAAAGTTTTCTTTACAAAAAAACCTTGCGTTCTGCGCGTGAATACCCATTATTTGTGAGCCACAGGAACTTTTCGGTAAACTAAACTGTGCAGCCGCACATAAGGCGCATAGGCGAACGGATTCGAAATCGGACCGGGCCAAATCATGAATGCCAAAAATACACCTGTACGACGCGGTATACTTGTCGGTGGGAATTGGATTATTGACAGGATCAAAGTCATTGACGTTTATCCGCAACCTGAGCAACTGGCAAATATCCGTGCCGAAACACAAGGCACAGGCGGCGCGGCTTACAACGTGTTGATAACGCTTGCAAAAAGCGGTGTGCCATTCCCGATTTACGGGGCGGGTCTGGTGGGGAAAGACCAGGCTGGCACTGGCATAATTCAAGACTGCAAAAACCACAAAATCGACGTCCGGTATCTGGGCACAACACCCAAGGCGCAAACCGCCTACACCGAGGTAATGACCGAACAACAGACGGGCCGACGCACGTTCTTTCACTGGCGCGGTGCAAATGCGTTGTGGGACGGTGCTGGTCTGGATTTTAAGAAAATCAAAGCCCGACTGTTTCACTTGGGCTATTTATTGTTGCTAGATGCGCTTGATGCACCCGACAAAAAATTCGGTACCAAAGCCGCTGCACTGCTCGCAAAAGCACAAGAGGCCGGCCTAAAAACCAGCATTGACGTGGTAAGCGAAGATAGCGACAGGTTCGTCCAGATCGTGCAGCCGGCCTTAAAGTTTGTTGATTACTGTATCCTCAACGAAATTGAAGCCAGCAAAATCACAGGCTTCAAAATTCGCGATGCAAATGGTCAGATTGACCCCGTTGCGGCGCGGCATGCGGCAGGCGCGCTGTTACAACAAGGTGCACGTGAGCTAGTTGTAATTCACTACCCAGAAGGCGCGTTTGCCCGCACGCGCAAAGGTGAGGACGTCTGGCAACCTGCACTCAAACTGCCGCAAAACTATATAGCTGGCACCGCCGGCGCTGGCGACGCTTTCTGTGCAGGTGTTCTAATGGGGCTTCACGAGGGCTGGGAGCTTAAGCGTTGTTTGTTGACAGGCGTGTGCATTGCCGCAGCGTGCTTGTCAGATCTTACCTGCACAGGCAGCATAAAGCCGCTTGCTGCTTCGCTTGCGTTGGCAAAAAAGTTCGGATTCCAACCGCCCGTCGAAAAAGGCGACTGACCGCTCAAACTTCTTCCCTTGTCAGGCGCGTTCGAGGTACTCGCCTGTGCGGGTGTCTATCTTGACCAATTCGCCGGCTTTAATGAACAACGGCGCTTGAACGGTAATGCCGGTCTCGAGCGTGACGGGTTTTTGCACATTTGTGGCTGAGTCGCCCCGCACACCCTCAGGGGCTTCAACCACACGCAATACAACCGCTGGCGGCAGTTCGATCGAAACGATCTTGTCATCGGCGAACTTGACTGTAACCTGCGTGTTTTCGGTCAGGTAATTCCGCGCGTCACCGAGTACGTCGGCCGGCACGGTCACCGATTCGTACGTTTCTGGATCGAGGAACACATAGTCATCGCCGTCCTTGTAACTAAAATCCATTTTCTTGCTGATCAGGGTGACTGTTTCAATTCGTTCGGTCGAACCGAAACGCACATCGGACGATTTGCCTGTACGCAGATTGCGTAATGTGGCCTGAACAAACGCACGCAGATTGCCCGGCGTGCGGTGTTCGACATCCAACACAACACAAACGTCGCCGTTATAATTTATCGCCATACCACGGCGTAGGTCGTTTGCTACCGCCATATTTTCAAAGTCAAAAATGTCAGCTTAAAACTTTTACTGTTCTTTTGCTCTCAGTCGGCCGCCGCATGGGCTGCGCTTGAGCGCCGTTAAAGATAACCGCGCCACACAAAACTGCAAGAGACAATCTTATGGCCCATTTAATGCGCATACATTCAATGCGCATACAGAAAAACCTCTAACGCGCTTGAACGCTAGACCAATGAAGAAATCCAGGGTGCACAAAATTTTTATCCCTAAAACGCTGCGTTCATACTTGACAGCGGCTGTTCTGAGGGTCAATGCTTGTTTAGGTTCGAACAGTGTTTCGGACCGGTTGGCCCAGAATTGTAGAACGAGAGACTTCTATTCGGGCGAAGTAAGAACAAAACTCAAACTCACAAAGCTGCTTAGAGTATCCCATGCAAACGAAATCGTTTCTCGTAAAAGGTAGCGTGCTTGGGTTTGCAATCTGCATTGCCATAAGCTTGGCAATCACTGCGCGCGCACAGATAACTTTTACGGTTGATTCAACCAAAACATGGAGCGGCTGGATGAACGTGTATTCGATTATTGACGGTGGCCAGGGCAGCTATTTGTGGGGCAGTCCGTGGGGCACAGCAGCTTTGATGGCGTTTTTTGACGGTACAAATTCGCTCACCTTGCTGCCTAATACAAACACGTACAACCCTGCCGACCCCTATTGGGTCAATCCTGACGGCACGGGTGCCAAATGGATGGAAGCAAACTTTTACATTGACTGTGGCACAGCGTACGGGGGCCAAACAATTGTGTTCACCGGGCAAGTGTTCAGTAACACGCTTGTGTACCCGTACAACGCAGTCGCTTTCATAAAGGAATTCGCTCCCGGGTACGCTTTTCTGGGCATGACAACTGAACCGCTGTTTGACGGGTTCACATTTGCCGTAACCCGTTCGATAGGCTCAGGCAACATTTGCCAGTACGGGTTCATGCTCACAGGACCAAATGCAAACCCCACTAACCTGCCCAACCTCGGCAAGGTTGTAATAGCAGTGCAAAACCCGGCCCTGTCGGTATTGCCCATGGCCAACCAAGCTGTTGTCGAAGGCCAAACTGCAACATTTAATGTGGTCGCGCAAGGGACTCCCCCGTTCAACTACATGTGGGCACATGTAACCGCTAGTTCGAGCAACGTGCTCAGCGACGGTGGCAGGATTTCAGGCGCAGCTACAGCTAATTTGACTATATCGAACGTCACCTTTGCAGATGTAGGTACTTATTACGTGACTGTATGGAACCGGGCAGGCACAAACAGTGTCTGGGCGTACTTGACGGTTATCCCGCTTGAACTGGCTCGAACGAATCTGCTCATAGACCCAGGATTCGAGCGGGGCGTGTTTGCACCGGCGGGCGACATCGGTTGGTTCAATTTCGGTGGGTCGGCAATCCAAAATACAAACGACCGCTATTACTTCAGTGAGACATACGTGACTGTGGCTGACGGGACGAATTGTTGTCAAATTTATACGAGTGGCGAATGGAACGGCGTGTTCCAAGACAGACCGGCCTCGCCCGGGGAGCTGTACACCGCCAGCGCATGGTTCTTGACGCCCGCTGAAGACCAAATCGCAGGCAGCAACGTTTGCTTCCTTGAAGTGCAGTTCAGAGATGCAGCAGATGTGGTCCTTGTGCAGTACGCCTCAGGAATGGTTGACACCAATTTCCCGACCAACACTTGGATTCAGCTTGTGCCCACCAACATCCGTGCGGGCGATTTCGTGACCGAGCTCGGCACGGCCGACTATTTGGTCGCACCACCCGGCACAGCCAAGGTACGGTTCCAGTTTACCTACCGCTCAGTTGGTGGTTGGGGGTCGGTTTACGTCGATAAGGCCGAGCTAAGGCTGCGTGCACCAGCTTTTGTTAATGCGGCCTTGAGTGGCACCAATATTTTGATTTCCTTTCCGACCAGATACGGGCCGACTTACCAGGTCTATTACAAAACCAACTTAGCGGATACGGTTTGGTTACCACTTGGCTCGCCGGTTGCCGGTGACGGCACGGTTAAGACCGTCCAAGACTCGGTCCTGGCTACCACCAGGTTCTACACAGTGAACACGAAATAAGACCGGCAAAGCCCGGTACCACCACAACTACGGTATACAAGGTGAATGGGCCGCACCACACCCGGTCAGACCCCGTGGTTGGTTCCAACTGATTAAAACCACGGCTGCACGCCCGGCGGCTCTTACGTTGATCGAACCATTGGTTGTGAATGCGATCATTGCGATTTTGGCTGCGTTACTGCTACCTGCGTTAACTCAGGCCAAAGCAAAAGCGCACGGCATTAGTTGCGTGAATAACCTCGAGTAACCCCAGATTGGCTGGCAAATGTATGCAAATGAAAACGACGATAAGCTCGTGCGCGTTGGCGGCATAGACGTGAACGTGACTGACCCAAGCGACCCGGAGCGCACAACCTGGTGGGCCGAAAAACCAATGGGTACTCGGTCGCGTTGACCAATGGCCTTCAGCCACTAACGAGCTGCTAGACAAAGCCACCCTGCTGTTCCCGTATGTAAAAAACATTGCTGTTTACAAATGCCCGGCTGATAAGAAGCAGTTCAACACCCACAACACCGTCCACAGCATGTCAATGAACTGCTGGATGAATCCGATCTAGAGCTGGAACAAAACCCGGCGTTACTCGGGTACTCCAAAAATGCTGCGTGACTACAGGAAACTAACAACTATAGACCAGCCAGCCAAACGTTGGGTGTTCATTGACGAAAACCAGTACGGTATTAATGACGGTTTTTTCGTTTGCGATCCGAACCTGACTGTGTGGGTTGACGGACCAGCGACGTACCATGCAGGCGCAGGCGGTGTGTCATTCGCCGGCGGCCATGCTGAGGTTAAGAAATGGAAGGATGGCAACATACGCGCACTGCGCAGCCCGCCGCGACAATCAGGGCTGCTGTGTGACAAGTCCACAGCCGACCTCGAACGGCTTCAGGAACGGAGTACAACTTTGCAGTGAAATCCATTTTTCAAGATTATCCTTGACTTTGGCCACGATAAGGCGTAAAAAATCCGGTAGTTAACCTGAAACAAAACACTGACCTGCCATGAAAAAAGCGAGCGTGATTGCAGTGGGAATGGCGTGGTTGTTATCAGTCGCGACTGAACTAAAAGCTGTCACTTTTGGTGTTGACCCGAGCCTGCCGTGGTTTGGCTGGATGAATGTGTACGATAATGTTAACGGTACACCTGGCAGTTACTTATGGGGAAGCGGATGGGGTGTGGGAGATTTGCAAGCTTACCTGACAAGCACAAGCCTTACCCTTGCGCCTAACACTAATACTTATAACCCCAGCGACCCATACTGGGTGAACCCGGACGGTAGTGGCGCCAAATGGATGGAAGCAAACTTTTTGGTGGACACGGGCAGTGCCCACGGTGGCCAAACGATTACGTTTACAGGTTACACAATCGCAAATACGTTGGTTAGCCCATACTCGTCGGTCGCGTTCATTAAGGAATTCGCCCCCGGATATGTGTGGGTCGGCATGACTACAGCCCCTCTATTGAGCGACTCAACGTTTAGTGTTTCGCGTCCGATCGGTTCGGGCAACATTGCACAGTTCGGGTTCATGACAACTGGACCAAACGCAAACCCGAATTTGGACTACGGCACGGTAGTAATTTTTGTCCCTGAACCCTCGATAATTGGGGTGTTAGGGCTAGGCGTGATTGGTCTGCTTTTAATCCGGCAGCGTAAGTAGTTTTGATTGTGACAGCATTTGGGTGTAAGGTCACGTCGGTGGTCGACGTGGCCTTTTCTTTTTTGAACGATGCAAATTTTGTCTAGTACAAGGATGAGATTCGCCTATGGCTTATTTAGGTTACGTGGTCCGGCTTTTTTTGTGGCGACGCTAGTCTGGTGCGGTCAGGTCCAGTTACAGGCTGGTTGGCAACTGGTGTGGGCCGATGAATTCGATGGCTCGAGCATTGACACGAATAAATGGACATTCGACATTGGCAACGGCGTGAACGGGTGGGGCAACTGGGAACGCCAATACTACACCAGTCGCACTAACAACGCTTTTGTAGCAGGCGGCGCGCTGCACATTGTTGCCCAAAAAGAGTCTTATGGTGGGTTTCCATACACATCGGCTCGGCTGAAAACTCAAGGCCGATTTTCAAAAACTTACGGTCGGTTCGAGTTCCGCGCTAAACTGCCGCGTGGCCTCGGCTTTTGGCCTGCGCTATGGATGTTGGGCACAAATATTACCTCAATCGGTTGGCCGCGGTGCGGTGAGATAGACGTTTTAGAAGCAAAAGGCAGCTGGACAAACACCGTCCAAGGCACAATCCACTACGCAGATTTAGCGAGCAACCACACTTATCAGACAAGAATTTACACGTTTCCAAGGCCGGGCGACTCGATTACAAACTTCCACATCTACGCAGTCGAATGGACGTCGAATTCGATTAAATGGATTGTGGACGGCGAAACAGTGCATACCTGGAATAGTTGGTCGAGTGCAGTCGGTCCGTTTCCTGCGCCGTTTGACCGTGATTTTTTCATTATTATGAATCTTGCCATTGGCGGTAGTTATCTTGGCTACCCGACCGATGCAGCGATCGATGCTGGTACTGTGTTCCCAGGCGAAATGGTAGTTGACTATGTTCGCGTGTACGATTATGTACTTGCTCCCCCTGAAAGGCCGACTTGGAATGCGGTTGCCACAGCTAACGGTAAGACGTATCTGAGCTGGGTAACACCTAGTTCGGGCGCTGCAGGGTACAAAGTTAAACGAGCCGCCGCACCTGGCGGACCATATACCATAATCGCAACCACAATCACAAACAGCTATATTGACGCCACCGTTTCGAACTGTGCCACCTACTACTACGTTGTTTCCGCTACAAACAGCGTTGGCGAAAGCCCGGATTCGGCCGAAGTAGAAGTCAATCTGCCAGCTTATGCGATTGCGGTGAACGCAGGCGGTGCTGTCGCCATGCAGTTTTTGGCAGACACAAATTTCACGGGCGGTACGCAAGCTGCGCTAGTATCTACTCTTATTGACACGAACGGCGTGCTCGACCCTGCGCCGCAGACAGTTTATCAAACCGAACGGTACGGCAACTTCTCGTACACTTTCAGCGGTTTACTCCCAGGTCAACAGTACCGCCTCCGGTTGCACTTTGCGGAGGTCTATTGGACATCAGAAGGGAAACGGCGGTTTAATGTGTTCATAAACGGCGCGCAGGTATTGACAAACTTCGATATCGTCGCCGCAGCTGGGGCGCCCAACAAGGCTATCATCAAAGAGTTTACAGCCACAGCAACCGGTGCTGGCCAGCTCGTGATCCAGTTCGTCACGGTACTGGACAACGCAAAATGCAGCGGGATCGAGCTGATCCTACCGCGTTTGTCTGCACCACAAATCGTTGTGGCAGATGCGGGTAACTCAACCGTAACGCTGAGTTGGACGCCCGTGCCGGGTGCAAACTCGTACAATGTAAAACGGTCAACAACACCCGGCCAACAGTACGGTGTCGTCGCTACAGGCGTGCTCGGCACCAATTACGTCGATACAAGCTTAACCAACGGGGTCACGTACTACTATGTGGTATCGGCTGTCCGCGCCGGGTGCGAAAGCACAAATTCGACCGAAGTCAGCGCGACGCCGCTCTGTACACCGCCACCCGCACCTGTTGCAAGTTACAATAGCCCGCTGTACGCGGGCATGACGCTTCATTTGAGCGCATCGAGTGTGCCTGGCGCTTTGTACCTTTGGAGCGGCCCGAACGGATTTACTTCGACCAACCAAAATCCAGTGATCCATAACGTTGGAGAGCACGTCTCCGGTCAATACAGCGTGGTGGCAATCGTTAATGGGTGCGCATCAGAACCTGGGATCGTACAAGTTGTGGTCAACCCGCCTGTTCATTTGTCATTTCAATTGCTCGAGGGCGCAATTGTTCTTGACTGGCCGTTTGGCACTTTGCTTTCTAGCACGAACATTGCAGGACCATGGGTCGAACTTGGAGGAGGAGCTCCGCCGTACACAGGCACGTTTAGTACCCCACAACAATTTTTTCGCGTCAAACTACAGTAGATTAACTCCAGTGCAATCTGGCTTTTCAAAAGCGTGCGTAATAATTCAGACTCGCAATATGCAGAGTGCCTCGTGTATGCTTTAGCCGGTCATTAACATGAGCAATCTTGAGGCAAACGCAACTATGGCGGTGTTTCTCGACCTAGAGAACATCGCGTTGGGTGCGCGTCAGGCGAGTTACCCCACGTTCGATATTCAGAAGCTTTTGGAACGCTTATTACTCAAAGGCAACATTGTGGTCAAGAAAGCTTACTGCGATTTCGAGCGATTTAAGGAGTTCAAACGCGCGTTGCACGAAGCTGCTTTTGAATTAATTGAGATCCCGCACCTGCGTCAGTCAGGCAAGAATTCAGCCGACATCCGAATGGTGGTTGACGCACTTGACTTGTGTTACACCAAAAGTCATGTGGACACGTTTGTAATCATAAGCGGTGATTCGGATTTTTCACCCTTAGTTAGCAAGCTGCGTGAAAACGCAAAAAAGGTGATCGGGGTCGGCGTCAAAAGCTCAACTTCAGACCTTTTCCTAAACAACTGCGACGAGTTCATCTACTACGATGACTTGGTCCGCGCCGAAGCAGCAAAGATGCGCCGACGCGTGGGGCCACCCGCACTTACAACAGGTAGACAAGGCAACGCGCATCCCAAAGGCCCGCCACCCGAAAAGGCGTTCGACCTGGTCATCTCTACACTGGATGCTCTGAGTCAAGAACGCGATGCAACCGAACCAATCTGGGGGTCTATGATCAAACAAGCACTCAAACGCCGAAACCCGGGATTCAACGAGCGCGCCTACGGCTTTCGGTCATTTAATGAGCTGCTTGAGGCGGCGCAAAAACGTGGTTTGTTAAACCTTGTGCCCGACGAAAAATCAGGCGGCTATATTGTCCGCCCGATTGAATAGTGAGCTTTCTGTCATGATTAGGATTGTTTTTTGCTGCACGTTACATGAGTGACCGCAAACTGGCTTTTATTTACTCGCCCCTGGCCGAGCAGTTGGAGTACCCGCCCGATTGCCCGTTCAAAACATATCGTGCAACGCTCACCCGACAGCGGTTACTGTCGCTTGGCTTGCTCGGAAACAACCAACAGGTCGAAGTAACAGCCGAACCGGCTCCGCGTGCAGCACTCGAACGGTCTCACACCCCGCGCTACTTGGACGAGTTGCAACGCGCCGCAAAAGGCCAGCTGACACCTGTGGGCTTGCAAATGGGCTTAGGCGGCCCAGATACGCCCGTGTTCCCTGCCATGTACGACTACGGTGCGCTTGCTTGCGGCGCGTCGCTTGAGGGTGCAAAGCTTGTGCTTCACGGCGAGGTGGACGTTGCGTTTAACTTGTTGGGCGGGTTTCACCATGCAATGCGCGAATTCGCTGCCGGTTTCTGTTATCTGAACGATGTGGTTTTGGCCTGTGACTACCTAGCCAGCGCGGGCAAACGTGTGTTCTATCTGGATGTTGATGCACATCATTCCGATGGTGTGCAGGCAGCATTCTACGGACGCAATGATGTCATGACCGTCTCATTACACGAAAGCGGCCGTACATTGTTTCCTTGGGGCGGGTTTGAAGACGAAATCGGCACAGGCCCCGGCCTCGGGTACAATGTGAATCTTTCCCTGCCGCCTGGTACGTTCGACGAAGCCTATTTGGCTGCGTTTGACCGGCTTGTGCCACCATTGGTCAGCGCGTTTAAGCCGGATGTTTTGGTGCTTGAGCTTGGGATGGACACACTTGCAGGTGATCCACTTACACACCTTAACCTTACAAACAATGTGCACGTCCATATTGTGAAGCGAATACTGAGCTTCCGAACACCCGTACTTGTTCTTGGGGGCGGCGGCTACAACGTCGAGAACACCGTTAGAGGTTGGGCACTGGCATGGCTCACCTTTTCTGGCGTTGAAGAAGAACATGATGCAAGCGCCGGGTTCGGTGGTACAATGCTCGGTAGCACAGAATGGACAGGTGGGCTGCGCGACCCGGAAAGGCCCGTTAGCGAGGCAGAACGGCGTGCAGTTGAACCAGAGCTTAGAGCCAACCTGCGCGCGGTAATCGAGAGCGTTTTCCCTTTGCACGGGATAAACGTTAACAATCAGACTTAGTTCGAAAATGAGCGTCCATAAGGCTCGCACACGGCCAGATTAGCCTGGCGCCTTGAGCAATTGTTCCGGCCTTTATTAGCGGTCTTTTTCTGACCTGTTTTGAACAAAAGCTCTATTTTTGGGCGTATCCCATCATCATCGAATGTGCGGCCGCTACTCGTTTAATGTCCACAAACATCGTTTCATCTGCAATGAGTTATAGTGGCTACAGCATGCAGCCATGCATAAAAGCCTGCCTGCGACGAACCTCGCTATTGTGTAATGTATTTCCTAGCCAGTTGGCTGAGGATCCAAATTTCCTTTCCCCTGGGACGGTGTTTAAGTAATCCTGGCAAGCGGCCCACGCCTTGAACTTTGGCACCAAGCTGCAAGTTCAAGCTCAGTCTTCACTTTTTACGATCGGGCGGTTTGCTTCGTTTATTATGAATTTCGTGGTGACATCACAACGCTTATGCGCTTTGCTTCTCAAACGCACCTGGATCGCCGTCGCATAGAGAAAGGCCACAACAACGCACATAAGACAAAGATTGCCAACCACCAAGACGGTTTTTGCCCTGTCCTGTTCGCGCCAAAAACCAATTTCCCTATTTTCCCGGAGCCCAACATTGCATCTCGGATTCCCATGCCGAACGGTGCGGCTGGATTCTCAAAGTCTGTTGCTTCGTTGGCTCAAATCCGGTTTTCTAACGCGTGATGAGAATCGCAGGTATCGTTGCTTTCGTTTGGGTGTGTTTAGACGTGTTGGTAGGCAGTTGCATGGACTGGGTGCAAACTGAGCCGGTGCCTGGCAGCTTCCCGGTTGTCACACCCGAAAGCACCGCAGAGATCGTTTACTCGGCTGACGATTTCAAGGTTGTTCATATTGCAGCACATGATTTGGCAGCCGACATCGAGCGTGTAACAGGGCGCAAGCCAGTCATTCGCACCAACCTCACTGCTGTGAGTGCGCACGCCGTGTTTATTGGTACTTTGGGCAAAAGTGCAATTGTGAATCAGCTTGTTCATTCAAACAAACTCGACTTCTCATGCATACGGGGCCGATGGGAAAATTTCCTCATCGCAACCGTAACAAACCCATTGCCGGGTGTAGCAAACGGTCTGCTCATTGTTGGCAGTGATAGACGCGGCACAGCTTTCGGAGTGTATGAGTTGTCTCAAGCTATTGGTGTTTCACCATGGTATTGGTGGGCTGACGTCGTCCCGGACCGGAAAAACGCTATTTACATCAAGCCAGGCACGCGTCGGTTCGGTCCGCCTTCAGTTAAGTACCGCGGCATTTTTGTCAACGACGAGGACTGGGGTTTGCATCTTTGGGCGGCAAATACATTCGAGCCTGAGTCAGGCGGGCTTGGCCCGAAAACATATGCCAAAGTGTTTGAGCTTTTGCTCCGGCTCAAGGCCAACACACTTTGGCCTGCCATGCACGCTTGTACCAAACCGTTCAATCATTTCCCACAAAACAAACTGTTGGCTGACGACTACGCGATTGTTATGGGTTCTTCACATGCCGAGCCAATGCTACGCAACAACGTTGGCGAATGGCGCGAGCCGCCAGAAAGTTTCAATTACGCGACCAATCGCGAGCGAATTCAGCAGTACTGGGAAGAACGCATAGTTGAAAATGGTCGGTTCGAAAACATCTACACACTTGGCATACGCGGTATTCATGACTCGCCTATGCAGGGTGCCAGAACCGTGCAAGACCGCATACGTTTGCTGGAGCAGGTTTTTTGCGACCAACGTGCGCTGTTAGCGAAACACGTCAATCCGCAGCTAGACGCAGTGCCACAGATGTTTTGTGTTTACAAAGAAGTGCTCGATCTGTACCGCGCCGGTTTGACTGTGCCGGACGACGTTACAATCGTGTGGCCGGATGACAACTTCGGTTACATCTGTCAGTTTGCCACCCCGCTCGAGCGCCGGCGTAAAGGCGGATTTGGTGTCTATTACCATATCTCGTACCTTGGACGGCCCTTGGCTTATCTGTGGCTTTGCACTACACCGCCAGCCCTGATTTGGGAAGAAATGACAAAGGCTTATGAACACGGCGCAGACCGGATTTGGATTGTGAACGTGGGGGATATCAAGCCTGCTGAGATTTGCACGGAATTTTTCCTGCAATTGGCCTGGGACATAAACCGCTGGCAACGGACGAACCTGACACAATTCCTTGTCGAGTGGGCCAAGCGCGAGTTTGGCCCGGTGCATGCCTCCGAAATCGCAGACGTAATGGCCAAGTACTACATGCTCAATTACCAGCGCAAACCCGAGCATTTGCAGTGGTGGTTGCCAACTGAAGAACCGCGTCCAAGCACTTTAACCGAGGCAGAACGTGCTCGGCGCATAGCAGATTTTGCCCAGCTACAGTCGCGGGCTGAGCATTTGCAAAGGTCAATTCCACAGGAAAAACAAGATGCATTCTTTGAGCTTGTTCTGTACCCGGTCACCGGGTCTGCACTTGCAAATATGCGCTATTTTTTTGGTGAAGCAGCAGCACTAGCCGCTGCAGTCGGTAACGAGGCCGAAGCACGCACCTTGACTGACAAGGCTACGCTGGCGGACAAACAACTGCACGCGCTCACGCGCAAGTTTAACGAGGAAATCGCAGACGGTAAATGGCGCGGCCTGATGAACCTCGAGCCGGCCGACCACCAGTGGCGTAGCATGCGAATTGGGCGCTGGGCTGTTCCAAAATTCAGTACGCCAACTGAGCAACAAACCAAACGACTCAACTGCGAATCTAACGTGGCAACAAACCTTCTGGTACCACCGAACTTTATTGGATTTGTAGAGCGAAAAGGTGTGATCTCAATCGAGGCTGAGCATTTTACTGCAAAAGCACCTGGTAACGGGGCAAGTTGGGAGGTGATACCTGGCCTTGGCCGGTCGGGTGATTCGGTTGCAATTTTCCCAACGACGTTGTCTAGCATACCCCAGGACCAGCTTCGAGACAAAGCGCCCAGGCTCGACTATGCCGTGTGGTTAACAACCAAAGGCGAGGTCACCGTTTACTTTTACCTTTTGCCCACTCATCCGATTGCACCTGGCGACAGGCTGCGGTTGGCTGTCGGGCTCGACGACCAATTGCCACAACTGATTGAGGTCGAGGTCAAGGTCGGTGGTCCTAAATGGGCGCAAGGCGTGTTAAACGCAGTACGGACGGCTTCTGCAAAACTTGCAGTTCCGACCCCGGACATGCATACTTTGCGTGTTTACGGCGTGGACCCGGGCGTTGTGATAGACAAAATTGTTGTCGACTGCGGTGGGCTGCAGCCAAGTTATCTCGGACCGTCCGAAACACGCATCGGGGCGCCGACTCAACCATGAAGAAAAAACTTGCTGTTCTTACAAGTGGCGGTGATGCACCAGGAATGAACGCTGCAATTCGCAGCGTGGTGCGTGTGGGTATCTCGCGCGGGCTGGATGTAATTGGTATTAGGCGCGGGTACAAAGGATTGCTCGAAGGCGACCTTTTCCAACTCACACCTCGTGATGTGTCAAACACAATTCAGCGGGGTGGTACAATACTCAAAACCAGCCGCTCAGAAGAGTTTAAGACACCAGAAGGCCGCCAAAAGGCCAAAGCGATACTCGAACAGCACAAAATAGACGGCCTGATCTTAATTGGCGGTGACGGCACATTTCGCGGCGGTGACGCACTCGGCAAAATCTGGTCGGGCCAGATAATCGGTGTGCCCGGCACAATCGACAATGACGTCTATGGCACCGATTACACAATCGGATTCGACACGGCAGTCAACACCGCACTTGAGGCAATTGACAAAATACGCGATACAGCGGATTCGCATGACAGAATTTTTGTTGTGGAGGTAATGGGCAGGCACAGCGGTTTTATCGCTCAAGCCGTCGGCATAAGTGGTGGGGCTGAGGAAGTTCTTGTACCTGAACACCCGGACGACCTGGGCGAGGTTGCACGTCGGCTGCGTGAAGGCCGGCAACGCGGTAAAACAAGCAGCATAATAATCGTGGCTGAAGGTGAAGAAACCGGTGGCGCAGTCAGGGTGGCTGAAAAACTGGCTCCGTTGGCAGGGTACGAAATGCGCGTTGTGATCCTCGGCTATTTACAACGCGGTGGAATACCAACGGCAGCAGACCGGCTCCTTGCTACCAAGCTCGGCGCGTATGCAGTTGACCTGTTCATGCAGGGGGCCACAGGCGTCATGGCGGGTGAAGTCGGGGGCATTCTATGCGCCACGCCCCTGGCCGAGACATGGTCAAAGAAAAAACCGTTGGACAAGTACCTTATTGGGCTACAGCCGCAACTGGCCAGTTAATTAAACCTTGCAAAATTGGTAGCTACAAAGCGTGCCGCAAACATTGGCTGTGGCACCCACCCTACATCTCCCTACGGCAAACAACTACGCTCATTACATGCCGATATACGAAAAAGAGCAGCACAATGACAGGTCTTCGCGCTAAACGCGAACGGCCAACAAAACATGCCTCCCGAGTATCACACCCTGGACCGTGAACTACAAACTGTGCCGGGCGTGTTTGTGGGTAGGTCAAATTTCAGCGCACGGGTCTCAGGACTGCAATATACCCACCAGCCTCGCCCATATTGGCTTTGAGTGTATCAGCAGCAGTGACGCTGCGTTTCTGCTTCATCAACCTGTCTGGGTAGTCGGCAACCTCGTATGCATCAGCCCAAATTTCGGCCTCGTATTTACCAGCGGCGAGAAACGTCAACGGAATCTCCAAAGTCCGCGGCTCAGGCCCGTTCATGCTTGCAACGTACCATTCATCGCCTGAGCGGCGCGCAACCGTTATGTATTTGCCCACCTCGCCATTCAACACCTTTGTATCGTCCCAAGTCGTTGGGACAACCTTCAAGAAATCCAACCCGGCTGGGCTGCTCCGATAACTGTACGGGCTGTCGCACAACACCTGCAAAGCACTTTCATACACCACCAGCATTGCAAGTTGATGCACACGCGTGCCCATTACAAACGGACCAGTTTGGCGGTTTGACGCTGGCCTGAACGTCTTCTGCGTCTTTTGCCTAAACCCGCCCGGTGTGAAGTCCATTCCACCCAGCATACCACGCGTAAACGGAATGGTTACATTATGCTCGGGCGTGATTCGGGCGCTCCATTTGTTGTATTCGTTGCCTAGAATGCCTTCGCGCGTGATCACGTTTGGGTAGGTGCGATGCCAGCCGGTCGGTTTGTATGCGCCGTGGAAGTTCACCACCAGACGGTGTTGCGCGGCTTTACGCGCAACGCGTTCGTAAAAGTTTACCATCTCCTGGTCGTCGCGATCCATGAAATCAATTTTAACACCTGCAATACCCCATTTCTCGTAAAGCGGGAACGCTACGTCCATTTCCTTATCCACATGACCCCAGTGCATCCACAAAATAAGCCTGACACCTTTTGCTTTTGCGTAGCCAACAAGTTCTTGCAGATCAAGTCCCGGTATTGCATTGGTAATGCTGCTTGTCGGATGCGGCATACGCATTCCTGAGCCTGGTGCGAATGCAGGGCCGTACCAACCCTCGTCAACAATCATGTATTCCCACCCCATTTCAGCGGCAAAATCAATAAAATACTTCATGCTGCGTGTGTCCATACCGAGCTTGAAATCAAGCTCTGGGGCGTACCCAGCGCACCACCAGTCCCAGGCTGATTTGCCGGGTTTGATCCAGGAAAAGTCATGCGCCGGTGGTGGGTTAAGGTTCTCTAAAATGTCTGATTCGATAAACACGCCTGGTCGGTCAGCCGTCATTATTACCCGCCAAGGAGAATGCCGCGGGGCAACCGATCGCACCGCAACAGTTCTATCGTTCGGCAACGGCGCCAGTACGGTTCGAACTGCGTTCGAGATACCCGGCGCAGGCCTGAAATATACACCCGCCCAATCAGTCAGGTCTGCCTCAGTTAGCGCAGCCCAAAGCGTTTCGCCTAGCTTCACAAGCAACGGACAACCGTACAGTTTGTTTGGTAAAAGCTGAGTAAGCTGCATCTGTCTAAACTCAGCTTCTTGGGGCGACCTAAACCCGCCAAAGTCAGCAGCCCACACTGTCACGTCACCTGGGAAACAAAAAGCTGTGTTTTCTGCGGCTAGTTCAAAGTTGCCCCATGACTCCGGCAACACATAGCGAAATGCAACACCGTCGTTATAAACACGAACCACAAATGCAAAACGGCGCCTCAACCCCGAGGTTTCCTGAAGATCAACTGCAAGTTCGTTGTAATGGTTTCTGACCAGTTTGCGTTTGCCGTAGTAACGCTGCCATGTCTCGTCGCCAGTCCGGCGTTTGGTACCAACTACGGCGCATGTATTGGTTAGCGGCTCAGCACCCCTGAACTCGAGGCTGAATGGCGAGTTGACAACGACATCTTGGCCATTGAATCGGACTGAAATACTTACCGGCGCGACCATGTTATTTAAGCCGGTGTGTGGCTCGACCTTGATTACTGCCGTTACTGAGCCATCATGGGATGTGACCGTCTCGACCGTTCCGGTTGCCATTTGAATAGTTGCACTCAGTAGCATCGAGAATGCTACATAGTTCCGTACGCACCGAAGTATCGTGTTCATATTCATGCGCAAAAAGATTTGCGCCTTATTTTAAGTTGCATACATGGCAGTTAGCAACCTGAATCCGCAGCGACATCAATAACTTCGTCAGCTACAAGGTAAAATGGTTCGCAAAGCGTCTATCGTAGCTAAGTTGAAGATCGGACTGTCAAGTTAGGGCGAATTTCAACGGATCACAATAGTCTTCCGCGTCGCTTCGGATTCGGCTCCGAAAAGCCACTGGGTGCTTACAGTCTTGACTTTTTGTTGTTTTGCCCCCAATAAGGGCGACAATGAAAAAACTTTTGTCGGCAACTTGTCTTTTGCTAGCGCTCGAAATTTGCCTTACTAGTCTGGCAGCAGACCAACGAACAGCTCGGTGCACGTCCAAAAAAGAAAAACCGACCTATGTGATCGTTCACGGTGCTTGGGGCGGTGGTTGGGGATTCAAAGAGGTTGATTCTTTGTTGAGTAAGCGCGGTTACAAGGTGTATCGGCCAACTTTAACTGGCCAGGGCGAACGTGTACATTTGGCAAACCCGGGTATTGACCTCGAAACACACATCACTGACGTGGTAAATCTGATTTTGTGGGAAGAACTGCACGACGTTGTCCTAGTGGGCCACAGTTACGGCGGTATGGTCATAACCGGCGTGGCTGACCGCGTTCAGGACAGGATCGCACAACTGATTTATCTCGACGCATTCGTACCTGAACACGGCGAGAGTGTGGCTGCAATACGCGGTACAATCGGCGGGCAACCGATTCTCACTAACGGGTTCGTTGTGCCAACCTGGGTAAAAGATACCAACAGGGTCCCGCGCGACGTACCGCACCCAGTTCAAACATTTTTGCAACCTATTGCGCTGACCAACCAGACTGCAGCCCGACTCATTCGAACTACTTATATCTTGACCGTGGAAAGAGGGGCGAAGCCCCAAGCCGATACGTTCTATCCGTTTTACAAGCGGGCAATCGAGCGCGGCTGGAAAACGTGTGTAATGGAAGCTGACCACAACCCGCAACGCTCTAAACCAAAAGAGCTTGTAAAACTGCTGCTGACGTTGCGCAGAGGATAATTGCGCCTTGCATTTCTCAGCGGCTATACAGCACGATCGGCTGCCCCCTGCCGGAGCGGGAAAGGCCACAGCTATTGTACTGCGATACGGTAAAACCGTTTTTCTGCCGCTGTGCCGTTGGTGTGGCTCATGCTGATCATGCTGTTTGCGCCTGTGACTGGCAGCCCAATGGTCGTCCAAACACCGCTGGCTAAATCATCGCAATATTGCAACTGATACGTGTGCCCCGAATACCCCTGAATTTTCACTATGAAATCATTTCCCTCAACACGTGCCGACTCGATCCGGATGGCGCCCCTGTCTAAAATGACACCGTGGTTCACAAAACCCGGGGGCAACACACCGTGCCACGTCATCACATCCAAGACGCCGCTGTTGGTAAATGCGCCCAAAATGTTCAACACTGCAGCCCCACTCAACCGCATTAGACCATTGTTCACAAGATTAGTTGCCACATCCAAACGGCCACGCCCGGCAACGGCAAGGGTACAGTCTTTGCCAACTTCGGCGCGGTCGGCCACGTTAAGCCAACCATTGGTAACCTCCAGCACCGCGTTTGATATGAGCACTAATCTGCCTGCATGCTGACCAACCGCATCAACAACCACGGCCGCGTTGCTGATGATGGCGGTGTCGTACCGGCTTGGTTGCCATGGCGAGCTGGTATTGACCACCCCGCGTCCGGCTAAGTTCAGCGGCTCGCCGTAGGCCACCCAGTTTTGAATCAGTGCATACCGGTTGTTCGTTGCGCCAATGAAAAGAATCGGCCCAGGGGCCGGCCACGCGGCTACATCGTTTAGGTATTCCTCAAGGTCTGTGTATCCGTCGTTATCAAAATCTGCGTTGTTGTTGGGCACGTTTGGGTTTAGTCCATGTTCAAGCTCCCAGTAATTGGGCATGCCGTCTTGGTCGGTATCCCAATCCGCTGGCCGCTGGAACGGTGGCAGACCGTTTGGCCCTGGCCGTAACGCCCACAACGCGCGCCATTCCGCACCTTCGTTGGCTGGGTCGGCGTAGTAGGTGCCACTCATATTGTACGGGTCGTCGGACCACGCTTGGACTCGGCCTGTGCCGCGCAACACATCGCCAACCAGACGCGCGATTAAAGCGTTGAGCGCATTCGTAGGGCCAATTACTTGATCTAAATTCCGGTCCCACCAACGCGAGCCGGCGTAGCGCAGCACATTGGTAAGTGCCGACCGCGCTGATAGCGTCACACCAACATCTATGTCGTACGCAGCAGACTGCCGGGTGACGCTGCTGTAATCATTGTCGGCCGAGACGGTGTCTAATGGGTCGCCGTCCTTGTTGATGTCTTTGAGGTTGCCCGCTACATAGGCAAATGTGTAGCCGGCTGAACCCGAGAAAATTCCTGTGCCACCGGCTTCGGTCGAATCCCAGTCCGAATCGCCGCCTGGGCCGGCTAGATAAAAATTGTTGATGAAGTTGTTCTTGCTGTACTGGCCGCCGCCTGCGTACCCGGCCGTGCCGAGCCAGTTGTAAAACACGTTGTTTCTGAAGTCATTCAGTGCGCCTGTACCCACCTCGCTACCAACGCGCGGTAACCGACCGCGAATGTGCGCGTCTAGGTTTCGGATAAAGCTTACCTTCTGATCCGTATCCGCACCGAGCAGATGACCGTAACTGTGTTGGTTGTAGTTCTGAGCCAAGGCACAGACACAGTATTGGACCGTGAGTTTGTCCGCTTTCTCGTTACACGAAATTGTTTCGTCCGACCCGTACAAAGCATCTACGTGGTCGATCATTATCATTTTCCCAGAGACATCCATGGCGTCCATTGTGTAGGAGGTAGGTAGTTTACCCGGCGCAGGCGGGTCTTGCCCTGGCTCCCAAAACGCGCGCATGCCGTACCCAGCCGCAATAGTGATGTTACGAATGATTATGTTGCTGCCAGATGGTTTAAGTGTGCCACCCATTATGATCACCGGCCCAGGTGCCGTCTGGCCCGCTATGGTGATATTGTTTGCGCTAATGCTGACCCTAGATGATGCGTCCCATGCGTTCCCGCCAGATGACCAATTCGTTGTATCCAGCCGGCCCAGATGAAACACGCCGGCCACGTCAAAAACGATTGTCTTAGGACTCGGGACTGCGCTGCTCAAGCCGTACCAAAGCGTGCCCGGTGTCATGCGTTCGGGGTCGTCCAATGCACTGTTCAGCTTAGTGACGCGATAGACCACACCGCCGCGCCCGCCGGAAGCGTACCTGGCCGCGCCGTCGGCACCTGGAAACGCAGGCATTGGATTGGTCGTGATTTGCACTACCACCAGCATGGCAACCACACTTGTAACCGCGCCGAACCTGTTGGTGACAACGACAAAATACGGGCCGGCATCAGCGGGTGAGCTGATTGTGAATGACAAAGTGGTATTTGTTTGGCCGGGTAACGGGTTATTATTGAAGAACCACTGGTACGACAACGGCAGCGTGCCAGTTGCCGAAACGCTGAACAAGGCAAGGTATCCAACTGCATTAGTGCAGTTTTGCGGCTGCGTAGTAATGACCGGCTGTACAGGATCAAGCACGCTGAGCGCGGCTACTGCGCTTGTTGCAGCGCCGAAGCTGTTGCTGACCACTGCGAAATACCCACCTGCATGGCTACGCTGCACATTCGTGATCATGAGTGCAGCGTTTGTGGCCCCGACCAATGTCGTGTTGGTATTGAAGTACCACTGGTACGAGAGCGGCGGTGCACCTGCGGCAGCTATGCTAAAACTGACTGTGTCACCCACCGTGACTGTGGCGTTTGTCGGGTGAGCAGTAATCACAGGCAAGTCCACACCCGCTGGGGTGTAAGGAGCCACATCGGCAAAGGTAGTTCCGAACCTGAACTCGTCGAACCATAGGACAGTATTTGTGCCTGCTGCATTTCCTCCATTTGCGTCGAGTCGGATGTTGTTCAAGCCGTCTTCGTTTGCCGTATTGTTGGTTGTGTGTGCGGCCCAGATCGGAGGTTCAACTGCCAGATTTGTCCAGTTAAACCACGTGTAAACCGTGTCATTGGCCGGACCACCATCCAGGTCAAGCCGCACCAACACAAACGTTGGCACATCCAACGGCGCTGTGCTGGCAGCTAAGCCAGTATTTTGCGTGCCTGCGGCTGCGTCTTTGCCTGTCCAAGTTGCCCAAGTATCGTACGGTGTGCCTATTCGATTAGCTGCGTTCGGGCTGCCAACACTGTAAAGTTCTGTGCCAGTGCTTGTGGCATTGGTCAATGCTCCAGACCGAAAAACAAGATCGCCTTTACGCACGTACTGGTTTGTCGTGCTGCCTGCTGTGGGCGGGCCGATCCATTGCATCATAAAGCTTGCCCAGTACGTGCCGGGCGAATTTGTCAGCCCAGTGTAGATATTGCTCACCAATGTACCGAAATCGAAGCTCCGACTCGGTTGCGCGTTTATCGTTGTGCCAGCAGGCGCGCCGATCACTACACTGTTTCCACTTGTGACAAGTGAGTTACCTGCTGCATCTGTGTAGTCGAGGCTGCCTGCCACATTAGTTGCCATTGGTACATTGGCACCACACCACCGCCCTGCCCAACCGAAGCTGCCGTCGCCACCCTGAGCCGAAGCATTCGTCAAGCTGTCGCCCACTGGATAATTGAACCCTTCGTACGCCATTAATACTGCATGTGAGTGCACCGGAGCAAACGCAGCAAGCAAACCAAACACCACAATTGCCGTGCTGCACTTCACAGAAGCGCTGAGCTGACAAACACAACTCCGGATTTCCAACCACAAGGCGTGAAATCTTGTAAACGCCGACTCGACTCTTGCGCTACCGTTGTTCATGACAAATTTGGGAGCACTTCCTTAAACAACCTGGCACTCTAAAAAACGCAAGTACTCACCTGCAACTTAACCGTTTGCACATCAACTTTGCCCAAGCCTCTGAGCGCAGCAACAAAAAATTTCCGAATGACCCAACGTAGCCAGTCATGTACTACCAGTATGCGCGGATGCGTACCCCCTAATCGCCAGCACAAACTTTTTAGCCCATGTGTAACACAAAGGCGCTCATGCCCAAGACCCAGTCTATATGCGGCCAAAACACATGCAAAACCAGCTCGAAACGCTCGTGTTAATGCGCATCTGGAACTGCTCTTTAAGAGCCCAGCGCCGCGTTCAAGTGCACTTTTTTCATGCTGATTTGCAAAACCGCCAGGTGGACAGATCTGAGTTGAAAAGCTAAAGTAAAACGTGGGTCTGAGACTGAGAGAAGTGGAAACTGGAACACCACATTCAAGACTTATCCGTCCAACCAAGGACGTTTATTGAGCAGTACAGTTGTGCGTGTTGTGAAATAGTTATCGAACCGTCAGCGAACACTAATGATCTTAATGCACAGTTTCTGTCGGTCTGCTGAATTTGCCTTAAACGGAGTTTTGTTATCGGGCAGGCGACTCACGGCAATCTCACTAGGGCACTATCCCACCGCGGTTTGTATGTGCATGTTATTTGTGATGCTGCATTGCCATAATGCACAAGCTGCGCTTTACTTCAGTGACTCTTTTGCATACGCGGCCGGGAACCTCGGCACGGTAGGCTCGAGCGCGGGTTGGCAAAACTCAAATGTGGGCGTGACAGTCAGCAGTAACAGCCTGGATGGAACAGGTTTAGGGTTGCCTGCTTCGACGGCAAACAAAGTCACAACCACCACCGGCTCTAGTACCGGCACGTACAACGAGTTCAGTTCGGGGGTTATTACCGGGGCGGTGTACTACTCATTCTTAATGCGTGTGAACTCGACGGCTGGCCTCGATTCAAGCGGCAAAGTGCTCACCGGGTTGATACGCGCAGGGTCACTGTCCTCATATTACGTTGACGCCGTGCTTAGGCTTGATGCTGGCCAGGTGCGACTTGGCATCTGCAAATTGCGCGCCGTAACGAACTGGCTTAGCACAACTATTCAGACCAATAGTACGTACCTTGTTGTCCTGAAGTACGAGTTTGTGTCCGGATCAAACAACGATAAGGTTGCATTGTGGCTTAATCCGGTTGTTGGTGAGGTAGAGCCAGCACCAGCCGTTGAGTTCAGCACTGGCAGCGACGGCAACAACAGCACTGGGATTGGCCGTTGTTTCATCTATGGTGGCATGGCAGTTGATCTGGACGAAGTCCGCGTTGCGTCAAGCTGGGCTGAAGCTGTGCCCAAAGGCGCGCAAAAGCCACTTGCTCTGCCTGTGATAACCGAGGTTTTGTTGGTGCCTGAAGGGCTTGTGTTGTGTGGCACAAACGGTCAGCCGGGTGGCTCGTTTGACCTGGTTACTTCCGCTGACATTGCACTGCCCGTGGAGCAATGGACCGAGGTTGCTTCGGAAAATTTCCGGGCCGACGGCAGTTTCTGTCTCACCAATACAGTTTGGCCAACTGCACAACAGCAGTTCTTCAGGCTCCGCGTTGCAAGCCAAGCTGGTCCAACCCCACCTGTTATCATTGAGCAACCGCAAAGCCGGACCAATTATGTTGGCACAACCGCAAGCTTCAGCGTGTCGGCCGCGGGTTCAATGCCGCTTTCGTATCAGTGGTATTTCAATGGAACAAATCCCATGCCGGGGCGCACCTCGGCAACACTAGTCCTGACAAATGTGCAACCGGCCAATGCAGGCCAATACACGGTTGTTGTAAGCAATATTGCCGGTGTTGTGACGAGCCAGGTGGCAACTTTGACGGTGATTGTTCTTGAAGTGCCCCCAACCATTACGGTGCACCCGCAAAGCCAAACAGTGCGCGAAGGCGCAACGGCAACATTCACTGTTGTGGCCGACGGTCCAGGGCCACTAAGCTACCAATGGTACCTCGCGCCAGATGTGTCGTTGGCCGGCCGGACAAATGCGACTATTGTGCTCGAAAATGTGAGTACAAACGATGCAGGCGGGTATTTTGCTATTGTGGCCAATCCATTCGGCGCTGTCACAAGTGCAGTGGCTACATTGACCGTCAGACCAGCCGACTCGGGCATACCAGATTTCCGTCACGTGGGCTTTGCTGATGTTGGGTTCAACCTGACCGGCGGTGAAGGTGGCCAAGTTGTAACAGTCACAACAGCCGCTGAGCTGAAGGCATACGCAGACTCGAACGCCAAATACATCATTTACGTGTCCGGCACACTGAACGTATCTGGCATGGAGACGCATGTGCGGTCGCACAAGACAATTATTGGGCTTGGCACAAATGCAACGTTGGTTGGGGGCGGCTTGTACATGTACAACTCGAGCAACATCATTGTGCGGAACCTGACAATTCGTAATTCAACCGAAGATGGCATCGGTATTACCAGTGGCGCGAACCATATCTGGATTGACCATTGCACAATAGCAGATTGCAGAGACGGGCTGATAGATATAGTCAAAGGAGCCGATTACGTCACAGTTTCCTGGTGCAGGTTTTATTACACAGACCCGGCCAATACCCACAGGTTCGCCTGTCTAGTTGGTGCAAGCGACGGTGATGCAAGCCGTGACATGGGTAGGTTGCGGGTAACTTTCCATCACAATTGGTGGGGTACCTTGTGCATCGAGCGCATGCCGTCAGTTAGGTTCGGACGCGCGCATCTGTTTAACAACTACTTTAACGCGCCCGGCAACAATTATTGCGTCAGGTCGCGACTGTACGCTGAGTGCCGGATCGAGAACAACTGGTTCGAAAATGTCCAAAATCCGTGGGAGGTTTACCTCACCACGGGCACGCCCGGCAAGGTGTATGCAAGCGGCAACAGATTCGTGAATGTGACTTGGTACCAAAACGTTGCGGATGGCAGGATTGTGCCGCCTGGCACGGACGAAGTTTTTACGCCGCCGTATTCGTACACTGTTGACCCGGTTGACAATGTGCCGGCAATTGTCATCGAGCATGCCGGCGCAGGCCGCGGTCCGTTTGCACCGTAAAAAACCACCCAATCAAACAGATCCAGTCGCCATGTGTAATGTGGTTCGATCCATAAAGGTTCATGAACTGAGGGGAATCGCACTCGCAGCCAGCATTGTCCTTGCTGCAAACATCGTCTTTGGCGTGTCATTGCCGTACTATGACGGGTTCGACTACCCCGAGGGCAGGTTGAACGATGTGGGTGCACCAAACTGGTTTGCTGGCAGCACCGGTCCGGAACTAATGGTCACAAACCCAGCCGCACTGAGCGAACCCGAAGGATTCCCAACTGCTACTGGTAAAGGCCTGCGCCGCGCGCCGAGCGGCACGGCACGGCGCTCAGTGATCCAGTACGATGCGGTCCCGGCTGTGGACGGTAACGCGCTCTATGTGTCATTTCTGCTCAACGTGCAGAGTCCACCAACTGGAACGCAACTTATGGGTTATTTGGAAAACACGTCCCAGAGCGACAGCGCGCCGCAATGCGGTATTTTTATTGACAGCGGACCCAAAATTGGCGTGGGCAAAAATTCATCCAGCCCGGGCTTTGTGATGACCACAAACCTCGGCGCAGGGACACATTTAATTGTGGCCCGGTACATGTTCCAGGCGGGGAACGACCGCGTGGATCTATGGGTTGATCCGCCTGCGACTACATACGGTGCAAGCACGGCCCCACCGTCACTTGGTGGTGTGACTGGCAGCTCAGATCCACCACAATTGGCCTACTTCCAATTCTACACCACGCCATCGGCTGGTGGCGTGCAGTTCATTGACGAGTTTCGCCTAGGCACAAACTGGGCGCAGGTCGTGCCCTTGGCCGCGCCACTGGTCGGGACAAAACTCGCCTTTGTGGTGCAACCGACAAATGCACTGGTCAACGCGGTCATGGCGCCTGTGATTGTGCAGGTTCAAACAGCTTCAGGTACACCGGTTGCGTCTAATAATGTGCCGGTTACTCTGGCATTAACGAGCGGGAGCGGTACATTGAGCGGGACACTGACCCGGTACACCGACGCGACTGGGAAGGCGGTTTTTGATGACCTGAGCATTGATATGTCAGGCACAGGTAAACAGCTCACGGCAACTGCCAGCGGTATCGGGGAAGGGCTGGCAAGTGCCGTGAGCGCACCCTTCAGCATTCTTGAGCCGCCAGCATATTCGAGCCTTGTTATTACGCACACTGAAATGCTATCGAGCGGGCTCATGATTGGTGGAGGTAATCCGACCCCGGGCCAGTTTGTGCAAGTCTTGGGCGCACCGGATTGGTCAATGCCACTTACCAATTGGTTAATAGTCAAGTACGGTTACTTCGACGTCGCAGGGGCAATCCGGTTTACAAACCCGGTATCACCTGCACTGCCGCAAGCGTACTACAGACTGCGTACGGGCGATACCACAACGAAACTGCAGCCCCCAGCAATTAGTATCCAGCCGGCGAGCCAGATTGTGTCGCCAGGTTCGACAGCAGTGTTCAACGTGGTTGGCATTGGGCCGCAACTGCAGTATCTGTGGCTTTTGAACAGCACGCCGCTTTGGGGCCAGACAAATGACACGCTCTACATTTCGAACGCACAGGCGGTGCATGAGGGCAATTACCAAGTAATTGTTGCAAATGTGGTTGGCTCGGTTACAAGCGCAGTTGCAACGTTATGGGTCAGTAATGTTGCGCCAGTCATAACAAGCCAGCCCCAAAACCAAACCGCCCAATCAGGTGGCACAGTCATTTTCAGCGTAACCGCAACTGGCACCGCTCCACTTAGTTACCAATGGTACTTCAATAATAATATACTTTTGCCCGGAGCCACAAATGCTCAGCTGGTGTTGAGCAACGTAACGACAAATGACGCCGGCCAATACCGCGTCGTCGTAGCGAATGCTTTTGGCACTGCCACCAGCGCCGATGCGACTCTCTCTGTGACTCTTGTGCCGACTGCACTGCCGCAGACAAACTTGGTCGGGTTCGCCGCAGGTGTCACCGGCGGTACCGGAGGCAATGTAACCAACGTTTCAAATTACACCCAACTACGCGCCGCGTGCCGGTTGAGCGGGCCGTGGATTATCCGGGTTCACGGTACCATCGTGGTGACCGAGGACTATTGTTACATCACACAGCCGCACAAGACAATTATCGGCGTTGGGACCAACGCTGCCATTTATGGGGGCGGACTGCGCGTGGCAGCAACCAACATCATCATTGCAAACTTGTTCATTAGCGCCACAAACCACTCAGATGCAGACGGTGTAACGATCGATACCAGCAGTCATGGCACGGGCAAATACGTCTGGGTTGATCACTGTACATTTTATGGCTGCCGCGACGGCTCGGTTGACATCACAAAAGGCGCAGATTACGTGACAGTATCGTGGTGCAAGTTCTACTATGCGCCCGTGCCCAAAGGGACCGTGAACCATGAGTATGTTAACTTGATAGCCTCAAGCGACGACGACATAGGCCAGTACCGAGTCACGTTCCATCATAACTGGTACGGGCCGTATTGCCGCGAGCGCATGCCGTCGGTACGGTTTGGTCGAGTGCACGTGTTCAACAATTACTACGACTGCTTCGACAATAACTACTGTGTGCGCACAAGGATAAACGCACAAGTGTTGCTCGAGAACAACTACTTCATCGGCGTGCAAAATCCTTGGGAACGGTATGTTACGACTGGGACACCCGGTTTACTGAAGGCAACCGGCAACATCACAAACAATTGCACGTGGCGTGTCTGGACAAGCGGTGTGGTTCTTATTCCAGGCAACGACACGCTCACAGCTCCAGAACTGACGACCCAAATTTATCCTTATACACTCGATCCTGCTGAAGACGTGCCTTACTACGTGCAAACCTACGCTGGCGCAGGCAAGTACCCGTACGTTTCGGAGTAGGTGCTTGACAGACCCAACCGCTGCACAGTGGACCCAAAGTGGATAATCGGCCGTCAAATGTGCCTCCTCACATGCGTCGTACCGGGTGCGCCCGGGACGCATGCGGTAGGCCGTATTTGATAGATGTCGTTTGGGAGATCCTGGGGGCAAAGTCGCGTGTCCGAACCATGACCGGCAATGTTGATACTTTCGAATCCATTTGCCTTCCTATGAAACTGAGCGTTGTCCCCTTGCCTGTTTCGATTGTGCCAAACGTTATGTCGCAGATTGGCTTGAGTGAAACGGAGCTTCTACAAACTCGATGGTTCTTCCCAAAGCTGGGTTGGTCTTGGAGCGCGACTGGCTAGTTTAACGATGTGTATCCAGCTGCGGACACAGTTTAGCTAAGCCATCATACAGGGTTAGCACAGGCTTGGAATGGGTGCTGTTTTTTCGAGGCTTTTAACCGCAAGTGTCATAAGACGCTGCATCACACACACCAAGCTCTTGAAAGCGAGGCTTTAGCTATGTGCACGCCCAATTGTTCAGTCAGGATTCGCACACTTTGTCCGTTGGACCCATCTTTGGTAGCGCCAAGATAGGTAAATGGAGTGGGGCGGGGCTAAACCTTTCCAGACCCAAAAGCTTAAACTTCGGGGTGAAACAGCCTATGTCCGTGTGGACAAGTGCGGTTGGTCGAATAAGCGCTCAGCCAATCGCAGGTGCGCGGTGTGTGTGGCGCCGCGCCCGTCGTCATTGGTGGCCATTCGGACAACGAGCTTCTGGGGACATGCCAATGCGGTCACCTGAGTGCGAGCTCGATTTTAACCGTTCCAGTAGTGTTAAGAGTGGTTGTTTTGGTCGAGCTATCGTAAGTCCAGTTGGTAAACCTGCGGCCGTTAACGAGCACTTGTGCTGGCTTTGTTGGGGAATAAACTTTTGTGGTGGCAGTACCTGCTGGTGCCTCGATCGTACAGGTGAGCCGATTTGGGCTTATTAGCTCCGCGGCTTGGACAAAACCGTCGGTGGCACTTATGTAAAGGTTACCTAGACCAGTAGAGGGATCATCGCCCAGTGTCAGCTCGAGCGTCGCGCCTGATGCAAGCCGCTTTGCTGGTATGAAGTATGCCGGGTAAACTTTCCCGTCGAGTTTGATTCGGCTTATGTAGAGGTTAGACGAGCCCGTGTTTACAGTGTTAATTGAAATTTTTGATTTGTCGGTGTCGATGATTGCGCTCGCGACACTGGGAGAGCAGATAACGAACTGGGCTGGCGGTGACATCACGGGAAACAATCCAATCATCGACCAGAGCAACCAACCGGAAACACCCACATAGTGTGTTTGCCAGGGGTTATGTGGCGGTTTAGGTTTCACCCCCTCATACATTACGGCTTGCTTGAACAATGGTACCCAAACCGTCCTGATGATTCGTTGCGCCTCGGCAGCCGCCCCGGCGTAGTAAAGCATATATGGGTACACGTACTGGTAATCGTTGAACCACGCATCGTTTTGGCAGTAATCAATCATCCGTTGGACGAAATCTGTTTGATTTGGCAAGGCTAGGAGACCAAATGGATCGTGCGGAACGGCGAACTGCCAGTCGCGACTTGTGCCTTCGAATAGTCCTTGAGGATTCGGGTTCCACGTCATCTTCGAGTTCTCGATCGGGCCCCAGTTTCCACTTGCGTCTTTGACTCGGAAGACTTTGTTGGACGCATCCCAGAGATTAGTGTAGGCTTTGCTTAATCGCAGATACTCCGCTGCGCGATGTTCGTCGCCGAGCGCTTTCGCCAGCAGGCCGAGTGCGTTGAAGCCAGTATGGAATTCGAGCGAGCGAGAGCACGCAAACCCGCCTGTAGGTGCCTGCACCAGGTAGCCAATCGTACGTAATGTTGATGGCGTAACGGATTCGTTTGAGAAGTCCGCCTTAAGTGCGGTATACAATTTTGGGTACTCGCCGGGTAACCCGCTAAAATACGCGTGTGCGACTAACACCGGACAAAACCGTACGCTTTTATTGCCCCACGATCCGGTAAACAGGCAGACGTTACCGTCCATATAACCTTCCTTGTGGTACCGGGCCAGATAAGTGTTGATCACGTCTGCCATCAGCTCGGGGTACGCCGAGATCAAGAATTGATAGGTGCCGCGTACGTTGTCCCAGCAGCAACTGTGGTAGCCGCCGATGAATTGCCAATACGCGCTTGAGGCTACCGAACGCGGTTTCGGATAAAGTCCAGAATAGTGCCCACTGTCACTTCCATCAATGACGTTGGCTAGCATTGTGTATAGGGCCGTGTATGCCATGCGTTTTGCAGGCTCTGTCCCCTCGAGTTTAACCCGAGCTAGGATTTTTTCCCATGCGGCGCTGCAACGGGAGTGAGCGGTGTTGAAATCAGTGTACTCGGTGGTAAGGAAGGTTTGAGCTTGGTTTAAGCTGCTGAAAGATACTGCTACGGCGACCGCAACGCGCTGTGTGTCGAACTTGGCGAAAATGCGCAGAGTTTCGCCGGTGATGTTATCCTCGAATGGGACCGCTTTGCCACTGGGATCCAGTTGTCCCAAATCCGAGCACGGTGTGCTAAACCTGATTGCATAAAATGCAGCAGGTCTGCCGGGTTCACCGACAGTGACTTGAAGGTTGTTGTTGCTGATGCGCTTGATTGTCTTTTCTGTCCATCTATTTAAGCGTGCCCATTCATCAACCTTTGGCTTGCCGAAATCCAGTATGATGTACTTGGATTGGGTGCGGGGCGGAAATGTTATCCGGAACACCGACACGTGCGGCGTTACAGTGATTTGGGCTGTGCTTTGACCAGTCGGTTTGTCTGGTCGGTAATCGATCTTGAGTAGGGCCGGGTCGCCACTGATTGAGGCGCGCCAATCATCGTTGTCTGATTTAATCACCGGTGAACCAACGCACGGGTAAATCTTTGGCTGCCGCGTAATTACGTCGGCAGTTTCAGCAGTCGAGGTTGACAATGCACCGATTGTACCGAAGGGATACCTGATGAATCCAACCTTGTTTTGGACCGCACTGCAGTATTGGATCTGTTCACCTGCAAAGGCAAGGTTAATGCTCAAAACTGCTATCGCCCCCAGAAGCACAGCGTTCTTGGTTGAACATTTGGCAAGCACCATGTTTCGGTTACCTGAGGTCAAAAGCTTTTCAGCTTGCCGAGTGCCGGGTTTAGAACTCGTCATATGTGAAAATTCTGCAGGATTCACGCGATAAAGTACCTTGCACGAGAAGATCAGGTGTCGTAAATGCTCGCGAAGCAAACAGCTGCTAAACGCACCAACCTTTTCAGTCCTTGGTGTTCAGGTAGCTGATCGGGATTTTGTATTTCTCGCGTCCTTCAAGAGTGGCTGCCCACATGCACTCGGGCCACACTGAGAGGCCGTACTTGACGTAACGCACGCTACCATCGGCGAACGTGTAATTTGACCCACCGGACGTGGAGGGTCTAAGGCTGCCGTGTCGCGCGTGTTGGATCTTGTCCACGACGTTGTTGCCGGATGGACCACCCCCTGGCTCGACAATATCCATCCAAAAGTCCGCTTCGCTATGTTTTTTCTCACCCCAGACGATCGTCGCCGCGGGTCTGGCAATAAGAGATTCTTTCATGTAATACCCGGCCGACGTTGTGCGTTTCTGCGCGGCCTGAGGAAACACGTCGTTCCAGCCGTTCATAAGGTAGCTACGAGCTGCGTTATCAGCATTTCTGGTTAAGTCGTCGGGGTACGGCCCAGCCCCGGCGCCGTGATTGGCTGGTTTACCCAACTTCAAGTCGGTTGCGCAAACCAACAGGTTCGTATTTTTATATAACTGTACCAGTTGGGCAGGCCATCTCATCCTGTCGGAGCATTGGGGAAAAGTGTTATTGTATTCATCAACATAAAGCCTGAGCACGAGCTGTAATTGTTTAAGGTTACTTAAACATGCCGAGCTGCTCGCTTTCTCTTTTGCCCGGCTGAGTACCGGCAGCAACAACGCCGCCAGGATTGCTATTACTGCAATTACAACCAGCAGTTCGATTAAAGTGAACCCGCTGTGCGTGCGCCAACACCCGATCTGGCCACTCGGCCGTTGTTGTTTCGCGTTTAGCTTTTGGTTTGGCTTTTGAGTCGTTGAGCCCATTTTTGGGTTACTTGTTTTTTTGCGATTAGCAATTTCTTACTGAAACTATACTCACCCCAATTGCTCTCCAACCCAAGGAGCGTTTGGTGCAAAACGTAACATGCCTTTTACACTTTTGGCCAGGGTATTTCCCGCTTTTCGCGTGCCTCATCCCCGGGCTGGACCGGTGGACGTATCAAATTGCATTTTTGGATTGTCAGCAAGCCGCTAACCTGCAGCCAGCACGCCGGAAAGGCAAAGTAAACCGGCACGGCTTGTTCCTGAGATCGCGTTCACGATTTCAATGTGGTTGGGCTGCTTTTTGCTGGAGCCGCACTGCTAGTTCAGATTTCGCCGGCATCCGGAGCATTTGGGTTTGTTAGAGGCGAAGAGAGGTGGAAGCGCCGCATTCTTTTCCGATACGCAGCCGGGGTTTGACCAACCCGGCTACGGAACACACGAGAGAGGTATTGGACCGTGCGAAAACCTGTTTGGTCGGCAATCTGTTTGATTGGCAGGTCAGTTGTAGCCAGTAGGTCCTTGGCGCGTTCCAGCCTAACGCGGCTGATTTCTCGGTGGATAGTTCTGCCGATGACTTTTCTGAGGCGCGGTTCTAGGGCCGAACGCGACAGGTGGACGGCCTTGAGCACGTCGGCTACTCGGATTCCTGTACATGCATGCGATCGGATAAACCGCAGTGCTTCAGCAACCGCACTGTCGTCTGTAGCCAGCACATCGGTTGATGACCGGGTAATAGTACCGCGTGGGGGCACCTGGATGTGCCATTCGGGCGGGCGTTTCCCACTCATCATGCAATCCAGCAACGCTGCTGCTTCGTACCCTATCGATTCCGGTGCAAGATCGACCGAGGTGAGCGGCGGTTCGCACAAGCCGCATATGCAATCGTCGTTGCCAGCCCCAATTACGGCGACCTGATCAGGTACCTTTAGTCCCGCCAGCATGCACGCGCGGAGCACCTGCAAACCGCGTTCGTCTGTGCACGCCATTATCCCCACTGGTTTGGCCAGCGATTTTACCCACTGGATGAGCCGTTTTTGCTCCTCTTCCCACGGCAAATTGCGGTCGGCTCTAAACAGGCTTGCCGTACACCCGAGCTGTTCAACTGCTTGCTGAAAAGCGGCCGCGCGCGTGTCGAGTGGTGGATCAGCACCCTGTGGGGACCCATAAAACCCGAAGTTACGAAAACCGCGTTCGCGTAGGTGTTGAGCGGCAAACTGGGCTACCAGCAGATTGTCTGGGCCGACCGACGGCACATTTTTGAACTTGTACAACCGGCGCAGTTCGACTACGGGGAGACCGAGCTCGAGCACGGCTTTTGCCATGCGTGAGTTGGCGATCCGTGCGATTATGCCGTGTCCTTTCCAATGTCGAAGCCATTTGGGGGTGGTTGGTCCAGAGCGTGCGGTTCGAAGTAAACTGTCCAGCGTTCATGCTCGTGATTGTATTTTCCGATGCCGTGTAGCAAACCGCGTGCATACGCATTTGTAGCTTCTATTAGGAGTGCCACGTGTCGCATTGCCGGGGAGCGATCTGTTTAATTGTGGGTTAAATCAGCGGATCAGCGGTTTAAGAATGGGAAATTTTTTGATGTGAAAGTTGCCTGGACCATACGACCTTGTGCAGGCACCTGCCTCGCAATTCCCTAAATGTGACGTTACTTTGCCGGCATGGAGTTGGCCGAGCATTAAGCATTTTAAGCATTTTAAGCTGATTCATTGTCGGCTCTACCATTTTGTCTTTGTTTCAATGCTCGATTGTCTCGGATTTTTTGACAAGTACATATGCCTTTGCAGAAAGTGCAAACATTATGCCCATTTTTACACCAAAGACGGCTTGGGTGCAACTGCGCGGTAGTACTTAATATTTTGTGAGCAAGTAAATGCACGGGTCTCGCCGAGCAGTGTTATGTTACCGGAGCGCAAAGCCGGCTCCGGTTAAGCACGTTGGCGGGTTGAACTCTGAAATGCTCAACGCACAACCCAGAAGAAATTGAGTTATGAATAGAAAAACGATGAGATTTCTCGCCGGTTCGATAATTGTTGGAGCAATTGATTGTTTCAAATGCATTTAGCCAGCCGGTTGTCAACGTGGCCGACCCGATGGGCAACCCAAACGCCGTTGTAGTCGTGTACTCGACCGCAATGGATGCATCGAGCGCGCAATACACCGGCAATTACCAATTAACCAACGCAGCGGGCGCGACCGTGCCAATTACGAGTGCAGTGTTGCAATCTGACCAGGTCACGGTCATTTTGTCTCTCGGCGCGTCCCTGCAACTGACCACCAACTACACGCTCGTTATTAACAATGTCAAAGATAGCTGGGGTAATTATATCAGTCCGAACCCGACGCTGGTGAGTTTTTGGTTTGGTGGGAACCCGTTTGGTGTGTCATACGATTTCGATGACGGGTTGGTACCGCCCGGTACTGAACTGGCGGCGTATCCTGTGGTAGCTGGGACAATTAACCCATACCAAGGGGTAGGATACGTGCGTGGCAATGCGACGGCGTGCTTGATTGTTGTTTCGAATGCAACTGGCGAGACCTTCGGCCAGTGGTTCGTGACTAATGATGTAACTGGCGGGATCGGCGTGAGTTCGCTCGAGGCGTCTTTCAAGCTTTGGATGGGGACAGGCACCGGCGGCAATGCTGGGGTTCCGAACGCGGGTGGGAACGGTTTGATTTTCCATGTTGGGCCACGCCCGCCCAAACAGTACTCAGGCGGCGCATCCAGTTGGGGGAATGGTTTGGACGTGAATTTCCGCTGGTATACTGCTGCGCCCAATAATGCCGGCATTAACATTGCATGGGTACCACCAGGCACGACGTTTAACCCGGGCGCAGGCGGAAACCTAATTGCAACGACGAACTTCCTTGATTACCTAGATACGAACGACGTTGCCTACGCCAGCTTCGAGAACTATTCACAGATCTGGATAGACCTCAAGTATGACGTCGCGCTTGCTACGAATGTATTGAACCTTGTTGTAAGCAACGCGCGCATAGGTGCGGTTGTGGTGTACACCAACCTGGTTATACCGAACTTTACACCTATCCACGGTGGCACACCAGGGGTCGCGCCCGCAATTGGCTTTACTGCAACGGCTGGTGCAGGTGCGTTTGGGGCCCATGTAGTTGACGACGTTGACTTGACGGTAAATGGTGTACACGTAAGTCCGGGTTATGTTGGTGTAGGGCCGGTTGGAATTTCTGCGCAACCAATCAGTGTCACGACCAATGAAAACGTCAGGGTGACGTTTAGTGTTGGTGTAACAGGGGCGCCACCGTACAGTTTTCAATGGTACTCAAACAATGTAGCAATTCCAGGTGCAACGGCAGCGAGTTACACCACGCCACTAACGCTCTACAGCACGATGAATGGTGCGCAGTACTATGTTGTGGTCAGTAACTGGTTCAGTTGGGTGACAAGCCAGGTTGCAACCCTCACAATTCTCCCCGACACAGTAGGTATCCAGGCAGTGTCAGTCGGCAGTCTTAATGGGTATAGCATAGGCGTGTTGTTTAGCGGGTATGTTGACCTTACCACAGCGGCTAACCCGGCCAATTACCTTGTCAACGGCGGTGCAGTTACTGTGACAAGTGTTGACGTGCGAACCAACCTTGCTAATTACGGCGATGTGCTTGTCAATTACGCGCCGTCGTACATGAAGGGTGTGAAATTGAACCTCGCCAGCCCGGTAAGCGGCGTGTTTACCGTAACAGTCAAAAGCAATGTATTGAGTCGGACGGGCGTGCGTGTGCCGGAAACGACACTAACAGCTACGGTGCAAGCAATGAGTTCCACAGATATTGGCCAAGTCGGTGTGGACCCGTATGCTGCGGGCGATGCGGTTGCTTGGGGCACGAACAAGATCGAGGTGGTGGGTGGTGGGTCGAACTTCTTGCCAATTGGTATTCAACCCGCTGACGCCGGGCATTATGCGTACCAGAGCGCAAAGCGCACCGGTAATTTCGATATTGCAGCCAGATTGGTATTCCTTACTCCAACAACAGCCAGTGCCAAGGGCGGAATTTGTGTGCGGCCGGATTTGGACGCTTCGAGCCCGGCACTCGCCCTTGAGGTTTTCCCAACCCCAGGCAACAACACTTACCAAACTGCAATGCGGCCTTCGTATGGGGCCGATTGTGTAAGTTGGGCTGCCCCGGGTGCACCTGTAAACGGCAATTTGGGCGCGTTTTGGGGCACGGGCGGCAACTGGCTCCGTATACGTCGGTTGGGCGCGACATTCCAGGGCTTGGCGTCTGCCGACGGCATGACGTGGCAAATGATCGGATTTGTCACTAACGAGATGGACAATTTTCCAGCCGATCTGTACGTGGGGCTGATGGCAACAGCGGCAAATAACGATGGTCGTCTCTGCCAAGCCAACTATGAAAATTGGGGGCGCGTGGTCTTTCCAAATGCGGTAGTTATGATCACAACCAATTTGCCGTCAACCACGCCAGGCTATGAAGGTGTGCGGACAACACTTCGGATCGGTGCAAGTGTCACAGGTGCAGAGACAAGCGAACTTGTCTATCAATGGCAACGAAAAGATCCCGGTGGGGCCGCTTTCTACGACATTCCCGTGGGCGGCAACAGCGCCACGTACACAACGCCGTTTTTGTCAATCGCGAGCGATAATGGCGCGCAATACCGCGTGATTGCCTACGTAGGCGACATCACAACAGGTCGCAGTGCCAC
This sequence comes from uncultured Verrucomicrobiota bacterium, assembly GCA_964555645.1. Classification (GTDB taxonomy): domain Bacteria; phylum Verrucomicrobiota; class Verrucomicrobiia; order Limisphaerales; family DTLC01; genus DTLC01. The sequence goes on from CAZKTA010000001.1 coordinate 443,333, forward strand.
AAGCGCTGTTACAACGTTGAGTGTGAGTGTGGACAATGTGCCGCCGTACATGACAGACGCAAGCGCAGACGAAACGTTTATGCGCGTGATTGTGACCTTTGACGGACTGATGGGCTGGTCAGCTTGTGACTCAGCGAATTACACCATCAGACCTGTTGCAGGTGGCAGTGCACTACCGATTAGCAGCGTCTCGCCCGTGTACAATCCAGACTACACATTCTCGAAGGTGGTTATTGATCTCGGCACTGCGCTGACAAGCGGCACGGTGTATCAGATCACTGTCAGTAACGTGCTCGACATGGCGGGTAACAATATTAACAACACAACTGTGCCAGGAGGCAAACAACGCAACTTCACGGGCTGGATGCTCGCGTATGGATACCTGAAGTACGATCGTTGGTACCTGCCAAGTGGTACAGGCGGCTTTGTCGAGAGTGTCCTGGACTCTCCCCATTACCAAAATAATCCGCCGGACTGGACAGAACTAATCACTTACTCAGGTTACCCGAATGGTACGAGCACGAACCCTTACGTGAACGTATTCTGGTTCGGCGCAAAGATAAGCGGTTTTGTCATTCCCCCGACGACGGGTAGTTACCTGTTTTATATCCGTGGCAACGACGGCACTGCGTTGTGGGTTAGCCCGGATAGCAACCCGGCAAATAAAGTATTGAAAGCGGTTGCAAACGTCAGTTTTAGCTCACCGGGCACAAGCTGGCTCTACAGCTTAACAAATGTAGTTGCGTTGGGTGGTGTTTGGAAGGATACGAATGCAATGAGCCTACAAGCGGGCCAAATGTACTATGTGGAGGCTGTCGAGAAGCAAGCTGACGGCACCAGTTTCGTCGAGTTCACTTGGGGCACAGATGGCCAAACAGTCAAAGGTGGGGTGAGTGTAACGAACGTACCAACAGGTGCTTGGCCAGTTATCTCGGGCGGTCGCGGCGGTGCACCAACAAACGTTTACAACCTGACCGGGAACGAAATTGCGGTGTACGTGAACCCGGACGCGTCGGTTATCACTGCCACTGGTCCATCGAATACCTTCGTTGAACACAGCAAAATGGCCACGTTGTGCGTGTCTGCAACAGCAGAAGTGTCCGCTGGGGGTATGCCTTCAACCGTACCTATCAGTTATCAATGGTATTCGAACAACGTGCTGATCGCCGGTGCAACAAATCCGTGTTATACAACCGCGCCGGTATCCTACCCGAGCCCGAATGTGACTTACAGCGTTGTGATGAGCGTACCGGGTATCGCGTTCATGACAAAGACAAATAGCGCGGTTGTGACCATTACGCCGGATGCGACCCCGCCGTACGTAGTTGCTGCAAGCGGGTTCGGTGGTAGGTTCATCGGCTTGCGATTCGACGGAGTGCTTGATCCGGTGACAGCGACAACACCAACTTACTACACTTTGAGTGGTGCTACTGTCACAAATGCAATCCTGTGGCCTGACAGGGTTACTGTGCAGTTGCAACTGAACACGGCGATCCCGGCTGGCAGCTTCACCGTGAACATCAACGGTGTCAAAGACGCCGCTGGTAACGTCGCCAATACAAATGCGACCGGTACGATGTCGGTTATGCAGCTCGGTAACGCCGCCGACATTGGTGTGTTGGGCGAAACCCTTGATCCGGCTAACCTGGGTGCGGGTGTGATGGTCACGAACGGAGTGATCGAGATACTGGCTGGCGGGCAAGGTTTCGGCAGCAACGAGTTTGTTGGCGGTGTGATGAGCAACAGTCCTGCAGATGGTCTCTATTTCGCTTATGAACAGCGCACGGGTGACTTCGATATCGTCGTGAAAATCGAAGATCTGTTGCCCTCGAATGCGCGTGCAAAAGCCGGGTTGATGGTACGGCAGAGTTTGGCAGCCAACGCTGTGCAGTACATGATCGCAGTTGAGCCTGCGGCAGTAGCAGCAAGTGATGGCAGTGGTACCGGCTACAACGGTGTCACATTGCTCCGGCGCCAGACAAACAGCCACAGCGTGACGGTTTGGGCTAACAATCCGCAACCGCCCGTACTGGGTAGTGGCCGACCTGCCATCGCGCCGATCTGGCTGCGCCTGCAACGTGTAGGACCGAACCTGTACGCTTACACAGGCGCTGACAGAACGAACTGGCTGCTTTGCGGTCGTGCGACAGTAATATCGCCTGCGTATGGCTGGACTGGCCCTGTCTATGTTGGTCTAGCTGTTACGTCGGGTAACAGGACAAACCGCACTACTGCGCGGTTCACTGGATACGGCGATTACACGTTGCCATTCATGAAGCGTGCATTGTTTGTAGTGGGCGGCGCGGCCAACACTGCAGCAGGTGCGCCTAATGCACCTCTGCAGACCTCGGATAATTTGGCATACAACGACCTGATCAGACTCGGCTTCCAGGTAACCGTGACGCATGCGCAAACCGCCAGGGCTGAAGATGCTCAGGAGCAATCGCTAATTGTGATCTCTTCGACGATTACCTCGGGCGACATGGGCACGCCGAACACTTTCACGGCGACGCCCGTCCCGTTGTTTACTTGGGAAGGTGGCACGTTCGGTAAGTTGCGCTTGGCTGGGACTGACAGCACCTCGTTAAGTAGCCAAACTGCGATTAATATTACCAACACTGCCCCGCCAGTTGCCAGCGAGTTGAGTGCAGGCTACAGCGCCGGGCCGGTGACAGTATTGTCCAGCGGGCAGAATGTCTTGTACGTCCCGAAGGCGCAATTACCGCCTGATGCTGTCATCATTGCGCAACCCGCTGGCGGAGCAACGCCCGCACTGTGGGCTTGCTTCTTCGCGTACGAGAGCGGTGCTACCATGGCACTTGGCACTAACGCGGCGGCTCGGCGGGTTGCTTGGGGCATTGGTGAAGATGCAGGCCGCGCGAACTACAACTCGGCGGGGCTGAAGCTGTTCACCAATGCACTCACGTGGGCTGCGGCAGGGGCGACGAACGCGCCTACTATTACCGTCAACCCGGCCAGTCAAACCGTTGCAGTTGGCACGCCTGCAATGTTCATTGTCACAGCAGTGGGTCCCGGCCCGTTCGCTTACCAATGGTGGAAGATCGCCGGCGGGGCAACCAACACCATACCGGGTGCAACGAACCGCGCGTACTCGATTTGGTCACCCACACTTGGAGATCATGCAACGGCGTATTTCGTTGTGATCACAGGGACACAGACGGGTCTAAGCGCAACAAGCACAGTTGCAGCACTGACGGTGCAGCAGCCAATTGCGATTACACAGCAGCCGCAAGATGCTACTGTGGGCGTTGGTCAACAGGCAACGTTCAGCGTGGTTGTTACAGGCAGTTCACCGTTATATCAGTGGTACAGTAACAACGTTGCAATTGTTGGCGCCACAAACGCGAGCTACACCACGCCGCCTGTCGCACTGACTGACGACGGGACACAATACCATGTGGTGGTTAACAACCTGGTCAGTTCGGTGGTGAGTGCAACTGCAAGACTGTACGTAAGCGCGTTGCAACCGCCAGTGTTTAACCCACCGGTGTTGATTGGAACAAACCTGTACTTGAGCTGGAGTGGCGGCGGGTTCTTACTCGAGTCAACCAATGTACTCGGGCCGTGGGTTACAAATGGTGCAACCAGCCCGGTTGTGATACCGATTGATCGTAACGTGCCGCAGAAGTTCTACCGGGTACAACTTCAGTGATGGTCGGAAACGGTGCGGGCTGAGTAAAGAAACCTAGGCGCTGTGCGAGCCACGGAGGAGACCAGCGTTACGCTGGTCTCCTTATTTTTGGCGCGCAAGTGCTGGAGCATGAAAGGTAAAGACAGCACTTTCCGAGCACTGCATTCAATGATTACCACCTACTAAAATGCTTGTATAGAGGCCACGCGTGCTGGTGGATGTGGAAACTTCCTACCCCCAATTAAGGTGTGTCCGCTCCCGCCAGCAATTGCACCCTTGTTCATTGTGCGCCAAAAGGCGATTAGCAGCACGTGAAGCGCCGGCTGAGGAAGACCTGTAACGCGGTACATTTACGAGATGATCATTCCATTCCGGGAGGGACGAAATATTGCAGCCACGTACTGGCACCGAACGGCGCGTGAGTTGCCGGACCAGCATGGCCAGGCCTTAATGCACTGTAATGCAAACGGTCCGTTTATAAGCGGCGCATTCGCTGGGGCAACACTGAAAATTCTTTACGCCCTGAGCGTGTACGCAAAACCCCGCCATACCAGACTGCTAGGGGAAACCGGGCATAAACTGTGGTTTTATGTGTCGATCTTGAGCTGAGCGACGTGTTCGCTGCAACCAACGATTAAGTGCACTTTTCTGAATCTTGCGAGCCGCGGTTCGGGTACGCAGGAAAAAATGCAAAAAAACCGGCACATAGTGGCGAAGTTTACGTTTTGTTAGTCGTTACGCTGCGTGGTTAATTGCCATGGAGGGATTAGCATTTGCCAAAGCGCATTAGTTCAACGGTGTGGGCAGGAAACCGCGAGTGAGATTGATTAAGGAAACCATGGCGATCTGGGGAAGTTTGATTGCCGGGCATCTAACGGTGTCTTTCGTTATGCTGGCCGGCGCGTACGCGGAGGCTGCGTTTTTATCATTTGACTTTGATGATGGGCTTGTCCCGGTTGGCACATGCATTCCGGGCACAACAGCGCCGGGTGAGACACGGTCTTTCAACCCCGGGCTTGGCATCACAAACGCAGGTGGATTCGGCAACTCGCCTTGTCTGATATTGTGTCGGCCGGCCAGCGGCGAGACATTTGGCCAATGGTGGATCACGAACGTTTTAAGCGAGTGCGGCCCGATAACAAATCTTGATGTGCGATTCAAGCTGTACATGGGCAACGGTTCTGGTGGAAATGCGCCGGTGCCTAATGCGGGTGGTAATGGCATGGTGTTTCACGTGGGGCCTTTGCCACCGGCTCAATACAAAGGCAGTGCCAGCAGTTGGGGTAACGGCTTGGACGTGACGTTCCGCCTATGGAATAGCGGCGCACCATACACACCCGGGGTGCTGGTTGCATACAAACCTGTCAGTGGTGTGTTCAACCCCGGAGCGTCCGCCAACGTAATCGCCACAAACGCATTCCTCGGCTTTTTCCAAACAAACAGTCTAGCCGACAGTTTTGCCCGCGCAGCTGATGTGCACATCCTATTGCGCAGCGGCATGTTGAGCGTAAGTTGCAGCAATCAGGCGTTCGGGATGGTGCATGTGTACACAAACCTTCCGGTTCCCGGATTTGCACCGATTAGCCCTGTCCAATTTGCTTTTACTGCGACTGATGGAGCGGCTGCACATGCGGACTGTTGGATTGATAATGTCCGGATTGCGATCAACTCGGCCCAGACTAACCCACCTGTTGTTGCGTCGGTAGACGCATGCGGCAATTCGATGGCTATAACCGTTGTATATTCAGTTCCGATGTCCCCGTGCGTCGTGACGAATGTTGTTAACTACAACGTCCGGACAATCGGCGGTCAATGGTTGCCTGTCGTCGGCGCATTGTTGGCTGCGGATCAGGTGACTACCACGATTCGTTTGGGCGTGGGCCTACAGCCGGGCACCAACTACATTCTGTGCGTATCGAACGTACATGATGTAACAGGTAACCTGCTGTGGCCAGACCCGACCTGCACGAACTTTGTTTTTGCGGGTAGTTTCGTTGAATTACCTGTTCCGCCGCACCAATGGCCGTGGGGACAATTATTGGTCAACCAAAATGCAACTCTGGCCGCGCAGGCTTTAATGGCTGCTTTGGTAGCGGATTATACACACCATATCTGGCTGGGGCTAAAGCTGACTAACGATGTCCCGTACATTTACACCAACACTGGTCGTAAACCCGTCATTATTGAAGGCGATTTCATGGATTACTCGCCGTCGCGCTTGCTCAACGGGGCGAACCCGCGCAATCACACCGAAAGAATGATCGCGCTCGAGCAGTTGGGGCATGTGACCCAAATGGCTTGGCACTGGAACGCGCCTACGAACTTGGGCTCCGATTGGACATGCGGGTTCATGAGCTCGTGTACGACATACGACCTAAGCTATGCATTGGCGAATACGAATTCTGCCGAGTACATCTTTTTGATCCGGGACATTGACGCGATCGCTGTGCAGTTGCGCAAGTTCGCCGAGGCGAACATCCCGGTGTTATGGCGACCATTACACGAGGCGGACGGCACATGGTTCTGGTGGGGTGCAAAAGGCGCAACTGCATTCAAGCAATTGTGGCGCCTGCTGTATGAACGCCTCACCCACCACCACGGGCTGAACAATCTCATCTGGGTTTATACGCCTGCCAGCAGCACCAAACCCGAGTGGTACCCGGGCGACGATATGGTTGACATTGTGGGCACCGACCAATACCCGAGCGACCCCGACAGTGCAACACTGTCGAGTGTGTGGAACAACTTACAGGCACAGTTTGCAGGCAAAAAATTGCTTGCGCTTACCGAGTTTGGGGGTGTCCCGAACATCGAGTTAATGCATAGTAACAATGTGAAGTGGGCTTACGCGGTTTCCTGGAATGGGACCTTAACAAAATCTTCGTTCGGGACCCTCGTTCGCACGTATCATTCACGTCGGGCGATCACGCTGGATGAGTTGAATCTTGTGCGGCCACAATTTTTCGGCGTTGAAAGGATCTGGGGAGCAGGTATAGGTGTGTTTGGCGCAGGCCCACGCGGTTCAGCTTACCGCATCCTGACAAGTGCAGACGTCAACCTACCTTTGAGCAACTGGATCGTGATGGCGACAGGTGTTTTCCGAGGTGGCGTCTTTTCGAACATTTTGGTACCGGAGGAACCACAGTTGTTTTTTGTCGTGTCATGCCCTTAAGGTCCAACTTCACACAAACGAGGCGATGGCGCGCAGCACGTTCCAGCTTCGCCGCATTGCCAGTGTTTTTCTGCGTAGCACTCTTTTCGGCGGAATCGGTGCGTGGCCAGTTGCCGAGTGATTTTTTGTTCACATTTAACGACGGGGTTGTACCCCCAGGCACAACTGTCCGTGGGAACAATCCTGGTGTTGGTGTGACAAATCGTGGTGGGTTGGGAGGAACCGGTTGTATGGTATTAACCCGGCCTGCCAGCGGCGAGACCTACGGTCATTGGGCGATAACAAACGATCTGGGTTTTGGGAACATGGTTGATGCGTTTGAGGTTCGATTTGCGCTGTACACGGGAAACGGTTCTGGTGGGAATGCTGGTGTACCGAATGCTGGTGGTAACGGGATGGTATTGCACATTGGGCCTGTGCCGCCTGTGCAGTACACTGGCAGTGCCAGCAGTTGGGGGAACGGACTGGACGTGGGATTTCGCACATACAACAGTGGGGTCAACACCGCTGGGATAAACATAGGTTACGATGCTGTGAGTGATGTATTTCGGCCTGGAGCAGGCACGCTGATCGCCAAGACGAACTTTCTTGGGTATTTTCAGACCAACAAGCCTTCGTTGGGATTTGAGTTACCTACGTGGGTGTGGTTGGTGGTGACGAACAGTCGGTTGAGTTTGGTATGCAGCAACGTGGTGTATGGTGGTGTGATGGTGTATACGAATTTGGAGCTGCCCGGGTATATCGGGATGACACCGTTTCATGTGACATTTACCGCAAGTGATGGTGCAGGTGCACACCAAGACGCCTGGATCGATGAGGTGCTTGTCCGAATAAATCGGCAAGCTGCACCTGGTGCACCACAGTTCAGTGTCCATCCATCAAACCAACTCGCCCGCGAAGGGGACACGGTCTGGTTCACTGCGTGCGCTCAAGGCGCTCCGCCTATCGCTTACCAGTGGTTTTCTAACGGTGTCGCGATCCCGGGCGCGACATCGGCAAATTATACGTCCGCCCCGGTCATACGAGCTATGGATAGGGCGACATATTGGGTTGTTGCAAGCAACGCGGTTGGGGTGGTAATGAGCCGGAGTGCTGCGTTACGGGTTTTGCCGGCCATATGTGGTGCGCTTGTGTGGTCTGACGAGTTCGACGGAACAGTTATTAACTCCAACAAATGGGAACGGATGGGCGATTACGCGCGTCAACAAGGGTATTGGATGAAGGAAGATTCATATCTAAGTGGGCATGGGCAATTGGTGTTGCGCGTAAAGAAAGACGCCCTGGGCCGTTTTACTGCAGGTGCGGTTCGGACAAAAGGCAGGTACGAGCGCACGTTTGGTTACTTTGAGGCGAAGGTGAAATTCCCGACGCAGCAAGGGCATTGGTGCGCTTTCTGGCTCATGACCATGAGCCAAGGCCGAATAGGGGATGAAGGCCGCGACGGCACGGAGATTGACATTATGGAAAAAGCATGGCTGACGGACCGGATCCAACATGCATTGCACTGGGATGGTTACGGGGAATATCACCAAACAGTTTACAAGACTGTTCGTGGGATGGGTATGAACGACGGTGGGTGGCATATATTCAGCCTTGACTGGTCTCCCACACAGTATGTGTTTTATGTTGACGGCGTAGCCACGTGGCGGACGAATGCAGGTGGTGTGTCGCAGGTGCCGCAGTACATCAAGCTGACCGAAGAGATCGGGAATTTTGGGATAGGCGAAGATGCTTGGGGTGTTGGCCCGATCTCGAACGCAGTCCTACCAGATTACTACTTCGTTGAGTACGTTCGTGTCTATGACCCATGTATCATTGCCCAGCCCCGCAGCGCCAGTGCATCGGTAGGCACACAAGTGAGGTTTACGGTTGGTGTGAGTGGCGCACCGCCGTTTTTTTACCAATGGCTATCGAATGGAGCCCCAATACTCGGTGCAACAGGGGCCAGTTACACAACCCCACCAGTTGCCACTAACATGGACGGCACAGTGTACAGTGTCATCGTTAGCAATGCATCGGGTGTTGTGCTCAGTAGCAACGCAATCTTGCGTGTGTTACCCTGCGTCTCGGCAGGGGGTAATTGGTTTTTGTTAGGGAGCAACTTGGGGTGTTGGGGAACAAATGCCAATGGCACTGTAAACGACCCGTTCATGAACAACTCAACCGTACGTGCCATGGCTTCTGCTGTGATTGGCGTAATGCGTTTTCCTTGTCGTTCGTTCACTAGTAACCAATTGCGGTCAATAGCAGCTACAATCAGAAACGCAGGTATTGAACCGCTGGCGATTTTAACCGCCAAAAACCTTACAAATGCTCTGGCACAACTGGATGCGTTGAAGGATTTGGTAACCCTGTACGAATTTGGGAACGAGAATGATTACTTCGACGGTTGGAGCGGCGCGACTTACGGGGTGCGATGGTCGAATGACATTCCGGTATTGCGCAAGGCGGCGCCATGGGCGCAATTTGGGGGGCCGGTTGGCAGCCACTTTGACGCGAACGGTTCTGCTTACATGCGCGATTTCCTAAATGCAGTTCGCGACTATCCAGATTTGTGGCCTGACTTTGTCAGCATGCACTACTACTCCGGACACGGGGGGATACCGGCATGGACGGCAACAAGGATTTTGGCCAATGTACAGACTAACATGATCCCAGGCCTGGAGCGCCTCAACACCGACATAGAAACGATTTTGGGCGTGCGGGTTCCGTTAGCGATTACGGAGTGGAATTATGATGCCGTACCGGAAGCGAACACGAACACCTTGGACATGGACGTCGATTTCATGAACCAGTATACGGCTCTTGTTCTGGGTGCGTTTAAATCGAAAGGTGTTTGGATGGCGTGCCAATACGACTTTGCTGGTGGGGCGGGCGGTGGACGCTTGGACATGGTGACAACATCTGGGATGCCTAAGCCGCAATACAACGCATTTCTAGACTGGCAAGGGCTGAATGCGCAGCGGGGCATAACAATTACAGTTCAACCGCAGAGTGTAGTTATAGCTGCCGGCTCGAAAGCATCGTTTGGTGTTGTAATAGCGACCTCAACCATTACACCGGTGCGATTTGAATGGTGGCAACGCAAGCCCGGTGAGTCGCCCGAGCTTGTCGCAAGCAACAGCGGTTGCATATTTGCAAGTGCTTTTCTTACGCGACCTGTATGGGGTGCAGACAGCGGCACGGAATACTACGCGACGATTAGCAATCCGGTTTCGGCAGTCACAAGTGCGGTCGCGACCGTAACGGTGCCCACAGCGCGTCTGGATGTACCCGCTATTCTGGATGGGACAAATCTGGTGTTGAGTTGGACTGGTGGTGGACTTTTGTTATGGGCAACGAACTTGACTGGGCCGTGGTTGATCGTGCCAAACGCAGCCAGCCCATTTACAAATCCAGTCGATCCTTCGATGCAGCAGCAGTTTTTCCGGATTCAGCAGTAGTTTCCAGTTGTAGAGCTGTTGAAAACATAATGCCTCAAAATCATTTAGACAATCGCGTATGAAGATGCATCTAATAGCCGGCTCGTTCGCTAAATTCACGTCGCATGGTATCGGCATGGCCATAGCAGTGTGGCTAACGACCCAGGTAGCCACAGCCCAGACAACTTTCGCTTACAGGTTTACGTTCGACGACGGTTTGCTGCCGCCCACAAGCACTGTCCGTGGGAACAATCCTGGTGTTGGTGTGACAAATCGTGGTGGGTTGGGAGGAACCGGTTGTATGGTATTAACCCGGCCTGCCAGCGGCGAGACCTACGGTCATTGGGCGATAACAAACGATCTGGGTTTTGGGAACATGGTTGATGCGTTTGAGGTTCGATTTGCGCTGTACACGGGAAACGGTTCTGGTGGGAATGCTGGTGTACCGAATGCTGGTGGTAACGGGATGGTATTGCACATTGGGCCTGTGCCGCCTGTGCAGTACACTGGCAGTGCCAGCAGTTGGGGGAACGGACTGGACGTGGGATTTCGCACATACAACAGTGGGGTCAACACCGCTGGGATAAACATAGGTTACGATGCTGTGAGTGATGTATTTCGGCCTGGAGCAGGCACGCTGATCGCCAAGACGAACTTTCTTGGGTATTTTCAGACCAACAAGCCTTCGTTGGGATTTGAGTTACCTACGTGGGTGTGGTTGGTGGTGACGAACAGTCGGTTGAGTTTGGTATGCAGCAACGTGGTGTATGGTGGTGTGATGGTGTATACGAATTTGGAGCTGCCCGGGTATATCGGGATGACACCGTTTCATGTGACATTTACCGCAAGTGATGGTGCAGGTGCACACCAAGACGCCTGGATCGATGAGGTGACAGTCGCCATCACGAAGTTTTTGGCCAACACAGGTCCAGGGGCCACGGGGCGCGCACCGGAAGTTGTGATTTCACCTGTTGACCTTATTGTGCGTGAGGGTGACCCGGCCTTGTTCGTAGGTGGCGCACGCGGTACATCACCCCTTGCATTTCAATGGTATTCGAACGGCGTGCCCGTGCCTGGCGCAACCGCGACAAGTTACGCGCTCGCAACAACGGGCGTGGTGATGGACAACACAACGTACGGTTTTGTTGTTACAAATGCATTTGGAACAGCTGTTAGTAGCAATGCAACATTGCGGGTCGTGCGGCAACCGGTTGCGATTGTTCGACATCCGGCCAATCAGGATGTGCCTGAAGGCGCAGGTGCAACGTTCACGGTCGGTATAACGCCTGACACACTTGGCGCTGTGCAATGTCAGTGGTGGTGCATATTGCCGAACGGTCCGACAAACCAGGTGCCGCACGCAACAAATCTAACGCTGAACACGGCGCCCTTGGGCCTGCTTGATGACAGTACGGCATGGTTTGCAGTTGTAACCGGGCCGCTGAACAGTGTCACGAGTGCGGTTGCACGTGTGACGGTGCTGCCGAAAGCACGGATCCATGTGCCAGCGGTAGCTGTCGGCGGAACCAACCTTGAATTGCGATGGTCGCCTAAGCGGGGGACATTGGAATGGGCAACCAACATTCTTGGGCCATGGTTCACTTTGCCGGGTTGCACAAATGGGTTGGCGCAGGTGCCGATTGACACAGCAGTGCCGCAACAGTTCTTTCGGCTCCGCCAGTTTGGCCGGGTTGCGCCTCGTGGCGATTACACCCCTTATGTGCAGGTTGTGCAAAATGCTAATGGCCTGAACAGGATTTACCGGACGGCGTTATTGCGGTATCCACTTGGTCGGGTTGGGTTTTGGTCAATAGACGCGGGCGAATTTGCTGACAGCGTGACGCGTGCTGTTCGTGTTTACCCGTGTGTAGGAGAACCTGCTTTTCGTGACAGGACGAATGATTGGCGTGAGACAGTTACGGGTACACCGGCCCGCGTTTGGATTAGTTATAAAACAAACACCCCTGCAATGGGGGGGCAGCTCGAGGCAACGGTGACCCCGTGTGTGACCCTGTACCGGCTGAAGTTTCCGGAGAGCCAGCTTGCGAAGCTGGCGGTGTTATTCGTTAAAGATGAGCAGATCGGTAACCTGAATTGGACAAGCAACGTACTGCAGATCGTTGATGATCAGACAGTTGAGATTACGTTGGGCAGGTCAAACAGCACACGCCGCGCTTATTGTTTTGTACGATTTGATCAGCCATGTGCGAGCTACGGTGTAACGATTGACGAGGCGGTTTATTCAGGGCAAAAAAACGCAGCGGGACAGGTCATTGGTGCGTACTTACGTTTTAATGCCGACTCTGTTACCGCGGCGGTTGCTCTGTCGCACCAGAGCATGGGTGAAGCCCGCAGCCATTTGGCCAACGAAAGCCCAAATCTGGATTTTGATGAGGCAGCCTGGCGGTTGCACTGTGCTTGGATTGGGACGCTGGGCAAAGTGGAGGCCGAAGGTCCTGAGCTGCGGTTGCGCCAGCTATATACTGCGTTGTACACGGTTTACGCTAACGTCATTGATGTTTCCGACAACCCGAACTACACCGGTTACAAGCCTTTGCTAACGGTGTCGTCGAGTGATTACTGGCAATACGTTGGCGGTTATTTGCGCTGTAGTTGGGACAACAGCCGGGCAACATATGCATTGCTTGCTTTAATCGATCCGGACCTGTTTACGCACATTTTAAACACGTACCTTGTTCAGTATGCAAAGGATGGTCGGTTCTGGGGTGACTGGTGCCCGTACGGGCTAAACCGAAGCGGCGGTTCAGGTACGTGGGCACAAAACATCGCCCTGCTTGGAATGCGTCAAGGTGTAGGCGCGGTTGATTACGCGCTGTTCAAGCATGCAGCCAGAGCCACCATCCTCAATCACAATGAGTTCCTCACTAACGGATACAGATCGTATCCGGAAGACAACTGTGCATCACGCACACTGGAGCATTGTCCGCAGGTACAAGCGCTGGCGCTTCTGGCAAAAGAAGTTGGTGACATTTCAACTTATGCACTTTTTTATCCGCATCGGAAGAACTTCCTGCATTTATGGGACCCGGTAAATTTACAGTTCCGTGCGCGATATGCTGACGGGCGTTTTGCGGGGCTTGGCCAGGGATTCTTCGAAGGCGATGGCATTGATTACAGGTTCATGGCGCCGCATGATCCGTACACACTGCTTGCGCTTTATGGCGCCTCCAATTCTGTGAACCTGATTAGCAATTACGTTGCGTGGCGTTCTGACTACAACGATTATCAACTTATCTACTGCATGTTACCTATGTTCGCCGACCGGGCTGACATGACTCAGTGGCTGGTCCGTGCTGTCCATGTACCGAAATTCGAGCATTTGAACATGGCCGAAGGCTACTGGCCAGGCCCGAAAGGTTGTTACTACACCAGCAGCGCGGGTGCGTTAGCATGTTGGTTGTTGGGATTGTATTGGATTCACACATCGGGTGGAACTTGGCTGTTGGCGTCGCCAAGCTTTGATCGCGTAACTATTCACGGCGCGAGTGACTTGACAATCCAGGCCTTCAACAACAGCTCGACTAACCACTACATTTGCAGAGTGCGGTTGGATGGCGCACTTTATCCTGCATTGCAATTTTCAGGGGCAACACTTGTTTCTAGCAACCGCACGATCCAAGTTGTTTTGACTAATGCGCCAGTGAAACCCGGTTTGTTGTACGTTAGCTCAACGGACGGCGAGTTGTTGGAGGTGCGTGGGGATAGTCAGACTTGGCTAGAATGTGATTTAGAGCCGATGGCGATGAACTGTCAGCTCAAGATTTATTGTGCTTCACGCCCTGCAACTGTGATGGTGAATGGTCAACCTTTCGCTGATTGGCTTTATGATTCAGCCGACCAATTGCTGTGCTTGCCGTCAGCCGGCCGAGGAACGTACAGGGTTGAACTTCCCAAGTAGTGGGGTCGCGCTTCGGCGCTGCCTAGACTGGATTCGCGCAGCTCTCTTGGTGGGTAAGGGCGCGTTTGTACGGAGTACTATTATGGGCAGAAATTTCAACCCGCTTGGCGGCCGATAAAAAGTGTAAAGAATCTGAGAATCGGTGCACCAGTCGGGCCTTGGGAATGCACGACCAGCGAAGTAGTTTGGCTTCATTAAAGCGGCTTTACTTAGACTTGGGTTTTAAATGAATGACAGCGCTTTGGTCCAACTGCAGTGGTTGTCCGAGAGTAGGCATTGCATTGCTGGTGGTACTTTTGTGCATCCAGTGTTTGGGTGCCCAAAGATTGTTATGGCAATTGGGGAAGTTTGATAAGTCTGAACAAGAATTTACCGTTGTTGTTAGGCCAGATATGCCACAGCCGTTCGAACTCCAGGTCGGCTCTGGCGGTGCATCGACTCGGTGGCCGCGGTTTCATCCTGGTTCGGGCAATGGGGCATTTGGTGCACAGTGCTTGAGGTACGTTTTGTTGTTTGATTTCGGCCCGGTGGTTCCGACTGGGGTTTTTTATCTCGACATGAGTTTGTTGTTCCGCCAACCGCGCGAACCCATGTTGGAGCTCATTGTCAACGGGCATACCGGTCGGTTTTATTTCCAGCCCGAGCCGATGCTCGAGTTAGGCAACTGGGACGATCAATTCAACCCGATCAGGTCTGTGGCGCGGCGGCGAATTGCGTTGCCGGCGGCATTGTTCAAACCCGGACTGAACAGGTTCGAATTTGTGGCATTGGACGAGCCGCAAACCGTCGTTAGCAATCAAACTGTAGGCGGGAGCGGGGATTCCGGCTTTTTCTACGACGCAATGTCGCTGGAGCATGATCCGAACGGCACAATTGAAGATTCCTTCGACGCGGTGTTGCAACCTACTGGGCTTTATCCGCGAACCTCTGCGGGTGTAAAACTCGAGTGCAGCCTGTTTGTCAGATTCCCCGCTTCATGTTCTGGTGGTATGGTGCAATTGAGCATAGGAAACTTTACCACCAACATGAGCCTGAGAAAATCGGCTGACTTTGGTGAATCACGCTACACCATTTTGCTGCCGGCCAATCTCAAGGAGAGCGATTTCAAGATCGAGTTCTTCGGCACCGGTACGCCTGACAAACGCTGGTTACAAACCTGCACAGGCAGGTTTAGTCCTGTGCGTAAATGGACGGTGTTTTACGCGCCTAGCATGCATCTTGACATTGGTTACACGGATTATCGGGCCAAGGTTGCGGAAGTCCACGGGCGCGTGTTAGATGATTTACTCGACCTGTTGGACAAGCATCCCACCTACCGGTTCAACCTGGATGGCAGTTGGATAGTTGAGCAATGGCTTGCGACGCGTTCCGCTGCACAGGTTCGCCGCCTTGGTAAACACACGCGTGCTGGTCGGATTGGCACGAGCGCGTTTTATGCAAGTTTTTACACTGATTACCCTAGTTACGAAACTTTTGTGCGTAATCTGTACTTTGCAAAACAATTGGAGCAGCAGTGTGGTATTCCGTTTGATTTTGCTTTGATTACCGATATACCGGGTAATTCGTGGTCAGTGCCATCGATCCTGGCATCAGCGGGCATACACTACTTTGCATGTGCAGCAAACCAGGATCGTGGCCCGCTCCTAGTGTTGGGGCGTTGGCATTTGCGCTCGCCATTTTGGTGGGAGGGACCGGACGGTAAGCGCGTATTAACTTGGTACTCATCGCATTACCACCAGCTTAAAGCTGTTGCAGGTTTGCCACCTACAATCCAGTCATGTCGAAGCGGCCTAGCACGGTTCCTCGCGATGTACGAGCGGGCGGGTTACAAGCCGGATGCGGTTTTGCTGTACGGCACTGAGGTCGAAAACTTGCCATTGGAGTTTGATGATGCGGGTTTTGTTGATCGGTGGAATAGAGCCTATGCGTATCCGCGGATTGTGATTTGTCGGTTCCCAGAATTTTTCCGCTACATCGAGCAGCGGTATGGAGCAGACCTGCCTGTCGTACGCGGGGAAGCCGGGCCGTATTGGGCCGATAGTGTGACCGGGTTTGCGTGGGCCACGGCACGCGATCGGCTAAACCAGCTTAGGGCGGTTACGGCGGAGGCACTGGCGAGCTTAACCGCCGCGTTGAAGCCTCAACTTCGGTACCCTCATGAATTGTCCAGCGATACTTGGCGAAACATTTTGCTGTATTGCGAGCATTCGTACGGATCGCATCGCACGGGCGGTCAGCCCGAGCACGATGAAACAATTGGCCAGTTGATGGAAAAAGAAGAGCAAGTCGCACGCGCGGAGGGTAACATTCACAAACTCATGCGCCAGGCGCTGAGTCAACTCGCCGATCAAATCCAGACTGAGGGTGCGAATTTAATAGTGTTCAATCCGCTTAGCTGGGTGCACAGCGCCCCCGTGAAGTTCATGGTGGATGAAGGAACCGGTTTGAGAGACGCGGCCACAGGTAGGCTTGTCCCGTACGAAGTGCTGGAGCGCAAGCATGGTGCTCGGAAGATCAGGTTCTGGGCTGAGGATGTGCCGGCAGTCGGATACAAGGTTTATCGCATCGAGCGCGGCCAGGGCACGCCAGCTGCTCCCACACAACCCGAATCACCGACAAAGGTGGTGGAAAACAAGTTTTACCGGATCACGCTCGACCCAGCACGCGCCGCCATTGCGGGGATCTTCGATAAGGAGCTTGGAGTTGAGCTTGTTGACACAGCGAATGAGTACAGACTGAACGAGTACCTGTATGTATCAGGAGGCGACAATTCACAGCTTTTGCGGCCATTACATTGGTTGCCCGAACCGCAACTGACGATTCACCGGACTGAGAGCGGGACCGTGCTCGGGGTAGAACGAACACCTTTGGGACAACGTGTGCGGATGCGGGGGCAGGCATATCGCACACCGCGAATCGAGACGGAGATATTTTTGCCAGACGCAGCCAAACGCGTCGAGTTCCGCAATACAATCGAGATTGAACTCGGATATACAAAGCAAGCCTCGTACTTTGCATTTCCGTTTGCGTTGCGCCCAGCAACTTTTAGATTCAACATTGCTAACGGGTTTGTGAATCCGGCTACGGACCTGTTGGAAGGCGCCTGTAACGAGACCTTCATGGCACAGGATGTCGTGAATGTCTCAGACGGACGCGCTGCGGTTGACCTAGCCGTTGTGGAGAGCCCGTTGATCTGTCTGGGCGATATTGTCCGCGGGCGCTGGCCCAAATGGTTTACCAACGACACGCCCACAGTCTTTTCCTTTGTGTTAA
Source organism: uncultured Verrucomicrobiota bacterium (assembly GCA_964555645.1). GTDB lineage: Bacteria > Verrucomicrobiota > Verrucomicrobiia > Limisphaerales > DTLC01 > DTLC01. The sequence goes on from CAZKTA010000001.1 coordinate 460,771, forward strand.
ACAACTTTTGGTCCTCGAAATGGATGGGCAGAAAATCGGTCGAGCTCATTTGTCAGTACGCACTCACTAGCCGCGGACAGTTCGACCCAGTTGCTTCAACTTGGTTCGGGTTACAGACGCGGACACCGCTCGAGGCAGGTGAGTTAAAGCCGAGTGACAAGTCGGCGAGAAAACTTGGGGAATTACCGGCTGCAGCGGCCAGCCTGTTGACCCTTCTGCCAACGAATTTAGTGTTGACAGCTTGCAAAGCCGCTGAGGATGGGGGCGGTCTGGTGGTTCGGGTGCGTGAAACTGCTGGCCGGAAAACAGAGGGGATGCTTAAGCTGCCATTTTTCACCGTTATGTCTGCGCATGAAGCAAACCTGCTCGAAGTGCGCGGGCGACCGTTGCCTTACGAGCGCCACGTCGTTCGCTTCAGTATCGGGCCAAACGACGTGGTTACATTGCGGCTAGGCGTGCGGCCCGAGTTGGAGGCCTGCTCCCAATGATTATCGCAGAATACTTGCCTGCGCGGCGGACTGTACTGTGGGACCTAGCCCGGCAGATGGGTATCCGGTACGCAATCGTCAACGCCAAAGCGGAGCGGACCGGGTTGAACCCGCCGTGGGACATTGACGCATTGCGCCAGGTACAACGTGATTTTGCGGAAGCGGGCTTGGCCATTTACGGTCTTGAAAGTGACCAGTTTAACATGGACAGGATCAAGCTCGGGTTGCCCGGCCGGGACGAGGACATCGAGCGGTTTTGTCAACTGGTGATGAACATGGGCGAGTTGGGGATACGATTGCTTTGCTACAATTTCATGCCAAGAATCGGCTGGCTTCGGACCGAGACGGCTGTACCTGCGCGCGGGGGTGCGCTGGTGTCGCGGTTCAATTTGGGCCAATTGCCGCAGGAGTTGACTGAAGTCGGCGAGGTGCCGGCTGAGTGGATTTGGAATAACTACGGTGTTTTTATACAGCGAGTCGTGCCCGTGGCCGAGAAAGCCGGCGTGCAACTTGCACTGCATCCGGACGACCCGCCGTTGCCTGCGGTGCGGGGTGTGGCCAGGATTTTTTTCACGGTGGAAGCCTTTGACAGGGCATATGCGCTAGCGCCCAGCCCGTGTAACGGTGTGACCTTTTGCAGAGCAAACTTCAAACTCATGGGCGCGGATTTACCAGTGTGCATACGTCAATTTGCGGAACAGAAGCGGCTTTTCTTTGTGCACTTGCGTGAGGTGCGCGGTACGGTGGAACAGTTCGAGGAGGTATTCCATGACGAAGCAGCACCTGCGCTGATTGAAACACTTCGTGTTTGCCACGAAGTCGGGTTTACCGGGCCGCTCCGATGTGATCACGTGCCCACACTTGCGGGTGAGCAGAATGAGGAGCCGGGATACGGCACATTGGGACGGCTGTTCGCAAACGGCTACATCATGGGGTTGATGGATGCACTCGGCATTCCACGCGGATGAGACCTGGAACACACATCAAGGTTTTAGCTTCGGGACTGAGTTTCCCCGAGGGGCCGGCTTTCGACTCGAGGGGCACGCTCTGGTTTGTTGAGCTTAAGGGTGGAACTCTCGTGCAGTTTACTGTCGAGGGGCTGCAACGCATCCAAACGAGGGGATCACCTAATGGAATTGCCATCGGATGCAATGATGAAATCTGGTTTTGCGATGCCGGTCAATGCGCGGTCCGCAGGTACAGACCCGGCGACGGCTCGTTTGAGACACTGGTAAGCCATTTGAATGGCAACGTCCTGGCCAAGCCGAACGACCTTGCATTTGATAGTGTTGGGAACTTGGTTTTCACCTGCCCGGGCGGATCCGAAACCGCACCGATCGGTTACGTATGCTGTCTACGGCCAGATGGCAACGTTCAAAAAGTTGCCAGTGGAATGTATTTCCCGAACGGGTTGGCGTTTTGGGATGGGGACCGCGTATTGGTTATTGCCGAGACGCATCGGCAACGGCTCTGGCGTGGTTGGTGGGACGCAGGCACGGCAACTTGGCACGACCCACACCCATGGGCCGATGTCGGGGGGCGCGTTGGCCCGGACGGCATGGCAGTTGGCGCGGATGGGTTGGTGTATGTTGCGGTTTATGGTGCTGGCCACATTAAAGCCGTTGGGCCGGACGGCACAGTAATGGCCGTGTATGAGCTGCCTGGCAGGAACCCGACGAATTGTGCATTTGACCCGAACGGCAAACTTGGGTTGGTCGTTACCGAAGCCGAGAAAGGGCTTTTGTTGAGTTTGCCCGGACTCGGTCCTGGGGCGCCCATATTTAAGCCACACCCAAAATGAGCACAACTCGGCAAACCAACGTAGAGGCTGAAGCCGTTCGGACCGGTCAGGCGGACGAACGGAACACGGCCCGGCCATCTTTTGCAGACTCGTTGACTCAGGGTGAACGCCGCTTGCGCTGGTTTTTGATCGGTTGGATGACGCTTTCGACAGTACTGAATCTGATCGACAAGAACACCTTGGCAATACTCGCACCGACATTGTCCGAGCTGTTTGACATGAGCCAGGCCGATTATGCGCGGATCATCATGGCGTTTCAACTTGCCTATGCGACCATGTACATTGTTGGGGGTAGATTTGTGGATCTCGTGGGGGAGAAAATTGGGATGGCAGCATGTGTGACGTGGTGGTCGGTTTCGGCCATCCTGCATGCGTTCGCACGCGGGGTACTGAGCCTGGGCATATTCAGATTCATGCTTGGGGTCGGTGAGCCGGTAAACTACCCGGCCGCTTTGCGCGCCACTGCGCGATGGTTTGCAAGAGAAGAACGCGGTTTACCAATTGCAATTTGGTCCTCAGGCAGTTCGGTGGGCAGCCTGATTTCTGTACCGATAATCGCATTTTTGACACTGCGTTTTGGATGGCGCGCGGCGTTTATCGTACCCGGATTGGTAGGGCTGATTTGGGCAATTGTGTGGGTGGTGGCTTATCGGCATCCGTCTGTGCGGGTTGACAGCCCCGATACGCCACCCTTGGAAGGTCAATCTGCTGAACCGCATGGCGAACGCACGAAAACGTTTCTTGACTTGGTTGGCAACAGAAAAGTGCTTGCGCTAGTTGGGATGAGGCTGTTGAACGACCCTGTGTGGGTTTTTTACATTGCGTGGATGCCGAAGTTCCTTGCCGAAGTGTGGGGGTTCGATCTACGCCAAATGGCGCTATACGGCTGGATTCCGTTCCTATTTGGGAGCATGGGTGGCATGTTTGGGGGTGCTGCATCCGATTGGCTTGTCCGGCGCGGTCTTGCGCCGGCCAAAGCGCGGAAGACACTTTTGTATCTCACAGGAGCAATTGCACCACTCGGGATGCTGACGGGTTTTGTCGGCTCTGCAGGTGTATCAATTGCGTTACTGGCGCTGATGGCGTTCATTTGCTACACGTGGTTCATCAGCACCGCCGCACTGATGTCGGATATTTTCCCGGAGCGTGTTGTTGGATCAGTACTTGGTTTAGCAGCCGGTGCAGGCCAGTTTGGGGGTATATTTGTTGCATGGCTGGCGGGGCACCTGTTGGAAAGGGGTGGTATTAGCGTGCGCGATTCGTATGCATCTTTGTTCGTGATAGCTGGCTGCGCGCATATCATTGCGTGTGCGAACATGTTTTTCTTTCTTCGCGACAAAACAAAGTAAACTGAATTGCGTTAATGAGGAGTAAAATGAGACGGTTGGACAACAAGGTTGCGATTGTTACAGGCGCGGGCCGCGGAATAGGGGCGGCGCTTGCAAAAGGGCTTGCGCGTGAAGGCGCGGCTGTTGTGGTAAATTACAACAGGTCGGCTGAGCACGCACAAGAAGTTGTGCAAGAGATAATGGCCGCAGGTGGCAAGGCCCTCGCAGTCAAGGCAGACGTACAAAACCTTATGGAGCATGAGCGACTGATTGCCTCGGCGCTGGAGCGTTTTGGCGGATTGGACATTTTGGTGAACAACGCGGGTCTCGAGTACAACGAGCCTTTTTTGAGCACGACCGAAGCGCAGTTCGATCACACAATAGCAGTGAATCTGAAAGGCGTGTATTTTCTCAGCCAGAAAACAGCGCATGAAATGATCAAGGCGGGCAAAGGCGGCAGAATCATTAACATCTCAAGCTGCCACGACACCGTACCGCTGAATAACCGGTCGGCCTATGCGATCAGCAAAGGTGGACTTGCAATGCTTACCAAATCACTGGCACTTGAGCTAGCCGAACACCGGATCACTGTTAATTCGGTTTCCCCCGGTGCAATCTTAACCGACATGAACCGCGAACGGCTTTCGATACCGGAGATCCGGGCAAGGTTGTTGGCCCGGATTCCATTGAACCGGTTGGGCGAGGTTGATGACTGTGTGGGTGCAGTGGTGTTCCTAGCTTCGGCCGAGGCCGATTATGTAACAGGCGCAACACTTTATGTGGATGGCGGCTTGCTTTTGCGGCGACTTTGAACTGTTTCGTATCGCGGCCATGGTGTTTTGAAATTTTACTTCAATGAATAACGACAAAAACAACAGCTCCAAAATGAAAGACGCAACTTCCTATCATACGACCGGCAAACAACCTGCAGATTCCAATAACGGCGATTGCATGGTTGAAACGAAACCAACAGACCGTTCGACCGCACAATGCACAACCGTTGGCGCCCAATCAAAGCCGGAGCAGGCTGAGCCAGAGATTCCAATGCTCGAGATGTGCGCACGGTACAAACGGCTATATGCCGGGCTTGTGTTTGATGTGCTGGAACATTTGGGTTATCCGAACCAGGCGCTAAGTCACGAGATCAGACCAATTTCGCCGGAAATGAAGCTCGCTGGACCGGCTTTCACTTTCAAGGGCGCAACAACAGCCATAAAAGACGAGACCTGGCGCTATCGCAGGCTAAATGCAATTAAGGAAATGAAGTATCCATGTGTCGAGGTGCGAGACCGAACCACCCCGTACAATGTGGCTCTGTATGGTGAGCTAAGTGCCACCACAGCAGCCGCACATGGTGCAGTTGGTGCGGTTATCGACGGTGGTACACGTGACAGTGGTTTTTTAATCTCGATGGGTTTTCCTGTATTTGCGCGATACCAATCCCCAATCGAGGCTTTCGGGCGGGTCATTACAATTGCGCATCAAGTGCCGATCCTACTTTCAGGTGAGTTGACCGAAACGGTTGTGGTTAACCCCGGTGACTTCATCTTCGGTGATATTGACGGTGTGATTGTTATCCCGAAACACTTGACAAGACAGGTGTTGTTGGAAGCCGAACGAATTCTTGGATTGGAAAATGCTGCCCGTGAAGAGTTCAAGCAAGGTCACGATCCAGTTGAGGTCTTCAAGAAATACCGCCGCCTATGATTTCGAGCTAAATCGTAAAAACTTTTTACACTGTCGGCACCCAATTCCGAGGAATTCTTTCTTGTACGGCTCATGAGTACAATCCGACTTTTTATATTTGGCACAATTGGTTTGTGCGCTTGGTTGATTGGCGGGCCAGTTTGTACAGCGCAGCAAGTGGACATTGCAAAGGTTTATGTGGTCCCGTTTTCGCATCTTGACCTTTACTGGGCCGGCACACGAGAAGAATGCCTCAGTCGCGGCAACCGCATAATCAGCAAAGCGGTTCAGATTGCACGTGCGAATCCGGAGTTCAGGTTCCTTATCGAGGACAATGTGTTCCTTCAAAATTACGTTGAAACGCGCATTGGTGGTGTTGGACTGGAACAACTCCGTGAACTCGTGAGGGCGGGTAGCATCGAAATTGCGCCGAAGTGGGTTGGCATATACCAGAACTTGCCTCGCGGTGAAGCGCACGTGCGCAACCATCTGATTGGCAAACGATTTGCACGGGAAGTTTTCGGCGTCGATCCGCAGGTCTCGCATCTCGGAGATCTGCCAGGGTATACAGCGCAGTACCCCCAAATTTTGGCTAAGTCGGGCGTACCATTCATGGTAATGACGCGTATGGGCCCCCCGACTTGTTCACTGTTCCGTTGGCGTGCACCGGACGGTTCAACCGCATTGGTTTGGCACTCGCTGAAGGGTTACGGCTGGGGGATTGGACTCGGTTTGCATCGCGACATGGGTTCGAACGATTTTGCAAAAGTCCTCAAGGACATTCAGCAGGTTCAGGCAACGACCAAGGGACCAATTTACCTTGGGTGGGGGACAGATTTGTGGGCGCCGACCGCCAGGCTGGTTGATAACGTAAAGCTGTTGAATGAAAAACTTGCACCAATCAGATTTCAACTGGCCACACCGCTCGATTATTTCAAGGCTGCAGCGCAGCTCACCGATGTGCCTGAATTTGGCGGTGAAATCCCCTCCTCGTGGGCGAACATAATCTCTTCGTTGAGTCACCTTTGGCCGCCGGTGATTGTTGCCACCGATACCTTGCTGACGGCCGAGAAATTCGGCGCAATCAATTATGCACTCGGCTATGCACAATATCCGCAGGCCGAATTCGGTAGGCTGTGGGAACTTGCACTCCAGTCCATGGACCACAACAATTATGGGCAGGGTGGTGACACCGGCGATGCGCGCAGGCTGGAATACGCGCAAATCCCTACCCTCTGCGCGGGGCAGATACTGCGTGATATGCTTCGCAACATTGCCGAACGGGTACAAGTACCGTTCCCGCGCGCCACGCCGATTGTGGTGTTTAACCCGTTGAATTGGCAGCGGGACGATATAGTGCGAGTGCACGTAAGCATCTATGGTGACGTGGCCGCAGGCGACATACCGCGTACTGTGCGATTGATTGACGACGCGGGGGCACCGGTGCCGTTTTATGAAGAGCAGTCCAGCGGCACGGTGTCACGCGCGCGCGAAATTGTTTTTGTTGCGCGTAATGTGCCTTCGCTCGGTTACCGCACTTACTACGTTATCCCCGCAGACAAACCGGATTCGTTCCCCGCTGCGAGTGAGTTGAAGCTCGATGTTGCGGATCCGGCACGGCCCAAACGAATCTTCGGATCTGACGAGTTGGAAAATGAGTTCTACCGAGTCCGCGTTGACCGTGCTACAGGCCAGATCAACATCTTTGACAAGGAACTTGGACGCCCCGTGGCGACAAATATCGAGTTGGTTGGGGTCGAAATGCGTGGAGGCGATACTTTGAGCAGAATTCCCCGGAGCGGCCGGCTTTTACCAAATACAATCCGCAAAATCGAGATCGAGGAAAACAACCCTGTCAGAACCGTTGCTAGGCTTGATTGCGATCTTGGCGGGGTTGACGTGACACAGCGGTTGACATTATGGGCCGGATTGAAACGGGTCGACCTTGAGAACATCGTCGACTGGGAGCAGAACAAGTTTCTGCAGATCGAGCAGCTCTTTTGTTACCCCGAAACAAACGCAGAGGTGCGATACGGCATACCTTTCGGTTCGGCGGCCTCGACGGATCTGTTCCCGAACTGCGGGCCGCGTGCAGGGGACGAGGTGCCGTACGAAGAGTGGAAAACATGGCGGCAGATTCAAGACTGGGTTTTTGCAGGAGCGGCGGGCGGCGGGCTAACGGTTGCGGCTGACAGGCAGTTTATTACGCTGGGCGACGGTGTGCTGCGATTCGGCATGTTGCGGGGTACATATTCGTCACTTGGTGTGACACGCGCAGGTAGGCCGTATCTTGTACAGGTCCCACCGGTTGGCAAGTACGTGTTTAGATATGCTTTATTTTCCGGCAGAGGGAGTTGGGCATCCGGTAAGTCATATCGAGCAGGCATGGCATTTGCCAATCCATTGGTTGCGGTTACCTCGGTGGACGAGCTAGGGGAAAAAGCCCTGCCGCCGACGCATTCGTTTTGCCAGTTGGATGCCGAGAACCTTGTGGTAACGGCGCTGAAAAAGGCTGAGCAGAGTCACGAACTTATTTTGCGCATGGTGGAGATGGAGGGGCGCGAGGTTGTCACATCTGTTAGGTGGCGCGGGCGCGGTGTCGGAATCCGCAGAGTGAACTTGCTGGAAGAACAGGCTGACAACAAGGTTCAAAAATCGCTCAAGATTAGCCCATTTGAGATTGTTACCGTGCGTTTGGCTATCGAATGAGCAATAGATTGATAGGTTGGCGTTAGACAGTTTCCAACCTACAGGCAGGCCACACAGGATGTTTATTCTATCGCGAAACCGAGCTGTAATTGGTGCGCTTGCTTTGTTTGGCGCAAGCGAGTGCAGTGTGCATTTGGTGCCAGCGTTTGCGGGTCCAGATTACCTAGGGTATGTGAATATGGTTCAGGATGCGCGTGGGGTCTACAAGACGGGGACGCATCGTACCGTATTAATGCGCTACCCGTGCGGCCGAGTTGGGTTATGGTCTATTGACCAGGGCGAGATAGCCGATTGCGTGAGCCGCGGCCTGCGGCTTTACCCGTGTATTGGTGTGATCACCAACAAGGACAACTCGGACTGGCGTGATACTATCCAAGGGGATCCATCGCGAGTAGAGGTGCGGTATCGAACAAATTCACCGGGGCAGGACGTTGCTGTCGAGTTGACGGTCACGCCCCATGTATCGTGTTACCGGTACAGCTTTCCTCGGGCGTCTAAACCTGTCGCGATCGTTTTGACAACGGTTGACGTCCCCGCCCTGATGAGTTGGAACTGGCAGGACAGACTCAAATGGACAAACAATGTAATTAAGGTCATCGATCCCCAAACGGTTGAGCTCACGGTGTCCGGTTTCAAGAAAGCTACGGTGTACTATTACGTGAGATTTAGCGCGCCCGCCGTCGGGCATGGCGTGTTGCAGTGGACCAACGTAGTCGAGGGGCAGAATACAGTGGAGGGCGACCGGGTCGGTGCGTTTCTCAAATTTCTGCCGAGCAACGTGGTTGCAGCAGTCGCAGTTTCGCACATCAGCATGGCACAGGCACGAAACTATTTTGAGGCGGAGTTGGGGGACATGGATTTTGACCGTGCCGCAGCCAAGCTCAAATGTGCATGGGAGGCAAAGCTCGGCCGAGTAGAAGCCACCGGGCCGGAGTTGCGGCTTAGGCAACTCTACACTGCCTTGTATACTGTTTATGCAAATATAATTGACGTGACAGATAACCCGTTTTACTCGGGATACAAGCCCCTTCTGACGATCGCATCGAGTGATTATTGGCAGTACGTTGGCGGCTATATGCGGTGTAATTGGGACCAGTCGCGCGCGGTCTATCCATTGCTGGCGCTTATTGATCCTGAGGTCCTCGCGCATGTATTGAACACTTACCTGGCGCAGTATGAACGTGACGGAGCTTTTGCTGGTAATTGGGACCCGTTTGTTGACCAGAAAGGTGCGCAGGCCAACTACGCCGCTAGCACAGCTTTGCTGGCTTGGTCCCACGGTGTAAAAGGGGTAGATTACGCGCGATTCAAGGCAGCTGCAATTGCCACTGCCCAACGCGGATTCGATCGCGACTTTTTCGAGCTCGGGTACATTCCTGTGGGTAAAGGAAATCCCAACTGCGGGTCGCACACAATTGAAAACGCCACGAGGAGCCATAGTATCGCACTTTTCGCGAGGGCACTCGACGATGACCGCAGTTACCAGCAATTTTGGCGGTGTAGGACGAATTACGCCGTGCTTTTTGACGCTAGCGCAAGACGGTTCAGAACGCGAACTGCTCGGGGCGAATGGGGTGAACTGAAGGGCGGATTTTTTGAAGGCTCGGGTCAAGATTGGGTGTTTGCAGTGCCGCACGACCCATATGGGTTGTTGGGGTTGTACGGTGTGGAGCAAGCCGTTTCCGACATAGAGTCATATGTAAGCCATAAATCCGACTTCAACGATTACAAGTTGGTTTACCCGTATTTGCCCGTGTTCGCCGATCGTGCAGATGTGACACAGAAGCTGATTCGGAACAACTGTGTGCCCAAATTCGACCGGCTGACCATGGCAGAATGGGTGTTTAAGTCAGGCGACCAAGGGTGTTATTACACCAGTAACGCCGGGTTCCTCGCCTGCAGTATATTAGGCTTGTACTGGATGCCAACGGCCGGCTCAACCTGGGTTATTACAACACCGAGTATTGACAGGTACACGCTAAACGGCGTTAAGCGGCTGACCCTTCAGACAATCAACAATTCGCCCTCAAATCATTATATCCGCTCAATTAAATTGGACGGGGCGACCTATCCTAGTTTTCTGATCTCTGGGCGTGTACTAAGCCGGGGCGATCACGCCATAACGCTGGAGTTGACGAATAACCCGGGCAAGCTTGGCACGCTCTATCTGAGCTCAACAGATGGGGAGGTTTTAAAAGTGCTCTCGGACGGGCGTGGATGGATTGAATTTGAGCTTGACCCAATGGCAACTACATGCCGCGCCCACGTGTTTAGCGCCACTGTGCCGCAAAGGGTTACGTTTAACGGTATAAATTTCACCAACTGGAGTTACGATCAAGTGACTAAACTTACCACCCTGTCCGGTCTGTCGAATGGGGTGTGCAGAATTACAGTCCGTTGAACCATGAGAGATAAACAAACTAGTGTGATCCGAACCCGCCTAAGTGTGAAGGCGGCGATCTCGATGCTGGCAGGTGGAACCCTGTATGTGAGTGCAGGCATGGGAGCACTTGCGCAGGGCCCAGATAATGTGATTTACCTCGTGCCATTTTCACATTTGGACCTGTTTTGGGGTGGCACGCGCGAAGAGTGCCTTGCTCGGGGCAACCAAATAATTGCCAAGGCGATTCAATTGGCTGAGCGCTCCCCCCAGTTCAGATTTTTGTTGGAAGACAATGTATTCGTTGCCAACTACATGGATTCGCGTGCCGGCTCACCCGAGGTCGCCAAGCTCAAATCGCTGGTCAAGGCCGGCCGCATTGAAATCGCGCCCAAGTGGGCTGCAATTTTCCAGGGACTGCCTGATGGGGAAGTGCATGCTCGTAACTTGGCAATTGGGAAATGGTACGCGCGTCATGTTTTTGGCGTTGAACCCCAAGTCGCGCACTTGGGGGATCTGCCAGGCTACACCCTGCAGTTCCCACAAATACTGCGCTTGTCAGGTGTTCCATTTGCCGTTATGACGCGGATGGGACCAATGGACAAATCGCTGTTTAACTGGGTTAGCCCAGACGGCTCGAAGGTCTTAATCTGGAATGCCCTCAAAGGATACGGTTGGGGCACATTTCTAACGTCAAAAACACTTACCTCTGCGCAGAAGGCAGACCGGCTCCAAAGAGATTTGGCTGACTTACGCAAACACTATGTCGGCCCAGTATTTATGAACTGGGGCAGCGACCTTTTTACACCGGCAGACGACCTCGTGGGATGTGTTGAGGAGGTCAATAATGCTGGGCTGTTCCGTGTTACGCTGGCAACGCCGACTGAGTTTTTTAATGCTGCAAAGCTTGCATCAAACGTCCCAGAGGCAATAGGTGAGATCCCTGAGTCGTGGCCGAACGTGGTCTCTTCATTGGCACACATGTGGCCGCTCGCTGTCCCAGCAACAGCGACGCTGCTTGCAGCGGAACGGTTTGCAACGATCAATTATGCGTTGGGGTATGCACAGTATCCGCAGGCGGAGTTGGACTTGCTTTGGAAGAAGCTGGTTGAGTCGATGGATCACAACCACAATGGCCAGGGCGGTGCACTAGGCGATAGTCGCAAAATCGAATATTCCCAATTAGCGATGATGCATGGGGGCGAAATTTTGCGTGAGATGCTTAGGAATATTGCTGAACGCGCCCAAATCCCCTTCACAAATGCACTCGCAATTGTTGTGTTTAATCCGTTGGGCTGGCTACGTGACGACATCGTCTGCACGCATGTGACACTTTATGGTGAGCCGTCCCCCGGAAACCTAGGCTTGTTCCGCAGCGGAATGCGGCTGCTTGATGCGTCTGGTGCTCCAGTGCCGTTCCACGTCACGGAGTACAGCGAGAATATCTCGCGCGCGCTTCAAGTCGTGTTTTGTGCGCGGGATGTCCCACCACTTGGGTACAAAACATATTACCTCGTCCCCGCCGAAAAGGACGGCCAGGCAGGAGTGGCGGTATCTGCGCGGCTAGACCAGGAAAATGACAGGCGCGAACCGCGTCGCCCGCTTGGATCCGACACAATCGAGAACAGGTTTTATCAGTTGAATGTGGATCGGGCGACGGGTCGGTTTACACTTTTCGACAAGGAACTCGGATCCGATGTGTGTCGCGATATGGAAATTGTTGCAACTGAGGAACGCGGTGGTAATTACATCGGCATTGAGCCACCCACTAGCCGCGTCGTGCCTGCACTTGTTGAGGATGTTGTTGTTGAGGAAACGAACGCGGTCCGCGGGGTCATACGAATTGCAAGCCGAATTGGCGATATTCCGATTACCCAGCGTTTGACCTTGTACAGCGAGTTGAAGCGGTTGGACATCGAAAATGTTGTTCAATGGAAATCGCCCAGATTCCTACGAATCGAGCAGTTGTTCCCGGTGTGCTGCACCAATTCGGCGATTACCTACGGCATTGCATTCGGCGCTAACTCGGCCACGAATCTTTTGCCAGGAACAGGGCCGCGTGCAGGTGACGAAATTAAGCCTGAATCATGGCGCAACTCACGGCTTGTTCAACATTGGATACACGCCGGTAACGATAAGTTTGGTCTGACGATTGCAACTGATCACCAGCAGGTACGGCTTAGCCAAGACGTAATTCGCGCGCAAATGTTGCGCGGCACACGATTTACCTCTGTCAAGGTTGTGCGTGCTAATGAGATCACTTCATTGCATTATCCTCCACCAGGGCTATACACGTTCCGCTATTCGCTCAGCTCAGGTCCCGGCAACTGGAAAGCTACAAAGGCGTATCGGAACGGGTTCAACTTCAATAATCCGTTGTTGGCTGTCAGCGTCGTTGACAATGTGTCTGCCAAATCGTTACCGCCGGAGCAATCTTTCTGTACGTTGGATGCGGATAATCTTGTATTAAGCGCGCTTAAAAAGGCCGATAGGACCGGGGCAATTGTGGTACGAGTGTATGAAGTTGAAGGCATGTCTGCTGAGACAACAGTGCGGTTCCTAGGCCAGATCCGCACGTGTGGGGAGTTGAACCTGCTGGAAGAAGAACTTGCTGTACCTGCGACGTCAACAGTCCGGTTCAACCCGTATCAAATTAAAACGTTTCAGCTGAATGCAACACGCCAAGATGTGAATTGAGTATGAGATGTCCAAATCAGGATCTCGGCAAGCCTGGTACTCGGGCCAGTCTTTTCCGGCACGGTGTGAACAAGCGAGTGGAGCGCAGTCGATTCTCGGCACGGTTCCGAATCGGCCGCCCAAAACGCTCATTAAACTGGTTTTACCCAGTTGCCCGAGCTTGCCGAGTTATACATGGCTTGCATGACACTCACCCGGGTGGCGGCTTCGTGCGGTGTCACAAGTTGGAAACCAGCTTTCCCCCGGATAGTCTCAACAAACATCTCAAGTTGGCTGGGCAACGCCCGTGGCAATTGCTCCCAAGGTTCTTTACCGTCTGCCTTTGCGACCTTTTTGCTCTTGAAATACAGGTTTCCGTTGACAATCAGAGCATGACCCTCTGTACCCGCAACTTGCAGCGTAATAGGGTTTGCTACATCAACCCAGCCAGCCGCCAGCGTGCCTGCAGGGCCAGCCTTAAATTTGAGCATTGCCTGGCCGGTCTCGTCGCACCCACTGTATCTCCCGGTCACAACTCTGACATCCGCTACGACGGACTCGACGTCGCCCATCAGCCACATCATCAGATCGAGCGAATGCGTCCCAAGATCGCCAAACGCACCCACACCAGCAATCTTTGGATCCGCCATCCAACGCCACTCGTTGTCAAACCAGCCATCAAGCGCGCCGTTGTGGCAGTTCCAGGCAGCGATGCGCGTTATTTTGCCAAAACTGCCCAGCGCAATCTGTTCCTTCAGGAACAAATGTTTCGGATCGCAGCGCATAAAGTACCCGGTGGTGAAATGCACATTAGCACGCTTGATTGCATTGGCCATTCGGTAACTTTCGTCCGCTGTGACTCCAAGTGGTTTTTCGACGAACATGTGCTTTTTGGCGGCGGCCGCCCCGAGTACAAGCTCAAGATGCCGGTTTGTCTCAGAACAAATCACAACACCAACCACTTCCTTGTCGCGCCAAATTTGTTCAGGCGTATGGGCTTGGGCTGCGCCCAACTTGGCCGCGTTTTTGGAGGCGCGGTCACGATCATGATCCCAAACAAACTTGACGTGTACGTCCGGCATGTTTGTGATTTGCCTGACAAAGCCGGGGGTGTGAATGTGCGCGCAACCAACAAGCGCAAGTGTGACCCGTTTATTAGGGAGTTCGGTGTTGTTGGCTTCAATTGTAGGCGCGGTTGCAATTGCAACGCCTGCAGCAGCGGTTGTCTTCAAAAAATGCCGTCGTGAAATGGTCGCATTCATTGTCGTCTGTTTTTCAAATGCTCACGTTTAATGTTGTTTGTGTCAATTGTACAGGCGGCCGCCTTGCTTGGTGTCTGCGGGTATCGTTGACATTTCTAAGCGAGGCGTGTTCTAGGCAGTTTGTGTGGTACGCGTCTGCGGCAAAGTACGGGTTGAGGTTTTGCTCTTTTATCTGGTTGACAGCGCGCCATGGCCTACAACCGTACCCAGACACGCATGAACGGCCCATATTAGCGGACGAAAACCAACTGTGTATCGGGAATCATGACCAAGAGCAAATCCCCTAGGTGTCCATTATGAACACGACAATGCTAGCTGCGGTTCTGTACGGTGCACGCGACTTAAGGGTCGAATCGTGTAAACTGCCGGAGTTGGAGCCAGGGCAGGTCCTTGTAAAGGTTCGGCGAGCCGGTATTTGTGGATCCGATTTGCATTACTTCGCACATGGATACTGCGGCTCATTTGTGCCGTCGCGCCCTTTCATTTTAGGACATGAGTTTGCAGGCGAAGTTGTGGCGTGTGCCAATGACGTAATCAAACCTGAGATAGGCACTCGCGTCACCGTCAACCCGGCCCGTCCGTGCGGGTTCTGCAATTACTGCAAGTCAGGCAAGGGAAATCTGTGTCAGCACGCAAAGATGCTTGGCAGCGCAAGCACAACACCACCGCGTGACGGTGCGTTTGCACAGTTTGTTGCCGCTTATGCTGACCAGTGTATCGAGCTGCCGCCCCAGATAGATGATAGTGTGGGTGCGATGATTGAACCGCTTGCGGTCGCACTACATGCCTTAAAGGTTGCAGGTGACATTGCTGCTCATTCTGTGCTTGTGACAGGTGCAGGCCCAATTGGGCTGCTTATTGCGATGAGCGCGCGGGTATACGGTGCGGCACCGGTAGCAGTGAGTGAAATTGTGGATGCACGCCGACAAGCTGCGACGTTCTTTGGGGTGGATGCAGTTCTTAATCCAGGTGCAGAGACATTTGTCGAGGCTGCTCGGAAAGTTGCACCTGATGGGTTCGACGTTATATTTGAAGCATCAGGCACGCCAGCCGCACTCGGGCAAGCTTTTGGCTTGGTCCGACGCGGTGGCACGATTGTCCAGGTTGGCACTGTTGTAACGGGTGCAATACCGCTTCCTGCAAATGACCTGATGATACGTGAGCTGCAGTACATCGGCAGCTTCAGGTATTTAACCGAATTCAGCGCTGCTGTTCAGCTGATTGCATCTGGGCGGTTGGATGTAAGCCCACTTATTAGCCGTGTTTTTCCGCTTAACCAGGTCTGTGCAGCATTCAAATTCAGCCTTGGCAAACAAGGCGTTCTGAAAGTTCAGATTGAAGTCCCGTAGCGTCTGCCGGCCGACCTCGAGAAAAGGGGTGCAGCAAACACTTGATTGGTCCTTTTTTGGCATGTTGCGTCGGCATTTTCTACAAGCGGACCACCGGAGCTGATCACGTCGAGCGTAGTAATTTTCTCGGAAAAGCGTTGAAACTGCGCCTCTAGTGGTTGAACAAGTAAAGAGCCTGTGGCTAACGGAGAAGGAGGACTCACACCTGCAACGGTATGGTAAGTCCTCGCTGGCCAGTCTGTAATAGTATGACGGTAGCTGGAAAAAACCAAAGCAATGTCACCTTTGATGATATGAACCAAATGATGATGGGCTCTCACCGTCGGTTTCTTGTGGATGCGAAAAGCCTATAAGTGGCAATGTGGAGAAGGGTTGTTACGCCAAGCTAGACCGTGCCCCCTTAAACACGGACGCTTTGAGACAATGGCTTCGTCGTCTGGGGCGATATTCAGTGGGCATTGGCGGGTTGATCCTCTGGCGAGCATTGCTTGAGCGCTTCAGGCACACTGTCCGATAAGCACTGAAACATGGATATGCCTCGCGTATGGAGAGCGTCCAGCTTCGTCCATAGGGTGAGGCTTTACGAACTAACATCCAGATAGCGAGGCGTTGAACATGATTCCCCACATTTGACTGCTGAACACGAAACTTGCTTTAGTGGTCGAGGTTTACGGTCTCATTGGGAACAAAGTATGCCGTGTTCTGCGGTCGGACACCTTGCATTGTCAATCCCGTTGATATTCTCGGCCCCGCTCGGGCTGCGACTGAAGACTTCGCACATATCAGATGCACTTGTGTGCCGACTTGGTGGTGTCTTCTGCGGCCCCTTGCAATAGACTGAAGTTGGGAAGAGACAGTTTTTCGAGGCAGTTTGAATTTTGATCGTAGCGCAGCCAGCGGCAGCGGCTCAGTGGCTCCTGTGACGGATGCATTGTAAAGCAGTTTCCTTAAGGAGACATAGAGCAAGTGTAAAATGGTTGAATGTGCGGTTTGCATATCGGGAGTTGGATTTTTATGATTGACCTGCACGCCGGGGTCGGCCAAGCTTAACGCGGTGCTGGACGGGTGCGGAACCTGTCCACCTGTCCGAAGACGTCATCTAAAGCACAAAAAAGATGAAGGCTAAATTAATTATCTGCGTCGTCACAGTTGCACTGCTTTGCACGGTTGTAAATGGTGAGTTAATAACTGATAACCAACCTCCACCAAAAGTCAGGTTGAATGTGCCGCCGAAAGCCGCGCTGTTTAGCTTGCACGACGTGCGTCTGTTGGACGGGCCGTTCAAACAGGCGCAGGACATAGCAGTAAAATACCTGCTGAGTCTTGATTCGGACAGGTTGCTGGCAAGGTACAGAATGGAAGCTGGGCTTGAGCCAAAAGCACAGCCGTATGGCGGGTGGGAAGCACAGGGTATCGCAGGTCATTCGCTGGGGCATTACCTGAGCGGCTGTGCGCTTGCATATGCTTCAACGGGCGACAAACGTTTCCTAGACCGGGTCAACTACATTGTTGACCAGCTCGCTGAATGCCAGCGTGCCATCGGTACCGGGTACGTCGCAGGTATCCCAAACGGTAAACGTGTATATGCCGAAGTTGCGGCTGGGAATATTCGGTCCAGCGGTTTCGATCTGAACGGGTCGTGGGTACCGAACTACAACCTGCACAAGCTTTTCGCTGGCTTACGCGACGCGTACAGGCTTTGCACAAACAAAACCGCGCTCGAAGTGGCGAAAAAACTGGCCGACTGGTTCGACTCTGTCCATGCCAATCTCACCGAGGAACAAATGCAACGCGTGCTGGCATGTGAGCACGGTGGCCTAAACGAAACTTTTGCCGACCTGTACGCCGACACAGGTAATGAGCGGTACCTGAAACTGGCTCGTAGGATTTACCACAAGGCAATCCTCGAGCCGCTTGCACGCGGTGAAGACATTTTGCCTGGCAAACACGCAAACACACAGATCCCGAAGCTGATCGGGCTAGCCACACTTTACGAGTTGACCGGGAATGAAACCGACCGCAGTGCGGCAAACTTTTTCTGGGAACGCGTCGTGTACCACCACTCGTACGTGACCGGCAGCCATAGCGACCGCGAATATTTCGGTCCGCCAGACCGGCTCAATAACCGGCTCAGCCCGAACACAGCCGAAACATGCAACGTGTATAACATGTTAAAGCTCACCCGACATGTGTTCGGTTGGAATCCGAGTGCCGCAGTAGCAGACTTCTACGAACGCGCTCTACTTAACCACATTCGCGCCACGCAACATCCCGACGGGCGCGTCATGTACTACCTCTCGCTGCAGCCGGGCCACTACAAGGAGTATCAGACGCATACAAACAGTTTCACCTGTTGTGTCGGCACGGGCATGGAAAACCACGTCAGGTACGCTGAAGCAATCTACTTCCACGACAAAGACGGTCTGTGTGTGAACCTGTTCATTGCATCCGAGCTGAATTGGCGCGCGCGCGGGGTCAAAGTCAGGCAAGACACCGCTTGGCCCGAGAGCGACACTGCAACGTTGACTTTCAGTTGCAAATCACCGCAAGAATTTACACTGCGCATTCGGCATCCACACTGGGCTGAAAAGCTCGTGGTCAAAGTCAATGGTAGGCAGCTTACGCAACAGACCAAACCTTCCAGCTACTTCGAGCTGCGGCGGCGCTGGCGCACCGGTGATAAGGTCGAGGTCTCTTTTCCAATGCACCTGCGCACTGAATCAATGCCGGATAACACAAACCGAATCGCAATTTTCTACGGACCGACCGTGCTCGCATCTGATTTGGGCCCTGTGCCCGACGCGGAAGCTGGTAAACCAGGTTACGTGCCTGTAATGCTAACTGAGGGCAGGCCAGTTACAAATTGGATCAAGCAGGTGTCGAAACTACCGCTTAAGTTCCGGACAGTCGGCGTTGGTAAACCGCGTGATGTCGAGTTGGTGCCGTTGTGGCAATTGCACGATCGCAGGTACACAGTGTACCTCGATCTGTTCTCAAAAGACGAGTGGGCACAACGCGAAGCTGAGATCCGTGCCGAAGAACAACGCCAACTGGAGCTTGTAGCACGAACAACTGACATCTTGCACATCGGTGAGATGCAACCCGAGCGCGATCACAATCTGCAGGGCGAAAACACATCTGTTGGCGAGTTCGCAGGACGCAAGTGGCGTCATGCAACCGATGGCGGCTGGTTCAGCTTCGAAATGAAGGTACCGCAAGACGCACCTGCAGAGCTAGTGTGTACTTACTGGGGCGGCGACAGCGGAAACCGCGTATTCGATATCCTGGTAGATGGCGAAAAAATTGCCACACAACGGCTACGCGGCAACCGACAAAACCGGTTCTACGACGTTACGTATCCAATCCCGGAAAATCTTACGCGTGGCAAACAAAAGGTCACAGTCAAGTTCCAAGCGCACCCAGATGCGACCGCCGGGGGTGTGTTCGGTGTGCGAATGGTTAAGGGTGCGCCCGGCACTCAGACACAACAAGAACCAAACCCGACACCTGGCGGTGCATCAATTAGCACTGGCAACAATCTGCTGCAAAACCCGTCCTTTGAAGATGTCGAGGGCGACCGACCGCGCGCTTGGCGACAAGAACAATGGCAGGGCGAAGGTACGTTTGCCGTAGCAAATATCGGCCGCACCGGTAACCGAAGCGTAATGATTTCTTCGGCGGAGGGTGCAGACATTGCCTGGGCAACCACTGTTGATGTAGAGCCGAATGCACGGTACCGACTTACCGGATGGATCAAAACTGAAAATGTCATAGCAACTAGTGGGATGGGTGCGCTGTTTAACGTACACGGGTTGGACGGCGCAGTAACTGAGGCTGTTACAGGAACAAAGGATTGGACACGTGTGCAGGTGGAATTCGATACCGAAGACCTGACAAGCATCCAGGTGAACTGTTTGTTTGGTGGATGGGGCTTGGCCACAGGTAAAGCATGGTACGACGACGTGCGACTCGAGCTGGTCAGTAAACGTCCGCAGAGCACAAATTCCGCGCCGTCGCGGATCGTGATTGATGCTGCAAAAACAATGGAGCCGATTCCACTTTATATCTACGGCCAGTTCATCGAACATCTCGGCCGGTGCATATACGGCGGCATTTGGGCTGAAATGCTTGAGGACAGAAAATTTTACTACCCGATTACGGCCGACTACAGGCCTTACCGTGGTTTGACGGATCAACCATTCCCAATCATAGGCGCTTCTCCGTGGCAGATCATTGGTCGCGCTGATTCGGTGACGATGAACACAAACCAACCATTTGTCGGCAAACATACACCACAAATTCGTGCTGGGGCAGGGATCCGGCAGCTCGACCTAGGTGTAACCCAGGGCAAAAAATACACAGGCTACGCATGGTTGAAGTCGGCTGACGCCGGAGTTGCGTCCGTGGAAATTGCTCTGGTGTGGGGCGACTCACAGGCGGATCGGCAGATTGCGAAAATTGAACAGATAGGTCGCGAATATCGTAAGTTCACATTTGAGTTCGTCGCGGGTGCAACTACAGACAAAGCTGCGTTCGAGTTGCGGGTCATTTCGGGAACAGCCTTGGTTGGCACTCTGTCGCTCATGCCGGCAGACAATATTGAAGGCATGCGCGCAGACACGCTTGCGCTACTCAAAGAATTGAATGCGCCAATTTATCGTTGGCCGGGTGGTAACTTTGTCAGTGGATACGACTGGCACGATGGTATCGGTGAACGCGACCGCCGTCCGCCACGAAAAAATCCTGCTTGGACAGGTGTCGAGCCCAACGACTTCGGTTTGCATGAGTATATTCGGTTTTGCCGGCTGCTAAATGCCGAGCCAATGATCACCGTTAACACCGGCTTTGGCGATGCACACTCGGCTGCTGCTTTGCTCGAGTATTGCAATGGTCCTACCAACACTTTCTGGGGCTGGCGCCGCGCTACAAACGGCGCACCTGAGCCGTTCAACGTCAAGCATTGGTGTATCGGCAATGAGATGTGGGGAAGTTGGCAACTCGGACACATGCGGCTGGAACATTATGTGCTGAAACACAACTGGGTGGTTGAAAAAATGCGCGAAATTGACCCGCGGATTCTCTGTTACGCCTCCGGCGATGCCGGCCCGTGGAGCAGGGGCCTGTTGCAAAACTGTGCGGATTACATGGATTACATAGCCGAACATTTCTATTGCCAGGAACGCCGAAGCTTGCCAGCGCATGTGCGCCAAGTACCGGATAATATCCGGCGCAAAGCTGAGTTCCATCGCAATGTGCGCCGAGAGCTGGCCGCGTTGAAGGACAAAGATATCCGTATCGCAATGACAGAATGGAACTACTGGTACGGACCGCATGTGTTTGGCGAACTTGGGACACGATATTTCCTCAAGGATGCACTTGGTATTGCCGCAGGCCTGCACGAATACGCTCGTAACACAGACATCATCGCCTCCGCATTCTATGCACAAACAGTCAATGTGATCGGATGCATTAAGACAAGCCGACGCAACGCTGCATTCGAAACCACCGGCCTAGTACTGAAACTATATCGCCATCACTTCGGCCGGTTGCCGGTTGCAACACAGACAACAGGCACAATCGACGCGCAAGCAGCTTGGACTAGCGACCGCAAAACACTCACGATCGGTATTGTCAATCCATCCCTGCAAGAGGCCAAAGTCGAACTCAGCTTGCAAGGCGCAAAACTCACGGGCCGAGGCAAACGTTGGCAGATCGCAGGCACCGACCCGATGGCTTATAACGATCCGGATCTACCCCCGGGTATTGTCATCGTGGAACAAACGGTGTCCGGTCTCAGTAACACACTCACGGTAGCGCCCTGCAGCGTAACACTATTCAGTTTGGAAGCCGAATAACAGCCCCCGTTACCGCACGGTGTTTTGCGTGTGGTGCTGATCCACCCCAGCAGGGCTGGACGACACATTTTTGCGGCGTGCCGCATTTCCGGATTGGTCGCCGCACGATTTGTATTCAAGCGTTTCTCTTCTGCGTTTGTTCGCATGCAAAAACGCACAGGCCAGTCTGAACAACACGGACTTGTAAACACTATCCGTGTAGGGGCGGTAAAAGCGTTTTCGCTTTGTAACTACACCGTTTAACCCGGATTACTTGTTTGGATGGCGAGCGCAGGCGCACCGCGTGCGAGTTTGCGCGCCCGCGCGTAAAACACCCTCAGGACAAACTTGTCCCGAAACGACCAGCACGCCGCGCCGAAAGGTTTTGGGGGCAATGCACCCCAAGCGACACCCAGGAGCGCGTGTGCCCACCCGTATCCGGGTTTTTCAGGTTTGGTTGGTTAGGCCATGCTCTGCATGCTGCGCTCGTAATTCGCGTCCTGCCTTTTTGGCAATGTTGCAATTCCAAATCGTGAAATCACAATTGAACACGCGTAAACCGTGCCTGTATCAAAAACATTGGTTGACACGCAACAGTGAACAGATTCAAATCGCACTTGACTTGGCGCCTAAACCCGGCTACGCGTAAAACGCAATGCCACAAACCGAATGAACCGGTTTTATCAGATTGATACGGCGCGGATCAGTCTAAGGGAATACTGGTGGGGGACAAAATCGCCTGTGTTGATTATCGGCCTGCTGGTTAAACTGCTTGGTATCCGGTTACCTGCGTCCACAGACGATCCAAACACAGAATCAACTCTGCCTTTTCAGGCTGATGGCCTACCACCGGACGTGGCTACCAAGTTTGCCCCGGTCGCAGCCGAGCTGGAGAAACTTGGCTTCATTGAGCCTGTGCATCACGTTTTCCATGACCCTGGCACACGCACAACCATCTATTGGGCAACGTTCAGACATTCGTCAGGCAAATACTTCGCACGGATTCATAATCGGCTGTGGCACCAAGCACAAAAAGCTGATCGAGGTCTGTTTGTGATGTTTTTCACCGAGTTTGCAGATGGCACTTTCCTTGTGTCGTCTTCGGGCAAACCGGATCTTGCCACACCCCCGACCGTCCAGATGAACTGGATGCCAAAAACCGACGTTGAACGGCTTTGGGCAAAGCATCAACAGCTCACGGTACAATTGAGTCAGCGCAAGATGATCGAGCCGGTTACATCGAGCGCACAACTCATAGCTGCCTCGGAACGACACCACATCCTGCTGCGCGATTTTAACCTCGAGCGGGGTGTGTTCCGGCCACGCACTGAAACCGAACAGGCCCAAGTAGATGAATACGCAAAAAACGTAGAACAAGCAATAACAGGCGGACTTGAACACGCTGAAGTATTGGCTGAGCTGGAGCGGCTGCAGACAAGGTCCCAGAAACCGAATTGGTGGACCACAATTCTTGTGTTGGGCGCGACAATCATTTTGTTTGTTGCACTTGGCGCAGCCCGGTGGAGTTGGGAATTTACACTTTTACTCATTCCAGTGTTGTTACTGCACGAGACGGGGCACTGGGTTGCCATGCGCCTGTTCAAGTATCGCAACCTGCGCATGTTTTTCATACCGCTTTTTGGTGCGGCTGTCACAGGGCAAAACTGGAATGTGCCCGGCTGGAAAAAAGCCCTCGTATCGCTGGCCGGGCCGGTTCCGGGTATTGTGCTTGGGCTTTTGCTGTTGGTTGCGGCTTGGGCATTCAAAGCATTTGCGCTCTTACAACTGGCAATCCTGCTGCTGCTGGTTAACTGGTTCAATCTACTGCCTGTTCTGCCTTTAGACGGTGGACATGTACTGCAGGCTACGCTGTTTTGCCGAAACAGATGGCTTGACTTTGGGTTCCGTGTAGCTGCGGTATTGATCCTGTTACTGCTGTCTGTAATTGGGGTGGGAAAACTGTTCATGTGCCTTGCCATTCTGTTTGCAGTCGGTCTGCCGGTCGCATTCAAGCTTGGCAAGGTAACAGACCAACTACGCCGACAGGCCCTGCCGACACCGGTAGCGGGCGAAGATCGCATCCCCCAAGAAACGGCTCACGCAATCATCACGGCGCTTAAAACCGAGTTTCCCAAAGGCATGAATAACAAGACACTTGCATCGTATGCCCTGAATGTATTTGAAACGCTCAACGCAAAGCCGCCAAGTGTCCTTGCAACAGTTGGACTGCTGGCGCTACACACAGGCGCGTTGCTTATAATCCCATTGTTCGGCTTGGTAATGGTGGTCCTGATGCGGGGTGGCGAGTTTTCGCGGGTTGCAAGTGCACCGTCAACACAACCGAAATACAGTGTCGAATGCGATAGCTGGCGTGCATGGCCCGAGCAGTCCAACCTGCGGTCCACCGCGGAAACGCGAAGTCTTTTGGTTGCCACTTTCGACAAGCCCCAAATCGCCTCTGGCACGTTTGCTGAGTTAACCAACCAGTTGCCAACAACTGCGCGCATGGGCTTGTTTGGGTACACGATACTGCTGTCTATGCCTGGGCCTGATGCAACAGTACAAAACCCATGGTTTCACCAAGCGCAAGCGCGCACCGCAAATTCGTTCGTCGCGCCAGGTGACCAGGCCGTTGTCGTGAGGTTCCGTTTCACTTGTCCGAACCAGACAATTGCAGCAAACATCGCTCGCGAACTTCGAGATTACTTCGTGCCCGATTTGCAATATGCACTTTTGC
The DNA here is from genome assembly GCA_964555645.1 of uncultured Verrucomicrobiota bacterium. Taxonomy (GTDB): domain Bacteria; phylum Verrucomicrobiota; class Verrucomicrobiia; order Limisphaerales; family DTLC01; genus DTLC01. The sequence goes on from CAZKTA010000001.1 coordinate 485,021, forward strand.
CCCCTTGGGCGCCGCAAGCCCGAACACCAGCATTTGACAAATACCGCGCGGCACGCCGAGCCTGGCGGCGGATTGAGCGCGAACTCCAACAAGCCTGGAAAGACCCTGCCGTAACCAAAATCGAGAAAAAATTTGCCGACGCACTCCGGCGCCGTGACACAGGTGAGCAGGAACGGCTCCTCCAAGAACGCAACAAACTCATTGCCGATCTGCAATCTGGCATTCGAGACTGTCTCCGGACGAACATAGTTAATCCAATTGACCTCGAGTTGCTGGAGCTAAATGCTTTGTTCGCAAATGTGCCTTGGACCAACACAGCCGAGCGCGCCGCTCTGGTCAGACAAATTGCACGTAAACTCGGTACACTCCCAACCGGTGCCGGTTCCGAAAGCGCTGCTGCCTACTGCACAACATTCGGCTCACTGACGCAGCGTAAACAGATAATCGAAATCCATGCCTTAAGTTTCAAAGACCCCATGATTGGCCTGCCGGCATTTATTGATTGGGTCTGCAGTTGTGGATGCGACAACATCAAATACGAGTTCGTTCCAGGCTTCTTTTTCGGAGATGTCCAATCCAAATCCACATCCCAGTGAAGTTATCTGCAACTTCAGCCAACTCATTGCAGGGCAAGTGATCCGTGCACCTGTCCTTTCTGGTTTGCCCACCACCAACCAGCTGCAATACTACTACTCGCATAGTGGGCGCGCTCAACAAGGGTTCAGACTGCGCTTTCTTCAGGCCAGGTTGATTACTCTAGTTGCGCGCAGCCGAAAGCTCAGCGTGTTAATCGCGTCAAACTGTTTCATATCGAGAATCAAATTGACCTGTGTGGCACAGGCTATCAGCTTGTTTTTTACGAACTATCAACCAGCGTGTCCATGGCCACGGGCCGTGCACGGCATTTAGCAGCAGAATTTTCCTGCAGCCGTTCGATAGCGTCGAGACTCGCCAGGCCGAACAAACATGATTTCCAAAAAGCTTTGCTTACACACGCACATATAGCCCGGTGCGGAGGGCACTACCTGGTTCAGCGTCTAGGCATGGGGGTGACAGTGCCTCTTGACGTTATTGGTGCCCAAAACAGTTGATGCAGCAGTTTGGGGGCGTAGCCGTGGCCCGCGAAACCGCTACTGCCTCAAGGCATTCTTAAGCATACCTATGCGCAGTGCTAATGAGCCGCGGCCAATGTGAGCTACACTTAGGGTAGGGTATGCTCAGCCGAGGCGTTGGCGGAAACGCACAATGCACAGGGTGAAAAAACCGAGCGCCATGCCGCTGAGCACGGCGTAGTTGAGCCAATAATCCGAAATCGAAGCACCGCGCAGCATGATCGCGCGCATCAACTCGATGAAATAAGTGGCGGGTATGCCGGCGCTGATCCACTGGAAAAACCGCGGCATGTTTTCGATTGGGAAAATGAATCCCGAGAAAAATACCGAGGGCAAAATCAGCGCCATGCACATTTGGAGTGCTTGCATGTGATTCTGCGCAATCGTTGAAATGAGCAGACCCACGCTCAGCAGTGCAAACACGTACAAGAACGCAGCAACAAATAACGCTGTCACATCTCCGCGGGTTGGGATTTGGAATACCCACCGTGCAACCAGAAAAATGCCCGTTGCCATCGTCATTGAAATACATAGGTAAGGCACAATTTTGCCTAGCATCAGACCCGAACGCGTTAGAGGTGATACGAGCAGGTTTTCGAGCGTGCCGCGTTCGCGCTCGCGTACAACGGACAATGCGGTGGTCAACATCGTGGCAATTTGCAAGGCCAGTCCCATTACCCCTGGCACAAAAAAATTCGGGCTTTTTAATGTTGGGTTGTAAAGAATCTGCGGACGCACCTCGAGTGGTAGTTGTCGACGGCCCGCCTCACGCATCATGGTCAACAACGATTCACGCAAAGCCACTCCCAACGAAGTCTGCAAGGCCTGCATTGCGATGGTTGAACTTGACCCGTCAATGAGCACCTGGACTTGTGCATTTCGGCCTGCGCGCAGGTTGCGTGTGAAGTCGGGTGGGATTTGTACGCCTACGTACGCTTTGCCCCGTCGGATCGCTGCGGCTAGTTCTTCGATGTTTTGAACTTCGCCTGCGATCTTGAGAGTGGCCGTATTTTGTAACTTGTCCAAAAACAGTCTGCTCTCAGTTGTGCGGTCTTGGTCGAGCACGACTGTGCGCATGTGTTTTACGTCGTTGTCCAGCGCGTAGCCGAAGGCAATGATCTGCACCACCGGCGGAAAGAACATGAAGAACAGCGTCGTCGGATCGCGGAACACGACGGTGAATTCCTTCAGCAGCATGGCCGTGAAGCCGCGGAACGGAGTCTTCATAAATCCGAAACTAAAAATGCGAAATTCGAAGCTCGAACCCACAAAGCAACGCCCCATCTAGGGCAAAAATGGGGAATAGGACAAAACACGTTCATTTGCTGTTGCCTTCCTTTTGCTTCGCTGTGAGTGTTACGAACACATCCTCCAGCGAAGGCGCAATGGGCCGAATGTCGGCGTTTTGAATACCGGCTTCGGCCAGTCGGTTTGCCAGTGCAGCTTCACTCATGTTGTGCTCGACCAACAAGCGCATAGATTGACCAAACACGGTTGCGCTGTGCACTCCGGGCATACGGCGCACAGCTTGCAATGCAAGAGTTACGTGGTCACACGTGACGTCGAGTCGGCGTGTGCCGGGCGGATTCACAGGTGGCAACTGCTTGAGCACATCCGGCTCACCGCACACGATGAGCTTGGACATGTAAATGTAGGCCACGTGCGAGCAGCGCTCAGCTTCGTCCATGTAATGCGTTGTTACAAACAATGTCATTCCTTGGCCTGCAAACTCGAACAATATGTCCCACAACTCGCGCCGTGCCACTGGGTCAATGCCGGCAGTTGGCTCGTCGAGGAACAGCACCTGCGGCTTGTGTATAAGTGCGCAAGCCATCGCAAGGCGTTGGCGCCAGCCGCCAGACAGCACCGCAGCGCGCATGTTCAAATACGGCTCGAGGTGCGTCAGGGCGACCAACTCGTCGGTGCGTTCGCGTAATGCACTGCCGTGCAAGCCGTACAGCCGGCCGTAAAACCTGAGGTTTTCAAGCACTGTTAGCTCGTCATAAAGCGAAAATTTTTGAGACATGTATCCGATGATGCCTTTGAGCTGGTCAGACTCGCGGGTAACATCCAACCCGGCAATGGTGGCGTGCCCATCTGTTGGCTCGAGTATGCCACACAAGATTCGGATTACTGTGGATTTACCCGACCCGTTCGGGCCGAGAAATCCGAAAATAGCCCCCTTGGGCACGGAAAAACAGACGTGGTCAACTGCGATCACATGTCCAAACTTCTTGGTAAGGTTTTCTGCGTAAACCATCGAACTCGCCTCGTTCATGCTGTAACAGCCACTCGGCACTGGCATTACGATACGGTCGGCATCCTTCTTTCACGTGTTGAGGTTCAACAAAGCGAAACGCTGCCTGTTACCGGAAATTAACTCGCTTAAGCAGCGGCGCGTTGCCCTGCGAAGTATCAATCTCGTAATCACCGTCGGGAACAGTCTGGCCCTGCATACACCTTTGCCACAGTTTTTGTACGTGAAACTGCATTTTTTTATCCAGTTTCTCAGCTAGGGATTTTATGCGGTCAATCCCACGACTACTCGGGTGTAGAAATGATAACCCGAAACTGGCTTTTCCATTTCTGATTGAAACGAGCATCTTGTTCAACGAAACATCCGCTATAGTCTTCGGCCCCACCGGGTCGTAGTGAGCAGATACTTTATCGCGTAGTTCAACTAGTGACTTGTGTGTGTCCCAGTACTGTTGTGGAACTACATTGTCTGGAATTCGTACTTCGCTACGTTGCTTAAACGGTCTAGCGTACAGCACCGCCAGTGCGGTAAATAACACCTCGTATAGTGGATGAAGCGGACCGATTTTTTCGCGCTGGATGTAGTCGCACAACTTAGCCACCTCCGAAAACGTAATTGCTGCGTGTTGGAACTTCCAAAACTCGATACGGTCTTTGTAAGCAAGCTTAACCATAAGAACAGCGTGTAAATGTCAACATGTTTATGCCGAGCGCACATGTTTTTGAGCGCGCTCAGCGACCAACACTAACTTGGTTGATCTGGAAAAACACATCTACTGCCATACCGGCGCGGAATGCGCCCGTGCGATTGTCAAGTCGCACTTTGACCGGGTACACTTGTTTGATCCGTTCTTCGATGGTCTGGACATTTCGGGGTGTGAACTCGGCCATCCGACTGATGAACTCGATTACACCTTCGAACTCGCGGTTTGGGAACGCGTCCACGCGCACTTTTACAGTGTCGCCCAACCTAAGATGACCGAGCCACGATTCAGGCACGTAGACACGTGCATACGTACGGTCAGGAAACAACACTGTGGCAACTTCGCGGTTTGGGGCCAGTACATCCCCTTGCCGCACATGTAACACTTCAAGCACGCAATTCGTCGGTGCAACGATTTGCATTTCACGCAGTTGTGCTTGTAGCTCGGCTAACTGCGCGCGTGCCTGAGCAATCTGTTCTGGCTTTGTGCCTGCAAGTAACATGTCGTACCTGCTTTTGGCTGCAGCAGCGCTTTTCTCAAGTGCAGAGGCACGGCTGATGGCAAGGTCGTATTCCGCAGTTGAGATAGTCTTCTTTTCGAACAGCTCAGTCGCACGTTTTGCGTCTGCACGCGCAAACTGGAGCTGGGCCAGTTGCGCTTCCCATTCCGCCTTTGCGATGGCGATTTCTTCCTTGCGGGGACCGGCTTCAAGCTCGGCCAGTACTGCTGCAGCGCGGTCGCAACGTGCCCGAAGTTCTGTTGCCTCAAGCTCGACAATAACCTGGCCGTTTGTCAAAAACTCGCCTTCCTGTGCCAAGATTCTTTCGACACGCCCCCCATAACGCGATGCAAGTCGGGCTTCGTCTGTCTCGATCGTACCCGAGACAAATGGCCGGCTATTGTTCCGGCTACATCCAGCACACAGAACGGCAAGCCAGAACAGTACGACCCGGATAAGTACATTTGCGTGCACCGGTACCAACATTACCAAACAACAAATGCGTGTTCAACCCGGTGCCTTGTCCGAGCGCCGCACAAATCCTGCAGCTTCGGTTTAGGTGCGTTCACATGCCCGGGCTGCAAAGCTTGGCGAACCTTTCATGAGCCGCGCGCCAGGTTGGTATCAGGTCCTGCTGCGGTTCGAACTCGCGCACGTCGAATGATTTGCGCACGACCTCGCGCATTTCAGAAAGTGACGCTAGTTCGCCCGAGGCCATTACTTGCGTAAGCACGTTTCCGAGCGCTGTTGCTTCTACTGGCCCAGCCAACACGGGCCGCTCGCACGCAGTTGCAGCGAACTGGTTGAGCAAGTCATTTTGTGACCCGCCACCAACAATGTGGATTGCGTCGATCCGCCGGCCAATCAATTCCTGTAGCCACCCCAACACTAGGCGGTACTTAAGTGCCAGGCTTTCCAGAGCGCACCTGACAAGCTCGCCTTCGGTCTGTGGGACAGGTTGCCCGGTCTTGCGGCAAAAAGCCTGGATGGCCGCTGGCATGTCTGGTGGGTTAAAGAATGACGGATCGTCTGGGTTAACCAACGAGCGTAATGCAGGCGCTTTTGCAGCCAACCGAACGAGCTCTGCGTAACCGAGCTTTGACCCGCGCGCTTCGAATGCGCGCCTGCACTGTTGCACCAGCCACAGCCCCATGATGTTTTTCAGCAGCCGATACGTATAATTGACACCGCCTTCGTTTGTGAAATTAAGCTCGAGTGCGCATCTGGAAAGGTTCGCCTTTGGGGTTTCGACACCCATCAATGACCATGTGCCAGAGCTTAGGTATGCCCAGTTTGTTTTGCCCGTGTTCGCAGTTGGCACACCCGCAACTGCTGCAGCGGTGTCATGCGACGGCGGCGCAACAATTTTGACATTCCTGAGTCCGGTTTGGTCTGCGACTGAACGCCTCAGATGCCCAAGCTCAGTGCCAGGCGGAACGATCTTCGGCAGGAAATGGGTCGGGATACCGAACTTCTTTAAGAGTGTGTAGGACCAGTTCCGTTTTGTGGGATGCAAAAATTGCGATGTTGAAGCGATGGTAAACTCGGCCACACGCGACCCGCACATGCACCAGTGGAAAAAGTCCGGCATAAACAGCAGGCAATCCGCTGCCTTCAGCAAATCCGGCGAGTGCTCATGCCACGCGATGAGTTGGTATAGCGAGTTCAATTCCATGAACTGCAGGCCTGTTTGAGCAAAAATCTCTGCGCGTGTGACCTTTTTGAAAGCGCGTTCGAGCGCACCGCGCGTGCGTGCATCCCGGTAGTGATATGGTAGCCCGAGTATTTCGTCCCGTTTGTTTAACATGACAAAATCGACACCCCACGTGTCCGTGCCGACTGATACAACTGCTTTACCAAATTTTTTTGCTGCCAAGCCAAGCCCGGTTTGTATCTCAGCCCAAAGCCTGAGCACATCCCACCGCATTGAGTCAGCAACATAAACCGGACCGTTAGCGAACCTATGAAGTTCTTCGAGCTTTATTTTTTTGCCGTTCCACACACCTGCGATCACACGACCGCTTTCAGCACCAAGATCAACTCCGAGATAGACTTTCGCTTTCATAGCATTGAGTTTCGGTTTTGTGAGAGGATTCTACTGGATCAATCCAGATGAAAAACTTCATTGAGCGGGCGGGTCATAGGCGAGTTGTCAGGGTTCGTTTCCATGAGCGGCGCCATGTAATCCCACCATTTTCGCATCACGGGCGAATTGTGCAATTGACCAGCCTTGTGGTTATCTGCCAGCTTTTGCACAGCAAACAATGTGAGGTTCTGCTCGTCCAAAAAGATCGAGTAATCGCATATACCCGCTGCGCGTAGTTCTGCCGCAAGTTCGGGCCAGATATTGTCGTGTCGCCGTTTGTATTCGGCTGCGCATCCGGGTTTGAGTTTCATTACGAATGCATTCCTAATCACGGCCCGTAGTGTAGCTCAGGTTGTTTTGTGTTCCATCCAAATCGGCGCTGTGATAAACCACAACATCGAGGCAATCAACATCCAGCGTTGAGCCTGGGCTAAATCCAGTCTATCGGCAAAAAACAAAACCGCAGGCCCAATTGTTCCGGTCAGTGCAATCGCGGACAAGATTTGCGCAACAAGTTTCATGCCGTATTTTTTGGTTGCATTTGCTCTGCAATAGCACTGCGCTGCATAACTGCGCTCAGCCCAATGTAAAGCAGCACTGTCACAAACCAGCAGGGCAAGCTGACGAAATAGATTTGCACACCGCCGTGCAGTACCAGCAGCGTGCCGACCGCCACGCTGGCCAACCACGCTGCACCCGCTGCCCAGTTGATCGTGCGCCGGGTGATTTCGGCGAAGTTACTTCGCAGACCCAGCCGTGGCAAGAGCCAGAAGTCCACGAAAATCACCGCCCCCATCGGCATGAGGATCATGCCCCAGAGCGCAACAAAGTCCAGCAAGCGCATGGTTACAATCGGGAAAATGGCTGTTATGCTTGCAATTAACCCGATCACGAGTGTGACCTTGAATCGTGACCAGCTCGGGTGCAGCGATTGAAACGCAAGCCCGGCGCGATAGAGTGTCGGGTTCGCCGTTGTCCAGCCGGCAATCACAACGCACAACAGACCGGCCAAGCCGCACGCACGGTGTGCAAGTGGTCCGGGCAGCACAGCGGTATTTGTGGGGTCATGCTTGAGTTGCACGGCGTATAATGTTGAAGCTGCGACCCAGGCCATGAAATGCCCCAGATACATTCCGCCGGCCGAGCTGAGCGCGTACCATGGTTTTTTGGCGAAGCGCAAGATCGAAAGGTCTGACATGCCGATGTGCCATGCCATGTTGCAAAACCACGCGAAAAACATCACGTGCCAGAAGGTGAACTTGACACGACCTGCCAATGGTTCGCCACCCTTCCAAATCGCGGTCGAAGCGACATGCCAGAACTCACCAAGCCGCGTTAGGCCCATCTCGCGGAACCCGATGATCCCGAACGCAAGGAACATTAGCACAAGCCAGGGCGCAGCGAAGTTGGCAAACCGCGCTACGAATTTGTAGCCGTATGCTGCGACAATCGAAAACAACACACCGGTTACAAGCACTGCAGCAACCCACCCCATACTTGTCGGCAGTGTATCGTTCAGTTCGGGCATCGAGAACTTGAAAAACACACCCCAAGCAGTGGCTGAGACCGTTATCATTGCACCCGCCAGCACGGTGAACATTGTGCCGTTTGCGAAGTTATAGGCAGATACTAGCTTGCGGCCGCAGATTTTCTCGAGCTGGTAATACATCGTTAGACGTGCGCGGGTGGCAATGGGCGCAGTGAAAAACGTCCAGCTCAGCACGGCCAAGAGGTTGCCCACCAACAAGCCAAAGATGAAATCAAACGCGCTGACGCCCGCAGCAAGAAATAAGGGGCCGATCATTATCTCGGTGCCGGCTACGTGTTCACCTGAAAACTGGCCGACGTAACTTTTCAACCCGAGTAATGCATGCTGTGGCACAGGTTCGCGCTCGTATTCGTTAACAGGCTCGCGATGTTCGGCCTTTGGCATTAATCACCCTCCACTGTTTGGGAACGGTTGTTCCGGTGTGTCACGGCCCTGGTCGGTCGGCCCGTTTTAAGTTGACTGCCACAACTGACGCAAGGCCCTTCGGACAGATGTAATCAGTTGAAAGCCAACACTGACTCGACCGGCTCTTGCAGGTCGGCTGCGGGTTTCTCCTGGCCGAGCTTGCCGCTGTAGCCGGCTATTACCGCTGAAGCAATCAATAACACCAAACCTGCCGCGAGCCTTGTGCGTGTGCGCATGCTTGTACTACGCCATTCGCCCAGCAGAATGCCAAGCAACGTGCTGAACAGGATCGCACTTGCCATTAAAACTGCCCATCCAATGTACGCAATTGCGCCCATTTTGGGTTCACCGGTCTTGAAACATATGAACTGCGAACACCAAATCGCGCCTGCCACCCCAGCAAACACAATATTGGCAAGAATGGGTGCATTTTTTTTGGTGTAATCGCCGAGAGTTTTGTTCTTCGAGTTCAGATACAAACACCACGCACTATTCACAACGAACCCACCCAATAGTACCACCACAAGCACGGGCATGCCTTTCCAAGTGTTGGAGGTGACCGGTGCGGTCGTAAGTGCAAGTTGTTCGATGGCGCCTCCCCCCTGTAATCCGAAGCTCATGGCGGAACTCATCAAACCGGAGAAAATTGCCACTGTGATCCCTTTTTTGAAGTTAAACTCGGCCACGGCCTTTTTCTTGATTTCATCGGGCAGCTCTTTTTCCTTGGACATGCCCGCCATGCCAACCAACACAATGCCAACCAGGGATACCAGCGCAGCAAGAAGTGAAACTTGGCCCGCTGCGGTTTGAAACAGCGTACCGAATTGGCCTTTTAGCAGCGGCGGGATTATTGTGCCCGCAGCCGAGCACAAACCGCAACCGATTGCCAAGCCCAGCCCCACGCCGAGATACCGGATCATTAGGCCCCAGGTAAGTCCGCCAATACCCCATGCTGCGCCGCAACAAAAACAGTACAACAACTGTTTAGCAGGCGCTTTGCTCAACACCACAAACACATTTGGCGAGGTGACAAGCGTCAATATCCATGGCACCAGCACAAGGCCGAACACAGCGTAAATGAACCAGTAACTTTCCCAGGCCCAATTCTTGACTCTTTTGAAAGGCAGGTAAAATACGGCGCCCGCAAGTCCGCCAAGCGCAAAGATCAAGATGCCCAGGGCAGGGTTTGTTGCGGGTGCAGCTAGCTCCGCTGCCGCTTGTAGCGTTTCAGCCGCTTGTTCAAATGCTTGGGTCGGTTCCATACAGTTTGTCGGGGGTTAAATTGCAGGTTATTGGCGTTTTGAAAGCACGTCCTTTTCGTACTTCTTAACCTCAGCCAGCCAAGCGTCGCCAACGGGCACGCCCATCAGTTCGCAGTAGTAGTCCCAGACTGCGCCGGCCGGCAGCGTTTTTGCCTCTTCCATAAGTGCAAGGCGCGATGTGAAATCGCCTTTAGCCTCGAATTGTTTAAGCTTTCCAACGGGCGCCAACAAAGCCAGTAACAACGCCTTTATCATGTTACGCGTGCCGATCACCCACGCGGCTACCCGGTTAATGCTCGCATCGAAGTAATCGAGGCCGATCCTAACCCTGCCGATGTACCCGCCCCAAACGATCTCTTGTGCTATTGCCTCCAAATCGTCTGTGAGCGTGACCACGTGATCGCTGTCCCAACGAATGCCGCGGCTCACGTGTAGCGCAATCTCTGGCAGGTACATGAGCGTGGCGGAAATCTTGTCCGCAATTGTTTCGGTTGGATGATAATGACCCGCATCAAGCGTGAGCAAAATTTGCCTGCTGACCGCGTATCCGAGGTAAAACTCATGCGACCCGACCACGTAGCTTTCTGAGCCGATCCCGAACAGTTTGCCTTCGACAGAATCAACGTTGTAGCGTTTATCAATTTTCTTGCTAAAGATCTGGTCGAGCGACTCGAGCAACCGTTCACGCGGTCCGCGCCGGTCTGCGGGGGTGTCCTTCATCCCGTCTGGGATCCAAAGGTTTGTGAGGCAGGTTTTGCCCAGGGCTTTGCCGAACTCGGCGCCTATTTCACGACATCGGATACCGTGTTCGATCCAGAATTTTCGGATTGCGTTGTCGGGGTGTGAAAGTGTTAACCCATCGGCCGCTTTCGGGTGCGCAAAATAGGTTTGGTTAAAGTCGAGCGCAATCTTAAGTTCTTTTGCCCAGGCGATCCAGTTTTTGAACTGTTCGACACTCAACTCGTTGCGGTCAACTTTTTTGCCGCGCATCTCTGCATAACAGGCATGGATGTTAAACCTGTGCTTGCCCGGTATTAAGGACAATGCCTTTTGGAAATCTGCGCGCAGTTCATCCGGCGTGCGTGCTTTGCCCGGGTAATTACCTGTCACAGCCAAACCGCCGCCGAGTTGTTCACCCAAATTTTCAAACCCGCCGACGTCGTCACCTTGCCAACAGTGGATCGAGATAGAAATTTCGGCTAGTGTTTTAAGTGCTTTTTCCGTGTCAACACCAACTGCGGCGTAGCGTTCCTTTGCGAGTTGATAGGCTTGGTGGATCCTGTTTCGTGTAGCCATAACTATAATTTGGTATGAGTTGTCGTGGTTATTTTTGCGTATGTTAAATGCAATAACATCGCAGTCAAGACGCGCGTAGGCAAAAATACGTACTTCGCCATACGCAATAAAATGTTGTTGCAGACAGCTTGACTCGCGCAAAACCGAGCAGCATACTGCAATTGTTTTTGTGCTGGATTGGTCCAGCAACGAGGAGTAACGTTGAGCGGCTAAATCGAGTATGCGCGAGCCAAGGTTAAAAAGCCGACCTAAAAAAAAAGAATGCACAGTCCAGTCCAGCAACACGACAATAGTGGCGGCACCCCATGAGCATAGTCTGAAATATTGCAGTCCAACAGCACGTCGTGTCCGCGTTAAACCAGCAGTCCTGACTAAGGCACAGGACATACCACCCAGCACGCTTTTCGCAGAGAACATCAAGCAGTTGCTTCGCCTGGCGCGTCAACAAGGTTACTTAACTTACGACGACATAAACGAAGCGTTACCGGAAGGGTTGAGTCCAGATCAACTTAGCCAGATTTATGTGCACCTGCGCAATTTGGATGTGCGCATCGTTACCCCAGCTGAAGTTGACCGACTCTACCATCACGGCGGTGACACAGACGAACACGCGCAGCTTAATACACTTGATGACCCGGTCCGGCTTTATCTGAAACAGATGGGTCGGGTTCCGCTCTTAACACGCGAACAGGAGGTTGAAATTTCAAAGCGAATCGAGCACGCCGAGGCTGAAGTGCGGAATATAATCTACGCATTCGGCTTCACTGCAAAGGAACACGTTGCACTTGCTGAAAAACTATTGTCGGATCCGCCCAAGGAACGGTTGGACCGGGTTGTTATGGATTTGACTGTCGACGAAAGAAACGCGTACCTCCAACAACTACCGCAGTTAATTAGCAAGGTGCGGAAACTCGACGCCCGGTTAGATGAAGTTTACTCAGCTTTATGCGGTGCTGACACTGATGAAGGCCGCAAACAGCTTCAAAAAGAATTTGAAATGCTGTCTCGCCGGCTGCGAAACCTGTTTAGCAAGTTCTATTACCGGCACAGTGTAATCGAGCGGATAGGCCTCATGGCCGCAAACGTTCACGAACGGTTCTTGGCAAGCCTTGAGGCAATTAAACAGGCACGTAATCAGCCTGACTCAGCCGAAAAACATGCGCTGTTCCAGACTGAACGCGCCAAGATAGCTGAACTCGAGCGGTTCGTCCGCATGCCACACCAAACCTTCCAGAAACAATTCCAGCGCCTTAAACAATTCGCCGCCGAAGCTCTCCAAGCGCGAAATGAAATGGTCGAAGCAAACCTGCGACTCGTCATTTCGATTGCAAAACAATACACAAACCGTGGCATGCCGTTTCTCGACCTGATCCAAGAAGGCAACGTCGCGCTGATGCGTGCTGTCGAGAAATTCGAGTACCGGCGCGGGTTCAAGTTCTCCACATACGCAACGTGGTGGATTCGCCAGGCCATAACGCGCGCAATAGCTGAGCAGTCGCGAACGATCCGGATCCCGGTCCATATGATTGAAGCAATAAATCAAGTGGCACGGGCTCAGAGGGAATTGTTCCAAGAATTCGGTCGCGATCCTACACCCGAAGAAATCGCTGATGAGCTAGAAATTCCCGTCGAGCGTGTCAGGCTTGTCCTGCGTATGGCACAACAACCAATCTCACTGCAATCGCCGGTTGCAGATGGCAGCGAAACAAATTTCCTTGACCTGATTGAGGACAAGAAATCCGAAAATCCGTTTGAGATGACGGGATTCAATCTGTTGCGCGAGAAGTTGAATCATGTTCTTTCTGCGTTGAGTGAACGCGAACGCAAAGTTCTCGAGCTCAGGTTCGGTTTAGGCGACGGGTACGCCCGCACACTCGATGAAGTTGGCAAACAGTTCCAGGTCACCCGAGAACGCATCAGACAAATCGAGGCAAAAGCCCTTCGCAAAATGCGTCACCCGGCACGGCTGCGGGAGTTGGCCGGGTTTTTGGAAGGCAAAGAACTTTAGCCTGTTCAACTGCCTCAGAAGCCAGCGCTTGAATAATTTAGGCGCTCCTGCGCCCGGTGAAAACCAAAAGCAGGACACCACCATTAGCAGAGTCAGTTTTCTCCAAACCAAAACACGCTAATAATGAAAAAACTCATCCAGCTGCATTCATCGGCGTTGCCATTCTGCTGAGCGCTTGCAATCTCTCAGTAAATTCGTTCCACACCGAAAAAATGTGGTTTCCGATTCGCGTTTGCTCGGCAAATGGCAGAAGCAAAACAACAAAGCTACCCCCGACATCTGGCAGTTCGAAAAGCTTGACACTAACAGCTACAAACTTGTCATTGACCAAGACAGTGGCGGCAAACGTGGCACATTCAAAGCGCACCTGTTCAAGCTTGGCAGCGAGTATTTCCTAGACCTAATACCTAGCGAATGTGCTTTTGCGACAAATCAAGCCGACCTAGTTTCAGTTTCGATGTTTCCAGGTCATCTTCTGGTGCGTGTGACGAGGCTTGAGCCTGAGCTTGAGCTGGCGTTTATGGATTTTGACTGGCTCAAACAGTATTTGAATGATAACCCTAGTGCACTGGCGCATCGAAAGGAAGACGGCGCGATTTTGCTAACTGCTGAACCGATAGCGCTGCTACAATTTGTGCTCAAGCACTTGGCCGCAGGCAAACTGTTTCACAAGCTTGGCGCGTTGGTAACACGCGTTCACACGACGGCAACTACCTACCTAAAAATTTGACCGCTGACATTGAGCTATCAATTATGAGGCTTCCGTAGCAAAGCCACGGTAAAGGCTGTGCTGACTGTTTATTATTGCTTTAGTTTGGCTTTCCAACAAAACTTGGCAGGCCAAAAGCAACGCAATCGTCCTTTTTATGACAAGACTTAACCGAAAGATGCGACCAACTAAAAAACGTTTGTTTGCCTTCACAAGTAGCTGCAATTACACCGTGTGCAGTTCGGTATCCATGCGGGTGTTGCTTTTGACAGTTAAGTCTTTGTTGTTTTGTATCCAGGTTTGTTTTTTGCCGGGCTCATGCCTTGCGCTCGGTCAAAAACAGTTCGTTCAAACGCAACCGACACAGGGCTGTTTCCCCATTGTTTCCGATGGGACTGCTGCTACCGTATTTGTAGATCCGGGCGACTGGCCGGGGGTAATTCGGGCTGCGGATGACCTGTGCGCTGATATCGAGCGTGTTACAGGCGTTAAGCCTGCACGTGCGTGTGAGGCGAGGGCTTTGGGAAACCACGTCATCATTGTAGGGACGGTTGGCAGATGCCAAGTACTAGGCGAGCTGCATCGAGCAAAAAAACTCGATCTTTCGTTAATTTCAGGGAAGTGGGAAACCACGCTTATTCAAACGCTTAGAAAACCCTTGCCAGGTATTGAGTTGGCTCTGGTCATTGCTGGCAGTGACAAGCGCGGCACAATTTACGGCTGCTATGAGCTTTCAGAGCAAATGGGGGTGTCGCCGTGGTATTGGTGGGCTGATGTGCCGGTTAAACGCAAGCAAGCCGTCTATGTGCAGCCGGGCAGGCGTGTGCTAGGCCCACCTGTGGTCAAATATCGGGGTATTTTTATCAACGATGAATGGCCAGCTCTGGGCGGGTGGGCAACTGAAAAGTTTGGTGGGTTCAACCACAAGTTTTACACGAACGTGTTCGAGTTGATTCTCCGGCTTAAGGGCAATTTCCTTTGGCCTGCAATGTGGAATAGCTCTTTTGCGACCGATGACCCGTTGAACGCCAAGCTTGCCGACGAATACGGCATTGTGGTGAGCACTTCACATCACGAACCCATGATGCGCGCTTGGAAAGAATGGAGCCGTGCCGGAAATCCACCAGGCAGTTGGGATTATTCGAAGAACGCAGCCAAGCTGCGCGAGTTTTGGAGCGAGGGTCTGCGGCGGACAAAACACTACGAAAAGGTGATTACCCTTGCCATGCGCGGGGATGGCGACGAACCGATGTCTGAGACTGAGAACATAGCGCTGCTGGAGAGAATTGTTGCAGACCAGCGCAAGCTCATCGCCGAAATAATCGATCCGGACGTAACTAGGGTTCCGCAAGTCTGGGCGCTTTACAAGGAGGTGCAGGGTTACTACGAACGCGGCATGCGCGTGCCCGACGACGTGATTTTGCTCTGGTGCGACGACAACTGGGGCACAATCCGTCGCCTGCCAACACCACAAGAACGCAAGCGCCCAGGCGGCGCAGGTATTTATTACCACTTCGACTACGTGGGTGGCCCGCGCAGTTACAAATGGATCAACACCACCCCAATATCAAAAATCTGGGAGCAGATGAACTTGGCTTACCACTACGGCGCAACGCAGATCTGGGTCGTGAACGTGGGCGACATCAAACCGATGGAAGTGCCAATCGAGTTTTTCCTTACCTTTGCGTGGGACCCAATGGCGTGGCCCAAGGAACGAATCAGCGAATTCACCCGTTTTTGGGCGGAACGCGAGTTCGGTTCTGAGTTCGCCATTGACATTGCCGACATAGTCGAGCGTTACACCAAGTATAACAACCGGCGCAAACCCGAGCTGCTGGAGCCTGGCACGTTTAGCCTGTTGCATTATCGAGAAGCTGACAGTGTCATTGCTGAGTGGG
Source organism: uncultured Verrucomicrobiota bacterium (assembly GCA_964555645.1). GTDB lineage: Bacteria > Verrucomicrobiota > Verrucomicrobiia > Limisphaerales > DTLC01 > DTLC01. The sequence goes on from CAZKTA010000001.1 coordinate 500,805, forward strand.
AAGCAATCGCCCACAAGGCCGAAATGATTTACACCAACCTGCCGCCTGATGCGCGAGACGCATTCTTCCAACTGGTGTTGTATCCGGCCAAAGCTTGTTATGTGGTTAATGACTTGTATGTCACGGTGGCGAAAAATCGACTTTACGCTGAGCAAAGGCGTGCCACGGCCAACGACTACGCACATATGGCGCGGAAGTTGTTCGAGAAAGACGCTGAGTTGACAAAACTCTATCACAGCATCGCAGGCGGCAAATGGAACCACATGATGTCTCAAACGCGGATCGGCTACACAAGCTGGCAACAACCAGATTCGAATGTCATGCCAGCGGTTGTGCAGATAGATGTGCCTTGGCCAGCCAAACTGGGTGTGGCAATCGAAGGCGCAGCAACCGTATGGCCGGATGCAAAAGAACCACCGGTTCTGCGGTTTGATGCCTTCAATAAACCGAGCAGGTACATTGATGTTTTTAATCGAGGCCGCGCGCCTTTCGGGTTCCGCGCACGTGCTACTGAACCTTGGATTTTGCTCGATCAAGTATCCGGCAAGCTGGAAAAAGAAACACGCATTTGGGTGAGCTTGGATTGGGAACGTGTACCAGCTGGAGAATCAACCGGCGAGATCTGGATCAGCGGTGCCGCACCTGAACCAGTTAAGATCTACGTCAATGCTTTCAATCCGGCTTATCCGCGTCCGGAAAATCTAAATGCATTTGTCGAGGCCGACGGGTACGTGTCAATAGAAGCAGCGCATTTCACGCGTAAAGTTGACACTCAGTCGGCGCGTTGGGAGGAAATTCCAAACTTCGGCAGGACGCTGTCCGGCATGTCAATATTCCCGGTGACGGCGCCAAGCGTTTCGCCACCGCGGAATTCACCTTGTTTAGAGTATCGCACCTGGCTGTTTAGTACAGGCGTAGTTGAGGTCACGACAATTCTAGCGCCGTGCCTGAATTACGATCCAACCAGGGGTGTGCGAATCGGTGTATCGTTCGATAATGAGCCGCCTCAAGTGTGGACTGTTGTACCTCAAAACTACACAGCCGGCGACTGGAACGCTGATTGGGAGGATTCAGTCCGCAACAGCGCAAGATTTGTGAAATCGCGTCACTCGATCTTGTCAGCCGGCTATCACACCCTGAAAATCTGGATGGTTGACCCGGGTGTTGTAGTTCAGAAAATTTTGATAGACACCGGCGGTCTGAAGCCAAGCTATTTGGGGCCAACAGAAAGCTTCAGGGGCAAACCCAAATCAACGCGGACCCGAAACTGAAGGCGGCTATTGTTGGGTGATGGTTTTGGCTTGCGCGCGTGTTTTCGGCCTTGGTAGGAATTGGCGCGCATTATGGCTGCCATTGGCAGATTCCAAAAAGACAACGAAATTTTTTATGCCAAGGTCGTTGAAGGCGAACTGTACCGGCTGCGCGGCGATGTGTTCGGTTCGCCAACATTTGACAAACGCCCAACCCCACGCAAAGGCGTGCGGACCTTGGTGCCTGTGGTGCCAAGCAAGATAATCGCTGTCGGGCTTAACTACGCCGATCATGCGCGCGAGACAGGGGCAACCGTCCCTAAACAGCCGCTCTTTTGGTTTAAAGCCACAACGTCTCTTCTTCCTGACGGGGGAAAGATTGAGATACCGTTTCCGGAACACAGGGTTGACTATGAAGCCGAACTGGCAATTGTCATCGGCCGACGCATCCGCAACGTGACGCCGACTGCGGCAGCCAGGTACATCTTCGGTTATACTGCAGCGCAGGATATCACAGACCGAACCATCCAAGCTGCCGAAGGTCAGTGGTGCAGATGTAAATCGTTTGACACATTTACGCCCCTTGGGCCGTATGTCGAGACCAAGATTGACCCGCACAACCTGACAATTCAACTTTTTCAAAACGGTCAACTACGGCAAAACTCGAACACAAAACAGATGATCTTTAACTGTTTCGAGCTTGTTAGTTTTATCTCGACGAACATGACCTTGGTGCCCGGGGACGTGATTTTGACCGGGACACCTGCTGGTATTGGTCCGATTACATCAGGCGATAAACTCGAAGTGCGCATACAGGGGCTTGCGCCACTTGTTAACACTGTCAGGTGAACCGGACCCGTATAACCAGCTCAACAAAACCAGCAAATGGCGCTGCAAACTTCCATGTAGTTCTGTCTGCTTGATAAACACGATTAACTAACCGATGCGTTGGACACAGACTTTTATCCCGACTCTGAAAGAAACACCCGCCGAGGCCGAGATAATGTCGCATAAATTGCTCTTGCGAGCCGGGTTGGCCAGGCGATTGGCCGGTGGGCTTTACACTTTTTTGCCGCTAGGGCTGCGGGTGCTACAAAAAATCGAGGCCATCATACGCGAGGAGATGAACCGCACAGGCGCACTCGAAGTTGCAATGCCGTGTCTGCAGCCGCCTGAGATCTGGCAAAAAAGCGGGCGGTACGCCGACATGAGTGAGGTGCTTTACCACGTGTACGACCGTGCTAAGAAAGAATGGTTGCTCGGCCCAACACATGAGGAAAACATAACCGTACTTGTTGCAAGTGAAATCAATTCGTATCGGCAATTACCGAAAAATTTCTATCAGATCACTGTCAAGTTCAGGGACGAAATCCGACCGCGCTTCGGCCTGATGCGCGCGCGTGAGTTCATCATGAAAGACGCGTACAGTTTCGACGTTGACGATCGCGGCGCAGACATCAGTTACCAAAAAATGTACGATGCATATACTCGGATTTTCGCCAGGTGCGGGCTGTGCACGATCGCAGTTGAGGCACACACGGGCGCAATTGGTGGTAGTTTTTCGCATGAGTTCATGGTCCCTGCCGAATCTGGTGAGAACGAAATCGTGTACTGTGAATCTGGCAAATACGCTGCGAATATCGAGAAAGCCGTCAGTCGCGGCTCGCTTATACCTACCCCAAAAAACAGCACAGGCCCGGCCCCTGAAAAATTTGCCACGCCTGGCGTACTAACAATCGAGGCACTGGCGCAACCACCGTTTAACGTGCCTGCGCACAACCAGATCAAGACACTGGTGTATATTGTCGAAAGCAAGCCGGTGATTCTTCTGATTCGTGGCGATGACCAACTGAACGAGGCTAAGCTTGCCAGCGCGCTAGGCACGATGATGTTCAGACCTGCTTTACCCGAGGAGATTCATGCGGTATTGGGGGCGCACCCGGGTAGTTTGGGCGCAGTCGGTGTAACCAGCTTGCCTGTGTACGCGGATGAATCGTTGCGCGGTGCTGCAGGTATGACAACAGGTGCAAACGAAGACGGTTATCATCTCCGGCACGTGGAAATCGACCGTGACATTCGTGTTGACCGATGGCTCGACTTGCGCACGGTTTTAGAAGGCGAGCTTTGTGTGGCTACAGGTGAGCCTTTGAGGGTATCGCGCGCGATCGAGGTCGGACACATTTTCAAGCTTGGCACAAAATACAGTGCAAGGCTTGGTGCGGTGTTTCTTGATGAGAACGGCAGACCGCAACCGGCTGTCATGGGCTGCTATGGTATTGGTGTTACACGTACGCTGCAGGCAATCATCGAACAGTCAAACGACAAGGACGGCATCGTCTGGCCAATTAGTGTTGCACCTTACAAAGTGTGTATCACACCTTTGGAGGTGACGCAGGGCGGACAGATAATGGCTGTTGCAGAGCAAATGTATGCACAATTGGTTGACCGCGGTGTAGACGTCATACTCGACGACCGCGATGAGCGGCCCGGGGTAAAATTCAAAGATTCCGAGCTGGTCGGTTTTCCCATCCGGATTGCGATAGGCGCGAAATCTCTCGCCGATGACAAGGTTGAAATTAAGCCGCGCCGCGGCGCGCTGATGCTCGTTAAGAAAGATGAAGCCGTAGATCGGGTGCTTGAACTGATTAAGTCCAGCTCATGAACTGCTGGGCTTCACCCGCCCGAGCGTACGGTGTCTTAGTAAAATGACACTCCATGCCTTGGCGCGCTTGGGCTGTGCATTTCCTGCTGGAGCAAAAATTCGATATACCCCAAGTCTTCAGGCCGCGTTAGCTTTGGATTTGGGCGGTCGCTCAACACCAACCGGACGGGTTGCCCGATAAGCTCGCAAGCAGCAGTATCATCCGTAAAAACCAGTCCACGCCGTCGCGCTTCCGCAATTGCGCGCTTGATTATTTCGACACGAAAAGTCTGTGGTGTCTGGGCAGCCCAGAGTCGCGTCCGGTCGAGAGTTTGGTGGACCAGCAGGCCGTCGGTGGATTCTTTGATTGTGTCGGTCACAGGTTGAGCTGCCACAGCAGCGCCGGTCTCACGCGCTGCTTCAACTATGGCAGTTATCAGCGCGCCCGGAGTGCATGGGCGTGCGGCATCCTGAATAGCTACCAGCGCACACTGTTCAGACACTGCTTGCAGACCATTCCAAACTGAGTCCTGTCTTTGCGCACCCCCAACGATGACGCGATACGGCTTGGTAAACCGGAAACGCTGAGCCAATTCTTGCACACGGGCAATTTGTTCTTCCCGGACGACGACAACAACCTCATCTATGCAAGGTGCCGTGTCGAACCGTCCCCACGTATGCGCAAGCACAGGTCTGCCCATAAGCTCAATGAACAGCTTGTCTGCACCGGTTCCCATCCGTGTGCCTTTGCCTGCACCAACAATCAAGGCTGAAACCATGCCAGCAGTCTAAATTGCGGTCGGCAACTTGGAAAGAATGAGCAACAGCGATAACGGGTCAAAACCCGACTCAGTGTTTGCGGGTTAAAACCCCGGGACGGGCGGTTCTTTCTCCACCACCCGTGACAGTGCGTTTGCCAAGCGCGGTGCCGCACCGTACACAAACGTACTCGTAAAGTTCACCGTCTAACAACACGAGCAACAACCGTTGGCGCACGGGTTGTGCAAGTTTGCAATGCGGACAGTAAAGTTCACTTGCGATTAAATCGCCAAACTGCTGAGCCATATGAAAAATAAGTGCCACCACTCAGGATGGCATTGCACGTAAGATCGCACGACTACACTTGATGCGCAACAACAATGCAGGCGTAAACCACTTTATCGGTCGGAGATTGTCGGCGGTGCGTCTTTGTGTCTGAGCTCGATTTCCTGCACTTCGAGGAATGTAATTGTCATTTCGGCTAAACCGCTGCCGCGTTTTGTGAGGAAATACACTTCATTTGCGGTGATCCGCGTGAACCGCTCAACGATAAACAGACCATGCGCTGTTTTGATTGTCAGAACCATGTCTTTGTCCGCTTCGCGCCGCAGGACACCGAAAAACCCGGCAAACTTGGTCTCGAAAAAGCGCCGGTTAAACACAAACTCGCCTCGTTTGAAAACCTGCGTGGGCGGCAGCTCCACACCGGGTGTGGGCGCATGTTCATCATGACCAAGTCCAAGCGCCGCAGACGCAGCAGCGACTTCGGCTGCAGCCTGTGCGCGCGTCTGGCGCGCTGCGGCGGCCTCGGCCAGGGCGTGCTCGGCGGCTTTAAGTCTTGTCGGCAGGCACAGAAAAATCACCGGCCCGATCAGAGGTAAAACTGCCGATACACCGCACACCAGGGCAGCTGGAAATGCACGTATGACAGATACTTCGTAAGCCGCAAATAGGTTGGCCGCATATAACAACATCAGGATGACAAATCCAACCGAAGAGAAGATGAACCCGTTCAAAAACGAGCCCTCGCCGGGCCGCTCCATTCGCGTGACCGGTTTAACGGTGATCTCTGGTCTTTTTGGCAACTCGTCCTCTGCAACCTCGATGAACGGCTCAACCAATTGCTTGACCCGCGGATTTTCAGCAATCTTTTTTAAGTCCGCTTGGGAAAACCTGACCCACGGAATTCGCTCTGAATAACTTCCGTCAGTCAATCGCAGCAACACACCCAACTCGTTCGGTGAGACAAGTTCACCGCTAACAGTTGTGCCGTCGGTGAGTTGAAACGTGTCTGCCACAGTTCGCGTCAGATACAGCACACATACCACCAACAGCACACTTAGTCGCAATACATGAGACATACCTAGGCGTTTATTACCAGATCAACCACGCCAAAGAAAGCAAAATCACCGTGTGCATTGGCCAGCTTTTAACAGTCCAAAGCCGTTCTAAACCGAGACCGAGCCCAGAACTTGTGCAAGTTCTTCAATCACCCAATTTGGCTGCGATTGGTTCAACTGGTCTGCCGCAGCACCGTGTTGCCATACTGCAAATCTAATGGCTTTGAGGGGGTCATGCTGTAAAGTCGGCTGCGCCAGCAACCCACTCAAGTAACCGGCCAACAGGTCACCGCTGCCGCCCTGTGCAAGATGCGGATTACCGGATGAATTGACAAAAATTTGCGACTCGTGCTTACCGATCAGTGTTTGGTATCCTTTGAGCACGACCCAGCACCGACCGTATTGTATTGAAAGCACACGCAGGGTCTCTATGCGGTCCGCCAGAACCTTCTTTGTGGTGGCGTTGAGCATCCGAGCCGCCTCGCCGGGATGCGGTGTTATAACGCGGATTCCGTTTCGGGTGATTGGCTCAGGCCTGAGCCAGTCAAGCGCGCTTGCATCAACTATCACAGGAACAGGTGCGTCACGCCAAAGCCTGCGCACCAAAGAAACTAGCTCATCTGACACATCCGGTGCTGCAAGCCCGGGCCCAATTAACAACGCACTGTAATCGTCCAAGTTCTTTAGATCAAAGGGCAAGACTCTGACCATTGGCGATTGCAACTGTGCCGCCACTGCGTGGTAAACCGACTCGTGCGTGTAAACCGTGATCAGTCCCGGCTGCGCACGTTGCGCACCACGCGCCGCCAGCACTGCTGCGCCGTGGTAACCGAGGCTACCAGCTATTATTGCGAGGTGCCCAAAACTGCCCTTGTGCGCACCAGCGGGACGGACCGGCGGATACCCAAGGAAATCCTCAGGTACCGTCCAGTTGAGCTGGCTTGATATCGGGCACGGCACAAGGCCTATGTCCGATGCCACTTCAAGACGCCCAACAAACTCCCATGTGCCTGGTTCTAGCAGACCTCGTTTTGGCGCGCCTAATGTAAGCGTGACAGTAGCGCGTATTGCTGTGCCATGCATCTGACCTGTATCCGCGTCTAACCCGGACGGCACGTCAACGGACAATACCGGCACCGCCGCCGTATTCACGCGCTCGATAAGCTCGCACCAATGCACGTCTAGACACCGGTTCAGCCCGATCCCAAACAGACCATCAATCACAAGTGCAGGACGCAGGTTTAAAGCTCTCTCGACGGCCTCGCGTGTTTCTCGTTTTGCCGGGTCAACTACATCCACAACTTCAACCTGCCTGTTTGCCAAATGTTCACGTGCACAACGCGCATCGTCGCCGTTGTGTCCTTTCCCTGCCAAGATTAGGATCGTGTCGCCGTGCTTTGTAAGCGCAAGGGCGCGTTTTGCTACAATTTCGCCGACTCTGCGAATAACAGCTTGCTCGGTCTTACCTGTGGCCCAGGTTGCGCGTTCCCATTCACGCATCTGCGCTACGCTGACAACTGGTATCGCCATAAAATTGAAATTACATATGCCGTCGCAACATTAAAGCATAAACCCGGGAGTTATCACTCAGTTTGGCGGCTGTGTATCAAGGGCGCCGGGATTATTTGTGCAGCTTGCCAGAAATGTAGCCCCAGATTGTCCCCGCCACCAGACCAACTGTATGCGCCGCATTTGCGGCATGCACAACTCCGGCCATGCAAAGCAAAAACCAGATACCAGCCATGCCAACTATCCACGGGTGCAAAACCACACCACTGGCCGGGTCGAACTTGCCTTTCATCCAGATGTACCCGATCAACCCGTAAACGACACCTGACATGCCACCAAAGTAAGGCCCGCTCCAAAGAAACTCTGCCACATTCGACAACGCCGCAATCACAAACACAAGCCGTGCCAGACGCAAAGTGCCAAGCCGTCCTTCGATCATACCCCCGAGGTCTTGTAGCCAAAACAGATTAAAGAAAATGTGCAAAAAATCGAGGTGGATAAAAATCGGTGTTACAAGTCGCCATATCTGGCCGTGTCTGACCTCGACCAACCCGGGCCGGTACAAAATATCGAACCCACTGCGTTGCACATGCGTGATGAAAAGACTTGGAGTATTCTCAACAGGCCTGCGCCCAAAATCGGATATCACAAACACTACGACGCTGGCAATTATAAGCCCCAGTGTAAGCGGGCCGAAACCGAGTCCGAATATCGAGCCGAACAACTCACGCCTGGTAAATATTTTACGGGCGCCCTTTGCTCGCGTGCTGGTCGCGTTCGGGCTAATGGTTTCGGCCACACGCGCGTGCGGTGCGAATCGTGCGTCATGGGGATTGCTTTTGAACTCGTCCATCAACTGTTTCGCACGCTCGATCTGTTCCTCGGCATGAACCCAAATTGCCCAACCACGTCCTTTCTCGTGCTCGAGTTGATTTTCGATTCCTTGAGCCGACAAGAACTCGGCAAATCTTTTTGCGGTGTGCTCGGATTCGATGTAACCGATCAAACGCATACGGCGCCGAAAGCGTACCTTAATCTTTAGAACCGTAAACAGTAAACCGGCACACGACGGAAAAACCGTTCCACGTGCCTTCAAATGCGCATGGTAACTTAGCAGTTGCTTGGGTTAAAAGTGTTGCATGTTGCGTGGTCGCCTTTCCAATGCAATGATTGCAACATGAGTGCATCACGATGTTGTTGGTTTTACTGCGCATGTATTAAAAGTATTTTCGCGGTCTGTGTGGTTTTACTTGCAATTGGAAATTCTGTTTTAGCGCAACCGCGGCATTGGATCACGCTTACAAATTGCCAACTCGTAACAGGCCAAGAATTTGACGCAGACAGTTTCCGAATCCGCTCCGGTACAAACCAGTATAATATCAGACTTTACTTTGTGGATGCGCCGGAATCGAACCTGCGTTATCCGGACCGGGTACGTGAACAGGCCGAATACTTCGGTCTTACGATAGACGACACACTCAAAGCCGGTATTGAAGCTGCCGAGGCTTGTCGCAAACTACTTGAACAGCCGTTTGTGGTCAAAACGCGCTTGGCTGTGGCCGGTGGCCGAACCAGAGACCCGCGTTACTACTGTATTGTGGAGGTGGGCGGGACGAATCTAGCCGATTTATTAGTGGCCCAAGGTTGGGCCAGGACAAAAGGTGTAATGGTGACGTTACCGTCCGGCCAAAAAGCACAACACTACGTTGAAAAACTATTAACCTTGGAAAACAAAGCGCGCGACTCGGGTTTTGGCGCATGGGCAAACTCAACAAAACGCAAACAACCAACAAAACCGGAATGACACCCAGGCAAGTCCATTTTCTCCTGAGTTTGGGGGACACCCGCGCCCGGCCTCTCATGATTCACAGGCATGACGTCGCTGGCTGAACGCACTGTGACACATCTGCGGCTTAAGCTGCTTGCACACCAAGCCGACTGCGAGAAGTTTAGCTGTCCAAAATGCCGGCAGTTCTTTCGACTGGTAATTTAATGCGTGCACAACTTTTGTGCAGTCAACTTTCACATGATTGCTTTTGTTGCAAGAGAGTAATCAGCCTGTCTAGCAACGGTAATTGTGCGGCCTTAATCTTGCGACGTGCCTCAGCCAAACTCAGCCATTCAGCTCGATCTACCTCCGGAAAAGCTTGCCAACGCCCTGAACGCGGCGGCCATTCCATTCGAAACGTATTGATTCGTGTTACCTTAGGTTCACAATTGCCTGCACAAGCCCAGGCGTAAACTTTTTTGCCACTTTTCTGTGTGATTTGACCAAGCTCAATAAAGGGTGGCTCAGGCCGAATACCGGTTTCCTCTCTGAATTCGCGTTGTGCAGCGCTCAGCATATCTTCGCCGGGTTCAATCTCGCCCTTTGGTATGCTCCAAACGCCCTCGTCTTTGTTTTGAAAAAACGGGCCGCCTGGATGCACCAGCAATACTTGCAGTTGGCCATCCCGAACCCGATACATCAGCAAACCAGCGCTGACCTTTTGCACAAAAAAACTTTTAACCAAACTGTCCAAAGACTTAAAGCTTCAAATACCGTCGGACTTCCGATTCCATGTCAAGGCGTCTTGGCTTTTGACACAGCCAAGAAAACCAGGTAGTGAGATATTATGGCTGACGAACTGTTCCCTTCAGGGCCGTGGATCGGCTTTTACAACTACAGCCCGGCCGACAAACACTGGATGGAGCTGGACCTGACCTTTGCCAACGGCAGGCTGACCGGCACCGGCATTGACGATGTAGGAAAGTTCACTATCAACGGTCGGTACGACACTTCCACATTGGAATGTTGGTGGACGAAGACTTATCCGGGGTCGCATGACGTGTTCTATAGCGGCTTCCGCGAAGGCAAAGGCATTTGGGGGACATGGGAGATCACTGCATTTCATCATGGCGGTTTTCATATCTGGCCACGCGGCATATGTGAAGAGGCGACCAGCGAAGAAGTAGCAAAACGTCTACAGCCCGCCGAGGTTATCACAGTTTAGCATTGAAATTTCGCGCGCAATTGGTAGAATCAGACCGCGAAACTCGATTCTGAGAGACAGGAAACGTGTTTGGCTCATCGTCAAATCGCAAGAAAAGTCGTGAGGTGTACTATCTGCTACCCGGCATGGGCGGCAGCCATTACAAACGCAAACAGCGCCTCATGATGCAATGGGCAATCGCAGTTGGTCTGTGGATATCTGCTTTAGTTGGAGTTCTGTTGTACATCCTGAACAGGCCATAGAGCATTTTCATAAAAAGAGGTAGTGACACGTTGCGAGAACCATTCAAATTTCCTTCGAGATCCAGCCATTTGATGTAACAGCATTTCTACCTTGTAGCTTAAGCATCTAGCCCGAATTACTTTAGTTGGATGGGGAATGCACACACCCTGCATGCGTTTTGTGCGCCCTGGCACAAAACACACTCAGAACATACTTGTTCCCGATCCGACCAGCTTGCCGCGCGAAAATGTGCTGGGGGCAAACTTTGTCTGCGTGCGTCCACACACAGCCAGGCGCGGCCTGCGACCCACAGCAGCGTGCCTGTTACTCAAACCAGTTTTTCTGGTTTAGCGGGTTAAGCAGTCGTCTGGCCGGTACCAACGCAACGGTGCGCACAGAGTTTTGCGCTAGCCTTTTGGCAACGATACAATTCCAAACCGTATAAAAGCCGGTACATAATTCATGGCAATGCTCTGGTATTTTGCTCCAACAGGTTTGCCGACGCCTTATTTCCCCTTAGGCTAGCAGGGAAAAACTGGGCGCACGCCGGTTTAACAAGTCACGCGTGGGCAGGTTACATTTTGCTCCGGACCAACAGAAAGTACATCAGCAAAACTGCAGCCAGTAAATACGGTAGCCAACCTACCTCACGGCCGCGCCCTGCAAATGCTTTCACAATTGGATAGCTGATAAAGCCAAGCGCAAGCCCGTCTGCGATCGAGTACGACAACGGTATTCCAATCAACGTCAGAAAAGCCGGGATAGCTTCAGTGTAATCCTTCCAATCTACCTTGGCCGCATTTTGCATCATCATCGCGCCCACAATTACAAGCGCAGGCGCAGTAATCGGGGGGTAACTACCTATCATTGCGATCAGTGGCGCGAAAAATAGCGCGAGTATGAACAGGGCTGCTGTTACCAGACCGGTTAATCCAGTGCGGCCTCCTTGTTCAACTCCAGCAGCACTTTCGACAAAGCTTGTCACTGTGCTTGTGCCGAGCGCTGCGCCCACAACCGTACCGACAGCATCCGATATCATAGCCTGTTTTGCGCGCGGCAATTTGTTGTCCTTGATAAAACCCGCCTGTTCACAAATGCCGATCAAGGTGCCGATTGCATCAAAGACAAACATGAACAGAAATACCAACACAAACGGCAACATCGGCAACGAAAGCGCTTTTACAACGTCGAATTTGAAAAAGGTCGGTGCTAAAGATGGCGGCGCAGCAACAACAGCTTTTGCAATTTCAAACCTGCTGGTCAGCATTGATTCTGCAATGATGCTCGAGCCAGTTGCCGATGTCGCTTTATGGACAAGCACAAGCTTCAGCACAATGCTCAGCACTGTAGCCCCGCAAATACCGAGCAGAATTGAGCCGCGCACCTTGCGTGCGTGCAAAACCGCTGTCAAAAGCAGTCCGAAGAAAAAAACTACTAGGTCGGGCGAATTAAAATGCGCATTCATTTTAACTGCAGTGCCCGGGTCTTTGATAATCAAACCGGCATTCTGCAAGCCGATAAACGCAATGAACAATCCGATGGCGGCTGCAATTGCGTGTTTTAGACTGGGACTGACAGCGTTGAAAATCAGCTCACGTAGCCCGATCAACGACAGCACAACAAACAACACGCCTGATACAAATACCATCCCAAGTGCAACTTGCCATGCGTTAGTGTAACCTGCTGCTGCTGCGGCAGGTACCGCCGAGAAAACAAAGAAAAAATTTTCGCCCATGCCCGGTGCTTGCGCGATTGGATACCGTGCATACAATGCCATGATCACAGTTGCAACTGCTGCAGACAGACACGTTGCCGTGGTAACAGCCCCAAAGTCCATCCCTGTGTCGGTCCCGAACATTTTTCCTGAAAGCACTGCCGGCTGGACAAAGATGATGTATGCCATAGTGAGGAATGTAGTAAGCCCAGCCAGCAGTTCAGTCCGCACCGTCGTGCGATGTTCGGTCAGACGAAAAAGCTTGTCCAACATGTTCATGCCAGTTTCACACTTTCTGGATTACAAATCCGGTTGTGTGCACAAAACCTAGAACACTCTGCACATTTTTGATTGCACTTGAGTTGATGCGCTGGACGCGCCCCGAAAATCAGACACACACGCCCCGGAAAATTGTCGTCGTGGCGTCACGGATAACAATCGGTTAACATTTACTGCGGGTTCGAGGGTTTTTCTGCCTACGCAGTTTCGCCCTGCAAAGTGCAAGCTCGCGCTTTGTTCTTTGGAGCTGTGATTCGAGTTTTTGAACCGTGGCCGAACTTTTCTCCCAATGCGCACGTACTTTTGCGAGTTCATTTGCATGCCTGCGCAGTTCAAGTTGTGTCATCACCAACCGCGCCAGTATTTGCAAAGCACGTTGTTGGTCATGATTAAGCCTGCGCGGGACACAATCCATCACACAAAGTGTGCCAAGCGCGTAACCGTCTGGTGTAACCAATGGCGCCCCTGCGTAAAATCGGATTTTGGGCTTTTTCGTAACCAGCGGGTTATCGGCAAATCGTGGGTCCTTGGTGGCGTCTTCGACGATAAACAGGTCATCCTGCAATATTGCATGCGCGCAAAATGCGATTTTACGCGCGGTTTGTTTTGCGCTGATACCTATGCGCGATTTGAACCACTGCCGGTCTTCATCAACTAGCGAGATCATCGCTATTGGTGCGCGGCAAATCCGGGCAGCCAAATCTGTCATGTCGTCAAAAATCGCTTCAGGCACTGTGTCCAATATCTCGTACTGCCAAAGCACCTGGAGCCGTTTCTGTTCGTGTTTCGGTATCGGTGGCCGCATTGGATTCAGTCTGTCCAACCCCACATTAACAACTTGAGTCTGATAGCTGAAGCTTTTTCTTTCGCTTGACGCGTAGCAACCGTCAGTGCGTCTGCCCGGTAGCTCGATAAAGGTTACTCGGAAACTTCTTCCACCAGTGCCTGCGCAGGACGCGCCAAGCCACCAGACTTGGCTTCGGGTATCAGTATCACGCTTGCGATGATGATCAAACCTACACTTAGCCAACCAATTGTTGAGAGCTGCAAAACCGCTGCCAGTTGAAACCCGACCAAGGGCGCAATTACACCGCGCAAACCCGTGAAAAATGTGTGTACTGCCATATAATCCGCCACGCGCTCTGGCGGGGCGAATTTTGTCACCCACAAACTCCACGCTACATCGCCCCCTGCAACTGATATGCCATAAACGAGCGCGCCCACCACCAACCCGGCAAGACTGCCGGTTGTAAAAAACGCCAAAATCCCAACCATGAACCCCACATTTAACACAACCCGCAGCACGAAAAAGTTCATCCGATCAAACAGCCAACCCCAAAGCGGATTCATCACAAGCCGCGCGATATTGGGCAATACACCTGTCAGCAGCGCAATTGCGCCAACCGACAACGGTGCGCCTCGCACAGTAACACCGTATTTTGCATTTGCCAGATACTCGACTCGCAATGGCGCCATCATTAGGTTTGCGAACCCTAAAAACATCCACGCCGCCAACGTTCGCCGGAACAATGCGTCGTGTCGGGCGTACCTGAGTGCACTAAAAGGATGCGTGCTCCCGGAAGCGGCCAGGGCGCGTGACGGTATTTTGCGCAGGCTATGCGCTGAGGCAACGTAGGCGCAAGCAAACAACAACAGCAACACAGGGAAATATTCAATCCGACTCGTTAACAACCATCCTGCGGCGTGACTGAAAACAGCTGCGGTTGCAATTCGAACCACCATTGTGCGCGAAAACAACCAGCCTCGTTCAGTTTCAGGATAGTTTTCCTGATAAATCTGCGTCAGCAACGGGACAATAATTGATGCACACGCCATGCTGATAACCGAACATAGCACAAAGACAGGTTCAAATCGGCAAACAGCCATCAAAAAGAAACTGGCTGCGCCGATTAAAGCCACCCGGGCCGCCGCAACCGCGGTTGCACCGCCCCAACGCTCGACGCATCTTACAAGCCACGGCGCCAGAAGCAGACCAAAACTTGTGCCACTTGCAATAAGAGCTTTTGCAATCGGTCCGGCATCATACCAGCGCACCGCGATCAAAATAAGAAAAGTGCCCCCAGCAGTTTCAATTATTCCGGAGGCAACAGCACGCCTGCGTTCATACCGATACGTCAGGAGCGCCCGGGTTTTTGCATCTGCACTAGGAATGCACATGCCGGGTCAAAGGGCTCGAAACAGTGGTTTCACCAATTTCAACAAAACACCCCGCCGCAGCTTGATAGGCCAAATCAAAATGGTAAATGTCAGGCTACGGCCGGCTGTTGTTGTGTTGCCTGCCCTGGACTTGTCCCAAATCGCGCGGGCAGGTACACCGTGACGGTTGTGCCTTCGCCCAGCCGAGTTTTTACGTGTAATGCACCCTTTGCGCGTTTCACCAACCGTAAAACGATGCTCAAGCCCAAGCCGGTACCTTTGGTGCCGGATTTGGTCGTAAAATATGGATTGAAAATCTTAGGTAACACGTCCGGTTTAATCCCGGGGCCATTATCACGCACTGCCACGGCTAGAATCGGCGCAGTGTTATCGAACCCTTCCAGATTCAAGATGCGTTCTTCATCTGTGTCCCTGAACGACTTAAGCTCAAGTGGTTGCGGCAGCAGCCGCGCTTCGATCTGCACGAGGTGTTTCTTTGTGTCGCACTGGAACGCATTCACCGCCAGGTTCAACAACACCTGTAGCAGGTCCGTCCCACTCATCAGCACAACACCATCTGCAGCCAATGGCCGCAGCTCGAAATCATGATCCTGCGCGCTGGGGTGGTATTTGACGAAATCCTGCAGGTCGTTCAACACCTGGTTTACGCTCGCGCGCGGTATTTCCTCGGTTTGCTTGCTCAGGTATGCCAGGTATCGCCGCGACAGTTCGATGCAGCTCTGCACCTGGCGATTGATTGTGCGCAGGTGTTTCTTGATCCATTCGAGGTCTTCGGTGCTCAACGGCATTGCTTCACCGAGGCGTTGGCTTATAAGCTGACTGAACCCGCTGATCACAGTAAGCGAATTTTTTACGTCATGGAAAATGCTCGCGTAAATGTCGCCTCGAATGCGGCTGAGTTGCTCGGCAATTTTCAGATTTTGAAACTCGGTGAGCAGCTCTTGCATTTCTTTTGCGTTGCCATGGATTTCGCGCGCGAGCAATCTGCGACTCATCGCGTTTGCGACGGCGCCGCGAATTGTGGCAACATCAAACGGTTTGTTGATGTAATCAGCGGCACGAAGCCGCAGTGCCTGACGCAATGTATCGGTTGTCTCATAGGCGGTGACCATGACGACCTCAATCGCAGGGTCTATGTACCGGAGCCGCTCCAAAACCTCTATACCGGACATGCCACTCATGCGAATGTCCAGAATTGCAACGTCAATGTGGTTTTTCTGGGCAAGTTGAACTGCGGTTGGTCCGTCCCCCGCCAACAGCAAATTGTAATCGTCCTTGAAAATCATCTGCAGCGCCTGGCGTGAACCTTCCTCATCGTCGACAACCAACAACGTGCCGCGTGGTTGAGTTGACACTTTGCTGTGCGCTTTTGACCTTGTTTTATGTGTTTCTCTTGCCAAATCCGTACCCATGTTGCATATAACGCGTTAAGTCGGACGACTTCCTTTAGCTTTTTTCGGTCCGGGTCTGTTTCACAGCCCCATGCTAGCGTAGCGTGAATAATGCCACAAGAGCCATTTACGTGTGTGAAATAAGCGTTGATTAGCCGCACGCTGCGGTATTCAATTCGTCCAAAAATCGCCTGGCGCAAAAGTTGAAAACGCACGCCAGCCAGAAATGCGAGACCTTGCACAGCCTGATGTTGTTAAAAAAGCCTGTATCGCAACCGCATTGAGTTGCCTGGCATGTCTGCCCCGGCTGCACCTGTGGGAAAACCGCCAATGGCCAGTCTGGTATTTGGCAGCGGTATTGTTAACCACAGGCTTTGTGTTATGGGCTTTTGTCTTTGCTTGGCACAGCAGATTGACCGGTAAACAACCTTTCACACCGTCAACCGACCCAAACCACTGGCTCGCCGCAACAGTTTTTACCGGTGCAAACGCGCTCATAGCGTATTTCATTTTTGACCCTAAGCTGCGTACAATTGCGCCTGCTGAATTTCCCAAGGACATCAACGCATGGCTGGCAGACACGCTCGTAAGCGTGTCGCTGGGTCGGCTTTTTTTGGTTTTTGCACCCGTGGCGT
Organism: uncultured Verrucomicrobiota bacterium; assembly: GCA_964555645.1. Taxonomy (GTDB): domain Bacteria; phylum Verrucomicrobiota; class Verrucomicrobiia; order Limisphaerales; family DTLC01; genus DTLC01. Next base: position 517,716 of record CAZKTA010000001.1, read on the forward strand.
TTTTTGGTCGGTTAATCCCTAATCTCACAGCAGTTGTGGTTCTGACAGCATGTTTCAACGGATTCATCTCCGTGCTCAGGGCAACTCAACTCGAGCTGCCGACTGACCTTGTCCTGCTGACACTTCCGGTGCGGTTAGGTGCGTCTGCCATCGGTGTTTTGTTTTATCTGCGGGGCGGTGCATGGACAATTTTTTGGATGACGCTGCTAATGCAACTGCGGCACCTGCCAACACTGCGCGCCAACTGAAAATGTCCTCAACAAATCCGCGGTAATTGTTCACCGCTTGGCATGTCCAAGAGCCGGTCCACGCCTATTGTGCTACGTAAAATTACCTCTGCTCCTGGCCCGTCTAAAACATGTCCGATTACAGTTGCGTCTTTGCCTGAAGGCGCACTTTGGATAAGTGAAACAGTGCGGTCAACGTCTTTTGCCGGGACAAAAGCTATAAAACGGCCTTCACACGCAACATACATCGGGTCCAGACCCAAAATTTCACAAGCCGCCTTAACGTCCTCGCGTACAGGCACAGCGCACTCGTCAATCGTTATCCGCAGTTTCGTTGCAGCTGCAATTTCGTTTAAGGCACTTGCCAAGCCACCGCGCGTAAGATCGCGCATGCAGTGAATCTCGACACCTGCGTTGATCAATCTCAACACCAAATCAGCCACAGGCGCAGTGTCGCTTTCAATTGTAGATTCAAATTCGAGTCCTTCACGCACAGCCATCACCGCCATGCCATGCCGACCAATGTCACCGTTCACAACCACAACATCCCCCGGCCTGACAGATCGCGGCTTGATATCAAGCGAATGTTCGATCACACCTATGCCAGCAGTGTTGATGAACAAACCGTCGCCTTTGCCTTTATCAACAACCTTTGTGTCACCGGTTACAACTTGCACACCACAGGCGCGCGCAGCCTCTTGCATTGAACAGACCACACGCCGTAGTGCGTCCATGGAAAGTCCCTCCTCCAAAATGAATCCGGCACTGAGATAAAGCGGCCGTGCACCAGCCATTGCAAGGTCGTTGACCGTGCCGAAAACGGCCAGTGAACCGATGTCACCGCCTGGAAAAAACAGCGGCCGCACCACATACGAGTCTGTTGTAAATGCGATTCTTGTGCCGTGAATTTCGAGCACTGCTGTGTCATGGCGCGTTTCGAGTGCTGGATTTGCGAACGTCTGAAGAAAAACTTCTTCAACCAACTGATGCATCAGTTTTCCACCGCCGCCGTGTGCCAAAACAACATGCGGATACTTTGCAATCGGCAGTGGACAAACCCCACCAAAAACCTGTTGGTTGTTCAGCATACCTTGGTTTGCGAGTTGCAGTGCGGTAAGCTTGTGTTTCGATACCTGTAGTACGCTGCACAGGCGCCCTCACTCGAGACCATTGTTGCGCCGAGCGGATGCTCAGGTGTACACCGACTGCCAAAAGCTGGGCACTCTGAGGGTTTAATTCTACCCTGCAAAACTAGCCCACTCATACATTCTGACGAATGAGCGCCGCTCTTTCGGACTGGGCCGAACCGGTTTTCTGCATCAAATGCCGCATACGATTCGCGCAGCGCTAAGCCGCCGTCCCCGATTTCACCAATGCCACGCCAGTTACGCGCTACAAACCTAAACACGGCCCGGATCAGCTCTTGCGCGCGCCGATTGCCATCGCGGCAAACCACACGATTGTATTGATTTTCGACCTGTGCTTTGCCCTGTTCGAGTTGCTGAATGCACATTAACAACCCCTGCAAAATGTCCAAAGGCTCAAACCCTGTCACAACGATTGGCACAGCATACTTTTTTGCGATCGGTTCGTACTCGGTCCAACCCATCACAGTACAGACATGACCTGCGGCAAGCAGGCCTTGAACACGGCTGTGTGCTGCGCCCAAAATCAGCTCAACTGCAGGCGGCACCCGCACATGCGCAACAAGCAACGAAAAGTTTCTCAGCCCGCGCCGCGCAGCTTCCATAACTGTCATTGCAGTTGTAGGTGCCGTGGTTTCAAACCCTACTGCAAAAAAGACAACGTCGCGCCCCGGATTGTTCTCGGCCAGCCTGAGTGCATCCAAAGGCGAGTACACCATTCTGACATCTGCACCACGCGCTTTTGCAGAAAGCAAATCAGTCGAACTGCCCGGCACACGCAGCATGTCACCAAACGAACAAAAAATAACCCGCGGCTCCAGCGCAATTTCAATCGCTTTATCTATTAACTCGGTCGGTGTCACACAAACCGGACAGCCCGGCCCATGAATCAGTGTGATCAGTTCAGGCAAAAGTCGGTCAATGCCATACTTGAGAATGGCGTGTGTTTGCCCGCCGCAAATCTCCATGATTGTCCATGGACGCGTGGTCAAGGCGCGTATTTGGCGCACGATCTTTTGCGCTGCTGCACTATCACGATATTCGTCAACGTACTTCACATGCTGGGTGCAACACTTGACTCATTTTGTCAGAACACACACAAACACTACAAACCAATTAATCCCACACAGTAATTACACGAATACCACGGTTCAGCTCGAGTTGCCCGATGTTGATTCTTCCAATTGACCGATGTATTCGAAGACTTTGTTTGCCTCGTCTTCGTCCAACCGACTGATAGCAAAACCAGCGTGGACAATCACGTAATCACCAACTTCTGCTTCGGGTACAAGCGCCAAAGAAACTTCTCTGACCACACCGCCAAAATTGACCTTCCCAAGCCGCGCAACCGGGTCATCGGTGTTAATGCTCTCGATTTTACCTGGAACAGCTAGACACATATTCCGTGAACCTAAAACTGAGCTTGTACTGCGTCAAATTTCACTTTGCCCAAACAGATTATACCGCAGCGCAAATTTGCGTCCGTACCCACAAGCTAGCCACAGCGATAAAAGTATCATCAGACCGTTTTCAACCAGTTTTCTGCAAATGTACACCTCACCTGTGCCACAGCCACAGTCGAACTTAATTGCACAAAACGCTAGCCCCGTAACAGCCTGTATTTCCAACGCACGCCGTAGCACGATTACCGTAAACGGTACCAGCATTGTCACAAGCAAAAACCCTGAGCCGCGCACACCGATCCCGCCTACGAGTAACACCCCACAAAATACCTCGAACCATGGCAATGCACCAGCAATCGAGTTTAACAGAACTGGCGTGTGCACTAGCTCGTATTGCCGCAGTAACTTCAGAAAGCCGATCGGGTCAAGCGCCTTGTTTAGGCCCGCGTATATGAACATGCCACCCAATAGCAACCGCGCTAACAGGCCGTTTGCCTCAACCAAGAGACGCCAAACCTTTTTAGACCCGATGCTCATCGTTTCTCCGGAACTGTCACACCGCTGTTGCGTTGCCCAAGTTCAACCGGTAACCCGTTCGTGCTCCATTCGGCAAAACCGCCTGTGTAAATGCCGAGCCTGTCATTCGGCACGCCCGCACCCCGAAGAATTACAGCCGCAAATTCGCTGTCCTCACATTCGCCACCTTGACAGTACAAAACAATCTGTTCTGCGCCGAAGCAGACTGGCAACACTTCCGGCAGATAATTTTCCGCACGATAATGATCGAAATGGTACGCACCGGGTATGTGGCCGGTCTGGTATTGTTTTTCATCACGCGCGTCCACAAACACAACAAGGCCGCTTAAGCGACGCACATCATTAAAAAGTTGTTTAGCTTGCTCCAAATCAATTGCCCTGAGGCCTTTCAGTTTGATTCGCGCAGCAACAAGCTCAGCCACATCGGTTATCACGTTCGTGGTCCCAGTCACGTTGGTTGCGCCCGCGACTACCAAATCACCAGGCCGAATTGCACCGGGGAAATAATCCCGACTTAGCTTCAAACCCCTGGGAGAAAGCCAATTAGCCACAAAGCCCAAAACCGCACCCGCAACAACAATTGCAACTGCCTCTCTCAATACATTCCTGAGACCGTGCAACCGTCGGCAAATGCTTGGCTTGGTGCCACTAGCACTGTTCATCTGACAGGCGGCGGCATCGGCGGTGCAGCAGAATCAGCACTGACAGCCTGGTTGACCATGGACTGTAACATGGGAGGGCGATGAAGCTGCACAACCGGCACTTTGAAGACCGGATAAAGTGGATGGCTCGATTTGAATGATATCTCGGCTGGTTTACCTGGCTCAGCTTGGAACCCAGCCGGAAACTGCGCAATAACATTAAACGCCCGCCCCGGGTCAAGCTCCTTAATCTCGAGGTCAACACCAGACAAGGTTGTTTCAGGCTCGGAAAGTGCTATCACGTTTGTTCCCGCATTGCGCACCGTCAATGTTATGGTGATCTGGCCTGCCAACGGCCCAGGCGGAAGATTGATCTGGGGCGGTGTAACCATCACTACCGGCTGCAGAATTGTCATCGCACGAATCTCGATCTGCGGCATGTTTGTGGACGAAGTGTTTAGGTTGATAATACCCTGCCGGTTCATTGGGTTTTGTTCCGGAACAGCCTTGATCTCAACCTCGAATTCTTTCCCGGGCTTGATCGTCCTTAGCTCAGCCACGAAATGTTTATCGTTGCATACCGGGCTTGACAGCTCGAGTGGTTGCTCCTCGTTGTTTATGATGCGCACGGTTGAGCTGCTCTGGCCGAGCGTCTCGGCATTCGCATAAATCACAGCGTATGGCAGGCTTACCTCCACAGGTTTCCATGCCGTCGCCTTAAGCTGCAAAACTACCGTGGCCTGTTCCCTGTCGTTCGAAGTAACCGTGACGTTCCTCATAACAGTACCAACGTACCCACCCGTGTTAAACTGTATCGGGATACGGCCCGTTTGACCCGGCTCAACCTGACGCGACCATTCACCTGCCGTCATACACCCGCAGGTTGTATGCACGCCGGTTATCTCGAGCGTTGCATCGCCAATGTTGGTGAACACAAACTCGTGTTTAACAACACTACCTGAGTGTACCCTGCCAAAATCATGTATCGTTTCGGCAAAACTGATCTTCGGACCGGTCTGCGTCGCACTTATTGACTCAGTCGGCTGGAGCCCATCCATACTGGCAGGCTGGAGCGTTTGAGACCAACCTAAACACACTATAAATGTCAACTGCTGCAGGACAAAAAATAGCCGCTGTTCCATAGGCCGACCGCGTGTTTATCTTGTTTGCCGCAATTATAGCTCTTACCTGCGGCGTTTGCAATCCTTCCTCGCCCAGTGTTTGTGTTCGGTACAGGTCAAGTAATTGTCTAGTAGGGGTTGTTTTGGATGAGAAGCTGTGTCCAATGGAATTGCACCAGGATGCACAAC
>CAZKTA010000002.1:0-298049 GCA_964555645.1 uncultured Verrucomicrobiota bacterium
AAAAAATCCGCCAATGGGGCATCGAGCCAGAATTCCTCAAGCCGGTCATCCTTCGCCCCGCCGAGATTGTCACCCCGGTTGTGCGCAAGGAGAACCTCAGTTGCATGATGTTCTCTACCAACGCGTCTCTCGCAGAGATGAAGGGGACAAGGGCAGAGGCTTACATCCGTTGGGGCGAAAGCCAAGGCTTCCATCAGACTGCCACCTGCCGGGCGCGCGGCAAAGATTGGTATCGCCTGCCGCCGCGCAAACCCGCTGATTTGGTAATACCCATCATCAACAAAATGCGCCTCGTCACCGGGATCAATCGGGCTAAAGCGCAGGTAGATAACAACCTCATCGAAATTCGTTCTGCGCATGGCATCGAGACGGAAGTTCTCGCTGCTCTACTATTGGGATCGTTCGGATTCATTCTCCGCCAGTTGGAAGGCCGAAGCTATGGCCGCATGATCAAGATTCAGACTTATGAAGCGATGCGGCTGCTCGTTCTCGATCCGCGCACCCTTTCCGCGTTAGCGAAGCGCGACCTGCTGGCGGCATTCGAGCCACTGAAGAGTCGGGAAATACAGTGGTTGACCGCGGAAATGAACACCCCTGAACGGCAAGCGTTTGACCGGGCATGGCTGACAGTTCACGGCTTTGCCTCCGAGCGCGAGCAAACCCTCGCCCTTGCCGAAATTCGTGAAGCCGTCGAAAAATTGTCGGCTGGCATGGATGCCCAAGAACAAGACTGGGTCAAAGTGCGCGACGAAGTCCGCGCTCTCTCCAACCCCCAAGACCGCCTCAAAGGCAAACACAACAACAAAACTCCCCAACAACATGGAGGAATAAACCTATGAGCATGACCTTGCGCTTCCTCAACGTCGGCAACGGCGATTGCACGATCATCGAGTTGCCCGACAATAACTGGATGATGGTGGACATCTGCAACGGCGGTGGTGCAGACCCTCAGAAAACGGACCCAATCCGCTACCTTGGTAACCGGACCGATCTTTTTCGCTACGTCCAGACGCACCCCGACATGGATCATATGGACGGGCTTGCCGCATTGGCCCGGAAATTTTCCATCTCAAACTTCTGGGACACGGCGAACAATAAGCCGCGCCCGGACTTCAGTTCGCCATATAGCGTCGGAAGATCAGAAGATTGGGACGCCTACCAACGCCTGCGGCAGAACGCGGTAAAGAGATACCGGAGCACAGAGGCATTGAGCCTTCAAGACGGAACACGACTGCCATACGGCCTCTACGTTCTGCATCCCACACAACAGGCAGTCAGGGATGCGAATGAAGCGGGCGAGTGGAACAAAGCTGCATACGTGTTGCTGCTGAAAGAAGCGGGCTTCAAAGCACTGATTGCGGGTGACATTGACGACGGCGTTTGGGAAGAACTCTATGAGTGGGCAAGCCAGAACAGCACGGCGCGTTCACTGGTTTCTGGCATTTGCGTTTTCAAAGTCTCGCATCACGGACGGCGCAGCGGCTACTGCGGCGCAGATTGGTTGAACCTTACCAATCCGAAAGAGATTGTGATTTCAAAAGGTTCAGTACCGGGAGAACAATCCGCTTACGGCAACTACTACAACTACAAGAACGGGGCAGAACATCTCTGGCTGACATCGGAAGGCAACGTGATTTGCAGCTACGATTCAAAAACTAACCGATATTCGATTTGCTATCGCTGATGATCGCGCGCTTAGACCTTTACGATTTCGTGGCCAATCTGATTCCGGGGATGGTGTTCCTGTGGTGCGTGCAGGTGCTGACCGGGTTGTTTGGCTGGACGTTGCCGCTGGATTTCACCGGCGGACTGGCGGAAACCTCCATCCTCATCGCACTCGGCTACATCACCGGCCTGCTGCTCCAAGGGTTGAGCCAGAGCGTCGTCGAGAAGCGCATCCTCAAACCGCTGTGGGGCGGTTTCCCGTCCGAACGGTGGTTGTTGGCCGACGACAACCATTTCTCCGCCGCCTACAAGACCCGCCTGCTGAACCTCATCCGAGACCGATTCGGCGTTTCGACCGAACCCGACCTGCCGCCGGATTGCCCACCCGACCGCGCGCGCGAGTTACGGCTCAAGAAGAACCGCGAACTGTTCTATCTCGTTTACCACGCCGTCGCCGAAAGCAGCCCGCGTCCGCTGACCTTCAATGCCCACTATGGCCTGTTCCGCGTCCTGTTGACGATGTTCGGATTGCTTGCGGTTATTTCACTCATTGGACTCGTCGCTGCGTGGTTTTGCCAGCCCGCCAGACGGCCAGCGTTTGCTTTCTGGAGCACGGTTTTCGCCGGGGCAACGCTCTCGGCCTACTTCCGTTGCAAGAAGCGCGGAGAGGACTTCGCTCAGTCGGTGTTCGATTTATTCCTTGCCGGTGCAAGCGGCAAGCAGTCAACTAGCAAACCATGATGAATGGAGCGATGAAGCTGGTGGACAAGATTCCAGCGGCGAAGCGAGCGGATCCGGCGGCGGACACATCGGCGCTGGAGCGGGAGATAGATGAGCGGGTGTATCGGCTCTACGGGCTGACGCCGGAAGAAATCAAGATCATCGAGGAAGGCACAAAATGAGCCAGCCCGACCGTCGTGCATTGTGCGTGTTGGCATGATGACAGGCCCATGGCCCAATGGAGGGACGGCTTCCACGCCGTCCCAATCGGGCGCGGGTGGAACCGGGCCATCCAAGACATCCCAATCCGATTCGGGTCGGGGTGGAACCCGACCCTATGCGCTTGCTTTGCCGGCGGCCTAAAGCATCCTTGCATTTCCGGAGTGACACTCCAGAAATGCAAGGATAACATCCGGGCATGATTGAGCGTCCCAGGGCGTTGCAGGCGTTGCGAAGTGCGTTGGCCAACAACCCGGTGGCCGTGCTGCTCGGACCGCGTCAGTGCGGCAAGACCACCCTGGCCCGCCGGCTGGCAGAGGAGACAACCGCCACCTGGTTCGACCTGGAGCGGCCTGCCGACCGGGCCAAGCTGCAAAACGCCGAGCTTGTGCTGGGCGACCTCAGCGGGCTGGTGGTCATTGACGAGGTGCAGCGGTTGCCGGAGCTGTTCACCATGTTGCGTCCGCTGGCCGACCGGCCAAGAGCCAAAACCCGATTTCTCCTGCTTGGTAGCGCTTCGCCGGACCTGGTGAAAGGCGTTTCGGAATCGCTGGCAGGCCGGGCGGGCTTTGTGGACCTGGGCGGGTTCGAACTGGCTGACGTGGGCGCAGGCAAGCAAGACCGGCTGTGGCTGCGGGGCGGGTTGCCGAGGTCGTTTCTGGCCCGCGACGAGAAGGCGAGTTTGGCGTGGCGACAGGATTTCATCCGCACCTTTCTGGAGCGGGATGTGCCGCAACTGGGCATTCGCATTCCGTCGGCGGCTTTGTTGCGGTTCTGGACGATGCTGGCCCATTACCACGGCCAGATCTGGAACGGAGCGGAACTGGCGCGGGCGCTCGGCCTGTCGGAAAAGACCGTGCGCGCGTATCTGGACCTGCTGACCGGCGCGTTTGTGCTGCGGCAATTGCCGCCCTGGTTTGAGAACGTGGGCAAGCGCCAATACAAAGCGCCGAAGGTTTATGTGCGCGACAGCGGCCTGCTGCACGCGCTGCTGGGCATCGAGGACCGGCTCGGGTTGGCCGGTCATCCCAAACACGGGGCGTCTTGGGAAGGGTTTGCGCTGGAGCAGGTGTTGAGCGTGGCCGGCACGCGCCAGGCGTTTTTCTGGGCCACGCACAGCGGGGCGGAACTGGATTTGTTGCTGATCTCGGGCGGCAAACGCTACGGTGTGGAGTTCAAGTGTGCGGACGCGCCAGCGATGACCAGGTCGCTCCACGTTGCCCTGGTTGACCTGAAACTGGACCGGGCATGGATTGTGTATCCGGGCAAGGACAGTTATCCGGTTCACGAACGGGTGCAGGTGTGTTCACTGGCGGAGGTGACAGCCGAACTGTCCCGCAGGTCAAGCCGATAATCCCACTGAGCAGCGCCCCGGCCGATCCGCGGTATCCTGCGCGCTTGCGCGAGTGCTTGGGCGCGGACGCGGGCGTGGAACTGACGACTCGGGAGCCGCAGGCGGTGTATGAGTCCCGCAATGGCGGGATGGTCCGCACCCGCCTCTAAAAAGCCAGAAGTGTGTGATGGCATGATGACAAGCGCATGGCCCAAGGGAGGGACGCGTTCCACCGCGTCCCCATCCAATCCCGACCCTGGAGGGACGGCTTCCACGCGTCCATTGGAGGCACGCCCTCCACGCCGTCCCGTTCCGATTCGGGTCCGGTTGGAACAGGACCGTCCATGCCATCCGATGGATGGACGGCTCCCGCGCCGTCCGGTTTAGACTTGGGTCGGGGTAAAACTCGCCCCTCTAGGTTGTTCGAAACAGGTCGGGGTGGAGCCCGACTCACGGCAGTTCAAAAACAGGCTGAAGGCCAGATTACGAACAATAAGGGCCACGCGCACTGAGCAGTTTTTTAATTTAACCTGATGCCACCAAATACTACAGTGCACCAAGTGCGCGTTTGGGAAACCGTGTCCCAGGGCTTAAACTGGTCTGGAGCCGACATTGGCTTGGAAAAGGCCGCTTGTTTTGCGATGATGCCCCGCAAAAAACTGCAATGAACATGCGCGATACGGTCCGGACCGGGGATCGGGTAATAAGTGTACTGGGCACGCTGTTACTGAGCTTGGGCTTGTGCGATGTTGCGGGCGGGCTTCTGCCGAACAACTCGATGCAACAGCCTCGAGTGACACTTAGCTTCGACGCTGACTGGCGGTTTTTGAAAGCGGATGCGCCCGGGGCGGACCAGCCCAACTTTGACGATTCGGCGTGGCGCCGGCTCGATGTGCCGCATGACTGGAGTATCGAAGGGCCGTTCAGCCAGACAAATGCAACCGGGCCGGGTGGCGGGTTTTTGCCAGCTGGCATAGGCTGGTACAGAAAACATTTCGCGTTGCCAGCCGAGTACGCGGCTCACCGCGTATTTATTGAGTTTGACGGTGTGATGGCAAACAGTGATGTCTGGATCAATGGCTATCACCTTGGGCACCGGCCTTACGGTTACGTCAGCTTCGGGTACGAACTGACCAGCTATTTGAAGTTCGGTGCCGCGACAAATGTGCTTGCGGTTCGAGTGGATAATTCCGGTCAGCCAGCATCACGGTGGTATACAGGGGCGGGTATATACCGGCATGTACGGCTCGTCGTAACGCGTCCAGTGCACATTGACCGCTGGGGTGTGTTTATCCTGACGCCGGAGGTCAGTCCCGACCGCGCGACTGTCGAAGTGCGTGCAACGGTTGTAAATAAGACCGCGCAGCCGTACAAGGTGACAGTCTCAAATTACGTCAGTTTGTCTGGCGCAACAGATGCACGTGGGCGTGCTCAGTTGTACATCGGGGGTGCCGCGCCGCGGAGCATTCCAGCCGGTGCATGTGCTGAGTTAATTGCTAGGGTCATTGTTGAAAAACCAAGGTTGTGGGATGTGACTCAGCCCAACATGTATCGGCTTACGACGCGTGTGTTTGGCGAGTCTGCGGCAGGGAAGGGTCCTGGTCCTGAACTTGTTGACGAGGTAATCACGCCGTTTGGTATCCGGCAGTTCGAGTTCAGGTCCGACACCGGATTTTGGTTGAACGGCAAAAACGTCAAGATCAAGGGCGTTTGTTTGCATCACGACGGCGGTGCATTTGGTGCAGCTGTGCCGTTGGGCATATGGGAGCGGCGCCTGCGAAAACTGCGCGAGCTTGGTGTGAACGCAGTGCGCACAGCACACAACCCGCCTGCGCCCGAGTTCCTGGATTTGTGCGACCGGCTTGGGTTCCTCGTGATGAACGAGTTTTTCGATTGCTGGACGATGGGTAAAAACCCTCACGATTACCACCTACATTTCGCGCAATGGTCAATGATTGACGTGCGCGACACTGTCCGGCGTGATCGTAACCACCCATGTGTTATTTTGTGGAGCATCGGCAATGAAATCCGCGACACGCAACAGCCCGAAATCGCAATCCCGATTGCGCGCGGCTTGGTCAAGGTGTGCCACCAAAACGACCCGACGCGCCCGGTTACTCAAGCCTTGTTCAGGCCAAATGTAAGCGGTGATTACACAAATGGTTTAGCCGACTCGCTGGATGTAGTTGGGACAAACTATCGTGACAACGAGCTATTGGCTGCTCAGCGTGCAAAGCCGTGGTGGAAGATAATCGGCACCGAACAGCGGCATGACCGCCAGACCTGGCTCTGGCTGCGCGATAACCCGTCGCATTCGGGCCAGTTTTTGTGGACAGGCGTGGATTATTTGGGCGAGGCATGGCGCTGGCCAATTGTAGCCGCTGGCTCGGGGTTATTGGACCGGACTGGCTCAGCGCGGCCACTGGCATACCAACGGCAAAGCTGGTGGAGTGACAAACCAATGGTTTATGCAGCACGCAGGGTAGCACCCGAGCGGAGAATGGACGTTGACCCGGGCTTTGTGCCGTTGCTGCCGACCAGATTTCTTTTTGGGGACTGGACACCGGCAAATCTCGCGCCGCATGAAGAAGAAGTCGAGGTGTACAGCAACTGCGATGAGGTCGAGCTATTCCTGAACGGTAGGTCGCTCGGTGTGCAACGGCTCCCGTACGACGATGCACCGCGCGCCTGGAAGGTAAGGTTCGAACCGGGCATGTTGAAGGCCGTGGCTCGGAATAACAGGCGCGTTGTTGCCACGCACGCGCTGCGTACAGCAGGCGCCCAGGTGCGAATCCGGCTTGATGCGGACCAGCGAAGGCTTTCACCTGCATGGGACGATGTTTGTGTTGTTACGGCTGAAGTTGTTGATTCAAATGGCGTGCTCGTGCCGAGTGCGACAAACTTGATCAGTTTTACGGTCACAGGCCCAGGTGTAATTGCTGCAGTTGATAACGCGGACAATACAAGTCACGAACCGTTCCAAGCAAGTTCAAGACGCGCGTATCTGGGCAGATGCGTTGCCTTTGTAAAAGCGACTGCGCCGCGCGGAAGAATACTTGTCACAGCAACTGCGCCTGGCTTGAAGCCATGCGCAGTTTCCATCCAAGCCATGCCCGAGGCGACCGGTCGTTAGCAGTATGCAGTCTGATTGGACCGTCGCAAGGGCTAACACTACGCAATCACCCTGATACCGCGAGAATAAAACTTTGGTGTGAGGTCGTTTGCCCGGCCAACCCCAATTCGGGCAAATCCGGCGTGTACTTTTCCCCAAAAAATATCTGCACGCCTAGCAAAAAGACCATTCGTGCCAGGCAGAAAAACATTGGTGGTAGGGAGGCCTCGCCGGAGCGTCCGCTACGGTCCGTTCTTTGCTGGCAAGATGCCGGTAGCAAGTTGGGTTTGCTTTCACACAAAACTCTGCGTCTCTGCGTTTCTGCGGTTTGAGTTCGGTGGCGACGGAGCGCGATCTTCCATCCGATTCGGGTCTTGCGGACGCGCTTCCACCCGCGCAAACGAACCGCCCGGTATGCAACCCGCCCCTACCAAGTCCGGACGCGCAGGGCCGCGCGCCCCTACCGTTGAAAAAGTTTGGTAGGGACGCCTCGCCGAGGCGTCCGCTACAGTCCGTTCTTTGCTGGCAAGATGCCGGTAACATGTTGGGTTTGCTTCCACGCAAGCCCCTGGGTTTGTGCAGTGTGATTACGGACACGCGGTGTTTTGGGTTGCAACCGTATGCTTTGCGTGCTCAGCGTCTCCGCGGTTCAAACCGGCCCTGCAATATTTCAAGCGAACTCGCCGGGCTCAGTCACGCAAAAAGCCTGCGCATCGGGCTTGCATGGACGGGGCATTCCCCCAGCGCCTTTCAGAAAACAAAAATTCCGAATCCGCGTGGTGTTCCTTCCGATTCAGATGCCGAGGGTCAAGCAAACAGATCGCGAATGGTCACCTGGAACCCGGGCAGGTCAGTATCCGTGAGCACGTCGTTACCTGCCATAATACCCTTTAGTGCGAGGCCATACTCGCTGCTGTGGTAAACTTCGAGGTTATCGTAGCGCGGGTCAACGATCCACAGCCGTGGCAGCCGCATGTCTTCGTAGATCTGTTTCTTGATGACAGTATCGGTGTGGTGGTCGTCAGAGCTTATTATCTCGATTGCAAGCCAAAGCTTACCTGTTGCTGTGTCAATAAGCGCAATATCAGGACACACAATACTGCCACTTGGAAGCTGGACCTGCGACCGGCGCGGTAAAATGCGTGTGGTGCTCAGATTCGCCACGCAGGTGTCCAGAAGCGCAAGCAACCGCGTACAGACCATTTCGTGTCGAGTCCCGGGGGCGCGCCTGAACACAACCTGGCCATCGAGCAATTCTTCGTATGGGCTGCTCATTTTTCGCGCAGTAGGTTACGCAAGAACCTACCCGTGTGCGAGTTTTTTTTGCGTGCGATCTGTTCGGGTGTGCCTACAGCAACAACGCGGCCGCCGGCCTCGCCACCTTCAGGGCCGAGGTCAATTACCCAGTCGGCTTCAGCGATTAGGTCGAGGTTATGCTCGATAACGATCGCCGTGTGCCCGGCGTCAACTAACCTGTGCAGTACCTCTGCAAGCTTGTGCACATCTGCCATGTGCAGGCCAATGGTTGGTTCCTCCAAAATGAACAGGTCGCGCTTGGCTCTGGGCTGGAACAGGTCTGGTTCACTCAGGCCACCAAGCAAATGGGTGACAAGCTTGACACGTTGTGCCTCGCCGCCGCTCAAGGTCGGGCTCGGCTGGCCGAGCTTCAGGTAACCAAGCCCGGTGTCAACCAAAGCCTGCAGTGCGCGTTTGATGCGTGGTACATGCGCAAAAAACTCAAGTGCTTCCTCTACCGACATATCGAGCACCTGGGCAATGTTTTTGCCGCGGTATTTGATATCGAGCGTCTCAGGCGTGAACCGCAGGCCATTGCAGCTTTCGCATTTCACAAATGCGGGGGGTAAAAAGTTCATCTCCAGCTTCACCACGCCTGCGCCTTGGCATTCCTGACACCGGCCCTGCGGGCTGTTGAACGAGAACCTACCCGGGCCGTAACCGCGTAACCGCGCTTCTGGTACTTGCGCGAATAATCTGCGGATATCATCGAAAAATCCGACGTAAGTCGCCGGGATCGAGCGCGGCGTGCGGCCAATTGGCGATTGATCAACCTCGTGTACAGCCCGAATGGATTCGTAGCCGGTGACGTACGAGGCCGTTGAACCGTTGAACCGTTGTACGGTCGAACTGGCCCGGCGCGATTTGAGCGCTGCGGTTAAGGCAGGCAACAGACATTCACGCACCAATGTGCTTTTGCCCGACCCACTCACACCAGTCACAAGCACCAACCTGCCAAGTGGAAAACTAACGGTGACATTTCTAAGGTTGTGCTTCGATGCGTTGTGCAACGTCAGCCAACTGTGCGCTTCGATTTCAAGATTTTGTGTCGTCTCGGATTGCAGGTCTCGGATTTCGGTTTTCGGGGGGCCGACTTGTCTTCTGCACCCGCGCATTGGATATGTGCGCTTGGCGCTTAACCATTGACCAGTCACGGATTCAGGGTGCGCTATTAGTTCCCGCAATGTGCCCGCTGCCACAACTGTGCCACCGTGTACGCCTGCGCCGGGACCAAGGTCAATAATGTAATCGGCTGTGCGCATGGTAGCCTCATCGTGTTCGACGACAATGATCGAGTTACCACGCGCTTTGAGCGTTTCGAGCGCTGCCAGTAACCGCTCATTATCGCGTGGGTGCAAACCAATTGTCGGTTCGTCTAGGATATAAAGCACACCGCTTAGGTTCGACCCTAACTGTGCCGCAAGCCTGATGCGTTGTGATTCACCCCCAGACAACGTCGGCACTGCACGCCCGAGCTGGAGATACCCAAGCCCAACTTCTTTGAGGAATCTAAGCCGCTCCCGGATTTCAGGCAGGATATCGCGTGCGATGAACGCGGCCCTGCCTTTTGGCTTTAGCCGGCTGAAAAAATCGTCTGCCGCCTCGACCGACATCTCAGCCAAATCAACAATCGTTAGGCCAGTCAGTTTCCCGCATCGTAAAGTTCTCAGCGTCATTTGCGACGATGCCTCCGACAACGTGTGCGAAACCGCCTCAGGTGAAACCAACGCGATCTGGCGGTTTGCAGCAGGCACCACGATAAGCCGGACTGCACGTGCCACCGGATTAAGCCGGGTGCCGTTGCACTCTGGACACGGCTCGCGCTGGCCTTCCATCCATTCGAACCATGTCTCCTCGATCATCTCGGCACGTGCACCACGGTCAACGTCCTCGGGCATCCAGAACAGTTCGCCGAACCCGCGGCAGCGCGCACACCATCCAGCAGGCGAGTTGAAACTGAAATTTTTCGGGTCGAGCAGCTCGAATGACCGCCCGCAACTCGGACATGAACGTTCAGTGGAATGAACGGTCACTTTGCCGTAATTGTCCAGGGCAAGTAAAGTGCCGTTGCCAAGCTTGAGTGTCTCGTCAACGAGCCGGTGTGCTGAATAATTTGTAGCCCAGCCTTTAGGTGGAGCGCTTGTGCTTTTCAATTGCTTAATTTGCACTGAGGTGTCGCTAATTGTTGCGCGAGCTGCAAATGCGCGTCGGTCTAACACGCCAACCACAATCTCAATGTTGTGCTCGCGGTATCTGTCGAGTCGAAACGGTTTGCTTGTGTCATAGACTTTGCCATCGGCGCGTATTTCTTTGTAGCCGTGTTTGGCGGCCCATTCAGCCACGTCGGTATGAAACCCTTTGCGCCGTTTCACCACGGGCGCAAGCAGAAGCAAATCGCCTCGTTTGCGCACCTCGATTCGTAGCTGGCGCGCAACCTCATCTCGTGTCTGGGCTTGAACCGGCTGCTGACAGTCCGGGCAGTACTGTAATCCGAGCCGCGCAAATAACAGCCGCAGGAAATGGTAAATCTCGGTTACAGTTGCCACTGTGCTTTTGCCGCCCCCACCGCGATTACGTTGCTCGATGCTAACCGTGGCTGGGATGCCAGCAATCAGGTCCACGTCTGGCCGCGCAAGTTGCTCGACGAACTGCCGTGCATACACGTTCATCGAATCGAGGAACCTGCGCTGGCCCTCGGCAAACAGTAGGTCGAACGCGAGCGTGCTTTTGCCAGAGCCGCTTACACCGGTTATAACAACAAACCGGTTGCGCGGTATGGCGAGGCTGATGTTTTTAAGGTTATGCTCGCGCGCGCCGTGAATGACAATTGATTCGCCGGGCACAACACGCGTGTCCTGCAGGCTTATCATTCGCTTAACCTTTGACGCAAATAAGCGGTTTGCATCTGGCGACTTTGCGCGCCAACCCGGCCTGTTCGGCTGCATCAACAACAGCACTGACATCTTTGTATGCGCCCGGCGCTTCCTCGGCGACACCGCGCACAGACGGGCTACGGATCAAAACCCCGCGACTGGCAAGTTCGTCTATGACTTGTCGGCCCTGCCATTGTTTGAGTGCCTGGTTGCGGCTAAGCGCACGGCCGGCGCCGTGCACGGCTGAAGCAAACGCTTTGGCCTCGGCAATATCTGTGCCAGCTAAAATGTACGAGCATGTGCCCATGCTACCACCAATGAGCACCGGCTGGCCCACAGCGCGGAACTCGGCCGGCAGCTCCGCTGCCCGACCCGGGCCATACGAGCGCGTAGCGCCTTTGCGATGAACAAACAGTCGCTTGCGTTTGCCGTCAACAACGTGTTCCTCAACCTTACACGTGTTGTGCGACACGTCGTAGAGCAGGGTGAGCTTGGTATCTGGGAACACTTCGGCAAACGCTTTACCAGCCAAGTGCGACAGTATTTGGCGGTTTGCCAACGCGCAATTAATGGCAGCACGCATTGCGCCCAAGTATCGCTGACCGACTGTAGATTTGATCGGCGCACACGCAAGCTCGCGTTCGGGCAAATGAATCCCGTGCTGCTGCGCCGCAGTGGTCATTTCTTTAAGGTATTCGGTGTTGATCTGGTGTCCGAGGCCGCGTGAGCCGCAATGGATGCTCACGGTAATTTCGCCCAGCCGCAACCCGTACACGTTAGCAATTTCTTCGTCGTAAATTTCCACGATTTCCTGCACCTCAAGGTAGTGATTGCCCGAACCAAGCGTCCCCATCTCGTCCTGTTGACGTTTCTTAGCCTGATTCGACACACAATCCGGATCAGCCCCCTCCATCCGACCGTGTTCTTCGATGCGTTGGAGGTCTTCTGGTGTGCCATAGCCGTGTTGCACAGCCCAAACAGCTCCGTTTGCAAGCACATCATCGAGTTCTTTGATGCTCAGGTGTAAGTTACCTGTGCTGCCGACACCGGCAGGTATCCACCGAAACAGTGTATCGGCGAGTTCTTTTTGGTGTGCCAGCACGTCTTTCTTGTTTAAGCCGGTCAAAAGTGTGCGTACGCCGCATGAGATATCGAACCCGACACCCCCAGCCGAAATTACGCCGCCTTCATCCGGGTCAAATGCAGCTACGCCGCCAATGGGGAATCCATAGCCCCAATGCGCATCTGGCATGGCAAACGCAGCCTTTTGAATACCAGGCAACGTAGCCACACCGCACGCCTGCTCGATAACCTTGTCATCCATCTCGCGGAGCAATTGTTCCGTTGCATAGATGACCGCCGGCACACGCATTCGGCCGGTAGCTGGGATGCGCCATTCGGTTTCGCTAATACGCTCGAGTTTATTAATGTCCATAAAATTCTCCGCTCGGTTTTAGTCTTTGCTCCTTACACTTTTTACACATCCACCACGCATTGTGCAATCCAGCAACCGGGTTGCAGTTCGCGAACAGTCAGCTCGGCATAGGTTGCGCCTTTGACCTCGACAGCAGGTTCGTGCCGAGTGATGTCAATTGGCTCACCAGACGCCCTAGCCGTAAGCTGCTGAGCGCGGATTTGAACGTTGAACCTGCTGAACAGCATTTTGCGTGTGGCAATTTCGTAAATGAGTGTGTTAAGCCATTCGACCAACAGCAGTTCAGGCGTTGGCGCTTCGCATTGTACTTGGATTTCCTGGACCGGCTGTACGCGTGCAGGGTCGGTACACACTGCCACAAGCGCAATTGCAGCCTGTTCGAATGCAGAGGCCATGGTCGGCCCGATGCCGCGCACGCCAATATCGGCCTTGTGCTCGAAGTGTTCCCAGCGTGGTAGCGCTGTGCCCGTCACCGTGTGGCTGGCTACAACCGCTTCATTGCAAGTTTTGGGTTGGTACGATTTGTCTGCCATAAGCGCAATATCCAAGGCTTGCCGCCGGTATCTTGCCGGCAGCTCTAACCTGAACTACCAGCAGAATGCCGGAAGCACGTTGCATTGTCCACTGTGCATCATGGGTTTGCGTGTGATGGACTGACTATGCGATGCTATTGATGGGTTTACCTGGTGCACGGTGTCAACCAGCGCTCCAACCTTGTGCGAGGCGGTTAAGGGCAGAGCACCTCGCGCAGCGCACGGCCAGTGTGACTGTGCGGGCAAGATGCAATGTCTTCAGGTGTACCAACTGCAACAACCTGACCGCCTTCGTCGCCGGCTTCTGGGCCGAGGTCAATCACCCAATCTGCGCACTTGATCAGCTCCAAGTTATGCTCAATTACAACCAGCGAATGGCCCGCGTCCACAAGCCGCTGGAACACGTGCAGTAATTGCCGGATGTCGTCGAAGTGCAGGCCAGTTGTTGGTTCATCGAAAAGAAACAAAGTAGCCTGATTGACATTTGAACCTTGGGTCGTTGTTGCGGCAAGTAGATGTCTGGGTTCATGCCCTCGGATTTGTTTCGTGGTTCGGGTTTCGGATTTCAAAATTTCTATTTCTTCAGCCAGGTGCCGCACGAGTTTGAGGCGCTGGCTTTCACCACCTGAAAGCGTATTGATGGGCTGGCCAACGCGTAGGTAGCCCAGACCGACTTCTTGCAACAACCTCAGCATCGCAACCGCTTTCTGGGCTGGCTTCGATTCGGCGAGTCCACCGAGAAATGCTACAGCTTGGTCCACCGTAGCATCGAGCAAGTCTGCAATAGACAACTCGCTTCGTATGTCGGATTTTGGACTACGGATTTTTACGTCAAGAATGTGTTTGCGGTATCGCCTGCCGTTGCAATCCGGGCATCGAATGAACACGTCGCTCAGGAACTGCATTTCAACTTTTTCGAAACCCGCGCCGCGGCAGCGCTCGCATTGGCCTTGAGCAGAGTTGAAACTGAATGCACTGGCTGTCAAACCGCGTTGCCGCGCCAGCTCAGTCTGCGCAAACAGCTCGCGGATATGGTCGAAAGCACCAATGTACACCGCCGGGTTTGACCGCGGTGTCTTGCCAAGGCTCGACTGGCCAACCAGCACAACGCGAGCGAGTTGTTCCCAGCCTTCAATTTCTGTCCCAAAACCACTGCCAGCCTCGGTTGTCTCTTCGAACTCGGTGTCGGATTCAGTTCCTGAACCGAGTCTGTCTGATGCCTTTGCATTTTCAATCTGGAGTCCGAGTTTTGTGACCAACGCCGGATAAAGCACCTCACGTACGAGCGTCGTTTTGCCCGAGCCACTCACACCTGTAACCACCACAAGCCTACGGAGCGGGAAACTCACAGTGATGTTTTTAAGGTTGTGCCTGGTGGCATTGCGCAACGTCAGCCAGCCATGGGTTTCAACTTTTGATTGCCGATCTTGGATTCTGGGTTTCGGAATTGTTTCGGATCTTGGGTTTTGGATTTTGGTTATTTCCAAGGGCGCGACTGGTCGGCGTTGCGGAAGCTCGATTTTTAGCCTACCGCTCATGTACCTGCCCGTAAGCGAATCCGGGTGACGCAACAGCTCGTTGAAGGTGCCTTGGAACACAATGCGCCCACCGGCCTCGCCGCTGCCCGGCCCGAGGTCAACTATCATGTCTGCTGCGCGGATCACACCTGGCTCATGCTCGACTACGACAACAGTATTGTCGGCATCACGCAGTTGCTCGAGTATCCGCACGAGCCGATCCGTATCACGCGGATGCAGCCCTACACTCGGTTCGTCCAGCACGAAGAGCGTGTTCACCAGCCTTGTGCCAAGGCATGTGGTCAGATTGACGCGCTCGGTTTCACCCCCTGACAAAGTACGTGTCGGTCGCTCAAGTGTGAGATATCCAAGCCCTACATCAACCAGATACCGTAGTCGTGTCCGAACTTCTTCGAGTACAATTTCGATCGGCGTTGGCATTGTACCAGGGTACAAGGCTGCTGCGGAACTTTTGCGAGCGAATTTTTGCACAAGCTGATTCACCAACTCGAATGCATCGCGAATCGGCAGCGCGTAGAAATCTGCAAGTGTGATTGACAAGTTGCGACCAGAGGTTGAACGGTGGATTTGTTCAAGTCGGGTCAACCCAAAATCTGCGATCGGCAATCTGTAAAGCAACGCGTCGGGTTTAAGCCGCGCGCCTTTGCAATCCGGACAGGTTGTGTATGCGCGGTACCGCGACAGTAAAACACGCACGTGCATCTTGTACGCTTTAGACTCGAGCCAGCGGAAGTACCCTTTTAATCCATACCACGCGTATGGCCATTGATGCGCATCGTCTATGCCGTAATCTTCGTCCCCCTCGATAACCCAGCGCTGGTGCTCGGGCTCGAGTTTTGCAAATGGCACATTCACAGGCACGCCGCGTGCCTTGCAAAATTTCAGCAAATCTTGCTGGCATTCGGCACTAAACCCACTGCGCCACGGTTTGATCGCGCCCTCGGCCAAGCTCAACGAACGGTCTGGAATTGCAAGATTGTAGTCAATGGTGATAATCCGGCCGAACCCTTTGCAGGTCGGGCAAGCGCCGACCGGATGATTAAAACTGAACAGGGCAGGGGACGGCTCACGGTATTCGATGTCGCACTCGGCGCAGTGCAGTGCGTTACTGAAGCGAAGTGTTGTTACCGTGTGGCGTTGGGGCCAGGAGGAGGTCAAGGCCAAGCTGTCGAACCCGGAAAGCTTTCGGGGCTCGGCCAGTGAACAGTTAAACTGTTGCGTTGTTGGGGTAGGTTCGGCCGCGTCTGAGCAGATGTGCACGGCCAGTTTGCCTTTACCAAAGTGGTACGCCTGCTCGCATGCCTCGATGAACCGCGCGCGGTTTTCAGGCGCAAGGCGGAGCCGGTCCTGGATCACGGTCAAACTACTCGGACGCTTTGCCGCAGACGACAGACCCCCAGCAGCATCGTCCACTCGCACAATCTCGCCGTTAAGAAGCAGCCGTTGGTAGCCTTGCTTGGCAATAAGCGCAAGGGAATCCTCCAGTGAAAGCTTTTCCGAAAGGGGGAGATCAAACGTGACGAGAACCTCTGGATTCCGCGCCGGGCCGCCCGGCTTCGAATTTGCGTCGGGTTTAGGATCTTGGATTTCAGGTTTCGTGAGCGTCTCCCAGATGCTCTGAGGCGAATCTTTGCGCACCGGCTTGTTGCAGCCGCAGCAGTGTAATTGCGCAATGTACGGCCACAAAACCTTCATATAATCGCAAATTTCGGTCATTGTACCCACTGTCGAGCGTGTGCTACGCACCGTGTTGCGCTGCTCGATTGCAATGGCAGGCGGGATGCCCTCCACTGAGTCAACCTGGGGTTTATCCATCCGGTCGAAGAACTGCCGTGCATAAGGCGAGAACGTTTCGATGTACCTGCGTTGGCCCTCGGCAAACAGTGTGTCAAATGCAAGCGAGCTTTTGCCCGAACCACTCAAGCCGCTTATGACAATAAGCTTCCGCAACGGCAGGTCTAAATCGAAATTCTTCAGATTATTCTGCCGCACACCACGAAGGCGAATTGCTTGTTGGAGGGGCGGTTTAGGCATCGAAATCGAAACTAAGTCAAGGTACACGCCGCGCAACCAAAAGCCGTTGCGCAATGCACAATGAACCGGCTGGTTGAATCACTGCACTTGTTTCAAGGACTCTTCAATTCGAATATCCGCGTCCAACAGCGCACCTTTGAGTGTATATCTTTCGCGATGAAACGAAAGCACGATCCTCCAACCACATCAGGATGCGCCATCTTAACATGGCTTCTGCGCGGGTTAATCTCGACAAAACCAAGGTGCTTTAGCGCCGCGAGCACTTGCTGACCGGAAAGACCAGGAAGCTTCACACGAGTTCAACGAGTTCGCATGTCTCTTTACCTACTAGTTGTTCGGGTGTCGGTTCCAGATACAGCTCGATTGCCTCGCGTATGTTCTGCAGTGCCTCTTTGCGCGTTTCCCATTGTGACCAGCAAACTGCACAACGCCAGACAGTGTGCCACGTAATAACCGTCTTCGCCCCGCTCTAATACGACTTTAATCTTCATGCGATAAGTTTAGTTACCGCCTGTTCGGACGTCAACCGGCCTTCCTTAAGCATGACGCATAAGGATCGGAACAACGGCTAAAAATATGGGGGTGTCACTCCTCGAAACGCGCGTTCTCAACGGCTCGGGCTGTTTTCAGCAACCCAGATCACACCGGCGTTCTCGGGAGCGAGTGTTGCTTGAGAAAATGTTAGGTCAGGCACAACAGCGTCAATTGGCCCAAATGGTAAAAGCAAAACTACCGACTGTGTCGAACGTACGCCCGTTTCTCTCGTGTACGCAAGAGACCACGCGCAATCGTCAAAGTGCTTGTGTGGTTGGCGCGAACCTTGCAACTATTGTTGCGCAATGGCTTACGAAGCTGTCATCGGGCTGGAGACGCACGTCCAGCTTAAGACCAAGTCGAAGCTTTGGTGCGGCTGCGCAAATGAGTTTGGCGCACCGCCGAATACAAACGTGTGCCCCGTGTGTCTCGGGCTGCCCGGTGTATTGCCTGTGGCCAACGAAGCGGCGCTGCGGCTGACCATACTTGCAGGGCTGTTGCTGAATTGTCAGATACCGTCCCGGTCCAAGTTCGATCGCAAAAGCTATTTTTACCCCGACATGCCCAAAAACTACCAGATCAGCCAGTACGATATGCCGTGCGCGATCAACGGGTACGTCGAGTTCGAGTTCGCCGGCCACATCGAGCGTGTCCGGATCAAACGCGTGCATCTTGAGGAAGACGTCGGTAAAAGTTTCCATTTCGAACAGACCAGTGGGATTGATTTCAACCGTGCCGGTGTGCCGTTACTTGAAATTGTATCCGAGCCTGACATCGCGAGCGCAGACATGGCGTATGCGTACCTCACCGCGCTGAAAGAAATCCTGTCGCAAGGGGGCGTAAGCGATTGCGACATGGAAAAAGGCATGGTCAGATGCGATGTTAACGTGAGTGTCCGCCCCAAGGGTAGCACTGAGCTGGGTGCAAAAATTGAGATTAAAAACATGAACAGTTTCTCCGGTGTACGCCGCGCGCTCGAATACGAAATTGCACGCCAAATTGCCGTATTGGAAAAGGGCGGGCGGCTAGTCCAGAGCACACGCCGGTGGGACGAGTTCACAGGCGTAACAGAAGAAATGCGGACAAAAGAATATGCACATGATTACCGGTACTTTCCTGACCCCGACTTACTGCCATTCGAGCCGAGTGCACATTGGTTGGCCGAAGTCAGCAAACGCGTTATCGAGCTGCCGCTTGCGCGTAAACAACGCCTGATGCGCGAGTACGGCTTGCCAGCCTCAGACGCCGAGGTGCTCAAAAGCAACATGCCCTTGGCGGACTATTTCGAGTCAATTGCGCGCAAAGCAAGAAATCCTAAGGCAGTTGCTAACTGGGTGATCAATAGTCTTCAGGCTAAAATGACCGAGACAGGCATCGGGCTTACGGAATTAAAGTTTACCCCTGACGCACTGCTCGAGCTTGTAAGTCTTGTGGACAACAAAACCATCAGCAGTTCGGCCGCCCAGCAAGTGTTTGCTGAAATGTTTGAGACAGGCAAATCACCTGCTCAGATCGTTCATGAGAAAGGGCTCGCACAGCTTAGTGACGCAGCAACAATCGAAAAATGGTGCGACGAAGTCATAGCAGCGTATCCTGGGCCGGTGAACGAGTACCGCGCTGGCAAGGCTGGTGCGATCAATTTTCTGAAGGGGCAAGTGATGAAACTCAGCAAGGGCCGCGCAAACCCGGTCATGGTCGGCGAGATACTCGAGCGCAAACTCAAGAGTTAATTGTTTTCTGGCCCGTTTATTGCCTAATCTCATTTTAGGGGTGGCCAAAAATTCTTTCATGCGCGTTTGCCAAGCGTAGAAGCGGGAGATTTTCGTGCACGGTGTGGAAGCGCGTTTTTTGCCTGCGCGAGTCTATGTTGTTGCATCACAATATAGACCAGTTCCACGACCTACTGTTGAATTCGAGCAGCGCAAATTCAGCAAGCTGTGTTTGGGATCAGCAAAAAGTGCACGTGCAAACCCGTGGCACCGAATTTGTGAATATGCGGTTGGCATGTGGTTGGCTGGCCGAATTTGTTGGCATGGCTGGACATAAGGAGTCCCCGCGCTGCGCGCCACAGACGAAACCTCCGGATACAAAACAGTCGCACCACAGTGTACCTGTTCCATATTGAATCGTTAAAGCTGTGGGTGTTCCTGTCTGTGTTTGGCTATTTCGACTGCGTACACGTGCGGTGCGCCGTGGAAGTTTGCGCGGAACACGACCCATTTGCCGTCGGGGGTAAACCGCGCATTCGGCTCGAGTGAATAGTCGTGTTTGGACATGTTAACGAGGCGTTTCGCGCGCAATACTCCAGTCTTGATCAAGCCTTTTTGCTGGTCCGGCTCCATACGGTTTGGTACAAGCTCAGGCTCGAATAGGTAAATCCATTTGCCGTCCGGCGCTTTGGCGACCATGTTTTCAGCGCCGCCGTCGCCAGCGAACATTTTGCCGTCAGGTGAAATATTGTAATGCACCGACCATTCGTTGCGTTGGAGGCTGTACCAGGTGCGGTCGCCAGTGTGAACATTGTAGGCCGCAAGCCAAAACACCTCGCCGCGCGGCGTTTGCAGGTCATACCAAATGGTGGAGCCGTCCGGGCTCCAAAACTCATGTCCGGCGATCTCCATTATCATGGTGCGTGTGTGAATCTTGCTTAACTCTGAGCCGTCGGCGCGTATTGTCCAGATGCGGTCAACCAGATGCCATGGGCCTTCGTGGCAAAACATTAGCATGTTCGGATCAGCGGGTGAGAACTGAATATGGTTAAGCCAGTTGCTGCCGCGGTTGAATGTCTTAACCGCGCCTGTTTTGATGTTCAGCACGAACAGCTCCATTGGCCAGCGCTGATTGTACCGCTGTTCGAGGCTTGGCCGGCGCGGACGCGAGTCAGGCGATGGACCGCCCCCACCGAAAGCGGTTGGCGCATTTGTTGGCCGCTCTGTGATTGCGCCAGCTAACAGAGTTTCGTCTGCGTTAACCGTTGCCACGCTACCGCGCGCAGGTGGTCGTGCAACCTCGCGCACGGCTCCGCTCGGGACGGAAACTGCATAAACAACGCGGTTCGATCCGTAGTAGATGTCGCCCGTTTTCCGTCCAACTTCGATTAGCCGGACAAAGCCTGTGACAAGCTTCTTTATCTCGCGCGAGCGCAAATTCACAACCGAAATGCTACCAGGTGAACTCATTGCCATCCATTGGCCGTCGGGCGTGAACGCATTTTGGTGGAAATATGGTGTCTGTGTGCCCGGTTCTTTTGAAAGCCTAATGACACGGTAGCCGGTGTCGGCATCAATCCATTCAACTGGTGGTTCTTCAGCCGCTACAGCAGATGCACTGAAAGTTGCAAAAAGCCAAAACCAAATAATTCCTGTCGAACGACGCATAACAACTTTTTGCGTAATTTTTCGCACGGTCAAGTGGTTTATGCAAACCAAACCTGGCCGGTTTTCGAGCAGCATAATAGTGCTCGGCAAGCATACTGGTAATTTGTTTGGACTGACGCGGCACCTGTTGGATTGGAAGTGCGCTCGAGCTTTGGAAGTGATACCTTTCGGCCGGCAATTGCCTGCGGAAGATTTTTCTTATGTGCGATTTGAAGCGAGTTGGTGGACATGGAACAAAACTGCCGTAGCCAAAGTGTCCGTAACGTGCTTGTGTGCTTTGCACTCAGGCAGGAAGCAGTGTCGTTCAAAAGACTCATCCGGCCATATCCGACAGTCACCACCCTTGTTACAGGGATGGGATTATCAAATGCACGGCTGGCTGTACTTGATGCAATTGGAAAACGCAACTTCGACGAGGTATTTAGTTGCGGTTTTGCAGGGGGTCTTAAAGCCAGGCTTACCCCAGGTACGGTCTTGTTTGAAACAGAAAACCCCGCGCTGAAAGACAGATTAAACAAAGCAGGTGCAATACCAGGCCGGTTTGCCCTTGCACCGCGATTGCTCGTCACTGCCGCTGAGAAAGCCGATTTTTACAAGCAGACAGGTGCAGACGCTGCACAGTTCGAGTCTGAAGCTATTCAAGCCATTTGCCGCGAGCACAACATTCCGTTTGCAGTCGTAAGAGTCGTTTTCGATGCTGCGGACGAAGACCTGCCGGTTGACTTTAACGAGTTCATGTCAGCAACGGGCGGGTTTCGGTATGGGAAATTTTTTTGGGCGGTTGCGCGCGCGCCCGGCAGGGCCCGACCGTTAATCGAGTTGGCAAATCGTTGCAAAGTCACCAGTGAGAAACTTGCAGTTGTGTTAGCAGCGGCTATGCGCCTGTAAGAGTTTGAGCATGTGCACGCGGTTTGTCGGCAGGTTTTTCTTTTACATGCTCGCTGTAGCTCACGAGTGCTGCCCCCACGACAATTAACACTACACCGACCCAACGCAATGCGGAAACTTGTTCTTTGAGGAGAAACTGCGCGGCCAGTGTGGTAATAACAAATCCAAGAGCCGTCAAAGGCCAGATCAAGCTCACGTCTCTGTGCGTCAGTAAATAAAGCAACGCACAGAAAAAAGCCGCTTCCAGCGCTACGCCTATCACCACGTAGCGGTTTGTCACGCTTAGCGCAATCACACGGCCAACCTCGGCAATGCTGAAACTTTGAGGTGGGCCGATCTGTTTCAATCCTTTGCTCAGGCATACAACACCGCTCGCCTCAGCCACAAGCGCACAAATGAGTATGATGATGACTTTTGCCATTTTACAAATCTTGGTACCTGACCAACTCGATGCGTAATTGTTCAACAAGCGCACGAACCTTCGGACTAACCAGTGCGCAAAGTTCGTGCCTAGCATTGCCTTCGGCAGGATGCGAGTAAAGCTCAGACACACCGTCCGGTAATCGTGCGAGCAGATTCAATACATAAGCTTCATCCACACGCTTATCTTGCAGCAGACCGAACACGGTCGCGGCATGTTTTATGTGGTGTTTTGTGAGGGTTGGCAGCGCGTGTCGCGCCAATCGGCAGAAAACCACTGCCATTACAGTCCTGTAAATCCATCGCCCACGAGCCAGGCGCGCGTTCAGCCAAAATCTATCTCTGGTAAGCCGGAACCGTCGAATGCCAAACTCGGCTGCGTTTCTCACTAAGATGCCGAACACAGTCGGGTGCATGTGCATGTGTAGATGGCCACTGACGTGGTCAAGTTCGAGTCCAGTGGCCTTGAACTTTTCGAGTTGCGCACGTATTTCTGCTTCTAATTGTGGGCGTAGCCTGCGGCTGAAAAAGTACCGGAGACCAGTCACAAATGCGTTCGTGCCGAATTCATTTCGTGTATTGACAATGCCAGGTATTTTTGTGTGATCAAGAGTCGAGTGCCCGCAAACCAAGGTCAAATGCAGCCCTATACCGAGTCGGGGGTGTTGTTTGGCAAATTCGACCGCCTGCTCGAAACCCGGCTCATTGACCATCAGGCTTGCTGCCGTAAGGATACCTTCACGATGCGCACGTACTACAGCCTGATTAATCGCTTCATTGCGGCCGAAATCGTCTGCAGTCACAATAAGTTGTTTCATTGGCTACGAGCCAGCCGTGAGCGGGTTGGTAGGGGTTAGTCTGCTCCGTAGTTGGCATTGTGCAGTCCGAACGTCACATTCAACCATGTACGGTAAATCAACAGCAGCTTCCGGCCCGTAGTAAGCTGCGTTTTTACAGGGCCAAACACTTCAAACTTATTCCGCTCGATTTTGCGCAACAGTTCCCAGTAAACAGCCCCCATCAACTCGGCTGCAATCATCGCGTGCCTGTCAACCACGGGCAGGCTCTTATGCGCTAATCTATAAAATTCCTTTGCGCGCGTTGCCACGGCGGCGCACAGCCTGCGGAACTTTTCCGAATACCTGCCCTCCATAATTTCGTCCTGCGAAACGTTAAACCTGGCAAGTTCACACAACGGCAAATAAATCCTGCCGCGCTCGGCATCGGTACGAATGTCACGTAGTATGTTCGTTAGCTGGAATGCCTTGCCCAGGTAAACGGCGTAATTGCGGCAGCCGACATCGCGATACTCGAAAATTTCGATGCTCAACAACCCCACCACCGATGCAACACGATAACAGTACAGGTCAAGAGCGTCCCAGTCTTCGTACCGTGTACGGTTCAGATCCATTTCCACCCCTTTAAGTAACTCATCGAAGAGTGCGAACGGTAATTTGTACCTGACGATTACAGGCTGTAGCTGCTTGTTTACAGCCAGTTGCGGTTCAACGCCATGACAGGCGCGGTGTAGGTCTGCCCGCCATGTTTTCAATGTTTGTGTGCGCAGTTCGGTGGATGTGTCCTTGTCGTCAGCAACGTCGTCCACAGCGCGGCAAAATGCATAAAGGGCCGACATTGCACGGCGTTTTTGAGCCGGTAACAAAACAAAACCTAGTGCAAGATTCGAACCGCGTAATAGGCGAAGCATTCCTATGCATTCCGCGTTGTTTGCGGCTGTTGGATTTGCGGTTGCAACTGCGTCGGCAGCGCGTCGGACTGTGGACGTTTTGGGGGTAACCCGCCCGTCTCGGCCAGGGTAGGGTTGCGTTTGGCGAATCGTTCACGGCGGCGTCTGTGTGTGTGTGTTGACGATGAGGCATTTTCCGGCCGGCCTGTGTTTACAGTTGCAGTCTGGGAAACAACAGATGAACTCCTATAATGGTGGCGGTGCCGCCTGTACCAGCGGCGTTTACGGAGCAGCAGCACCCACACAGTAGCCACAAATGCAGCGCAGAAAATCGCCATTATAAGAACCAGCGCTTCGCGCGGGTTATTTGCAAGCTTACCGAGCGTGCTTGGCTCAGGGCGGTTAAACAAAAAAGCTGCAAAAACTGTCATTGATGCTCCCTGTCAAATTTAGCCTGTGTCATTGCCGTCTGTTGTACCAACCGGCAAAATGATATTAAGCCGTTGAATCCGATAACGCAAGGCGTGTCGGCTAATTTTGAGCAGCTCAGCGGCCTTGGTGAGGTTGTAACCGGTCTGCTCGAGCACGGTTGTTATCAACGTGCGCTCGTAATCTGCAAGTGCTTCGTCGAGCGATTTGCCTGGTATGGCGCCCTCTGGACCTACCTGTCGCAACCGGCTCTCGATATGGAAATCGGGAAGGCTGGCGGCCTGGACTTGATCTGCGGTTTCGAGAATCAAGGCGCGTTCGACAACGTTTCGCAGTTCACGAACGTTGCCTGGCCAAGTATGCGCCATCAACTTTTGCCGTGCAGCAGGTGTGAATCCTCTGACACGTTTACCCAGTGCGACTGCGTAAATTTTCAAGAAATGCTCTGCAAGCAACAAAATGTCCTGGCCACGCTCGCGTAAAGGCGGTAAGTGAATTTGGACCACATTGAGCCTGTGAAACAGGTCTTCGCGGAACTGGCCATCCTGAATAGCGCGGATGATGTCGCGATTCGTAGCCGCAATGAGCCGCACGTTAACCCGTAATTCCTGAGTGCCACCGACCCGCGTGAACGTGCCGTCTTCGAGGAATCGCAATAGCTTGGCCTGAAGCGGCTTGCTCATATCGGCAATTTCGTCCAGAAAGATCGTGCCGCCATCTGCTTCTTCAACACGGCCTGGCTTTTGCCTGACAGCCCCTGTGAAAGCGCCTTTCTCGTGTCCGAACAGTTCACTTTCAAGCAGTGTGTCGGGTATGGCTGCGCAGTTAATCTTCACGTAGTTTGCGTTGCGGCGGTTGCTGTAAAAGTGCAACGCGCCTGCAACCAGTTCCTTGCCTGTGCCGCTCTCACCCAAAATGAGCACGCGCGCATCTGTAGGTGCAACCGTACGGATTAACTGGCGCAGTTCACGCATCTTGGGGGTTTCGCCAATTATTTGATCGAGTTGGTAAAGCTCGATTGCCTGTGTTTTTAGTGCGACGTTCTCCTGAAGCAACCGATGCCGTTCCGCGCACCGACCGACTGCATGAAGAAGTTCTTCGGGTGCAAACGGCTTGGGTAGGTAATCAATTGCACCGGCTTTGATGGCTTCTACAGCCTGTTTCGGTGTGGCGTAAGCGGTGATCATGAGCACAGGCAACTGCGGCCATTGTGCTTTCACCTTCGCTAGAAAATCGTATCCGCTCATCCCGCCCAAGCGCGCATCTGTAATTACGAGGAAAAACTCCTCATGCTCGAGCAGCTCCAGACCCGCCTCGGCAGATTCAACCGCACGAACAGTGTAGCCTTCGTCGCTAAGCATCCTCTCCAGCGACACACGCATGTTTTTTTCGTCATCAACGACGAGAACAGGGGGTAACAGCGTGCTCATTGTTCATCAGCATTGTGCAGCATCAGAACCGGGGATGCAAGCTTGCGCAAAACGCAGTGCGTTACATGTGCGTAGGCACAACCGCAATTGGTTGGCGTTGTTCCTGACTTCATTGTGTTGTTTTTGGCATGACCCGGGTAGGCAGGGTAACGATGAACGTTGCGCCTTTACCAGGGGCAGATTCGGCGCGGACTGTGCCGTCATACAACTCGACGTTATGCTTTACAATTGCCAGCCCCAAACCGCTGCCCTTGGGTTTGGTGGTGTAGTATGCGTCAAACACTTTCTCGAGCTTATCCGGCGGAATACCGGGGCCTTCGTCGCGTACTGTGATTTCGATTGTATCTTCGTCACGCAACTTTGCCGTCACGAACACGTTCCCATCGGATTGCATTGCCTCACGCGCATTCTGCAAAAGGTTAACAAGCACTTCGTTCATGTGCCTACGCACCATCCACACCGGGGGCAAATCAGATTCGTACTGGCGATGGACCTTGACTGGCCAACCTGCATTCGGTGGGAACACCTGTTCAATTGCTCGGTCCAATTCTTCCGGCACAACCAACCTCTCAACGCGGCCGTCGCTCAACGCCGCATAACCAACCAGCTCAGTCAATATCCTGTCCGACCGTGCGACTTCTTCTTCGATGATTTGGAGTTGTTGTTCGACGTCTGATTTACCGTCTCGCAGGGACTTTCGCAGCGAATAAACTGCGTTGTTAATAATTGCCAGTGGGTTTTTTATCCGATGCGCTACCTCGGCCGCAATGCGGCCTGCCGATTTTAATTCGGCCTGGCGCAGCGACAGTTCCTGTCGCTCGGCCTGTGCAATACGTTGTTTTTCAAACAACAATTGCAGGCCGTATCCGCAAACAGTTAACAGCCACAAAATCGTCAGCCGCAACAACACAGGCTCTGTAGGTTTTTCAGGCACGGCAAGCTCAGGGTAACTTACCACAACCACAACACGCGTAGGTCTGTTAGTCGAACCTATTTCTTCGTCGGTCGGTTCTTTTTCTGGGGCGGTCGTCATTGTTGTAACTCTGCGTGGTGGCATGCTCGGCAGGAAAATTTCCGTCTCACTCAATGTCATATCCAACAGCCCTGCAGCCATGTAAAATCCGCTCAACAACAGGTTGAGGGCTATTTGCGGTGTTGCGGCGGGTATGCTGAGCGCATTGACAAAAATCAGGCCGGCAAAACACCAAAACAATGTGCTTTGGAATCCGCCGGTGAAAAGCGTTAAGACACCAAGCAACGCACCGTCAAGCAGACCCATCGTAAAAACGAACCATTGCACTAATGCGGGTGGGAACCTTCGCATCACGAACATTGGCGCTGCTAACCCAACCGTTAGCAACACATACGGCACGAACAAGTTTTGTGCAGTCTCAAGTACGGCACCGCGGGGTGTGGGTATTTCCGTCCATGGCATGTAAAACAGGTAATAAAACGCAAGCACAATCGCCACAACCTTGACCGGCATGACGATGTTGCGTTGCATTGCCAAAATGCGACGCGCACGCTCAGTGGTTGCAGACCGATGCGCAGGCGGCGCAAGCGCTTGGCCAAGGAAATGCCAAAAGGACAATTTCATCCAACTCACCTCGGCAAACTACGACGCGCGGGGCGGTTCTGGAGCAGCCCAAGCGTTTGTTTGACAATATCGTCAACCGGCCAGAGCCGGCCCAAGCCCTCGTACCCGCACGCCAACAAACCCTTGGCCGGGCCGATGAACCGCGCGCCACGTTTTTTGAGCACCGCAACATTTTCCTGTGTGGCAGGGTGCAACCACATCTTGCCGTTCATGGCTGGTGCAATCACGACTGTTGCCTCGGGCCTGAGTGCCAATGCTATGCAACTGAGTGCATCGTTTGCGATGCCATGCGCAAGTTTTGCAATGATGTTTGCTGTGGCTGGCGCAATCAGCAACATGTCGGCTGTATCTGCCAGTTTGATGTGCACAGGTTCCCACCCTAATATCGTGTCGTAAAGGTCTGTCACAACAGGATTACGTGACAGTGTCTGAAAACACACCGGCGTAATAAACCGTTGCGCATCAACTGTAAGCACAACGTGTACGTTGCAGCCGGCCTTGGTTAATTCGCTTGCCAAGTCAACCGCCTTGTGAGCCGCAATTGACCCGGTCACACCCAGAACAATCGTCTTGGTCGGGTTCATTTGAAGGTCTGCATTTGTATTTTTGCTTGTTACTCGTTGCATAACTCTAAGACGGCGCCCAGCCGCTAAAACTCGGGCGGATAAGCACGATTTGTGCGCATTTTTTCAGCCTCCAGAATCGCAAGCATCCGACGCAAATCTTCCTGTGGACTGCGGCTTATAAGCAGGTAATCGAACTCGCGCCAATGCGCTATTTCAGCTCGGGCGACACCGAGTCGTTTCTGGATGACCTCGGGTGGGTCCTGCCCGCGTGTACGCAGGCGCCGTTCAAGTTCGGCAAGTGTCGGCGGGGTAAGGAACACCGTTACAAGCGCACGATTCAGCTCCGGATCGAGCCGTGCTCTGGCACGAATTGTTGCTGCACCCTGCACGTCAACCTGCAGCAACACATCTTGGCCGCGGTTTAGCCTGTTGAGTAACTCGACTTTCAACACACCGTATCTGTGGCCGTACACAGTTGCGTGCTCGATGAACTCATCTGCTGCCAACCGCTTTGCAAAAGTCATCTCGTCAATAAAGTGGTAATCTACACCGTCACGTTCGCCTGGTCTTGGTGGTCGTGTGGTACAGGTTATCACACGGGTAATGCCCGGTCTGGCAGCAAGCAACTGTTCACACAATGTTGTCTTGCCACCACCAGATGGCGCAGAAATTACTATTAACAATGATCCACTCGCATTCATCCAGGTTGCATTCAGCGTTACTCGACATTTTGCGCTTGTTCACGAAACTTATCCAGCTCAGCCCTTAGCTTCACCACCTCACGCACGATAATGGTGTCGTTTGTCTTGGCGCTGATGGTGTTTATCTCGCGGTTTATCTCTTGTGCAAGAAAATCCAGCATCCGTCCAACCGGCGTCTTCGACTTCAGGCAATTTTCGATCTGCTTAAAATGGCTTTGCAGCCTGGTCAATTCCTCGGTTATATCACATTTGTCGGCAAACAAAACCACCTCCTTAATCAGTCTGTCATCGTGCGCAAGTGCACCTAGCCCGGCTGATTTGATCCGCGCACATAACTGTTGACGGTACCGCGCTGCTGCACGTGGTGCGCGACGCTGAATACAAGCTGTGAACCTGCGCATTAACGCGAGCCGGTTTGCAATGTCGCGCGCAAGATGTGTGCCTTCGCGCGTGCGCATTTGGACAAGCGCAACCAACGCATCGCGTAACGCACGCGACACGGCTGGCCAAAAATACTCTGCATCACCCAGTGCCTCGCTTGTCTGGAACACACCCGGCGCACGGACAAGGTGATCCAACGTAACTGTTCCTGGTAGCCCAAGCTCACGTGCAAGTTTGCGTAATTCAACCGCGTAAACACGCGCAAGCTCCTTGTTAAGGTGCGTCCGTGCGTAAAGCTTGCCTGAAGGCGTGTGAAGGGTGACACGCACCGTAAGCCGACCACGCGAAACGTAACGGTTGATCGTGTCGCGCACTCTGGCTTCAAGCACCTCT
Source organism: uncultured Verrucomicrobiota bacterium (assembly GCA_964555645.1). Classification (GTDB taxonomy): domain Bacteria; phylum Verrucomicrobiota; class Verrucomicrobiia; order Limisphaerales; family DTLC01; genus DTLC01. The sequence continues at coordinate 29,162 of CAZKTA010000002.1, forward strand.
AGCTCGCGCGGCAGTGTAACTGTTATCTCAGCCTGTTTACGGTTAACCGAGCTTAACTCGACAGTCACCTTGTACCCGTCGCGTGCACACTCGCCGCGACCGTAACCTGTCATGGACTTCATGCCTCGCAAATTATTGCAGGTCACACGCTTAGATGCGATTAAATTCTTCGTGGTTCGATTGATTAGCCACAGTAAAAACGGTTCTGACTGAGCTTGTGCAGTTGCGCAAACTTGGTTTGAATGTTCCCGATTATGCGAACTGCGTTTGGTCTGTTTTCAGGTGTGCTGCTGGTTCTTGGCGCAGCGCATTGCCTCGGCCAAACAGCATCTGTCACACGAAACCCGGCTGACAACCTGCCACCGCACATTAGATGGCTTACATGGTTCGGCAAACGTGCCGATTGGTCGCACGATAGCAAACGCATTCTGTTCGTCAAAAAGACCTTTGGCAACGTGTACGAGCTCGAGCTCGCAACCGGTATCATCCACCCCATGGCACATCGTTACCCGCACCACGGGTACACGCGCGCACTTTATCTGGCCAATGGCAATGTCTTGCTGTCTGGCCTCGAAAAGCTCGATCCGCTTAACCGCGGGCATGCGCGCGTGCAATGCTAATTTATGAGTACTTGACAAGAGCCGCACAAAACCAGATATACGCCTCGGCACAAGGTGTTCTGAAAGACCTGCCATTTCCCGAAAACAAATGCACATTGCTTGGAGGCATGTGTCGGAACAACACCTCGACGAGCTGCCGAAAGGCGTGTCGCGCATCCACAAAGCCGATATCGAATACGAAAACGGCGTGTCGAAGCTTGTAAACCTGCGGTTGCTCATTGACCGTTGCGACCTGCCTTTCAAATGCACAATTGAAACACAAAATTTCGTGCCGCCACACGACCGCGAATTGTCTTTCTCAGCGTACGGCTATCAGAGAACCGAGGTATGCGTTGTTGACCTAAAGACGAAAAGGTCAGAAACATTTCTAATGCACCCGACCAGTACAACGAGCCGGGGGGTATCTTCCCCAATGGCAAATTCATACTCGTCGAATGCGACAGTCAGAACCGGCTCGGTCACAACCATGCTGACATTTGGGACTACGCATGGACGAAGGCCGGTGTGAGGAACGATTGATCTACTTTTTGGATTTCAAAGGGTACAAATCGTCGAGCCAGGTTTGCGAGCGATGCCGGCCAATTCATCGCCTTTCAACGCGCAAGGTTCACCGACAAAGCCGGTGTTGACCGGTGCATTTTCCTGCTGGATTTGGCCAAGCCGCAACCCAAAATGGGTACAAAACAATGAAACGAAATCTAGCAAGATTGATTTTCATTGTCTGGCTCGTGCCGGGCATGGTTGCAGTTGGCAAAGCCGAGCCGTTGGTGGCCAACGTTCAAGTGCCACCACCGCAAACAGGGTTCAATCTCGGCCAGACAATGCGCCCAGACGGGACAACGCTCTCAGTTGACAGTTACAGCTTGATGCTAAACGGGCGGCGTTGGACGCCTGTTATGGGCGAGTTTCATTACGCGCGGTATCCGGAAACCGAGTGGCGCGACGAACTGCTAAAGATGAAAGCCGGCGGAATAGACATCGTTGCCACGTACGTTTTTTGGATACATCACGAGGAAATCGAAGGGCAATGGGATTGGTCCGGGCGACGCAACTTGCGCAAGTTCGTCGAGCTGTGCAATGAGCTTGGTCTGAAGCTCATCGTGCGGTGCGGTCCGTGGTGTCATGGCGAGGTACGCAATGGCGGGTTCCCAGATTGGCTGCTAAAAAAGGGGTGGAAACTGCGGTCGAACGACACGAATTATCTCGCCCAGGTCAGAATCCTTTACAGCAACATCGCCGCGCAACTGACCGGACTGCTCTGGAAAGACGGCGGACCGGTCATAGGCATTCAGCTTGAAAATGAATACCGTGGTCCAGGCCAACACTTGCTGACGCTCAAGCAAATCGCCCGTGAGGCGGGCTTGGATGTACCGCTTTATACTCGAACAGGTTGGCCGGCGCTAAGCACACCAATACCTTTCGGCGAGATCTTACCGCTTTACGGTGTGTACGCCGAGGGGTTTTGGGACCGCGAACTCACGCCCATGCCAGGCCGATACTGGGCCGGATTCCACTTTTCGCTTCAACGCACAGACGCAAACATCGCAAATGAAATCCTTGGCCGGACCGATGCGAAAGACCCGTCCGATGTGTCTGGGTACCCCTATTTGACCTGCGAGATTGGGGCGGGTATGTTGTGCAGTTATCATCGGCGGGTGCGGTTTTACCCTGCCGATGCTGAGGCAATCACGCTTGTCAAAATTGGCTCAGGCAGTGTGTCGCCCGGGTACTACATGTACCACGGCGGGGTCAACCCCGAAGGTAAACTCTCCACATTGCAAGAATCCCAGGCAACGGGTTACTGGAACGATGTGCCGGTGAAAAGTTATGACTACCAAACTGCGCTGGGCGAATACGGCCAACTACGCCCCCAATATCACCTTTTGCGTCGAATTCATCTGTTCATGCGCAACTTTGGCAGCAGCCTCGCATGTATGCCTGCGTGGTTGCCTGAGACAAGACCAACAGGCAAAGACGATACAAACACGTTGCGCTGGTGCGTCAGGTCGGATGGAAACAGCGGTTTTGTGGTCGTCAACAACTACGAACGATTACGGTACTTGCCACCGAAACATAATGTGCAGTTTAAGATTAACCTGCCGAACAAGACGTTTGTTTTTCCCGAAAAGCCCGTAACCTTGCCGGCGGGCAGCAGGTTTATTTGGCCTTTTAACCTCGAGCTTGGCACCGGAGTGAAACTGGTTTGGGCAACCGCGCAACCGCTTTGTGTTGTTGCCGAATCCAAAACACAAACGGTGGTTTTTGCTGAAACACACTTTGTACCCGCAACTTTCGCAATTGAAGCTTCTGGATTTTCAGTAAGCACAGCGTCGGGCAAAGTGGTAAAACGTGACAACATGTGGGTCGTGCACGACGTCAATCCATCGCGTGATGTCGCAATAACAGTTTCTAACCAAGGCATGCCAGGTGTGGTGCGCATCGTTTTACTCTCCGAACAAGATTCGCTTGGGCTGTACCAACTTGAATGGCGCGGTCAGAACCGACTTTTCCTTACCAAAGCTGCGATTATGGTGGACGGCACTCAAGTCCGACTCACATCCACAAATCTGGCTGATTTGCAGTTGTGCATTTTCCCGTGCGAAGGTGCGCTAAAGCAAAATAACCGCCACATTACCGGACAACCAAATGGCATCTTTCGAAAGTTTAACCCTAGCACTGAGCGTCGCCGAGTTGCAAATGCGAGCTTCAACCTTGTCCGACCAGCAGGACCACCCCGCACAATCCAACTGGGCAAAATCAATCAACCCGTGGCCGCTGCGCCTGAAGATGCCGATTTCGACCAAGCCGCCGTTTGGCGTGTCAAATTACCAGCAAACTTGGATCTGAGCAGCGACCCGATTCTGCGTGTGCACTATATTGGAGACGTTGCCCGTATCAGCTTGAACGGCAAGTTGCTTACCGACGACTTTTACAACGGAAACGTGTGGGAAATCGGCCTGCGGAGGCACGCACCTGAAATTCTCACGGGCGACCTACGCATTGCGATTTTGCCACTGCAGAAAGATGCGCCGATTTACCTTGCCGCCGAAGCCAAACCAAACTTCGGCCAGCGCGCTGCTATCGCAGAGCTATCCCGAATCGAAATCGTGCCGCGTTATACCGTAACACTGTATTAACAATCCGAAGTGTATTGAAATCGTATCCCACCGTGCGAGTAGTGCGGCTTTTAGGCTACAAAATCGGCCTACAACACAATGTCAATTGACGCGAGCCGCCAGACAGCCGTGCTGTGTCGCATTCTCGCGGGATTTGACAGTTGCAGGCTGAAGAGCAGCTACGAACACAGTAAACACCGAAACCTTCCGGTTGATATTGCTTTTTGGTTGGGCTATTGGTAAGTGTAGAGCAGGCGATGGGAATTAAAAAGTTAACCATCCCTAAGCCGTGCGCGCGACCAACTTGCGTCGCAATTCAGTAATGCCGGATGCAAATCCAAGCTCTCGGTTGACAAGGGCGAGTGCAAGACCGGTGCAATGCGTCGGATCGAAGCGATTTGCCGGCCTTCAGTACGAAATGGGTGTGTTACACAAAATGCTGTCTCGTGTTGCGCCAACGTTAATCCGGCCTCGGGGTTAAGGCCCAGTGTACCAAGAACGTCAAATGATCAACCGCATGAGCTCGCCGCACCGGATATTCGGTTTAGAAAAGGCCATTGATGTCCTGCAAAACCTGACGCGCTTATGGAAGAGTTGATTCCTATCATTGTTATTGGAATTGCGACGCTGATTGTTGCGTTACCGATCGTTGCGCTCATCCTGGCTGGGTTTGCGTACAGCCGCGCCAAAGCAGCGGCAAACAGCATGCAAGAGCTGCTTAACTGTGTTACAAACCTGCAAAAGGAACTGCTTGAACTGAAAAAGCGAATTGACACTGTATCAACCCTCCTTTCCACTCCTGTGCCACAACCACCGGTTCCAACTGCTGAACCCGAACCAGTCAAGCCTTTACCAGTTTCTGCAGTGTCAGCTCCACCACCAGCCCAGGTCACGACCGCACAACAACCAACCCAACTGCAGCCGCCCGTCGAGCCAGCACAGCGATTCATTGAAAAGATTGGCCCGGCCGTGCAACCACCACAGGAACAGAAACCGCCAGTTGCGCCCTCAGACCGTGCTCCGACGGAACCGGTTGCAAAACCTTTTTTGGCACGGGTGAACTGGGAACAGTTCCTCGGCGTAAAACTGTTTGCATGGGCAGCCGGTCTGGCACTGTTTCTAGGCGCAGGTTTTTTTCTCAAGTGGTCTTTTGACCATGGCCTGATCACGCCACCTGTCAGGGTCGCAATGGGGTTTGTCACAGGAATAGGTCTTGTTGTTGCCGGGTTGCGCATTCCCAAACAACGTTACAATACCCTCGCACAGGCACTCATCGCGGCGGGAGTAGTGATTCTTTACGCCGACATTTTTGCATCTTGCTCGTTCTACCATTTCATTCCTAATGCGGCGGCTTTTCTGCTCATGGTTCTTGTGACGGTTGCAGCATTTCTTCTTGCGGTGCGACTCGATGCGCCTGTGGTGGCAATTCTCGGGTTGCTTGGTGGGTTTCTAACACCTCCACTACTATCAACCGGCCAAGACCGCCCCTTTGGGCTGTTCGGATACATTGCGCTGCTTGACATTGGGTTGCTAGCCGTGGCGCTGAGCAAACGCTGGAATTACATCACGTTGTTGGGTGCACTTGCCACAGTCGCAATGCAGTTCGGATGGGTACACAAGTTTTTCGCCCCGGCAAAAATGCCGGTTGCCACCGGTGTATTCCTGTTATTTGCGGCGCTTTTCACTGCTGCAGCCACGATCGCGCACCGTAAACAACTCCTAAACAGGTTTTTGATCGCGTCTGCCGTAATTCTACCGCTGGCTGCACAAGCGTTTGCGCTGTTCTTACAAATCGAGCCGTACACAGCTATTGTGTCAAAACCGGCGCTGCTTCTAGTTTTGGTCTTCGGCGCTGATGCAGCCCTGCTGGTACTGGCCGGCGTGTGCAGTAATCTGCGCACGCTCCATCTGCCCGCAGGCGGGGTCGTATTTTTCCAACTCATATATTGGACATCGAATTTCTTGCAACCATCGGCCCTGAATTTAGCACTGGGCGCCTACCTGTTGTTTGCCATTGTGCATGCTGTATTTCCGCTGGTGCTGGAGCGTGTTAACCCGTCTGGTCGAACGGTCGGTTGGGCGCATGTTTTCGCTCCGCTTGCACTTGTGCTGCTGATGTTGCCGATGTTCGAGCTTGCCGAGCTTACGTTCCTGATCTGGCCGGCAATCCTTGCAACTGACATACTTGCAATTGCACTTGCGTTTCTGACCGCCTCGGGCCTCGGAATCATTTCGGTCTTACTGCTCACGGGTCTGGCCACAGCAATTTGGACACTCAAGATGCCAGCCACACTCGGCGGGTTACCCGAGGTGCTGTGGATCGTCGGCGCAACAGCAGTGTTATTCTTTGTGGTTGGGGTTCTCGCAGCACGGCAAATCCATGTGCCCACAAGCGAATCCGCAGATGCAAAAAGAAAATCGTGGTTCCCAGCCTTGCCCGAACTCGAGTTACCCCCTGAACTCGCGCGCGCACTGATTCCGGCAACTTCAGCCATACTGCCGTTTCTGTTGCTTACTCTGCTTGCACTGCGGCTGCCGCTAACAGACCCTACGCCGGCGTTTGCGCTCGCAGCGTTGATGGTTGTATTGCTGCTCGGCTTGGTCCGGTTTTACCAAGCTGATTGGGTTGGCTTGGTGGGATTGATCGGCACCGTGATGCTTGAGGCTGCCTGGCACACACGCCACCTTAATGCCGAAAACGCGCTAACGCCGCTGCTTTGGTACGTCGGTTTTTACATCGCATTTGGTCTATTCCCATTCCTGTTCCAGAAACACGTTGAACAACGAATTGTGCCGTGGCTGGTGTCAGCACTTGCAGGTCCGGCGCAATTCTACCTGATCTACCGGTTGGTTAAATTGGCGTATCCGAACAATTTAATGGGGTTGTTACCGGCCTTGTTCGCCATACCGTCGCTACTGGCCTTGGTGCGCTTGGTCAAAACGCTTTCTACAGCCGCGCCCAAACGCAACACGCAACTTGCACTATTTGGTGCTGTGGCGCTGTTTTTCATCACGCTCATCTTCCCGATCCAGTTCGAAAAACAATGGATCACAATCGGTTGGGCACTTGAAGGAGTTGCGTTATTGTGGCTGTTCAACCGAATACCACATAACGGCCTCAAATACTTGGGCATTGCATTGCTAGTGACTGCCTTTGTGCGGCTGGCGCTTAATCCAGCCGTCCTCGAATATCATCCACGAACACCGACGCCCGTGTTTAACTGGTACCTGTATGCGTACGGTATTGTTACTGCTTGCCTGTTTGCCGGTGCACGGTTGCTCCCGACCACGCACCATCTCATCGCTCGAGTTAATATGCGCGCCGTACTGGCTGCGTTGGGCGGTGTGCTCGGGTTTTTGCTGGTAAATATCCAGATCGCAGACTACTTCAGCACCGGCACAACCATTACGTTCAAGTTTTCCGGTAATTTCGCCCGCGACATGACATACTCACTTGCATGGGGTTTGTACGCTTTCGTGGTACTGTTGATTGGGATCCTGCGTAATCTGCGCGGCGCACGGTACGCTGGGCTTGGCCTTTTGACTGTGACGCTGCTGAAACTTTTTTTGCATGATCTGTGGAGTTTGGGCGGGTTATACCGCATCGGTGCACTCATCGGTCTTGCGCTGGTGCTAATTCCAGTTTCGTATTTGTATCAACGCTTTATTTTCCCAAAGACAGAACGCCAACAACTTAAGCAGCAATGAAATCAATCACGCTAACAACCCTGACAATTGCAGTTTGCAGCGTGGCTTTGGGCGTGTGGCTCCCAGCCGATTGGAAATATTACCAAACCGTCGAAATCGCCGAGACCGGCCTGATCAAAATTAGCATACCGTTGGAAACGCTCGATGCAGCACGGCCTGACTTGGCAGACTTGCGCATCTACGATGCCGATGGCCACGAAGTACCGTTCCGAATCGACCGGCCAACGTTAGAACCACCTAAACTGCATTCAGCCGAGAACCTCCGCGCTAGCATGAGCACCAGCGCAACTGTGCTTACTTTTGATACCGGCACACCACGCGCAGTGGACCAAGTCGCAATCGAAACGCCAGCACAAGAGTTCATCAAGTCTGTCACTATTGAAGGCTCGAAAGACGGTGTGCAATGGGAAGTGATTACACGTGACCAACCTGTTTTCCGTCTGCCTGGCGCGGCAAAGCTACACGTACAATTCGCACCAGGCATATGGCCAAAATTTCGTGTGACAATTGACGACCTGCGCAGTGCGCCAATACCTGTCACCGGTGTAACAGTTCGCGAGACTGCGCCTGAACCGCTTCCTGAAGAACCACTCGAGCTAAGAATACTCGAACGCGACGAAAGCACGGGCCAAACACGCATCACACTGTCCGCTGCTGCGGCAAATGTAACACTAGCCGGTCTCCAAATCGAAGCTTCAGATCCGCTGTTTGCGCGCGAGGTCAAACTTGCCTATCGTGAGTATCTCGAGGGCGAAGTCCGAAATCGGCTTCTTGCCCAGGGCACAATTTATCGCGTTGCGCTCGTAGGCCAACCCGTTGTCTCAAGCACAACTTTTGCAAGTGACATCACAATCCCAAGGCGTGAGTTGATCTTGACAGTCATTAACGGTGATTCTCCCCCACTGAACATCACTACGATTCACGCCACACGACGGCCAGTGTACGCAACGTGGTTGGTCGCCAAACCTGGCGGATTCAATTTTGTTTGCGGGAACGAAAAATGCACCGCACCACAGTACGATCTCACGGCACTGCCGACGCATGTGAAACCGGCACTTGCACGGCCGCGTGCAATCACGGCGCTTGCCAATAACCCTTCCTACAGGCCCGGTGAACCGGCACCGGAAATACCCGACATCGGCACGGCAATTGACCTTTCAAAATGGCGCTTCCGCAAACGAATCCAGTTGGCCGGCTCAGGTGTGCACGAGCTTGAGCTTGACCCAGAAACACTTGCGCGCGCTGCAATCGAATTAGACGATCTACGAGTTGTACGAGCCGGCAAACAAATCCCGTATTTGCTTGAGCGGACCGGCACTATGCGCAGCATTGCACCACAGGTCGAAAAGGCTGACGATCCCAAACGGCCAAGCTTTAGCATTTGGCGGCTGAAGTTGCCGTGGCCGGGCGTACCGGTTACACACCTGTTTTGTGACACAGACACACCGTTTTTCGAGCGTAGGGTTACAATTACCGAACAGGTGCTCGACGAACGCGGTAATCCGTACACTGTCACACGTGCTGCTGCAACGTGGCGCCGGACACCGGAGCAGGGCAGGGGAAAACTTGTTCTAACACTGGCACCACCCACAACCGATACCATCATTCTTGAGGTTGAAAACGGAGATAACCCACCACTTGAGCTGAAAAATTTCGTGCTTGGATACGGTGTCAAACGCATCATTTTCAAGTCGGGAACGAACGACCCCGTCTACCTGTACTACGGCAACGACCGCGCTACAAGACCGCGGTATGACATTGACCTTGTTGCACTCCAACTATTAACGGCGCCAAAAATTAAAGCATCCCTCGACACAGCCGAGCCATTAAAAAAAGGCAGTTACGGTGATCGTTCATGGATGACCGGGCACGCCGGCTGGCTCTTTTGGGTTGTGCTGGCCGGTGTTGTTTTAGCTTTGCTGATCATAATAGCGCGTCTGTTACCCAAGAGCCAACCACCAAGCCACTAGCACAGCGGCCCCTGACAACTTAAGCAGCCTGATCATAAACTGGTACCGTTTAGGTTTTAGCCCAGTGCAACCGCATCGCGCCCATTGGATCCCGTCCGTACTGCACGCTTAACCGTATCAACAACCAGCCGGTGCTCACCGGAAAAGGGCCGGCTCATGTTTACCGCCTCTCAAACCCAAAACAAGGCGCGCTGAGCATCGTTTCCACAAGGGGCAAAAGACAAGCATTGACAGTCCACAATTGGCGTGGATAATCTGGTGAACAATTCGACTAAAAGCCGTTTCGCGAAGCGGAAAAACGACTCGACACAACCAGAAATTTATGACGCCTCCTGCCAGTAATGCAAAGTTCCGCCTGGTCGGCTTACAGGTGCTCACGTGGATAATCTTACCGGTCGTGTTTACGGTGCATGCGAACGCCGCGTTGATCGCAGCTTGGGGGAATAACACTTTCGGCCAATGTCAGGTGCCAGCCGGTATTACAAACGCGGTCGGTGTCAGCGCCGGTTCGTACCATAGCCTGGCGCTGCGCAGCGACGGCACAGTGGTTGCGTGGGGGCTAAATATTCAAGGTGCAACTTCAGTGCCCGCAGGCGCGACCAACGCGATTGCAATTGCTGCAGGCGGTAGTTTCAGTATGGCGCTTCGGGCTGATGGATCAGTCATCGTTTGGGGTAACACAAATCTGACCAACGTTAATCTGACAAACATTACGGCGATTGCAGCAGGCGCAACTTTTGGGGTTGCTCTGCGGCAGGACGGGACTGTTGCCTGCTGGGGAATAGGGTCGTTGGCTCCCGCTTTGACAAATCCACCAACCACAGCAACAAACCTGAGTAAGATTTTCGCAGGTCCAACTTGTGTCTTTGGGGTTCGCGGCGACGGGTCAGTACTTGCTTGGGGGTACGATTATAGTGGTGTGCTCAACCTGCCGCCCGAGTTGACTGGACCAATCAAAATTGTGTGCAACGGCCTACAAGCGGCTGCGTTGCTTGGAGATGGACGGGTTTTGACTTGGGGCAATGTTGTCCGCGACGCGAGCACGAATCTATGGGTACCCACACCTCAATGTGGCGTTGTGGATGTTGCAGTTTTTGGGCTTACCAACCTGATGGTTGGCGTGGACGGCAGGCTATACGCATGGTCGGGGTGGGATACAAACGCACCGCTCGAACCGCAGCTAGTACAGCCGTGTCTTTCGAACATTACGGCGGTTGCGGCCTCGAGTCATGTGCTGGCGCTTGTAGGTTGGGGACCGCCATTGATCGAGTCCATCCCGGAGGCGGTGTCTGTGGAGCCCGGGACTGAAGCGCAGATCACCGCTGTTGTGGCCGGGTGCCAACCGCTCACTTATCAATGGTTCAAGGCCGGAGTCAAACTTACAAACACAGCTCGCATTACGGGCGTTACAACCTCAAACCTCGTGATCAGCGGTATTGGCCCTGCGGACGTTGCCCAATACACCTTGGAAGCGAGCAATGCGTACGGGTCGGTCCAAAGCGGCCCGGTGCGGTTGTTGCTAACAAACTGCGCACCGATGTTTCAGGCCTTGCCCAAGGGCGGCACAGGCTTGCTCGGAAACAGCTTCAGCCTCACTTCAAGTGTAGTTGGCCCCGAACCGATCCAACTGCAATGGAAATTCAACGGTGCTGACATCCCTGGCGCAACACACTCCACATTCCGAATCCCGATGCTCAGGTACACCAATGCAGGCTATTATTCACTGAACGCGCGAAACGCTTTTGGCCAGACAAATTCTGCCAAAGTATTTCTGACGATTGCAGAGGTTGGGTATGTAGGCATGGTGTTGGCCTCAACAGGCGAAGTCGCTATAGCCTTCGTCCCGTGCACAACAGCAAGCAATCTTGTGCAAATATCTGTCAATCTTAACCACAGCTTGGGTTTAACGGCTGACGGGAGTGTAACGGTCTGGCCGCATCCGGCGGTTTTGCGCGCTCGGCCGGGGCTTTACTACCCCAGGTTTTTTCCCCCCACGAACCCGCCTCCACCGCTTAGAAATATTGTTCGAGTTGCGGCAGGACCAGATTTCAATGTCGCCGTTGACTCAGCCGGACGTGTATTTCTGTGGGGAGAACCCAGATTGGCACGCTCGGGGTCCTACCTGTACCCGACAAATGTACCGCCCAGTGCAACCAATATTGTTGATGTCGCAGCCGGGTATTACTCTGTTCTGGCTCTTGGGACTGACGGCCGTGTGTTAAAATGGGATCCGAACAGTACTGGCACGCTCGACTTCGTGCCGGCAGGCATCTCGAATGCTTTAGGCATTTCGAGTTTCGGGTTAACAGCATCGTCTGCGGACGTGGCAGCAGCCCTTACGGCTGAGGGCAGGCTAACCGTCTGGTCAAATAACATCATTGTCACCAACTTGGTCGGTCTGAACGAGGCAATTGACGTGGAGCTGATTTGGCCGATCTGTCTCGTCTTAATGAAAGACAATCGTATCCGAGCCATTCCGTTGGCGACCGATTCGTGGGTCCGACTCGCGTGTTCAAATTTGAACCAACTTGCTGTACTAACTAATGTGGTGGCAGTGTCTGGCTTGGTTTCGGAACGTTCAGTGTGGGAATCAATCCTGAAACTAATTTATTACGAAATTATTGCGCTGCATGCAGATGGTAAGGCCACCAGAGTCTTGTTTTCTTCCACAAACACAACGCCTGCTTTGGCGGCGCTGTCAGTGAGCAACTTGCTCGCATGTGAACACACCGAATTGTACCCTGTTGTGCTGGCTAGCGATGGACTGCCGTGCTTCAGAATACAGCCCCGCAATTTGATTTTAGGTGCGGGTATGCCGGCTGAATTTCATGCGCGGGCAGTCAGCCCCGGGCAGAAAAGTTACCAGTGGTACTTTAACAACCGAGTGATCCCTGGCGCTACGAACGCGGACTTTTCGATCCCGGCTATTTCAGGTAAGCACACCGGCATGTATCATGCCGTTGTACAGACCGCTTACGGGTCTGCTACAAGTTCAGTTGCAACCCTGACCGTAATAACTGAATGCACCGGTGAACTCGCGGCGGCATTGAACACACCGACACTAAACTGGCAGACCTCAACCAATGCACCGTGGTTTGCACAGAACATCGAGGCACGCGATTTGAACTGTGCGGCACAAAGCGGGCTGATCACGCACAACCAAAGCTCAGCGCTCTGGACCACAGCCGAAGGGCCAGGAACAATCTCGTTCTGGTGGCGTGTCTCATCCGAGGAATGGTTCGACACACTACGATTCGAGCTGAATGGGACAAACATGGCAAGCATTTCAGGTGAGGTTGACTGGCAAATGCGTAGTTATAGGATGGGCCCGGGCTTGCACACCCTGCGCTGGACATACGCAAAAGACGCTACAGTCAGCGCAGGCGCAGACGCCGCGTGGCTCGACCAGGTCACGTATCAGCCTGACCCACCGGTTGTGAGTGTGACACCCACATATTACCGCGCGCGTGCTGGCATGAGCGCCACATTCCAAGGCCAGGTAGTTGGGGCTAGCCCGTTGAGTTACCAGTGGTACAAAGGCGACGTGCCGAAACCAGGCGCCACGAACAACGTGCTTGCGCTCGTCAATCTCACAGCCGAAGACACAGGACAATACACCCTAAAAGTTCTAAACCCGGGCGGCATAGGTACGAGCCCCCCAGTCACACTTATTGTTATCGGTAAAGCGCGCTTCTTCGAGCTTGGGTTCACAGACACGGGTGAGTTTGTCGCATTCGCAGCCGATGAAACCCGCTTAGGCTACATGCCTGATGACATTGCTGAGTTAAGAGTGCAGGTAAGCACGAATCTTATCAATTGGGACACACTGCCGATCCAATTGACCTTCACCAACGGCACGATCAGGTTATGTGACACTGTCACTACAAATTACCCAACGCGGTTTTACAGGTTGATTCAGCAATAACACAGCATTGACTAGCCCGTATAGGCAGAATCTCGCGGTTTGAATCTCGAAACGCCAAGCCAGTAGCGTCTGCTAGCCAAACCAGTGGACATTTCTCGCGCAACAGGCCACATGCCATTGCCGCCAAACAACGGATGTACGCGGTGATGTGTTTCTACCTTTCGACGCTGAGAACAATCTAGTTTTTCGGGCTTTCTTACTTAAACGCCACGTCGAGAATCATCATTGTGGTGAAGCCAATGACCACCCCGGCAGTAGCCACGTCTGAATTGCCGTTGCACTGTGATTCAGGTATAAGCTCTTCAACAGTCACGAAGATCATTGCGCCTGCAGCAAACCCGAGTGCATACGGGAGCGCTTGTGTGGCCGTTTCAACAACTAACGCGCCCAACAGAGCAAAAATCGGCTCGAACACGCCCGAGGCCACCCCGAGCGCAAAACTCGAAAGGCGCGACAGACCAGTCCGCCGCAGCGGCATTGAAACTGCGAAGCCCTCGGGGATGTCCTGAATACCGATCCCCACTGCAAGCGTGATTGCCGAAGCTAACGACACTATTGCGGGGTTAACTCCGTGCGCGCCGAACCCTACACCAATTGCCAGGCCTTCCGGAATGTTGTGAAGCGTGATTGCCAGCACAAGCAGGGTCGAGCTTTTCCACGGCGTTTTAATCCCCTCGGCTGCGTCGCTAGGCGCCTCGGGATGCAGATGCGGCAAAACCAAATCTAGCAACCGCAAGCATAATGCACCGATCACAAAACCAATCGCAGCCGGAAACCACATCGGCACAGTCAAGCTGCGCGACATCTCAATTGCAGGCTGGAGTAACGACCAAAAGCTCGCCGCTATCATGACCCCAGCAGCGAAACCAAGGATGCCGTCGAGGAATTTTCTACTTACAGTCCTGAACATCAGCGCAGCCGACGCGCCCAAGGCCGTCAGCGCCCAGGCGAACAACCCGCCCAGCAACGCAAGCGCAACTGGACTAAGGCTTGTGTTTAACCCAACGAACATTGGCTATCTTAAAATATATCAGATTCAACTCTTGCCGGCACTTGCAATTGTTGTAAGTGGGTTTACCTCATTTAAATAAACTCTCACGACCCAAATCGGATCGCACTTATAAGATGCCACAACACTCCCGAAATTGCTCACACAGCACGGCGCTGGGCCATACTACGGAAAAACTCGTAGCCCTCCCGCAGCCGGCGTACACAAACGTTTTTGTCTTCCAGCATCGTTTTGATGATACGCAAGATCGGCTTCGGCCTGAAGTAGTAGCGGTAGTAAAACCGCTCCACAGCTTCGAAGATTTCGTCCTTGCTTAGCTCGGGATATTCGAGTGTTGCTTGCTGGAACCCGTGCGGCTCGACCAGGTCTGTCTCTGCCGATTTAACCAGCCAGCCGTTTTGACGTGCCATCTCGTATAGCTCGGTGCCGGGGTACGGTGCAGCAAGACTAACTTGCACGCTGAACACGTCCAGTTCCTGAGCGAACCTGATCGTCTGCTCGATTGTGTCATGTGTTTCCCCAGGTAACCCGAGAATGAACGTGCCGTGGATTTTTATGCCTAGCTCATGACAATGCCGCGTGAACTGGCGCGCCTGCTCGATTGTAATTCCTTTCCTGGCACGATCTAAAATCTCTTGGTTGCCGGATTCGTATCCAACCATCAGTAGGCGCAAACCGGCATCCTTGAGCGTTTTGAGGGTTTCGTAGCTAAGGTTGGCACGGCTACTGGCCGACCATGTGATGCGGAGCGGTTTTAGCCGTTTGGCAATCTCACGTGCGCGCGGTTGGTTGACCGTGAACGTGTCGTCATCAAAAAAGAACTCTTTGACTTGTGGGAACAATTCTTTCGCATGTGCAATTTCGGCAGCAACATTTTCAGGTGAACGC
The DNA here is from genome assembly GCA_964555645.1 of uncultured Verrucomicrobiota bacterium. Classification (GTDB taxonomy): domain Bacteria; phylum Verrucomicrobiota; class Verrucomicrobiia; order Limisphaerales; family DTLC01; genus DTLC01. The sequence continues at coordinate 44,398 of CAZKTA010000002.1, forward strand.
GTACGGTACCTGTGCCCACCAATCGTTTGCGGCCAGAGACAAAAAATGCATTGGGCTGGACACCCCCGACCGGTATAGACGCTGATGTATGGGTGTTCCAAATACCCGATGATATACCGTTCGATCTGCAGGTCGCGTTTGTACACATCAACTACCCATGGCAGCGTGTCCATGTTCTCAATTGGCTCGCGGTCAGGATTGTGAACAATGCGCCCGTCTTTGCGGTAGGATAGTCCTTTGATTTCAGCCAGTGGTCTGCCTTCAACAACTTCCTTACATGTGTAATCGAACTCTTTGCGGCCGACCCAATCAATTGCCGTGCAGGCACGAAGCGTTTCCTCGGGCAACACAGCTGGATGCGGCCCTACAAACCCTATACACGTTGAAGACTTTTGCGCCTTGAGCGCCTCGGCCACTTTGCAGTCGTTGCGAAATGATGGAGTAGATGTGTAGATAATCACATGGTCAAACTCGCGCGCGATGCGTAAGCACTCGGGCAGAGTAATTTCGTGCGGCGGGCAATCAAGCAAGCGCGAATCCGGCACAAGCGCAGCCAGTTGGGCAAGCCAGGTCGGGTACCAAAAGCTCGTTATCTCGCGCCGCGCTTGGTAACGCGACCCAGCGGCCCCGTCAAACCCATCAAACGAAGGCGGATTTAAGAAAAGCGCCGCGCTCATAAAACTCTGGCATGGTGACAATCAACCCGACGCAATTCAACCCGTTTTTCTGCCCAGGACGAACAACCTCCCCATGATGACTAATACCATCGTGCCACGCTGCAGCCGGGCCGCGGCTGACGCTTGCTGTTCGATCATATCCTGCACCGACACTTTAATTCGTTCACCCCCGAGTTATGATTATTGCCGAAATAGCTCTGCGCGTTACAGAGGTTGTTTTGGCCGCACAGCTTCTGACCAGCGCGCTAACGGCGCCCGAGTTGTTAACCATGGCTTGCTTAAAAGGTTGCCCAGCTTGAGCCACATCTGCCGGCGATCTACCTCGTTCCCGGCAAATGCCGGTTGGAACGGGCAAGCCGTGCAGGTTCATCCACGAATGGTGCGAGGTGAAATACTGCAAGGCTGCCTGAGGGCTTCCGCCGAACACCCAGCCAATAAACCAGCGAGGAACCTAAAAAGCCCGGTGTAGAGAGGTAAACCGAGAAACCGAAACTTGGATTTGACAAATAACGCAAAAAGTGGAATAGCATGTGCGTGAAATTGGCCATAGCCATCCTCAGCCTGGTGGCACTGGTACTCAGCCAGTCGCCGGTACTGCTGGGTCAACAGTGCAGCCGAGCCGAGCCGTGCTGTGACTGTGGTGGCGCAATGCCGTGTTGCCGGGCTACCAGCGGAGACCGCGCACCATTTAACCCACTTCTGCCCGCACATGAATCTGCCCAAAAGAGCTTTCAAGTGTCGAGTCTGCTGGCGGTGTGTGGGCTGATTATCTTGCCGCAGATTGCCGATAACGGTGTTCCGCTGCAGAAAACGGCCATGCCGCTGGCCAGCGTTGTCCCAATCTTCATCCTAGACTGCACCTTTTTACTCTGAGAAAAAGCCTTTCCCGCCCGTAGTGTGCCCTGAGGGGGTGAAGTGTATCCAGTTCCGCAGGGCATACTCAACATTGGGCGGATGAGTTTCGGGCACAGCTAGGCCACGACGGCCAATTCGTCCGCCCTGTTTCAGTAACTAATAGTCGTGGCGAAAATCGGAACCGTGAAAGAATTTAGAGCAATCGTGATCTTCATACCGGTCATGCTGGTTGGCTGTGTTGGCGTGCCAACAACCGGCGAGCGCGAGGCACGGAACGCATTGCGGCAGGTGCACAGCAATTTCCCTCCGCCAACGGGGAGCGCGGATTTGCCGAAGCTGAGTGCCGATGCTGGTCTGACAAACTTTCTTCGTTTTGCCCTGCTCAACCAGCCGCGGGTCAGAGCGGTTTATTTCGACTGGGCCGCTGCGGCCGAGCGCATCACGGTTGCGCGTTCGCTGCCCGACCCGCAACTTACCTTTGAGTCCGACATTGCAGAAATCGTGATGACGATCATGCCGGGTTTTATGCAGATGTTTCCAGGTCCGGGCAAGCTCAAAGCCGCCGCAAGCGTCGCCACCGCTGAAAGCCAGGCCAAATACTACGCCTTCGAAAGCGCAGTGCTGCAAACCGCCTTCGAGATCAAGCGCACCTTTTACAATCTCCGTCTTCTTGATGAGCGTATCCGCATCAACCGCGAGATGCTCAATTTGCTCGCGCAACTGGAACAGGTTGCGCGTTTACAAAATGCAGCGGGCAAAGTCACGCTCCAAGACGTGTATCAGGCGCAAATTGAGCAGGAACAACTCACCGCGGAAATCGCTAACCTCGAAGATTCGCGCCGCCCGTTGCTCGCACAGTTCAAAGCCGCGTTGGGTCTGACGCGCGCGCAGCCTGACCCGCCCGTTCCAACTGCATTTGAAACGACCCTGCCGGATGTGAATGCAGACGAACTGCTGGCTACGGCCTTCGCACGAAACCCGCGCCTCAAAACGATGGAAGCTGAGTTGCGCCTGGCCGAAGCGAACATCGTGCTCGCGGCCAAATCCAAAGTGCCCGACTTTAGCCTCGGCCTGATGGCCGACGCAAAGGCTGTCCCCACGATGGTGCGGCCGCTGGCAGGCATGACACTGCCGATCTGGCGTGACAAAATAGCCGCACAAATCGCGGAAGCACAGACACGCAAGAAAGCAGCCGACGCGCGGCTCACCAACGAGCAGATCATGCTCACCGTGGATCTGGCAATGAAGTTATACGAGTACCGCGAAGCCACGCGTGCACTGGCGCTGCTGCAAAATCAGCTTATTCCCAAGGCCCGCCAGTCGCTCGAAATCGGGCGCTCTGGCTATCGCTCCGGGCAGAGAGAGCTTTCTGACCTTATTGACGCCGAGCGCGCGCTGCTGAAATTCCAACTCGCGGAAGTAGAAGCCCACACGCGGCGGCAAATCGCACTGGCCGAGTTGTCGTTGCTGATTGCCGGCGTGCCGCCGCCTGGCGCGCCGGTGTTGGCCACGCCACCTGATGTTTCGTCCAAACCACCCGTTGCCTTGCACAACCCATGAAAACCAAAAGCATAGCCACAATAATCGTAGTTGCTGTGTTGGGTGTTAGCGCGTTTTTCGTCGGCCGCTCAACCGGGCATAAGCCGGCGGCTGGCGCAACGTCCAGCGCCAGCCAGACGCTTTACACGTGCGGCATGCACCCGCAGGTGATCCGGGATCATCCCGGCAATTGCCCGATTTGCGGCATGAAACTAACGCCCATTCGCAAGCAAATAGCGGGACCGACCAGCGGCGCAACCGCCAAATCTGGCGAGCGCAAGATCAAATACTACAGGTCCACGATGATTGCCGGCGAAGTGAAACCTGAACCAGGGAAGGACAGCATGGGGATCGACTTGGTACCGGTTTACGAAGATGAGGGTACAACCGCAGAATCAAAAATCATCGCAGTCAGCCCCGTCACAGTTCAAAACATGGGTATCCGCACCGCCACGGTTACGCGCGGTCCGCTGCACCGCGTCATTCGCACAGTGGGCACGATCGACTACAACGAGACGGCGCTGGCAGACGTAACCACAAAAGTCAAGGGCTGGATTGAGAAGCTACACGTGGCGGCCACAGGTCAGCCAGTGCACCGGGGTGATCCATTGTTTGAGATCTATTCGCCGGAACTTTACAGTGCCCAGGCCGAGTATGTCCTGGCCCTGGGTCAGACCACAAACGACATGCCCAGCTCATTTGCCCTTCTGGAAAGCGCGCGGACAAAACTGAAGTTTTTCGACGTCTCGGATGAGCAGGTTGCCGAGCTGGAAAAAACGCGCCAGCCCAAGAAAACAGTGGTTATTTGCGCGCCGCTCGACGGTTTTGTTGTCGAGAAAACTATCGTCGAAGGCCAGATGGTGGACGCAGGCATGAAGCTTTATCGCATTGCCAATCTCGACACTGTCTGGGTGCAAGCGCAGATTTATGAGCAGGACCTGCCATTTGTGAAGCCCAACCAACCGGCCGTAGTAAAACTCCTGTACCTGCCTGAGCGCGAGTTTCACGGGCACGTCAGCTTTATCTATCCCACACTCGACGAAAAGACACGTACCGCCCGGGTGCGGCTGGAGTTGGCCAACCCCGGCCATGTCCTTAAGCCCGGCATGTATGCCGCGGTCGAATTGCGTGCAGAAATGGAATCGTCCGCCTTGCTCGTGCCCGACACGGCAGTGTTGCGCAGCGGTGAGAGAAATACGGTGTTCGTGGCGCTGGACGGCGGGCGGTTTGAGCCGCGCTCCGTTACGCTCGGCCCGCGCGGGGAAGGCGGTGTGTATCAGGTGCTCTCAGGTGTGACGGAAGGCGAGCGGGTTGTCATTTCGGGCCAGTTCATGCTCGATTCGGAAAGCCAGTTGCAGGAAGCGATCTTGAAGATGAGTCAGCCTGTCGCAATAACAGCCCAAGCCGGAACGCGTAACACTGAATCCCAAGCGCACCCAACTGAGCCTGCCAACGCCGCGGACGCATCGCCTGTGCTGTTCACTTGTCCGATGGAATCAGATGTCGAGGTCGTCACGGACAGCCCCGGCCAATGTCCAAAGTGCGGGATGAACCTTGTGCCCACGGGCAGTGTGCCTCACGGCAGGGTAGCCGAAGAGAACTGGCGCAGGCGGCACGCCGCCAGCCATCAACATTGACTATGCCCAACAAATGAACCGAATGGCTTCCACAAATCCATCGAGTCGCCGCCAGCGGTTGAACCGCACAGGTCTCCTGGTGCGCTCGGTTGCCATTCACTCAACCTGACCTTATGCTCGCGCGCATAATAGATTTTTCGCTGCGGAACAAGTTCTTCATCGTCATCAGCGCCGTCATGCTGGTACTGGGCGGGATTTATTCCGTCAAAAACATTCCCGTGGATGCCATCCCAGACCTGTCTGACGTGCAGGTTATCGTGTTCACTGAGTACCCCGGCCAGGCGCCACAGATCGTTCAAGACCAAGTTACCTACCCGATCACCACCAAAATGCTGTCGGTGCCCTACGCAAAAGCAGTGCGCGGCTATTCCTTCTACGGCTTCTCGTTCGTGTATGTGATTTTTGAGGACGGCACCGACCTTTACTGGGCGCGCAGCCGCGTGCTGGAATATCTAAGCGGCTTGAGCGGACAACTGCCGCACGGCGTAATGCCCACACTTGGTCCGGACGCCACCGGCGTGGGTTGGGCGTTCATGTATACGCTCCACTCCAACGAGCGCGATTTGCAGCAACTCCGTTCCATCCAGGATTGGCATCTGAAATACCAACTCACCGCCGTGGAAGGCGTTTCCGAAGTCGCGTCCATCGGCGGTTTCGTTAAGCAGTATCAGGTAACGGTGGACCCGGTGAAACTGCGCGCCTACAACCTATCGCTCAAGGACATCGAAACGGCCATCCGGCGCAGCAATGGCGAAGTGGGCGGACGCGCACTCGAGATGGCGGAAAAGGAATTCATCCTCCGCGTCAAGGGTTACATCAACAACCTCGAACAACTCCGCCAAACCGCCGTCGGGGTCGGCGCAAACGGCGTGCCCATCCTCCTAAGCGACGTGGCTACCGTGCAACTCGGGCCGGACATGCGCCGTGGCATTGCCGAGTGGAACGGCGAAGGCGAAACCGTCGGCGGCATCGTCGTCGTGCGCCACGGTGCAAATGCTAAGAAAGTCATCGCCGACGTTAAACGCGCGCTTGATCAGGCGATGAAAAGCCTGCCCGATGACATAAAGTACGAAATCGCCTACGACCGTACTGCGTTGATTGACCGCGCGGTGCATACGCTGCAACGCACGTTGCTGGCGGAAAGCATTGTGGTGGCGCTAGTCATCATCATCTTCCTGCTGCACTTTCGCACGGCGCTCGTACCAATCATCATTCTGCCAATCGCAGTGCTCACGTCGTTCATCATCATGCACGCCCAGGGCATCAGCTCGAACATCATGTCACTGGGCGGCATCGCCATCGCCATCGGCGTGCTGGTGGACGGCGTCATCATCCTGGTCGAGAACACCCACAAACATCTCGAACTGGATTCTGGCAAAAAACCGCACTGGCAGATCGTCCGCGACGCCTGTGTGGAAGTCGGCCCGACAATTTTTTACGCGCTGCTGGTGGTGACGGTTTCCTTCCTGCCGGTGTTTGTGTTGCAAGAACAGGAAGGTCGCCTGTTCAAGCCGCTGGCGTTCACCAAGACGTATTCGATGGCCGCCGCCGCGGTTCTGGCCATTACGCTCGCGCCGGTGCTGGCGGGTTTGCTCATCCGCGGCAAACCACGCCCCGAAGAACGCAATCCCATCAGCCGGTTTCTCATCTGGCTGTATCACCCGTGCATTGATTTTGTCATCAAATGGCGAAAGACTGTCATCGCTCTGGCGTTTTTGCTGGTGCTGTGGGTTTTCTTTCCGTGGAACAAGCTGGTGGTTGATAACTCGCTCTTGAGCGCGCGCCCGCCCCAGACCCATACCGACGCATCCTGTGTCGGACATAAAACGGAAAATCAACAAGACGCGGACGTCTCCAGTTCGAGCATGACCGCGCCGTTGAGCGGGTCGCCCGCCGTAACACAAGAGGCGCGTGTGCTCCCCAAACTCGAATCCATCGCCAGACGCATCGGCAAGCTATTCCCCTACCAGAACATCGGCTCGGAATTCATGCCGCCGCTCTACGAGGGGGACCTGCTTTACATGCCCACCACGTTTCCGGGTATCGGCCCGACCAGAGCCCGCGAACTGCTCCAGCAAACGGACAAAATCATCAAGAGTTTCCCAGAAGTGCAGAACGTCTTCGGCAAGATCGGTCGAGCCGAGACCGCCACCGACCCCGCGCCAATGGACATGATCGAAACCACCATCATGCTCAAACCGGAAAAAGACTGGCCCGCTGTGGACATCACCGACATGGCGGGCAACGTCATCGCACATCGCAAACGCACGCCTGGCGAACTGGTGGACGCGCTCAACGCCGCCATCCAGTTCCCCGGTCTGGCCAACGCTTGGACCATGCCCATCCGCACGCGCATTGACATGCTTTCCACCGGCATTAAGACACCCGTCGGCATCAAGGTTGCCGGGCCGGACCTGCGCGAACTGGAACGCATCGCCACGCAGCTTGAAGCCGTGATGCGCACCGTGCCTGGCACAGTCAGCGCCTACGCCGAGCGCGTCATGAGCGGCAATTACATCGAATTCGATATTCGCCGCGACCAAATCGCGCGTTACGGCCTGAGTGTGGGCGACGTGCAGGACGTTCTGGCCGTCGCGCTCGGCGGCATGCCCATCACCACCACCGTCGAGGGCTTGGAGCGGTACGCTATCACGTTGCGTTACGACCGCGATTTCCGCTCTAACCTCGAGGCGTTGCGCAACGACGTCGTCATCCCCACGCCGACTGGCGCGCACGTGCCGCTGGGCCAACTGGCCGACCTGCGTGTCGTGAGCGCGCCCATGTCCATCAAGAGCGAATCCGCCGTGCCCAACGCATGGGTTTATGTGGACATCCGTGGCGTGGACGTGGGCACCTATGTGCAAACCGCCCAACGTATCGTGGACGAAGCCATCGCCAGCGGCGTCATACAGGTGCCCGACGGCTACAATATTTTCTGGAGTGGTCAGTACGAATACATGCTGCGCGCCAAAAAAACGATGTGGCTGGTCGTGCCCGTTACCTTGCTCTTGGTGGCCCTGCTGATTTATCTGAGCACGCGCTCCTGGATTAAGACCGCCATCGTGCTGCTGGCGGTGCCGTTCTCGCTTGTGGGCGCGTTCTGGATGATTTATCTGCTCGGCTACAACCTGAGCGTGGCCGTGTGGATCGGCCTGATTGCGTTGGCGGGACTTGATGCCGAAACCGGCGTGGTCATGCTCCTTTACCTCGACCTCGCCTACGAGAAATGGAAAAAAGAAGGAAAACTCACCAGCCACAACGCGCTGAAGGAAGCCATCTACCACGGCGCGGTCAAACGCATCCGCCCCAAAATCATGACCGCCGCCACCACGCTGATTGCGCTTGTGCCGATCCTCTGGAGCACCGGCACCGGCGCGGACGTGATGAAACGCATCGCCGCTCCGATGGTTGGCGGCGTCATCACCTCCGTGCTGATGGAACTGCTGGTCTATCCGGCAATTTTCTACATTTGGCGCGCAAAGAGGATTAACATGACTATTTGAGCCAAGTCCCTAAGCAACTTTGAGAGTTGTGCACCGTTGCATCCGCAGAAACGGTAGTGACAGTCTTGAGAAAACCTCATCCCCCATTTCACCAATTGGTTCTCAGATTCGTGCGTTTCGCAAAGTGTTCGGGTTTTGATCCCAAGCTGTGCGCGGTATTTGGGCTGCGTGACCCGTGTTTTAAATGATTAAACACGCGTGAATCCAAGGGCAAAGCGGTGTGTTTTTTGGCAAGTCGCGCAAGCCAGGTGAAGCTCGTTATCTCGCGCCGGGCCTGGTAACGCGACCCAGCGGCCCCGTCAAACCCATCAAACGAAGGCGGATTTAAGAAAAGCGCGCTCATTAGCTTCAACATGCTGCTGCGCGCAGTAAACGAATTCAATCGCTTTTCCTGCATAGTGCGGATATTTTTCCTAACGCTGCCCCGTATTTAGGGCTGGACTTGGAACGCAGTAACAGCCAAGCTTTGCACAGACTGTTTGTAAAAGGCTTCCAATGAACAGCCGCAAATCAATAATGCGGACGGTCATAATACATCATGCCAACGGGGCACTGGAAAGTTGGGTTAGCCGTTGTCTAGCTGCGTTGGCCTTGATCGTTCAAAAAAATGTGTGTGAGCGTTTCCCGGCTCGCCCAGGAAAGCTGTGCTTGTTTTGGGTGGTCGGAAGCCCAACCCACGCGCGCGGAACGGATTTTGCTTGCAGTTTAGGCTTGACGCATGCGTAAGACCAAAGACAGCAAGCATCAAAAGCCAAAGTGTGGGGTAGCGAGACGCCTGAAGCCTTTCCGTTACAACTTGAATGTCGCGCTGCTGGTTGCTGCGACGGCAGCCGGCGTGTGTCGGATAGAAGCGTACTCGCGCACCGATACCCAACCAATACGAGTTGGCGTGTTGGTGGACAATTATCCTTTTTCGTACCGTGATAAAGACGGGCGCATGAAAGGGTTCGCCTATGAGCTTGTCAAAGAGATCGAGCAGTTGGCGGACCTTAGGTTCGAGCGTGTCGAAGGAACCACCGAGCAGATCTACAAACTGTTCCAAGAAGGCAAAATTGACCTGATGCAGAACTACATCCAGTCGCCAGAACGCGAGCTGATTGCTGAATTCTCGGTCCCATACATTACGATGACTGGCCAAGTTTTCGTGGGCAAACACGTACAGGGGGTTAAACGGCTTTTGGACCTGAAAGGCCGAAAGATTCTGGTCCATCGCAGCAGCCTGGGCGAGAAGTTGTTCAAGGATGCAAGTTTGGGGGACAATATAACATACGTTGAGTCAGTAGAACGTGCTCTTGTGATGATCAATCGCGCGGAAGGTGACGCCACATTTACGGGGCGTCTTACTGGACTTGCAATAGCGCGCCGATTGGGCTTGAAGAACGTGCGGCCATTGGACATTGAAGTCAAAGAACATGAATTGCGCTGCTGCGTCGCCGTGCGGAAAGGCGATCACCACTTGCTGGCACATGTAAACGAGGCGTTGGCCATCCTGATGCGCACCGGCAAATTCGACAAACTGTACCAGAAATGGTTCGGGTCCGTTACACCGCACCGGTACACCAAAGAGCAGTTCCTAGGGGCAGTTGCGGTTGGCCTGGCTATTGCACTGGGGGTAACAATCTGGGCAATAATTAGGCAACACAGGCTCACAGCTCAAATCAAGCGACAAGCCGAAGCCGTCCGTGAAAGTGAAAGGAAATACCGGACGTTGTTCGAGACTGCGAACGACGCAATTTTCCTGTTGCGCGAGGACAAGTTCGTTGACTGCAACGCAGGCGCATCGCTAATGTTCGGGTGTGCACGCGAAAAACTGATTGGAGCGCGTCCATTCGAGTTTTCACCCCCGACACAGCCCGACGGTAGGCCATCGGAAGAAAAAGCACTTGAAAAAATCAAGGCAGCATACTCGCAAGGACCACAGTTCTTCGAGTGGGAACATCAGCGCGCCGATGGCAGCCGGTTCATGACCGAAGTGAGCCTAAACCGGTTGGAAACAGGCACAGAAGCGCTTTTGCTAGCCATTGTGCGGGACATTACCGTCCGCAAACGCGCCGAAGCTGCGCTTGCCGAAAGCGAAGCCATGTTCCGTGCTTTGGCTGAAACAACGGCAGCGGCCATAGTTGTCTATCAGGGCACTCGCTTCAAATTCGCGAACCCGGCTTGTGAACGGCTCACCGGCTATACACAGGCCGAATTGGGCGAAATTGATTTTTGGGAAGTTGTGCATCCCGAACATAGAGCGTTGGTAAAACAACGCGGCCTTGCACGCCAACGTGGTGAACCTGTACCCAGAAGGTACGAGTTCAAGATCCTTACCAAGAACGGTGAAGAACGATGGGTCGATTTCAGCGCAGGCTCAATAATTTTCAAAGGTCAACCTGCTGGTTTAGCCACAGCACTTGACATTACCGAACGCAAACGCGCCGAGTTGGCTTTGCGTGAAAGCGAGGAACGATACCGACTTTTATACGAGAGCATGATGGATGCGTTCGTCAGCACAACCATGGACGGGCGCATCCGCGAATTTAACCCGGCCTACCGCGAAATGCTCGGTTACTCGGAAGATGAACTTAAGCAGTTAACTTACATGGACCTTACGCCCCCAAAATGGCACGCTTTCGAAGCAAGAATTGTTCAAGAACAAGTTTTGCAGCGTGGCTATTCAGACGTGTACGAGAAAGAGTACCGAAAAAAAGACGGTACGGTTTTCCCGGTTGAATTGCGGGCGTTCCTGATCCGAGATGCCGCAGCTCAACCCGTCGGCATGTGGGCCATTGTACGCGACATAACCGAACGCAAACGTGCCGAAGCTGCATTACGTGAGAGCGAAGAAAGATTTCGGTTGTTGGCGGAATCATCATTGGTTGGCATTTACTTGTTCCAAGATAACAGGTTTGTGTACGTGAACCCTGCGCTGGCAGCAATCTTCGGACACACAGTGGATGAAATTGTTGGGAAACTGAGTCCGTTGGACCTGACACACCCAGATGACCGCGACTTGGTCCAACAAAATATCCAACGGCGGACTCAAGAAGGCGTACAGTCGCTGCACTATGAGTTTCGGGGCCTGCGAAAAGATGGCACGGTGATCCACCTTGAGAGCCACGGCGGTAGGCTTGATTACCGGAACCGTCCTGCCATCCTGGGTACGCTTGTTGATATCACCGAGCGTAAACGGATTGAAGAGGCACTGCGCCGCAGCGAACAACGGTATCGCGATATGCTCGAGCTGGCGCCCAGCGCAATTCTGGTGCATGACATGACCGGACGGTTAATCGAGGTCAACAAACGTGCATGTGAAAGCCTCGGTTACACCCGGGCTGAACTGCTCGGCAGATACATTTGGGAAATTGATCCCCAGGCAATCCAAACGGGGAAAGATAAACTTTGGGAAAGCGTCTTGGCAGGGCAGCAGATAACTTTCCAAAGTAACCACGTCCGAAAAGACGGCACTCTTTTACCGGTCGAAATTACCCTTGGCTCAATGCATCTCGACCAAGGCCCGGCAATCTTCGGTGTTGTACAAGACATCACCGAACGACTGCGCGCTGAGGCCGCACTACACGCCCTGACGGCCCGTTTGCAAGAAGTGCGCGAGGAAGAAAGCAAACGAATCGCACGTGAGCTGCACGATGAACTTGGACAAGTGCTTACCGCGTTAAAAATGGATTTACATTGGGTCGAACGCGACCTTGAAGGAAAAAAACCGACCAAGCGGACAAATGCGCTCTTGGAAAAGATTATGGGCGCTTCCGAGCTTGTTGATTCCGCAATTAAAACTGTCCAACGCATCTGCGCCGAGTTGCGGCCGACTCTGCTAGACAAACTCGGCCTTGTCGAGACGCTAAAGTATGAGGCGCGACAATTCGAAGAACGCACCCGGATTAAATGCCGGCTGCACACACCCGAGCCTGAGCCAGAGTTGCCAAACGACGTCGCCATAGCCTGCTACCGCATCTGCCAGGAAGCTTTGACAAACGTCGCACGACATGCAAAAGCGACTGCAGTCGAAATCGCCCTGCGTCTTGAAAGCACACTGCACCAAAACAATGCCGGAACCGCAAAATGCAACAGCGAAACGCTTGTTCTCGAGATCCGTGACAACGGCTGCGGGATACCACCGGCGAAGCTGACAGACCCGCAGTCACTCGGTCTAATCGGGATGCAGGAACGCGCCCGTGCATTAGGCGGCACGTTGCGCGTTCGGCCGGGGCCAGATGGGGGAACAATTGTTACACTGTCCATTCCACGAACCGCAAACATCAAAACTACGGCATATGAAAGTACTGATAGCCGACGACCACGAAATCGTCAGGCGCGGGTTACGCGATCTGTTGGCAAAGGAATTCGGCGCAGTTGAAGTGGGGGAAGCCGGCGATTCGCGCACAACAATGGAATTGCTGAACAAAGGCAACTGGGACCTTGTTGTGTTGGACATAAACATGCCGGGCAGGAACGGACTTGAAGTGTTAAGTGAGGCACGCCGGTTGTGCCCTCGGACACCTGTCCTCGTCTTGAGCATGTATCCAGAGGAAGAATTTGCTCTACGTGCATTCAAGCTCGGTGCGGCAGGATACATCAACAAACGAAGCGCCTCAAACGAACTCATGGCGGCAGTGAAAAAAGTCATGGCAGGCGGCAAGTACGTCACAAGCGCTTTAGCCGAAAAACTTGCTGCGGTCATCAGCGGTGAAGCTAAACACGAGTTACACGAAACACTTTCTGCGCGCGAATTACAAGTATTGCGAATGATTGCCCTTGGCAAAACCATCAAGGAAATCGGAGCCGAACTTGCGCTGAGTGAAAAAACTGTGGCCACCTACCGCGCCAGAATTGCTGAAAAACTCGGCCTGACCACAAACGTCGAGCTGACACGTTACGCCATCCGTCACAAGCTAGTTGAGTAAATTACCCCACAACCACCTCGCACACCGACAATTCCGCCAAACGACCTGAGAAAGAATTTGCCCCCAACACGGCAGTAGGTTGAGAACCGTCTCAGTGCGTGCTTTTCCTTTGGGCGCACAGCCTATGAAATGCCTGTCTACAAGGCGCCCACACGCTGAGCCTATCAAACGCAGGTGACCGCAGCCGACCATTACCAGGTGCACGGCCGGGGCCACGCAACCTGCTCATTTCCAGGCAATTGCATGAGCGCAAATAAGACCTGCGCCATTACAAAACACGCACTCGTAATGGCTCGCGTCGGGTAAATCACCGACAAACCCATTCAACCCACTCCGACACCCAAAAGCGGAATTGACCATCTATGACGCAGTTGGCTCGAGGCCTAAATTGTGGGCGATGAAAGCAAAAGAACACGTGGACAGCGATGCCCAATCAAAGGCAAGCGAAGCAAAAGAGACACGGGCTACACCAGGCTATCTGGGAGTGCGCGCATCGGGGGCACACCGACCAAAAGTGCTGGTGATTGAAGATTCGCCGATCATCCGCGAGCGCTTGGTGGATTTGATCAAGCGAAGCGACACAGTCGAGCTGGCTGGCTGCGCCGAAAACGGCGTGCAAGGAATCGAGATGCTCATAGCTCTGCGACCGGATGTGGTTCTGCTCGACCTGCAATTACCAGGATTAAGTGGGTTTGATCTGTTGCCGACCATCAAGCGCGAACGGCCGGAATGTTTGGTGATAGTGCTCACGTGTCTTGCCGACGATGCAACACGCGCCCGGTGCATGGAACTGGGAGCGGATTACTTTTTCGACAAAGCAACCGATTTCGAGCAGATCAGTCATGTAATTAAGCCAAAACGCTGATCTGCAAACGGGCGCCAAGGGCGCCAACGACGCCGACCGCACTTAACTGTATTGAATGAACTGCCACGTGCCGAGTCTCAGAAACCGCGATAAACGCGCGCAACAAACAGATGCAGAGCCGTTGCTGGCACACAACTCGGATTACGCCCCAAACCAAACATGCCAACCGTCGCACATCACACGTCCGATTTGAGGATCGAAAAAACCCGGCTTTGCAGTCGTTATCTGTCGGACAAATTCCCTACAACACTCTCCTCCCTCTACCTACAAAAGAAACCGATATTCGCCATCTGTGCGTGTTTTGTGCGCACGCCTAGTATGGGGTATGAACAACAATAATCAATCAAAGCTGCCACTGAAAAGTGCCACAACCGCAAGCGCAAAAAGCTGCGAACCCAAAGGCCCTGTGCTTGGCTGCCGCGCAGTTTATGCAAGGCGGCGCATCAGACTGCTTGTGGTAGAGGATTCCTCAGTTGTTCGTGAGCAACTGGCAAAGCTGATTAGCAAAAATGAAACAATTGAGCTTGTTGGCTGCGCTGAAAACGGTCTTCAGGGCTGCCAAATGTTCGTTGCTTTGCGGCCCGATGTCGTTCTGTTGGACCTGCGTTTGCCCGGCCTGAGCGGGTTCGATCTAATCCGATTGTTCAGACGCGAGCGGCCCGATTGTGTTGTGATTGTTCTAACGACATTTGCAGATGACGCAATACGCGCGCGCTGCCTAAATCTAGGAGCCGATTACTTCTTCGACAAAGTGACACAGTTGGACCAGGTAGTTGAGCTGTTAAACCCGAAGAAAGCGAATTTCGTCACACAACAAGTCAGCGCATCAACTCAACCCAACCCGCCTGCAGCATGCTGAGTAGTCGGGTTGATCGCCAGTGGTTCGAATATCAGGAGCTCTTCCGGTTGTTACTGAGGGATCTCCGCCACCAACGCGCCCGCAGACAATTCAGTCTATTACGTGGCTTGCGCAAAAACCGGTTTCGCAGCACGAAAAAACAGCAGAAGATAGCACGCACCACGCGCACGCCCAAGCTCAATACCATACTCATCAAGCAGATTTCTTGTACACACGGTGGTTGGCCGCGTGCAATGCGGCGGCTGAGTAACCCACGGCAGCCGTTAGTTGAGTTCCACGAGCTGAAACACCGTTAAATGCGCGTTTTGCAAGGTCGGCATCACCGGGGTATGGTTTGGGCCGTGGACTGAAAGTGTACTTGAGATTCTTCCAGTTGTCACCGCGCAAGTAGTTGGTGCCCAGCGCACCGCTTGGGTCGTACCCGCAATGGACCATGCAATTTCGGCACCGTACATCACGTGCCACCCCGTTAACTACACCGTAACTGTTCCAATCAACCTTTTCGAGCATCTCGTTATAGCTCGAATAATGCGCGTCAGTGATCAGGTAGCACGGTGCCTTCCATCCCATTACGTTGTAGGTTGGGATTGCCCAAGCAGTACAGGTTAACTCGCGCAACCCGGCAAGAAACTCGTGATAAACGCGTGTGCCAAGAATATTAAACTGTTCGCCCCAGCGCAGGATTTGCGCAAATTTTTCCCTAGTTTGCGCCCGGGTTAAAAAAAATTCATCTGCGTCTTTGCCAAGGCTCGTTATCAAATCGTGTTTGGCAGCGTCGAAATCGTATCCGGGCGAAATTGTATGCGCATCCACACCCAACCAGGAAAAAAACCTGAACATGTCCTCGATTTCGGTCATGTCAGTCTCCCGATAAACAGTGGTATTTGTGGCGACCTGAAATCCGAGTTGTTTAGCAAGTCTAATTGCGCGTACTGCCTCTTTGAAAACGCCTTGACGCCCCGCGAGCATGTCGTGCGTCTGCTCAAGCCCGTCTATGTGCACATTCCAATAAAGCCATTTTGTCGGCCGAATGACATGCCTCGAGTTTGATCCTTGACTTGCGCTGCGAATTGCTTCGGCCTCGCTTTGAGTGATGAGGTCGTCGGCAAGTAGCCGCCCCAACCGCGACTCATGTGATGCATCTGACGAGTTGTAAACGGCGGCCAAATACTCGCACAGCTTGCGTCGCATCAACAGCCCATTTGTGCATATGTAAACTATTCGGCGTTGCCCGAGCAATCCTTCAACAAGCTCTTCAATGCAAGGATAGATGAGCGGTTCACCCCCGCAAATTGATACCATCGGCGCGTTGCATTCGGCTGCTGCAGCTAGGCATTTGTCCAGCGGTACGACCTGGTCCAGACTGGTTGAATACTCGCGAATACGGCCGCACCCCGCACAGGCAAGATTGCATGCATGCAGCGGCTCAAGCTGTAGCACTATTGCAAAGCGTTTCGTGCCGCGCAGTTTGTGTTTGAGGATATGCGCGGCGATCTTGGCCGTCACCGCCAAAGGCATTCGCATGGTCTCACCTCTACTCGGCAAGTACTAACTCAGCTTCAAACTGATTGGTCGACTCTGGCAAACTGGGCGTGTTAATCTGCGGTTCGGCCTGAATAATACCGGGCAAGAAAAAGCTCGCTGGCGAAACAGTGCCTTTCGCATTAATGCCACTGCAACTGGCGCAAATTAGAATCAGCACAACCACCATGCACGAAAAAGCGACTCTGGAAAATTGAAGTTTCGTGGCTTCGGACACCTGGGCCCATTGCCCCCTACGCAACCGCCGTAAACAACAGCCTGGCCACACATAGCTCAGCCGATAACCGCGCTGTATAGGTTGCCGCTGCATTTACGACCGCTTAATACTGAGTGTCCTGTCAAATTCAGCGGTGAACCCGTTCACAGCGTCTTTGATCTTCGGGATTTGCTGGAAAAGCAATGTTAAGTGTTGCCGCGCTTTTTCAGACGTATTGGCGGCCATCTCAGCCGCCGTCACAATCACCGTCAGATGATTGGCAATGTCGTGTCTCAACGTCGAAAGCTTCAAATTCAATTCTTCGATCTGCTTCGGTGCCAAAGTAATTGGCTCCTTTGGCATGTGCACTGGTCGTTCAAACAAGGACATCGCCAATAAGACTCACCAACCCCACAGAATAAAGCAAGCCTGTTTCTGTAAATTTTCGTGGCCTAAATCACGGCTGTTACAGCGGCCCCAATTGCGCAAGCACGTGTGCTTGTGGATTGCAATCAAGGCGCAGCTTGCCAATCTTATCCCCGTGTAACGCGTGTCTTTGTGAACGTTAGCAGTGGTTGTACATGGATGTTTTCGCTCCATTAATGAACCCGGGGCCGGGTGACAGGCTGGTGCGGTATGTAGGTGACCGGCTACAGTTCAGCCTGCGCGACCGGCACGGCCGGCCTTTACCATCGGGCTGGTCAGCTCGCCTGCGCACAAATATCGGTCGTGCAAAAATTCTACTTACCGAATACGTCGAGGCCCATGCCAAAAACCTGCCACCGGCAGGTGCATCATGGCGCGACATACCAATGCTGCGCCAGGGCAACGAGTGGATCGTGAGCTTGGCTTTGACCGAAGTTGGGTATTTCAAGGCGAAACCATACGCACTTGATACACGTGGCTGGCAACACTGGCCTGAGGGACCAGACGTGGGTATCTCAGTTCACCCTGACCACACCCGCACTGCAAACACGATCTACTGCGCTTTCGCGCGCTTGTTCGGACCAGCCAAGGCGCTCGTGCACGCGAAAGACCTCGAGCTCGAAGCGCAACTTCGGCAACTGGACCAGCAAGGGTACACCGTGATCCCGGCATCGGGCAAACTGCGCGAGCTGACTGCGCATCTGGACCACATCATAGACACGCTTGGCTGCCGCATTGTGCATTTGTTGCCAATCAATCCCACGCCTACAACATATGCCCGACTCGGTCGCATCGGCAGCCCGTACGCAAGCCTTGACCTGACTGCCATTGATCCTGCACTAGTTGTTTTCGACCGACACACAACTGGCGTGGACCAGTTTTGTGAGCTTGCGTACGAAATCCATGCGCGCGGGGGCAGGCTGTTTCTTGACATTGCAATCAACCACACCGGCTGGGGATCAGTCTTGCAAGAAAATCATCCGGAATGGTTTATGCGCAATCCAGATGGTCAATTCGTTAGCCCTGGTGCATGGGGTGTTGTATGGGAGGACCTCGTCGAGCTCAAACACGATAACATCGCGCTTTGGGACGAGCTTGCAGAGGTTTTTCTGACCTGGTGCAGGCGCGGCGTGGACGGATTCCGTTGCGACGCTGGTTACAAGGTGCCGGTGCCAGCCTGGCAATACATAGTCGCGCGTGTCAGACAGGAATTTCCCGAAACGATCTTTTTGCTGGAGGGTCTTGGCGGTTCGTGGGAAGCCACTGAGCTGTTGCTAACCGAGGGCGGCATGCAATGGGCATACAGCGAGCTGTTCCAAAACTACTCCGGACGCGACGTGGCAAGTTACCTCGACTATGCACTGCGCCAATCAGAGCGCGTCGGACTGTATGTGCATTACAGCGAAACGCATGACAACCCCCGACTTGCTGCCCAAGGGCGTGCATGGTCGCTGTTGCGGAACCGGCTCTGCGCATTGGCAAGCGTCAGTGGCGCATTCGGGTTCACTTGCGGGGTTGAATGGCTTGCCTCGGAAAAAATTGATGTGCACGCAATCACGGGCCTCGCTTGGGGTAACTCGGATAACCTGGTGAGCGAACTCGCCAAACTCAACAGGTTGCTTGCTGAACACCCATGTTTCTTCGACGGCGCAAAACTAACCCGACTTACCCCGGTTGACTCACCGGTGTTTGTGCTTCGGCGCGACTCGGCGGACGGAAAAAACTCGGTACTGGTGTTGGTTAACACCGACATGGCACATGCGCAAACTGTATCAATCGAATCAGCCGCACTAGCTGGGCTGGGCGAACTTAAATTTGACCTGCTTGGCCAACCGTTGCCGAGCATTGCACACACGCAAGGCACCAAGCTCACGTTCACTTTACCGCCGGCAGCAAGCTATTGCCTGGCTGAAAACCAGAAACCAATAGGCCTCAGCGGAGATGCATACCGCCGCGCACGTGCACAGGCTGCTTGTGCATTGCAAGCCTTGGCCAAAACTTTGCCACTTGAAAAAATCCCTGAGCTCGACTGGCGTTTGCTTGCCGAACAGTTCGCGCGTTCGCCACGAGATTTCCTTTCCGCAGCAACAGCTCTGGGCAAAGCACAAAACCCAGCAATGCTGGACAAATTGTTCCAGCAGTACGAGCGCGGCGAGCTTTACCCTGAGGTTGTGGTATGGACATTGGCCGACCGGCAGCGGGTGACAGTTGTGCCGGCTGGGCATTGGGTATTGATTGAAGACACCGTACCATTCCGCGCAACGCTTAAGCTCGATACTGCTGGACACTTGCCCGAGCACACCAGGTCGGTGCCGAGCGCCCGAGGCCACATCGCATGGTTCGCACCTAGATCAGTCAACGCAGACGCCGCACTTGCGCTGGAGCGATACGGTGCAAAACCGAAACGTGCCACAGCACAACTGAAATTCGTTACCCCGCACGCAACGTTCCCAGCAGTGTTTACTGCGCCCGAGCCGGACGCCCTGGTACTGCTAACAAACAGGATCGGTGGCATGGCTCGACTTTGTGTTGACCTTGGCAGGGTCAAATCCAAATACGATTGCGTGCTTGCCGCAAATCTGCATCCGCATGTGCCGGTCGACAGACATGTCCTAGTGAAACGGATCCGTGTGTGGATCAACGCTGATGGATTCATCTCGCCGTTGGACGGCAAAAACCTCGTTGCGTTTGCGCCCGGACCGCCTGCAGTGTGGGAATTTGTGGCAAACGCAGGCGACGCACGCACGGTGCAGGTTTTAATAACAGCAGACATGGTTGATGGTGCCAACACAACTGTTTTCAGTTTCAGCCGGCCAACAGCGGATCTGGCCAAAGGCAAACAATTACCCTCTGAAGCCGACGTGCGACTCACAGTGCGGCTTGACATCGAGGACAGAAACTTCCACTGGGAAACACAACGTAATCCCGGTTCGGAACAGCATTTCACCACCCACACAAAACCGCTGCCGGACAAACCAGGGTTCGTGTTTGCGCCTGCGCCAAACCGTCAATTGCGTGCGTTCAGCTCGACCGGTTTTTATCATCCGCAGCCAGAGTGGAGTCAGAACATACCACACCCTGTCGAGGCAAGCCGCGGCTTGATTGCAGCCGGTGATGCATACAGCCCCGGCTGGTTCGAGTTGCCGTTGCCAAAAGGCGAGTCGGTAACACTTGTCGTAACCGCCGAATCAACAGACCCGACGCCAGACCAACTCAAAACCGAAAACCGTAAACGGAAAACCGAAAACGGCACCGACTCTTTTGCCGACCAACTTACACGGGCCGTCAGTGCCTTTGTTGTCCGGCGTGACCACGGTAAAACTGTCATCGCAGGTTATCCGTGGTTTCTGGATTGGGGACGTGACGCGCTCATTTGCGCACGCGGCATGGTCACGGCCGGGTTGTTGGAAGAGGTCAGGCAATTGTTACTGACCTTTGCACGACTCGAAGAAAACGGCACATTGCCCAATGCGCTCGCAGGTGAAACAGCCACAAACCGCGACACCTCAGATGCACCTTTGTGGTTTGGAGTTGCATGCGAGGAAACCGCTGCAGCACTCGGACAAAGCTTCTACCGAACTTCAATCGGTAAAGACCAGCTAACGATTGCCGATGTGTTGCGTGACATCGCGCTTAACTACATCAAAGGCACGCCAAACGGTATCCGGATGGACCCGGACTCGGGCCTAATTTGGAGTCCAGCGCATTTCACCTGGATGGACACAAGTTTCCCCGCTTGCACACCGCGCGAGGGGTACCCGATTGAAATTCAAGCGCTGTGGATCCGGCTGCTGCGCCAGTTGGACCGCATTGACACCGGCAGCACGGCTGGTCCTTTGACTGCATTTGATAAGAGTAGGCAGCAGCTCGCAAGCTCGTCTTGGGCCAGCTTGGCCGAACGCGCCCTGGCGTCGCTGGAGCGATTCTACTGGCTCGATGCGCGCGGTTATTTTGCCGATGTACTGTTGGCCAAGCCGAATCAACCTGCTGCCCAAGCAGTACCTGATGACGCACTGCGAAGCAACTTTCTCTTCGTTACCAGCCTTGGTTTGATCACCGATAGCCGCGCAAGACAGGCGCTCGATGCCGTCATGCGGTACTTGCTTGTACCTGGTGCTGTCCGCTCACTGGCACCGCTGCCTGTCACTGTACCTCTGCGAATTTACGGCAGAGACGGCCGGTTGCTAAACAACCCAAACGAACCGTACTGGGGTAGATACGAAGGCGACGAAGACACACGCCGTAAACCAGCTTATCATAACGGTACGGCTTGGACATGGATGCTTCCTGTTTTCTGTGAGGCGTTGGTGCGTGCATGGGATTTTGCGCCTGAGGCAGTACACGCAGCACGCTGTTACTTGATAAGCACCGCACAACTTATGACTGGGGGATGTTTGGGTTACATCCCTGAGATACTCGATGGCGATGCACCTCATACACAACGCGGTTGCGACGCACAAGCATGGAGCGCCACCGAAACACTCCGCGTGTGGAAACTGTTGAGTACGCAGAGCACCTAAAAACAATTCGAGAAATGTCTGCGCTCACGGGCTTAGAACGAAATTCTCGATCAATATCACCAAAATGCCCATCAAGCCGCCCCCGGCAATCACACCGCCGCAAATCGGTTCTTGGTTTTGCACAAAGATTCGGTTCGCTGCAGAGGTCGGGTTTTTAAGTGTTCGGCCAGCCAACCAGAAAAACAGGCTCCCGAGAAACATTGCAAAACACGTGTTAAACGGGATCACCGCCGCCAGGCCAATACCAACACCGGACAACCAAAAACGGCCTTTGGTGGCAAGTCGGAGGCCCTCCAGCACAATACCAAGCAGTCCACCAAACAACGCCGCCCATCGGGCTGAAACTGGCAGGTTCGACAAACCCTGCGTAAGCGCCTCGGCGACAGCTTTCCAGATGCTCACTGCGGGCATCGGATATTGATCCGTAACAAGTGCACTCGGCCCGTTCCTCAGAAACACAAGGTAAAACACCGGTACAGCCACAAATGCACCAGCCAAAATGCCGAGCACATGCCCGATCGCCTGCAGGCGCGGTTTTGCACCAAGCATGTAGCCCGGCTTGATGTCCATGAGTAGGTTTGACGCGTTGCCTGCCACCTCAGCCGTGATCCCTGCGGTCATGAGATTTGTCTTGATGTTGCCCGGGTCAAGCACGCCGTACGTCAATTGGGTGAGTTTGCCCATTGCGCCTGTGGGTGTGATTGAAGTCAGGGCAGTCGAGTTCACCCCAATAAGCGTGAAAATGAATACCAACGGCACGGCAATTGCACCTAGCCAGAGTTTGACGCCGAAATATTGATGTGCAAGTAACACCACAGCCACGCCAACCACGGGAATCCCAATCACAAAAACGCGCATCGGCAATTCGATGTCACGGAGGATGTCGTTCTGTGCTTCTTTGCCCTTCGGGAACAAACCGCGAAACGCGCTGAGCAGGATCTGTGGCTTGGCAAAAAAAGCAAGCAACGACGCTGTGGTCATCATTGCTACACCGCCCCAAAGTGCCCAGGCTGTGATCGCGCGGAACCCGTAGTGAACGACGCCATCCGGACCGACGCGGCCGTGCACATCACCCAGCGCAATCCCGTACGGGGCAAGGATAAGGTAATTGATAAATGCACCGATCATCAGCGACACGCCCACTCGGATGCCCATCAGTCCGCCCGCGGCCATCATTACAAAGTCTGTGTCAGGCCGCACAGTCAGTTCCCGCAGGTCTATCCCACGGATTTTAAGCGTGGTTAGCTTGTACACCCAGCCATCAAGGTACTCCGGGATAGCAAGAAAGCCCAACCTGAGCTTCTCCATAATCAGATGGCTCTGCATCAACTTTGCCAGTCCAGACAATGCACCGGCGCAGACAAGAACTTTTGCCTTGAACATCCCATCGGCGGCGTCGCCAGAATGCAATGCATCCATCACAATACCAGCCGCGCGGCCCTCGGGAAACGGATGCTGCTCGTCGTTGATGAACCGCCGTTTAAGCGGAAATGCAAACAACACCCCCAGTAGCGCAACGACAATGATCCACGTCATTGTCGAAAACATCGGCACGACTGTGTTGGTGACCATCATGTATGCGCCAAGGCTGGAGATCATAGGCGCTGTCATGTACCCCGCAGCGGTTGCAATGGATTGCATCGCGTTGTTTTCCAGGATGGTGAATTCTCGGCCCAGGCCGATTTTGGTAAGGATTTTGAACAGCGCAAAAGCCAGGATAACCGAGGTAATTCCGACGCCCAGTGTCCAGCCGGTCTTTGCGCCCACATAAAGATTGGTCAGGGACAGGATGCCGCCAAGGCACATGCCGGTTGTTGCCGACCGAATAGTCAGTTGGGGCATGTCACCCCGCCAGACGTTCTCAAACCACCACCGGTCTTTTTGCTCAAGTGTCCAGGTGCGGATCTGTTCCTCGGTTAGTTGTTTTATTGCCATGATCAAAGGGCTTGCTGCATCTGTTGGTAAGACGAGCACCGATTAAGCCACCAACCAGTCTTGATGTCGGCTGCCCAATTGCTCAACCTGCTGTGCGTCGCGAGGCAAATGCAGGTTTGTGTTGGCATTTTTTGCGGACGATTAGTGGTGCAAGTGAAGATTCCTGTTTTTGAAGTAGATTCCTTTGGGGGTTATCAAGTCGCTTAAGGCAACATGCAGCTTAAAGTTTCCCGTAAAACTCTTCTACGACCGTTCGGAAGTTGTTGTCGCGTATGTTTATTATTTCCATCTCGCGTTTCGCGCTTTCTTCCGAATCGCTTGCGTGAGCTGCGTTAACCAAAACCGTCTGGCCGAACTCACGCCGGATCGAACCCGGTGGTGCGGCAGACGGGTCGGTCGGACCCAGCACATCCCGAATCTTATGCACGGCCTCAACCCCTTCGTACACGAGTGCAATGCATTTTTCTGTGCCGGGTAAATTGCGTTGTTCCGGAGGGCAGTCGGCCGAAGTACGACCGGACATGAACTTGACGATGTTGTCAAACTGATTTGCTGCAAACAACGGACACAATATCTCACCCAACTGAGCGGCTTGTTCGGTAGGAACGGTAAAACCAAATTCACGCTCGATCGCAGCTTTCGCACGGGCTGCAACCACATTCTTTAGACTTTTGCGCAATGTCTCACGAACCGGCCCGTAAAATTCCTCAGCTTGGGCTACACTCATTCTGTGGACTTTGATGGCAACAATAAACAAGCCGGTGCGTGAAAAGAAATCTATCATGTTACCTGGTCGACCGGTCGGGAACCTAAAGTTGTCAGGCTTAATAAGCACGAGTGTACGCTGCGGTTTTTCCCCGGGCGGATAAGAAATTACATTCTCCAATAACCCGCCGTCGGAGTCGGAATACTTGGCCCAGAGCTTAAGTTTAGCTTCAGCTTCAGCAGGCGTTGGCGCGGCAAGTACTGCAGGTTCAAAATACCTCACGCTGCCATGCTCATCTGTCACGATATCGCCATACGTGTCGCGGATTGTCTGTCCACCATGTCTGTCGAGGCTGAAATTGCCTACCACAGCGCGCGTTTTGCGCACAGCATCTTCTCCGCGCAAGACCAGCATCATAACACGTCTACGCCGGCCTGTGTTTGGGTCAGGACCAATATTCCGCAGTATATACTCTCGAATAAGCTCTTGGACTAGCCGGTCCTGTGGGTCATCAGACGAAACAGCCATTTCAGCATAAGTACGCACAAGCTCCGCGCTCGGCGCAAACATGCGCGCTGCAGCAAGCTCAAGACCAGTACGGCTCAGCAGCCGACTGATTATTCCGCCCGTGCGAGATTTAAACAGCGAATATGGCGTGATAATTACGTATGCAAGTTCCTCAGGCATTTCAAATCCTATCATTGTGCCCCGCTCGTTCGGGGTTGCGCAGCGTCAACCGCCGTACCAGCGGTCACTTTACCACCCAAAATCTTGAACATGACTGTGCCACAGGTCGGGCACTTACCTTTGATCGCTCGACGCCCGTTTTTCATAGTCTCTTCGATAGCCTCGGCAATTTCTTTCCGGGCCTTACATTTTACACAATAACCTTCTGCCATAACGGGTCCTCCGTCGAAAATCCAACTGCGTTCGACAAACGCGTGTCGTACCTTAAAGTCAACCTGCCACCAAGGTCAAGAAAACCTTCAGAAAGATAACTAGTATTAAGCTAACACGCTGATTACCAACGACATAGGTTTCAAAGCCATCTTGTTTTGCTTTATATCCAAGATGCCTTTGGGCTGGAGTAAATCGGCATCCGGGGACTTTGTATCGTTCGTTGCTACGACAGTCACACGGAATAGCTACTTCCCAAACGCCCGTAAAAACCAGCAATTTCCATTGCCGTTCACTGTGCCTCGCGCAACCACGCACGTAAAGTTGGTTTCAGAACCTTACCGCTGGCATTGCGGGGCAGCGCAGTCAGGAAATGAATCCGGTGCGGCACTTTATAATCTGCAAGCTTCGTCTTCAGATACTGGAGCAACGCCTCGGGCTGAATTTGAACGCCTTCTTCTGGGGCAACGAAAGCTACCGGCTGTTCGCCTCTGCGCGGATCGGGTGCACCAACCACAGCGGCTTCTTTTATGCCTGGGAACTGGTAAATAACCTCCTCAATCTCACGCGGATAAACATTCATCCCGTGCACAAGCAACATGTCTTTCTTGCGGTCGGTGATGTAAAAATAACCGTCCTCGTCTTTGTAGCCGATATCGCCGGTGAGTAACCAGCCATTTCTAAAAGTCGCTGCTGTTTCTTCGGGTGCGTTCCAGTAACCTAGCATCACGTTGGCACCTCGTACGCAAATCTCGCCGATTGTTCCCGGGGGCAAAATATTGCCGTGGTCATCCTGCACGGTTACCTCAACGTCGTAAATCGGCACGCCTATAGAGCCTGGCTTGCGTACGCCTTTAACCGGGTTGAGTGACACAACCGGGCTGGCTTCGCTAAGCCCGTAGCCTTCGATGAGCGGGATGCCGAATTTCGCTTCGAAATCTTTCAAGACCTGCCCCGGCAGCGGCGCAGCTCCACTAATACAAATGCGTAAGGGCAGGGGAATCGGCCCGGGCGCACTTGCTAGGCTACGATAAAGCTGCGGGAACGCGGGCAGTATGGTTGCTTGCCGTTGACAAATCTCCTGTAGCGCGTTCTTGAGCGGATGCACTGATTTAACCAAAACAATCGAGCCGCCACACAACAACGGGAGCAATAACCCCACTGTTAGCATGTAACTGTGAAACAACGGCAGTACCACGCCAAATCGGTCGTCTTCAACTGTCCCAAGAACAATCCGGCAACTGTTCACATTATGCAGCAGGTTGCCATGCGAAAGCATGGCGCCTTTGGGCCGGCCAGTTGTGCCGGAGGTGTAAATAATCACTGCCAAATCTGAAGCTGACTTTGCGGGCATCCAGCTTGGTACGTTTTCCAATGCAGCCGGGTCCAGTTTGGTCGGATGCGTCAGTAAATCGTCCGTCCTGAACAATCGCAGTCCGGGCCGACCGGCCATTAAAGCGTCAAAATACTCGGCAAATTGGCCATCTGTGATTACCACGTTAATCCCTGCATTCTGAAGAATGAACAAAATTTCATCCGGCTTAAGGAAACAATTGATCGGCACTACAACACCCCCAGCCGTCAACACGCCGAAAAACGAAGGGACGAACTCGGGACAGTTCTTCAGCCATAGCCCAACCCTTTCACCAGGTTTGGTTCCGTACTCTTTATGCAGGGTCTGAGCAACCCGGACAGCATGCGTCCAGAACTCGCCGTAGGTGAATTCGGATTGGCCCCAGAACAACGCAGGTTTATCAATTCGCGCGGCAGCGGATTCTTTAAAGGCAGTTACCAAGTCCATGCGCAAAGTTTACGGGGAACCACGGCTGAGTAAACCACAATTGCGCCAAACAGCAAAAAAATCCAAAGGCAGCCGGTAAACCGACCTTAACTTCACCAAGACAAATTCAGGTTCAGTTCGGCCCAGCCGGCCCAAGCTTTCCGATTACATGTTCTGCCCCCAGCGCGTCGTATGCAACAAACTCGACCACGCCACAGCTCTCGCGCAAGATGAAGTTACCGGGTGAATCTTCCTCATGAATCTGGTTGCCCAAAATGAAGTTGTACCAACCAGTGCCGCCGTGCCTTTTGGCGACTTCCATAAATGCCACCCACTCGCCCGGCTGTTCGAGCACCTGCCGCGCCGCCTTGCGGGTCTCGGCCAGCGAGCCAGTAGTTGCGTCGTTCAATTCCATGTAAAGCGCGTGCATCGCTTCCTGCGCTAATAATGTTGGGAACCGGACCAGCCGCACCTTTGTCTTGGGCAGCGCAAGATAAATTATGCATCCGAGAATTGCGCTGGTTAACAGGGCAACAGCCGCCAACACGGTAAAATGCTTAAAAGTTAGTTTCCCAAAAACAGACCGCCCCAGCCAAATGGCGAGCATCCCAATAGCGGCACAACCGGCTGCCCAATTCAATGCAACAGTCAAAGCACCTTTGCGGCTATAAAGCCAATTCTTCTTCTCTTTAAACGCAGACCATTGGAGCCAAACGTCCTCACGCATTTGAGCGTGGTTAAGTGTCGCGGTCAGTTTGGTGGCCACGGGCGCACCAGCCACCCATTTGCGCAGCAACGGATGAACTATAGTTGGCCTCGCCGGCAGCCGTATTGTCCAGGCCCGCCCTTCTGTTGGGATGGCTGGATAATCAGGCTTAACACAACGTTGCACCTTAAAGTTCCTTGCCCTGGCGCAACGGGGTCCAAACACGTATAGCTCGACTCTAACCGGGCCGTTGTCGACGCCGGTCAACCGCATCGGATACACTGGTTTGTCGGTTTTGAAGGTGAACGAAAGCGGGTGTGCCGTGCTAGTGTCGAGCTTCGGGTCGTCTCGCCTCACGTTCACCGCCACAAATACCCAGCCTTCTTTAACGTAGCTTTCTATGACTGGCTCGCTGTTTGTGGGTACGGCGAAGCCGTTGCCACGCAGCCAGGCCTGAAGCGCGTTGGGATCACACGAGCTAATAGTTGTGGTTTCAAAAATACCGACCAGTTTGCGGTCAAGGATAGAGACGGATCCGCTTGAAGCAGTCGAAGATATGCCCGCCTTACTTCCAAGCGGCAAGCCGGATAGGAACAACCCAGCCAAAATGACCAAAAAAGCAATTACGAGCGCGTACCGCGTTGACTTTGCAATAAAGCGGCCCATACAGCCGATCAGAATTAAAAAAAGAACCAAAAGATAGTAACGTGGCACGTCGTGTTTGATCTGTGGCCGAAATAAATGCGCCAGTGTCGGGAACAGACCCGTAGTCGCTTCTTCAACAACAGGCTGGCTTGGCAGCGGGATAACCCAAGCAAAGTTTGTGCCTTCACCTGTGAACCGGGTTTCAATTACCAGTCGCTCGACACCGTTTGTAAAGTGAATCAGCGCACGCTGGTCCGGTATGGTTACTTTGTCTGGCAGGGCCACCGGCGCAAAGAACTTGCCATCGGCCAGAGTGGACATCGCCATCAACAGGAATAGAAAGAATCCAACGACACGGCACATCGTCGGATACAAAGGTGGCTGCAGTGCACCCAAACGCAAGGAAAATCTTGCAGTTCTGGAGGGGAAAGTCAGCCCATGGATTCTAGGATGTTTTGGACTTTCTGTTTTGTGCCGTGGAGTTCAACCAGTCGTTGCCGATGTTCAACCAAAACCTGGGCAGGCGCCTTTTGTGTAAAGTCGGGATCGCGTAGCTTTTGCTCCAGCCCAGCTATTTCAGCATTGATTTTTTGCAGTTGCTTGACGAGCCGCGTCTTTTCTGTAGCCAAGTCAATTGTCCCTTCAAGTGGCATATACAATTCACCCAGCTCTGTATGAACCACCGGCATCTTTTGGGAAGGCTCGAACCCAGGCACAACCTCGAATGGGTTTGCATTCAGCAAAAGTGCAATCACGGCTGTGTCGTGCTCGGAAAACTCGCGCGCGGGTTTCAGGATGAACCGGATCCGTTTGTTGGCTGGCACATTGTATTCGCGGCGCAAGTTACGCCCGCGTATAACAAGTTCGTACTTCGCGTTGACGAACTCGTGCACGGCAACGTCCAGCCCGTACCGCGTGCGGAACTGCGCATCAAACGGCTCAGGCCACGGCGCGAACATGATGGTTTTGCCACCCCGGTCGAGCGGATAATCACGGTTGTACCCCATCGCATGCCAAAGTTGCTCAGTAATGTGCGGCAGGAAAGGGTGGAACAACCGCAATACATGGCTCAGCACAAAATCAATCACCGCAAGTGTATTGGCACGGCGCCTGGCCTCTTGCGCTTCAAGTACGGAGTTTGGAGTGCGGATTTCGGATTTCCCCAAAACGGTTTTGCTCGCTTCAACGTACCAGTCGCAATACTCGCTCCAGAAAAACCGATACAGTACTTGCGTTACCTCATTAAACCTGTACTCGGCGAAAGCCTCGTTTATTTCGCGAATGGCCTGATCGAGCTTTAGCAACAGCCACCTGTCGTCGCTCGTGAGCAGCGCTGGATCAATTCTATCCGCCGGACTAAATATGGTGTTGGCATCTTGCTTTATGGATTCCTGCACAGTTGGAGCGCGGTCGGGTGTATGGCACTCCGCAGAACCCTTGGTCTGCAATTGTCTGAACCGGCACGCGTTCCACAGCTTATTGCAGAAGTTCCGCCCCAGCTCAACGTTTTTCTCGTCGAACAACACATCTTGGCCAAGGGGCGCGCTGCGCATTGTGCCGAACCGCAACGCGTCGGCGCCGTACTTATCAATCAGCTCGAGTGGGTCGGGTGAGTTGCCGAGGCTTTTACTCATTTTGCGCCCCAACTTGTCGCGAATGATGCCGGTAAAGTATACGTTGCGGAACGGTGGCTTGCCCATGAACTCGTACCCAGCCATGATCATCCGCGCAACCCAGAAGAAAATTATGTCAGGACCAGTCACCAGGTCTGTGGTTGGGTAAAACTTGGCCAGCAACTCGTTCTTGGCGTCTTTTTCGGGGTCGCCTGTCCAACCCATTGTTGCAAAAGGCCAAAGCCAAGAACTAAACCAAGTATCTAGCACATCGGGGTCTTGTTCCCAACCCGGACCGGGGCATTCAATTTGACAACGCAACAACCAGTTCGCGCGATTGACGTACTCAACGAATTCGGGCAAATTCCTAAGCGCGCTCGACGAAGGGCAGTCGGCCAACGTTTCCGTTCGGAGACGCGCCTCTGCAGATTTAGT
The DNA here is from genome assembly GCA_964555645.1 of uncultured Verrucomicrobiota bacterium. Classification (GTDB taxonomy): domain Bacteria; phylum Verrucomicrobiota; class Verrucomicrobiia; order Limisphaerales; family DTLC01; genus DTLC01. The sequence continues at coordinate 74,641 of CAZKTA010000002.1, forward strand.
ACCACCGTCGGGCGCGTCTTTTCTTTTGAGAAGCAGATGGTCAAAAAACAGTAGGCCATTTTTTAACTGTTTTACAACAAGCTGAACCGAATAGTGCTTAGGGCCGATTGCAAGGCTAGCCCAGAAAATATGCACTGCGGTAAACTCAGGCACGCGCGGCATATGATTTACTGAACCTATGCGCACCGCAGCCCGTAATAATTCCGGGAGCGCGGCAACGGCTCGGATTTGATCTATACCTGCATAACTAAAAGAGTGCGTGATACTGCGAAGTCGAACCCGTATGGAAAGACCCGTATGCGAATTCTTGAATTCACCACCGATAATCCCGTGTTCCCGCGCATAAGCAATCGCAGCACGGCGAAGTGAGCGCGCGGTTGCACCTGTGATCTCGTGCCCTGCGATACGCACCGTTGGCAGGGTCACATCAAGGATTTCCTTTAACTGTCGGTTGTACCACACCGGTATCCTGTGGCCCCACCAGAGCTGCCGACTAATGCACCAGTCGCGCAAGTTCCGCATCCAATGGGTGTAAGTTTTAACCCATCGGGCCGGATGGAATACGATCTCGGCGCGCTCAACTGCACGTGTGGCATCTTCGACGCTCGGGTATTTGAGAAACCACTGCTCGCTAAGCATCGGCTCAATCGGCACATGGCTACGCTGGCTATAACCGACGTTGTGTACGTAGTCTTCAACTTTGAGTAGCAAACCGAGTTCCTTCAACTGTTCTACCACGGCCTCGCGCGCTTCCATACGATCGAGCCCGGCGAACTCCTCACCCGCTGCCGGAGTCATGCAGCCGTCTGGCCCAATCACAACCGTAAACGGTAACCCATGCCGCAGTGCAATTTCGTAGTCAGCAGGATCATGCGCCGGGGTAACCTTTACACAGCCCGTGCCGAACTTCGGGTCAACAACTTCATCTGCAATGACCGGTATTGGTTTGTTCTGCAAAGGCAGCAACACTTTACGGCCAATCAGGTTTTTGTACCGTTCGTCGTTCGGGTGAACAGCCACGGCTTCGTCGCCAAGCATAGTTTCCGGCCGTGTAGTGGCGACTACGACAAATTCATCTGCCTTCGGTTTGCCAAGTTCATCGAGGATGGGATACTTCAGGTACCACAAGTGTCCCTTTTCTTCGATCATCTCCACTTCCTCGTCTGAGAGTGCAGTGCGCGCTGCCGGATCCCAATTAACCATTCGCAAGCCACGGTAAATAAGTCCTTTGTTGTACAGCTCGACAAACACCTTCTGCACACAACGCGAATACTCCGGATCCATCGTGAATCGCAACCTGCTCCAGTCGCAAGAACACCCGAGGCGCTTTAGCTGTTGAATGATTATATTGCCGTGTTTTTCTTTCCACGCCCAAACGTACTCGAGGAATTTCTCCCGGCCGAGTTCATCCCGGTGTTTCATTACGCCCTGTTTGCGGAGCGTTTTTTCCACAACTGCCTGTGTAGCTATACCCGCATGATCAGTCCCAGGCAACCAGAGCACTTCCTTACCTTCCATGCGCGCCTTGCGCGCCAGAATGTCTTGGATCGTGTTGTTGAGTACATGGCCCATGTGCAACACACCGGTCACATTTGGCGGAGGAATGACGATTGAGTAGGCAGGTTTAGCTGAACGCGGGTTTGCAATGAAACATCCCTCGTTCTCCCAGAAGCTGTACCATTTGGCTTCGACTGCTTTCGGGTCGTAGGCTTTTGGGATTTCGCTCATTGGAAAATTCCACCAAGATTTTAGTCCGCGCTTGTATCTTCAGCTCGGCGTAATTGTGAGCGTCATTTTTGCAGGAGCGCATATTCCATCGAGTCAACAAGCGCCTGCAGGCTTGCCTCGATGATGTTGTCGCTCACGCCTACGGTACCCCATTGGCGCCTGCCGTCGGTTGACTCGATCAATACCCGCGTTGTGGCTGCGGTACCGGCCGAGGTCTCTAAAATGCGCACTTTATAATCTGTGAGCTTAACTTTCTTAAGCTGCGGATAAAACTTCGAAAGCGCTGCCCGAAGCGCAACGTCAAGTGCATGCACCGGGCCGTCGCCCTCGGCAACAGTGTGCGCGAACTGGTTATCGACTCTCACCTTAACAGTGGCTTCGCAAACTGAGTTCGGGCCATCACGCCGCATCGACACGTGATACGCCTGCACTTCGAACGGCGGTTCACGATGCTTGAGTATTTTGCTTATCAATATAGCCAGTGACCCCTCAGCAGCTTCGAATTCGTACCCTTGGTGTTCAAGTTTTTTTACCTGGTGCAATATCTCTTTCAACTCGGGCGTATCCGGAGCCAGCCTGAATCCCAACTCACGCGCCTTTAGGATAATGTTACTTCGGCCTGCCAGGTCACTGATCAAAACACGCCGCTCGTTGCCAATTGCAGCCGGGTCAACATGCTCGTAGCTGCGCAGCAGTTTTTGGACTGCGTTGACGTGTGTGCCGCCCTTGTGCGCAAAGGCAGCCTCGCCCACCCAAGGCTGGCGCGGGTCGTGTCGCACATTGGCAATCTCGTCAACAAACTGTGACAATTCCCTGAGTTTGCGCAACGAGCCGTGTGGCACGCAACGCTTTCGGAGTTTGAGTGCCACAAGCGGAATCACGCTGGTCAGGTTACAATTGCCGGTCCGTTCGCCGTACCCGTTGATGGTGCCCTGCACATGTGTGGCACCAGCCTCGATCGCAGCAAGCGCGTTTGCAACACCTAGTCCAGTGTCGTTGTGCGTGTGAATGCCCACCGGCACAGTTAGTTTTGATCGTGCTACGCCAGTAATTTCTGCAATCTCGCTCGGCAAACAACCGCCGTTCGTGTCACAAAGAACAACCAGGTCTGCGCCTGCTTGCTGGGCGGTTAACCATGTTGAAATCGCGTAATCTGGATTTGCTTTATACCCGTCGAATGCATGCTCAGCATCATAAATCACGAACTTCTTATGGGCTTTGAGATACCGGACCGTGTCGGCAATCATAGCCAAGTTTTCCTCAGGCGAGGTCGCAAGCACATGGCGCACATGCAACAGCCATGTCTTACCGAACACAGTCACCACTGGCGTGCCAGCCTCGAGCAACATCTGTACCTGTTGGTCCTTGTCAGCGCGCATGCCCTTGCGCCGGGTCGCACCAAACGCGGCAAGCTTCGCGCGCGTGAACTTCCGCGCGCGCGCCTTAGCGAAAAACTCCATGTCCTTTGGATTCGACCCCGGCCAACCGCCTTCGATGTAATGCACACCGAATGCATCGAGTTTTTCGGCGATCCGGAGCTTGTCCGAAACCGAAAAGTTTATGCCCACACCCTGACTACCATCGCGCAGGGTCGTGTCGTATATCTCAATCTCAGTTCTCACAGCTTGCGCAAAATATTGCGCTTATTTGTACGCATATACCAGCAGATTTGCAAAGTCCAAATCCGCATCTCTGAGCCGTAATCCAGCAGAGCAAAGACGCCGAGCCATTTTCGGCCTCGTGCATCTGCCGATCAAGAAATGCGCATTCGGCATGGTCTCCTGGATTACCGCTCAAAACCACGTCGAGACATTGCTCAGTCTAAACCACCATGATTCGTGGTCACACTTTGCGCCATGTGTCGTGAATTGCAACCTTGTGGTTAAACTCGGCTCCTCGAGTCGTTAAATGTTCTGGGATTTTTAGACTGTGCCGGGCCAAGTTGATTTTGCACAGGCAAAACTAGCGCGCTACTATCCTGCAGTGCATAAGCTTGTTCACCAAGTCAAAAGCGCCATTGCGACGCATAAGCTATTGGAGCCAGGCCAAAAAGTATTGGTGGCCGTATCGGGTGGTGTTGATTCAATGGTACTGTTACACGTGTTGACAAAGCTGGCTCGCGCTTCAGGGTGGCAACTCACAGTAGCGCATTTCAATCATAAACTACGTGGTCGGCAGGCTGATAAAGACGAAAAGTTAGTTGAACAAACTTCAAAACAACTGGGGCTGAAATGCGTTTGCGGATGCACAGACGTGCGGCAGTTTGCCAAACAGCACAAACTGTCAATCGAGACCGCTGCACGTACGTGCCGACACAGGTTTCTTGCCCAAACAGCCCGCCGACTCGGCATAAACACCATCGCACTTGGTCATCACGCTGACGACCAGGTCGAACTTTTTTTTATTCGATTGTTCCGTGGTGCAAGTGGTGCAGGAATAGCCGGCATGCACTGGCAAAACCCGTCGCCCGTAGACCCGCAAATCCAACTCATCAGGCCTTTGCTTGGCCTGCCGAAGAAAGCGCTTCTTGAGTATGCAAAGGCAAACCACATTGTATTCAGACAAGACACCACAAATTATTCGCCTGACTACCTGCGCAACAGGGTCAGAAATATCATGTTACCGTGGCTCACGAAACATTTCGGCAACGGGTTCATCAAAACCGTGCCGCGTTTGATGGAACTTATCGGTGCGGAGGCAGATTTTGTTGGTGCCGTTGCCACACGTTGGTTAAACGCAAGACGCAAAACTACATTCGAAAAGCTGCCAACTGCAGTACAACGACGATTAATTGTGATGCAGTTAGTGGAGCAAGGGATTGTACCTGAGTTTGACATGGTTGAAAAGCTACGGTTACACAAAGAAACACCCATTAGCATAAGCCCTAAACAACGTGTCCTATGCAGCCGCACAGGCAAGATTCGAATTGTACCCGAACAAAGTGCAGCTAACAAAAGGCCACAATTTAGTCGAAAGCAAAAACAGGTTAACTTCGATAGTAGGGCAGGGGACGTTGATTTCGACGGGCTGAGATTGCACTGGCAGATCATACAGCGACGAGGAAGTGTAAGATTGCCGGTGTCTCATCAGTGTGAGTTGTTTGATGTTGATAAGGTTGGTCCGGGGGCGATCTTACGCCACTGGCGGGCTGGGGACAGATTCCAACCAATCGGCTTGTCGAAGGCAGTCAAATTACAAGACATTTTTACTAACCTCAAAATCCCGAAGCCACAGCGGCATCGGTTGGTCATTGCGCAAACGCTTGCAGGCGAGATCTTTTGGGTTGAAGGCCTGCGGATTGGTGAGCGATTCAAGCTGGTCAACCAAACGCGCCGGTTGTTGCGTTGGACGTGGGAAAGATTATAGTCTCGGTTTGTTGCCTTTGCGATGGCGGAGTGGTAATGTTAGCCAAGCCGATTTAAACCAGGCATGTTAAACGATAAACGCGACAATTTCGACCGTGAGCCGAAGCGCCCGCCAGAATTGCGGGTCTCACCGCGCACATGGCTGGTATGGGCTGTGGTCATTAGCGGCATAGTGATGTTGTTGCTTGTGCGCGAGCGAATGCAACCCAGACCGCAATTGCTCACGCACGCCCAGTTCATGGAAAAAGTTGACGCAGGATTGATCAATCATGCCGTCATCAACTATGACCTGCAGTCTGCTCTGGCAACCGTCGAAGGCGAATACTTTCAGACCGACCCAGCAGGCAAGCAAACCAAAGTACCGTTCAGCGCCAAAGTCAGGCTCACAGAAGAGATAGAAAACAAGCTTTACAAGACAGGCAGATTCGAACCGCATCAGCCAAACACATTTTGGATAGGCGTGCTGACGTACCTGTTGCCGTTCTTTTTGGTCGGTTTATTCGTGTGGTTCGTGTTTATCAGACAAATCCGGATGGCAGGTAAAGGCGCACTTAGCTTCGGCAAAAGCCGAGCACGCTTGATGACGAAGGAAAAAAACAAGGTCACATTTAAAGATGTTGCCGGCATTGACGAAGCAATCGAGGAGGTGTCAGAACTCGTTGAATTCCTTAAAGACCCGAAGAAATTCCAACGGCTTGGTGGCCGCATACCTAAAGGCGTGCTAATGGTCGGCCCACCTGGCACAGGCAAGACACTCTTGGCAAGGGCAATTGCAGGCGAAGCAGATGCCGCGTTCTTCAGCATAAGCGGGTCGGACTTTGTGGAAATGTTTGTTGGCGTTGGCGCCAGCCGTGTACGCGACATGTTCGAACAAGCACGCAAACACACGCCGTGTCTTGTGTTCATTGACGAAATAGACGCCGTGGGCCGCAGCCGTGGTCACGGCCTCGGGGGCGGAAACGATGAGCGTGAACAAACCCTAAACGCGCTACTGGTCGAAATGGACGGGTTCGACACGCGCGAGGGCATAATTGTAATTGCTGCAACCAACCGGCCGGATGTGCTAGATCCTGCCCTGCTGCGGCCCGGTAGGTTCGACCGGCAAGTTGTAGTGAACCTGCCCGATGTACGCGGGCGCGAGGCAATACTCAAGGTACACGCTAAAAATGTCAAATTGGACCCTTCAGTTGACCTTTCTGTGATTGCGCGCAGCACGCCCGGGTACTCAGGGGCCGAGCTTGCAAACCTGCTCAATGAAGCTGCGTTGCTGGCGGCGCGGCTTGGTAAAAAAGCCGTTACGATGGCTGAGCTGGAAGAAGCACGCGATAAGGTCAGGTGGGGACGTGAACGGCGCAGCCTGGCAATGACAGATGAAGAAAAACGCTCCACTGCTTGGCACGAGGCCGGCCACGCCCTTGTAAATGTGTTGCTCGAACACACCCACCCGTTGCACAAGGTCACCATCATCCCGCGCGGTCAGTCGCTCGGTTCGACAATGTCACTGCCAAAAGACGACATGTTTAACCGGCGCAGAAACGAGATGCTGGACATGATCACAGTCATGATGGCCGGTCGGATAGCCGAAAGAATAGTTTCAGGCGACATTTCAACCGGTGCAGCCGGCGACATCCAACAGGCAACCAACCTCGCCCGCGCAATGGTCACGCAGTGGGGCATGAGTGAGCGACTCGGCATGGTCCAATACGGCAATGACGATGAGTATATTTTCCTCGGCCGCGACTTTACTCGCACCAAGTCATACAGCGAACAAACCGCACGTGAAATAGACGACGAAATCCGTAAAATCATTGACCAATGTTACAGGCGCGCCGAGCAGTTGATTAACAACAACCGTGATAAGCTCGAGGTGCTGGCCAATGCTTTGCTCGAATACGAAACGCTCGACGGTGACCAGGTGCGCGAAATCATTCAGACCGGCAAGTTGACGCTTCCACCGCGCGAATCTGCACCCGGGCCGTTACTTGGTGCACCGGCGGGCACACCGTTGCCAGAGGCACCTGCTAAACCTGCGTCGCCGCAGCTCCCAGGCCTAGGTGCACCCGCCCCTGCACCTGCGTGAGTAGAACGAACTTTCCAAACCGAAACTTTGACGGTCCAATTGCAAGGGCGGGGAACTGGACGTCGAGATGTCTCCTATGGATTTTGTACGTAGCTTAAAACCAAGGGGTTGACGCCGTTTTTGCAAGGCTCTAGTTTTGGGCAATGATAATTGCGCCATCAATGCTGGCCGCAAATCATGGCCGCCTTGCGCAAGAAGTGCTCCGAGCCTCACGGTCCGGGGCAGAGTGGCTGCATTGGGATATAATGGACGGGCATTTCGTGCCGAACATTTCGTTCGGCCCTGAGCATGTGCGCACACTACGGCCGCTGACGAAAATGTTTTTCGACGTCCACCTCATGTGCAGCAAACCTGAGATTTTGCTAGAACCCTTTGCAAAAGCCGGTGCAGACCAGATCACTGTGCATGTCGAGCTCGGTGAGCGTGTCGCGCCGTTGCTCTGGAAAATAAGGGCGCTTGGGAAAAAGGTAGGGCTATCACTTAACCCGCCTACGCCAATGTCGCTGGTTGAGCCATTCCTCAACCAAATAGACAACTTGCTTGTGATGACGGTTAATCCAGGTTTCGGCGGGCAGTCGTTCATCTTCGAGACACTACCCAAAATCCAACAAGCACGCGCATGGCGCGATAGCCGAGGGCTTGACTTTCGGATAGAAGTGGATGGTGGCATAAACTTTAACACAGTAAGCGAATGCGCCTGGGCCGGCGCGGACACGTTCGTCAGCGGCACAACTTTGTTCGGCAGCAAAAACCTCAAACGCGCAGTCGCAAAGCTGCGCGCAGCAGCGGTCCAAGCTGCAACTCAGCGACCTGCAAACGAACAACTCGTAACAAATAGCTGATGATACGTTGCAATGACGCAGATCAAGTTCGGCACTGACGGTTGGCGCGGCGTAATTGCCGAGGATTTCACATTCGCGAACGTTGCACGCGTGAGCCAAGCGGCGGCAGACTACTGGCTTGCTAACCCCGTAAAAGGAACCGAACAAAAAGTTGTTATCGGGTTCGACCGCAGATTCTTATCCGACGAATTCGCCGCATGCACAGCCGAGGTATTTGCAGCGAATGGCTACCGGGTTGTGCTCACCCCGGTTGCCTCACCCACGCCAACGATTTCGTTTGCAGTAAAACAACTCCATGCCGTAGGTGGTGTGATGATAACCGCAAGCCATAATCCCCCCAAGTTTAACGGGTTCAAACTCAAAGCTCACTACGGCGGTTCAGCCGACCCGGCAATATGCCAAGCAGTAGAAAGTTTTGTTGACAAACACCCGATTAACCGAATGAAACTCGCCGATGCCATTTCCAAAAGGCGCGTGATCATCAAAGACCTCCGGCCAGTGCATTACGAAGCAGTCAAGCGACTCGTCAATTTCAAGTTGATCGCGCGTTCAGGCATACGTTTCGCCCACGAAGCACTGTTTGGCTCTGCAGCAGGGTGCTTCGAGCAGTTACTGGCCGGCACAACCTGCAAAGTCACCACGCTTAACGCTGAACACGATCCGTTGTTTGGCGGACTTAATCCGGAACCAATCGAGAAAAACTATGTCCGGAGCAAAGCGTTCCTAAAAAAACATCCGCATGATCTTTGCCTTGTGACAGATGGCGACGGCGACAGAGTGGGCGGCATGGACGGCCGCGGACGATACCTCACGACACACCAGATCATCTGCCTGATACTTTACCATCTTGTCAAAAATCGCCAGGGCAGGGGACGCGTCGTCAAAGCGCTTACTACGACATCAATGCTAGACAAGATGTGTGCTGCGTACGGGCTCGAGCTTTTGGAGACTGGGGTAGGGTTCAAATATATCTGCGCCGAAATGTTGAATGGGAATGTTCTGCTTGGCGCAGAGGAAAGTGGTGGGATCGGGTTCCAAGGGCACATACCAGAACGCGACGGGCTTGCCGCCGGTCTGATGTTGCTAGAACTGCTCGCAACCGAGCGTGTTTCAATTAACAAATTACTCGCGCGGCTCGAAATACAGTTCGGCCCACACAGGTACGGCCGAATTGATACAGCGTACCCACTTGAAAAACGCGCGGCGTTGATGGACCATCTCAAGCTTAATCCACCAACACATCTACTGCGGTCACCTGTGGCAGAGGTGAAAACATTCGACGGCGTTAAATTCATCGCAACAGACACCTCCTGGCTGATGTTGCGCGGCTCCGGCACCGAGCCAATCCTCCGAATTTACGCAGAAGCAAAGACTGAATCTGATGTCGCCAGGTTACTGCGCTTCGGCCTCAAACTTACAAAGGCGGTTTGAGGCGGACGTGCACTTGTATTTTGTGAATCTGCTTGTTTCTCACGCAGTCGAATTTTCTTTTGCTGTTGGTCAAGCTTGAGTAAGCTAGCTTGCCACTGAAACAGGAAATGGATACCGCGTACATCAGGAATTTCTGCATTATTGCGCACATTGACCACGGCAAGACAACGTTGTCAGACCGGTTGTTGTTGCGCACGGGACTGATTTCCGAACGCGAGTTCCAAGAACAGTTTCTTGATTCAATGGACCTCGAACGCGAACGCGGTATCACAATCAAAGCGCACCCGGTCACAATGTATTACAAGGCACGGAACGGCAAAACCTACGAGCTAAATCTGATTGATACGCCTGGACACGTTGACTTTTCGTATGAGGTTGCACGCAGCCTCACCGCATGCGAAGGCGCACTGCTTATCATTGACGCGTCACAGGGTGTCGAGGCACAAACAGTGGCAAATGTCCACCTCGCAGCTAAACACAACCTCGTAATCATCCCTGTCATTAACAAAATTGACCTGCCACATGCAAATGTCGCCCAAACAAAAGCGCAGTTGGAAGATATCCTCGCCATCCCTGCTGAGACAGCAATTCTTGCCAGTGCTAAGGAAGGGATCGGCATAGACCAAATCTTGGAAGCAATCATCGAACGAATTCCACCACCAAAACCGACAGGACAGGGGACTCTCCAAGCGTTAGTGTTTGACTCGTGCTTTGACGCATACAAGGGCGTCGTAGCGCACGTGCGGGTGTTCAACGGTGTGCTGCGGGCCGGCACACACATCAGGTTGGTCCATACTGGCAAGGTGTACGAGGTTAAGGAGGTGGGAAGCTTCAACCCGAAACCTTACGCGCGCGAAAAACTACAAGCCGGCGAAACCGGTTATGTCGCAGCCAACATCAAAAGCCCACTCGAACTCAAGATCGGCGATACCATCACAGACGCGCGCAACCCCAGCGCCGCGTTGCCGGGCTTCAAAGACGTACACCCGATGGTGTTTTGCGGAATCTACCCTATCAATAACGCAGACTACGAACGACTCAAAACCAGCATGGCCAAACTACAATTGAACGACCCGGCATTTGTGTATCAGCCTGAGACCTCCGTTGCCCTCGGGTTCGGTTTTAGATGCGGTTTTCTTGGGTTGCTGCACCTTGAAATAGTGCAGGAACGGCTCCGGCGCGAGTATGACATGGACATTATCGCTACGTACCCGAGTGTGGTTTACCGTGTCACACTCAGGGCCGGCACGGTAAAACTCGTGGACAACCCTGCTTTTCTACCTGAACCGAACTACATCGAAAAAATCGAGGAACCAATTGTCAGGGCTTATATCATCTGTCCAAACGAAAACATTGGCGACATGTTGGCTTTGATAACCGAAAAACGCGGCAACGTCGAGCACACAGAAACGCTCGACCCGAAACGTGTCATGCTCACCGCAATTTTGCCACTTAATGAGATACTGGTTGATTTTCACGACCGGATCAAAAGCATCACACACGGATACGGCTCGATGGATTATGAACAGGTAGGGTATGCCGAGTCAGATATGGTAAAGCTAGAAATGCTCGTGAACGGAGAACCCGTGGACGCCTTTTCGAGCATTGTCCATCGGACCAAGGCGGAATCACGGGGTAGGGCATTGGCAGCCAGACTTAAAGAACTTATTCCACGCCAGCAATTTCAGGTTGCAATCCAAGCTGCGATCGGCGGAAAAATAATCGCGCGCGAGACTGTTAGCGCACTGCGCAAAGACGTCACGGCCAAATGTTACGGCGGGGACATCACCAGAAAACGCAAACTGCTCGAAAGGCAAAAAGAAGGCAAAAAACGAATGAAAACCTTCGGCAAAGTCAACATACCGCCCGAGGCGTTCCTCGAAGTGTTGAAAATTTGAGTGCGCCGGGCGACGTTCGTGTTCACGAGATAGAGCAGGTATGAGTTGTCGTGACTGGATACGCCCGCTGTAAAAGCACTAATTACTTCAGGCAATGTGACTGAACAACCAAGTAAGAACGCTCTTAATGAACCTTTTCAAAGGCATTGTACGGTGGTTTTCCTCTAGAACCGTTCGGCAAGCGGTTGCTGCGCATAAACACGTTCGGAAACTGCTCAGGGCACAGCGAGACCTTTTGTCGCCTCAAGCTGTTGCAGGGCTGGCAATTGCGCTTGAGGCGTTGCGTACAGCCGTTACAACGGGCGCCGGCAAGCAAGAGCTGCTAAATCAAATGGCTGCGCTGGAGGCCGCAGCTAACAAATGGTTGATCCCTTATCCGCATCGCGCTTGGCGCGAAAACGTCGAAGTCCTATTGGTCGCAATCGCAGTTGCAATGGGTATCCGGACTTTTTTCCTGCAGCCCTTCAAAATCCCAACCGGCTCAATGCAACCCACTTTATGGGGCGTTACGTCAACAAATTTGATTGACCACCCCGAAATCGAATTTCCCAAAGGTCTGGCGCGAATACGCCACTGGTTTGCTGGGACGCGGTATGTGCACCTGGTCGCCAAAACCGATGGACCTTTGGAAGCCGTCAGCCGGCCATGGCCACCCGTGATTTTCAGCATCTTTCAGCGAGTTCGAATCGGCGGCAAATGGCACATAATATGGTTCCCACCAGACTACGGTGCGCCACCCGCCGGTACACTCGAAGCAAGAGCCGGACTACAACCCGGAAAGGTGTATCGCAAAGGCCAGGATGTAATTAGGCTCAAGGTAATTGCCGGCGACTACCTTTTCGTTGACAGGTTTGCCTACAACTTCCGCCGGCCACGCCGCGGCGAGATAGTCGTCTTCGAGACGCGCGGTATCCAGGCAATGCCACCAGACCAACAAAACACATTTTACATCAAACGTCTCGTCGGACTCGGCGGTGAAACCCTCGCCTTGGAAAGAGATTACCTCGTGACTGGTGTACCAATCATAGGCACAGGCCTCGTAGGCCACCTCACCATAAACGCCAAGCCACTACCGCTTTCTGACCCTCGCTTCTGTAACCTGTATTCGTTTGGAAACCCGCCACGCAACACCACTACGCTAACGTACCAACCAAATTTGTACCTAGGTCACGAACTGCGTGGTCTGCTTGGCCCCGGCCAAAGCTATAAAATTCCACCCCACCATTATTTCGTATTAGGTGACAACACTTTCAACAGCTTCGATTCCAGGTTCTGGGGCTCATTCCCACAACAAAAAGTCATTGGTAAGGCCTTTTTCGTCTACTGGCCAATAAGTAGCCGTTTTGGTTTTGGATATCTTTAGCCAGCACCTGTTTTCCATCCCCCTTTTTTTCAAACCACTTTTCATTTCGCCACGCCTATATCAATCTGGCCGACGCGCCGCACGCTACCACGGTATAACCCCCGAACCTGCCCATTCCAACCGTTCTTTCACATCCCGACGTAATCTCGCCACACCTCACCAACCGCTCGTCTCAGCCGCCCGTGCATTCGCTTACGGAGCCGCCCCACACATCCAAAAAACAACCAAAACACTATCCACCCGCAAGCCTGCACTCATCTGACCCACAAATCCCGCACCCGAAAACACATCAGCAGCAACTCCTATGAGTTTGTAGCTTTAGTGCCTATTGGCGGGCCAGAAAATCTCAAACAGGCCAAACCAAACAGAAATGAAACCAAATCAATTAGTGTCGCACAATATATGTTATATGTAATGTTTGTTTCTCGCTTTTTGAAGCCTTTCTGCCGAACTCTTACTATCCAAACACCAAAACTTTAGGACGACGCTGTTGAATCGGAAGCTCCTATACAAATTGGGTGGGCAATCGAACGCCTGACCAAAGGAGGCTTGTGTAAAGGGCTTCGTACTCTGCGACGGTGCGTCCCCAAGAGAAATCGGCACCCATGGCATTTTGGCGATAAAAGCGGAATAGGACTGGCTGGCTGTAAAGCGCCAACGCCTTGTAAATTGCTTTTGTCAGCGCGCGGCCTGAATACTCGGAGAATTTAATCCCTGTTGGAGCATCTGGGTTTTCGGTGATATCAGTTACTGTGTTGTCCAAGCCGCCCGTGGCCCGCACGATTGGGATGGCTCCGTATCGTTGGGCGTACATCTGATTCAAGCCACAAGGCTCGAAAAGTGAAGGTACAATAAAAAAGTCGCACCCGGCTATTACCCTGTGGGACAACGCTTGGTCAAAGCCGTGGTTGGCCGAAAGCTTGTTGGGAAAGCTCTCCGCAAGTCGGCTGAATGCATTGCGAATTGTGGGTGAGCCAGTTCCAACAAGTACAAACTGCATTTCTAAGGCGGGCAGTAGCTCTGCTAGGGCGGCAAGCAAAATGTCTAGGCCCTTTTGCGCGGCTAACCGAGTTACGATACCGAAAAGGGGTGTCTTTGGTTGATCAGGTAGCCCAAGCTCACACTGCAGTGCGCGTTTTTGAGCAGCTTTGCCTCGCAGGTCCCGGGCCGAGAAATGGTGATTGATAAAAGGGTCGCTTTCTGGATTCCATTCCTCGTAATCAACACCGTTCAATATGCCAATCAAATCGGCTTGCCGTTTGCGAAGAACGCCGTCGAGGCCATAACCAAACTCGGCGGTCGTTATCTCGCGTGCGTACCTTGGGCTTACGGTTGTTATTAAATCCGCATAAACAATGCCGGCCTTCAGGCAGTTTAACTGCCCGTAAAATTCAACCCCCTCAGGGTTGAAATAGTCCCACGGCAAGTTCGTGAGGACGAATTTACCCGAATCAAATATTCCTTGGTAAGCAAGATTGTGAATTGTAAAGCAGACTTTTGGTGCGGTTGTCCATCCTTCACGCCACCGCTGGTGCCAAATCGCCAGGGCCGCTATGCCGGTCTGCCAGTCGTGCAAGTGAACGATATCCGGCTGCATGGGCAAATGCCTGGCCAAGTAGGCTACAGCCTTGGAAAAGAAAATGAACCGCTCTGCGTTGTCGGGGTAATCCAGACCGTTTTGTTGATATAGCGCCGGCCTATCATAAAATTCGTTCTCAACAAAATAAACGCGCAGGTTTCTTTCGGGTTCAAGTGTCCAAACACGAGCTGCCACTACGCTCGCGCCGAGTGGAAGAAAGATTTTGTGGTCGTGGGGCTTTATTTCTGCGGCTTGCTGGCGGATACCGCCATACAGCGGTGTTACCACGGCAACCTCATGGCCACGTCGTGCCAACCATTTCGCAAGCCCACCAACCATATCGGCAAGCCCGCCTGTCTTCGAGTACGGATACACCTCGCTGCTGGCCATTAAAACCCGCATCGGACAACAAAAAACTTTACCGTGTTAGCCTGTCCACACCCATGTATTGCCGGAGTGGTTCTGGTATCACAACTGTGCCATCGGCCTGCTGGTATTGCTCGATCAACGCCACAAACAACCTTGCCAGCGCAGTGCCGCTGCCGTTGAGGATATGAGGAAACCTGTTTTCGCCGGTGGCACTTTTGTAGCGCAAATTCATTCGTCGGGCCTGAAAATCCTCGCAGTTGGACACACTCGACACCTCAAGATAGCTCCCCTGCCCTGCTGCCCAAACTTCTATGTCGTATGTCTTCGCGCTGGCAAAACCCAGGTCGCCGGTGCACAACTCTACAACCCGATAGTGCAAGCCAAGCAATTGCAGCACGCGCTCGGCGTCATTCACCATTTTCTCGAGCTCGTCATACCCATGCTCAGGCTTCACTATCTTGACCAATTCAACCTTGTCAAACTGGTGCACACGAATCATGCCGCGCGTGCTCACTCCGGCTGCACCTGCTTCACTGCGAAAACACGGTGTGTACGCGCAATAACAAATCGGCAACTGACCCTCCGCCAGAATTTCATCCCGATGAATGTTTGCCAGCGGCGTCTCCGCAGTGGGGATCAGATACAACTTGCCAAGTGTTGAATTGTCCGTCCCCTCACGCACGGCATAATATTGATCTTCAAACTTTGGGAATTGTCCAACCCCCTCAAGGCAATGTGACCCAACCAACAGCGGCGGCCAGATTTCAATGTAACCATGTTGCCGTGTGTGCAGCTCGAGCATGAACTGAATCAAGCTGCGCTCGAGCCGTGCGCCCATGTCTGTAAAAAGCACAAAGCCGCTCCCGGAAAGTTTCACTCCCCGTGCAAAGTCAACTAACCCCAGGCTCTCGCACAATTCAAGGTGCGTCCAGGGTCTGAAATCAAAATGCGGTTTTTTTCCATACTCGCGAACAATGATGTTGTCTTCGGCCGATTTGCCCGTTTTCACCGATTCGTGCGGTAAGTTCGGCAGCCGCAACATTACCTGACGCCTTGCTGATTCGATTTCGGCAACTTGCTTTTCCAACGCAGCAATCTGGTCGCCTATCTGGCGTGCTTCGGTCTTTCTGGCTTCAGCCTCTGCCGTCTTGTTTTGCCCTAGCAAAATGCCGATCTGCTTCGAGACTTGATTCCGCTTCGACCGCAGCGCATCAATCTCGGCAATCAGCCTGCGCCACTGTTCGTCGAGCTGGAGGATTTCATCTACCTTGGTTTCATCCCCTGCCCCACGCGTGGCCAGCCGAGCCCGCACATAATTTGCTCTGTCCCTGATTAGCTTAACGTCAAGCACCCGCGAAGTATACGCGCGGTGTAATCCACCTGCAAGATTGGCATTGAAAAAGGTTATCCCTGCACTACATAAGTGCGCTCTTGAAATAGAATCGCGAATTACGCATACAACGCACACACAATCTGCCTCCCTTTAACCTACTCCGCTGATTCAGAGCCACCAATCCTCTAGAATATAGCAACAAAAAAAAGAACTAATGTATGGCTGAGTGTTTAGCGACGCCGGATAATTCCTGCAACCTGTCCCTTAACAAGAAAAAACGCCAGCACAGGCAACAAAGGGCCGTATAAAATCTCTTGGTGTGGTGGGTGGGGCGCTGTGTTACAGGCCGATGGCCAGACACTTGCTGATCGGTTGCTCGCGATTATATTTGGTAGCAGACACTAATAATGATGGCAAGCCGGTTAAAGGATTTGTGGGTTGCCAGCACAGTTGTGTGCTTTGTGGTGCAGATATGGGCAGTAACAGAGTCAGTGGTGCTAGCCCAATTCGTTATTCACATTTCAGCCGATGGCCTCGGTGCGCTTCAACTCGAGCAACTGCTTGTGGGTACGCCTGAGTGTTACCCGAATCTCCGACGGCTCGTGAGAGAAGGGGCTAGCACTTTCAACGCGCGATCTGATTATCATTATACCGATACTCTGCCGAACCATTTTTGCATGATAACCGGCCGGCCTGTGCTGCAGCCCCCTGGACAGCCTGAAACACTGCATCACGGTTACATTTACAACTACATGGAACCCGGCTGGACGATCCACACAATGGGTAATACCCAAATTGGCTACATCGCCAGTGTGTTTGATGTTGTCCATGACCATGGACTGAAAACTGCATTTTTTGCTAGCAAAGGCAAGTTGGCCATTTGCTATCAAAGTTACAACGCTGAAAACGGTGCGCCGGACACTGTCGGTGACGACAATGGCCGAAACAAAATTGATTATGCTCTGGTCACCGACTACGACAGCACCACGTTGATGCGCGCCCTGCTCGAGCTTTTGGCCGATACCGCACCCAACTACACGTTCTTGCATTTGTCTGAGCCAGATCTTTACGGACATGGTTATGGCTGGAGCTCACCCACATGGAATGCTGCAGTAGGCGTGATCGACAACTATTTAGGACTCATTTTAGCCGCAATCGATACCAACGTAGCTTTGTCACACGCCACCACCGTTATTTTAACAGCGGATCACGGCGGCACGCCACTGTACACGCACGGAAATCCAGAAGACCCGTTAAACCATACAGTGCCGGTGTTGGTTTGGGGTCCAGGCTGGCCCGCAGGCGCCGACCTGTACGACCTGTTTAGAAATCGGTTCGACCCAGGCCAAACACGACCTCACTATTCGATGGCGCAACAACCACTGCGGAATGGCGACACTGGCAATTTGGCTCTGCTGGCCTTGGGCCTGCCCCCCGTACCAGGTTCGACGCGTATACCGATTCTGGGCCAACCACAGGTAACGTTAACTTGCACGCCCACCGTAGAAGGGGTTTGGCTAATGTGGCCCAGCCCATCAACTGATTTCGTTCTTGAAACGAGCGCGAGCCTCGGCCCAAACGCAATTTGGGAGCAAGTCACAAGCGGCATCAGCGACGACGGCACTAACAAATCCTTGCTGCTCATCCACACAGAAAGTCCACTCCAGCGGTTCTACCGCCTCCGCAAGAACTAAGCCTCGAAGGCGAGCCTGGGCGTGGCATAAATGTAAGAAAGTACTTGCCATCTCACACACATAACCAGGTTACGCACAAAAGAAACACTTGTTACCCGTTATTGACCTGCGCTCGGTTTCTATCGGTTTTAATAGGTTGGCTTTGCCAGAAGTTGACCAAGTAGGTAAAATGGTACACCGCGGCTTCGGTGTCCATTCTGCGTAGATTTAACAAAGCGGCAATCCATACGCGTGGTTGCCTGAAAGGCTTCGCCTACCATCGAGGTGCGAACATGTGAACCTCGTAAGACTCGCTTGTAGAAATGCGCGTATCTCTGGTCACGCGCTTTTGTTAAATTGGCGTCTTCACTTCGGTTCGCTCTTGGAGCGTAGCGCTGCTTCCTTTTCCTCAAACTCCTCCGATTTTGCCATCATGCCGCGCTTAAGGGCCTCTTCTGTGGCTAAGCCAAGTGCTGCGGCGTAGGTGCGGACCTCCTCCGTGATGCTCATGGCACAAAACTGCGGACCGCACATTGAGCAAAAATGCGCATGCTTTGCCTTCTGCTGCGGCAGGCTCTCGTCGTGATACGCCCTAGCCGTCTGCGGGTCTAGCGACAGGTTGAATTGATCCTCCCACCTAAACTCAAACCGTGCTTTGCTCAAGGCGTTATCTCGGTATCGGGCCGCGGGATGCCCCTTTGCCAGATCGGCCGCGTGCGCCGCAATCTTATAAACTATCACTCCTGCTTTAACGTCCTCCTTGGATGGCAACCCGAGGTGCTCTTTTGGCGTCACATAACAAAGCATCGAGGCACCGTACCACCCGATCATGGCAGCGCCAATTGCGCTAGCCAAGTGATCATAACCAGCCGCAATGTCGGTGACAACGGGACCAAGGGTATAAAATGGTGCTTCACCGCACCACTCGAGTTGTTTGAGCATGTTTTCCTCGATTAAGTGCATTGGCACATGGCCAGGGCCCTCGTTCATGACCTGCACGCCGTGTTCCCATGCCCGGCGGGTTAGCTCCCCTTGCACTCTAAGTTCAGCAAACTGCGCTTCGTCGTTTGCATCAGCAATCGCGCCCGGACGAAGGCCATCGCCGATGCTCACTGCCACATCGTACGAAGCAAGAATTTCGCAAATCTCGTCCCAGTTCGTGTAAAGGAAGTTTTCCTGTTTATGTGCTAGACACCACTTTGCTATGATGCTACCGCCCCGGCTGACAATGCCTGCTACACGATTCATTGCCAGTGGAATAAACCGCAGCAGCACACCGGCATGAATTGTCACGTAATCAACCCCTTGCTCTGCCTGGTCGATCAGCGTTTCCCGGAAGATTTCCCAGGTCAACTCCTCTGCTTTGCCACCCACCTTCTCGACTGCTTCGTAAATTGGGACTGTACCAATCGGCACCGGCGCATTACGCAGAATCAGTTCGCGTGTTGCGTAAATATTGGCTCCTGTCGAAAGGTCCATCACAGTGTCTGCGCCCCAACCGATAGCCCAGAGCATTTTCTCGACCTCATCCTGCAAGCAAGAAGCAATTTGGCTACTGCCGATGTTGGCGTTTATCTTTACCAAAAAATTCCGTCCAATGATCATCGGTTCGCATTCGGCATGGTTAATATTTGCAGGGATAATTGCGCGCCCGGCCGCAACTTCTTGCCGCACAAACTCAGGCGTGATCTCATGTGGGATTCTGTGGGGAAACTTACGAAATACAGCGGGCTTTGCAGCATCTGGTTGTTCCCTCACAGAATTGTTATTGTGGAAAACGTGGCATGCGACACCAGTGGCAGAGCAACTGCCCCAAACTACCCGGCCCATGTTTTCACGAATTGCAATGAATTCCATCTCGGGTGTGATAACGCCGGCGCGGGCATACGCAAGTTGAGTTATCTTTCTGCCCGGCTTTGCGCGCAGGACAAGCCGCGGCTTAAATTGGCCATAGCACGTGGGTTCGTGTTTGTGAACGGGCTCAATTTCCTCGACATCGCCTCGGCTTAAAATCCATTCGCGCCTGGTTTGAGGTAAACCATCTGCGATGCTTGCCTTAAAGTCGGGGTCACCCCAAGGCCCCATTGTGTCGTAAATGCGGACCGGTGGGTTCGGTTCAAATTTGCCTGGTGCAACTTCGGTCGACGATAGCTGTATCTCGCGCATCGGCACACGCAGGTATGGATAAATGGTGCCTGCGACGTAAATTCGTTTGCTGTTTTGTGTTGGTGTACCGATTTGCGGTACAGCCGACTTAACCGAGTTAATCATGTTCATATTCATTCCGGGCCGAGCAGCGTATCCAGTCAAGACGCTACTCGTAGATGTTTATGATCCGAAAAAGCTTTTGAAGGCAATTTCAAGGTTCCCTTCGCCAGCATTACCTGGATCAGGTTCAACGGGTTATCCTGCGTCCCCACACAGGATTCTCAGCCTTTATCCCGCGAAAAACGGGACCGGGCAGCTCCCCTAAACTCGAATAACTTTAAGATACCTGGCGCTTACAGTCAACAGTTCATGGCTAAAGCTTTATGAACCAGGCATGGTAAGGCGTGTTTTAGCCCTGAGCTTGCGCGCTTCAAGTGACTGAGCAAGTTGTGGCAACACTTTGGCAAGGTAATCGCATAGGCCGCCCTCTCTGGCAAGCTGTTCCCACATCTGAAGCTCCTCGGCGAGTCGCAGCGCACGCAAGCCAGCTTCTTTTATCCAAAACGGGTCGGCCAACTCGCCTTCGCGCAAGTTTTGCTGGTAAACCACCCGTAAATAATGCTCTAGTGCGCGCTGCCGTGCGCTCGGTTGTTCTGACTCAGGTAAAAGTGCGGCCTGTTTGTCCAAAACAATCCCAAGACCGACCTCAGCCTGGCTTCGGACAGAAACGCTCGCACGAGGATCATCAACCACCGCTTTATAGGCTGCAAGTGCATTTGTGAGATAGTTGGGGTTTTGCGTGGCAAGTTGTAAGTAACAGTCGCCAATCCTACCCCATGCTAGTGTTGCTAGCTCCGACCCTGAGTACAGCCTTTGGAGTCTGCCGAACACTCTAATAGCTTCTTCGTAGTTTGCCAGTGGCCGATTCGAATCTGCTGGCTCTTGCCGCACGAGAGCATCGCCATATGCAAACAACGCTTGGGCAACCAGATTCGACGGGCAATTTGCGTCGTTAATCAGGTTTGTGAAATACATCACCGCATCTGCAAACCGCAAGCTCGCAACTGCAGCGCGCCCGGCCATCATGCGTGCTTCGTATGCAAGCTCGGACTCTGGCCAACGCTGGTAAAGCAACTGATAATTTTCCTCGGCACGCTTGAAGTCTCCCTGTTTGAAATAGAAGTCAGCCACCCAATTTTGGGCCAGAGCAGCCACCGGATTTGTTGAGAACCGCGTTACGATGTTTGTAAAGATGGCAAGTGCATTTGTCTCGAAGCCGGCCCTGTAACTGGCCAAGCCGCGCCGGTACTCAACCTGTGGCAACAAGTCGGCTCGAGCGTGGTTCGTCACCCATTCATCATAAACTCTGAGTGCTCCAGTCCAATTTTTCTCCTGCTCGAATGTGCGTGCCAGCGCAAGTTTTACCTCGGCCAACAAGGGCGAATCAGGGTAACGCCGCTCGAACTCGGCAAAAAATTCGCGCGCGAGCCCTGGACTGCCACGAGCCGCAATATCCTGTCCTGCAATCAACAAAGCTGATTGCGTGCGGAACCCCCCTGGAAAATCACGCACTATGATGTGCATAGCATTTGTTGCGGCCTGAAGGTCGTTTACTGTAAGCGCTGCGCGTACGACCTGGTAAAGCGCAGGTTCAACCAATATTTCACGGGCAGGTTGGATTCCTTCATACTCTGCTATTACAACCTGATAGTTGGTCAGCGCACCGGCAAAATCGCCCTGGGCAAACTGTGCATCAGCCAGCTTAAATCGTGCAACTGCTTGATCCTCTGAAAACGGCAATTGCTCAATCGCAGACTCAAATGCGGCCTTGCTCTCTGCAACTCTGCCGAGCAACCATAAACACCAACCTTTGCCAAGGAGTGCTTTTCCAATAAACGGGCTTGTTACCGTGTTGGTAATAACAGCATCGAATTGCGTCAGCGCGTGCTCGAGCAAATTGCTGATCGCAGGGGCGGCTGGCGATGGATGTTGAGCATTACTTTTGCTCACAGCTTCAGCAAACTGTTTTAGCTGCAATTCACCCAGCGCAACCATCGCGGCGTCCGAGCCATTATCTTGTGGATTTTGCATGAGGTAGGTCTGGAGCAAAGCAGCGGCCTGCTCTACCCTGCCCTGCTTAAGGGTCAACCCTACTGTCTTTAAAAGCGCAGTCCGCCGTGCAATGGTCGGAATTTGAGGGACAAGCAGTCTTTCGTACTCAGCAAGTGCATCACCGAGCTTGCCCGCATGTTCCATCACCGCCGCACGGAAAAGGACTGCCCCAGCGCGGAACTCATCGCGTCCACAAGCCTGGGCACTTGCAGCTAGATTCGTGGCTATCGCCAGCGCGTCTTCAATTCTGGCAACACGTAAAAGCAGATTGCCAAGCAAATACAACCTCCGCCACTCAGTACAAGGAGCCAGATTAACCATCCCCAGTTCAACCAAGTCCTGCTCAACCTCTATGAAGTTTCCCATGGCGATTCTCGCCTCGGCCAAAAGCAACTTGCTGTTTATTGCCAGGTCATTTGTCGGGTTCGATGTAATCGCACGCTGTAAAGGTCCTGCAGGCAGCTCAAGTAGTTGTACCGTGCGTGCCCAGTTACCCAGCCTTGCGTATGCTAATGCCTCGTAGTAAGCCGCCATGGGCGCGCGCATTGAATCCGGAAAGTTGCGAACAACAATTCCGTATGCTTCGGCTGCACTTACGTAGTTTGAACTTGCGAATTGTGCCTCGCCGAGCCAGAAGTGCCACTCATCAGCAAGTTGTCCTGCCTTGTCCCGATGCGCGCTTAGCAGATCAATTGCATCGGCGAACTTGCGGAGTCTGAACCGTGCCTGTGCCTGTCTGAGCAGCGCTTCCGGTAAAAGTTCAGATTTCGGGTACTTGCTGATAAAGTCACCAAACTGCCGCTCGGCTATCTCCCACCAACCGCCCTGAAACGACTGCATTGCAGTGTTAAAGGAACGGCGCTCTGCCGATGTTGTGGCTGCAAAAAGCTGGTCACCTTGAAACACAGAAATCATGGCAAGTGCACAAACCGCTTTTGCAACCGTCTTTGAATATGAGCGCGTCATCACGTTCATCCTTCGGTTCGCTTCAGAACTCTACTTAAATACACACCGGTATAACTCTGGACGCACGCTGCGATTTGTTCGGGTGGCCCTTCGGCAACAATCCATCCGCCACCTGCCCCGCCCTCAGGCCCAAGATCAATTATCCAATCAGCAGCTTTGATTACATCCAAATTATGCTCGATCACCAACAGTGTGTTCCCAGCATCACGCAACCTGAACAATACCTCAAGCAGTTTGGATATGTCGTGGAAATGCAGACCTGTCGTTGGTTCATCCATGATGTAAAGCGTACGACCGGTTGAGCGCCGGCTCAACTCTGCTGCAAGTTTTACGCGTTGTGCTTCACCGCCGCTCAGAGTTGTTGCAGGCTGGCCAAGCCGGATGTAGCCAAGCCCCACCTCGGCAAGTGTTTGGCATGCATCGGCAATCTGCGGCACAGCGCGGAAAAACCCCACTGCCTCGTC
This sequence comes from uncultured Verrucomicrobiota bacterium, assembly GCA_964555645.1. Classification (GTDB taxonomy): domain Bacteria; phylum Verrucomicrobiota; class Verrucomicrobiia; order Limisphaerales; family DTLC01; genus DTLC01. The sequence continues at coordinate 97,992 of CAZKTA010000002.1, forward strand.
CACTGTCATGTCAAGTACATCGGCAATGTTCCTGCCCTTGTAAGTAATTTCAAGCGTTTCGCGGTTGTACCGTTTGCCTCCGCAGCCTTCGCATGTCACGTACACCGGCGGCAAAAAATGCATCTCAATTTTTATCAGGCCGTCGCCCTGACATTTTTCGCACCTACCGCCTTTGACGTTGAAGCTGAACCGACCAGCGTCATACCCACGGACTCGTGCTGCAGGCAAACGCGCAAATAACTCGCGGACGTGATTAAAAATCCCGGTGTAGGTTGCCGGATTACTGCGCGGCGTCCGACCGATTGGTGTTTGGTCAATCACGACCACCTTGTCTAGGTTTTCGTAACCGTGAATTGCGCGGTGCGCACCCGGTTGGTCCTTCGCGCCGTAAAACTTCCTGAACAACGCCCGGCGCAGGATATCATCCACAAGGGTGCTCTTGCCCGAGCCACTCACACCGGTTACACAAGTGAACGTGCCGAGCGGAATGCGTACGTCTATGTTTTTCAAATTGTTTTCACGTGCACCGATCACCTTGAGCCACCCGCGTTCATCCGAGGGCGCCACGCGCTTGCTCGGCATGGGAATCGCAAGTTCACCTTTGAGGTACTTTGCCGTAAGCGAGTACGGGTTGGCCAACACCTCAGGCAACGTGCCCGCTGCGACAAGTTCACCCCCTAAAGCCCCCGCACCTGGACCAAGATCAAGAATATAATCTGCGCTGCGGATAGTTTCGGCATCGTGCTCGACAACAATGACCGTGTTGCCCAGATCGCGAAGCCCTTTGAGCGTTGCCAACAACCTGCCGTTGTCACGCGGATGCAGACCGATAGTTGGCTCGTCCAAAATGTACAGAACACCAACCAGTCCAGCACCGATCTGCGTCGCAAGCCTGATCCGCTGCGCTTCACCACCACTGAGTGTGCCGCTCTCGCGGTCAAGTGTCAGGTAACCAAGCCCAACATTTTTCAAAAAGGAAAGCCGCGCCCGGATTTCTCTAATAAGATCGCGAGCAATTTTTTCCTGAAACGGCGTAAGTTTTAACTCCGCAAAATAGTTATCTGCTTCGTCCACGGTTAACCCGCACACGTCCATTATTGACAAGCCCGGCAGTTCAAACTCGCGATTCGGAAGTTTTGTTTTGCGGCTTGGGTTGGCGCCACCGATTGTCACTGCCAAAACCTCTGGTCTAAGCCGTTTACCCCCACACGCATCACAAAAGCGCGGGTTCATGAATGCTTTCAATCGGTTTTTTGTGTAGTCGCTTTCGCTCTCGCGATACAACCGTTCGAGATTGGGTATGACACCCTCAAACGGGCGCTTAATAACACTCATTTTACCCGCACGCCAGAAATGAAACTCGATCTCGGTCTCACCTGAACCGTGCAGAAGGACCCGCTTAAAATCCTCCGGTAATTTCTTGTACGGCGTTTCAAGGCTCTGGCCGTAATGCGCTGCAACAGCGCGCAGCATTGCCTTGTAATAAACCACCATGCGTTTGCCGCCGCGTCGCCATGGCACAATTGCACCTTGTTCGAGCGATTTGTCTGCGTCAGGCACAATCAACGCCTCGTCAAAAACCATCTTTTGACCTAAACCGTGACACACTGGGCAAGCGCCTGCAGGCGCATTGAAGGAAAAGTGCTTCGGCGTTTGCCGTTCAAAACTCTTGCCCGTCGCAGGCGAATATAACCGTGTGCTGTGAACAGTCTCAATCCAACCGTCCGGTGAATCACCACCGACCGCATCTGAGCTTACCTTTGCTGTGGCTGAACCGCACCGGCGACTGCTGAATTTGCCTCGTGAAATCCCGCCATCCGACTCGGGTGCTCGATGCAATGTACGGACCAATCCGTTCCCCCAGCGTAATGCGGTCTCGATCGAATCGCTTAGCCGCACACGGACCTTGTCTTCAATTACCAACCGGTCAACAACGGCTTCAATTGTGTGTTTCTGTTTTGGGTCGAGCCGGACCGGCAGCTTTTCCTGCAGCTCAACAAGCTGCCCGTCAACACGTGCCCGGACAAATCCCTCACGCGCAAGTCGGTCGAGCACATCGCGAAACTCGCCTTTTTGATCCGTGACAACCGGCGCAAGAATCACGAGTCGTGTTTGCGGCGGCAGACTCAAAAGTTTGTCAACTATCTCGGTAGATGTTTGAGCCACAAGTGGTACGCCTGTATCCGGGCAGTGCGGCTGCCCAATATGCGCGTACAAAAGGCGCAAGTAATCGTAGATTTCAGTTGTCGTGGCGATGATCGAGCGCGGGCTTGTGCTTGCGCTGCGTTGTTCGATCGCAATTGCGGGCGACAATCCCTCAATATAATCCACATCCGGCTTTTCCATCTGGTCGAGGAACTGCCGTGCATAGGCTGAAAGCGACTCGACATATTTACGCTGGCCCTCCGCGTAAATCGTGTCGAACGCAAGTGATGATTTGCCGCTGCCGCTCAAGCCTGTGATCACCACAAGCTTGTTCCGCGGTATGCTGACCGTGAGGTTCTTCAGGTTATGCTCACGCGCACCGACAACTCTGATAACGTCCTTGCCCACGAATCAAAGGATTAGCCGCTCGCGTAACCAGGAACCATAACAAAACTCGGTGCCGCAGGAAAGAAAAGACACTGCATACTGAAAATTCCTGCCAGTGCGTGAGTAGCAGTCCTGCGCATGCAATTCAGCTTGGGTCAGGTCTAACCCCTGGAAATGTGCCATTGGATTAGGCTATCACTCCAACACCACAAGCCGGTAAAAACGGGTCGGCCCAAGCCCACCCGTTTGCGAACCGTCGTCTGTGAACTCGAAATTACCCGTGGCCGACGTGACTACATTGGTAAACCTGCCCCACGCAGGCGCAGACAGGTTCCCGGTCCATTCAACCTGAAATCGAGTGCCGGGCTGCGCTTGCCAGCCCAGTTCGATTCCCGACGGCGTGCGCCTGATGCGTTCAATTGCAATCAGTGCAGGTTGCTGCGTAATCACAATTCCTTCACGCACCCTGAAAAACCGGTATGGCGATGGTAACGATACACACCAGGTCGTCTGTGTACCGGTGGCAGTGATCGTCGGCGACACGTTCGTCCAGTACGGCGCAGGCAGCGTCACCGTGCCCTCAACCACATAATGCACTCCAGCCAACGAGTTCCATGTTATGCATAGCCGATCAGGCCATATCTCGTACCGGCCAATTAATACATTTGTGCCACGCTCAGCCCATTCGGTTGCCTTCACGGTGTATGACACAGGCACACCAGAAAGATTCACCGCCGTTAAATACCACTCACCTGGCTGCAAAGCCACCGGCACAGAACTGTCAAATACAACAATTAATTCGTCGTTTCTGCCCGGATTATCGCTCAAATAATGATAGTTTGTCAGGCTTGGCAGGGGCGGATAACCTCGTCGCACCGCAAGCGCCATCGGCCCGGTTGCGCCATTGATCTCAAACTGTGCGCGCACTCCATTGCTGCTAACTACAAACCGATAGTAGTCAGTTGCCAACCCACCAGCGGCATTCGTCGCATGGTACCCGATGCCATTTGTCAATGTAATTACACCCGGCAACGTAGTTATCTCTGTGGCGACCAGCGTGTAACAAACGTTGGCAACGTCAGCATTGTACACATACAGATACCACCTGCCCGGCGACAGAGGCACCGGAGCCGAGTTGCTCGATACCACAACCAACTCGTCATTTATTCCCGGGGCGAAACTGCCGTAGTGGTAGTTCGTGACACTAGGCAACGGCAGCCCTTTGCGCACAACAAGTTCGGCATTACCAGTCAAGTTGGTGACAGCGAAACTGGCAAGAAGCGCATTTGATGAGACATTAAACTGAAACATGCGGCCCGCGTTTGTGCCGAGAACGCCTGTAACTGGTATGCCATTGGTCAATGTGGTGATGTCGAACTCGACGCGAATCGAGAATGTCACCTCTGATGCAGATGGATTGTGAACACCAAGATAATAGCGTTGTCCTGGCACAAGAGGCGGTACCGAATTCGTTCTCAATGTGAAAGCACCACTGTAGACGCCATTCAGCAAAGTGAAATCACCGGGCGCACCGCTACTGCTCGGTAACCTGCTTTGATTGAATAACAGATTCACAGGCGCACTTGCCGTGATCAAAACATTGGTGGCAGCTGTCGCCCACCCAGGCGCGTCAACGAAGAAATACCTTGTCTGATGTGCACCCACTGTGCTTGAAGTTGTAATACCATGCGTCAACTCAATTGGCGGGTGTACTATGGCCAAGCCTTCTCTGACACGGAAGAAATGGTAAGGCGACGGCAACGGCACGCACCACGTGGTCTGCGGCGCTGTGGCTGTTATTGTAGGCGATACGTCAACCCAAAACGGCGGCGGCATGCTCGGTGTGCCTTCAACCACATAATGCGCTCCCGGCAACGAATTCCAACTAAGACAGAATCGATCCGGCCTTAGCTCAGGCTTGATGACGATATTCGTGCCGTGCTCAGTCCATTCAGTTGCCTTAATCGAGTAAGTCACCGGCACACCAGCCTTATTCACCGCACCCAAGAACCACTGGCCCATTGTCAATGGCACCGGCTGCGAAGAATCGAACACAACTATCAACTCATCGTTTGTGCCCGGGTTGTCACTGAGGTAATGGTAGATGTCTAAGTCCGGCAGGGGTGGGAACCCTTTGCGCACCACAAGCGCCATGTCGTCACTCGGCCCGTTTATCTCGAACTGTGCACGCACGGCATTTTGGCTGACAATAAACCTGTAATAGTCAATCGGGAATGCACCAGCCGAGTTTGTGTTCGCGTACGGGATCGTATTTGTTAGCGTAATGACCGGTGGGATCGGATTCGTCAGCTCGATCGCAACGATTGTGTAGGCGACATCAGCGGTATCCATGTTGAACACACCCGCGTACCATCTGCCTGGCCCTGCGCGCACAGGAGTTGAATTTGTAAACACGGCAACTAATTCATCCAAATTGCCGGGCAGAAAACTACCGTAATGATACCGCGACATTGTCGGTAAAGGCAGATTCGAATTCACTGCCAGATCGACGTTCCCGCTCAGGTTTGTCAAAATGAATGCTAGCGCAGTTGCATTCGACGAAGCGTCAAACTGATACATCCGCCCGCGGTAGTACGCGTCTTCGACAACTCTAAACGGTACGCCATTTGTCAGTGTAATCACGTCGAATTCAACCATGATGGTGAACGTGACCGGATGAGCCCCAGTGTTTTTCACGCCAAGGTAATAGCGTTGACCGGATGCGAGCTGCGGGGCCGAGTTGCTCGTCAGCGTAAAAGTGCCGTCCGTAACATTCGCCAACAAAAGGTGATCGCCAGGGCCGCCTGTGCCGGCCGGCAAACCATTCTGGTTGAACCAGAGGTTGACCGGGCCTGTGGCATTCCGGATGGAGTTCGTTACAGCGCGCGCCCAGCGCGGCACGTCAACGTAGAAATATTGGATCTCGTTGGTGCCAACGGTGCTGGTAACTGGCACGGCGTGTGTTAGCGCTATGGTTGGCGGTACAGCCGTCTCAAACAAGAACCGCAATTGCCAGCTCAGAATCGCTGGCGGCGGATTACTTGCGTCCATCCGAGTATCCCACACCTCCAGTTTCCATTCGCCATAGGCATTTTCGCCTTTGAAAGCTTCAAGCGATTCCTCAGGGAGGTAGTAGGCCTCCGGTGCAACCTCGAGAAGTGTAAACGCGTCGAGTAGCATGCCAGGTTGGAGCCCGAAAATTTCTAACGGCATTCCGGTCTGTGTTGCGACGAAAGTGGTTGTGTGTAATTGCCATGCACTGTTCTTTCCATAAATCACGTTTGTTCGAGTACCAACCACAACACGCGCTGCAGCCAAATTGTCCGGAAAATTACCAGTGACATCGAACTTGCCTGCGCTGCCCCTTTGATAAATTGCTCTTACCTCGGAAGCTGAGAGAGCACGATTATAGACGCTTACTTCGTCTAAAAGACCCGCAAAACGGCGCCCACGCAGTGGCTCGAGACTTGCAACGTCACGATAACCAATGCTAAGCGGGGTGAACGTTGACGTGTTGAGCGACACGGGCAATGAACAGCTCGCTACACGAGTGCCGTTATGGTACAAATGACCGACACCCGCACCAGAATCAACGGTACATGCCACATGACTCCAAGCGTTTATCGGAACTACACCTCCAGCAGAACGAAGCTCAGGATTTGCTGGCCGGAGGTTCATGTAAAGCATGCCTGGGATTGTATTCGTTCCCCATCCATTTATCCAAAAATGCAGAGGCGAAAGTTCCCCAGCACAACCATACTCAAGTATAGGCTCGAATTGGCTGTTTGTTGGGAAAATCCACGCATCAAATGTCAAGCTTTGCACAGCAAGGTTTGTTGAAGGTGGTATTGTTATTAGACTATTAGAGCCGTCAAAACCAAAAGCAAGCCCGACCATGCCGGTTCTGTAACCTATCGCAACTACGTTAGTCGGATGATTTTCTGCAATACTGTCCGATGGAGAACCTTCCGCCCGCCACATACCAGCAATACCAGGGCCACGGTATGCAAAACTAAGAATATATGTTCGCCCTGCAATTGTAGGTAAGGCGTTAGAAATCACCCCGTTAGCCAGTGCCAAGAACTTGTTCCCTTGGTAAGCATTCGTTTGATCGCTTACAACACTGACCTGGTTCGACAGAATTCTCCAATTGCCGAAAGTTGTCCCTGCGACGTAATCCGATGAAGCAACCGATTCGAAGTCATCAAGATTAATATTGGATGAAACGCCTACGAATGGCGGCGCCGCGTATTTGACGGGCACGTATGCCTTTCTTGTATTTTCAGTGAAGACAACATACGTCGGCGTCGGTACGAACGATGTAAACTTCCAGTCCAAAATGTCATGATTTTCCCAAGCAGCACCCGTAAAAGACGTGAATCCAACCCAACCTCTACCCAAATCATCTATCCCCGGTCTCATACCGGGTATATTCACGTCGGTTAAAACTGGGACGTTATCAAGGAAAACACTTATTTTTTGGCCGTTGAAGCTAATGCGGGCTTTGTGGATCGCACCGTCGCTTAAGTTTATTCCCAACGGCGTGAGGTCACTTTGCGCCACATAATAGCCATTTGTCCTGATACCCACACAATTACCACTCACGTCGCAGCGGCTGTAGTCAGTGCAACCTGGCCAGTTGTGGAAGGTTTTAAACATTACACACGCATGATTGCTGATATCCGTCCATTGACCACCCCACATTAACGCTAACGGACTGTTATTCTGGATCGAGAAGGTTATCCCATCACCTCCGTTTTGCCCACCGAGCTCGCTGATCCGAAACCGAAACTCCGTCTCAAACCCAAACGCGCAAAAGTATCTATCCCAAAGCCAAGCCGTACCCATCTGAGACGGGGCTGAAGGCGTAAGCCGTAATATGCCATTACTCACAATCGCACTAGAACCTACAAGCGAAAGCTGACCAGTAGTACCCGCAAAACCGGGAAACGTAACTGTGTTGGTAACGAATACTGATCCACCATACAAACCGTTCGTGGTTCCTCCGCCGCGGTTTTCGAAAAGCAAAACGCGTGTGCCTTGTGGGCTGACAAGTGTAAAGGCGAGGTCAGACACACGCGGGTGTTCAACTGCTAAAGCCACTTCTACCCGAGAAACCTTGCGGTTCACGTTCACCGGGATCGAGGAGGTTAACATTGCGTCGTCGAATATGGGAATTGCATTGGTTAAAGCAAAGATGGTCGGCTTCGTTCCCTCTAAATCAAGACCGATAACCACCTTCAACTCAAAAGTTTGTGGAGTTGTGGTCGGATTATATACGCCAATGTAATACCGCCCGGCATTAAGTGGGGGTGAATCTGCTTTACCTATCGAGAGTGACCCGCCCGGTGCGACTATGCCAAGCAGGCATTTATCGTACTCGGTCGGGTTTGGGAACGCATCGCGCCGGATGTAAAGGTCAAGCGGACCAACGCTATTGCTCAAAAATGTCAAAATCACAGTGAGATTTGTTGCCTCAGGCGGAACATCAACCGAAAAATATTTCCAAGCGTGCGGTTCGACGGTTGCAACCATGCCCTTAGTTAAGTCTTGCGGTTCAAGTAACAACGCAAACCCGGTCACTGCGCCCGTCTGAGTAAGGTGGTTATCAATGACTCTGAACAACCATAGACCAATGCCTTCTTCACCTACGAAATTCCGCAGGCTGCCTGGGCTGTCGGCCCCGGTAAAAATTATGTTTTGGCCCGGGAACAGCGGCCCTGCTACACCTTCGCCATTGTCTTCGTAAACGAATCCATACGGGCCGGGCGGCGGCAACAGCGAATTATAATGATTGTTCAACACTGCAAATCGTCGGTTGTGACTGAGGTTACCGACTAGATCACCAAAGTTTTGGTGTAAAAATTCGCTCTGGACAATGGCACGGCGAATGTTCACCTGGTGAACGCAAATGCCAAACACATTTGCTACACCTGGCAGGGCATTGTCCCCGTCCGGAATAACTGTCGGTAACGGGAAAAACCGCACTCGGACACCGTCTTCGGTACTTTCACTAAATGGCAACAGACTAAACACGGCCAGGAACCCGTACTCGGCAGCCATTTGGTCTTCGGCCTTGACACCGATGTAGAACACTTCGCCCGGCTGCGCATTTGAATAAACAACTAACTCCGTCCCACCTCGGCTAACGGCTTTGTCGGCGTTCTGCAATACAACCGGATCGAGGTTTGTTATTGCCCAGTTGTTGTGCCCCCGTGCAACGAACATGTCAATGTCAGCTTCCTCGCGTGTAGCTTCTTGCTCGGGATCTACACTGTACACGCCCCCTCGTGCCACCCCAAGGGTCGGTGGTAGGAACGTCACAAAAGCAGCGTTGGTATAGTTTTGCGTGTTTGTGACAACGTAAAAATGCCACTGGTTTGTCACCCCAAGTGTAACGACGCTGTTGGTTGCCCAATAAGAATTTTGGCCCAGGGGAATTGTGTTTGTGCCGAGCAACTGAAAACTTGCGCCCGCCCGCTGGTGTAACAACAACGCACCTACAGTTGTTGCATCTTGGAACGTGTTCGTGACGTAAGTAACCTCGATTGCACTGGGTGAGTTGAACTTCGGCTTCGCGCTATCACCGATTTTGATTGCGTCTGCCACTTCACCGTCGCCACACGAAATCACAAGTGCGAAGTCCTGCAAGACATTGTTGGTTTGTGTTGTGACAGCGTTTACGTTTATGCGGCGCGCGACAACGGTAATCGAGTAATTTGTGCCAAGTGGAGGCGCAATATACACATTTTCGACGTTGTTGACCGTGTCGTTAGTAATGGGCGACACGCCATCCCACGGCATGGTAAATAACCCACCAGCACTAATGTTATTGCCAAAATAGACATTTGTGGTGTCGAGGTTTGTAACAATCAGGTCAAGATCGTTCACAAGTTTGATGCTCGCAGCTGGGTTCCCGGCCGGGTCCGTCCAAACCAACGTGACACGCAGTGGCAAATCCACTGCATTCGTACCCACAACTTCCAGTTTCCAGGTCAGGCTTTGGCCGGTTGCAAGCGCATTGGTTGGATTTTGGTCGAGAAGTTTGATTGAGCACGCTTCAGGCCTGTCGAATTTAAAGATTGGAGCTGGATTCGTCAAACCGGGGTGAAGCGTGGTTTGGAGGTTGACCAACCCCCAGCCTTGGTAATTGATCGGTGGCCGAACCTGAAAATCATAGACTGGATTGACCGACCGCGCTCCGTTAATAAGGAGTGCTTTCATCAATGCCGGACTGTTCGTGATACCGAACTTCTGGAAAAACTCCTGGATCAATGCCAACACACCGGCCGCATTTGCGGCAGCCATGCTTGTGCCCGACTCGAACCTGTAATATGGACCAACAGATTCGTTCAGATTACTAAGCGCATTGAAGTACCCCTCAAACTCGGTCGTAGCCACCCGTGTTACTACGTCGTAAAAGACTGTTTGACTTGTTGCGTTGCTAATTCCGAACCACCAAAACGTGCCGAGCGGATTGAGGCCAAGGTCTCCGGGTGCTATAACCCTGTTTGCATAAGGCCCGATGGGGCTGTCAACTCTCGGGTCCGTACCTCGCCAGACGTAAATTGGCATAGCAGGAAATGGCACCGGCGAGCTGCGATTTGGCACAACTTCAACCATTACCTCGACGGCGTTGCTCGGCAGGAAAACGCTTATGAAGTTGAGCGAGTTCGCGTCAGTGAATTGGTCGGTATACTTCGTGGTATGGTAAACCCTAGGGTCGTAATACGCATTTTTACTCCAATATGTCGAACGCGTTGAAAGCACAAATGTACCTGGTGCAACCACGTCCGGTTTGAACCTGCCTGCGTCGCCTTCGTACCCGATCCCAACATTGCCGCGACTTGAAAATGGTGCAACTTCAATCGCCGAATCTGTCATACCGAGCCACGGGGTGGTTCTGTTGGTTGTACCGCCTGTCACCTGCTCGACTACGTTGGTGATGTAGCGCGGCTGCTCAATTGCGCCGACTGTGATAACGTTCTTGGCTGTTGCAGGCGCCAGGATCGAGTCCGGGTTACCGCTCAGACCGTTGTCGCTGCCATTACCCGCGTTGCCAGCTGAAAAGACAAACAAAACCGGTTGCGGCCCGCTCATACCCGGCAGCGCATCGCGCACTGCTGCATCGTAACTTGCCGAGGCGATGCTGTATGAATTGTTGCCGCTGTAATTCCATGCGTTGACAGATATCAATGCATTTGTTTTAGCTGCCGCTTGCTGGAGTGATGCATCAGATACGGCCGGCACCCCCTCAGAAGCAATTGGCCGTGCGGACATGTTTACCGGCAAAGCATACACTTTCGCAGCGGGCGCCAAGCCACGGAAACTCGCACCGTCAACCGACCCGCTGACGTTGGTTCCCTGCGGACCGTGTGCGCCGCTTGAAATAATTATACCGGCCACATGGGTGCCGTGGCCGTTTGTATCAGTGCCGTCAGCACCTTGGCCAAGCACGACTTTGCCGTGTAAGTCAGGATGGTTCGCATCAATACCTGAATCGGCGACCGCAACAAAAACGTTACTGCCGCTCAAGCCCATGTAATTGACATTTGTGATTGTATCCGACGCCACGTACATTCTGACTCGGCTCAAGTCGTTCGCTAAAACGCGGGGCTGGCTCAACTCGATAATGTGCACGCCTGGCAACTTGGCGATGGCCGTCCAATCTTCTTTGGGCTCAATATGCACAACCGGCCCGAATGGCGACTTGTCGTGCACAAGCACACTGCACCTGAGTTGCTCGAGTTGCTTGATGGTCTCGCCGGCAGTGTCTTCAAACAATAAGACAGTCAAGCATGCGCCTTCCGGCAACAGCTCGCGTTCGACTGCAAGCTTAAGCAGGCCAGCCTTGAGTTTATAGTACGGCTCGAACGGTAGCACTGCCTGTGTTTGTGGGCTTGCAGCCAGACGTTTTGCAACTGCAGCCGAGCCACGAACCAGGTACGCGTTGTTTGGTATGTAGGAGACAATTGTTGCACCTGAACGCGCTAGCAATCCACGGAACGAATCATCGATGGACCGGCGCGCCTGGACAATGTAACTGCCTGGGTCATTTGTAGCTCGGAGGTGTTCAGGTATGGCAAGCGTAATTGGCTGTTCTGTATCAAGTAATGCGTTTTCAAGCAGAATAGCCCTGTCGTTGTGCAACAGCTCACCAACGGATTTTGTGGTGTTGCCAATCCGGTATTTGAACCTGTCATCGGGCGCAGCCGAACCCGTTTGGGGAAGCCGTGACTGAATTAGCGGCGCCGTGGACGCAACGGTTATTGCAGGCTTGGGGTTCGCTTCTGGCAGAGTGAACTTGGTGCTTTGGACAGACCCGGTTACAAGGCTGGCAAGGACAACTTTTTGATGCGGCCCATTGGGCTTGTTCAGCGTCAACACCAACAATACAAAGCAAACAACAACCGTACCAACAGCAACAAATTTCAATTTTGAGAATCGCATTGTCCTTGCTCAATTTTTTACATTCAAAGACACGGGCTTTCGTTTACCGCAAACTTCCCCCCATATCAAAATCTCTTGGACACTCTGCATTAGCTGTGTATTGCACCTGCACGGCTGAGCGTGGCCTTATCATGCTATCGCTCAACGGAGACCGCGCTTGCCTACCAATTTTGACCTGTCGCTGATGCATACCTGCTAAAGGTTCAATCCACAGGCAAATAGTTAAAGCGCTCTGTTACAAGTCGGAGCGGATACTGCCTGCGTGGGTCGGGCCTGAAAAACACAGAGTTTGTGTTTGCCGTGTCCGGCATCGGGCTACCTTCAACCCGTATAACCGCCCGCGCAGCTACCTCAGCCATAATTTGATAATTTGTGCACAACCCGATAAACGGCCTAAGCAGCTCCGACATAACGACCGAGTTTTCTGCAGGTTTCAACGCCTGGCCATATGCATACACAACAAACCTGTCGTCCAAACAAAGCAACGACATTATCTGCTGTGGAATCCGTTCCATGACCTCGTCGGTAATGCCACCGAACTGTCTCATTAGCCGGGAATCGTTTGCTGGTGGGTAAGTCAAGAACGGCGACCGTTCGGTCAACTCGGGTGTGGCCAATACCTCGCCTACAGCAGTGAAAACACGGTCGGCAAAGAGGTTCGTGTCTGCTCGAGTGCGGTTTATCCCACTGACAATCTGCACAAGCGGCGGCAGAGGCGTTTGGTTTGGATTGTAAATACCCGCCGGCTCAATTGGCATGGGCGAAAGCGCGCCGCTCACAGGGTCATTTGCCAACACAATCACGCCGCTGAGCACAGCCGACCATGCCGCAAGCCCGGATTGATTCACAGACAATCGGCCACGTGTTGCATTATCGTTCGGTGCAGCGGTGAAAATGTCCAAAATTCGCCAGTCTGCGATCGGCGCGGTCAACATCGCATCCGCAAATAATTTGGGGTCACCAGTGAACAAGTTTCTCACGCCAATTGCATTTCCTGTCCATTTAGCCCACCGCCAGAAGCCTTCGTTCGTGTTTGCAGGGGTACGATACGCAATGATGTTGGTTGCCTTCAGAAACACGGTCTGCCAAGGCGTGCCACGATGCACGCGGCCGAGCCAACCAATGTTTGGTAATTTGTTAGTCGGGAACTGCCAATCGTCAGACCGTGTCACACGCGGGTCTTTGATTGCGAAATTAAACGTGTCAGCGTCAACGGTTTGTTCAAACCGTCCCCAAGGTCTATATCGTTCATTAAGCCTGCCGAGGCCCATTTGGTACACTGTAAGTGCTGGCCCACCGGGCGGTTTGATTTCGGTCAGCACATTTGTTTGTTCAAGATCAAGCAGGTCCCACGCTGTGTAATGCACAAGGGGGTCATTTGCCTGCCAACTCAAACGTTTGGCTATCTTACGCGTGGGTGTAAACGGCACGTCCTGGACCAGGTTTGTGTTGACGCCGGTGAACCCTTCGTATGAGGCGCGATAGCTTGGGCTGAAGAAGGCTCTGAAATTGGCGATTTCCTTAAATTTGAATTGGCCGTCGGCTTGGCCCAGGCCGTAATTGCGCCAATCAGTCGTTGCAGCCTGGTATTCGCCGAGTGAAATTGCGATTTGATAAATTACGCCTTCGGGCACCCCACCGACAAGATTCGTATTCCAAAGCCCCTGAAAACCAACCCCGCGAGTTTGGATTTCTGCGTCTAAGTCTCTATAATCGTTTAGACCATCCAGGTTTACGTAGTCAATGATCCTGTTATACGTGCGGTCAACGATCGCAAACATTACCCGGTTCGATATAACCAAGTCAAACTGCGGCAATGGATGGACCAACTCCGTGTACGGCGCTGCTAGATTCGGTTCGAACCTGTTCTCGCTGAACCGAAGAATCGAATCTGGTAGAAAAACAAGATTCGTCAGAACCGGAAGTATAAACGACGGTCCGCCGTCTGTGGTATTGAACCCTGGCCAGTTGGTTGCGAGCGATAGTTTTGTGCCAAAAACCATGAACTGCTGACCCGACTGTGGCAACGACCATTTACCTCCTTTATCGTTCGTCAGTGTTATACTCAGCAGGTTCGTCACGTAAATCTCAACAGGCCGTGGATAAGCCGTGCGGTATGAATTCCACGCTTCAAGGCCGAGCACATTGGAAATGCCAATGACAAACATCTGATTCGTCTGCCACTGCGATATTGGGGCGGCAAGCGTAGGCCGTCTGAGCTGCAGCTTGCGCGTGATCTGCACCACGCTTTGCAAAGCGAACTCATTGAAGTTAGGCAAGCCTTTCTTCGCGCCGATTATAACCGGTACACCCCAGACCATCGGTTCGGAATTGTCGTCCGGATTAATCGCTTGCTGAACAGTGCGCACCTGGGTGCGGTTTGCCGGGTTAATTAAATCAAGCATTGGCGGTGCAGCCACAACAAGCCGTGCATTTGGTTCCTCGATGTAACCTGCAATGAAAATATTCGTGTCTGTGCGCCGAAAAATTGGCCGGAACACAGACGGCATGGGCGAATTTGTGGTTGCATCGTAAATGTTTGCAGCAAGTTGAAGCAACCGATGCACACTGGGCGTGTAAAAATTGATTGGCCAGACCGGTATGTTTGTCACGCTAAGTGTATTTGTGCGAAACAGCGCACGGCGGGGTAACTCGGGCAGATCCACCTGTGGAATGCCCACATAGCCATTGAACTGCTGGAGCAGTTTGTTTGCTGTTGCGGTAAAAAACACCGCAGGACCGGTCAATCCAAAGGCAGGTATGCCGCGCGCAGAATTACCAAACCGTAGTTCAGGGTCACCCCACGAAACAAAGTTCGTTGCTTTCAACCCGCCAACGTTGACGTAGTTGATGTTTATCTTTTCGTCTGCGTCCGGTACAGACTCGGTCCCCAACTGCGCCATTAGCCGGTAAAACGTGTACCGGTCGTACGAGCTTATCCGCCGGCCTGTCTCAAGCAAACAGGCAGGCAAGTGCCAACCAACCTTGTTTGTATTGAACAATTCCTGTGTGGTGAAAAAGAAGTTCGCAGCAGCGTTCGTGTTATCTGAGCCAACCCAAGGATAGTCAACACTCGCAATGTCTGTAGCAGGTGAAAAAATGCCTAGCATCAACGGCCCATCGGAATACCTGTCAATGTAATCATTAACAAACGCATTGCGCCCAACTGACCCAAATAAATCTGATGGCCTGAGTAAGTTTCCGTACCAGCCGTTGTACCGGCAGCTCACCACATTGAATGCATCGCGGAATGCACTGCCCATGTTCACTCCCGCCCCCTTCGCCCTGTTGTACGCATATTCCCAGTACCGCCCGCCAAGCGTTGGACTTTCATTCGTGTTCAAATCCGCAAAAAACGCGGCCAAGTTAATTTCCCAACCGCCAACGCCTTGGTTTCGTAAAAAACCGTCCTGGTTCGGATCAAGCGCCCCCAGGTTATCTTTCTGTAAAGCCTGATTGTGAATAAAGTTTATGTCCAATGCTTGGCCAAGCGGCACAACAACGTAAGCGTACCGTGCAACGAACCTGTTGGTGCGGCTATGCGGTTTGGTCGGGTCAGCTAGCACGCCGATCCATTCCGGATCACCCACAAAAAAGTTTGTTAGAGCGCCGATCGGGCTTGAACTTTCGGTCCCGTCTGGGCGCAAAAATCCGCCGTTTGGCCCGATGACAGGCCACAAGCCGTTTGTGTCATATCGCCCGTTGCGGTTCAGATCGAGGTAAAATCTGAAGTCAAGCGGAAGTGCTGGATTACGGTTCGTCCGGACGAAAACCGGCGGACGCGGGTCATAAAACAGGTTTGCTATGTTTTGAGCCAACTGTGCTGCATCCAACGGCTGCCCATCAGTACGGCGGTCGTAGTTAACATTACTTGGGTGCGACACACCAGGTAAGAAGCCGAGCCAGTTTATGTAATTTGTCGAGACTACAAAGTCCAGCACGTACCGATTTGTCTGTGCGAGCATGCGGGCAAGCACACGTGCTTTGGCATGCTCGATTGCAGCGTCTGCAGCGAGCTTAGCGGTATTTTGTTCGGTGGTGGTTGACACTGCACCGCGCTCGCGCCGGCTGACGGCAAGGAATGTGACGGTGGTAAACGTGATTATTGAAAGCAAAATCAACGTCAGCACCAGCGCCACGCCACTTTGTGAACTACGCTTCATTGGTATCGCGCCAAGTTAAATTTGTAGGGTGCCGAGTCCGCCTCGCGAACCCGAATTAACTGTCGGTACAAATGCACAGTTTGGGGGCGTTCGGCTAAAAACCGTCTGGCTGCAACTGGCGAATCTGCAAGCGCGCGCATGCGCTCGAGCGTTGGTGGCTCGACAACACCAATCTCAAGCTCGACCAGCATCGGCAGTGCATTGCTAAGGAACGTGTAATTGTATTCGCCCGTAGGTGGATTGAAATTGTCCGGCCACGCAACGATGATTACGTTGCCTTGCTCGTTTGTGATCGGCCTAGTTATCCGCGCGCCGTGATTGGTAAATACAATCTCACCAGTAAACAGGTTTGTGAGGTACTGTGTCCCAAATGCACGCACACGAAAATGAATCACACCGTCCGCCATCCGACTGAAGAACGCAGGCGCATTGGTTGGGTTTGCATTCAAGAACAGGCTAACTGCACTTCCGATGCGTTGTGCAAACCGGGTCGGTGGGCTTGCCGGTATGTTCGTGCTGAACCGGTACAACGTGGCTGCGCCTGCGTTGGGCGGGAACACTCGGTATCCGATGGCTGTCCACTGATGATTTACGCATGTAAGGAAGAAAACGTCCTGACACACGTTTGTGCGGGTCGTGCCGGCTGCGGATGGCGGTAAAGCCTGCAAAAAAGAACCAGCCGGGACACGCACAACAAAATTTGCTGCACCCACACCTGAGGCTGTTATCTGCGCAAGCTCACTTGCAACCATATCGCTTACCACCCGGCCAGATTGTGTGACATCGGTCTGGGTCAAGCTGCTGCGGAACGCTTGCTGTGTTTGATTGAACATCATCAGCAACCCAACCGTTATCACGGTCAGGATTGTCACCGCAACCATCACCTCGATCAGCGAGAAACCGTCCGAGCTTCGCCGGCACAGTCCATTTACCGCGGGCCAACCAGGTGCAGCCGGGCACAACCACCGATGCAATTTGCCATGCCCAAGCACCGATTGAGCAGACGCGTACACGGATCTGCGTGCACGGTTTCCAAGCGCACCGCTTAGACTTCCTTCAATGTTATTTTGGACTTGCTCAGAGTTCACAGTTGAATCGGTTGCACATAAACGCCGGGTTCGAAGAAGTAAAACGGTAACTGCTGCCTCAAGTAAAACGGGCCTGCCAGTGCACCACTAATACGCGTCTGAAACCGTTGTAAACCACGGCCAGGCCGGCCATTCGGCAACAACGGCCAACGAAACGTAAGCCTAAGCTCGTAAAGATTCGGGACCGGAAACCGCGGCACAGCAGTTGAGTCAGGAGCAAAACATGGCACTAATTGAGCTTCGAGTCTGTACCCGAAAGCACCTTCCAAGATTGTCTTGTTAGCCTGAGGGGGTTTATCTACAGCAACGCCTGTCAAAGCGCGCATATTAACGACTGCGTACGTGTTTGTCACAAACAACACACCGTTTGGTAGCTGTGCTGTGCCGTACGTAGTGGGTGTGCTAAGCAGGCCGATTAGCTCGTGCGCTGTTGTAATGTTGACTTTCACGATACTGCGGTTCACCTCCTGTTGTGTGCCATCGTTAACGTTGACACGCGTCACCACGTTCGACACCCACACGCCCTCGACATAGTTTGTGAGCTCATTAAATCCTCTCGCACCGGTCCGGATAGCCTCAAGCACCACCAGCGCATCGTGGTTGATGATTGTTTCCTCGCGATTTTCACGCTGGACATTCATACCAAGCGGCAATACGCCAATAATTGCAACCAGAGCAAACCCGATCACAGCCAGCGCAAGTGCAATCTCGACTAACGTAAATCCAGCTCTTGAACAGCAAAAACTTTCCCACGCGCACCCCTGGCTAATGTGCGTCCTTGCCACAAGACTCGTCTTCAAAAATTTCATTTTACTTGTTTGCGTTCAAGCCGAGCACGACCGGTCAACCAGTCAACCAAAACTACGTTGAACGTGTTTGTGGAATTGCCCGGGGGTGTCTCCAATACATCGGCATTTTCAAGTCTGAGCCGCCCGTTTGGTTCACGCAACGGCATGACACTCCCCTGGGCAAGCGCGATCGCCTCGTACCCAGCCGAACCGCCTCTTAGAATTATGAGCCGACCAGAGCTGTCAAATCCGATGCACGGTAGAAAGAGCCCTACCGGAGACGATGCCGTCGGGAACGGAAACATTCGCCGCGCAAAAGGTCTCACCTGCAGTATCTGATTATCTGCTTGAATGACCAGCGTGTGCAATGCAGGAATGCCAAATTGATTGGTGGCAAAGAAAGTTCCATTGGGCAGTGTGCGCCACTGTGTCAGATACCGCGGATGCGATTGACCGGGTTGATCCCCAACCTGGCGCGCAGCAAAAATTGCGTAAGAGATGAATTGACCTGCCAAAAGATTGCTAGCTATTCGCCTATCATTTGGCGGTAGCTGGTCCAAATTAATCACCCCCCCAGAGTCAGTCAGCCACTGACGATACGGCGGCAAAAAGACAATGTACACATCTGACCTGCCACTTATTGCCGCCTGGCGCGCTGCAGCCACATCATCAAGTACCTGGCGTGTTGCTGCATTGATTGCAGCGGTTCTGCCAATGCCTTTTAAGGCCGGTAATGTAATCGCCGCAACCATGCCCAGAATCGCAATCACCACCAACAGCTCAAGTAGGGTGAAGCCCACCTGCCGGCGGCAGCGCATCGCCCGATGAAAACACAGCGCCCCGCGCCGAATCGTGCGCGTGCAATTGGTCGGGCCATGCTGCATACGCGGAAATAAATTGCTATTGCCAGCCAAGTACATTGTCTTTGTTCACCCCATCGTTAGCCTTCGATTGCCGATCGGCCATCTTATCCGGACCAAGAGACCAAATCATCAAAGGACCATTTAACTCGTAAAAATCTGAGTTGCCAGTCGTGACTCGAATGTTGGACAACCCGTTGTACCCGGCCGGGTTACCAGGGGTTATCTGACTGACCTGTTGCCACCTGTAAAACGCATCCAAACACCGGTTATCGTAGTTCATGTCCATCGTAATCACGTATGGCATACCCCACGGGTCGAAGAACTGGTACTTATACCCCAGTGGGTTATTGCCCACAAAAACACCTTGAACACCAAAAACGCTTACCGGTTTGACATCTAAATACGAGTGTTGTTTTGGATTTTTCGCATGGCCATAGTTGATTGTATTAGGGGTGGCAATATCCTCGTCCATCAAGATCCGAATAACGTCCGAGTTTGTTGGGAAATAGACGCTCCCGTTGTTTATGACGCCAGGGTTTACACCCTGCAACCCTGGCAACCCAAACGTGATGTCACACAGGTTCCCCTGTGCATCTGCGATTGGATTGGCCGGATAACGGCTGTAATCGTTTTCGTAAGCAATGATAGCAGCAGCAAGACTCTTCATATCCATCTTGGCTGCATTAATCTTTGCTTTTTTCTTGGCTGTGGCCAATGTCGGCAACAGTAACCCCGCCAAAATGCCAATGATGCTTATTACAACCAATAACTCAATCAAAGTGAACCCTGGCCGCCGCACCCTGCCACCAAAGCTCACAGTAGATAAGCGAGCAATACAGCCTGCATTAGTTGCGTTAGGCCACACATTTCTCCGGCCGGAATCAGTCATCAAGTTTGTGCTCATAGTTGCTTCGGATTGCTTTCTTGCAGTTTTTACATGACCAGTGGTGAATCACTCCAATTACAAATGCGGTTTGTTTTGCCCCCCAGTATGATGTCAATCCACAAATCATACGAATCGGCGTTAATCCGATTTGTCGAAGATGAATCGTAGCACCACGGAACCACATATCGTTGTCTGCGGTCCCGCTCTTGTGACTGGAACGCGAGCGGCCCATCTCCAGGCAGCACAAATACCCACACCGGCAACGTGAGTGCGCTGGCGCTCGTGTTTACATTACCCAGTTCGTCTGGGCTGACCGTAGACCAAAAGTTTTGTACCTCTTCCCTGCTGGTTGCCGAGTTGGCGAAATCCGTCACGTTGAAATAACTGTTGATCTGTGCGCTTGTGAGCACTTCGCCAAAAACGTTCGTGTACCTGTCTGTTCCGTTAAAAACCGTGCCCGTCAATTCATAAAAAAGTTGGTTCCGAGCAGCAGATTGGTTTACTGCTTCCTGCCTTCTGTCAATGTGTGTACGCCCGTTACCAGGCGGGTAAAAACCCATCTTTGATTTGTAGTTTTCAATTGCAGTTTGGAGCTTGTGCATCTGTGCTTGCGCCCGTGCGACTGTTTTCTTTTGCCCCACCATCGCACCAATTCCAAGGACCATCGCAGCCAAAATTGCTATGATCCCGATTACAACAAGAAGTTCTATCAGTGTGAAGGCTGCTGCCTTAAGGCTCGCGTAAAATTGATTTTTTGGGGGTGTTTTCATCTTCAGTTTCATCGTTCGCGTAGTTCACGTTCAAGTCGTTCACTTAGCCATTGCTTGATCATGCTCTGGTAGTTGAGATACCGCGAGCGGGCCAGCCGCTTTATCTTCGCAAGCATCCGCGGGTCAATCCGTAGTGTAATGGTCACAGACTCGACACTCTCAGTCGGCCCAGCTATTGCACCTTCCATAAGCCGAAGGCTGGGCCGGTTCTCCGCCCAGAAACTCGCCTCGGCTTCTTCGCTATCAAACAGCGGTACGTCTTCCCAACTGTTGATCACGTTCATGGGACCGCCATTGCCATCGTCAAATGTTGTTTCGTCACGAATGTTCAAGGTTACTGGCTTAGTGCTTGATCAACTTTTTTCTGGTAAAAAAACCGTTCTTCAGTCTCGAACGGCCGGGCGTAAATGACACGAATCTGTTTACCGTTGGTCCGGTACACGCTGATAATTCCTATGCCACTGGATGACATACCAAGATTGAAAAAACGCGCTTGCACCGAGAACCGCTTCGAGTCAGGCATCAAACGCACTGCAAAAGGGTCTTCAAACGACTCTTCAATCTCTTTTTGGTTCAACGCGCCGTTCAACTCGAAAGACGGATTTGTCCAATCAAATTCCATATGCCATTAGATTGGCCGGTAAAACCTATCGTGTGCATATTCATTGTCTTTACAAAGTATTTACGCACCAGCAAGAAATTTGTCAATCAATTTTTTGGCCAAGAGCTGTTCCGTGACTTTGCGTCGTGGTTCCAAAGTGTCGCGAGACGGCATAAGTCTCTCAGTGTGCCTGACTTATGCGTCCGACCGGGTGCTTAAAAACACCAGTTTTTGTTCTCGCGAGTGGTGTTACTGCTTTTGAATTGAACATCGGCCCGTTCTGAATGCCGATTATGTGAATTGTGGCTGTTTAACCTAGGCGTGATTAGTCGCCGCGGTCGCCTAGCCCTTCACCGCTAATCATGCCAATTGCACCAATCAATGGCAGGAACATTGCGATAACTATGCTGCCGACGACCAGCGCCAAAAACACGATCATGATCGGTTCCAAAAGCGAGGTCATTGCAGACACTGCGTTGTCAACCTCTTCGTCATAGGTGTCTGCTATCTTTAGTAACATTTCCGGCAGGGCGCCTGTTTGCTCGCCCACGTCAACCATGCTGATCACCATGGGCGGGAATACCGCCGCTGCCTCCAGCGGTGCGGCGATCGTTTCGCCTTCCTTGACACTGTCGTGGACTGCGGAAATTGCATTCGCCACAACGACATTGCCGGCTGTTTCCCTGACAATTGTAAGCGCCTGTAAAATCGGCACACCGCTGTGTACCAGTGTCCCCAAAGTGCGTGAGAACCGCGCGATTGCAACCTTTGTAAAGACCGGCCCCAGAACCGGCATCTTCAGCTTGAGCGTATCAACTACTTTTCTGCCGAACTTGGTGCGTTTAAAGAGCTTGAACAATATGAAAAACGCTACTATGCCACCCAAAGTAGGCAGGAAATTTTGCCTGACCGTGTTGCTTACGTTCAATACGAACTGGGTAAATCCAGGCAATGGCTTGCCTTGGAACATGCCTTCGAATACCTCCTTGAACTTCGGAACCACATAGGTCATTAGCACAAGCAGAATTACCACTGCAACGGTCAACACTGCAGACGGATAAAACATCGCAGCAACAACCTTGCCCTTAATTCTTTGGGCTTTTTCCATGAACTCGGCAAGCCGGTTTAACACGACTTCAAGCACCCCACCCAGCTCGCCTGCCTTGACCATGCTCACAAACAAACGATTGAAAACTTTCGGATGTTGCGCCAGCGCTTCAGAGAACGTGCTGCCCCCTTCGATCGCAAGGGCCAGCTCGCCTATTATCCTCTTGAGGGTGGCGTTCTTTTCCTGCCGTTCCAGTACGCGCAAGCCGCGCAACAGCGGAAGCCCAGCATCAACAAGCGTAGCCAACTGACGCGTGAAAGTTGTTAGTACCTTGGTTTTGACACGACCGCCAAGGCCGGGGATTTTGATGTTGATGTTGATGTCGAGTGCGCCTTTTTTCTTGCCGGGCGCTTTTGTGACAAGTTTGCCTTTCTTTGCGGCTTTACCGGTCTCGACCTGTACAATTCGCGTGGGGAACAACCCCATTTCTTTGACGCGGTCAATGGCTTCGCTCTGGCTTGAGACCTCCAGTACGCCCTTGGTCTCCTTGCCTTTTTGATCCATTGCAACGTAACTGAACTTTGGCATAACCAGTGGTACAGTTCGGCTTTTCGCCCGGGTTAGTAAGAGGTGTACTTGAGCACTTCTTCAATAGTTGTAAACCCCTCGAATATGTTGCGCAGGCCGTCTTCGCGCAGTGTGACCATGCCCATCTCGATTGCTTTTTGCCTGAGCACAACCGTCGGCGCACGTTCGTTGATCAATGCGCGCATTGTATCGTTGATCGTCAACAACTCGAAAATGCCCTTCCGACCCCTGTAGCCGGTCTCGTTGCACTCCGGACAACCGCGCCCGTAGTAGAAAGTCTTGTCCGCAACCTCGTGCGGTGCGAGGTTCAGCAATGCAAGTTGGTGCTCAGTCGGTTCATGCGGCGTGCGACAATTCTTACAGATCATCCGAACCAGCCGCTGGGCAAGCACGGCCACTAGAGTCGAGGAGATCAAAAACGGTTCCGTGCCCATGTCAATCATACGCGTGATGGCGCCAGGTGCATCGTTTGTGTGCAACGTGGTCATGACAAGGTGGCCTGTCAATGATGCCTGAATTGCGATCTGAGCAGTCTCGAGGTCACGCATTTCACCCACCATGATGATGTCGGGGTCTTGCCGCAGGAAAGACCGCAACAACCTGCCAAATGTCAGGCCAACAGCCTCGTTAATGGCCACCTGCATCACCCCTTCGAGGTCATACTCGACCGGGTCTTCAGCGGTCAGCAGCTTTAACTCGACAGTATTGAGCCGACGCAGGCACGCATACAATGTGGTGGTTTTGCCGCAACCGGTTGGTCCGGTAACGATCAGAATCCCGTTTGGCCTGTAAATGACCTGCGTCATGTATTCGTACACGTGCTCCGGAAAACCAAGCGCTTCAAGTTCAAGCCGCACGGCTGCCCGGTCAAGCACACGCAGCACCACGGATTCGCCAAACTGGGTCGGTAACGTCGACACGCGCAGGTCAACTATCCTGTCCCCTATCCTGTAACTTATGCGGCCGTCCTGTGGCAACCTGCGTTCCGATATGTTCAGGTTCGACATTACCTTGATGCGCGAGATCACGGGCAATGCAAGATGTTTCGGAGGTGGCGCCATCTCGTACAGTGCGCCGTCAACACGGTATCGGATTTTGAACTCGTGTTCGAACGGTTCGAAGTGAATGTCACTTGCCCGATCCTGAATGGCCTGGTTTAGAACTAGATTAACAAATTTGACGATTGGCGCTTCATTGGCCAGGTCAACCATCGCCGCCTCGTCATCGGCAGCGCCTGCGGCCCTGACTTCCCGCGCGATCTCCTCGTCTGCGCCGAGTTCCTTTAAAATATCCGATACGCTCTCACCTTCTGAACCATAAAACTTGTTTATTGCCCACTCGATCTCGGACGGGTCGGCCACAACAATCTGAAAATCGCGCTTCAGCACAAAACCGAGCCTGTCCATCACAGTCGGATCGAGCGGATCAGCAACTGCAATCCGCAGCGTCGCTCCGTCAAAATCAACCGGTATGCATTGATACGTCCTGGCAGTCGAGGCCGGCACGAGATCAACAACTTCCTTTCTGATTTCCTTGTCACGTAAAGTCACAACCTCGGTGCCCAACTGGTCGGCTATAACATGCAGTTGGGTGGCATAATCCAGCACACCGAAATCGTTCAGAATTTCGCGCACGGATTTACCGCTGCGATTGTGCTCGGCCAACACCTCCTCAAACTGCAGATCGTCGATCAGGCCGCGTTCCTTGACCAGCGAAAGTAGCGGGTGGACTTGTGTTTCTGGCATGACGCAAAACTTTATGTTTGACCCACCGGCGCCTCGGCCCCGATTGCCCTGCCCAGCTCGATCTCCTGGAGTTTCTGCTGGATTGTAACCGGGTCTTGGGCCTTGGTGATAACTTCCTCACGCGCGATTATGCCCTGCATGTATTTCTCCAATAGAAAACTGTCAAGTGTGACCATTCCGTATTTGGCCCCGGTCTGAATGTCGGAGCTTATCCGGAACGTTTTGTTGTCACGAATCAGCGCCGCAATCGATGGGGTGTTAATCATGACCTCGAACACCGCAACCCGCCCTGGCTTGTCCACGCGCGGGATCAGCAACTGCGAGATCACAGCCTGCAACACTGTCGAAAGCTGGATCCGGATCTGTTCCTGTTGATTCACTGGAAATGCGTTCACCAGTCGGTCAATTGTTTTTGCTGCGCCCGTCGTGTGCAAAGTCCCAAACACAAGGTGCCCGGTTTCCGCCGCTGTGATGGCCGCGTCTATCGTTTCAAGGTCGCGCATCTCGCCCACAAGGATCACGTCCGGGTCCATTCGCAGTACACGCCGCAATGCCTCGGCAAAGTTCGGCACGTCAACCCCAATCTCACGCTGTGTGACAATGGCCTTTTTGTGCTTGTGGTAATACTCGATCGGGTCTTCGATGGTCACAATGTGCACCTCGTCGCGTTCCTCGTTGATGATATCCAACATCGTCGCAAGCGTGGTCGTTTTACCGGACCCGGTCGGCCCCGTCACAAGCACCAAACCACGCGGTTTGTAAAGCAGCTCGCGCACCGATGGCGGCAGGCCTATCTCTTCCATCGTCATGAGCTTGTTAGGTATCTGCCGCAGCACCACGCCGAAATTGCCGCGTTCCTTGAACACGCTCACGCGAAACCGCGCCGCTTCTCCAAACGCAAAACCGAAGTCGGTTGTGCCGCGCTCGCGTACGTGCTGTATATGTTCTTCGCTGGTGATGCTGCGCATTAATTCTTCGGTGTCTTCAGGGGTGAGTGGCGGACCTTCTACCCTGTGCAAGATACCGTGCAGCCGGATTACTGGAGGTACACCTACGCGAATATGCAGGTCGGATGCGCCCTCGGACACAACCAACTGTAACAGGTCTGACATCGAATACGACATACGTCTCTACAAACCGCGCTAATCCACGTCGCCCACTGTCACGCTTATTACCTCTTCGGGTGTCGTTAGGCCGGCCAACACCTTGCGCGTACCGTCTTCGCGCAAGGTTCGCATGCCCATCTCACGAGCGCGTTGACGCAGGACAGATGCCGGCGCCTTTTCATAAATCAACTTCCGTACCTCGTCGTCAACGAGGAAAATCTCGAATATACCCATCCGGCCGCGGTACCCTGTCTTGTTGCAATCAGGGCAGCCCTTACCCTTCAGGAACGTAGCGCCCTGAATTGCGTTTTCGTCTATGTTGAGCGCGCGTAGTTCTGTTTCGGATGGCATTGTGCGCACCGCACAACGTTTGCAGACCTTGCGCACGAGCCGTTGCGCCATCATTGCACGTGTGCTCGACGCAACAAGGAATGGTTTCACGCCAATGTCAATCAACCGTGTAACTGCGCTGGGGGCGTCGTTCGTGTGTAGAGTTGAGAATACCAAGTGGCCCGTCAGCGACGCATTGATCGCAATGTTCGCGGTCTCAAGGTCGCGGATCTCACCAATCATGATTACGTTGGGCGCCTGGCGCAGGATCGCACGCAACGCAGCAGCAAATGTTAACCCTATGGATTCGTTGACCTGTACCTGGTTAATGCCGCTCAAAACGTACTCGACAGGGTCTTCAACCGTAATGATCTTCCGGTCAGGTCGGTTAATAAAGTTCAGCACCGCGTAAAGCGTGGTCGTTTTGCCGGAGCCGGTCGGACCGGTTATTAGCAGAATTCCATCCGGCAAACTGATCAAACGCTCGAATGTCTGCTGGTCGTCGGTAAAAAACCCAAGCTCGCTCAGGCCAAGCATCAACCCCTCCTTGTCCAGGATACGCATCACTATGCTTTCGCCGTGGTTGGTCGGAATGCACGACACGCGCAGGTCAAGTACCTTGGTGTCCACGGCAGCCTGAATACGGCCGTCTTGTGGCACACGGTGCTCGGCAATTGACATGTTTGACATGATCTTGAGCCGGGCGATGACAGCAGGCTGCAATCGTTTTGGGGGACTTTTGACTTCATGCAATACACCGTCAATTCGGTATCGAACCCTGAACTTGTTCGGCAGCGGCTCAAGGTGAATGTCCGAAGCACGCATCCTATATGCTTCGGCTATTATTGTGTTTACGAGCTTGATCAGCGGCGCGTCCGCCTCAGTCACTGCCCCATCCTCAGACTCGCCAGCAGCCTGCGGCTGGGCGATCTCGACCTCGCCCTTAGTAATGTCTTGGATCATCTTATCCACCGCGCTTTGGCCGGCGCCGCCATAGTACCTGCTGAGCGCAGCTTCGATGTCCTCCTCTGAAGCAACCTGGAAATTTATCTCCATGCCAAGCACATGGCTTAGACTGTCGAGCGTGTCGAGATCCGACGGGTCGGCAATCGCAACCGTGAGCGAATTGCCAAATTTCTGGACCGGTATGATCCTGAACTTACGCGCAACATGCCGTGGCACAAGTCCGATTATCTCCTGCGGTATTGATATTTCGCGCAGGTTCACCGCCTCAACACCAAAATGCGCCGCTTTGGCCTGGGCAACATCCGACGGCCGGATGAGTTTGTTCGCCAACATTAGATCTACAACACCCACCCCGCTCGCCGCAGCTTCGGACCGCAAAGCCGTCACCTGCTCGGCTGTCACAAAGCCAAGGTCAACCAGCATCTCAACCAGATAATCGTCTTTTTCTGCCACGACTCGCCTTTTTACTGCTGCAAGGTTGAAAACCGTACCAAACCAAACCTATCGGCTAGCCTTACACATGTCAATGACACCGACGGTGCGCAAAGCTCACGCCGGTATCGCCGCCCGGGCAACAGCTCGATTTCCTCAAAACAGCCTGTTGGCAACCCAAACTAAATTTGCGCGGGCTGGCGCACCCAGCAGGAGTTGAACCTGCAACCTTCTGATCCGTAGTCAGATGCTCTATCCAATTGAGCTATGGGTGCACCCGGAATTAACCTCTCAATAATACAACCGAGCTTTCCAAGCCGCAAGCACAGTTTTCGCTATCAAAGCAGCAACTAACCGAGCTGCCACGCGCAAAAACAAACAACAGTGCTCACACGTTCTTACCCAAGCCGGCTACCAGCACTTCTGGAACGGCTAACAAGCTTGCACCCAAAGTCAATGCAGCAGGCAATCAGGGAATGCATAGCCCCGCCGAAACACAACTGGCCCAAAATAAAAATGGCCCCCCGATCCCGGGAGGCCATGCACAAGTTGGCGTCACCCTTTTCTACACGTCGTGGTACAAGAAGAATTCGTAAGGATGCGGCCTGATCCGAAGCGCGTCATGTTCCCTGCGTTTTGCGCTGATCCACATCTCAATGAAGTCAGTTGTAAATACATCGCCCTTTAGCAAGAACTCATAATCTTTCTCAAGCGCTGCGATCGCCTCGGCAAGGCTGGCCGGCACCTGTGGGATTTTGGCGTGTTCCTCAGGCGGTAGCTCGTACAGGTTTTTGTCAATTGGCTCACCAGGGTCGATCTTGTTCTGTATACCGTCCAGCCCGGCCATCATCATCGCTGCAAACGCCAAGTATGGGTTTGCGGATGGATCAGGCGGTCTGTACTCGAGCCGTTTTGCTTTCGGATCATCGCTGTATGTTGGGATCCGAATTGCCGCCGAACGATTCCGCGAGCTGTAAGCAAGGTTGACCGGGGCTTCGTACCCGGGCACAAGCCGTTTGTAGCTGTTTGTGGTCGGACTGCAAAAGGCGCACAATGCGTGGGCATGCTTAAGCAAACCGCCAATATAATAGAGCGCCAGCCGACTCAACCCAGCGTATTCATTACCGGCAAACAACGGTTTGCCTTTCTTCCACAAACTCTGGTGCGTGTGCATTCCGTTACCATTGTCACCGTAAAGCGGCTTCGGCATGAAACAGGCGGTCTTACCGTGCTTTTTAGCCACATTCTTTACAACGTACTTGTAAACCATCATCGCATCCGCTATCCGCACCAAGGTATCGCACCTGATGTCTATCTCGGCCTGGCCGGCAGTGGCAACCTCGTGATGGTGTTTTTCGACCTGTAACCCAAGCCGTTCCATCGTCAAAATCATCTCGGTGCGAATGTCCTGCTGAGTGTCATGGGGTGGCACGGGAAAATACCCCTCTTTATGCCGAATTTTATAGCCAAGATTCGGCATCTCGTCACGACCCGCGTTCCATACACCCTCGATGCTGTCAATACTGTAAAATGTGCCGTTTGCGGCCGAATCAAAACGCACATCGTCGAAAATGAAAAATTCTGCCTCCGGCCCGAAAAACGCTTGGTCCGCTATCCCAGTGCTTACCAGATACTTTTCAGCACGCTGCGCTATGCCGCGCGGGTCACGTGTGTACGGCTCACGCGTCCCAGTCTCCGCAATCGTACAAATTAAACTCAGGGTCGGCTCGACACAAAACGGGTCAATAAACGCCGTCGCTGGATCAGGCATTGCAAGCATATCGCTGGCTTCGATGCTTTTCCAGCCCCGAATTGACGAGCCATCAAACCCTATTCCTTCGGTAAACATGTCCTCTTTCAGCTCGTTAATTGACAAGCTGAAATGCTGCCATGTGCCAAAAGGGTCAACGAATTTTACGTCAACCACTTTTGCCCCAGCCTTTTTAGCCATCTCAATTACGCTTTTGGGTGTACTCATTTTTTACTCTGCTATTTCTGCCGTTTCTTGTTTTCACTAGTTTACCCAGGACAACTTATGCTGACACCCACCAGTGGTGCCTGCTTTGCCCCGGAAAATCAATATCAAATCCTATACACTTGACCTGGCATGTCAAAACCCATGCTAAATTTTCCCGCACTCATACCCCAGATCCAGTTAATACCCACATTAGGGCGCACGCTCCACTTTGATACCCTTGAACCGTTAAACCGAACGCTTTGACTCCTAAACACATGTACCCGCTCATACCTAAAAAACGCCCGGTCAACCGCTGCAGCCGGCTCCAAGAGTACCGTCAAAAAGTTCATCGCCACTGTTTATAGCACCGGACATGTAGAAGTGCAAGTTTTTTTTTTGTTTAATAAACCTTATCGTAATTACTGTCTTGGAATCGTCACAGAACGAAAAAACCGCGCTTAAGATTTCACGCGTTGTGCACATATCGTATCCATAACAGGTGAGATGAAGAACTTGGCTAGCTGTGATTCAACTCGTGGCGTTGTTGCCGGTCCATGAACACTAACTTTGAACTGAATCCTTAGCTAATTGGAGGGCTGCGCCTTTCGTAGCCGGCCTGAATGCATTCATGGCTTGCATCTCGCATCTGCAAGCCTCGCCCGCCGTTTCACCAAGTAGGTGCACTGTGTGTCCATGTAGCCGGGCATTCAGGCTTTTGAAACAAATCATAGGTTACACCTTGCGGCGCGCACAAACTGGGTTAAGATAGCTGCGAAAAACCACTGGCAAACGGGTCATAGACCCAACCAGTATGAACATAGTAAGCAGAGCTAGAACTTTTATGCCAAAGAAAACAACAACAAAAACGGTCAAAGAACAAACCTTCTCGTTCTACGCGCCTGATGCGATGAGCGTGCAGCTTGTTGGTGATTTCACCAACTGGCAGGCAAACCCGATCAGCCTCAAGAAACAACCAAACGGTGTTTGGAGCGCAACTGTTGCACTCCCCCCGGGAACTCACCATTACAGATTTTTAGTGGACGGCCAGTGGCGCGATGACCCGGAATGCACCTTACGCGTACCTAACCCGTTCGGTAGCACGAACTCGGTGCGTTTGGTCCGCTGACACCGATTCGCAAACTTCGAGTCGGGGTCTTTCGGCTGGAAATTAACGTCGGTTTTTCCCCGGGCGGCCAAGCAGTGGTCGGAGCGACAGGATTTGAACCTGCGACAGCCAGCTCCCAAAGCTGGTGCTCTACCAAGCTGAGCTACGCTCCGTAAACCACCTAAATTTTGTCATAACTTAGCCCTAATGCAATTATGTTTTTCTGCGGTCCAGATGTAAACACGGGGCCATGGGTGCCCTGCGCCGGCAATTTGCGGTTTGAGGCTCGACGTGGCCTGGCTGTGTGCTAACCTTTATATTGTATGGCTGTTGAGAAACTGGGCCAAACTGAGAAGATCAATCTGCGCCGGCCAGAAATAATGCAACAGGTGGCTGCGCAGGTGCGATCGCATTACCGGAGCGAACTCGTCGAGCGTATCCGCGCCCGTGGTGGTGTGTTGGACGCGCCTGGTATCACAATCAAACTCGCCCGGCAGTTCGGGTTTTGTTACGGAGTCGAGCGCGCCATAGACCTTGCATATGCAGCAAGAAAAGTTTTACCAGATCGGAAACTCTACATTTTGGGGGAAATCATTCACAACCCCGAGGTCAACGATCAATTACGTGCCCTCGGCATCAAATTCCTAACTGGACCTGAAAAAAACGCTGAGGTTGAGCATTTGGAGGAAGGCGACGTCGTAATAATACCGGCTTTTGGGATTGATGTCGCAACACGTAAAAAACTGGAGGCTAAAGGGTGTCAGTTCGTTGACACAACCTGCGGTGACGTAATGAGCGTGTGGAAGCGCGTGCGCCAGTACGCAAAGGAAGGCGTCACAAGCATCATCCATGGCAAGGCATGGCACGAGGAGACTAAAGCCACAAGTTCGCAGGCAACCTCAAACGGTCGTGGACACTATCTTGTTGTTTACAACCTTGAAGAAACCGATTACGTCTGCAATTACATAATCAGTGGCGGTGACAAAGCCGATTTCCTTCGCAAATTCGAAGGTGCCTACTCGCCCGGATTTGACCCGGACGTTCATCTGGATGTGATTGGCGTGGCCAATCAGACGACCATGCTGCGCGGTGAGACCGAGGAAGTCCAACGCAGACTCCGGGATGCCATGGCCAGAAAATATGGCGAAGTAAATCTGCACAAACACTTCAGGTTTTTCGACACCATCTGCGGTGCCACTCAGGAAAGACAGGATGCACTCGAAGAACTATTGCGCGAGCCGCTTGATTTATTGATTGTGATCGGTGGGTACAACTCCTCAAACACATCGCACCTTGCACAAATGGGCGAGGCAAAACTGCCGACGTATTTTATTAAAAACGCAGGCAAGATCGTCTCGGAGAAACTTATCTGCCATTACAACCAACACTTGCAATGTGAAGTGCAAACGCGCGATTGGTTGCCGGCGCGCCACCTGACAGTTGGTATTACCGCAGGTGCATCCTGCCCGAACAACCTTGTTGAGGACGTTATCCGCAGGCTTTTGGAACTAAAAGGCACCCGCATCGAAGAATTGTTCAGGCAGTGACGATTCCCGACACCTTTTCAGGCAAGCCGGACCCAAAGTCGCACTTTATACCATCATCACGGACGGCCTTTGCGCATGCGCATACGCATCTGGATCGGGGGCGGTACAGGCTCGCGCTTCGGTTGTTCCGGTGCCGGTTGCGATTTTTCCTCCGAAACAGGCTTGCCAGCGACAAACGACTCGGCTTTGTCGAGTAAACTGCGCGCGCCCGAAACAATTTCGCCCAGCTTGGTTTCACCAAATTTTACCGGACCAACCGCAAACTTTACTGCTGATTCAACCGCGCTCAAAGCCTGCTCGGCCTTCTCAAGCGTAGCCGAGATTTTCTCAGGGGCCGCTTTCAATGTTTCATAACCGTTCACAAGCCACTCGAGCCGGCCCGTGCTCAGATCCACAACTAACCCGTGCACGGGAACTCTGGCGCTGATTAACGGACTGCGCCGCACAATTTCGCACCCATTGATCACATTCTGCCTTTCGCTCGCAAAGATCCCAAAGTACTCAACCAAATTTTCCGGCAAAGCACTCCTTGGCACACCAACCGAATTTAACAACTCGAGCAACTGCGACATGGTTGTTTTGCCCATCAGGCAATCGGTGTGGCCGATTATTGCGATCTCCTTTGCCCCGCCAACCGCACATGCAACCGCAAGTGACCGGACTGTGCCGGACAATGGATTCGTGATAATGTTCCCCACATTTCGCACCCAAATGAAATCCTCTTCCGGAATGCCAAGTACCTCCGGTATGAGTGGGTTAAGCTGCCTTTCCATGCACGTTAGGGCCACCACTGGCAGCGAATCTGCAAACTCACCAACACGCAGCCCCGCAGTTTGGTCACCTGCAATTGCACGGTGATTCGCATCAATTATCGCTTCAAACAGGCGCATACAAACTCGCTGGAGCCGATTTTTGGCTGCTTAGTCTTAAAACCTTGTCTTCTGGTCCGAAAACCGAACCCATGCTGATCAATGTTCCGTTCCCTGCCACGCGTGCCGGGACTGCGCAAACCAGTCACTGAGCATCCCTCTCGGCGACCAGACTACTCAACCTGTAGGTAACGCACCGGTGCGCGCTTCCAATCAACCAATAAAGTTAATGGAAGAACAGTCCGGTCAATGCCACCAGCACCATCGGCATAACCCGCATTATCTTTTCGGTGTCGCTGAAACGCGATTCCGTAATTGCCTGAAAGATCGCCCAAATCTGTACCATTTACAACACAAGCCCAATAATGCTCCAAAACAACATTATCAAAAAACCGATCAGCGACCGTGTTCAAGCGTTTTTGGCCTCCTCTTTTCCCATTGCCTTTCTGAGGGCGGGTACCTGCTCGAGCAGTTTCTCAAACTTCACCCCGGTCAGGCTCTCGAGCACGGGCGGCAACTGCGCCATGATTTGCGCTATGTCGCCCGTGAGCTTGCTTGCACCACCCCCAACGCCAGAAGCGGCGTTGATGATAACTATTTTCTCGGTCTTGCTCAGTGGTTCTGCAATCTTGCCCGCCATTTCTGGCAGCACCCGCAGGATCATGTCAACCACAGCCGCTTCATTGTAATGCTTGAATGCCTCCGCTTTGAGTCGCATTGCTTCAGCGGTAGCTTTTCCTTGCGCTTCTATGACAGCAGCCTCTGCCAAGCCGCGCGCCTTGTGTGCCTCAGCTTCGGCAAGGCCTGTTGCTTTGACCACATCGGCTTGGGCAAGCCCGGTGGCCTTTGTTGCCGCGGCAGCGCCGGCGGCTTCAGTCTCCAATTGGTAACGTTTGGCATTTGCCAGCGTTTCAACTTTGTACCGTTCCGCATCAGCGGGTCGCTGTACGGTTGCCTCAAGCTCGCGTTGCTTACGCAGGATTTCCTGTTCTTGCAACTCGATCTGTTTCTTGCGCTCGACAACTGCCACCTCGACCTCTTCCTGCTTGACGCGCTGTGCTGTGATGTACCGCTGTAAATCGTAGGCAAGATCGGCCTCAGCCTTCTTCAAGTTCACTGCCGCTTGGTACTCGGCAAGCTTCATTTGATAATCGCGTTGTGCCTCGGCAATCTTGGTTTCAGCCGCAAATTGCGCTTCCGCACCAGCTTGTTTGGCTTGGGCGCTTTTGATTGTAGCGTCGCGGTCCGCCTCGGCTTGCGCAATGAGCGCGTCGCGCTTGACCTGCGCTATGCGCGGTTTGCCGAGTGCATCCAAATAGCCCTGACTGTCCCGTATGTCGCGTATGGTGAAACTGACGATGCCCAACCCCATGTTTGCCATGTCACCGGCGGCAACCTCCTGCACCTTGGCAGCAAACGCATCACGGTTCTGGTAAATCTCCTCCACCGTCATCGTGCCAAGAATTGCGCGCAGGTGGCCTTCGAGCGTTTGCGTGGCGATGTTCTTGATTTCCTCGGCACCCTTGCTCAAAAATTGCTCCGCAGCAGTCGCTATCGAGACATCGTCACCCTTGACTTTAATCTGCGCCACTCCATCAACTCGCACAGGCACACCTTTGACAGTGTAAACCTCTTGTTCCTGGCGCACGTCAATTGTCATCAGCTCAAGCTTGAGCACGTCAACCTTCTCAAACACAGGCCACACAAATGCACCGCCACCTTTCACAATACGGTAGCCAACTGTGCGCACTGTGCCATCAGGATCAACCACCTTGCGTTTGCGACCCGAGATAACAAGCACCTCGTTGGGGCCAACCTTGACATATCTGCTCGCCCAAATGCCCAGAAAAATAAAGATGACAATTACAATCGCTACCGCGCCGCCTATGATTGTAAACCAAGGTGTGCCTGCAGCCGTTACCCAAAGAATGCCTGTTGGTTGCATCGTATGTGTCGGTGTTAAAGGTTATTGGATTGGTTCAACGTAAAACTGGGTGCCAACCACACGGGTTATTTTGACTGTTTTACCCGATTCAACTGCGATGTTGCCCTCGGCACGTGCAGGCGCTGTGTAGCGTGTACCGGCCTGCACATACGCAATTTCCCCCACTCCATTTTGTGGGATCGGCGTGATCACCGTCGCTGGCATACCAACGACTGTGGCTAGGCGTGACTCGCTCGAACTCTGCGTTTTTCTAAAGACAGTGTTGAAAAACCAGAGCGTTATGCCAGCTATGCCCAACGCACACACAATCGCCAAGGGCGCACTTAACCACACACTCTTCGTGGCCGCGATACGCGAAAAAATTAGGCCAAATGCACCAAACGCGGTTATGAACGACGCCAATACGGTCGGACTGAAAAACGAAATTGTCGGTATCCCAGCATCGCCAAACCCGGCCTCAGCCGTGCCCCCCGTACCAACGTCAGTATCGTGATCACCCCCAAACAAATGCCCCGCTATCGCGCTTACCAAAGCAAACACAAGCCCAACAACAAGACACAATGCATATACGATGACGTCCATTTGACTCGGCATGACAGCTTTGCACAAGTAAAAGCAAATCCGCACTTTTTTGCAAGCACGAAAAAACGTTCTCAACAGTACCCCGCCAGTACAACCACGTTGCTTGGTAAATAAATCACCCGCCCAACATCAAGTGGCCATCCTACAAGTGCGCGTCATTATGACCGGTACCGGGTCTGTCATCAAAACCTCAATTCCCAGGCTGGGCGACTGTCACCGTTCACCAGATACGATTCCGCTGGGCCGCTTTCATTGAGACCGGGCCAAGTGTTTCCCTTCCCGCCCATTGGTGCGTTGAATGAAAGGCGTAAACTTCTGCAGCTCGTGCCAACGGCGTTTCAATAAGGGATTTGTGGACGGGCTGGTGAAACCCCGTGTCGGGGCTAAATCCAACCTCCGACTGCTTGCTAGGCCAACACGCCATTCAATCCGCTGGTA
Source organism: uncultured Verrucomicrobiota bacterium (assembly GCA_964555645.1). Classification (GTDB taxonomy): domain Bacteria; phylum Verrucomicrobiota; class Verrucomicrobiia; order Limisphaerales; family DTLC01; genus DTLC01. Next base: position 133,791 of record CAZKTA010000002.1, read on the forward strand.
AACATTTTCTTCGTATGCTCACTTTGCCTTGCAACCGGCAGTGCTTCTGCAGCCTGTCCGTGAAGCCGCTAATCCCAAATTCTACCTTGGCACGAAACCTTTATGTGGTATTCTCCCAGCGTGTTCGCTTTGTCCCAGCCGCGTACTCCGTGTGCAGGCAAAGGGACAACCTTAGAACGTAAGTTTTTGTTCGCGCCAAAATGTATATGTCAAGGTTTTTCCAGCAGCCGAACAAAGAACAAAGTTTTGTGAAGTGAAAAAGATTGATCTGTCAAACTTCAGAATCGCCGACAGCGCAACTGCGCGCGATATCAATCGGCGGATCATATTGAATCTAGTTAGGAAACACCAACCTATCTCACGGGCCGACCTCGCCCGGCGTTCAGGTCTGCAACGCAGCACCGTCTCTTCAATAATTGACCAGTTAATCGAAGAAAAATGGGTCAATGAAGGTGCTTACGGCCATGTTCCTCGGGGCCGGAAACCGACCCTGCTCTACCTCAATGTAGAACGGGTAGGTGCCATTGGCATAAATATCCAGCCAAATAAAACAAACATTGGCCTCGGCACGTTAGACACGCATTTCATTGTGCTCGAATCGCTCAACACCGGGCGTGACCCAGATAAATTCATCCCTGCTATCACAAATCGTGTCGTCGAGATTATCAGGACACACCCGGAAATATCGTACGAAGGCATAGGTGTCTCTGTACCTGGTCGAATTGATGCAAAGACGAACAAACTGGTGTTTGCGCCTAACCTTGGGTGGAAAAATGTTGACCTTAAAACACCACTCGAGAAAGCATCAGGCCTACCGGTAGAACTAGAAAATGCAGCAAATGCATGCGCTCTTGCAGAGTTATGGAGCGGCCAGCAGCCAGAAGAAATGCGGAACCTAATAGCCGTGACTGTGTCAGAAGGAATTGGTGTCGGCATGGTACTTAACGGCCAACTGGTGCGCGGTTCTACTGGTATGTCGGGTGAGTTTGGCCATTTCACAATGCTTGAAGACGGCCCACTATGCAACTGTGGCAACCGCGGCTGTTGGGAAACACTAGCCTCGAACAATGCATGCGTGCGTTTTTACACACAAGCACCCCCAACCCAACCGCCTGCAAAACTGCCAGCCACACCGACTTTTGAAGATATCCTGCGCCTTGCCCAGCAAGGTGACCCAAAAGCTAACCAGGCAATCGAAAAAATGGCGCATTACCTCGGGCTAGGAATATCTATGCTTGTGGTCGGTTTCGCCCCTGACTTGCTTGTGATCGTTGGCACGATCACCCAGGTCTGGAACAAGGTTGAGCCTATCATCCAACAGATGCTCTCTAAGCATTGTCAAACTGGCGCAAAAACACGGATCGTAGCAACGGACCCCGCCACTAACCCACGCCTGCGTGGCACAATCGCCATGGTGTTGCAGAAACACTTTAGCGCACCTCAAGTGGCTTGACGATGTGTTAACCTGCAGCTCAGGCATGTAAGCGCCTGCCTAATAGCATTTTCACCTTGTAGCTACACCATTTAGCCACAACATTTAGCCCCAATGACTTAGTTGAATGTGGCGCGCACGCGCGCCGTGGGCAGATTTCCTTGCCCTCGCGCAAAAACAACCTCAGAATAAACTTCTCCCAGAAACCAACAGCATTCCGTCCGTAAATGTGCTGGATGCTAGACCTGGCTGCGTGCGGGCACCGACAGGGCAGGCGCCTACAGTAAAACTCCCGCACGAGCGGGATGTGTGCGCTCCCCAATTCAGTCTTTCGGGTTTAGTGGACTAAACAGTCATCTATCCATCGTGCAAACAACAGTGCACACGGAGTTTGAACCCTGCCCTTTTGCAACGAGGCAAACCAATAACGCAACTGGTGTAACAACTCACCGGCTCAAACACCGGCTGGCCCGAAAGTTTACGCGGATTAAGTTAAGTGTCCCAGCCAGGTGGACTCACCGCGGCAGCGCATCTCTGTGTACTGGCGCGCAAAGCCCAATCTCCCACTATCAAAGACCGCTGCCGCGCTAAGCCACGGAGCTCTTAGGTAGAATCGGCAATTTTCACAAAAACGCCCGGCGCCGCACAGGCGTCTCTCGTACTCTGCGCCTCGGCGCTGGCCCGCTGAAAAGTTTCCTGCATAGCCCCAGCCTTATACATTAATTGCAGCCCTTTTCTGATGTGAGCCGCTCTCGCGCAAGACAGTTTGCTCTGTTTTGTCGGACACCCAAGGCGCGGCATGCGATTGGATGCAGCCTTGGAAACCCGGACCGCGTTCCAACAGAACGATCAAGAAGTGAAAATTTTTCGTGCCCTGCTCAAACCAGTGCATAACCTTTTGCGAGACAGTAGGTTACGCATTTTTCAGTTTTCCCAAAAAATGCTTGACAAAACACAAACGACGGTTAAAATTCGGCCATCGAATTAAAGCTGCTAAACATAACACTAACAAGAAATACCCATGAGGAAACTCGCAAAACTGATCGGCGCCGCAGTAATTGTTGCTGCAGTTGCAACAGTCCAAGCACAATTGTCGTTCCCCCTTGGTAAACTAGTGTATATTGATGCTACGGATACAGCACAAGGCAATACCGAGACGTTCACAAATGGCGTGTGGACGGTCTGGGAAGCTTTCAATGGCCAAACGTGGTCTGCCAATGACGGCATTTGGGATCGGCGCGAGTTTGGCAACACAAACACAATCAACCCTATTTACGGGACTACCCGGACCATTTACCAAAATGCTGCTTCAGGTCAGGTCGATACAAATGCCACTAGACTGCGAACCACAGTCACACTGCCCGACCCGGGAGAAAACCGATACTACGAAATTTACGCGCTTTACTGGTCAGACCCAAGCGGCTGGCGTATAGGTGCGTCCCTGACGGATGACCCCGGCCAGCTGCCACTTTACATCCACGCGCCAGGTATGTCGTCGGTGCAGCTTTGGCCCAATGGCCCCGGAGGTGAAAACGATCACCCGGACGTCGGCACACGTTGGAGCCACGAATTACCAGAGAACCCGTTTACGACCAGTGTGATGGTGTCTGAAGGAAACCGCAGGTTACTTATGACCCCATCATTGGGCAGCATCTACACTGGCGGCCCCGTTTCAGTTTACATTGAGCCGGACCGCAGCCAGCCCGATTCAAATGCCCGCACATGGTACGACGGCATAGCAGTCCAACTTGTCCCCGAACCAACCGCTTGGGCATTGATGGGGCTTGGTGCATTGGTGGCCATACTGAGGTTCCGCCGGAACCGCAACTAAATGTTCTTTCGCCAATTCTGAGAGCCGTTGCCAGATGTGGCAACGGCTCTTTTGCTTTTTTCCCGATTCGCTTTTTCTGGAAAACGACTTTACCCATGCAATTGAGAAGACCACAAATACCGCAAACCAAAAGATGTTTGCTGCTCAACCCTTCTATACAGATTGCTTTTGGGCATTGCATCGTTGATGTAAGCGTGCCGTTTTTGAGGGCCAAACACACACCAAAAGCATAATCTCGCAACGGTTACAGACTGTCACCATATCAAACCGTGGGTTTGTGCGAAGAGTAATCCGACAATCTTGACAAAACCACCACCCAGAGATGCAGACGATTTTTTGTGCTCTGTGTCACCTCAGCCGCACCTGCGGTGAAATGTTCTCCCTACCCCTACCAGGCCCCCAAAAGACCAACTTCTGGAAACTTAATAAGGCTAGAGTGGTGTAGGGACCTCGGAAAAAAATCATTTTGCGTCCGCACAGTGCGAGGCCACTTTCAACTTGAGGGGTGGGTATTGCGCCTTGCCGAGGCTGGAGATCCCACGAAAAAGCGCTGCCGGCATGTTCGCAGGAGAGGTTTTTAACCATTCGAGTGCGCCTTGGGCCGCATCTTACCAATTTGAGGCGGTGAATTCAAAAGCGCTATTGTGACAGTTGGGGCTTTTCCAAGGCTTTACCTGCTGACAAGGTATGATTCTCGTTCCGCTTTTCAGAACACATCAAAACGCAGAACGTGCGCTTCTCACGAGACAAAAACAAACGGGTCCCCACCATCTGTTACGCTCAAGACAAGTCTTATATTACGCGAACTATCGCTAGTACAGGCGAATCCGGCAACTGCTGGCTGAACCGGAACGTCGGCTTGTAACTAGCTTTAGGTTGTTAACTGACTGGGCGTCGGTGTTCTAGAATTTAGCACTATTGGCAAGCAGCATTGGCCCTCAGACAACCACGCCAACTCGTAAAGGATTGGGGTCCTCTATTGCGCTGCGGTCTTTTAACCACCCACAATCCCGCAAACCCAAATGCGTAAAAAACGCCCTCAGACCGTTGGCGCGTGCGTGTGAATGGTCGGAATCGTATTGTTGAATGGGCCCAAGCAAGCCCCAAAAACCACAAGCGCCCCAAATGCAACGAACGCACTCCAGTCAGCGTGCGGTAAAGTTTGCTGCAGATTAACGTCGCGCACCTCATAACCGTTATAGTAGGGTGCCGCGAGGGCTCGCGCCAAATTGCACCACTGTTTGGCTGTTGTGCTGCAGCGGCCGGCTGACAAATTTTTGCGCCTCAGCGTGTGGTTGGTAAAGTTTTTTAGCCCAACAAATCACTCCACAGTCACTGTCTCCCCGCCCACTCTGTGGCTTAAAAACCACTTACTCTATCGCACAATTTATGGCACTCGGCGGCTTGTGCAGTGTTTGGCGTTCTGCGCAAGTCATTCATATACAGCACGATACAAAAAACGCAATTTTTTCTCTTGACGTTTTTGGAATTTGTTTTTATTGTGAATTAAAAGTACGTTTCAATGACGCTGCAGTTGCGGGCTAGAAATTTTGTTAAAATCATGACACACGCGAAAAAGCAACGGCTGGCTATTAAAGAAAGCGTTGTTGGAGTGCAACCAAACGCAGTTACTACTAACAGACAAAGTTTTTCCCCGTCAGCATTCACTTTGATCGAGTTGCTTGTGGTGATCGCCATCATTGCGATTTTGGCGGCGCTGCTATTGCCGGCATTATCATTGGCAAAATTTAACGCCAAGGTTACGAACTGCATTGCTATTTACAAGCAGTGGGGTGTGGCAGTGAACTTGTACGCTGATGAATTCAACGACAGGTTGCCTTCTTGGCCAAATGTAGGGTTTGGCGACAATATCTGGGATGTATCACCGGCTTTCACTACAACCATGCCCAAGTACGGAATGACTGTACCGATGTGGTTCTGTCCGGTCAGACCAAAAGACTGGGAGAATGCAAACAACCCGCGGGTGCCATATAGCATTGGCCGGCCATTGGTTACGATCGAAGATTTGATTCAGTACCTGGGGAAGCGATACAGTCCGGGGGAACATTTACTGTTCCACAGTTGGTGGGTACCGCGCCAGGGTTCATCGGGCGAATATCCGCGGTGGCAGCCCGGGGCTGGGTGCACCCCAAATACAAGTCCCACGGGTCGTGAATGGCCAAGAAAAACAAGTGACCGCGCGGCTGTGACCGTGCCATTCGTAAGTGATTTGTGTCTGTCCGGTTACGGCACGCAAGCCAGGCCAGAAATCCAATACGTTAACCCGGAATGGGCACATTTTTACCGGGGCAAGCTTAAAAACATTAATCTTGGATTTGCCGACGGTCGAGTGAACAAGGCAGTGCCGATGGAAATCAAGGCAAGGTACAGGGGCGACGGTGGCCAATCTTACTGGTTCTATTGAGGTGGCGGATTGGCTCCCCGAGTGGACACGCTACAAGAAGTGGACACAGCGTTGGCGGGTTGGGCGGCTTAAATTTTGGGTGCCCCGGGTTCAAAACAGACCCGGAGGTGGGAGAATTAAATTCGTTGTGCCGTTTTCTCAGCGGCATGAATGGTAAATAACGAAAACAAAAAACCAAGACAACTGAACCGACCATGAAATACCTGAACAGAAACAGAATGCTGGCTGTCTACGTGACGGCAGCGGCGGTATCGCTCGGCTTGTTGGTAACGACCAGCAAAGCTCAGGAAATTCAAAACCTGACAAATGGGCTCGTTGCTTACTGGCCAATGGATAACACAAACGCGTTCGGGGAAATCCCCGATCTAGTGTCTTCCTATAACCTGAGAATGTACTTCAAGGACAAGACCCCAACCAATCGTTGGGCAGAAGATACGCTTTATCTAACCAACGATGCTGTTCGGGGTAACGCAGTTTATTGGCCGTTTTACACCGGCACACCTCCCCGTGTGACACTCGGCAATAATACAAACGCAACCGGCTTTTTCCTGGCATACTTGGCATCACCAAATGACAAACTGCCAATTAGCCGGTGGACGCCCACAAACTGGACGATCGCGATGTGGGTTAAGCTTGGCGACAATCATCCGTACCAAGATGCCGATCAGCGCATCTGGTGTGAAGGTAACAGGAGCGATAACTTCCCAACACTTAACACAAGTGTGACTGGGCCAGGCGAAATTCGGATCTTTGAACGAGGCCTTTTGGGACAAGGCAACCGAGTAAATAATAACGTGCGCATTTATAATGACGAGCAAACCAACACTTGGACAGGCGGGAACGGTTGGCGCCTTTTAACAATGGTCCAGAGACAGGACGAGGGCCAGACCGGCACAGCGGCGAATCGCTATCTTTTTGTGGATGGTTATCTTGTTGCCGGGCCGGGCACAGGCCAGGCTATCATTGGTAAGCTCGACGGGATAATAAACAACCTGGATAACTTCTCGCTTGGCGGTTGGTACCGGGCAAGTGTGCCTGATGTGGCGTTTTTGACAAATGGAATAATTGACGAAGTTGCCATTTGGGAACGCGCATTAACCACCAACGAGATTTGGTTTTACATGACCAATAGCATTGGAGTCACGTTACCCGGCGCTACACCGCCACTGCGCATCACAAGCTTTAAAGCTGACTTGGCTCTGCAAATGCCGGGCGAAGCAAACGTGTTGCGTTGGCAGGTCAGCCCAGACGTGACAAAGGTTGAAATTGATCAGGGTGTGGGTGATGTAACCGCCAACACAGTAAACGGCGTCGGTAGCGTGAGCATTGCGCCGACTGAGACGCTCACCTATAAATTGACCATCCGGCGCGGGGTAGAAACGAAAACCGAAACAACACTGGTCAAAGTAGTCGGGTATCCGGCGTCTGGCTGGAAGATCATTGACGGGTTCGATCAGTTGGTGCCGAGCCCGTTACTGAACCAGAACAACTGGGAGTCAGTAATCGGCGGTATTTGGGGCGGCACGCATGTTCCGATCCGGGTCTGGAGTGCAATTGACGGGAACAAATTTATTAGCCCAGATGGCGCGTTTGGTGCAGATGGCGCCCCGGTGTTAAGCGGCAACTGGCTCAAGCTCAGGTCAATCCCAATCGGGCAGAGCAACACGTTGTTCTTCAGGTTCTACATTGATCCAGCGATTAACCAGTACTACTCAGAGATCCCAGGTTACCCAGTTGTTGACATATTGGTTGGGCTAGCTGACGACAAGGGTGGCGGGTTAAGGGCATCTGCTGAGTATTACTTGAACAACAATGGTCCGAGCATTCGGATACTGCGTGAGAATTACGATCAGGGCGGGCCGATTGATCTGCAGGCAAATTGGGGGCCATGGAACAACCTGGGCGGCACAAATATCTTGGCCGAGATTGCGCCGACCGGTCTGACGGCTGGTGTGGTCTATAACGTGTGGATAGATGCGTTCCGAACCAACGCCGGTGAAAATATCTCATCATTTTACTCGGTCCGTATCCAACAGGAGGGTGGTCCGGTGATCACTTGGTTTACTGATATGCCATCGGATCGGACAGCCGAGGGCGCAGCAGAAAAACCGTTCGACCACGTGTTTATCGCGGCGCGAAACGTCAATCCGCAGTACACGAACATGGTGCGTTTTGACGACTTTTACCTGAGTGAAAGCGGGTATCGGACGGATGTGCCCGTGCCAGCGCGCAGCATGGTAACAGGTAGTCCAACTTTGCCGCCGAACATTCAAATTGCGAGCGTGCGGCGTGTGACTGCTGGGATCGAGCTTCGCTGGAACTCGGTACCGGGTGCCTACTACACTGTCGAACGGCGCAGTGCAGTTGTCGGCGGTGGCTGGCTACCGGTTGCTGTTGGCGTGCCATCAGGCGGCACCACAACAACATGGGTGGATACAAACCCGCCTGCGGGTAGTGCATATTATCGGGTGATATCCCCGTAGTAATGCAGGTTGTTGACGGGCTGGGCGACAGACCGGACGTTTTTGGGCGGTGCTGTCGCCCAGCTTTTTTATCGCGGTTCATCTTGGTACGAACCTGCACATCCAATTTGCATTCGTGACGTTTCTAAAACCTGTCTTCTCCAACTTAAGCAAAATTAGTGCAAGATAGGCGGTTTTTAGGGCCTCGTAGTTTAGCATCGGGCGCGTGTGGAGCCGAGCCATCCGTATATTTCGGTCGTATGCGTCAAGACGTCATTACCAGCACGGCTAAACTGAGCGCGAATGCGCTGTGCGTGGCTGGCAGCGGATTTTTCATTGGCGAGCTCGCATTTTGCGAGACTGGCAAAGGAGCCGCATGTCCGTGTTTCCACAAAATCAGTGGGATGCGAAGTTTTCGCGGTAGAGGTGCATCGCTGACGTGTGCGGGGAACGACCGCATTCTTACTACCCGGGGTGACAGTGTGCAGGCTGTGGAGTCTTCGCAATCCAAGAGTGCATACCCGCTGCATATAATCCCGGAGTCGTGTAATCCAAAAAGTAAATGCAGAGTGCATAATTACGGCCGGGTATGAAGAAATGTTGCACAAAAGCGTTTGCGTTGCTTGGCTTGGCGCGGCTATCTCGGTGTGAACAAACCGGGTTTACGCTGAGCGAGCTGCTTGTGGTGATTGCGATTTCGGCTGCGCTACTTTTGCCGGCGTTGAGGAGCGCTAAGTTTCACATCAAACTTGACCCCACCCGTAATATGGCTTGATTGAACGATTTTGCACTGGGCACGTTCATGTGATATTGTTTTTGGGGTTATGTACTACCGATTTTCCAACCAATCACGAGCTCCAGGACAGGGAGTTCGACAAAAACCGAGCTGTAAAAGTATGCTACGATCGTTTGAAAAACACCGCCCGAGTTCGCAAATTGCCGTTTGTGTAGTTTTGGGTGCGTTGTTTTGTTTGTGCACAAACGGGCGAGCGGCTTTTGTCAAATTTGAGGCTGAATCGGGTGTGCGTGGCAGCGAGGTCGGGACGGGCACGCTTGCTTCAGTCACATACATTTACCCGCTTGTCAATAATCCGACAAACATTCCGGTAACCACGAACCGCGTAGTTACATACACGATTATGTTCCCCGAAGCGGGGACTTATGACTTATACGCCCGGGTGCGCGTCGGGCCGGGTGCATGGGCCGATGACAGCTTCCTGTACGGCAACGGGTTTGGGGTAAAATCACCTACCGATTCAAACCACTGGATAGTTGCAAATAACCTGTGGAATATTGGCTATACTAACCCGACCGATGTAGTAAGTGGTGGCGGTAACATCGGAACAAACGTGTGGAAATGGCTTAACTTATCGGAGTTAGCCGGTGGTATAACATTTACGGTCCCTTCTGGCCAACTCACTCAGACGTTTCAAATCGGAACGCGCGAGGATGGCTTTTGGATTGATGCGTTTGTTTTTGGCACATCGGACTACACTTTTACTGTAGCAGACCTTGATGCAGGTCGTGATGGCACGCCGCCCGGCACGCCGCAGCCTGGCCAGTGCGTTGTTAATTGGACGAACATCTTCCAGCGGATAGATGGGTTCGGGGCGTGCTCGGCCTGGCGCAGTACATGGAGCAGTTGGCAAGCAGAGATGTTTTTTACGACAAACAGCGGGACGGGGTATTCGCGACAAGGGACACCTTTTACATTCAGGGGTGTTGGGTTATCGCTGCTGCGCACGCGCATAACACCTGATGGGGGTACAGTCGAGCAGAGTATAATGCAAATGGCGCAGGCACGTGGGGTTAAGGTGTGGAGCACGCCATGGACGCCACCAACAGCTTTCAAAACGACAAATACACTTAACGGCGGGTACTTCAACGGGACAGTGTCCAATTACCAAGCATATGCAAGCCATTTGGCGCGGTACGTGGCGAATATGAAGCGGCAATACGGGGTGGATATCTATGCGATTTCAGTCCAAAACGAGCCTGACTATGTAACGAGTAGTTGGGAATCATGCGGCTGGACAGATACGCAGATCCGCGACTTCATTCCGTATCTTGCGGCGGCCTTGGCAGCAAGCAATGTGGCTGCAACCAGGATAATGATCCCCGAGAGCATGAATTGGAGGGTTACGCCGTTGTACACTACAGCAATGAACGACCCGAATGTTGCGCCTCTGGTGAGCATTATAGGCAATCACAATTACGTCATGGACAATTTCAATGGTGACCAATCCGTGCCTGCGGCGATTACGAATTACGGTAAGGCACTATGGGAAACGGAAGTGTCACGCGACGCGGGTGAAACCGGGGACATTGTGGACGGTATATACTGGGCTTGGCGCATACACTTGTTTTTAACAGTGGCACAGGTTAACGCGTGGCATTACTGGTGGCTTTGTGGTTACGGCAGCAACAGCGGTGGTTTGTGTGACACGAATGATGTCCCAGCCAAGCGGATGTACACGCTTGGTAACTTTAGCCGGTTTGTACGGCCCGAGTATTATCGGATCGGGGCGACCAGTTCGGCGAACCTGCTTGCAAGCGCATACAAAAACACCAATACGAGCGCATTCGCAATTGTCGTCATAAACACAAACCAGACCACACCAGTGAACTGCACCTTCGTTTTGACAAACTTAAGCGCAAACGTAAACGCTGTTACGCCATGGATCACTTCTGCGACGCTGTCGTTGGCAGACCAAGCGCCGGTGCCAGTTACAAACAGGACGTTCAGCTACACGGTACCTGCGCTAAGCGTTGTGACCTTCACTGGCCAAGCCACGCCGATTAATTCTGCGCCGACCGACATCCTGCTGTCGAACATGGTGATTGGCGAAAATATGCCGTCTGGCACACTGGTGGGTACATTAAGCACGGTTGATCCCGACCCGGGCAACACCTTCACCTACAGCTTGGTTAGCGGGTTAGGCAGCACCGACAACAATGCGTTTGTAATCACGAATAACGTGCTTTACACCGCCACAACCTTTGACCATGAAACCAAGCCAACCGCAAACATTCGTGTCCGGAGCACAGACCAGGGTGGCCTCTGGGTCGAAAAAGTTTTCAACATCACAATTACGAATGTAAATGAGCCACCAACAAATATCACGCTTCCGAATGCGTCAGTACCTGAAAACCAACCTGCGGGCACGGCTGTCGGTGCGTTTGCCACTACAGATCCAGATGCGGGCGATACGTTCGTGTACGCGCTTGTGCCCGGGGCCGGCGCCACAGACAACGCCGCGTTCACAATCACGAACAACGTGCTTTACACTGCTGCCTCGTTCGACTTTGAGGTCAAGCACACTTACAGCATTCGCATTCGGAGTACAGACCAAGGCGGTTTATGGGCTGAAAAAGTGTTTACCATAAATGTGATGAACGTAAACGAACCGCCTACAGACATCACGCTCTCAAACGCAACTATACCGGAAAACCAGCCAGTAGGTACGCTCGTTGGTTTCTTCGGCACGTATGATCCTGACCTTGGCGAAGTATTTACGTACAGCCTTGTAGATGGCACTGGTTCAGAAGGCAACGGCTTGTTCATGGTCACAAGCAACGCGCTCATCACCACAGCTACATTCGATTTTGAATCGAAACAAAGCCTTAACATCCGCGTTCGGAGCACAGACTCAGGCGGGCTGTATATTGAGAAACCGTTCGTCGTTGTGGTAACAGATGTCAATGAGCCACCTGTACTGACGCCTGTCCCAGATTACATAACGCAGGCTGGGGTCACTTTACTTATAACCAATGTTGCGACTGACCCGGATCTACCGCCACAGCAGTTGACTTTCAGCCTACTAGCCGGCCCTCAAAATGCGGAACTCGACACTGCGCTTGGCGTGTTCATGTGGCGTCCGCGGGTCAGCCAAGCTGGGACAACCAACCTGGTTGTGGTGGTTGTAAGCGATGGTGGTACACCGCCTATGAGCGCCACCAACAGTTTCACTATGATCGTCGAGTCACTAAGCCCAGTGCAGATCGCATCTGTGAGTGCTCAAACAAACACAATCCAGCTGGTTGTGACTGGCCCGGCCGGCCCAGATTACAAAGTGTTAACCTCAACGAACTTGGAAACTTGGGTGGAACTGTTCACAACTAATCCTGTTGCGACACCGTTCGAACTTTTGTTGCCGCTTACACCCGAACCTGCGCGGTATTTCAGACTTGAGTTAGGTCCATAGATCAACAAGACAATGCACCAGATGAACTACGGCCCGGTCTTCGCCGTTGCACTCGGCCTAATCGCCTTGGCCTGTAACAACGGATTTGCGGACGCACAACCCCAAACAGCGTTGCCATTTGTCAATCCCGTTTTCGGAAACAATATGGTCTTGCAGCGTGGTAAAACAAACACAATTTGGGGTTGGACCAAGCCTGGCGCTGAAGTGGCTGTGTCAATTGCCGGAAAGACTGTAGTTGGTGTTGCTGGGCAAGATGGCCGATGGGAAATCAGGTTTATGCCGCCTGAGGCAGGCCAGCCTTACACTTTACGCATCTCGGGGCCGCTCACGGTCGAGTTCACGAATGTCGTCGTAGGCGACGTGTGGCTGTGCAGCGGGCAATCGAATATGGAGTTCCCGCTGCGCCGTGCGCGGAATGGCGAGGCGGAAGTGCGCAGTGCATACCACCCGGATATCCGGTTCTTCATCGTGCGCAAAGAGCCGGCTTATGCGCCTGCTGCAGTTACTCAGGGCAAATGGAATGTGTGCACGCCTCAAAGTGTGACAGCGGATGGTGGATTATCAGCAGTGGCATATTATTTTGCTCGGAAAATCCAATCTGAAACCAACGTGCCTATCGGCTTAGTCCAAGCTGCTGTAGGGGGCACACCCGCAGAGACATGGACAAGCGCGGATACGCTAAAGAGGCTTGGCGATTTTGATGCTGCATTGGCCGAGCTTGCACGGCTGCGCACCAGGGGCGGTCCACAGCACGGCAACTACGTCATGCACTGGTACGATGAGTACGATATCGGCACAAAGCAAGGTTGGATGCGTCCTGAGCTTGACGATACGGACTGGAAAACTGTGACTGTCCCGGGCGGGTTCGCTGAGCTGGGCGTGCCGGATACACCGGCGGTGTGCTATTTCCGCAAGACAATTGTATTGCCCGACGCGTTACCTTTCGGCGATGCAACGATCCACCTTGGCATGATCGAGCGGATGGATACTACATACGTCAACGGCCAATGGGTAGGTGCAAGTGCATGGGTTGAAAACCCGCGCAAGTACAATGTTCCCCACCGATTCCTTAAGCCTGGCACAAACATAATCACCGTCCGTGTGTTCAAAACAAAACCTGATGGCGGTTTTTTGTCGAAGCCCGAGCAATTACGGCTTATTTTTGCCGATGCAACGGAGGTTCCGCTTGCCGGACAATGGAAAGGTAAGCTAAGCGTTGATGCCCGGCCACCGCATCCGTTACCGCTCGGGTTTGAAAACTGGCCTGTGATACCGTCTGTGCTGTACAATGGCATGATCGCACCAATTGCACCACTGGCAATCAGCGGTGCAATTTGGTACCAGGGCGAGGCCAACGTCGGCCGCGCCGGGCAATATCGTCGGTTATTGCCCGCAATGATATTGGACTGGCGGCGAGCGTTTAACCAAGGAGACTTCCCATTCTACATTGTGAGTTTGGCATCGTTTCTCCCACGGCGTGACACCCCTGGCGACGATGCCTGGGCTGAGCTGCGCGAAGCACAAGCATATGTGGCGCGTGTCGTACCCAACTGTGGTCTAGCCGTAACAATTGACGTAGGCGATGCTAACGACATCCACCCAATAGACAAAAAAGAAGTCGGCGAACGGCTTGCGCTGTGCGCACTTGCTGGGCATTACCGGCGCAATATTGTGGCCAGTGGACCGACCATCGCATCGGTGGAAAAGTTGCCCGGCGCCTTGAAGCTGAATTTTACCAATACGGCTGGTGGATTGGTCGTTCGCGGCGAAAAACTGGGTGAATTTTCCGTGGCCGGCGAAGACCGGAAGTGGCATTGGGCAGAAGCACGGATCGAGGGCGACGCAGTTATTGTGTCCAGCCAGGCGGTGCCCGAGCCCGTTGCAGCAAGGTACGCCTGGCAGGCTAATCCGCTGGCAACGCTGTTTAACAAGGCCGGTTTGCCTGCGGTGCCTTTCCGAACGGACGATTAATAAAACCCAAGAATTCAAAGTGCAAACAACGAGACTCACCCTTCAAATCTGGGCCTTTGCGTCCGCCGTAGGATTGCTCGTGCCGGGCACAGCCGCGCGTGCCGCTTCGGTGACCGTCGAGGCAGAGTCAGGTGCGCTGGGCACAAATTTTGTGGTCCGTACCGACGGGGCTATTCAATACATCACCTGTATCAACAACAACACCGGTACCAGCCCGGGTATCCCAGGCCGGGTGGTCACGTTCAGTGTCACTTTTCCTGAGGCTGGCGTTTACAAGCTCTACGCACGAGTGCGCGTTAGTTCGGTCGGAGGTGGCGCCAATAACGACAGTATGTTTTACGCGAACGGCTTTGGTGTAAAAGCGCCGGCGGTGAGCAGCGATTGGGTACTATGCAACAACCTTTGGAACGCAGGGTTTTCTGGCCAAAACGACATCGTGACCGGACAAGGGACCGCACAGACCGACGTGTGGAAGTGGATTAACTTTTCGGATTTTACCGGATCAGGAACACCCATCAGCTTCACGGTGCCGGCCGGCAACCTAACTCAAACGTTCCAGATCGGCGGACGCGAAGACGGCTTTGACATAGACAAATTTGTGTTCGGCACCGCGGGCTATACCTTTACCGTAGCCGAGCTTGACGCGGGCGGTCCAGGCACACCGCCCCCGCCACCGCGCCCGCGCGACCTTGTGAACGGCAATCTGATCCAATTAAACGACAATGGCGGTTGGTGCTGGTACCAGGATGAACGCGCTGTTGTTGACGCGGTTAGCAACAAATTGATAGTCGGCTCGGTAGCAAGCGGTGCAGGCACCGGTGGCTCAACCCGCAACGGTGCAATCGAAGCGGTTATTTGCGACCTACAGAGTTTTACATGCACACGATCGGTGCTCAGCACACGATTCGGATGCGACGATCATAATGCACCGGCGTTTCTTGTGCGGCCCGATGGCGGGTACCTCACTATTTACGCAGGACACAATAATGACATGTTCAGTTATTATCGGATTTACGACGGGACAGTTTGGCAGGCTGAGCTTGGCTTTGATTGGAACGCGGCGATCCCGGGTGGATGTGTGAATACAGTTAGCTATTCGAATCCGTATTTTTTGGCGGCGGAAAACCGCACCTATAACTTTGCCAGATGCGACGATTTCCGTAGCCCGCATTTTATGGTCTCCACCAATCATGGGAACACTTGGTCATTTGGCGGGCAGCTCGTTACAGCAGTCACAAACGTGGGTTATAACAGCGGTTATTTCCGATATTCCGGCAACGGCGTTGATCGTATTGACTTCATTTGCACCGAGGCACATCCGCGCGACGTACTCACAAGCATTTATCATGGATACATCAGCAACGGCATGAGTTTCAGGACTGATGGTACTGTGGTTGACACAAACATCTTCGACCAGGTGTGTCCCGTTGCAGCCGACTTTCAATTGGTATTCTCGAATGGGACAGTTATGCCCCCTGGAATGACAAATTACCGCTGTTGGAATTCTGATGTTCAGCGGTACCCAGACGGCACAGTTGCATGCATCATTCATGCACGGATAAACCAGTTTTCCTCGGGCGGGTACCCGGACACGGTGGATCCGAATCATTCATTCTTCTATTGCAGGTACGATGGCACAAACTGGCGCGCGACCTATTTGTGTCAGGCGGGCTACAAGCTCTACCCGGATGAAGCCGACTATGTTGGTTTGGGTTGTGTTGACCCGAGTGACCCAAACACCATCTACATTTCGACCCGGTACGACCCGCGTGCAGTTGTACCGGGCATGACCGATACAAACCCGCCCTACTCTGCCGCACGCGAGATATGGAAAGGTGTAACAACGAATAACGGCCTAAGCTTTACCTGGACGCACATCACAATGGATTCAGTGCATGACAACTGCAGGCCGCACATGCCGGTCTGGAAGCCCAACAACAAGGTGTTGTTATGGTGGCGTGGAAAATACAACTCAGCACAAAGTTACGACACAGTTGTTGTGGGGATTGTGGATAACCGGTCAGACGTAATCAGCCAGATGACATACATTGACGCAACAACCAACAACACATTTTTTGCTATCACAGGTGCACCGCTGGTCACCGGCCCCAGCCAAGGTCAATGGCACGAACGCACTGGTGGAAATGGTGGTTCATTGTTCGCCTCGGCAGACGTCGTGGCTGAAGACGCGCCGGTGCTTAAAACAGTTGTTGCCCTCCCTGAAGCTGGCAAATACGATATTTGGGTCAATTTCTGGGGTAACCCTGCCGCAGGCGCAGACTGGCGTGTCAGGGCTGGTCTTTCGACAAATCGAATGCAAATCTTTCGTCAAATGGCGTGCGCCGAGGTCAGACCAGGTTACCACAACAGCAACATTATCCTCACAAACAACGGCAGTAACTTCCTTTACCAAGCGTACGTGGGCCGCGTTGCAGTTTTAAGCAACACAACTCTTGAAGTGTTTGTTGATGATTACCCGATCCAGACGGGCACGGCAAACACACAAATAGGCAATACCGCTCGGACATGGTACGACGGTGTCAGCTTTGCAAAGGTTGACCAATTACGAATTTTAGACGTTGCCCATGTTTCCACGCCTACCACCGGATTGAAGTTGACGTGGAACTCTACTCCCCCGGAGGCGAGTTTGTTTTCACAACAGTATGCAGTGCAAAGAACAGAGTCACTTGAGCAAGTTAGCTGGACCACAATCGCCACTGATATTGCGTCCGCAGGGTTCACAACAAGCTTTGTGGATACTAATCCGCCACCAACCGCGGCGTTCTACAGGGTGGTTCGCCAGTGACAACTGAACAAACACACGCACACTTCTGACCATATAACAGCTCGGCCTTCGCGGATCTGACCTCAAAGTCGTGCGACAAAACCCGCGCGCCGGCCTGGGCAATGTTGGCATCGGTCTGCTTTAAACAAGACCGGCTAAACACAATCACAACATCCACTCTGGCGAGAGCCAACGTCGATAGTGCGGAGCCGTCTCAAGGTCTCGAGACACGCGCGTACAGCGTGATATGGATCTTTCCACTCGCTGACCTTTGGCAAGCTGAGGTCTGGCTTCCCATCCGGCCCTATGCGCCAAAACCACTCCCCGTGTGCGCGGTCAACGATGTTTTTTTCGATAAAGTCCCAAACCCCGGCTGCTGTCTTTATGTACTTCGATTCACCTGACAGTTGGTATGCGTTAATGAACCCGACCAGCGCTTCGGCTTGCGGCCACCATTCTTTACCACCGTCAACAACCATACCGCCTCTGCCGGCGTACCAAAGACCACAATCCGATGCCATGCCTTCGGCGAGCACCGTCTCTGCCATGCGCAAGGCAAGCGCGCGAACTCTGTCAGGCACGGCCTGTTGTTCGAGCACCTGGGCAGCCTCACACAACAGCCAACTGGCTTCGATGTCATGCCCGAATGTGTAAGCATCAGATCGTACCTGCCAGGCTTCGTTAAAGAAATGATGGAGGTGGTACGTAGCTGGATCCAAAATCCGATTTTCGAACAAATCGAGCAACTCGCGCAACCGAGTCCCAACGCGCCGCTCAGGCCAGATCCGATACAAATTCGTAAGTGCTTCGAGCATGTGCAACTGGCAGTTCATGGATTTTTTTTCTGCCATGTCTTTTTCGCTGAGGCGTGCGTCTGGCCCCGCCTCAGTCCAATCACGATTACACACCTCAATGTACCCGCCATGAACCGGGTCGTGCGCGTATTTTTCAAGCAACTCGAACAATTCGCATGCACGAGTGCGCGCACGGTGCGAACTGAACGCACGCTCGAATTCGGCAAGGGCATATATGCAAAAAGCCTGGCCGTAGGTCTTCTTGGAGCAATCGAGAACGTTACCGGCTCGATCGAGTTGCCAAAATGCACCCCCGTATTTGTTGTCCCAAAATTTGTTCAAGACAATGTCAAAGGCGCGCTCTGCCATCTGCTGATAAACCGGCTTGGGATTGGCGCGATAGACGGCCGAAAACGTCCACAGCAACCGTGCGTTAAGGATCAAGCCCTTTGGCTTTGAATGGTCGGGCAGCAGATCGTTCGAAAGCCAAGCCATCCAACCCCCATGTTCATTGTCCAGTGCCGGGCCACACCAAAATGGTAAGATGTTATAATAAAGTTGGTTGCTGACGCATTCTGGCAGTCTGGCCAGAAAAAGGGGCAGGTTTGTGTTGTGGCTACTGTTTTTGCTCGAATGCATGCTTGATTCCGACGCGCCCGATCTGTGCCGTACCTGAAAACTCGATCCGCAGAAACCGACCAGTGTTCATTAGATTCTTGGTCTCGTAGAGGACCGGCACCCAATAGTTATAATCCCCAGGGCCGGTGTAATAGATGCTTTTGGCAGGAGCGACGCTCGTGTAATTTTTATCGTCTTTCGATATCGCAAACCGCAAATCTGCAGCTTCAGATGGGTGGAACGCGAACACGCGAAAGCTAGAAATCGTGCCATTCACCCGATAAACAAGCGCGTCATTGGCTTTGCCTGCCACACGGTGCGCATCTTCCTTGGCCTGTCTGCAACTATCGGTTTTGATTTCGAGCCGACCAATTGTCTTGTGGACCCTCCGCAGATCAGCCAGTTCGTCCACAAGGGTTGCATGCTTAACTTCGACTGGACCACAAGCCGCTGATGGCGCCGATACACCTGAGCTATTTAGCGCGCGGACACGGTAATACCACCGGCCTCGCCCTGCGGACTCGTCTACAAACAACGGCCGATATTGCACGAAACTTTCGTCAATGTTAGTGCCGACAACCGTCCACGGGCCGTCAGGCGATGGAGCGCGCTCGACAGTGTAAGTGGCTGCGCCGACCGAGCCCTGCCACGTGATACTTGCGACGTCTTTGACAGGCAGCATTTGAGGTGGGAGCGGTACCGGCAGTGGCGGCAAATTCAGCCCCTGTATTCTGTAGGCGTAAGACCGCACCAACCTCATGAGATTCAACTCGTCATAATGCGCGCCAACGGGTGAGCCGGGCCAGTGAAACGCCTTGTACCTGTTCCCACCCGCAGGCTCGCTGTGCCAGTAAAATCCGCCATCGCGATTCCGAAATCGCAAACTCCAGAGCAAGCCTCCCGCAGCACCACTATCAATAACCGCTTTAATCGCTGCCTCCATCTTTGGCGTATCAACAAAACCGAACTCACCCACAATGTAAGGTTTTTTGCCTTTCGCTTTGGCAGCGTTGCGGCGGATAAGCTGGTCAAAAGTTTGTCGAGAACCCGGGTAATGGTGTGTGGTGACTACGTCAATTTCGGGCATCTCAAGCGATTCATCACGTAGCAGCGTCGCATTATAGCCGTCCATTACGAGATGATTGGTGTCGAGCGACTTGATAAATGAGGCAATTTCACGCGTCCAACCCGGTGGCGACTCGAGCTCGTTGCCGGTTTCCCAACACAAAATCGCTTTGTCATCGCAATACCGCGTGCCAGTAAATGTATTTGTCCGCATTAGGACAAACCGAATCGTCTCTTTGAAATCTGCAATGACCTCGGGGTCGTGCCAGAGAGCATCCCTCGGTTTGCCGCGGAACCCGGCATATTCAGCCGTGCCACCCCACCAGCTCCAGTTGTCAACCAGCGGAACAATGAGTCTTATGCCCTGCTCGTTTGCAATTTGCATGACCATGTCTAACACACGAAAGCCTTCCTCGTTAAAGCGCCCCGGGCCAAGCACATGGCACGGTTTTTCGGGCGGATCATTTGTCCGCCGTACCGACAACACATAAATGCGCACCACTTGCCCTCCCATCTGGCGCACCGTTGCAAGCGCGTCTGTTATCTCGAACCGGTCGGGCCACCGAAACGGGTTCAACTCCGTAAAAGGCAGATTGTCTTCGATGTAATGAAGGTTGGGCACGTTCCAAGAGATGAATCGGAGCGGTTTGTCGCCATCGAACAAGAGCCCGTCGCGGGCCGTAACGAAGTTCCGGAAACCATGCCCGATATCAGTATTTACGGCTGCAACTGCAAAAAGTGCGCAAGCCAAGAAGCAGGCCGCCGCCACGAGGCGATGGTTATGCGTAACGCGAGACAATTTGTTGCGGTTAAACGCGTGTGGTTTCATGCATCAGAAAATTGTTGCCCGAAATTATTTTACGGCGGGTAATTTGGAAAACAGCAGCCCAATTCTTTGCCCCTAATCACCCCGAATCATCGTCCACATGCCTCTCGGAGCGTTTGTCGTGCCCGTGCCGACGGTGTCAATTGTCCTGAGCGTTGCAACATGACTGTCATGGAACAGGTAATTAAACCGCTTGCCATGAATACCATATGCAACTGACCCGTAATTCAGTACAGCATTGGCATCGCCGATCTGGACGCAATCGCCTGTAAGCCCGTCCGAAGTCGTTGGGGGTAACTTACTGCCCGGGCCGGCGCAAAATGACGGCCAGTCATTGCCGGCAATGTTTCTGCCGTTAGGTAGTTCGACTAATAAAAATGTGCCTGCTGGGTCTTGCACGTCCTTTGTCCGATAACTGCGCGGTTCCCAATCTGGCAACGACCCGCCGCCAATGTTATAGTAAATGCCAACGCCATATGCTGCCGCCGGCAACCGTGCATTTCTGGATTTGAGCTGCCAGGATGGCCCTGCCCAATTCATCGCATAAGACCTGCGTTGGCCAAAAATTGCGTAGTTGATTGTTATCTCACGACGATCAGCGGGACACTTGAGTGTTCTTGGCACATAGTCACCCTCTGTGATGCCGAGCATCAGGTCGGCGTCGCTGTCGGTTCCACCGATCAGTCGGTGGATGTAATCATCCCATGTCAACTGGTATTGATATGCTCCGGTCGAAAACGCTGCAGGCGGGTACATATCCTCGTGTTCAGTGGCGAATATCTCAAGAGCAAGCCCGAGCTGTTTTAGTTGTGCTGTGCATTGGGCGCGCCATGCGCGCGCCTTGGCAGCTGAAAGTGTGGGAAGCAATAGCGCAGCCAGTATTCCGATAATCGCCACCACAACAAGCAGTTCAATAAGAGTAAATGCGCCGCCGGAGCAGGGCCGCGGGTGGAAAATTGCGAAGTCGTTTGAGGGGAGCCGCCCTCCAACGCGGCCGCGGGCCGAGACTCGGAAAAGCCAATGTGGTACATTGAGCCTATTCATTCACCAGCACAACCTCCATCCGTTTCGGGTTAATGGCAAATTTTTTGCCGCGCGGCGCAGTTGGCATTGTGTGCACATAACCGGCCTGCACAAGCTCATTAAGACTCGCTGGTACACGGCGGTTTTCGAGGCTGTATTTGCGCAATGCTTGGGTTAGAGTCACCAAGGCTGCACTTGGGTCAGATTCAGCAGCATGCGCAGATTGTCCGGTTTGCAAGCTCGATGATGAATCAACCTTTGGCTGGGCGGTGTCGGTTTTCTTCGCGCACCCGATCACCACAAGCAACACAGCACAAAACATTATTGCAAACCGGTTCATCCCCAACCCGTATCTTTGTTACAGTGCTTGTTGGGTTGGTCATGTCCTAAAAACCTATGACACAACCCACTAGGCCATGTCAAGACCGGCTCTCCATTCAAAACGTTGCAAGAAAATTGCATTAGCTGCTGTCTTCCGGGCTTAAACTGCCCCGATTACAGTGGCTCTTTGCAATTACGTTCAAAGGCGTAAGCCCAGTCGAATTCGCTTCACTTTTGCATTGTGGCCGGGGCAAAATCAACACCCGTTTTTGGCGAGAATAAAAATGCGTTGTCACCGAAAATGATGGCGAAACTAACTTGGAAATTCTTGGTTTGCGGCGTAGCGGCTGTTGTAGCCGCGTGCAAAACACAACATACATCTGCAACCGGCCAGACCAACTTCGACGGCGCCACACCGCTTGAATGGTCCGTGCGCATGGCAGACTCAGAAATAGCACGGCGTGGCGATAAACTCGCTTGGAAACCGGTGGGTGGCGCAAAATGGGATTACACAGCCGGCCTGTTCACACTCGCGCTGCTGAAACTGCACGCTTACGTGCCCGAGCGCGGCTACCTCGGTTACGTCGAGCGGACTATAGGCTCGTTCATCGAGCCGAACGGCAACATCAAGAGTTACAAACTTGAGGATTACAACCTAGACAACATCAATCCTGGTAAAACAGTGCTTGCATTGTACTTGGCCACCAAAGACGAGCGCTACAAACGGGCTGTGGAGCTACTACGGAGCCAGCTTAGGGAACACCCCCGCACAAGTGAAGGTGGTTTTTGGCATAAGCAACGGTATCCATACCAAATGTGGCTAGACGGCATCTATATGTGCGCACCTTTCTATGCCGAGTACGGCAAAGTATTCGGTGAACCCGAAGTTTTTGATGATGTGGCAAAGCAAATCCGGCTAATCACGAAGTATACCTACGATACGCAAACCGGCCTGTTCTACCACGGCTGGGATGAGAAAAAACAACAGGAATGGGCGAACAGACTCACTGGTACATCATCGAACTTTTGGGGGCGTGCAATTGGCTGGTTCGCCATGGCGCTTGTGGATGTGCTCGATTTTTTGCCCACTAATCATCCTGGCCGGCCTGAAATAATCAGCACTTTGAAAAAGGTCTGTGACGGGGCTGTCCGTTGGCAGGACCGAGAGACAGGTTTGTGGTGGCAAGTGCTTGACCAGGGCAACCGCAAAGGTAATTACCTTGAAGCAACTGTATCAAGCATGTTCGTGTACACCCTTACCAAGGCGATCAATCGTGGATACATCCCTCGCGAGCCGTATGAGCTAGCCGCGCTAAAGGGTTACAACGGTATAATCGGCAGTTTCATTCGAAAAGACCCAGACGGCAACATTTCATTAACGCGATGTTGTTCTGTGGCCGGGCTGGGTTACGGCCGCGACGGTTCATTCGAGTACTACATTCGCGAACCTATTGTTGACAATGACCTGAAAGGTGTTGGTCCGTTCATTCTTGCTGGGATCGAACTGCAACGGTTGCTGGGACTGCCGATGAAAGTCACGTTGGCTACCGGCCCCGCTGAATCTACAGAAGCAACAGACGCAGTTGCAGCAGAATGGGCACAGGTAAAAGCAATACTGGCCAGAATCAAGCCCCCGATATTCCCAGCACGTGAATTCTCGATCATGGATTTCGGCGCTGCGGCAGATGGCAAAACCGATTGCAGCGATGCGATTCGCAAGGCGATCGAAGCATGCGCAAAAGCAGGTGGTGGCCGCGTGGTCGTACCTGCAGGCGAATACATTACCGGTCCCATTCACCTCAAAAGCGGCGTTGAGCTGCACCTAGAAGGCGGCGCAACTTTGAAATTCAAGACCGATCCGAAAGCGTATTTACCTGCCGTACTAACGCGTTTCGAAGGCATGGAATGCTACAATTACTCGCCCTTGATCTACGCATACGAACAGCAAAACATTGCTGTCACAGGCGAAGGTGTGCTCGATGGCCAAGCTGATAACCAGAACTGGTGGCCGTGGAAAGGCAAAAAGGAATTCGGTTGGAAAGAGGGTGACCCAAAACAGGACAAGGCACGTAACCGGCTGATCAAAATGGTCGAGGAAAATGTACCTGTCCAAGACCGCAGGTTCGGCGAAGGAGACTATCTGCGTCCTGCGTTCATTCAACCTTACCGGTGCCGGAACGTGCTGATTGAAGGAGTGCGTATTCGCCGTTCGCCCATGTGGGAAATTAACCCTGTACTATGCACAAATGTGATTGTGCGCGGCGTCAACATTATTTCCCATGGTCCAAATAACGATGGGTGTAATCCTGAATCGTGCACAGACGTGCTCATTGAAGATTGCCTGTTCGACACCGGGGATGACTGTATCGCGATCAAATCGGGACGCAACAACGACGGACGCCGCATCGGCGCACCATCACAAAATATCGTCATCCGCAAATGTACAATGCGCGACGGACACGGCGGCGTGGTGATAGGCAGCGAAATTTCTGGCGGATGCAAAAATGTGTTCGTCGAAGACTGCCACATGGACAGCCCGAACCTTGACCGTGTGTTGCGACTCAAATCAAATGCAGTGCGTGGGGGTGTAATCGAGAACATCTTCATGCGCAGAATCAATGTTGGCCAAGTCGCCGATGCAGTACTCCAGATAGATTTCGTTTACGAAGAAGGACCAAACGGACCATTCAAACCCGTAGCCAGGAACATCGTGATGGAAAACATCACGGTCAAACAAACACCTCGCGTGCTAAACGTTGTCGGTTTCCATGGAGCCGAAATTTCGCGTGTCCGAATCTACAACTCGCGCTTCGACGAGGTTGCGAAGGACGATGTAATCAAGGAAGCGGACGTACAGTTGATAAACTGCCACATTCAACGGAAAGCAACACAAAAGCCAAAGCAGCAAAGTGAACTCGAAAAGCACCCAGCCGTACGCTTTACGGAGTCAACTGCTATGCGCGTTGCAACTGTTGCCGCCTTCAGCCCCAATTAGACGTAGGCAACTGGGTATCGAATGCACCGAACGGGAAAATTAGTTCAATGCGAGCCGCTTACATAATGCAGACTGGGCCGCCGGAAGTAATCATCTACGGCGATTTACCCACACCCACGCTCGGGCCGAAGCAATACCTCGTGAAGATCGCTGCTGTAGATGTAAACCCAATAGACGTGTACATCCGCAGCGGTATGGTGCCGGCCAACGTGACTTTCCCATTTATCCTTGGCCGCGACTTGGCTGGGATAGTTGTTGAAACTGCTCCCGGCACAACTCGATTCAAGCGTGGGGACCGCGTCTGGGCTACTAATCAAGGCTTTGGCGGTCGGCCAGGCACATTTGCTGAATATGCTGCCGTTGACGAAGAATGGCTTTATCCAATTCCCGACAACATCAGCTTTGAGGAGGCCGCTGCGGTTTCGTTAGTTGGCGTCACAGCACACCTCGGCCTTGTACAAAAGGCCAAGGCCCAACAGGCCGATGTGGTGTTTGTAAACGGTGGCGCAGGCGGCGTCGGCTCGTGCGTCGTGCAAATGGCAAAAGCACTCGGCGCGCGTGTGATTGCCACCGCAGGGAACCAAGCCAAGATCGAGGCGTGCAAACGGCTCGGGGCAGATCTTGTGCTCAACTACAATACGGACGACCTCGTAGCTGCAGTCAAAAGTTATGCGCCTCAAGGTGTCAATATTTGGTGGGAAACGTCACGTCAACCGGATTTCGACCGCGCCATCAGTATGCTAGCCTTCGGTGGCAGGATGATAGTTATGGCCGGTCGCGATGCTCGGCCGACCTTTCCTGTTGGGCAGTTCTATGTCAAAGACTGCACCTTAATCGGCTTTGCAATGTTTAATGCTTCAGCCGACCAAATGCGGTCAGCAGCAAATCAAATCAATGAATGGCTTGCGTCTGGCAAGCTCAAGCCGCGGATCGACCGCATCTTACCGCTGTCCGAGGTTGCCTTCGCCCACCGACTCCAAGAAGAAAGCACTGTCAAAAACACAGGTACTGTCTCCGGTAAAATCGTATTAAAGGTGGAGACATAGCTAGATCAATGCAAAGTGAAGCGAGGGCTGCGGGCAAATAAACAAAAGGACGAATCTAGCCCACAAACTTCGCAAGCATGGTATCATTAAAGTCGGGGTCATATTGGGTTAACCCTGGCACGCAAAAGTCGCACGCCAGATTCGACTCGGTCCATTTTCGCTCTCGCCATACCTTGCCCGGCATGCGCTGAGTCAGATAAGATCGCCCGGCGTGGAGCGCACCTAGAAGCATTTAACCTAATGGAAAAGGATGCAACAGCAGCAACCGGTACGCGGCGCCTGTTCAAGCTGCACGGGTTTTTGGGGGCGGCATTGGTTGCAATTTGCTGGCCTCTGAATTGGTTATTGCCAGGCAACCGCACAGCATACCTTTTTTTTCCGCTGTGGCTTGGGTATGTGCTTGTGGTTGATGCACTGGTGCACATGCGCACGGGTGATTCGATTTTTACACGCTCACGGAAAGAATTTGTTTTGCTTTTCATCATTTCGGCGCCGGCGTGGTGGTTGTTCGAATTCATCAACAAGCGGACGCAAAACTGGATCTACCTCGGGACCGAGTCGTTTGATGCGGTTGTGGCACATCTTCTGTCCACATTGTCGTTTTCGACGGTGATCCCGGCCGTGTTTACAACTGCTGAGCTGGTGCGAAGCTTTAGTTGGGTAGAACGGTTCGCCGTTGGCCCGCGCATCAAGCCGACGCCCGGGCTGTGCACCGGGCTATTTTTGATCGGCTTGGTGATGTTGGTGCTGACGTTGCAATGGCCGCAAAAGTTTTATCCGTTTGTGTGGACATCACTTGCGTTGATGCTCGAACCACTAAACAGGTGGCTTGGCAACCCTCACCTGCTCCAGCGACTCGAGCACGGCGATTGGCGTCCTATCGTTGCGCTTTTTGTGAGCTCCTTGTTATGCGGGTTTTTCTGGGAACTATGGAACTACTATTCGTATCCGAAATGGATTTATCGCACACCAGGCGCACAGTTCATGCACGTGTTTGAGATGCCCCTGCTCGGATATGGTGGTTACCTCCCATTCGCACTCGAGTTATACGGACTAAAAAATTTGCTCCTCCCACGTAGTGCAGCTCCGCGAGTTTGAAGCTGACACGGCAGCAGGATTACAACACTGCTGCGAGCGCTTCGTAGCCCTTGAGGAGCAATCGCTCGGTCGTTTCCCAACTAATGCATGGGTCGGTGATGGAAACACCGTATTCGAGCTCGGACACTGGGCGTGGGAACGGTTGATTACCCGCCTTCAAATAACTCTCGAGCATTACGCCTATCAACGAGCGCGTGCCTGAAACACGTTGCTGGATCACATTTTGCCACACGACTTCTTGTCTTTCTGGTCGTTTGCCTGCATTCGCATGACTGCAATCCACCATTAATACCTTTGGCAGCCCCGCTTGCTCAAGCTGGCGCTCGGCCTCAGCGATGCTTTGGGGATCGTAGTTCGGCCGGAGGCGCCCCCCACGTAGCACAATATGTCCGTCGTAATTCCCGGTCGTCCTCACGATACTGGTGAGGCCGTCCTGGTCAATCCCGAGGAAGCTATGCGACGAGCGTGCCGCTTTCATAGCGTTTATAGCAGTGTCGAGACTGCCGTCGGTGCTGTTTTTGAACCCGACCGGCATCGAGAGGCCACTTGCCATTTCGCGGTGGGTCTGTGATTCGGTCGTGCGCGCGCCTATTGCAGCCCAACTAACAAGATCAGCTATGTACTGGGGTGTGATCGGATCAAGGAACTCAGTTGCTGCGGGCAGTCCCATTCCCGTGATGTCGAGCAACAGTTTCCGCGCTAGTTTTAGCCCCAGCTCGATGTCTTCCGAGCCGTCCAAATTCGGGTCATTAATTAGTCCCTTCCAACCAAGCGTAGTTCGTGGTTTTTCGAAGTAAACACGCATCACTATCTCAATTCTGTCTGCCAGTTGTTTTCGAAGTGAATTAAGCTTTTGTGCGTAATCCATCGCGCCGGCTATCTCGTGTATTGAACAAGGCCCAACAATTACAAGCAATCTGGGGTCTTGCTGGCGGATAATGGACACGACACGGTCGCGGCTGTTTGCCACCGTTTCATTTGATGCCTCGGTCATGGGCAATTCAGCCTTAAGCGCACGCGGCGTCAAAAGCGGTACAATTTGTCTGACTCGCAAATCTTGAGTCGGTCGCATCACAATTAAACTACCCGATTTGAGCACGCGGTAAAGTCTTCTTCACCGAACTGAGTGCCGACTTAGTCCTTAGCACCGAGCCGATTTGCGTTGGTAACGAATTCACATTTGTCGGGCAATGCCAATAAACCGGCGCGCTACTTTTTGTTGCGGCTGATGCAGGTTAATTTGCAGCGCGTAAGGTTTTTTCTGGCTTCAGGTATCGGCGTTAAACTCGCTTGACCCAAAACAGCTTTTGATGGTCAAATGCCGCGCGTTCAAACCATGGGTGGCAGTGCCGAAAGCAGAGTCACGTTCTTTCGCCAGAGCGGTTGGATGATGTTTGCAACTGTGGCTGGTGGCGTGTTCATGTGGGGCGTGCATTTTTTGTCGAAAAAAATCCCCGAGGCTGAATACGGCACGCTTGTCACACTGCTGGCTGCAACAATTCTTATCCCGACGATGCCGCTGCAAATGGTCTTTGCACAGCAGACGGCTCTGGCACTGGCAACCGACCGGCGCAATCAATTGGCAAGCATGATCAGGTTTGCTTGGCTAGGTACATTCCTGTTGTGGGTTGTAATAGCCGCCGGTGTACTGGTTTTTCAAAGGCAAATTGCCGCACGCTGGCAAATCGCTAGTCCAATAGCGCTTTGGCCTACACTGGTGGTTGCGCTCGGCTGTTTATGGCAACCGTTATTTGCCGGTGTACTTCAAGGCGCCCAAAATTTCTTTTGGCTCGGCTGGATGAACATACTGTCAGGCTCAGCACGACTTGCACTTGCGGCGTTTATTGTGTTTGTTCTGGGGGGATATGCTGCAGGCATAATGACCGCCGTAATGCTCAGCCTACTGGTCCCGCTTGGTATTGGAATTTGGCAAACGCGGCCACTGTGGGCCGGGTCGGTTGCGCCGTTCGATCGCTGGGAATTGCTCAGACAGATAATACCGTTGATGGCAGGGTTTGGCGCATTCCAATTCCTTTTTTCGGCTGACACACCGTTTGCTAAAGCATACTTCCACCCCGACGATTTTGCGTACTATGTGGCTGCGGGGACTTTTGCGCGTGCACTTGTCTGGGCTGCTGGGCCACTGGCAGCGGTGATGTTCCCGAAAATCGTGCACCGCACTGCACGAGCAGAAAAAAGCGACCTGATGCCACTGACACTTCTGTGCACTGGCGTCCTGGTTGGGTTAGGGGTGACTGCGTTATGGGCATTTGGCCCGTGGTTGATCCGGTTCGTTTACAAGGAAAACTATGTGGCGCCTACGATGCAAATTCTGCCCTGGTACGCCGGTGCAATGGTGCCATTGTCGCTTCTGAATGTGCTAGTAAACAACCTGCTCGCACAGGGGCGGTTCAAATTTGTCCCATGGCTGATTGTACTGGCAGTGTGCTACGGCGCAGCGCTTACACAATTCAATAAAAGCATGGTGATGGTCCTTCAAACCGTAATTGCGTTTGCCCTGGCTGCGCTTGCACTTTGTGCAGCGTTCACATGGTCGAAAACAACTCAACTTGGCGGCCAGAAGACAACATGAGTGCACGGGAAAACCGGCCTTGCGCCAGTACAGTTTGTGCCAATTGCACAGCAAAGGACTATTGCGTTATGCTCTGCTGTCTGTTTTTGGGGTAACAGAGTCTGGCTGCGGCAACGGCTGAGGCGCACGCAACTTGCGGTAAATCCATCTCTCGAGTGGTCTGAGCGGTCGGAGCCAGCGGTAAAACGGCGAGTAAATCAGTCGTAACCGAATCACAGAAAGCAGCATCGTAAGCGAGGTTCGTGCTAGGACAACTTTGGAGCCTGCAATGTCGTTCCATTCGGTTGGTAGCTCCAAGATGCTAAACCCTGCCCGTTTGAGCGAGTATAGTAGATTGATGTCAAATGCCATGTCAGCTATGCGCAAAGCGGAATGTATTTTTTGTACTGCTTCACGCCGCATTACTTTTGCGCCGCACTGGGTGTCGCGGATGTTCATCCAGAACAACAATTGCACAATTGTATGAAACACGCGGCTGGCGAATCTGCGCTTGCGCGATTGCGCTTGTCGAATGATCGCACCTGGTAACCAGCGCGACCCAATCACGCAATCGGCCCTGCGGATGTTTTTGACCAGATCCAGAAACGCATGCGGCGGCGTGGCGCCGTCTGCATCGACGTACCCGATCAAATCTGCCGACTCAGCCAGTTTTAGTCCTTCAATTAAAGCGCCGCCCTTGCCAATTGGCTCAGGAAAATTAAGGTAGCTGATGCACGGATACTCGGTTGCCACACGTGCAACCACACCAAGCGTGTTATCGGTGCAACCGTTCAATACGACCACAATTTTGAACGCCCCGCCGTAATGCCGACCGAAATACGCTGCATAGCTCCGCAACACCTGCTCGATGCGGTGCTCCTCGTTGTGCGCCGGCATAAGGAGCAACAGACTCGGCTCGTTCACGCGCAAAGCAATACCATGCCAAAGACAAAATTGCAAAACTACATGGCGCGCGGGCCTCGCGCACCCAAATGATTTGATTCGGTATTGTGCCTTGCCAAAGTTTGTCCCTTGCTAAAACTGCAGGTCCAGCCAACATTTTTTGCGCCGGCCAACGCACCTGATTAACAATAAGACCGGATGAAAACATTTCACATAGAAGCGCCTCAGTTTCAAAACTGGGCGTGCCAAGGCTGTGGCGAATGCTGTCGCGGCTATCACCTTGTTGTCATAACAGCCGACGAAAAAAAACGCATCGAGAGCCAGAGCTGGACACGGACTGACGGCATTGACCCGGCGAAAATAATTCTTCCTCACGGCGCTAAATTTCGCCTTGGGCACAAAGACAATGGCGAATGTGTCTTTCTTGACGTCGAAGGCCGGTGTCGCATCCATGCTCGGTTCGGTGAGCAAGCCAAACCACTTGCATGCCGGCTTTACCCGTACGCAATTCACCCTGCAGGCGAGAAACTTGTTGTGAGCTTGCGATTCAGTTGCCCAGCTGCAGCGGCGAATTTGGGCGAACCGCTGGCAGCGCAGCTACAAACACTCCAACAACTTGCCAGATTGATTGTGCCACCCGGCTTTAGCACTGTCCAACCGCCTCCCGTACTGGCAAAGGCAAGGCTTGACTGGGCCGATTTCCTGAGGTTCGTTGTCCGCCTTGACAAAACCATTGCCCAAAGCGATGCACCTTTACCCTTGCGATTGGTGCGTGCACTTGACTGGCTTAACGCTGTCGAGCGCGCCCGGTTCGACCAAATCAACGGTCCAGACGCAGACGAGATCCTGAGTGCACTTGCGCGACGCGCTACACAAAAGCTGCCCGATTTGCCACAGTCACCCGCAAAACCGAGCACGGTCGCTAGGGTGCTATTCCGCACGTTGGTGTTCCAGTATGCACGGCGCGACACTCTCAAAGACCTTGAAATGCCCTGGCTACACAAGCGCAAAATGTTTAATGTGGCTCTGAAGTTTATAATCGGTTCCGGCTACATCCCAGCTTTCAGGTCCGGCTTGTGCGACGCCAGGTTCGCCGCAGTCGAAAAGACTTGGGGGACACCAACACCCGACATCGATGTCATGTTAACCCGGTTTTTCAGGGTTAAAGTTCGCGGACTGCATTTTTGTGGGCCTGCGTACTTCGATGTACCGCTCATCGAAGGGTTCCGCTCTTTGTGCCTGCTGTTACCCATCACGCTGTGGATCGCGCGCTGGCTTGCTGTAGGTGAGGGTGCAACGGCATTGCATACAGCCCACGTAGCGCGTGCGCTTACGATTGTTGATCATCACCACGGTTACACCGAGCAGCTCGGCTCGCCTGCCGCACGAAGACGTGTCCGTCTCCTTGCTCAGCGGAACGATCTAGCCAAACTTTGCGTATGGTACTGGCGTTAAACAACATAACCCGCCCGAATCTTATCGAGCAAAAACACAAAAAACGGTTTTACAGGTCCCTTGCTACACCCCACGAGAACAGTGTTCGCTTTTAACCTGTGCATTTGACTGCTGCCGCGAGCGCTTTTTCGAGTGCTTCTTTGACAGCGTCCAGCCGCGCAGGTAACTCGACCGGTTGGTTGGCGTGGCGACATGGCAGGTCGAGCTTGCGTTGGTGATAATCAACCTTCATCTCAACAAACTTGAGCCCGTGCGCCGTCGAAATCACTACTACACGCTCAGCTTTGTCAATCTTGCCTGCGCGCAGCAGCTTGACCAAAACTGCTAAAGCCACACCTGTGTGCGGACAGTTGAACAGTCCGCATCTATCGGCCAGCGCGGCTGCATCTGCCAGCTCTTCTTCTGTTGCCTGCTCCACAATGCCGTTGAACTGTTTGAGTGTGCGCACGGCTTTTTCGTAGCTGACCGGGTTACCGATCTGGATTGCACTGGCGAGCGTCTTCTGCGCTTGGACAGGCTCAAATATTTCGAAATTCCGCAGGTACGCGCGGTAAAGTGGGTTGGCGCGCTCAGCCTGCGCAACCACAATCCGCGGCAACCGATCCACCAACCCAAGTTGCTTGAGCATCAAAAGCCCTTTTCCAAGCGCTGACACATTGCCGAGGTTGCCGCCGGGAATGATAATCACGTCTGGGACTTGCCAGTTAAACTGCTGCACGATCTCAATTCCGACAGTTTTTTGGCCTTCGATTCGGAGCGAGTTCATTGAATTGGCAAGGTAAATGGTCTCGTCCCGCGTGATCTGCTGGACTAACCGCATGCATCCGTCGAAGTCGGTATCAAGTGCCAACACAAGCGCACCGTTCGCAATCGGTTGCACAAGCTGCGCAATCGAGATCTTACCGCGCGGCAGCAGCACCACTGACTGTATTCCAGCCGCGGCACAGTAGGCCGCAAGCGCAGCAGATGTGTCACCTGTCGAGGCACACGCAACAGCTTTGATCGGTGCGCCGCGCGCAATCATCTGTTTGACCTGCGACACCAACACTGTCATGCCGAGGTCTTTAAACGATCCAGTATGGGTTGTACCGCATAGCTTGAGCCAGATATCAGGTAAGCCGATTGCCTTGCCGAACCGCTCTGCCCAAAACAACGGTGTCGCACCTTCGTGCAGTGATACTATGTGCGCATCGTCAATTTCGGGCAGGACCCATTCTTTCTTGCCCCAGACACCCGAGCCATAGGGCACGCTCGTGCTGCGGTAGCGGTGTTCGAACAGCTCTTTCCATGCGCTCCCACTGCGGTCTGCCAGTGCTGTCATATCGTGCTCCACGTCCAAGAGCGCGCCGCACCTGTGGCACTGGTAAATTACCGTATCCAACGGATACGTTTGGCCGCACTCAGCCTTAATACACTTGAACCATGCGCGATAAGACATCTTTTTATTCCTCTGTGCCAACACCAACCTACATTGCGGTTCCCCTGCCCTTCTTAGAACAAACCCTTGCCTCAACCGCGAACAAAAAGTACTGGCAACTCAAA
Organism: uncultured Verrucomicrobiota bacterium; assembly: GCA_964555645.1. Classification (GTDB taxonomy): domain Bacteria; phylum Verrucomicrobiota; class Verrucomicrobiia; order Limisphaerales; family DTLC01; genus DTLC01. The sequence goes on from CAZKTA010000002.1 coordinate 167,160, forward strand.
AATGCCCTCCCAGCGCAGCCTGTTCAAGAAAACAAATGGCGTTAACCGGTTCAGATAAAACACCATATCGTTTCAATTGCACCGCGTGCGGAATAGCGGCCTTGCTTTTTTGCCCGCGTAAATGCCACATCCTACAGTGGCCATAATGAGAAACGACAACAGTTAACCGGTATGCCAAAGTCCAGCCCAATAACACGTCCTGTGGCCTTTTGAAGTGGCGTTTTGATTTTCTGAGTCGACTTGTGCACACTGCTGCGCCGTGCAGTTGATTCGGGACATTTATTCTGAAGGTGCGAGGGCTGGGCGACCTGTCATCTCGTTTGAGTTTTTCCCGCCCAAGACGCCAGAGGGCGAGCGCACGCTATTTGAACAAACTGTGCCCGCACTGAAGCAAACGAACCCAGCTTACTGCTCAGTCACATACGGCGCTGGTGGGAGCACTCGTGACAAAACCCTTTCGATTGTCGAGCGGTTGTTCCGTGAGCACGCGTTGGTTGTGCTGGCACATCTGACGTGCGTGAGTCACACCCGCGAAGAAATCGGGCACTTGCTCGACCGAATAGTTGCGCTCGGGTGCCGGAACATTCTGGCACTGCGCGGTGACCCACCCAATGGAGGCGAATTCCGTAAGACCCCGGGCGGCTTCGAGTTTGCATCTGAGCTTGTGCAGTTCATCCGTGAGCACGGCGAGTTCTGCATTGGCGTAGCAGGCTTTCCTGAAGGACATATAGCCTGCAGGGATGGGAAATACGTTGATTGGCAACACCTTAAACGAAAGATCGAATGCGGCGCAGATTTCGTGCTCACGCAGCTTTTCTTCGATAATGCGGACTTCTTCGAGTTCCGCGATTACATGACGGGCAGGCTGGGTGTGCGTGTGCCAATCGTGCCTGGGATCATACCTATTTTGAGCGCGTTGCAGATCGAGCGGTTCACAAAACTATGCGGTGCGCGGATCCCGTCCGCATTGGCAACTAAACTCGAGCAGTACGGCAACGATACTGCAGCAACCACAGAGTTCGGCATCGAGTACGCCACGCGCCAGTGCGAAGAATTGTTGCGTGCGGGCGTGCCCGGCATACACTTTTACACGTTGAACAAGCCGCACTCGACGGTGCGCGTGCTAAAAAACCTTGGGCTTGCGTGAGAGTGCTTGGTGCGCGCTGCTATTTCAGCACATTGCATGCGTAACAGGCGACGAGACTCACCAATGCCGTGATGCGCGATGTGTGGGTCGGCCTGCCGGAAAAATGCCGGCGGCCTGTGTTCTGCCGAAATGAAACCGAGTCGCACATGGGTGGGTTGTTCAGGCTGGTACTACTGGCACTGGAAAGGTGTGGTGTACCCGGCAGACTTGGAAAAGGACCAGTGGTTCAACTTTTACCAGGCGCACTTCAAAACTGTCGAGCTAAACGCGCCGTTCTATCACTGGCCGCGCCTCAGCACTGTTGAAAGCTGGGCTAACCGCGCCAAAAGCGGCTTCAAATACAGTGTTAAGGTTAATCAAACAATCACACACGTGAAACGGTTCAAAGGCACACGCAAGCTGATCGCCGAGTTTTACAAGATCGCTGACGTGCTCGGGGATAAGATGGGCTGTTTCCTGTTTCAACTGCCTCCAAGTTTCAAGTTTGCCAAAGCCACTTTGGAAGCTGTTCTCGAACAATTGGACCCGGGTAGGCCTAATGTGGTCGAGTTCAGGCACTCGAGTTGGTGGAACGAAGAGGTGTTTGATGCTTTCAAGCACAGGGGCACTGTGTTCTGCTCCGTAAGTGCACCGCGGCTGCCGGAGGGCGTGATCAAAACCGCAGACGCGGTTTACGTGCGGTTCCACGGCGCTACCCGCTGGTATGCATACGATTATCCGGCCGCCGAGCTTGAATCATGGACACACAAAATTGCTGACGCGGGCGCGAAAGAGATTTGGGTGTATTTCAACAATGACCGAGACGGTTGTGCATTTCGGAATGGTACAGAACTAGCAAGGCTGTTGCAAAAGACGGTCAAAATGCCAAAACAACTATAAGATGCGCCTCCGTCAAACACAATCACGTATTGGAGCAGTTTGCCTGGGCAATAGCACAACCGCAACCTGCAACTGTTGCCCATGGCATGCCCGAGGATTGACCACAAACCATTTAGTGCGCATCCTGGCGTTTGAAGGTCCCATGAGCCCACAAATCGAAAACCAAACCTATGCCACATCATAAGCATGAACTGCTGCGTTGCCTGCCGTCTGTCACAGAGCTACTAAAAAACCAAACCGTCTTGGAGTGGCTGAAGCAACATCCACATTCGGTTGTGACAGATTGTTTGCGGCACGCCCTAGCCGAGCTGCGCGAACAGATTCAAGGCAACGACGTAGCACAGCAGGCTCTTGTCAGCACTAGCACCGACACCGTGCTTGGACGCGCCTGTCAACTGCTTAAACGCCGCATTGAACCGCAGGTACGCGAGGTAATCAACGCAACGGGCATAATTTTGCACACTGGTCTTGGAAGGGCCGTGTTCCCTGAAAGTGTGGTTGACTCGATTATAGGCGCACTAAAAGGCTATGTGAATCTTGCGATTGACAGAGAAACAGGCCGGCGTATCGAACGCGACGAGTTAATCGAGCCGTTGTTGTGCGAGTTAACTGGGGCGGAAGCTGCAACGGTCGTCAACAACAACGCAGCCGCAACACTACTTGTGCTGGCTGCGCTGGCAGCAGGTCGTGAGGTGATAGTTTCACGCGGTCAACTGATCGAGATTGGTGGGTCGTTTCGGCTGCCAGATGTAATGGCACAAAGCGGCGCGCGCCTTGTTGAGGTGGGTACAACAAATCGCACGCATCTGAAGGATTATCGCAATGCAATCACGCCTAACACAGCCGTAATAATGCGCGTGCACCCGAGCAACTATCGTGTCATCGGGTTCACAACTGAAGTTGCGTTGAGCGAGTTGGCTGAGCTCGCGCACAGCCACGGGTTAATCTTAATTGACGATCTTGGTGCTGGTGCGCTTTTGGACCTGCGTAGATTCAACTTACCGCACGAACCGACCGCACGCGAATCAATCGAAACCGGGGCTGACGTTGTACTATTCAGCGCCGACAAGCTCATCGGCGCAAGCCAAGGTGGGATCATCATCGGCCGAAAAGACCTGATCACTAAAATTCGGCAACACCCACTTAGCCGTGCGTTACGTGTGGACAAGATGTGCATAATGGTGCTAGAACGAACCTTGCAATTGTTCCGCAACCTTGACCAGCTACCACAAACACATCCCACGTACCGAATGCTTAGCACGCCAACGGCAACTTTGCGCAGACGTGCTGAAGCACTCGCGCAGGCAATAAAGGAGAAAAACACAACCGCAACTGCTGAGCTGTGTGACACAACCGCATTTTTAGGCAGTGGTTCGTTGCCCACTCAGGCAATCCCAAGTGTAGCAGTACGCGTCTGTGTTCCCAGCCTGGGCGCAGATGAACTTGCGCGTCGGTTGCGAGTTGATCCTGCGGCAGTTTTCGGCCGTATCGAGGCGGACTACCTGTTGCTGGACATGCGCACGGTGCGAGATGACCAGGTCCAGACCATCGCCAGCGCAATAGCGCGTGTAGCTGGCGCAGCTCAGCCGTAGCATGGCGCATTTTGCCGTTGCTCAAGCGCGTGGATGAAACCTGCGATGCACCTCGCGCAGGCGCGCCCCTTCGACGTGTGTATAAACCTCGGTGGTGCTGATACTAGCATGGCCGAGCAACTCCTGAATCACGCGTAGGTCTGCACCATGTTCGAGCAAGTGTGTGGCAAAGCTGTGTCTGAGCATGTGCGGTGTGATGTTGCGTGTAATACCAGCCCGCCTTGCGCGCCTCTTAATTCGCAGCCAAAGTGTGTTCGGGGCAAACGGTGTCCCGCGCGAGGTTAGAAATACATTTCCGGGCGAATGCGGCCGCACAAGCTTAGGCCGGCCAGTCTCAATGTAGCGTTTAAGCGCTTCGATTGCCTTCCGGCCCATTGGCACAACACGTTCCTTGTTGCCTTTGCCGATCACGGTTACGAACCCTGCATCAATATTGACCTGTTCAAGTCGCAAGTTGCGCAACTCTGCCAGGCGTAAGCCAGATGCATAAGCAAGCTCAAGCACAGCTTGATCGCAAAGCGACTGTGGTGTCTCAGGTTGGTCCGGGGTAAGCAACCGTTCAATCTCGTCGTTGCTAAGCGCTTTGGGCAGGCGTTTCCAGCGCCGTGGCAACGTAAGCTGTTCAGCAATGTTAACCGGCAACAGTTTTTCACTCTCGGCAAATCTGTAAAAAGCCCGCAACGCAGCAATCTCGAGGTACAAACTTTCCATGCTGAGTCTGCGAGGTGAATTTCTCGGCTCACCGGCAGGTGTACGTTCGAGTTCGTGCCGAAGGAACTCGACAAGATGCCTCAATTGCACCTGGTGCCAGTCTGTAATGCCGCGTTCGCCTGCCCAAGAAACAAATTTGCCAAGCAACGCCGCGTATGTGCGTTGCGTATGCTCGGCCTGCCCGCGTTCATGCCGCAGGTACTGAAGAAAGTCTTCTACGAGCGCCTGCAACGCGCCTGTTGCATTTTTCAATGTCATGGCGATGGCAAGACCTATGTAGTAAATCGCCGTGTTTTGGCCATAATCAGCGTACCTTCACAAGGTTTGCATTCGAGTCATGCACGGTATTGGTTCTAGCGCACTCAGGCCGATGCTCCCAACTGTTTTCGCCCAAATATTAGTTCCTTGAAATGTAAGACATTTAGATGCGCTGCGCCAGATGATGCACGGCGATTCCTAAAATCGAGGCCGTTTGTAAGCACGGCATAACCCGGCTTACACGGCCAAACCATTATGGCCTGCGTCAGGTGCTTTCGTCATTCTGAGGTTTAGCTAATGTATGCAATGGTGGCTTGTTACGAAAGAAAGCCAGCCAATTTTATACCGTCCACTGGCTTGGAATTGCCGAAGCACCAAGCAAACTGCTGCCATGAAAACTATGACACGACGTTTCCGATAAACTAACCGCGGTGGCGCATGCATCGGCTCAGTCGCAAACTGTGCTTATAATTTTGCACCCGTTAATCGTTCGTAGGCTTCGATGTACTTTGCGCTTGTCTCGGCAACGACTTCGGGTGGCAAAGCTGGGCCGGGCGGGTTCTTGTTCCAGTCGAGCGTTTCTAAATAATCGCGCACGTACTGTTTATCGAAGCTCGGCTGGCTCTGTCCCGGCTCGTACTGAGCGGCTGGCCAGAAGCGAGATGAATCCGGGGTGAGAATCTCGTCAATCAGAATAAGCTGACCTTTCAAAAGTCCGAACTCAAATTTTGTATCCGCGATTATGATCCCCCGGTCTCTGGCGTAGTCTCGTGCGGCCCGATAAATTTTGATGCTTAACTCGCGCAGTTTCTCAGCCAGTTTACCCCCTACGATCTGTGTCGCCCGCTCGAATGTGATGTTTTCGTCATGGCCGGTCCCGGCCTTGGTAGCGGGAGTGAAAATCGGCTCCGGCAGCTCGGCTGACTCAAGCAAGCCTGGCGGCAGTTTGATCCCGCAAACGGATTGCGTTTGCCGGTATTCCTTCCATCCGGAACCGGCAAGATACCCGCGCACAACACATTCGATCGGGACCGGATTTGTCTTTTTAACCAGCATGCTTCGCCGCGCAAGTGCTGCCTGTGTATCAGTCGGCAGGTTCGACAAACCCGGATGCTTGAACATGTCCTGCCCACTGGTGATCAAATGGTTCGGAACCAGTTCGCTGAACATGTTGAACCAGAACAGCGACAGTTGCGTAAGCACCTCGCCCTTCCTGGGTATGCCGTTGGGCAACACAACGTCAAATGCCGAGATACGGTCAGTGGCTACGATAAGCAATTGATCACCGAGCTCAAACACCTCACGCACCTTGCCACTCTTGAGTTTACGGATACCCGGCAAGTCTATCTGTAGAAGTGTTTCAACGGGCATGCCCAAGAATAAGCCGAACCATGCATCGGTCAAGTCTTAAACCCCAAAGACTCGAATTGACCTTCATTACCCGGCGGAGTGCACTGCAGCGTCCTGAAGTCGGGATAGCAAAAAGCGACCCCGACAATTTTGCCGGGCTACAACCCCGATCTTATGGTTTGAGCTTCGGGAAAAGCCGCTCTCAACGCTTAAGTTGCGCTCGCACTTTGGAATGCAGGTTGAGGTGCGGTCTCAGCTGGCGAACTGGACGGGCTTCCGCTTTTCTGGGCTCGTTTGGCGTAAAATTTCTTGATTAACCAACCACCCTTTTGACGCTGGGTGAGCGCCTGTAATTCGGCTACTGCACGCTCGCGACTGATACGCTCGGCCACGAGGTCCTCGTAAATCCGGTCTGCTTGTGTGCGCCTGCGGACTGCGTCACCGGCATCCAGAAACTCTTCAACCCGCAAGAGCAATTTGTAAAACCAGCCAGTCTTTTTGCTACCACCAGAATTGATCTTCTTACGAATTTCTGCCATCGCAGTGTCCATCCGCTCGAGAATTCGGTCAAGCTCACCCAGCAAGTGCGATGGGTAATTCTGTCCTGAGTTCTTTAAGCGCGTGATTGTATCGCGGACGTATTCTTCGCACAACACACCGTATTCGTTGAACGCAGCCAGTGGCGCGATCAACTGTGGTGTTAATTTAACATGCTCAGCACGCAACGGCTGCGCTGCCTTGTAACACGCTTCCCAGGCTAACCACCTGTAAACAAAGTCAAGCCCGGTGCCTTTGATGTTCTGGATGCCCATGATCCGGTTCAGAAATCCCGGTGGCGTATGGCGGGCGATTAAATCAATAATTTCGTCTCCTGAAGCATAATAATCCCATACAACGATGAGCTTCGAGTTGAACCAATGCTGTAGCAACTCGCGGAATTTCTCGTTTAACTTGCCTGCCTGCTCCGGCGGCGTGCAACGGATTTGTTCTGCAAACGCTTGGTATTCCTTAAGGATTTGAAGCTCATACTGCAAAGTGTTGATGATCGCAGTCTCGATCTCACCCAAGTTCAGCGATGACAGGTGCGATTTGAGCATGTCCGGCTTGTCCCAAAACGCAACCAACGCATCCGAATTTTTGATCTGAGGCTGGGCAGACAACATTATTTTAAGATGCGTTTTGATCAAAGCATCACTGATCGGCAGACGCATCTGGATTGCGTGTTGTTCGAGCGTCTTGAGTGCTTCGTTCTGATCCGGGTTGGCTGGGTTCCTCCACAACGATATGTGCGGCGCACGTTCCTTCCACGCGTCACGGATGTACCCAAGTAAACCGGTAAGATTACCCCCGATCAAAACGTGTCGGTCGGCTGAAATGTCGTTAACCAATATCCGTGCAAACACTTGCGAACGCGGCACACGATCTGCCCGGTTATTGACAACAGTGGTGAGCCATACACCGGGCTCTTTCAGATAATCCTGCTTGTCAAAGCCAGTTCGCGCCCAGTTGCTTAACGTGCCAAATCGTTCATTGGCCGACATGCCGTTTGTAAATTCCAATCTGCGTGTTCGCACGGGTGCAACTGGAAACGTCTTCAAAACGCCAAGATCAGGTACAACGCGATCTGCAATTTCTTTGAGCACAAAATCGCGGTCAATGCCCAACTCTTCGGCCAGACCCAGTACAAGTGCAATGTTGTAGGGATGTTCCTCGTACGGGAAACGCTGTAAAACGTCAGGCGTGATTAGTCCCGCCTCGAGCCACGTAACAGGTTTTACTTTCGTGCGGCACCGCTCGGCTTCAGCAGCAAGCACAGGCAACATCTGCTCTTCAGTCGTGACAAGCGTGGATTCCTTAGGGATAAAAGTCCCGATGACTTCCGGAATGTTGATACCTGCTGGGCCCTGGACATCTTCGTGATCTGGATAAGTGTTCGTAATGGTCGAAAAATCGTCATGCATCCAGCTACGCTGCAATACCTTCACGTAGCTGGGCCGCAACGCCATGCATTCCCACAATAACACGTCGGTGCGGAACCGACCTGCCAACCGGACCACATTTGCCTGCTCCCAGATTGTTGCCTTGTCATAAGGCCTAAACAGAAACATCTCTTTTAACTTCCCGAACGGATACGAATGCAGCAACATCGCCTCGCAACCAGTGGTTTTAGACAAAACTCCAAAACCCAGCGCGTTGAACAGAGCGGCCTTTAATCGTTCGGTGCCGGATTTGCCGCGTGTACCCCAACCACCCACCACCAGCGGTATGCGTGCACGCCAAAACTTGAGTCTGAGGTTCGAATACAGATGCACGGTGAAAAAGAGTAAACCGAATATGACGACAAACACCGCAAGCTCGAGAACCGAGTTTTGATACAGCGACACGAAATAGTCATAAAACCGGTCTGAACTTTGGTAGAGCATTGCGCAATAATCACGAAATACTTCCCAAACGTCCTTAAGCAATCCCGGCATCAGTAACGCCGGGAAAAACCTTGTAACCATTGGATCAACCGGTAAACCACGCCCTTTACCATCCGGGTACGGTTCAAATTTGGTTTTAAACCCGAGCTTTTCCAACGCACGTAGATACGTAGTGGGCGGCTCTGGCATGTTTTCTCGCCAATTGCGTTTTTCTGCAAATTCGGCGAACCGCCATGTGAGTTTCAGCAACGCAATCAGCCGCTTCAGCCCGCGAGGCGGTGTCACACTGGTAATACCTTCAGTTGTAAACACGCAGAACGGTTGCGCCCGTTGTCCCAGCTCGATCGAAGACACGTACTCGTCTAACAACGGTAGATACGGTCGCCACCCGCCTTCCTCGGGAATGTAAAGCGGTTCGCCGGGTACCTTCGTCTGGGCAAGCTCAGCCAGTATGTTAGACGCCACATGAATATCACCGTCGAAAATCCGGCCGATCGTGTGTGGGAAAGCCTGCCGTTTGTCCGGTGACGGATGCAGGAATTCATGCAACCAACGCCACCATCTGAACCCGAACACGTTCCCACGCGTGACCACATAACCGCGCCTTGTACGCCTGAGCTGAACCCCAAAGTCTTGCTGGCAAACCACAGCCAAAACACGCCCAATGAACATCGGATCCAGCCCCTCAGTCAGCGTGCGTGGCAAACGCCGGCTGCGTCCCGGTGGAATTGAGCGGACAAATGCAGTGAGACATTCACGTAACGTGTGTGCATCTGGGTCAGACTCACTCCAGACCAACTCGTACGCCTGAGCTGCCCAACGACGTACTTTCATACTAGTTGCCCCGCACCGTAAGCTGAACAAAACATCTCGAGCCACCAACTGCCATTCTGTGGGTACGTGCCCAAGTTTGCTTCTCAACGCTACTGTGCAACGTTCCGCCACCAGGCAGATCACACGCAGCACAAACTCGTCCTTCTCCTGCAAGCCAGCTTTGCGCAAAAGGTGAAACGCATGATCACGAAAGCGCGGCTCTATGACCAGACCCGGCCATTCCAGCCACGTGGCAGCCCGGACTTGCGGAGACGGGTCTTTTGTCAATAATTGCTCGAGCCATTGAACGGCCGTCTCTGTGGGAGCTTGAATCACAACCTGGGGCAACACCTGACGCACAAATGGGCTCGGGTCTGAAAACACGGCCAGCACAAGCTCGTGCCCCCAACTAACTTGATGGAAATGCCTGGCTAAAAGCTTGACGGCTTTCCGCCGTACAAACATGTCGTCGCCGCGTGCCGGCTGAAGCAACCGCTGCTTCAGCACCTGCTCGAACGAATCACGTGAAAGCGTCACAAGCAATTCAAGTGCAGCACATTGTATCCAGACCGCCTGCTGATGTTGCAGCGCAGACCGGTAAATGTACTGGAGCGTGTCGTCGTCAACGGCGATTTCTTGAAGCTCGGGCGAAAGCGCAGTTAGCACGCTCGCAAGACACTTAAACGCAGCAAGATTGACCCGTACGTCACCATCATGAACCAGAAGCGGTTTTATAACCCCCTCAAGTTGAAGCGCACTCCAAAATGCCATTTGCTCGTCCGGGCGGCTAAGTTTGTGTACAATGCTTCTCGCCATCGCACCCAGACGACCCAACAAAAAGCTTATGTATTGTTCATGACGTGCGTGTTGTCGGTGATAGCGGTCAGAGACTGCGTCAGCGTCGAACCACCGTAAAAACGCAGCAGTGTCCTTTTGCAGGTCGGTTGGCGAAGCACCAAGATAGCTGGCAAAGTCCAGAATGATCTGTTTCTTGTCCTCGGACCTTGAAGCGGCGTTTAATACACGAGTGAAGCGCACGTGGAGCTGGCGCAACTCTTCAAGTGCACGCACCTCCTGGTTAATCCGAGCTTTGAGGAAGTCGATCCAGTCATTTTCAGTAGCGTCTTTTATGTCCTCGCGTTTTTGGGTCAACCATTGCTCAAACTCAGCCAGACACTGCTTCAGCAACGAACGATAGAGGCGTACCTCAAGTTCGCTCATGCCAACCGCTATTGCGTTGTAATTATTGCGTTTCATGGCATGCTGCCGCTGGACAGCCCGGGTCCGAGCCTGTTGTTAAAGGCCGCGGGCAATCGGCTACTGCGCAAATCGCGGAATGGCGATTCGCGAGGGCCATGGTCTCGATAGCCGCGCCCGCGGCCAAAGTCACATCGCACAACTACAAAATAACTGCTAGCTGAGCCTGGCCAGTCGTGACGATATTGTAGTCCGAACTCTAGCCTGTGTTGTCCAGTCGCCCATCGCTCACAATACAACCCAACAGAAGCACTTTGCATAATCGAGCCTGAGGCGCGATCAGCGTCACTGAAAAACTGCTTCAGCCGCCAAGCTAGCTCGCCCCGGAACGTGCCCATCAACTGCATCCAGGCTAATCTGATGCTGCAACTGTCGGGGGTAAAATCCTCGTTGCTGGCAGCCTCGATGTTACATTTGACCAACGTGTCCAGCCATGGCCTGTAGCTGAGCTGACCACTCACAATCAACCCCCACCTGTGCGCGTACTTAAACGGCGTATAGAGGTCCTGGTCAACATAATCGTACCTGGCGGCGCGATTAGGACTTAACGTCATGTACCGCCCAAACAATGTCGCTGATGGATAAAGTTCAAGTCTCTGGTTCAGGTCCAGACGTGGGCCTACCTCAAACTCGGTGTGCACTGCTGCATGGAAATCTTGTTGCTGGCCGCCGGCCATACCGGCATATGCCTCGCCCAACCACAACCAATCTATGGACGAACCTACGGCACGTCGCTCGATTCTCTGCTCTGCGCCAAAGGTGATGTCGCCAGATAAATGGGCACGGGCAAGCCCCTCAGTTTTTGACCACAGAGTTTCATCCGCAGACAATCTCCTGTACGCTCCACTGGCCTCGACGAATTCATTAACAACCGCGTCAAGTTTTCGATCAAGCTCGAACGGCCGGCGCCGTGCATACATCAGACTTGCAGTCCAAGTCCCGTCTTCCTGGCCCCCCAAGGGATAATAGTCAGTCAATTGGACCTGTGTGGGCGCAACAGTCGCCGGCAGTTCCAACTGTGGAGACGCTACAGGCTCAGGTTCCCGTACTGAGAATGCAGGCCGTGCACGCACACGGTTTGTTTGGATTGCAAGCAAGAAGAACCTGTACAAGGCCTCTTCCTGGCCAACAGACGAACAAATTTCAACAAGTTGCTGGCCTTCCGGTACAAACCGCAATTGATGCGTCAAAGCGTCGTTCTCCCATTTGTCGAGACGTAGCAGCGCTGGCCCGTTCCAGTAAAAGCGGATTGGCTGTGCCGCTGTTGCAACATGGAAAAAGCGGTTTTCAGCCGCCTCTTGGGAAAGCGCGTTCGATCCGATCGAAGCTGGTGACTGACTCACACAATCCGTTAGCTGTAAACGCACGTACTGGTTTACAACAGGTTCTTCAATCCAGGCGCGCAGCAAATGTTGGCCTTCACCCACGATCAGATTTGTGCGGGCTGTTTTTTCCGCAGATGTCAAATAAATGCGGTGAACTTCAACGCCGTCCAACTCTAAAACGACAGTCAAAGGCACAAGCGGTGACAGCCCTGCTTTTACAAGCTCGGCTTCCACACATAACTCAATGCGGCGTTTTAGGGTCATGGATGCAGAAAAAACATTCTGTGCACTAAGTGTCAGGCCGTTCGAACGCGCAGGTTGCAACAGCGCATAACGCACGCGCAAGGGGGCGTACTGCGGAAAGTCACATGGGAACCGGACCGTCCGCAGTCCTGCACTTTGAGGTGTCACTGGCAATGGGACCCAAGTGGTTTGCGTTCTCAAGCGATCCAGCAGTTCCTTGCAGCTTGGGTGCAGCCTTGTTTCTGCCGTGGCAAGTTCTGCAACAATTTGTGCTTCCAAACACCAAGCAGGAAACAATTCCGCTACCTGCAGCAAACAGTTCAGGCGCTGTAGCAAATCCCGGGGAATTTGGGAATCGAGCAATTCCCGGATTCGCCCGTTGGCAATAAGGTAATTTGCACGCTCAATTTCGGGCAGTTCATCCCACTGAGTAAAAAGATCGAGTTGTTTCCAGCGGCGCACGGCGAGCCATTGTTCAGCAACCGGAAGCGCCGCCAAGACAGCAGTCGCCAAGCCCGGCTTTGTAGCACTATCAGACCGCGCTCGTAGCGCAACGCGAAGGCGCTGGGCAATAGTTAACTCTGCGTCTGAGGCTGCAGCCGGCTCGAAGACGTCCTTAGACCACGCAGTCGGATACAGCATTGCCGGCCGAGCCAAATCTCCATGCACGAGCCAAACATCTTTAAAGCGCTCAATTTCCACTGCACCCTTAATCTGTGGGGGATAACAATTCGTTCCCAGTACTAGACCAATCTGATGTTTGTCCAGTGTCGGTAAGACTTGTAAGGGCAATACAGGCTGCTCGCGCAACACTCGAACAATGCATGCGTTGCTCGCCAGCCGCACTTCTACCTCGCGCAGTCCGGGCCCGAAGTCTAGTGTAGCGGCCGTTTTTAGCCCCACAAGTGTGTTACTGGCAGACACAAGTTGCAGCGCCGGATTCGGAACACATCCAGTGACAGGCACACGATGTGCAACACCGTATTCTGTGATTTCAATCCAGTCGTCCACTGGCTTGTCGAAGGGCGACTCGGCAATCGGCCGGGCTTCGATTCGCAAACGAGCAGGGCCCAAAAAAACGAGTTTTATCGGTCTTGCTGGCTCAGCGCGGTAGCATCGCACGAAAATGTTCTGTTCGCGGTTATACAGGAGTTCACCCCCAGCACATTCAGAAACAACATCACCAGCGTCAAACCACGCTTTTGGTCCTGGATGCCGCGCCTGCCATTGTTCCCATTCAAATAATGCGTTCAAGCGGTCTGAGAACCGTTCGGCGCCCAACCGTTGTCGGATGTGCAATCCGTCCCTAAGCGCACGCAGCATTTCTGCGCCCAACGCACCGGCCTGTTCCAGATTTCGCTCGGCATCGGCGAATCGCAAAAACGCAAGGTCTTTCTGAGCAAGCCAAAACCTTTTTTCCTGCTCTGTCGCCAGTACTTGCACCAAACTGTCAAAGGTCTGCCACCAGTTAAAATGTAACGCCGCGATCAACATTGGCTCGACAGGTCGCGCTTCGGGTGCAAGCAGCAGCCCAGCTGTTAAAACAGCGTCATACCGACAATTCACGGCAAATGCTTCTACCAACTCGCTTAGGTGCCGCTGGCATGGACAACGCACAAATACAAACCCGCGCAGCCGTTCCAACTGGTCGGGGTCATCAGCCGAAAGAGCGTTCTCGGCCAAAAAACCGACCGCTGCTTCCGGTATTTGCTCCGGGGGTGCCGAACACAAGGCAAACCGCGCATACTGCGATGCAAGATGCACCTCGCCGAGCAACTGGAGAATACGCATGAGATTCAGACACGCATGAAGCCTGTCGGCAGGCGTGCTTAACCAGAAAAGGCGATTCCATTGTTCAATAGCTTCGATGTATCGGCCCTGGGTCTCGAACGATTGAGCCCTTGATTTAAGTTCAAGTACTTCCCCTTCTGACAACCCGCCATCAGATGTCTCCAGCGCGTCGGGCTGATCCACCTCTTTACTGAAATCCGCATAATGCGCCCTCAGAAGTCTGGATAGTTTTAGCAAATGACTATTAATCAAGCGGACGGACTCATGTGCATTGGTCTGGAGGTCTGACGGATTCACAATCAATCCAAGTGCTACGTCGCGCCCAACTTGTGCCAGCAAAGCAAGGTAATCCGCCTCGCAAAGCTCAAACGGCTTGGCAGTTCGGTAAGCAACCGAAACATGCACCGGTGCAGAAGGCGTTTCTTGATAAACCCGAACGGTCTGTACGGTTTTCGCGAGGGGTAATTCTAACACACCAGGGGTTGCCACAGGCAACTGCAGGTCAAACTCGCCAAACGACAGCCCCATGTTCAGGCTGCCTGGAATCTGTGCCTCTTGTTGTAGTACACGCAACGTTGCCACCGAGCGAGACACATCATGTTCAGGTGCAAGCGTTGCCGCTGGATGGTCAATAATAACGCGCATTGGCGCTTGCTGATCTAGCTGCACGAACAAATGCCCTTGTGCCTTGTCAGTGGTGGATACGGCGATACGAAGTTTTGATTCAAACGAACGCGGTGGCAACCGATAAACCAGTGCGTTTGTCTGCCAAACCGGCACTGGTACGAAGTGTCCCTCCGCCAGCGATTCGCGCGCCTGCCTAAGCGTAGGGTTAATAACAGCAATGCATTGTTCCCGATCAAACAACGGCGCTAGACTTCGATGCACGAAGAAAGCGCGTTTGAGCGTCACGTTTCCCGATTCGCTCACGGGCAGTACCTCGCGATAGGCCGTGCGATGCCACCACATGCGTGCAGCAGTTCGGCGTGCGTCAGGGTAATCGCGCCGCATTTGGCTTACGCGCCAGACCACGTCAGCAGCCTGTCCGCCGGTGTCCTGAAACGCATTGTCAACCGAAAACCGCCATGCGGCTTGCTCAAACTGTACCAGCTCACGAGTGTTCAATTTGCCCGGAGATGAAACTATCAATTCCACAAGGTCACCCAACGAAGGTGGCTCGCCAAATGGCACGATCTCAGTCGTCCGACTTTTGGGTGCATTCAGACCAGGCAATAAAAACGGCCGGTCTGGTTGTCTGAATACAGAAAGGTAAACGGGAATACTCGGTCGGATGTGCAACGTATGTTTTCCATCGGGAATACTGACAAAGCCAGTCATGCGTTTTGAAACCGGTCCATAAGCCTGGACCAAATCAACCTCGCGTCTGCCCCCGAGCTCGGGAACCAATACCAGCGGAAAAGACGCCTCATCATCTAGGCGCACTTCCAAAACAATTAGCCTCTCGGTTGGTGGTTCGGTGCTTGGCCACGGCGCACGCACAATCAGTTGCAAATTCGCCGGGCCGCTGACGTTTAACTTGACGCCTTCTTCGGGCTTGACCAGCCATGCGTATTGCAAGAAAGGTTCACCCACAGCCCGAAACCGAACAGAATTACCAGGTAACGTGAGTGCATCCTTGTAGGGTAGGATGTTGGGCAACGGCCATTCTTGCGAAAAATACAACTCAAACGAAAGCTCTGACGCAGTACGGGCGCGATGCACAATGCGAACAATAGAAGGACAATCCTGAGGCAATGCAACCAGCCATGAACGCAGGTCAGATGTTTTGGTCAAGCAAGCCTCTGCAAACGCGCAGCCATCGGTCGACACACTAACCCCAATGTCATCCGGTGTGAAAGCATCCGACCTGTTGACGATCCGCAACCATGCGGTACGCGGTAGGTGCAGCGTGATTTCCTGACCAGGAGATAATTGAATGTAATCGGTGCGCTTTTTCCATTCATGATGTGCTCCAACACCGCTGGGCAAGTACGGTCGGCCTTCGACGTTATACCAACGAAGCGGCGTGGAATAGTTTTCAAGCAACTGGAGTTGGACTCCGTCCCAGCCCGACAATGCAGCTGCCGCCCGGCATATAAATCCGGTGGCAAACAACATGAGCTGTGCCGTGCTGCGTGTCATGGAGCTTGAAATTCCGACAGTGTGTTTACCAGCAACCGTTGCAGTTTTTTTTCTTTTACAAGTCTCTCGCGTAACTCACGCGTCATCTCAAGGTGAAGGAATCGGCAATGTGCATGACTACGAAGTGCTTTTGCCTGTGCATTTGTTGTCCCCCCAAGCTGGTTCGTGTCTTCAGGATATGCTAAAACCCGCAGTGACAACGCTTCTTCAAGGCGTTGCACCAATTGCGTCAACCACGACGCCGGTCTGTTGGTCCCGGCGCTTGCCACAATGTCGCCTTTTATACCCTTGTGCTGTTGAGAGTCGAACCCGTGCAATTGAACAACAATACCCGTTGGACATATTTCGGCAAAAGCGAGTGTGAACGCCTGGAAATAGGTCCGTTCCAGATGTGCTACATCAGCAAGGTGGCGTGTGATTGTACTTGCTGCGTACGCGCGCACAGGCCCAGCAAGGAAAAGTTTCAGCCCGATTAGACCTGTGCGAACGTCGTTTCGGGCATGTGGCGCCTGAATTGCGGTTTTGGCGCTCTGTTCTGTCCTAAACAGGTACCAACCGCGCCCTTCCTCTTGTCCAAGCGGTTCGGCAAGCAACAAGAACACCTCGCCACCATGACTGACCTCGCGCAACTCGAATCCTAACTGCGCCCAGTTTGTCTTTAGCTCCGACGTTACCCACTGACATGAGAGTGTCTGTTTGAAAAGTTCTTTTGCGAGGTCGAACTCGGCTGACGTGGGCCCCCTGTAACTGCGGTTCGTAATTGCACGAGAAAGATGCGCCTCCAGGTCAAAAGCGCCGCTATCCTTGCAGCTCATAACAAGCATGACTGAGAGTAAACCAAAAAGTAACTTTGCCAGCATAAATCAAAGCCGGGGTTCGAGTGTTATAGCAAGTTTTTCAGCCAGACCTGGTGTTGTCCGTGACAACGCGACCCAACGAGGTGCTGTAGTATTGACCTGCACCTCAATCTCGTACTGGCCGGGCGGGAAATCTGGGCCTATAGGCAAAAAAATTGCCTGGCCATCGTCAAGTTGCATAGGTTGCACCGGAATGAGACTAACCCAGCCCGTTCCCCCAGGTGTAACTGTAGCCTCACGTTCGAGAATAGTCACATCGGCAAACGGGCCAACTGACCTCGGCGATGGAGCATTGAACCTGACTCTAACCTGATATGGCACGCGATTGGTACACAATGGGGAGAATATTCTTAACACAAGCAGTTCCGTATCCGTACGCTGTTTGACGTATGTGTAATGCAGCACATTTGATGTGACCATCACGCAGAAACGTCTCAAATAAGCGCCGCTGGCTTCGTTACCCAAATAGTTCATATACGCACCCAACACAGCATCGGTTCTGACATACAATTGATGCACCCCTGGATTTAAGGTGCCTAATCGAATTTCAGTGATGTTCCCCTGTAAATAACCGTCAAATATCATCCGCTCGTTCAAACTAACCGAGACTCGCTCGCGAGAATCATGCGTACAGACCAAGATTAGTGTAGGCTCAACATTGGTTTTACCTTGTGCGGCTTCAAAACACACCTGCTGCACAACACCAACTGATACGGGCAAATACCGGGTGGGCAACGCCTCGGGCCTCGGCACACGGTTTTCTTTGATGGGAACAAGAACCATGTGGCCTTGCGCATAATCTCGCGGTAAGAACGAATCCCATTCGTACAAACCGGCAAGCACAAGTGGGTCGAACTCAGGCATACGAGGCTGCACACGGACTAAACACGTTTTACCAGCCTCGCGTCGCTTGACATGGTCGGGCGGACGCAACGTAAACCAAGAAGGTTGTGTGGGTGCAACAGTGCTTGGGAAATAATCCTCCGGCACACGCAGTTTTCTCACGAGCTGCGATGGGCGCGAATACGCGTTTACAAAAACGTCCCCTTTGGACGATGTTATGCGCACAACTCGAGTCGTGGGAGGTAAAACAAAGCAAAGCGATTGCGGCTCGGTTACATCCGTCAGGCCTTCACGCGTATGCAGCCAATCATAGGGCGTTGCTTTATTTGTGAGCGTGACCTCACCGGTTTGCAGCGTTTCGCCTTCGTGCCCGAGTAATTCGTAACGGACAGTCTCAGGAGTCAACTCATCCCCTACCCTACAATGCCGCCGTAAATCAACCCGAAACAGCGTCGGTGAACCGTTAACATGCTCAACCAAATATTCAACTGAATTTGTTGGGGAACATGTGAACGCAAGCAAATGAACAGGCTCGGGGGTGACTTCATTTGTCTGGCCATCGTCAACCAGCAACAAACGCAAATATAGCGGCGCAGATGAACCAACCCTCAATAGACCATTTTGATTTGTTAAAGCAACGATCTGGTTCGGGCCCGACCACGTGATCTGAAAGGTTTGGTTCTCCTGCCGTTGCCAGCCGCACCAGGAAAACGAATTGGCAATCACATGCAAATCCGAATCCGGCGGATATTTCAGCAATTCCAGAAGGTAAAGGCCCGCGACATTTGTCAGGGGCAAAAGACCATAATGCCTTTCGTCAACTGCAATTCCAGCAGGCACCCATTCCTCAACCACCTGCAGTGTCTCAGAATCGTCCCTAATAAACACTGCGCGCCGCTTGAAATCGCGTCCTGGAATACCTGGCGGCGACGACGCAGGCCAGTGGTAACGCAACAAGCAAAGTTTTTCCCACGCATTCAGTCCATCGAACGAATACACGTTGCCGCGGGCCAGGTTCTGTTTCTGAGCGGTGCTCAGCCGGTTCCATAAATAGCCAACCTTGCGCCTCGGCACGGTTTTCCGAAAATACAGGCGCACGCCGACTTCCTTGATCTCAGGATCGTGCCAATGCAGGCGCAGCCGTAGCAGACGCACGCCCTTGAGTTCCGGATCTGCGAAATTCAGCATCCAGTGGCCGCCCGTCAATGGCGTTAATTGCGGCTCAAGGAAATAGTTCACTTGAACAGTGCGCCCGGACTTCTGCTCCCTGAAAACGACATATTCGCCCTTAAAATGGTACACACCGGTTTTAACCAACTCTCCATCTGAACCAACCAACTGATACTCGATTGCATACGCCCAAAGGCTGCCTGGCTTTGGCCGCTGCGTTGCCGGGATGCTCGCGTTGCTAACCAAACGTGCAAGAGGTGTGTCGCCGGGGATGTCAAACTGGAGCCACCGATTTGTTTCCAACAAGTACATCTCGCTCCTGAGCGCCTGCTCAAGACCCTCGATTCGGAACCGATGACGTTTTATCCACGCTGGGATTTCCCCGGACGAGCGATAGGCCAGCA
Source organism: uncultured Verrucomicrobiota bacterium (assembly GCA_964555645.1). Taxonomy (GTDB): domain Bacteria; phylum Verrucomicrobiota; class Verrucomicrobiia; order Limisphaerales; family DTLC01; genus DTLC01. The sequence goes on from CAZKTA010000002.1 coordinate 186,365, forward strand.
CGCCCCCTGCAACCAGGGCTGCCACCACAAACCACTTGGATGAACGCATTCTCATTGTGACCACTCAAGAATGGGGCTTCGACTCCTCAAAAACTGGTCTATCCGCTCCAATTCTGCCCCGGCCCCTGCCACCATTTGATCATGTCTGGGGCGAATGTTTAGCACCACTGGCAAAGCTTCCTTGTCGCTGCTAATCAACAGAAACAGTTGCTTCGATGTCCGGTCCAACAACGCCAAGTAGTCGAATTCTGGCCACCCATTTAATGCTTTGAGCAGCAGAACAACATCTGTGGTCTTGGTGTACCTGACCAACAAATCGCGCAATTCGGGCGGAATGACTGTCTTGCGGCCCGACGAAAGGCGCTCTTTCAGCAGCGGCTTCAGGTCGTGCTGCACGATTGAAACACCTGCGGCCTCAATTTGGACGCGCAACGGATAATCTTCCTGCGGCCTGAATGCGTCACGCAATGCCGGTGAAAGCCAAAGAACGGCAAATTCCTTGTTCATTGACTGGTTGATGTACTGGGCCTGCGGCACGCAAAATATCTCGTACCCGGCTGCCAGCGGCGACCCGTCCACAAATTGCATCCGGAAACCGTCGGCTTCCAAATAATCTAGAAGCGTTTGCCCCAAAGACCCAAGCATGGCTCTATCACGAATACCGTCATGGGCAGCAACCAGTATTTCGGGTGGGTCAACAACTCCGGCGCCGCCGGTGTACCCTCGGCACTGAACCACCATCTTGGGTCGTGCATGCGCCTGGCGAAGCACGACCTGATTCACAAGCGAAAACAGGTTCGCCGCATTGCGCAAATCCAGTACATCAGATGTCCGGTGCGGGTTTGCTTCATTGTGCGACCCGGCGAGCAGGATTGATTCAGCCTGAAGGCGATCAAACAAATGCACGCCGAACTCTAGCGTGTTAAGATCGAATAACGGACGTGGTACCTGGACAATGTAAGGTTGTTTTTCGCCAAGCCGGACGACAAATGTTCCCCAATACCGCCTGGGGGCGGCATCTGGCAACTCCGTCAAGACCAGAAAGTCCTGCCCAATTGAAGAGTCGTGCATCATACAAACCTGATAACCGACCACCCACGCTGAACAGTTTATTGCTCGAATCAAATCCAATGCCCCCGTGGTGAATCTCGAGTCTATGTATCCCGTCTCAGCAACCTCGACCAAAGGCGTGAGAATCTCCTCGTCAAAGTAAAGCAGTTCCTCTGGTAATGGTGCGATGTACGCATTGCTGCCGCCCTTTGCGATCTGACGCTTCTGCTCCAAAAGCCATTCCAATACCAAGCCGTTGGTCGGCACGGCCGGCTCGCGCGCTCCAATAACGGATTCAGCCAGCCGCGATTTAAGAAGAATCCGGGTTGGCCGTGTCAGCCACAGCTCGGCGAACCCCGCGCGTGTCTGGCGCTGTTGCGCGTTGGGCAAACGCAACGGCGCCCAGCGCAGGCCGAAATCGCCCAGCTCTGCTTGCAGACCTCTGAGCGAGAGCGACCGCGGTAGCTCCGCCTTCACAAACATCATGTTACTTGAGGAAAGTTCGGGTAATTGCCGGACAGCCTCGATCGTGGAGCCGCGAACCTGTAGCACGTTGCGCCGGCCAAAAACCTGGTGAAAGACGTGAAAGGGCGTGTTGCGATTCCCTAACACATCGGAGCTTCTGTCTTTGTTTGTAAACCGACTGCTGCCGGCGATGGCAAGCGCCGAGGCGCCAAGTCGCTTGTACAAATGTATAGCCGACTCGACTACAAACCGTTCATCCAAAGGGGCGGGTACTTCAACAACGAGCCCGTTCGGGCGACTGAGATCAATAACGTAGAATCCCCACCCACGATTCACGTTGCGTTCGCGCAAACATAGGTGATGCTGTTGAACAAGTTCAACTGAGTAATTCAGTTTTTCGAAGTGGCTGCGCGCCAGTTCAAGAGGTTCGCGCGCCCCGGTATCAACATGTTGTCGAATCAACTGTAACGCCTCACGAAACCGATTCAGCTCCGAAGGCGTTGGCATAACAACGCTTTCCGGAGTGCGTTTGCTGTAGAGCTGTAATTTTCCCCTTATCGCCAGCGCTTCAAGTGTTTCAGCCGAGGTGTGCAACGGCGTAGTTGTTACTGGCTGTTTCTGCAAACCCACTGGTACCGAGCCAAGTAGTGTGGCCAGCCAAAGGCCGAGCAGATTCGCTGCAACAGCGGCAACAAACGAAGTCTGCAATGTTGCGCGCCCCAGACGCAACACGATGTGTTTACTGTGCATCTTCAGCGCGATCAGGCTCGAGAGCAAATACGCGAAACCAAAGTAATCGTTTACTGCTATATCAGGGGAGACCACCGGCAGAATGTAGCCGAGGCAAAATCTGTAAGCATATGCCACGTTAAAAAAGAGCAGCACCTTGCGCGCGCCCTCCATTGTCGTACCCCTGAATAACGACGTGCGAAGCAGCAGGTCGGACACCGTGTATGCCACCGCCGCTTCAGCCAGCGTGCTTAGGATTTTCAGGGGCTCGTACCACTGAAGGGCAAGCAGCGCTGGGATCAAAATGCCGTTGTAATCCAGGCCATACCTCAGGTTCATGCGCGATGCAATGAACCCGGTCACGATCAAAATGATGTATGACTTGGGGCTGGCAAGGAGCGATGCTGCCACGTCCGAATACATGTAGGCAAGGTGCCCCACACTGAAGTTGGTGACGGTCATCAATACATATCTGATAAGGACAAAAGTAATACCCACCGAGAGTGCAAAAGGCCCCAAACCACGCCACAGACCTGTCTTCCAGAATTGATTTGCAATCAGCGCGGTGATGATCATACCGAAACTTCGGAAGGAATCCTTGTAATCGAGCGTGAAATTCCATTGCGCTTGCAGCCATTCGGCAAAGTGGGGAAGCAGCCAGCCATCCATGCTCACGCGCACAAAAACCGCACTCAAAAACAGCGCAAAAAACCTGTCCCGGCCGAAAAAGCTGCACCACCATCCAAAACGCGACAGGTACTCTGAAACCAGCCAAACAAGGCAATATGCGGTGATTCCTTCTGCTATGGTTATACCCGCGCAAACTGGATTCGTGAGCATCAACGGCACAAGATAACCTGGCACAACCAAACCTGAATAGGTCCAGCCAAACCGCAGGTTGAAAAACGAGACCACCAAAACACCCACCCACACGGTCGTTACGACCGATTCACGCAGGCTTCCTTCAGGAAATATTTGCAGGGGAAAGAGGTCCATGGCCAATACCTCTGTCCGCAAACCCGCATTTGCTTAGGCGGGTTTTAGATCGGATACGCGAGACCGAAATCCACGGTTCGTTGGTTGTTGTTTTGTGGGTTCATGCCAGTGGGTTATCTACCGGGTTGGCTATTGATTGGCACGCTTGCGCGCGATCAGATTCCGCATCATGTCCGCAAGCTCCCTGACATGCAATGGTTTACTTGCAAAGAAATCTGCACCGCTGCTGAGCACTTCTTCCTTCACCTTTGGATTGTCAACGGTGGTGAAGACAACCACAGGTGTTGAATCATGAGCTGTATGCCGGAGCCACTTTATGAATGCCAAACCGTCCATTACAGGCATTAACAAATCCACCAACAGCACGTCCGGGTGATCTTTCTGAAGAATCTCCTGGGCGGCCCTGCCATTTTCGGTCAACAAACACTCAAAATCGAAATTGCTGAGTCCACGTTTGAGCAACATCCTCATGATCGGGTCGTCCTCAATTATCAACACCCGATTCTTCGGTTGCGCCGCCGCTTCTGGTGTGGAACCCACTTGACGGTCGCTGCTTGCAGTTGGAGCAGTGTCATGTTGCGCAGTCGCCGTTTGCGCTGGGGGTGATACCGCGCCCTGGCGGTTGGAAGACTGTTGTTGTTCATTGCCAACACCGGCCTCCACCGGCGCCTCGGCGGCACGCTCCGGTTCTGAAACCGTTGCAGGGGTAACCTCAGATACGACGGCCGTCGGTGCCTGTGGATGCTCAACAAACCCAATCTGACTAACCTGAGGAGGAAACGTATCAACAGCCGTATTTATGGGGCTTGCCTGTTGCCCTACCTGCCTCGGCACATCTGCCTCCTGAACTGCCTCGGCTACTGGGCGTTTCAAGATTTGTGCACCGGCTTGCGTTGGCTTTTTTGTCCGAGCGGCGCGCCGATCAACCTTTTTCGGCTTTCTCGCAGTTCGACGTGCTTCCACAGCTAACGGCTGCTCACACGATCCTCGCATTGCACTCATGGTTTGTCCGTTGGAATCTGCGCGTTTTGTCGAGTCTACTTTAGCACAATTGGTGCCAGTAAAGGTTCAGAAAAGGCTCAATTTACGCGGTCGTTGAAACCGATATGCAACGTGGCTCGCACGGACCACGTCAAAGGCTCTGCGATGGATACGTGTGATACTGTCCAGAGAAATGTCTTTAAATGGCCCGCTTTAGGACAGAACCAAAGCAGTCAGAAAAACACCATCGAACTGGGCGCCGACGCAATTTTTGGCTTTCTTATGCCCTAACCCCTACTGTTTCGGCCCTAGCATGGCTTCGGTAACTAGGAACAAAAAGCTCGCCCCAGTGCGTTGCCCGGGCCAAAGCAACAAAAAGCGTCCATGCAGTGCCACGAATTTTGCTGAGGCAACGCTTTCAAAGCGGGCTTTGGCCAAACTTCTCAGATACATTCGGTCATGCAGGAGTCAACGCCAACGTGGGGTCGGTCTGGAACTGCCGCAGTCGTAAATTAACGACGTAACCCTTACCAACGTCACTGACAACTTCGAATGCACCGCCCCAGGACCGCACCCAAACAGCAGCTTCGCGAAGGACTTGAAATTCTTCAGAGGCCGGTAATTCCGCGCTAGCCAAAATTTCCTGCAATCTTTCGTTCGGAATTCCGAAGCCGCAATTCGAGAACCGGAATTGCGCCGTTGTAAGGGCGTCCTCGACCTCGATTGTTAGAGTAGTGTTCTCGGCCGCGTCGCTCAGCAATAACCTGAGAATGGCAGAAAAAATCTTTGCCAACTGCGGCGGCGACGCAAGCACCTGAACCATTATCTGCGGACGCTCGACCTTGAAAGAAACACGCCGTTCAGCAGCTTTTTGGGCGAACTCATTGCACGCTTGCTGAAGCAGTTGAAGCGCTTCGACAGGAAAACAGCGCAGGGCTTCAGCATCTATATTTTGTCCGAGGTACTTCTGGCATTCACGAAGCACACCCACACAAATGTCGGTCTTGCGCTGGATCACCTCTAGCAACGAGCGGCGTTCTTCCGGTGGAACCGAGTCTTCTTCTAGAAGTGAGGCCGAAATCTTTATGGCCGCTAGGTGATTCCGCATGTCCACACCTAAACGGTCAGCAACGACACCCTTCAGACTCGACAGCGTTGTAAGTGATGTAGTTTCGACTAACTCGCAAACCATGCCCTGCACGCTCATTACCTCCGGACCAAGTCGTGTCTGTTTTCGTTCGCGCAACGGATAAATCCGCAGCAAAAATTCTCTGTCACCTTGTGACACCAACCTGACTGACATAGACACAGGCGACCCTTCGAACAAAACAATCCGAATCAGATTTCGAACTTGCGAATCGTCTTTGCCAGTCACCAGACGCAGAAAGTCAACAGCTGTACCGCGTGCCGGCACGAAATTTTCATCACGCAGCAGTGTCACAGCAGGCTCGTTCGCCTTTAGAACGCACCCGAAAAAGTCGTACACAATGGTGGCGGTACTTATCTGGCTAAACACGGTGTCAAGCACATCGTGGTATTTTTCCAGCGAATCAGCCGTGGTACGCAACTCGTGGTAAACTGGGTCCTCACGACTCGGCGAAAGCCACGCTTTCACACGCCCGAAAACCGAAACCGGCGCTGCAGCGCGTTTTGCCTGGAAAAGCAGCCGGGCAATCTCTTCACTAAACTTCATCAGTACCCCCGAAAAGTTTCGTATGGCCGCTGCCTTTGCCGGGTTGATTGCCACAGCCCACATGCCGACGACCTCGCTGCCAAAAATCAGCGGGCAAAGGTACTCATCTTTTTGTACCTGTTTGACTTTGAAAAAACCCGACACACGCATTGGCCGCCCGTTTGTGATCGCCCTCGCAAACAAGGGTGCTTCTAACGAGCGGTTTTTTTCCTGGATATCATCAAATGTACAATTGAACGCCTTGAGCTCACGCAATTTTTTCGAGCCAGTAACACGCTCGAAAAGCACCATCTCATCTGCATCTATGGTACGGCCGACCACCTGCGCCACATAGTCGAAGAACTCGGCTGTCAGTCGGGCCTTTTGTGTACCGAGCCGCTCCTCGATCTCATTCAGCGCACGGAGCCGCATCTCGTTGAGCGCAAACTGCGTCATGCGGCTCTTGACAACAAGGGTCAGACCGAACTGCGCAGTCTGGGCCGCCACAAGGCCGCCCACAGGCAACCAGAGATCAAAGTACCCTACGCTAGCCACCCCGACCAGCATGCACACCAACAACATCCCGAATGCAATCCGTACACCGCTAACCGAGCTAACCCGGTGGTAAAGAAGGGCACTGATAACACCCAAGCCGAGCAATAATGACAGAGCCTGCGCCGCGGGCAAAACTTGGATCGGCGTCCCGTCAAGTAACGTTTGCAATGCATTGGCCTGAAACTCAAGAAACGTCATCGTTTCAGCCCCCCAACATACCGGCGTTTCAACGCCCAAAAACCCATCATCCCAGCCTATCAGAACAATCTTGTCCCTGACCATGTCCGGAATAACGTCTCCACCCAGCACTCGTGCCAAGCTGACGTTCGGGACTGTGCCCGGCCCGCCCATGAAATCTATGAGGTACCGGCCATGTACACTGCGCCAAGCCGAAACCGGCCCGAACATTGCCGCCGCACGGCTCTCAAGTGTTGACAAACTGTTTGTGCCGACCGTGACATGCGTCTGGTGAAAACGGCGCACACCCTTCCGGCTTGGCGGCGCGAACACGACACCCCACTGCAATTCAAGGTCACGTGCTGCCTCGGGCCAAGGTTCAATCCGTAAGACATCGGGATCCTCAGGCACAGGCCGAAGCGCACGGCCAAAAACCACTCGCTTCAAATCAGCGGCGCGCTGGAAAAATTCGCGTGAATTCCGTGTTGGGACAAAATTAAACACGATACCCTTGGCACCCAAACTCGTCAGTGTGTCGAGTGTTTTGATCGCCTCTTCGTCAGTAAACTCATGCTCACGTGCGATCCGCAAAAGAAGCAAATTTGCCTTTGGCTCGCGCCACCGCGCAGTCCACGAAAGCAGCCGGTCGTAAAACATATCGTCCCAGCCAGCAAGCCAACCGGCCTGCTGCAGGATCCACACAACCAGTGCAACGAGGACCCCGAGCACCAGACTTGATTTACCCCATCTAGATGCGGGTGCCATAAACGCTACCCAACAAACAGCTCTGTCTGGCTCCCCCGTGGCGTTGCTACGTATATCAAACCCCTGCGCATCGCTGCCGACAACGGGTTTCCCACCCGCCTTGAGGCTCAAGTGTCTCGGTGGCCCCGTTGGCTGTCCCCGGTTCTTTCGTAATGCCAATGTGGCTATACGAATACAACATGGGCCTCACGTCGCGCACGCTACATGCCTCGTTTTCGCCACAGCGGTCTTTGCCGAACCCGTTTTGCCGGCGTGCGGCCGGCACGAGCTTGTGGCCTTCTTACAGTATTCCCGCAAATATGCACGGGGAATTCGCCAGTTCACGCCTCGGTTGAAAGCAAATGTCGAGCCATTCTTTGTGATAAACCGCTGCTTTTTAGACGGCAAAACAATAATCATAACACACAACGAAACGAATTTTCCTCCCAAAGGTGCATCCTGCAAATGCTGTTTTTCCTACATAAGTCCGGAGTTTCAGTCCCAAATAAGAGCGCTTGCCACGTCAAAATTTCAAACGCCAAGTTAAAAAATGGCCCTCGCAGGGGCGAAAACACCGGCGGCCTTTTGCGCCATGCTCGACACACAGACCAGTGATGCGTATGCTCGATGCTCATGAATTTTCTTGTGACAGGCGGCGCAGGTTTTATCGGCTCACACGTGTGCGAATGGCTGTTGCGTGCAGGACACGCCGTGTGGGCAATTGACAACCTGGACGATTTCTACGACCCGGCAATCAAGGTTCGTAATTTACAGGAAATCAGGACTGCAGGTGGGAAATTTGAGTTTATCAGGGGTGACATTACCGACCCTGCTGTCGTTGCAGAACTGTTTGGGTCCGTGCGATTTGACCAAGTGATTCACCTTGCCGCGCGCGCAGGCGTGCGTCCAAGCCTGGAATCCCCCGCCCTGTACCAACGTGTAAACGTCGAAGGAACGGTAAACGTGCTCGAATCAGCTCGAAAATCGGGGGTGCGAAAAATCATTATTGCATCTTCATCGTCGGTTTACGGTGTTAACTCAAAGTTGCCATTCAACGAGGCCGACCCTGTCAACCGCCCCATTTCACCTTATGCAGCCAGCAAGCTTGCCGCCGAAGCACTTGCACACGTTTATCACCACAACTACGGCATGGATATTGTGGCGCTGCGGCTCTTCACCGTGTACGGGCCGCGACAGCGCCCAGACCTGGCGATCCACAAGTTCGCCGCGCTCATAAGCACAGGTAGGCCGATACCGTTTTACGGCGACGGATCAACTGCGCGTGACTACACGTACATTGACGACGCATTGGAAGGTCTGATGGCCTGCACGCAAAAAGAGTTCGGCTTTGAGATTTTCAACATTGGCGAGTCGCAAACAGTCACTCTAAGGGGGCTTGTCGAACTTCTGGAGACCGCCCTGGGCGAAAAGGCAATCATTGACTCTCAGCCGGCTCAACCGGGCGATGTACCGATCACCTATGCAGACATTTCAAAGGCGCGGGCAAAGCTCGGATACAACCCGAAGGTGAAAATCGAAACCGGCATACAGAAATTTATCGAGTGGTTTCGGCGCCAACCGCTTTAACGACTTAACGGTTTCACAGTTCGATGACGCAACGCACCGTGCCTCCACTCAGTCTTCCGCAAACAGGTATTCAATGTCGCTTGCGGTGAGACTGCGCGCGAAGCCTTCCTCACCGAGCACATCAGCAATTGTTTGGGCCTTGTTTTGTTGCAATTCCCAGATCTTTTCCTCGACGGTGTAGGGCGCAATCAACCGATACGCATTGACTGTGTGTGTTTGGCCGATCCGATGCGTGCGGTCAATTGCCTGCGCCTCGACCGCCGGATTCCACCACGGATCGTATAGCACAACGTAGCTTGCAGCTGTTAGGTTGAGGCCTGTGCCGGCCGCACGCAAGCTCAGCAGAAACACACACGGATCAGGATCGTTCTGGAACGCGTTGACAACGTCAAGGCGGTGTTTGGTCTGGCCAGTGAGGATGTGCGTTTTGATCTGGCGTTGAGCGCACTCTACCTGCAACAGCTCGAGCATTTGCACGAATTGACTGAACACGAGCACCTTTTGTCCTTCGGCAAGCAACGTGTCTAGCAGCTCGAACAACGTGTCTGTCTTGCCGCTGGGCGAATCATTCCCAACAAGACGCGGGTGACAACAAATTTGCCGCAACCGTGTCAGCGCAGCCAAAACCTGCAGTTTGCTCCGGTTGACACCCTTCTGCTGAACGGCTTTCATGACCTCCTCGCGCGACCGACGTAACTCGGCCAGGTAAAGCTTACGTTGGTCATCGTGCAACTCGCAGTCGCGCCGTTGTTCGATGCGGTCCGGCAGGTCTTTTGCAACTTGTCTCTTTAGCCGGCGCAGGATCAACGGCCTGATTTTAGCGGCCAGCTTGCGCCGTGCGATTCGCACGGTCCCATCCTCTGTCTCACCGCGCGGGTCGTATGTCTGCAGAAAATACTCTTGATCACCCAAATAGCCCGGCTGAATGAAATCAACTATGCTCCACAAGTCCAACAACCGGTTCTCAAGGGGCGTACCTGTGAGCGCAAGTCTGTGCTCGCACTTAAGCTCTTTGACGGCCTGTGTGACCTGCGCTTCGGGATTTTTGATGAACTGTGCCTCGTCTAGGATTACAGCCCGGAACTCAAACTTTTGCAGTTCCTCAAGGTCGCGCCGCAACAGCGCGTAATTTGTGACGATCAGATCATGCTCCGGTATTTGACCACGCAGGTTGTGCCTCGCGGCGCCGCTTTGCAAAACCAACACCTTCAGGTCTGGGACAAATCGCTCAGCCTCGCGACGCCAGTTCTGAAGGACCGAAGCCGGGCAGATAACAAGCGCAGGCTTCGGGTCTTTCTTGTGGCGCTCCTTGAGCCAAGCCAACCATGCCAGTGTCTGCACTGTTTTGCCCAAACCCATGTCGTCCGCAAGGATACCCCCTAACTTGCGCTCGGTCAGATGACATAGGAAATCGAACCCATCCTTTTGATACGGACGCAACTTCGCCTTGACGATTGCCGGTAGTTTCACCTGTGGGACGACACGAAAATTCTTGAGCCGTTCCCGCAACGCGCGCGCCTCAGCTGTTTGAGCAAACCGCGCAAGACCTTCATCGTCCAGGTGCGCCGCTTGCTCAAGCCCAATTTTCTGTGGGACCGGAATAAGCCCATCCACACCAAGATCGGCCATTGTTTCATGCGCGGCTTGGACTGCCGCGGTGTCTAGCTCGACCCAGCCTGCATTTGGCAGCTTGACATAGCGACCAGTCGCGGTGGCTAGCCGCTCGAGGTCAGCCTTTGTAAGCTTAAGTCCTTCCTGTTCCCATTCTGCACAAACCGAGAGCCAGTCAATCCCACTGCCCTTGACCAAAACGCGCGGTTTGAGTCTGCGCGGGTTCAAAAACAAACGGTGAAAAGCCGCGTTGCCGAGGTAATCAGCCTGGGGTGGCCGGTCGGCCCATGCCATTGCAAGGGCGGTTAAAAACCCTTCAGTCGCGTCGCCAACCCATAAACCTGGCTCAGGTGTGAACCAATCGAGCTTACGCAACCATTCTGTTGCAGGCTCAAGACGCGGGTCATCCAGAATCTCCGGTTTGTCATGGGTGCGTCTGGTAGATTGTTGCTCGGGTTGCCACTCATGGCCAGTCCATACCCATAGGCTCTTGTCGCGTTCACTTCTTGCAACTAAACGCAGCCGAATTGTGTCATCGAGCAATTCAAACACAAATTGTGGTCTTGCTCGGTGAACCACACATAACTGCTCCCAATCCACTGTGCTCGTGGGGTGTACTCGGCGCAGGTGTAACAGCAACCTGTGGCTAAGCTTGCGCACCGGCACCGTCGGGTTGCTCGCCCAGTACTCGAGCAACATAGACGGAGGTGGATTGCGCAACAGATAAAAAGTGTTCTTGACCAACACCAAAGGCGGTCGTTGGCCAAAAAAACGCACCTCCGTAACCGAATGCCGTTCCCCGTTTGGCAAAGCCAACTTGTGCAGAAACTGCAGTTCGCCGTCCTGCTTTTCGATATGTGGCACAAGTTCAGCGATCTGACCGTTAAACCTAACATGGCCGCTGCCGTCTCGGAACTCGAGCCTTTCTAAATTGCCCCATTGAGCAAGCCATTGCAAAAGTTCGACGTCCGAGAGCAACAATGTTGTATCGGCCTCGCGTTTAGCTGCGTGCGTCTCGGTTAGCCACTGTATGAATTCCCAGTCACTGGGCGGGAACAGTTCTTCCTCGTGAGTTGCGCGTCGGGTCAACTCGGCAAGCTCCTGAATGCTCTTCTGTTTTTCGCCTGCCCGCGGGCGTTCGACTAAAAATGTGATTGCCAGCTTGTACAAGCCGGGGGCCAATTTATCCGGCTCAGGATTGCACATAATGCGCAGCGCAGCGCGCGGCGCATCTAGGTGCGTTGGCGTTGGGGGCAACAACCATTGCTCAAGAAGCTGAACGGCATTGTCCTGTCGTTCGGCCTTTAGTGCCTGAACAAACCTGTCCTCGCTAGCGTACTTGGTGAGCTCGCTCGGTAATGGCCGTTTGGCGCGCAAAAACAAAAAGGCCAATTGCTCAAGCCGCACCTTGCCATGTACGGAAAGCATTCGTTGCCACCAGTCGGTGTCAGGGAAATCGCGTCGTGAAAGCGACAGTTTCTCAAAGTAATCTTCCAGCAGCAGCCATGCACGCTGCGGGTCAGTGCAGGATGCAAAATTTACCAGTAACTGCTCGCGTTCCGCAATTGCGGCTTGAGAATCAGATAACTGCCGGCGCAGCTCGGCAAGCGCGCCGTACGTCTGTTCCAACACCTGATGATGTGCATCGTACTTGGTGGCGCCGTTTGGGCGCCGCCCGTTACCGTTACCGCTTAAACGTCTGGCCATCGGAATACAACAACAAACTACTTTGTACTACTGACAGGCTACTATATCTCCAACAACCAGTGCTCCGGTCAACAACAAATCGAAAAAATTTTTTGCTTGGCTTTTGCACCATTTACAACGAGCCGCAGCCCGGCGCGCACACCGCCGTTTTCCGCCGACAACAAAAAGAATCAATTCCGGTTAATCACGATGCCAACTTTAACTTCAGATGACTCTACTTTGTAGTCTTAGGCCCATGCATCAGTTTTAAATCCGACCTCTGAAAAAAACGATTGTCTTCTGGAGACCTTCGGTCAATCCGACTTTCGGCGACCAACCCAAATACTTTTTGGCCCGGGTGATATCAGGTTGGCGCTGCTTTGGATCGTCTTGAGGCAACGGCTTGAAAACAATCCGGCTCTGCGACCCTGTCACACGGGTCACTTCCTTTGCAAAGTCCAAAACTGTGATTTCGCTTGGATTGCCTAGGTTAACCGGCTCAACGACGTCGCTCATCATAAGCCGGTAGATTCCCTCGATAAGGTCGGTGTAGTAACAAAAACTGCGCGTCTGGCTTCCGTCCCCGAACACTGTAAGAGGTTTGTTCTTAAGCGCTTGACTGATGAAAGACGGTACTACGCGGCCGTCGTTCATGCGCATACGTGGGCCGTAGGTGTTGAAGATTCGCGCAATCCGCGTCTGTATGCCATGTTCACGATGGTAAGCCATAGTAAGCGCCTCAGCGAATCGTTTGGCTTCATCGTAGCAACCACGCGGCCCAACAGGATTAACATTGCCCCAGTAATCCTCGCTTTGCGGGTGCACCAAGGGATCACCGTAAACTTCGGACGTAGAAGCCAGCAGGAATCTTGCCCCCTTGTGTTTGGCCAGGCCAAGCGCCTTGTGCGTGCCGAGCGACCCCACTTTGAGCGTCTGAATCGGTAACTCGAGATAATCAACCGGACTCGCCGGTGATGCAAAATGCCAAACGTAATCAACTGGTCCGGCTAAATAGATAAACTCGGTTACGTCCTGTTTTATGAATCTGAAATTCGGATTGCCGTATAGATGCGCAATGTTGTCGGTTGTGCCTGTCACAAGATTGTCAATGCCAATTACCTTGTGCCCGCGCTCGATCAATAGGTCAACAAGGTGTGAACCCAAAAAACCTGCCGCGCCGGTCACAACCGACACTGGCTGGCGTGTTTTAGTTCGGTTTGATTTTTTCTGACTCTCACTGATCGAAGAATTGCTTTTCATCGGAAAACACGGCTCGATCCATTGCTTGTGGGGCGCGAAGCCAGTTATTTGGCACCTTCAGCCCGAAACACGGCTGGGATCGTTCGAAGCAGGATTTTCAGGTCAAGCCACAATGACCAATTGTCGATATACTCCAGATCAAGCCGGACCCATTCCTTAAAATCGGCCACCTTGTTCCGACCCATGATCTGCCACAAACATGTCAGACCCGGTTTAACGCTCAGCCGCCTGCGATGCGACAGTTCATCAAAACACTTCACTTCCGCTACTGGCAGTGGACGCGGTCCGACCAAACTCATCTCGCCACGCAACACATTGTAAAGCTGAGGCAGCTCGTCGAGGCTGTACTTGCGCAAGAACCGCCCGACAGGGATAACACGCGGATCGTTTGTCATCTTGAACACCGGGCCGGACATCTCGTTAAAAACAGCAAGCTCCTGTTTGCGTTGCTCTGCATCTGTCACCATGGTGCGGAACTTGTACATCGTGAACGGTTTACCGTTAAGGCCACAGCGCAATTGACGAAATAGAACCGGCCCAGGCGATGTTAATTTGATCAATAGTGCAATTACGGCAAACACAGGCAAAAGCAATATCAACAACACCGCTGCTCCAACAAAGTCAATCACCTGTTTTGCCACGCTCTGCCAGGATGGCTCCGGAGTCGATCGAAACACCATTACAGGCCGCCCATAAAAACTGTCGAAGCTCGGACGCGACACCTGCGCATTCAAGAAGTCCAATATTAGCCATGCTTCCACCCCTTCGGTTTCACAAGCCCGAATCAACGACTCCGCAAGCTGAAGATTTCCGCTCGGGATGGCGATGATTACGCCCCCTGCAGAATGCTCATGCATCAGGTTGACAAGCCCATCGACAGATTGTTCGTCCAGATTTAACTCCGCCACTATGTCAATTTCATCCGGCGGGCGAGCTTGCAAGTGTGCCCGCAGACGATTAAGCCCGTCGGTTGTACCAACAATCAAGAACGGTCGTTTAAGTTGTCCCTGGGTGAACTTCGTCCAGTAAAGCAACCGCAACGCTTCCTCCTTCAAAAGCACAAGCCCAAAACTGATGAAGCCAAACCAAATGATGACCGACCGCGCCAGTGTCAATTGTAAGAAGTAAACTGCCATGATCAGCACAACAGTTGTCAGCGCGCAACCCTTGAAAAGAGGCCAAATAATACCCTTCCGAGGGCCAAGTAGCGGGCGATCGTAAAATCCGTTCGCTTCTAGCAACAACGGCGCAGCCGGGATCAACACAAGATACAACCAAACATAATGACCAAAAGGCGACGGTGGATTCAGTCCGAAAAGCTCCATCACAAGCGCATCTGCCCTTAGCAGGTACGCCAAACTAAACGAGAGGGCAAAAAGACACGCATCAAGCAACTGGTGCAACTGCACACGGATCTGTCGCGCACGACTCAGCATACTTCACCACCTAAATGCGCCGTTTTCCCGTGTGAAAACACCCAGATATTCCAAAAGCCAAAAGGGTGCAAACCAAAGCCCACAAGCCAAATCTTGCACGAGAACCTCATTTCAGAGCTACAGGCTTAGATTTTTCCTCTTCGAGCGGTTTGCCGGTTGCAAGCTGAAATTCGGGCACTGCAGCGGCAATAAACTCGCTTAACCGTTTATACACCGACTCTTCCTCACCTGGTGCACAGACGGTGAAACAGGTCACATACGCCCACCGCTGTAGCACACCAGTGCGCAACAGTTCCCTGGCCGTCCACCACATCCGCTCAAGCCCGGTTGCATCGCCGCTGAGCGCTCCGTCAGCTACGTACCAGTACACAAAAACTCCATGCCGCCTGACTTGGTACCCGCCAATGTTGTCCTGTCGGCTCAGCAGCTTGCGTGTAACCGGCAAAAGATATGGATGCGGCTTTGAAATTGGGATGGTCAGGCGCTCGGACGTGTCAATCCGCCACCCTGCACCAACAAGACAAAACTCCGGCTTGTGCAAGCTCGTGCGGTCGAGTCCCATCAAAACCACGTTCAAGAGAATTTTGAAGCCATCCGGAGCCTCGTAAAGTCGCTGGCCGTAACTTGTGTCTTTGGGCAGCGTATTGGTTACGATTGGGGGCTGTTCAACCTCTTCAGACTTGTAATCGAGTACTTTTTCCGGCAAACAAACAGTTACGCGCAGGTTTTCGCCCGGGACCGGAGCTGTTGTAAGCCCTGGCGGTCCAAGTTTTTGGCCTGCCTTAAGCCGACCCAGCAGTGCGGCCGATGCACCAGTCAGCACAACCACAATGATCAATACGATTAGCTTCTGATTTTTCACCGGCCAGCTCCTTGTTCAGATTCCGATTTTGCAACCACCGGCTCCCTTAACAAACAACCCAAAAACATCAAACCAGCAATAGCCGGCACATATGGCAACAGGCTTAAAATGCCAAATGGACCGCCATAATGCACGTAATTACCCCATTCCTGCCCAAATGCCTCAGCAGCAAACACAATTGTCATCATGCGAAACACGTTCCCAAGAACAGCAAGCGGCACGGTCGAGGCAATTATAACAACCCGTTTCCAGCCTTTCCTGAACCCGAGGAAAGCGTATATCGTCGAAATGGCAAAAATCGCTATCAAACTCCGAATTCCGCTGCAAGCCGGGGCAATCTCGTATTCGAATGTCCTGTCCTGCGTGAAAATACGTGTGCCCTCCCGGATAACGTTTATGCCCAGCAATGTCCGTGATAGCGTTGTTACGATTTTCGTGACAATTATCCGCAACGGGAAGCTGATCGGCCCAGCCAGTGAGCCCAACGGCACACAAAACGCAAACAATACGAACGGGAAAAAACTCTCGCGCAACCATCCCCTGCCCCAAACAAGCCCCATCAGGCCGTACACACCAATGAACATTGCAACGATTGAGACACGCGTCTGTTGTATTAGGTAACCGAAAATGTGCAGTACCAACCCTCCCACAACTAAAATCAACGCCGGCCACCATGTCCCTGTAACCGATTTCAAAAGCTTGTCGCGCTTCAAATATAACAGCACAACAACAACCAACGGCACAAGCAAACCATGCCCGTCATCTGAGTTGGACATTCCTTCCATCACACGTTCCAACCATAAAAATGGCGACTCGAAAGGCGACGGCCGCACGCCAACCGTCGGGCTGCTCACATACGCGTTGAACATCCAGTGGAACACCGAAGCCGTCGGTATGTACCCAAAGGTCGAGTTGCCAAGAAAATGGAACAACGCAACCCACACGCCGAGCATGGCTAAGAAAAGCCACTTGTCCGGCAACTGCTGCCAGCACCGGGCTATTTCGGCTGCCACCTCACGAGCTTGACTGCGCTTAGCAGTGGCAGGCCCGATTACATTGTTTAAATTCGCGGCTCCCACAACTCCAATCAGGCGTGTTAACGCCTGTCTGAAATGTTTAGCACTAAATTTCCAAAGCGGCAAATCATTATTAAGACCTCCATCAAAGAAATCAAAATCCCAATAAAACCCAGACGCGTACCCGCACTCGCCACAACATACAGCTCATTGCAAACTGTATTTTCTGAGCCCGGTCAGTTGACAAAAAATGCAAAAAGCAAACAACGGGTTGTTACGCAGGTACCGACGCCATAACCTGCGTGGTTCGCAGCAAAGCCGAAACAACCATTCCAACCCGGCGCGCTGTATCCAGCGAGGTGCCTGCGGCACGCGCCCGGCCAAAAAATCAAAGGCTGCGCCAACCCCGAACATCAGGGTCGTGTCGAACTTGTCCAAATGCGCCGCCATGAACTTTTCCTGTTTGGGTGTGCTCAGGCCCACCCAAATTATGTCGGGCTTTAACCCGTTGACCAGCGCGGTCAATTCGTTTTCCTCGGCTTCTGTCAACGGCCGGAACGGTGGCGTGTATGTGCCGACAACTTTTATGCCGAGAAACTTTTCTTTCAACCGTTCCTTAAGCATTTGCGCAACGCCTTCTGCGCCGCCGTACAAAAAATGTGTGTAACTGGTTTGCCGTGTAAATTCGCACACGGCATGCATTAGGTCCGGCCCATAAACCCTGTCCATGTGCCGGAAACCCTGTGCCCGGCCTATCCATACAGTTGGCATGCCATCCGGGGTATTAAGAAACGCACGGTTCAGTATCGCGCGAAACTCAGGGTCTTGCTGTGCCTCCATCACGCCGTGCACACCGGTCACACAAACATATCCTTTCTGCCTGTGTCCCAGCGCATCCGCCACAGCCCGTAACGCAAGCTGCATATTCAGCGCATGCACACCTACACCCAAAACATTTGCGCGCCCGAGCGCATTCACTTCTGACATACCAACACCTCGCTTCCACTATTAAGCATGCTTAAACCTGTCGGGTCGGACACAGCCCAAAACTTACCAGCCCATCGGAACTAAACTCAAGCGCAACACGCAGCAAAAACCTTTAATGTGATCTTCCCTACTATGCCGGATTAGGGACGAATAACCTGAGAATTTACGATGGCCAGCCCGCGAATGCGGAACCAACACAAAATCCAAAACATCAGTCTAGGATCCAGAGTTAAAAACAAACCCTATAACTGGCCCCCGAAATGATTCGGAGTCGGATGCCCCTGCAACTTGCACAAGACGCACCTCCTCACTATCCGCATCCTGTGATCCAGCCCCACTTCACAAGGCCACGGCACACAAACCGGCTATTATCACTTAGCACTGCATCGGCAAGGTTCATGGGCAATCAGCCTTGCCTGTCTACGCACTGGAGTTGTCCACAAAAACCAAGATTCGCCGGACTAACACATCAAGTCTACCCGTGCGCGCCGAGGAACGGGTTATGCACCAACCACAATACCAAGCCAACTCTGGCCGCGTGGCGGCTGCTCATGCACAATGCAGCCTAGACATTGTGGGTTTACCTGCTATCCGCCAGCCAAGCCACTGAAAAAAGTACCCTTTAGCCAACAGGCCAAGAGAACATTTGCACATGCATCGCAACAGAGTCATATTAAGGTCAGGGAAACAACAACCAAAAGCCTACCCCTAAAGCATAAAAAACCTTACGCCGACCATTTTCACACAGCTCAAACTCCAAAACCCGCTTTTGTAAGAGGTAACATTTCTGGCTACTCAAAGTAGCCAAGGCGACGGCGCCCAGTAGCTTGCCAATCGCAGCCGAGTTGGGGCTTGTGAAACACGGCTCAACACCGGCAACTACTCAGCGAACAGTTAATCGGGAAACAAAGACCAGGTGAAAAACATGAACTTAACTCAAGTGCGCGACCCGCTCGTGCGGAGCCTGCTCGGCGTGGAAACGCCGGTCCAGCGAGCCAAAATTCATGGTGCCGAATAAAACGGCACCGTCGGCGGCGCAGATTTACAATCGCTTCCCTATGCCGTTGTAATGCTGCCAGGATAATCTGTAGTTTCATCCTTGGCACATAAAATATCTGCCAACTAAGGCAAGCTTCACAACCACCGATTTTAGGATTAACAGAAGCAGATTTAGCTAGCGACGGTTTTGCAGCCCCGTGACAAACACATATGCCACCTCAAGCAGCTTGCATACACATGCAAAAAACTGCCTCTTTCGCCAGTCAGTTCAGCTCGCAAAGCGACGAAATTTGCGCACCTTAGAAGTTTTTAGTACGCCCTTTATTTCTAAAGAGTCCCCTGCGATCTGGGTGCATCACTAAGCCGGACACGCACATCGGCTGGGCACCCCGAGTTGACACCTAAGCTAGTGCCGATCTAATTCAATGTTTTCCTGCGGAGCAGAGCCAACCCGCCAAGACCAACCAGAAGCAGAGCGATTGCCGTCGGCTCAGGTATGGCATTGAAATGAGCTATGATCCGCTCCTCACCCAAGGCATAACCGTAAATGGCAACCTCGTCCAGGGCACCCACCAAACCGTTAAAAACCCAAAATTGATGATTCTCAGCCCCGATTATGAGGTTTTGCCAGGTACCTGGCGGCCCTGAAAAAGCACCTGCACGCACATTCGTTCCCCTTCTTACAGCGTCAATCCACAATTCTGTCGTCGTGTTTGCACCGTCGTAACTGTACGTAACCACAACATGGTGCCAATTGCCGTCGGTGAGAATATTTGGTGGCCACGCGTACCAAGTTCCCCCTGGCACTCCCACAAACGGTTGCCCTGGATAGTTTCCTGCTGTGGCCATGCCGACCCAATAGTTACCTGTACCACCACTTGCCCGGGAAATGAAACGCGCATAAGTCTCGCTCGAAGTCGGACTGGCCTTTACCCAAAATTCCAAGCTCAGAGTTGTCAAATTCGCCAGCCTGTATGGAACCGCTGCCCACTCGTTATCGGAAATCTCGATGAAATTGCCATTGCCACCGTCAACAGTGCCGTGGAACTGTGCCGCTCGGCCCAGGGCACCCGGCACAAGCGCTATGTCTGGCAGTAAACCACCTCTGTTCCTGTACCAACCCGGTGACAGGCCACCCGCTGCACTATCGGCGACTGTTTCTCCCGGGGCACTTGACGGATCCTCAAATCGCCAATACGCCAAAGGGTTATCGGATAAAACCGTACTTACATAATCTGCCCACGCTGTGCTGTTAAACAACAAACCACCACCAGCTACAATAATTGTAAGTGTCGTCTTTAACGTTTTCATAAACTGTTCCTCCGGCTATTCACCACCTTCACTTACCTATTTCCATTCTGGGGTTTTTGAGTACGCACCGGCTTAACCGGTCTATTTCTATATTTTTGCACTGACAACGATTTTGTCAAGCTTTTTTTAAAGAAAAAACCTTTGCCCAAAACCTCATCGTCGAAACCGAAACACAAGCTCATCATTTGCCCAACAAAAGATTTCCACGATAGGTCCGTTGCCGTGTCTTTGGCCGGATCAAGTAGTTTTAACGCACCGTAGTAAAGAAGCACTAAACGCCTCGCTGCCTACAAAGTGGCCCATGAACGTACGCTAACTGAATTAGCTCTACCGTGGAACTCAGGTTCAAGAAGGTGCTTTCCAACACTACACCTGCTGTAATTTAAGCAGTTCTTCGGCAATCTGGACCGCATTTAAAGCGGCACCCTTAAGTAGCTGGTCGCCACTGACCCAAAAGCATAAACCGTTGTCAAAAGCGCAGTCCTTCCGAATCCGCCCAACAGCACAGTTATCTTTATTACTGACAAACAGTGGCATTGGATATTCGCACTTCTCAGGGTTATCAACCACGTCCAGCCCGGGTGCGCGCCTGAGCACCTCAATTGCAGCTTCAACAGTCACCGGTTTTTCAAACTCTGCACTTACGGCCACTGAATGCGCACGGTACACCGGCACACGCACGCAAGTTATGCTCGCACGGAAAGTCGGGTGGTGCATGATCTTGCGGCCTTCATTTTGGAGTTTCATTTCCTCCTTTGTGTACCCATTCGGTAGGAAAACGTCTATGTGCGGCAAAAGGTTAAATGCAATCTGGTGCGGATAAACTTCCTTTGTGACCGGCTGGCCTTTAACAATTTGTTCGACTTGCCGTTGCAATTCGGCTATGGCTTTTGCTCCTGTGCCAGACACAGCTTGGTAACTCGCCGCAAAAACCCGCTTGCAGAAAAATGCCGCGTGCAACGGATAAAGCGCCATTAGCGCTATCGCCGTCGTACAGTTCGGATTAGCAATTATGCCCTTGTGCAACTTGATGTCAGCACCGTTTATTTCGGGAATCACCAACGGCACGTCGTCGTCCATTCTGAATGCGCTGGAATTGTCTATGACCACGCACCCAGATCGCGCGGCCGCTGGTGCGTATTGTTTCGAAATGCTGCTCCCTGCGCTGAACAAAGCTATATCCACTCCCTCGAAGCTGTCAGCTGTCAGCTCTTGGACAGGCAATTCCTCGCCATTGAACCTAAGTTTCTTGCCTGCCGAGCGCGCCGACGCGAGAAGAGTCAGTTTGCCAACGGGAAACTTACGCCGTTCCAAGGTGCTAATCATTTCTAGTCCGACTGCACCTGTGGCACCAACAACCGCAACATGTGGTTTTGGATTCATACAAAAGTTTAGGCCCGTAAATATAATCCTCAGCCGCCCGGTGTCAACCCGCCACAGTTATTTAACGAATACCTAGACAATACGGTTGAGCTTTGATCGAATAAACTCGGCCAAGGCTTGCGGCTCGTCTGTACCGAGCCGGAAAATGCGACCGCTTTTCATAACTAGCTCCACTGCGTCAAAGCCAGAAACATTGTATAGCCAACCGCGTGGAATCCGTCTTATGCCCCAACCCCACCACCACGGGTTACGCACCGCCCGACATGAATCAATGTCCACAAGCTGAATTGTCTTCCGGATCGGGCCAGGACCAAACTGAACTGTTACGGTCGTGTCATTGACCGTTACAGTCATGCTCCCAAAAATCACCATGCATAACAATAACACTAGCCCCAATCCGCTAAGAAGTAATTCACCCCCAACTGCCTGTGTCTTCGGCATGCGCGCAGCCGAGCATGCCAGCACTACCAGCAAAGCGCCAATTACAAGAACCTGTACCCAACCTATCTGCGTGTGCCTGTAATACATGTCAATCTACGTCACCCGACAAAAGCTTAACCATTTCGCTTAGCATTACAAGGCGCGCTGAACTGGAACTGGTTTGCCCGATCATTTTGGTTTTGCGGGAGCCATATTTTCTGAGTATTTTAGCTGCGGTTGTCCGGTGGTGTAATGGTAGCACACGGGCCTTTGGAGCCTTTGGTCCTGGTTCGAATCCAGGCCGGACAGCCATTTTACGGAACGTGCGCCGTAAATTCAGTTGCTTCATTTTGAGATATGAACCAGCCAGTTGCGCTTGTGTTGTACGAAACACTTATGCCGGGTAGCCGATTGGTCAACGGCCTTCAGGACTTGGGCTACCGGGTCGCATCACTTCACGAGCCTTCGCTACTAGTAGCTTGTGCACAGCAGGAAAAACCGTTGGTTGTATTGGCCGACCTCGAGTCAACGCGTGGAAATGTGTGTGCAGCGATTGCAAACCTTCGAAAGGACGCAACCACCAAGCACATCCCGGTGATAGCTTTCGGAGAGGACACAAATGCCCATCTGCGCGAAGCGGCGCACGCAGCAGGTGCAACACTTTTAGCAAGCAAAGCCGGCCTTTTGGAACAGCTCGAAGCCTTGCTTGATCAAGCCTTAAATGTGGACTAACGGCTATTTGGATTCTCAGGACCGGGGCTTTAAGCCGAATCAATCGGCCTAAGATCATTCCGTTTCAGCTAACTGCAAGTCGCTGCCTGTAATACAATGGCAGGATTACGGTTTGCGAAGGCACTATTGCAAGCAACCTAACAACCAAAATTGCCCCCCACCACACCACCGACAAGGCAGATAAATCTGTCTCAGCTGGAAGAAAACCGCTGAAATATGCATCTAGCTTTTCCGCCCCAAAAACCTACGCCCGAACAAAATGCCCAGCCCCACACAGACCAAAATTACACTGCTAGGCTCGGGAACCGCAATGTATTGAAAGCACGGGAAAAGCGCCACTGCTTTAAACGGTCCGTAGTACGGCTCAGGACTAGGTGGGGGCGGAGCACTGAAATAGCAAAAATCCCACCCAGTTAAAACAGGTATTCCAGAAATGCTGTAAATAAACCAATCCCCTGGCCCAAACTGCTGATCGCCTGTATGCACAAATAATATGTCAAACATCCCATCGCCGTCGGCCTTGTACGCGTTGGCTCCCGTGCCAATAAGCCAATCGTCGGACCCGCTGCTGGACCCTACAAAGCTAAAGGTCAGGCTTGTCGGGTTAAAAACTGGATTCAGGTTGAACCAAAGCTTCTGCACAACGTTAGTACCATATGGACTAGTGTTCACGACGGTCAGGTTTACCGCACCGTTATCCCCTTCGAATATTGCTACCACCCACGGTGCCCCCAACGGCCCCGCACTTTCCAAGGGCATGAATCTGTAATCGAAACTTAAAAAACAAGTAGGAACAATTGCCCGCACCGGCAGCGCAGTTGCTACCAGAATCAGTGCCGCAAGTAACTTTGTAGTTAGGCTGATACGTGTTTTCATGCCGCCAATCCGCTGAGGTCCACTTCTTTGTTTTAAATATGGGTTTTTTTAACGCAATTTGTCAAGTAGAAAAAGCTAAACACTTATGAATATGCAACTGCGGCCTTAAAAAGCACATAAGGCCCAAAGTGGCATTTTCGCGCTAGCCTATTGTGACCTATTGTGTACGCGCAAGGCGAAAGTTAAGTGGCGAATTCGCCCCAAAACTGTTCCAGAGAGGCAAAGGCCCTTTCCAGTGACTGCTTTTCCTTTCTCTCTTGCTGGGTGCTAAAAAGGCCATTTTGCGTTGGCGCAATTCGCATGTTTTCAAAAATCTCTAAGGGCGGCATTCGAAAAACATCCACTTCTCAATACCCTGCCAGTCAGCCACATGCAAAGAATTCATCACCAAAGCACGCGGCGCAAATTGCGGATAGGTACAGTGTGAAACGGCGTTCGTTGAATTACCGATTTCGTAGTCAAATGCCGCAGATCACCTTGCCCTATCTCTTTTTTGATCTGGTTTCTCGACTCAAGCTAGCACGAGTCATGTGCTTCTCCTGTTTTAGTCAACCCCGGGAGAACCTTTAAACCAGCCGTGATTGCCAAGGCTGATGTAAACATCAGCACAGTATTTTTTGCCTGGTCGAGTTTCAATGGTAACAAGCCAAGACTTGTCGCCACCGACGGAGTACGAGTGTTCCCGTCACCGCTTTACCATCGTCCAAGGTTCGGAAAGGCAATCCATCTGCGCTAAGCCATGGCACTCGGACACTTCGATTTCCCAACCACTGAAATAAGGGTGCCTAAAACAAAAGCCCTGCCGCCGCGGCAGGGCTGTATCGAGAAAACCAAGACTACCTGACTGCCACTTGCCTATCTCCTAAATCGCCTGACGAGAAATGCACATGCACACAAACCTGCAAGGGCCAGGATTTGTGGTTCAGGGACACAAATGTAGGTGGCACATGGAATGTATGCCGCTGCATAAAACGGCCCGATGTTCCCCGCTGGTGCGCTGAGATACCAGAAATCTGACGCACTCAATCCCGGTATTCCAGTGATGTCATAAGCGATCCATTCCCCTGCCGAAAAGCAATCTGGCAAGTATTGGTGTGGCAAACCCCAAGGCGTAGCAAACGCGAACAATATGTCGTACTTGCCGTCCCCGTCGGCCTTAAACCTATCAACGCCTTTCCCAATCACCGGCATCTCAAAGCTCCCGCTTGAGCCAACATAATTGAAAACCAACTTCGTCGGGTCAAGCACTGGATTTAAGTTAAACCACAGCTTCTCAACCACTTGCTCTCCAAGAGTAGCACTGTTTTGTATCGTCATACGCACGCCCCCACCAACCAAATCGTCCACAGTGGCTACAACCCACGGAATATCCATGGACATGGGCGGCGGTCCCATAAACACATATTCAAAACTGAAGACGTACGTGAGAGCATTAACCTTTGCGGGCAGGAGTATTGCCGCAACAGTTAACAGCATCGTTCCCGCAGTTCTTAACTTACGGCGTAATTTCATTTTTACGGTCCCGGTCTAGTTTTTTATAACTCGGTTTGCGGGCGATTTCACACGACCGCAACTTATCCCATTTAAGCAATTGCATCAAAAATTGTCAAGGGAAAAAATTGCAATTTTACCTTCGTCAATTAGCTCAATGCGATTGCTAAATGGACTGTTTTTAGGAGTCATTAAGCGTTTCACTAAAAACCAACCATCGTACAGCGTAACTTTCACTCTGCCAGCCACCTAAGACGGTAAAACATTTGTCCACTTGCCACAGAGTCGGTGACCCATAACCAACCCATTGCCTCGGCCGGTGTGCCCGGCCAATCAGCCCACGCGCTCGGCAAGACCAAATCCGTCGAGACCTGAAGCACGGCATCTCGCAAATGGACTGGCCACGAGATCACGACCTGGGGCGAGGAAATGCAAATGTGTAATGGACCCGACACAGTCAGGTTCAGAGTCCAGCCAAGCGCTATTTCGCCCGAATCTGAACTGGAGTCATCCACGACAAACAAACCCCAGACGCCGTTCGGGTTAGTGTCTTTGAACACAGCCAATGCAGCGGGTGCATTTGAACTACCGACCGGTGCAGGGGCTGGCAAATCAAATGGCAGCCCGCGTCGCCCAAACGCCAAATAACCGTTTGTGGGTCTAAAAACGCCCGACTGCAAATTGGTGTGCACCGGCAATTGGTGTGCGGCATCGTCGTCAAATGTTAGCGTCAGGTTCGTAACACTAAGCCGTTCCTGACCCCCAACTTGGGCCATAAGAACGGCCTGTTGGCCTTGCGGGCCTACCAGCAAAACTGTCACATCACTAGGGAAACTATGCGACAAACCATGAATTGTAACTGTGACGGCTGTTATTGTGCAGCCCAGCAGATTACTAACTATTGTGGTTGAGGGATATGGCTTTGACCTTGTTGGTGGGTTTAGACTGTCGAGGATTTCAATGCGATTTGTGTTCGAAAACGAATACAGCATGCCAGCATTGCACTCAACATGACCCAAGACAGCCATCCAAATAATCAAGAGCAGCCCGATTAACAGCCCCAAACTACAACCTTGCCCGAGCTGAACTGCAAAACCCCGTGCAATTTGGGTGTGTCCGTGCATACTGGGAACGTTGTCCCCAAACATGTTACTGTCCAGCCGACGCCGTCCAAGCTGATGCCTTTTGGACGCAAAGCCGACAGGGCGACAATTTAGCACTGCCCCTCCTTTTTACAGCAGTTTTACAGAATTGCTAATGTACTACTTACCGAACAACTCGAGCTGGTTTTTAGCCTGCTCAAGCTCGGCATAGAACAATCTGCGCTGCTCCTCGATTAGCTTGCGCTGTTCTTCGATGAACTTGCGCTGCACCTCGATCAGGTCAGTCTGCGTCTCGATAATGGCTGACGCTTTGGTAGCCAGTTCACGCTCTAAATCCAGTACAGTGACACTATGGCTCAGTTGGTATGCTGGTTGATTGTAAATGAGCTCTGTATCGCCGTTACCGCCTCCGTTGCCATATTCACTGCCAGAAAGGCGCATTATCATCCGGGAGTAAAACTTGTCGTACCTGTAACGCTTTTGGCGCTTCCGATGATTGAGGCCAGTTCCGTTTCCATTCCGTGCCAATGCACGTTCGGGCACAGAAATCTGATCCCTAGCGACCGTTGCCGCCGGTTTTTCTGCAGGAGCTGCATGCACATTAACTTGCGCAGCAACGGGTGTTTGGACCTGTTCAACAGTTTGAAGCGGCTTGTGCTTTCCGCTTGTAACAGCCGCTTGACGCGGCTTGCTCCAAGCACGATACACAAGCACAAATACACCTACTAGAAACAAACCCAAGAAAACAGCAGCCTGCCAAACAAAATTCGAGCCGCTAGTAATCGCCCCTTCAACGCCCCCGACGGAACTTTCCGCAGCAAGTTCTTCGGCTTGTTGATCCTGATTAACCAAAAACTGGGCTAAGCTGGAACTAGCCAGTTTGTCACCAGGCTGGAAATCTTCATATCGCTGCCCTGGTAAAAACGACACTCCCTTGGCAACCGCTTTGAGGGAAACAAGATCGGATTCAGCCCGCTCTGGCATCACCCCAACAAAGTCTAAAACGTGCACTCGACCCAAGTATCGAACGACGTAGTTCACCACTGCTTTTCCCCCGCTAACAGCCTTGATTGCCCATTCAACCCTGTGCGTCGTCGGCTCATACATTGGTTCGAGTGTCCAATCAACCGACTCGACAACGGGTGCTCCAGAACCACCCTGAACTTCGCGTTGGCGTGCTGCCATTTGACGAATGGCCGAAAGGATCACTTCTGAGTCCAAACCGGCTGCGTCGTCGTCCTTTACGTGACCTGGCTCGCTAAGCTCTACCAAAGCAAACCACTCGCCTGATGGCGGAATTAGAAATCCGACGAGGTTTTTGGGGACGGGATTTCGAAGTTGCTCAATAAGCAGACGTGCGCTGCGCTCGTCAGCAAACCTGTAATCCGCCGGGATCTCCATTTCGGCGACGCCGGCGAGATTCACTTTTGCAGGGCCGACAACCCAATGCACACGCTGGGGTGCCGGCTGTGGGGCCAACTGCAACCCAGGCCCAAGATGCCCAACTGTGTTACCTCCGGCCCCTGCTATCGTGATCCCTTGGTCCTGCCCGCCACAGGCCCACGGGAACACACAAGCCAAAATCAGTACCGATCCCGCCAGCGACGCTCTGAACTGTCCTCGGTTGGCGGGGGGAACAAACAGCTTCGACAACCTTAACATTGCGCACATTTGTAAACAAAAAGCCCAGTTTTGTCAAGCACTTTCAGGCACAACACGCCCACCGATTTTACCGGGACGGGCTTTGTCCGCAATAAACCATATAGCTCGTAACAGTTGGTCTTAACGGGCTTGTCCGGCGATATACGGAACTCGCGGTTCAGCGACAACTCCGTTACCAACCCAAAGCAAAGTGCGCCGTCTTTTTGCTTACAGTATCTGAACAGCATAAAGCGGGCAGTGACTGTGAAGCTTTTCATATGGAAAACTCTCCCGAGCTGAAAGCACCTTAGTGTGTTTGCTTGGAATGCTGATGCTTTGGAAATGTGCCTACAAATCCAAAAGCTTCGTTAATAACGCTTCTTAGCGAGCCATCAGAACTGACAGGCGTCAAACCGCCGCGGCCTAAGCTTGGTACTAACCACGCCTGAAACTTATGACCCGACAAATACTGCCAAACGGCCCAAAAGAGGCTTGACGACCTCGGTGGATTTCAGCTATTGTTTTTTGGTTTTTAACTGCTAAAAACCGGTTTGGCTGAGTCGGAGGATTAAAATTCTGCCGACTTTTTTGTTGGTAAACCGGCAAAAAGAACGTCATGAACTCGGACCTGTTGGCACAACTTGAGTTTTGGGAGCGAGAAAAGGGCATCAACCGGGATGTCCTGCTTTCCGCCGTGCAGGAATCTTTGCTCGCTGCGGCAAAGAAAGCTGTAGGGCCAGCCCGTGCACTGCGGGTTGATATTGACCAAGAAACAGGTGAAATTCGCGCTATTGCAAAACTGATTGTGGCTGAGAAAGTTGTATCGAAACACGACCAGATCTCGTTGCCCGAGGCGCGTAAGATCAAACCCGATGCGAAAGTGGGCGACGAAGTTGATGTAGAAGTAACGCCACGGGATTTTGGCCGCATAGCTTCCGCCAATGCAAAACAGGCACTCCTTCAACATATCAGGAAGGCTGAAAAACAACTCATTTTTGCTGAGTTCAAGGATCGAGTTGGCGAGATTGTTAGCGGCGTTGTACGGCGGTTCGAGAGGTCGGATGTTATCGTTGACTTGGGAAAATACGAGGCTTTATTGCCAAATCACGAACGCGTCCCCACCGAAGAATACCAGGTCGGCGAACGGATCCGCTGCTACGTGAAGGCGGTCGAACAGGGGCCGCACGGACCGGAAATCATCTTGTCGAGGGCAGACCCGCGTTTTGTGATAAAGTTATTCCAACTTGAAGTGTCCGAGATCAATGACGGCACAATTGAGATCAAGGGGATCGCCCGCGAACCTGGGTTCAGAACCAAAATTGCGGTGCATTCAAGAGACGAAAAAGTTGATCCTGTGGGTGCATGCGTTGGGCTACGCGGGCAACGTGTAAAAAACATCGTGCGCGAGCTTAACAATGAAAAGGTCGATGTCATTCCATGGTCGCCCGACATTAAAACATTTGTTAGCGCTGCGCTTGCCCCTGCTAAGCTGAAGACGTTCGAGGTCAATGAAGCAACCAAACGAATTAAAATCACCGTCAGCCCAGACCAACTCTCACTGGCAATAGGAAAACGCGGCCAAAATGCACGTTTGACTTCAAAATTAACCGGCTGGCACGTTGAGATCGAACCCGAGGTGGTCGTTACAAAAGGGTTCGAAGAAAAAGTTGCCGAAGCCGTTGAATCACTCGCCTCAATTCCCGGTATTACCCGTGAACAAGCCGATGCACTTGTGCATGCGGGACTAACTCGGCTTGAAGACCTGCTCGAAGCCGAGGAAAGCGATCTGGCAGGCATACCACAAGTTGCAGAACAAGCAGGTGCGATCTTGGAAGCCGCCCGCGCTGAAGCTGCCAGACGCACAATTAAGGTAGGTGAAACGTCAACAAGTTAATCCGGCGGATAATTAAAATGCGGCGACCGAGCGACTCTGTGCCAAACAAACCTGAACGGTTAGCCCTGACCCAACAATAAAATATGCCCGTTCGCATACACGAGATCTCAAAGCAAACCGGAGTGCCGAGCAAAGAGGTAATAGCTAAGGCGCGCGAGCTGGGCATCACTACCGCTAAAACAGCCTCTAGCACGATTGACAAGATCACCGCAGAATATCTCATCCAACAGTTGGGGGGAATTAAACAGGTCCCTACACCGCCTGTCACGAGCGAGACAACACCTACAGAACCAACTGTAGCGCAGTTACCAGCCGAAGAGCTGAAACCACCTGAACCGGAACAAGTTCAAACTGCCGTTTCGGAAGAGCCAGCGACATCTGCGTCCGCACTCGATCTGCCTGTTAGCGTAGCTGAACAACCCGTTATACAACCGTCACCGGCTGCCACAATACAAGAGCCGGCGCAGGCAACAGTTGAGCTCCCTTTGCCACAAGAACAGGCCCCAAGCAGCACCGCACAAGAACTACCGGCCGCGGTCTCACTTCAACCGATTCAAGAGGCATCGCCTCCTCAACCGACCCAGCAGGAACAAAAACCGGTTGAACCGCCCAAACCACGAATAGGCGAGAAAATTGGCTTCATCCAATTGCAGCCTCGGCCGCGGCCAACACAAAAGGCAGGTTCTGCCAGTCCAGTGACTGGACGTGCCAAGATAAGTGCACCGCCCGTTATTACACGGCAAAAACCTGAGCCTCGACAACTGCGGCCGATCTCGCCTAAAACGAAGCCGGTCGCTCCCGGCCAGGGGCCAAATATCCCATTGGTCGCGCCGCCCCAACCGCCTAGTTTTGCTCCACTCAAGATTGCGCTGCCACCGACAGCGCCGACTCTGACAATCAAACCGCCTATTACGGTCCGCACACTGGCCGAAAAACTGAACAAGAAGCCTTTTCAAATCATTGCCGACCTTATCGAGCTGAAGGTGATGGCGAACGTCAATCAGGTCATTGACGAGGCAATCGCAAAACACATCTGTGCAAAGTACGGATTCAAACTTGAAATTGAAAAACGCGCAAAAGGTGTTGGCATCTCGCCTGCGTTGGTCAAGAAACCCGAGCTGGACGAAGAGGACAGACCGCAAGACCTCAAACCGCGCGCGCCAGTAGTAACGATTATGGGTCATGTTGATCACGGTAAAACGACCTTGTTGGATGTCATTCGCAAAACAAATGTCGCAGCAAGCGAAGCGGGTGGCATTACCCAGCACATCGGTGCCTACACGATTTCAATTCCACACCCTGACCGGAAAAATGAGCTGGCGCAAATTACCTTTCTCGACACACCCGGCCACGAGGCTTTCAGCTCAATGCGCGCGCGCGGTGCAAATGTGACAGATATAGTTGTTTTGGTTGTAGCTGCAAATGAGGGCGTCATGCCACAGACGATTGAAGCGCTCGACCATGCGCGTGCGGCCAAGGTGCCGATCATCGTAGCCGTCAACAAATGCGATCACCCAAATGCAAACCCTTTGAAAGTCCGGCAGCAGTTGCAGGAAAAAGGTCTGACCACGGATGAATGGGGGGGCGACACCATATTTGTTGATGTGTCGGCACTCACAAAACAAGGCATTGACAAATTACTAGAGATGATACTTTTGCAGGCCGAAATGCTTGAGCTGCGGGCAAATCCCAATAGGCCCGCAAAAGGTTTCGTGATCGAGTCCGGGCTGGAGCCCGGCGGGCCGAGTGTAACATTGCTTGTAAAGAAAGGCACGTTGCGCGCTGGCGACGCGGTCATCTGCGGGCATTATTACGGCAAAGTGCGCGCCTTGATTGATGCGGAGGGCAAGCGGCTCAAGGAAGCCGGTCCTTCGGTTGCAGCAAAAATGCTCGGCCTGAACGGTGTGCCCGAAGCCGGTTTGGAATTCAGCGTTGTGGAAAGCGAGAAAGTCGCGCGTGAGCTGGCGGAGAAACGGGCGCTCGAAACACGCACAGCCGGTCAGGCTGCACGCCCGAAAGTTACCCTTGAAAATCTGTTCGCCACACTCGAAGCTGCCAACGAGAAGACACTCAAAGTCGTCATCAAAGCTGATACACAAGGCTCGGTGGAAGCTATTGTTGACGCGCTCAACAAGATTGAGTCCGATAAGGTCAAGCTCGAGATTCTTCACAGTGCGGTCGGGACTGTTACGGAAAATGACGTTGCTCTGGCAGCAGCGTCGAATGCGGTTGTATTGGGTTTTCATACCCGAATTGATGCTAGCGCAAATGAACGAGCAAAGCGTGACGGGGTACAAATCAAGCTCTACACTGTCATCTACGAGCTTATTGACCAAGTGAAAGAGGCCATGGCTGGGCTCCTCGAGCCGGTCGAGAAAGAGGTCGTCTTGGGCAGTGCCGAGGTGCGCAAGGTTTTCCCGCTCTCAAAAGGCCTACCTGTGGCAGGGTGCGTCGTATTAACCGGTCGAATGGTTCGCGGCCGTGTGCGTGTGTTGCGGCGCAAAAATCTGATCTACGAAGGCTTAATTCAGTCTATGCGCAGGTTCCAAGATGAAGTCAATGAAGTACGCGCGGGTATGGAATGCGGGATTCGCGTTGAGGGCTTTGGTGATTATGAGCCGGGCGATGTTCTGGAGTGTTACACCATAGAAAAAGTGGCGCAGAAGCTGTAAACCAGACTTGTGTCAGGGGAGCCGGTGGGTGCTGCTGGAATTGACCCCGGCCAAAATGACACGAGAATTCAGGACCAAACATCCGTATGCCAACCTTACGTCAACAACGCGTGCGTGAACTACTAAAACGCGAGATTGGGGAAGCCATCCGGCGCGAGCTGCCTGTCGACCAGGCCGGTTTGATCACTGTAAATGACGTTGAGGTCTCGGGCGACCTGCGGTACGCGACAGTTTTTACAAGCATACTCGGCACCGCCGAACAACAAAAGGCGGGTTTCGCAATGCTAACTCGAAATAGGCTCCGCATCCAGGACCTTGTTGCCAAGGCGGTTGTGCTTAAGTACACCCCACGCCTACGGTTTGTATATGACGATTCTGTGATGCGTGGGAACCGTGTCTTGGAGATTATCAATGAACTTGAAAAGACCGGCCTCGGGCCTGGATGACAAACGTACGTTTGGCACGTAAACTGCGCCTCTGTGCCGCGCCGTCATCAACTTGTAGAAACATAGTTTTTTGCAGGTGAAAACCCAACCCAAAATTGCCCTGCGAATCGCTGAAGCGCTTCGCGAAAGCAGCTCAATATGTGTCGTCGGACACACTCGACCTGACGGCGATTGTGTAGGTTCGCAGCTAGCACTGGCGGTTGCGCTTAAGTCTGAGGGGAAAAAAGTCGAGTGCTGGAACGAAGATCCACTGCCACAAAAATATCGGTTTTTGGATCCCGACCACCTAATGCAACCACCAAGACAGGGACTTAAATTTGACGCGGTCATTACGATTGACTCAGCAACCTTGGAGCGGCTCGGCGGCGCTGAAGCGTGTATCACAAACCGCAAGCTACTCATCAACATCGATCATCACGAAAGCAACACACGATTCGGCGACATTAACTGGGTCTCAGCACGCGAACCTAGTACGGGGGAACTAGTGTTCAAACTACTCAAGGCTGCCCGATGGCAAATAACAAAACAAATTGCAAACTGCCTTTTCACAGCCATTTCCACCGATACAGGCTCGTTTCAATACCCGACAACCCGACCGGGTACATATCACATCGCAGCAGAACTGGTGAGCCGTGGAGCTGATTTGGCAAAGATTTGCAACGAGGTATACCAAAGCTACCCACTTTCACGTGCTAAACTACTCAAACACGTTTACAGTCACTTCAAACTCACACACGGCAACCGCATCGCGTATCTATGGCTCAAAAAAGCCGACTTCGTTCGGACCGGCACCGACACGGTAGATGCCGAAGGCATAATTGATCACATCCGCGCAATAGAACCTGTGCTTGTGGCCTGTGTGTTCGAGGAAATCGAGCCTGATCTCATCCATATCAGCCTCAGGTCAAAGTCAGAAAAGGTCAATGTGAGCCAAATTGCCGAACAATTTTGTGGGGGCGGTCATCCGGCTGCTGCCGGCGCTCAGATCAAAGGCACACCGCTTTCCGTCCAACGTCGTGTAATTACGGCAATCAAAAAAGCACTC
The DNA here is from genome assembly GCA_964555645.1 of uncultured Verrucomicrobiota bacterium. Lineage (GTDB taxonomy): Bacteria > Verrucomicrobiota > Verrucomicrobiia > Limisphaerales > DTLC01 > DTLC01. Next base: position 220,192 of record CAZKTA010000002.1, read on the forward strand.
AACTCCGCCGCCTGACAGGGCGGCTGCTGGGCATCTTGCGCTGCCGTACGCGTGCGAAATTACTCTTCGAAAAACGCCACCTTATCAATCACCAATCTTTGAACGTGCGCTCGGCAGGTCTGCGTGGTGGCTCCGGCTTGAAGGGTATCATTGTTTCCTCTGCTCTGAGCGCATCCAGCATCTGTTGCGCCAGCTCAGGTGTCATCCGGCTTGGGGCAAGCTGACTCATTTGCGTCTGCTCAACAGCTTGGTTTTGCGCAGCATCACGCATTTCGCCAGACATACCTTCCTGTTCCTGCTTTTGCTCCGAACCTTCCAACTGGTGAGGTCGTTGCGCAATTTCAGGGTGCTGTTGAGTCTGCCCCGATGCGGATTCGTTTTGCTGGCCTTGTTGATTTTGGTCTTGGGTGTTTTGCTCGTTCTGTTGGGGTTGCTGTGGCGACTGCCCTGTCTGTGACTGTTGCTGCATCTGCTGATTCAACTCTTTAAGCTTTTCCTTGACAAATTCATAGTTGAATTGTGCATCTTGGTCATTCCGCTCAAGCTTGAGCGCCAGCTCGTACTGTTTAAGCGCCTGTTCCCATGCGCTTCGTCGCTTGTTCAAATCAGACTGTTGTTCCCCCAATCTGTAAAAAGCGTTGCCACAGTTGTAGTAGGCCTGTTGCTGCAGAGGCACCGGCAACGCGCCCATTGCTTCTTCGAAATGCTTCGCGGCAATGTCGAATTTTCCCAGCCGATACGCGGCGGTGCCGGCATTAAAATGCAACCGGGCGTCAGGTGCACCCTTTTCGATCAAGCGCTGATATTCCTTCAGCGCTTCCTCAAACCTACCAGCCCGGTACTCTCGCAAAGCGCCACCTGGCGAGCCTTGCACATCGCACGCCATGACCAAAAATACAATCAGTGCACCTGCAGTCTGTACGGTTTGAGCTGTTCGTTTTAGCCGAGGTATTTGCTGCGGCAAAAATGACCAACCGACAAACGCGCGCGCTGGTTGCGGCCGTGCGGGCATGAGCGTCTCAAGCATAAGCAGCGCAATACCCACAATCAATGGCCAATGAAATTGCTCGCGCTGGCGCTTGAAAAGTTTTGCTTCGCTTTCTGACCTTGGCAGGGGAGCAATACCCTCTTCGTAAAGCGTCTCGATCGCCTTTGCACCACGAAGTGGCACGTAAAAGCCGCCTCCAGCAGTAGCAATCTGCTGCAGCCAATTCTCATCGAGCCTGGACTTCACTACATTACCATCCGGGTCGCGCACGTAATCCATTCGCCCGTCCGGGGTCCTGATTCGCAACAAGTCACCTTCTGCAGAACCAACGCCCACCGTGAAAATTTTGATGCCTGCACGTGCAGCCTCGGCTGCAGCTTCAACAGTGCGCTGGTCGTGGTCTTCGCCGTCGCTGAAAATTACAAGCACCTTATGGTCCTCAGTCCCGGACTTAAACGACTTTATGGCGGTCAAGATTGCCTCTGCAATGGCAGTGCCGCCTTGTGGGATGATGTTGACATCAAGCGCCTCGACACACTCAGCAAACGCCACATCATCAACCGTTAATGGACACTGCAAAAATGCTGTTCCGGCAAAGGCAATCAGGCCAACCCGATCCGATTTCGCCTGTTGAACCAGCTCCAATGCAGCGAGTTTAGCCCGAGTAAGCCGGTTCGGCGTGACATCCTCGGCCAGCATGCTTTTCGACGTGTCAATAGCCACGATGACATCCAAACCGCGTTGTTTAACTTCTTCCCAATCAAACCCCCACTGCGGCCGAGCAAGTGCAACAATAAAACATGTAACAGCAGCCACCAAAAACCCATGCCGCAGTCTGTGTCGGGCCGGTGAAACACCGGCAAGTAATCCATTTAACAGCCGCGGCTCGATAAACCGTGTCAGTAGGGCGCGCTTCCTCCTGGCCGACCACCATAGAAACACCAAAAGTGCCGGTGGAACCACCAGTAATAACCAAAGCAGATGTAAATCCGCGAAACGCATAATCATGGTTCGTTGAACCGGTCAACTGTGCAAAACGCCAAGTGCCTGGTCTGATTCAACGAATTAATGTTGGTACAGTTTAACGCAGTATTGTTCACGGAAGCCTCCTCCAAACGGTCTGACCAAGCACAATCTCAAGCAACAATAACGCCATCCCGCCCCCCACAAACCACTGAAACAGTTCCTTGTGCTCGGCGAACTTTTTGACTTCAGCCTCGGTTTTTTCGAGTCGGTCTATCTCGGCGTAGATTTCCTGAAACCGTTGTGCGTTATCTGCGCGATAATATTTCCCGCCTGTCAATCTAGCGATCTGCTGCAGTGTATCTTCGTCAATGTCAACTTGCATCGGCCTGTAGCCGACTATCTGACCACGAGCCTTGATTGGCATAGGTGCGACACCGCGTGTGCCAACGCCGATGGTGTACACCTTTATGCCAAGCGTCTGCGCAAGCTCTGCAGCAGTCAGCGGCGGAATTTTACCTGCGTTATTCTGTCCGTCGGTAATTAGTATGACGATCTTGCTCTTAGCCTTGCGATCACGCAACCGATTGATAGCGGTGGCAAGACCTGATCCAATTGCAGTTCGGCTCTCGTCAATGAGGCCGATCTGCAACCGGTCAATGCACCCGGCCAGAAAGTCATGGTCGAGTGTCAATGGCGCGCCGATATATGGCTGCGCAGCAAATGCAACCAGTCCGATGCGATCGTTTGGCCGGTTCTGAACGAACTTACGCAACACATGTTTTGCCATCTCGAGCCGGTTAATCCGTCGGCCGCTCAAAACGAAATCTTCAGATTCCATGCTGCCTGACAAATCCAGCGCAACCACAATGTCAATGCCACTGGCCTTAATCGTGGTGCCGGTTTTTGTGAGTCGCGGCTGTGCTGCCCCCAATACAAGTACTGCAAGCGTCAATAAGCGTGCTGCCATAAGCAATTTGCCAGCACGCGATCGGCTACGGCCCGATATCCCTTTGAAAAAGCCAACTGCAGAATATACAAATGCCGGTTGTGCGCCTGCTCGTCCTTTCAACCAGGCTAACACCGGCAAAAGTAACAGCAACAACAGCAAATATGGCCTACCGAATGTCATTGGATTTACAATACGCGATTTAAATTCTCGGGGCGGCCACCGGCCATCGGCAACACTACATGTGCAGTGGCATGTTTTGCGTTGGACGACCCAACGTGTGGTGTTGGTGTGCTTTCGCTTTGCCGAACCTCGTTTTCCGCTTTTTCTTCCACCGGTTTGGTTTCTTCGATTAACCGCAGCGCTGCTGCATGCATATCGCGCAATTCAGATTCAGTCGGTTCGTACCTGGCAAACTTGACCAGGTCAGACCGTGTCAGGAAATCGCCAAGACTTGCCTTTTGCCGTTCAGTCAGCACTAGTGAATCAGCCAGTTCATGTAAAAACTCCTCCGTTGTCCGCTCCGGGGCATGCAAGTTGAATCTTTCTTCCAGGTACACCCGTACAGCTCCGGACACCGCAACCACGAACGGCTCGGGCTGCGCTATCAGCGCAAGCGCTTCCATAAGCCTGCGGCGCGCACGCACATGCGCAGGCTCGGGTGGTAGGGGCGGCTTTTCCTTGAGCCGCTTTCGAATCAAACGCCAGATGATGTAACACAGCACTGTTACCACAAGTATTGCAGCCACCGTCAATAGCCACCCCAGCTCGGACGGTATTTCAACCGGAGGTTTGATGTCCCGAATGTCGTTTGTGACTGCTGCAGGGACTTGTGTTGGCAGGTTTGTGGCCATAGCACGTTTGCTCCTACAGGTTCAACCGCGTAACCGCCTATGCTCACGTGCTTCAAAAAATTTCCTCAGCTCGGCTACGTACGGCGTGTCGGTACGAAGTTGGATCACATCAATACGCGCGGCTCGAAGCTGCTTGAGCAACTTTTCCTGGAAACCGGCTAGCCGTGCGGCAAATCCAGTGTGGACTGCAGTTGAATTCGTGTTTAATTCGATTACATCGCCCGTTTCTGCGTCTTCGAGCACAATCCGACCCAGCCGTGGCAACTCTAGCTCGTACGGATCAGTGATCCGCACTGCTACGACATCATGGCGCCGGTTTGCCTGTCGCAATGCAGTGTATGCTGCTGTGCCGAGTGGCTCGTCCGCGAACCGATGTACTGCTGCGGTCTTGCCAGTAGACTTCCCTTCAAGTACCCGTGCTGCGGGAACGTCAACGTCCATTTGCGCAAACTGTGGCTCGATAAAGTCAGAAATAACAACTGCAATTGCGCGACGTCGTGCAACCCTGAGCAAAAATTCAAGCGCTGCGGCAAGGTTTGTACCACGCTGGCGCGGCTCAAAAAACAGCACCTCGCGAATTACACGCAGCACATGCCGACGGCCTTTTCGAGGTGGGACATATTTCTCGACTCGGTCGGTGAACAGAATCAATCCGACCTTGTCATTGTTGCGGATCGCCGAAAATGCAAGCACAGAGGCAATCTCTGCAGCCAGCTCGCGCTTTGATTGGACACGTGAACCGAACAAACCTGAGCCACTCACGTCAACAACAAGTATCACAGTTAATTCACGTTCCTCGACATACCTCTTCACATACGGATGGTTCATCCGGGCGGTGACGTTCCAGTCAATCGAGCGGACTTCATCGCCGGGTTGGTATTCGCGGACTTCCTCAAAATTCATCCCCTGCCCTTTGAACACGCTGTGGTAAGCGCCGGCGACCGTCTCGGTCACAAGCCGGTTCGTTCGTAGCTCGATCTGTCGGATCTTCTTGAGGATTTCGCGCGGAATCATGAACGCGTCGTCGAATCAAGAAATGTGAAGGACCAAAACGCCCTTCGCGCCTATTGTACTAAGGTTCATGGCACGGGCAGTTCATCGAGATTTTCCGCTTAACCGTTTCATTTGTATTGCCATCGGCCTCGTTTATGCCGAACTCATTTCGCACCTTTTTTCCTGGCGATGTATTTCACGCCATCTACGCCCTCGAAATCTTCATCCTGCGTCCACAACGTGGCATTATGAGCGCGGGCAGTAGCCAGAATAATCGAATCCGCCATCGGTAAGTTCAAATCCAAGCTTAAACGCGCAGCGCACATTGCCAAGGTGACATCCAGTTCTACGACGCGCCCTTGCTGCATCAGCGCTATTGCCTCCAAAGCGCGGCGCAACCCAAGTTCCCGTTGCACCCAACGGCATACTTCAAAAACAGAAATCGTGGGCGCAACCAGCTTAGCGGTGTCGCAGATAGCCGTGGCAAATAAATCCGCATTTGGCCCGCCACCGAGAAACTCGATCCAACCTGACGAATCCACAACATTCATAGGCGGTCTGGCTCGCGCTCGAAGTTTGTGTTCATGCCCTTAAAAGCACCACGCATTTGCTCGATCGGCCGCACCGGCACAAGCACGATCTGGCCTTCATAATTAATCACCTGAATCTTTTGGCCGGGTTTGAGGCGGAGTGATTCACGAATAGTCCGGGGAATGACAACTTGGTACTTCGGTGATAGTGTTACAGTACTCATATCGTCGTTAAGTTTGTAAAACATTACTTGGTTCGATTCGCCTCGTCAACCACCGGCTTTCATGGCACGGGCAGTTCATCGAAGATTTTCTGGATCACAGTTTCGCTTGTTTTTTCCTCGGCCTCAGCTTCGTAGGTGATCATCACGCGGTGCCGGAGCACATCCATACCGATGCTTTTTACGTCCTGCGGCGTTACATAGCCGCGTCCGCGCAAAAACGCGTGCGCCTTGGCGGCCAGCGTCAGGTAAATTGTCGCGCGCGGCGACGCCCCTAGTTGGATGAATTCCTTGACCGCGATTTTGTATTTGTCCGGCTCGCGCGTGGCGCAGACCAAATCTACGATGTATTCTTTGACCTTGTCGTCCACGTAGATGTCGTTAATGACGTCGCGTGCGGCTAGGATCTGCTTCGGCTCGACAACAGGCGACACTGTTGGTGGCCCGCTAGTTTTTGCCATTAAATCCAAAATTTGGCGTTCTTCACCGCGCGATGGATACCCGATTTTGAGCTTGAGCATAAATCGGTCAACCTGTGCTTCTGGCAACGGGTATGTGCCTTCCTGCTCGATCGGATTTTGCGTTGCCAAAACTAAAAATGGTTCATCGAGTTTGAACGTTTGCTCACCGATTGTGACCTGTTTTTCTTGCATTGCCTCGAGCAGAGCGCTTTGGACTTTGGCAGGGGCACGGTTAATTTCGTCAGCCAGGATCAGGTTGGCAAAGATCGGCCCTTTACGCGTTGTGAATGTGCCTGTGTGCGGATTGTAGATCTGCGTGCCGATGACATCTGCAGGCAACATGTCGGGCGTAAACTGCAGACGCGCAAACTTAGCATTGATACACGCTGCCAGTGTTTTGACCGACAACGTTTTTGCCAGACCTGGCACACCCTCTAACAAAACGTGCCCGTTTGCAAGTAACCCGATCACAAGGCGCTCGACCAGATATGTCTGGCCGACTATAACCTTGCCAATCTCGTTTAACAGCGGGCGCACAAAAGCGCTCGCCTCACGCACAGCCTCGTTGATTGCGCTGATTCCCGTGCTCATCATGCTAGAGAACTACCGACCGATGGACAATAAAACCACCAAAAATGTTCAGAGAAAACAGTGTGAACATTCAAAATTTTTTTGAACTGAACCGGGCACCGCCACGAGGTAAATTCTCCGATAAATGGGTTTTACTTGGGGCCTTGCAACAAACTGCCGTCACAATATTTCCCAAACACATGAAGTGCTGTTTCATTCAGTTTGCTTGCCTCGGCCATCGGCGCCGGTTCCATCTAGGTCGATCAAAATGTCTCGTGGCTCCGCTCCTTTGCTCGGGCCCACAATGCCGCGCCGCTCAAGCTCGTCCATGATGCGCGCGGCGCGCGTGTAACCGAGGCGCAACCTGCGTTGGAGCAGTGAGACACTTGCTTTCTGTTCGGTGCGAATGACCTCGATGCATTTCTGGATCAGCTCTTCGTCTTCATCAATGCCCTCTTTTTCTTCGAGTTCGCTCAATGCCCCCTGGAGTTGCTGGTGTATCTCCAGTTCGTAACTGGGTTTGGCCTGATGCGCAATAAACTCGACCACGCGTTGTATCTCGGCGTCGGTTACAAGCGCACCCTGGGCGCGTATCAGTTTTGCCGAGCCGGGCGGCAAATAAAGCATGTCGCCCTTGCCGATCAACTTTTCCGCCCCCATTGCATCAAGAATCGTGCGCGAGTCAACCTTTGACGCGCATTGGAACGCTATTCGCGCGGTTATGTTTGCTTTGATTACGCCTGTAATCACGTCAACACTAGGTCGTTGTGTAGCCACAATGCAATGTATGCCGGCTGCACGCGCCATTTGTGTGATCCGCGCAATAGCCATCTCGACATCCGCAGGCGCGACGAGCATCAGGTCTGATAACTCGTCAATGATGACGACTATGTAGCTGAGCCTCTCGGGTATGACGATATCCTCCTCGGTAGGAGTGACAATTTCCTCGTCAAGTTCGACGGCGAATCCGTCAGCACTGGGTTCGACCCGTTCTTTTTTAACCGTCAATGGCAGTTCAGGCTCAGGTTTTGGCAACGGTTTATGCCGTGACCGTTCGTTAAATGCCCAAATGTTTCGCACACCCACACGGGCAAAGATTTGGTAGCGTTTTTCCATCTCGTTAACGACCCAGCGCAACGCAAGAATAACCTTTTTCGGGTCTGAGATCACCGGCACAACTAAATGCGGTAGCCTGTTATAGAGCTGCAACTCAACTACTTTGGGGTCGATCATCACAAAACGCAATTCATCCGGTGCAAACCTGTAAAGCAGCGAGGTGATGATCGAGTTAATGCAAACCGATTTGCCCGACCCAGTGCTACCGGCAATCAGTAGATGCGGCATCTCTGCTAGGTCGGCTATGATTGGGTGGCCGTAAACGTCTTTGCCAAGTGCAATTGGTATCCGCGCGCGTGTATTGCGCCATTCATCTGTCTCCATCAAATCCCGCAACACGACAAATGCTTGAACGCGGTTTGGCACCTCGACACCAACCGAACTTTTGCCCGGTACAGGCGCAAGAATGTGAATTCGCTCGGCTTTGAGTGCAGCAGCAAGATTATTGCTCAAGGCGGTGATCCGCTCGAGTTTTACACCAGGTGCCGGATGCAACTCATAACGCGTGATTGTCGGGCCTTTTGTAATGTCGCCAATTGAGACTTCAATCCCAAATTGCGCAAGTGTCTGCTGCATCAGACGGGCATTTGCCATCAATTCTTCTTTCGTTTCGGTCGGCCTGATCGACACATCGATGTAATTAAGCAGGTCAAGCGGAGGTAATTTGTACCCACCGATCCTCGGTCCGGCCCCAAGCACAAACGGTTTTGGTTTGCGTGCTGTGCGTTGTTTAGGCTGCGCTGCGGCCGGTTCTGTACCAGGTTCAGCCACTTTTGCGTCTGGCGGTTTTTCGGTTGGTGCAACTGCTTCGGTTGCTGAATCGGCTGGTGGCTGTTTTGCGCTTTGTTCACTGCTCGCGGCCTGCACAAACTCACGTTCGGCGGTACCGGTTGGCTCTTTACTTACAGCCTGCTCGCCAGTCTCTGCAGCCTGCTCGGCCGAGGGTTTAACCTCCGGCTTCGACTTGGATGGCGGCACTGTTAGATCGCGAATTGTCGGTTTCGGCACCGGTTTCAAATCCGGTCCCAAGCCGGCCTTTTGAGCTGCTTCCTGTAGCTCACGTTTTTTGCGTTCGAGCTCACGTACCCGTTCTTCCAAAAGCTGCTCGCTCGGCTCGGGTTCAGTCCTGCCGCGGCGGTAATACGCCCACATTTCTTTGAGCCACGCGCCTAGCGGAAGGTTCGTTAGATACAACAACGCAATCAGATAAACTGTCGCGTAAACAATCGTCGCGCCAACATTACCCAACATCCAAAAACCGTAATCATAAGTTGTTTGGCCGAGCCAACCGCCTGCACTTGGTGCGCCTAACCGCTCGTGCAATCGACCGAACACTTTTGCCAGCCACATCATGTGCAGCATGCCGGTTAAACCCAAAACCAGCATAAACGACCACAGCCACGACCAGATTGGCCGACGCCGCAAGTGCCCGAGCAGGTCCAACAGGTGCCCCAAACCAAACGCACCCAGTAGAACCGGCACAACATAAGCGGCCCCACCGAGCACAAAGAAAAATCCGTACGCCACATGCGCCCCGATCAGACCGGCCCAGTTGTACGCAACTGGATTTGGCGGGCTGTGTAAAAACGCAAGATCACGTGGGTCAAACGTCAATTGCGCCACAAGCAACAGCAGCCCCAACGCAATTAACGCAATACCAATGATGTCGTTTAGTGCGCTTGGCGAATCCGACTCTGGCCCTGCATGTCGAGCCATGCGCCCAGCCTATCAACCGCCGCACCAACTTCAAAGCACAAACTCGACTTTAAACCTGCCGCTTGCCAAAAATGATCGGCACTGAGGTTCACTTAAATTCACGTGCGCAATGGCAATGGAGTTGCGCACACGTTTGCAACCCAATTACAGCGCCTTCGGCGCATGGATTGACTTGGAGAAACGTTCTGGTAGCGTTGGACAGCAGAATGCCTTGCGGCTTGTTCACCTTTGCCAGAAAACTCTGGACTGAAGCACGTGCGGTGCTGGGCGCCACCCGGCTGAGTCCGGCTGCGCAACTTTCGCGTGCACAAAAGCTGGTGCACTTTGTCGTGTTTGTCTGGCAAAGCTTCGTGCGAAACCGCTGCCCAGCCCGCGCAGCGGCGCTTTCGTATGCGACTTTGCTTGCCCTGATTCCGCTTCTTGCGGTTGCACTGGGTGTTACCAGCAGCCTCCTAAAACGCGAGGGCGAAGAACGAATCGAACAGTTTATCGAAAAACTTGTCCATAGTATCACCCCACCAGCGGTAATCATAAGGCAACAAGAGGGTGACCAGCACAAAATCATCGGCATCCCAGAATTCAAACTGTCGCTGTCAAATCTGCCAGTTGCAGCCGCAAACGCGGCCAATCCATCACCGGCTCAAACAACTCCTGCGCCTATTCCAAACTCGACAGGCACAAATGCGGCTACGGTTTCTTTGCCCGAGGAGGCGGAACATGGTGAAATTCTGGCTGCACGCAGGGAAATCGCGCGGCGCATAAACGAATTTATCCAAAACACACGCAGCGGCGCCTTAGGCATAACAGGAACGGCTTTTTTGATTTTCATGGCCATCTCACTGTTAAACCGCGTTGAATTGACAATAAACGACATCTGGGGTGTAACACAACGCAGGAGCTGGACGGTCCGAATCGTCCAGTACTGGGCAATAATCACGCTCGGGCCATTTCTGATAATCAGCGCACTTGCAATGGCTGGCGGGCCGTACTTCGAGATGACAAAGCGGCTCCTGACAGCAATGCCGTTCGTAGGCGAGCTTGCATTCAAGCTGCTGCCGGTAGCGTTGTTGTGGGTTGGTTTTGCGCTGTTTTACGAGCTTACTCCCAACACAAAGGTGCGCTGGAGCGCTGCGCTTGTTGGGGGCATCGTCACCGGCACGCTGTTGCACTTGAACAACGTGTTCGGGTTTTTGTACGTGTCGCGTGTGGTCACGCAGAGCAAAATCTATGGCAGCCTCGGCCTTGTGCCGGTGTTTATGGTTGGACTGTACTTATCCTGGTTAATTTTGCTATTTGGCGCGCAGGTCGCATACGCATACCAAAACAGGCAAGCTTACTTACAGGACAAACTGGCCGAAAGCATCAACCAACGCGGCCGTGAATTTGTTGCGCTACGGCTGATGACATGTATCGGCCAGCGGTTTCAAAACGGCGCTCCACCACCAACGTTAACCGAGCTGGCAAATGCACTCGGCATATCGAGTCGGCTGGTCAGGCAGGTACTGCAACCGTTGCTGGGTGCAAAGCTTGTTGTTGAAGTTGCCGGTGCTGAGCCTGCATACATGCCCGCACGCGCAACCGACTCGATCAACTGCTACGACATTTTGCTTGCCATGCGCGTTGCCCAGGGACAAGAACTGCCGCCTCGCGACGAGCCTGTCGGGGCAGAAGTTTACGGCGAGTTCGCCCGAATCCAGGAAGCCGAACGCAAGGCCGCCGCTGCTGTCACGGTTCTTGCGTTGGCAAACCGCGCGCAGGCGCGTCTTCAACTCGGCCCGGTTACAAACGCGCCTTTGGCACAGCCCGAACCGTCTGCGCCCAGACCCGACACACACAAGGTGTGAGGCTTGCTCATCAACCAGACACAGCTCGAATGGTATGGACACCAAAGTCCCAGAAAATCTCCGGTACACAAAATCACACGAATGGGTAAAGACCCAAGACGAGTTGGCAACAATTGGTATTACCGAGTTCGCGCAACAGCAACTCGGCCAAATTGTGTTCATTGAGCTGCCTGAGGTCGGAAAAACCATCAAGGCTGGCGACCGATGCGCAGTGGTTGAATCACTTAAAGCCGCAACCGACATTTACTCGCCGGTTAGCGGTGAGGTTGTTAGTATAAACCAAGCCGTTGCAGATAGCCCGGCCGTGGTCAACAAAGAGCCGTACGGCGCAGGCTGGTTTATTTGCGTGCGGTTGAGCCAGCCAGCCGAGCTTGATACACTCCTCGCCCCCCAACAATACATTGCACTAACCGCTAAAACCGGTCCTTCACAAGCAGACTGAATTGCACCGCTGAAAAAACCCGATTTGAAAAACCACACGAAAAGGTGCACTTTCTTGAATGCAAACCAAGCAAGTCAGACTTTTCATCAAGCCGTATTGCCCGTGGTGCAAGATGGCAACGCAATGGTTAGACCAGCACAATGTAAAATATGAACTCGTTGACGTAACCACCAATCAAACAGCGTTTGATGAAATGGTCCGACTCTCAGGCCAGACACGCACGCCCGTGATCGAGGTTGACGACCAAATACTAGCCGATTTCGGCCCGGACGAACTCGAGCAATTCTGGAACAGCCTAACCAAAAACCGTGAACGCTGACAAACCAGCACAAAACGATGTGTTAGGGGAAAAGTCTGCCACAGAACTCGGACTGCCGTGGGTGTCATTTGCCTCCGGACAAACGAACGGGTGCGGTTCGCATCGGCGTTTACCGGACTGGCTACGTACACGGCTTACAACAACCGCGGCGTTCGCACATGTCGAATCGGTGGTCAGCGGACTTAAGCTACATACTGTATGCGAAAGTGCGCGCTGCCCAAACCGAGCCGAATGCTGGAGCTGTGGCACAGCAACATTCATGATCTGTGGCAACCGCTGCACGCGCTCGTGCAGGTTTTGTGCCGTCGAACACGGCCAGCCTGAGCCACTCGACCCAACCGAGCCAGCACGCGTGGCCGAAGCCGCCCGCCGCATGCAACTGCGCCACGTTGTAATCACCTCGGTCACTCGCGACGATCTACCCGACGGCGGCGCAACGCATTTCAGCAATGTGATACGCGCAATCCGAGCAGTTAAGCCGAACACAACAATCGAGGTCCTAACACCTGATTTCGGCGGGTCAGACGAAGCGATTCACACCGTGCTGGGTGCACGGCCAGACATTTTCAATCACAACATCGAAACCGTGCGTCGCCTGGCGCCCATGATACGGTCAAAAGCCTGTTATGAAAGGTCGTTAGCCGTGCTTAAGCGGGCCAAAACTCACTGCGCGCCAAAGATGCTTGTCAAATCCGGGTTGATGCTTGGTCTGGGCGAAACCGATGCTGAGGTTATTGACACGTTGCAAGACCTGCGGGCAATCGGATGCGACATCGTTACCATTGGCCAATACCTTCAACCCACACCGCGTCATCTTCCTGTTCACCGGTTCGTTACCCCTGAGCAGTTCACCAAACTGGCTGAGCTAGGTCGGCAAATGGGCTTTCTGCATGTGGCAAGTGGCCCACTAGTCCGCAGCTCATACCATGCAGAAGATTTTTTACAGCAAAGACTGCATTTCGGCACGAGAACAGCTCATTGAGCGAACTGTTAGGGCAACGGTGCATGTGGGGTTTTTGTGGTAAGCGCCGGTTCCGTTCGAGGGTCAACACTCGTACCCGCCTATTGGCCTGGAGCCTCTGACACAACCATTTTAATGGGCGCAGCTCGTCGGGTTTTTGGTGCAACCATGCCCACCTGCAATTTGTTCTGAGACCATTCAGTTCTGGTACTTCGACTTTGGCGGCCACGCCAAAACAAATGCAAAAACATAGCCTTGCCCTCGCACATACGCACCTCGACGCACTCGAGAACATATACGACCCCCACCAGAGTGTATTTGATGCACAACTTTCTGCGCACACAAGACAAACACAGTGTAGAAAAGTATCCCCCGCCATTTAAGGTTCACTTCGGGGTCGGCCTACTCACGGCGTAAAATCATTTCATTTTAACCTTGTAACTGCGCCATTTAACACGGACTACTAATGCGGCCGGAGAACACACGTGCCCTGCGTGCGGTTTTGCGCGCCCTTGCGCAAAACACCAACGACACGGTTTTTCCAAAGCGTCGCGCATGGGCTTGGTCATCTAAAGTGCCGGACGCAAGGCCTGTCTGCGTGCAGGCACGCACACCCAGGCGCTTCCAATAACAAGCCGGGAACGAATACGTTCCCAATGCAGTTTTTTGGGTTCAGCGAGCTGAGGAGCCCTCTGGCGGGTGTGTATGGATTTCGCGCTATGCCTTTTGGCAATGATCCAACTCTAAACCGTAACTGGTTTTTTTACCCTGCCATTCCCTCAGAAAACCGCGTAAATGCCGGTCGCGACTTGTAAAAGAACACATTTTTGCGCGACGCATTTTTTCTTGCACGAGTTATAAATCCCATCACGAATTCTGCGGTGGTTTTGCCCACCTGTTTTGGTTATTTCTTGGCGGCTTTGCGTCTCTGCGGCAAAAAGTTCCCGCAGGCTTGCATCTTGTTATAGACGCTGCCAAAAACCAACCTTCGACGCGCATGCCGAATGAGCTGGGCAAAGGCAACAAGTCTAATTGTCGAAACAGGCAGGGAATAAATCAACTCATGGCCCACCCGGCTGCTGCGCATGAGGATTATATCGGGATAGCTTCGCTTCTATCTCCGCGTTGTGTTCAAGTTCGAGTGATTTGCGCCATGCCTCGAGCGCCTTTTCGCGCTGGCCGAGAGTAATGTAGATGTCGCCAAGGTGGTCGAAGATCGTTGGGTCGGGTTTCTCGGACAGTTCAACTGCACGTAAAATGTACTTAAGTGCTTGCCGCGGACGGTTTTGTTTGAACAACACCCACCCGAGGCTGTCTAGATAAGCTGCGTTGGTGGGATCAAGTTTAACTGCGCGCTCAATTAAAGCACGTGCTTCACGCAGGTTTTGACCGCGCTCAGCCCATATGTACCCGAGGTAGTTGAGTGCTTCAGCAAAATCTGGTGTGGCTGCGATTGCTTTTTTGAAATAGGAAACAGCCTGGTCAAACTGGCCGTTGCGTTCATATGCCGCACCGAGCTGAAAACACAGTAACGCATTTGTGCTACGTGGTTCTGCAGCCGCCGCTAACTTTTCAGCAGCAATGTAATGTTCAATTGCCTGCGCGTATTTTTTTTGCTGGGCATACGCCAGCCCAGTGAAGTACTCGATTGCGAACTTGTCGCCAAATCGCGCCCGCGCTTTTGCAAGTGTCTCAAGTGCAGCGGCTGGCTGTTCGGCTGTAAGCTGTGCGCGCACCAGTTCGTAATAGGCCTGTTCAAAATCCGGTCCAAACAACACTGCTTTTGCGAAGTACTCGGCCGCACCGGCGGGGTTGTTGTTGCGCAAAGCGACTGTGCCAAGCCAAAAGTAGGGCGTCGGGTCAGCCGGCTGATCAAGGGCAATAGCCTCGAGGTATTCGATAGCGTTTGTGGTATCGCCGAGCCGCAAGCATTGCTCGGCCATTTTTGCCCGAACGGTATTGCGCAACCCCGGAAACTCACGATAAAAACCAAACAAGTTCTTGTACAAAGCCAACGCGCGCGCCGGTTCATTCAGCAGTGCGAACCCATCGGCAATTTTGAGTTGTGTGTGAGGGTTTATCGGTTTCAGTTCAACCGCCTTTTCCAATGCACTCAACGCAGATTTCCGCGCTTGGTTTGCGCGTGCCCGATGTCGCTGTGCGTAGGTGGTATAAAGCTCGGCCAACTCAACGTAAAATTCGGCCCTTTTGACTTTCTGTTGCAAAGCTCGGTCGAGCACATGGCCGGCTTTTGCAAATCGTCCTTCGCGTAGCAGCAACAGGAAAAGATTCCGCGTGACCACGATTGATTCTGGCGCTTTTGCAAGTGCGATTCGGTACGATTCTTCTGCTAGTTTGGCTTTACCGAGCTGCGCATAGGTTGAACCAAGCTGTGTGTCAAGATCGGCTGAACAGACCCTGCTTGCAGCCGCGTTAGTAAGAATCCGCAGCGCTTTAAGCGGTTGGTCACGTTGCATGTATTGCTGGGCGACTTCGAGTGCGAGCGCTTCATTTTCCGGATCCAACAGTGCAGCCTGTGCAAAATGTTCAAGTGCACCCTCATTGTCGTCTTTCATTCGCAGCAAAACGCCAGTTGCGTAATGCGCATGAGCCTTGGCAACTTGCTCAACAGACAACGATGTCGCAGGCCGACCGCGGTCAACTGCACCAGGTTTTCGTGGTGTGGACACGGTTTTGCAGCCGGTGATGACTCCCAGAACGAGAATCAAACCAACCCCCACCGTTAACCATCGGAAAAGCATGGTCACAAAAAAATACTTCCTGCGCCGTCGGCCTGGCGCAAATCTCACCAACCGGCGGCGCAGAAACATCCTTTGGTCTGGAACGACTTGGCAGTTACTTCTGCCAGGTGCGTTTCTTGTGCCGATGCATGCGCCGTTTTTTGCGGCGTTTATGTTTGTTGATCTTTGCCTTACGACGTTTTTTGAGTGATCCCATATTTTAGCTGGTCAATATACAACCTTGTTAAGCGGATATTCAATAATTCCCTCTGCGCCAGCGGCTTTGAGCTTCGGAATGATCTCGCGCACGATGTGCTCGTCAATGACGGTCTCGACTGCCACCCAACCTTTCTGGCTGAGGCTTGAGATGGTTGGCCTGCGCAAAGCAGGGAGATCGGCAAGTAACTTTTGCAGATTTTTCTCTGCGACGTTCATTTTCAGGCCGACCTTAGCCTCTGCTTCAAGCGCGCCTTTCAACAGCAACGCAAGTGTCTCAATTTTTTGTCGTTTCCATTTATCGCGCCAGGCGCTTCGGTTGGCTATGAGCCGCGGGGTCGAAACCAACAGTGTGTCAACTATGCGCAGGTTATGCGCCCGCAACGAAGAACCGGTCTCAGTCAGCTCAACAATTGCATCCACTAACTCGTGCGCCTTGACCTCGGTTGCGCCCCACGAAAACTCGACTTCGGCACTGACACCGTGTTTACGCAGGTATTTCTTGGTGAGATTGACGACTTCGGTTGCAATGCGTTTGCCCTGGAGGTCTTTGACGGTTTTGATTGGTGAATTTTCTGGTACGGCTAACACCCACCGTGCAGGTTGCCGCGTTGCCTTGCTAAATCGCAATTCACACACCTCATGCACATCTGAACCATTCTCGACTATCCAGTCGTGCCCTGTAATCCCACAATCCAAGTAACCGTGTTCAACGTACCGGCTTATCTCTTGGGCGCGAATCAACCGTACCTCAAGTTCAGAATCGTCAACGTACGGCGTGTAGGAGCGTTCACTGACTTGGATCGCAAACCCTGCCTTGGCCATCCGTTGGATGGTCGCTTCCTGCAAACTGCCTTTAGGCAAACCGAATCTGAGTTTCTTGGCCATTGTTGTGATTGCTAAGCCTCGGAATTGATGAAACGTTCAACCGCAAAACACCTGCTGCTTTCGGGGCTGAATCGTCAAAATGTCACTGTTCATCGTTTAACCGGCCCAGGATCTACTCCATTCAACCGTTCAGCAGCTAAACGTTTTACTGCGTTAAGTCAAATCCCATTTCATTCCTCAAAGCACACTTTGCACGCGCACGCGAATATTTCTTTGCCGACTCTTTGATGCGCGTGACGGGATTGATTTTCCATGTTCGGCGTGCCAAAGCCAACTTTTTCTTGCGAATGCACACGGCACAAAAGTATGTCACGACACGCCAATGATGTACCGCTGAGCTGGCTCGATCCCACCCGTGCGCCAAAACACACGCCTACCGCGAACCTCAAGTTCACCACGTGCAATCGCGGCAATGCAGCGCGGATAAAGCTCATGCTCAGCTAACTGGATCCGCCGATGCAATGTTTCTGAGGTGTCATTATCCAACACAGGCACGGCGATTTGCCCGATAATCGGGCCAGTATCCACTCCTGCATCTACGAAATGCACTGTACAGCCTGTGACTTTGACCCCGTGCTCGAGCGCTTGTTTCCATGCTTCAAGCCCGGGGAATGCAGGCAAAAGCGAAGGATGTATGTTCACGATCCGGCCCGGAAACGAATTCAGGAAATGTTCCTTCAATACCCGCATGAACCCCGCCAGCACAACAAGGTCAACCTGCGCATCACACAACGCTTGTACATAAGCACGCTCGGCATCCTCATCGAGCTTTGTGCGAAACTTGCCAGGCGGAATGTATCTGGCTTGTATGCTACGGATACGTGCGTGTTCCAAAATACCCGCATCAGGCACATCGCTCAAAACAAGTGCTACCTCAGCAGGCACATGCCCGGCTGCGCACGCCTCGGCAACTGCAACAAAGTTTGATCCTTTGCCAGAGCCGAGTACGCCTAGTCTAAATTTTCGGTTCACAGCACTTTCTTACAAACGTGCATGCCTGCACCGCAAGCTATTTGATTCGTAAGCCTGCTACGGAGGCAATCAAATCCTTGGCGACCCGACGTGATTAGTGTTTCATTTTGGGCAGGTTATGGACGTCAACAACACGAACACTAACACAGATTGCAGCGGGCCGGCCCAACATCGGCCATTGGAAACGTTAATTGAACTGCGCAAGGCCAAGCTCGCAGCCTTGTATAAACGTGGTATTGACCCATTCAAGAACAAGTTTACGCCAACCGCGACTTGCGCACAGGCTCGCGCCCATTATGCCGAGGGCAAACAGGTTGCACTAGCGGGCCGCATAACAGCGCACCGTGACATGGGCAAAAGCATGTTTGTTGACATTCGTGACCAGAGCGGGCGCATCCAGCTTTATGCGCAAAAAAACATGCTTGGCGAAGACCAGTTCGAGCTATTCAAGCATCTTGACTTGGGCGATTTCATCGGTGCTCAAGGCACAATGTTCACCACCAAAACCGGTGAGATTTCAGTTCGGATAACTTCGTTTGTCATACTGGCAAAGGCACTTCGCCCGCCCCCAGCCAAGTGGCATGGACTGGAAGACACCGAGGTGCGGTACCGACAACGGTATCTTGACTTGATGGCCAACTCCGAAGTGCTGGACTTGTTCCTGAAACGGTCGCAAATCGTGTGGGAAATCCGCAACTTTCTGCATGCACGCGGGTTCGTTGAAGTGGAAACGCCGGTGTTACAGTCTATTCCGGGCGGCGCAGCAGCAAAACCGTTCGTGACGCATCATCATGCGCTCGATTGTGATTTTTACCTGCGCATTGCACTGGAGCTACCGCTCAAGCGACTGCTTGTTGGTGGTATGGATAAAGTCTTCGAGATCGGACGCGTGTTTCGCAACGAAGGCATATCGCGTAAACATAGCCCCGAGTTTACGATGCTCGAGGCATATCAGGCATACGCAGACTACGAAACGATGATGCAGCTAGTGCAGGGCTTGGTATGTCACGTGGCTGAAAAAGTCTTCGGCACACTCGTGCTCGAGCATAAAGACGCAAATGGCAACGTCGTTAAAACCATAGACTTGCGTCCCCCTTGGCGTCGTGTACGGTACAAGGACCTCGTGCGTGAACGCGCCGGGGCTGACTGGTTCGACATCTCGCCCGCTGAAAGGCGCGCGCGTGCGATTGCGCTCGGGGCCGAGATCGGACCCGAGTACGAAGATTTCGAAGTCACACATGCAGTGTTTGAAAAGCTTATCGAGCCAACGCTCATTCAGCCGACGTTTGTGACGCACGCTTTGAAGGAATTGATCCCGCTGGCAAAGACCTCTCCCGACGATCCCTCCACCGTCGAGGTGTTCGAATGCTGCATTAACGGCCAGGAAATCGCACCCGCTTACACAGAACAAAACGACCCGATCGAACAACGGCAACGACTCGAGCAACAAGCCGGCGGCGAACGCCAAAAACTCGATGAAGATTTCTTGGTTGCACTCGAGCATGGCATGCCACCTGCCGGCGGCATGGGCATGGGCATTGACAGATTGTGCATGATGTTTCTAGGCGCCGACAGCATCCGCGACGTTATCCTGTTCCCACAGTTAAAGCCGAAATAAAATCAAAGTGGCTACGTGCATCTTTCACAAACGCAGTCAAACAGAAAAATCGGCTGGGGGCCGGCTTATACGATCCGGCCCAAAAAAAACTTTGTGGATGTTTTAGGCAAGCCGCCATAAAGCACATACCGACGGTGTGTGCTCACCAAAACTTTGCCGAAAATAGGTGTGCTGCACAATCCCAAGGACAGTTAAAGCGAAACGACACACGGATGTTACACCAGGTTTCGGTTTGGGATTGGCTCATTGCCAAAAGATAGAGCACAAACTACTTGCGCACTGTTGGTTGAGCAGCATGCAGGCCGCTGCCGATCCCATTTAACCTGAAAAACTGGGTTGTGAAGCGCAACCGTCCTACGCCTACGGCAGAACCGCTGGAGAAGTGCTTGGCTGTGCGTGCCCGCATGCAGAGAGGCCTTGTGTCCGGCTCCTTTCCGGGCAGTATGCTGGCCGTTTCGGGAACAGGTTCGTGCCGCTGCTGTTTTGCGCAAGGGCGCGCAAAACAGTTGTACCACATACCATGCCCGTGGATTTGCCGGGCTTGGCACCTAAAGAAGCCTAAACGAACAAACGGTGAACGCTTTTAGTTGAAACCGACAGTCAGTTCAGCCAAGGCCTTTTGCGGCTTGATAATACTTGGCAACAGTTGACCAGTTCACCACGTTCCACCATGCCTTGAGGAACTCGCCGCGCCGATTCTGGTATTTCAAATAGTAAGCGTGTTCCCACACGTCGCACACCATGATCGGTTTGCCTTCGCATCCAGCAATAGTCAGGCCCATGATCGGCGAGTCGTGATTAGGTGTGGACGCAATCTCAAGTCTGCCGGCTTTATTGACAAACAGCCATACCCAGCCGCTGCCGAACCGGGCGAGGCCTTCAGCCTCGAATTTTTCCTTGAAGGCATCCAAACTTCCAAATGTAGCTTTGATATCCTCCGCTAATGGGCCAGTAGGACTGCCCCCAGCGTTTGGCCCCATGACATTCCAAAACAACGTGTGTGCATAGTGGCCGCCGCCGTTGTTCCGCACCGCAGTGCGAATCTTTTCTGGCACGGAACTGAGGTCACTCAAGATTGCCTCGATTGATTTGCTTTCGAGCTCGGGATTACCCGCAATTGCTTTGTTGAGATTTGCCACATACGCGGCGTGGTGTTTACCGTGATGGATTTCCATCGTCATTGCGTCTATGTACGGCTCTAGCGCAGTTTTGTCGTATGGTAATGGAGCTAGTTCGAATGCCATAAGTCAATGCATCTTTGTTTTAGTTCTCGGTTCGGTGCAACAGGCCAAAAATGTGCCTGTTCCTTCAAAATTTTTTTAAAAAATAGCACGGACAATAGCCGACTGCAATGCGCGTATGCAGTTTACGTTTCGGCCCGCGCCGCTGCCTGAGCGAGTTCAACAAAATTTTTCAACAGTTGCAGACCGACACTCTGGCTTTTCTCAGGATGAAATTGCACAGCATACACATTCCGGTACCACACCGCAGACGCAAACACATCCCCGTAAACGGTCCTGCCAACCACAATGTCCTTGTCACCTGGCTTAGGGTAAAAACTGTGTACAAAATAGAAGTAGCTGCGATCCGGGATGCGCCTGAATAGCGGACAATCTGGCTTCAGAATTTCCACCTGATTCCAACCAATCTGTGGCACCTTCAGCCCTGCGCGGTCGGTGAACCTGACGACCTTCCCGTTGAAATACCCGAAACCTGGCGCTGTGCTGTTGAATTCTTCACTTCGCTCAAATAACAGTTGGTATCCGACGCAAATACCGAGAAATAACCCGCCTGCTTGAATGAATTGCTTGCAAGCATCGAACAAGTTTTGCCTGGCTAACCCGCCAACGCAATCGTCAAATGCGCCTACGCCAGGTAAAACAACCGCCTGTGCACGGCCGAGTTGCGCCGGGGCAGTAACAAGTTCAACCTGTGCCCCAACTGCGACCAGCGCACGATGTACACTGCGCAGGTTCCCTGCACCGTAATCAATCAGCGCAATCACGGCTAACACCTGACAAATTGGCAACTACAACCTGTTGCCGATGGTCTCATCCGAGCTGTTGCAGCGCAGCCACAGTCAGTTGGTACACTTCCTCAGGGGAGCCATCGGCAGGAATGCTGATCAACAGACCCACCTGCTTATAGTACTCGATCAGAGGCGCGGTGCTTTTCTGGTACACGTCAAGTCGAACGCGGATGGCCTCCGGTCTGTCATCATCGCGAATGATGAGTTGTGTACCGCAGTTGTCACAGACGCCCTCAACACGCGGCTTGCGTGTTCGGATGTGGAACACGGCTTTGCACTTCGGACAGGTGCGCCGGCCACTCAGGCGTGCTACGATCAATTCAACCGGCGATTCCAAATTCAAGACCGCATCCAACTTTAGTCGTTCAGCCGATAACATTTGCTCGAGTGCTTCGGCCTGGGGCACGGTGCGCGGGAAACCGTCCAGTAGAAACCCGGTCGGCCATCGCAAACAATGCACCCGCTCGCGCACCAGCGCAATCACGGTGTCATCAGGCACAAGTTCGCCCCGTTGCATGTAATCGAGCGCTTCCTTCAGCGCCGGGCTGAGCATGGCTGGATCAAACGCTTTAGCTGCGCGGAAAATGTCGCCTGTGGCAAGATGACACGGCCCGAGCCGCGCGCTTAGCAGCTCGGCTTGTGTACCTTTGCCCACCCCAGGCGCGCCCAGCAATACAAGCCGATACGCACGTTGTCCGGGCGGCACGGTCAGTTCGGGTTTGATATCGGTGGCTTCTAGCCACGACTTCAACCATGGCGCTTTGTCGCGTTGAACGTTCATAATTGCTCTTTGTTCATCAGTGTAAAAGCGGGGCAAGGCTCGACAAAACTCGCGCCGTGTGCAAGCTGTTTTTTGCATTGGGGCGGTCGTTGAAAGCTGAACAGAATAAAAAATCCGTCCAACAGCACCAAACTTCAAAATTGAAACATTCGCCGGCCCGGTTAGCATCTTGCCGATGAGTACGGCGGGTCATCGGGTCAGCCGTGCCACAATCGAGCACCTGCAGCAGTTGCGTGCGCTGTGGCAAGCGGCCGAACTGCCGGCGTGGGAACTGGAGAAACGACTCACCGAGTTTCAAGTGGTCGAAACTCAGGATGGGATCGTACTTGGTGCAGTTGGTCTGCAAATAGTCGACCGGCAGGGCAAGATCCATAGTGAAGCGTTCGCAGACCCGAGCTTGGCTGATGAACTGCGTTGGCTGTTGTGGGACCGGCTATCCTCGATCGCCCAAAATTACGGCTTGGTACGGCTTTGGACACAAGAACGCGCGCCGTTTTGGCAAAAGGTGGGTATGGCACCGGCAACTATGGACGAATTAAAAAAGCTGCCTGCAGGTTGGAAAAGCCTGTATCCGCGCTGGTTGACAGTCCAGTTGCGAGACGAGGTAGCCGCAACCTCGTTGGACCGCGAATTTGCGTTGTTCGAGCAGGCCGAAAAACAACGCACTCAACGCATTCTTAAACAGGCGCGTGTGCTGCGTACAGTTGCCACGCTGATCGTAACAGTCCTGTTCCTTTTTGTACTTGCTGTGCTGATCCATCTTTTAACACAGCAAATGTCTTCGCAGCCTCAACCTTAACAAATGCACTATTCCAACCAAATAAACACGCCAGACAATGCTTTCCGAAGACGCATTTTTTGATTTTACGTGCCCGTACTGCGGCTCGACACTGTCGTTTCCTGCGGCGAGTTCAGGGCGCCTCGTGTCTTGCACTGGGTGTGCCGAAGCAATTATTGCCCCCGCTCAAGGTGGCACTGTAGCCGGCAAAATACCTGTGCCGATCCAGACAACACGCCTTGTTCTGCGCAGGTTCAAGCCGACCGACTGGAAAGACCTGCTGGCGTTGATGTCGAATGAGGATTTGTTCAAATACATCGAAGGCGGGCCGCTGACTGAAGAAGAGGTGCTGCGTTGGATCGAAAGTGATAGCTACGTCAAACTCACTACGCGCGACCAGCCTTTCAATCTAGGTATTGAATTTGCCGAAACCGGCAAACTGATCGGGTGTTTAACTCTGAGATTCTTGCCTACAAAATGGTTGTACGGTGGATTCGAAATTCAACCCAAACACCTTGCGCTTGAACCAACCGACTTCTTCGACCCGTACGCTGAGCAAGCACAACTGATGGTATTTGTGCACCCGGCACATCAGAGAAAAGGTATTGCAACGGAAGCCGCCGAGGCAGCGCTCGAGTTTTGCTTTGGTGTTCTCAGTGTGCATCGTGTGATTGCAGAGTGCATTGCCGAAAACGTCGCTGCAATCAACCTGTGCGAGAAACTCGGCATGCGGTGCGAAGCCAAACACATTAAAGCGGCAGCCGTGCACTGCAAGTGGCACGACATGTTTACTTTCGCGCTGCTGTACGAAGAGTTCTTCGCGGGGCCTGAAAGCCAAGTACAGTAAACGATCGCCCCACCCTCAGATGAACACTCATCCCATGCAGTTTATGCTGTGGCGCAGATGCGCACGTCTAGCTGCGCTTGTGTTACTGGCATGGATAATCCTTGAACTGACACACATTGCTTATGCGCAGTTTGGGGTATTTCTTGCGACCAAAACGCTCACCAATTTCCAGCTTGGTTGGACCGACCTCGGCCCCACAACCGCTTACACTGTGCAATATCGTGATAACCTATATGACCATCCGTGGCTAAACGCGCCGCATGCCGTGCCTTGGCCAGTAAATGTGCTGACATGGACTGACCCGCGTACAAACCCTGCGCCACAAAGGTTTTACCGCGTAATTGCAGTCGAAGCTCCACACCGGGGGCGACTGCTTTCAAGCACAGCCGTCGGCTTATACTCACGCTCTGAATTGGCATTCATTTTCTGGATGGCCGGCATCCCTATCACACCACAGTACGGCGTTGAGCTAGTCAAACTTCGGTATGAGACAGTCAATCCAAGCGGCGGCAAAGCAATCGCCTCCGGGCTGCTTGTACTTCCACAAGGCCTGACTAACAATCTACCACTGGTAAGCTATCAACACGGCACGGTCACAAGGACTAACGACGCACCTTCGATGACGACATCGTTTGACAGTGAGGTAATGGTGGCTGTTGTCATGGCAAGCTGCGGTTATGTGACGGTTGTAGCTGACTACCTCGGGCTGGGCGAGTCGCCCCCACTGCATCCGTATCATCACGCATGGACTGAGGCGACCGCGTGCGTGGATATGTTACGCGCCGCCAGAGCATACTGCACAAATTACAGCCGGACATTGAACGGTAAGTTGTTCCTTGCGGGGTATTCACAAGGCGGCCATGCTACAATGGCACTGCATCGCGAGCTTGAAACCTACCACTCAGACGAATTCACTGTGACAGCATCTGCGCCTATGGCAGGTGCATACGATCTATCAGGCACTACATTGGACGACTTTCTCTCGGATCGGCCAAAGCCAAATCCGTATTACTATGCTTACCTACTTGCGGCGTATGTAGAGGTTTACCGGCTTGCGCCGAGTTTGGCGGAAATTCTTGTGCCACCGTACAACACAACCCTGCCCCCGTTGCTCAAAGGCAATGCAGCAGGCGCACAAATCAACGCTGCGATGCCGGCCGACCCGCGCCAGATGATCAAGCCAGAGTACATGACCGCACTCCAACAACGTGCCGATCATCCGTTTCGAATCGCTCTTCGAGACAACGACGTTTACATTTGGAAACCGCGTGCACCAATCCGATTTTACCATTGTGGTGGTGACCAGGACGTCCTTATCGCAAACTCGCACTTGGCTACAAACGTAATGGCTGGTCTGGGCGCAACCAACGTTGCGCTTGTCATACCATCGGCAACATACGACCATCGCGCCTGTGCAATGCCAAGTCTGCTAGCCGCAAAATCATGGTTCGATTCGCTGAAATAGACGACTTGCGTTCTGGAAACGGCTTTTCGGATGCACACGCCACGCCTACTGGGAATCTACCCCGGACAAACGCTACGAACCTATTCCGGGGTCGCGCCCTATGGCCGAATCACAAATTCAATATTCCAGTGGCACTTAGGAAAGCTGCCTTGCCACAGCATCCGTAAAGCGTAGATTTGTAATGTGTCACAACAAAAAAACGATCCGGAACACCTATGCACTCTAGCGTCGAGAGGCGCTGATGCAAACCGCGGCGAACTTGAATGTCTGCCGGCACAACTGAGTGGGATTAAACCGCCGCAATTCGAGTTAGTCTCGCTGTTGGGTGTGGACTATTTTCACGTAAAAACTGCTGATGGCGGTGATTTGTACCTGACACGGTTCGGGCTACGAATGTGGCAGAATCTGTTGCCACAAAACTGGTATTCACGCGAGTGGTTTGAATCAAAACGTGAACGGCTCGAAGGTAGCAGCACAATTTACAAAGTTCCGACCCGCCCGGTAAACGGACGTGCGTTGCAACTTGTTGTCAAATGGTCGCGTGTGGGTGAGGCAGTCCCGCTGGACACACTCACGATCACAAAATTCATTAATGCTGAGTTTAACAGTCCGTTCGAAGAATTCGCCTTGTTAATGGAACTGCGCAGGAGTGAACTTGGCCCGCCGGACATTAGAGTCCGCACACAAAGGCCACTGGCAATCTTTGTGCCGAGCCAACGGCTTCAACTTTGGCAAACAGGCAGGTCCGAAGACAAAATCCGGGCCAAAATAGCGCGCCATCCAGGAGTGGAGCTGGACATACTGCGGCAATACGTGCTGTTGTTTGGTTGGATTGACGGGCTTGACGCGGTCAAAGCCGCTGACACGCTCGGGCTTGAAGGCCGTGCGCGGGCTGAATTCTTTGCACGTGTAACAAGCCTTGCCAACCACGAACTTCTACTCAAGGGGTATCGCGTAATTGACATGAAACCCGAGCATGTGATCTTACGGTTCCGGCGCCGTGGCGAATTGCTGCGCGAGCGCAGCGGGCAAATCGCTTACGCGCTGGTCGATTACGAACTGCTTGAGCGCACGCCAGAGCATGAGCAGGCCGTGCGCACGGCCAATCGGCAGATTTACCTTAAACACATGGCGCGGCGGTTCGATGCGCAACTGGCAAAACCGCCCCCTGAACACCTTCGCTCAACAAACCTGCTGGGCGTGGATTACGTGTTCGGCCGCGCCGAAAGCACGGGCGGCTTGATCTGGGTGGTCGGCAAAGACCCGGACCTGTTCAACTATTTCCTGCCAGAACGCTGGCGGCGCACGCCGAAGCGGAGTCTGTCCGACCGAAACCGTGTATTCCACACGCGGACCAAGGACAACATCAACCTGGTTTGGAAGGTATCGCGCATGGGCGAGGTGCCCGAGTTCGGCGAGTTGCATACCAACGCCAATGCCGCCAACGCACACGGCTACAACAGTCCGTTCGAGGAGTTTGCTTATGCGCTTGAGCTTGCGCATGCCGGCATTAAGACCGTGTACCCACGTGCAATTTACATGACTGGACGCAAAGGCCGCAGTCCACACGAGATGCAAGATAATCGGCGGTTCATTTCGCTGGCACATTTACGCACGCCTGAAGGCGAACCAGCAGTGCGCCAGGATTGTGATTACATAACAATCTGGGGGTATTGGAACGGGCCGGATGAACTGCTGGCTGTACAAGACGGCAGTTATTACACGGCTGTAAACGTTGAGCAGGCGCAACAGCAAGGACTAATCTCCGCCGGCATGCTCAATGAATTATTGCTCGCAACTAAAGCCAAACTAGCTGCCACAGGTTTCGAAGACTTGAGCTTGAAACCAGATCATTTGCTGATGTCGCTCGGACCGGACGGCAAAATTGTTTTGGATGAAACCGGCAAACCTGAATTGCGCCTGTGCAACCTCGAGCTGGTACGGAAACTTCCCGTTACCCAATCCGGCACAACCTGATCGCGCACCTGGTGGCCTGCCCATAACGACACTAGACGCAGAACGGGAAGTTTTGCAGTGTTTGGGTTGCATGCAGTAAAAGTTGCGATAGTATCACAACCGATGCACACAGGTAACGCGTCAGTGAACACCACAGAAAGTGCAAACGGACCGCATGCTCAGGGTAAAACCAGCAAACGTGCGCAGCCGCTAGCAGGCGTGCGTGTTGTTGTCACACGGACACGTGACCAGGCACCGGAGTTAACCCAACCACTTGCCGAGCGCGGCGCCGAGGTATTGGAGATCCCGGTCATTAAAATTGAACCACCGTCACAATTCAACGACCTAAACGATGCACTGCAGACACTTGGTGAATACGACTGGCTTGTGTTTACTAGCGTCAATGGCGTACGCGCGTTCTTTGACTACTTCTTCAAAACATTCGAAGACCTACGTGACATCGGCGCAGTACGAATAGCGGCTGTTGGCCCCGCCACAGCAGCCAAGATCAGGGAACTACACCTCAAAGTTGACGTGATGCCTACCGAGCACGTCGGCGCAAAAATTGCGGGTGCAATCGCCAAGTACCAGAACATCGAAAATGTCAAAATCTGTTTGCTCAGGGCTGAAGGCGCAAACCCTGACCTACCGCGCGCATTAGAGGCGCTGGGCGCAATCGTGGACGATATCCCGTGCTATCGCACGGTAATGGACACGGATGATCCGGCGGGTGCAGCTGCACAATTGCTCGAAAAAGGCACCGACTGGATCACTTTTACCAGTGGCTTAACGGTAAAGTTTTTTAATGCACGGTTCGACATCGTCCAACTGCTCAAAAAGTTTCCGCAAATCAAATTTGCTTCGATCGGTCCTGAAACAAGCGCAGCTCTGACTGCACTTGGAGTCACTGCTACCGTTGAAGCTAAAAAACATACTGTCGACGGGCTTGTGGCCGCACTAGAAAAACACTTGCGCGCATGTGCTTGAGCCGAACACACAAGCGCAACCGATCCGCACACTCACCAACACGTACGCGAACAAAACTGCCGGTATTATTGTCAAACTTGGTACCGGGCAATTTGTCCTGGCAAAAACCACCGGCGCAGCACTAAATCATGCACCCGATGCTTGCGCGCCGGGCATGCCCGGAGCAAGACTTTGTTCAGGTCTGATTCATGGTGAACTGGTTCGACAAAGGCGTCAGAAACAGCCCTTGTGGGCTGCCAGCATGGCTTCGCGCAAGGGTCGTAGTGTTTACTTTGGTAGCGTTTCTAGCCGGTGCACTTGTCATTAACGCACAAAGTTTCACTGCAACACTTGACCGCCACACAATCACACTAGGTGAAAGCGCCACGCTGTCGCTCACATTCCAAGGCGGTACACCTAAAGAGATACCGGCACTACCTAATATCCAAAACCTGCGAATTACCTACATCGGACAGTCTAGCCAGTTCAGCTTCGTCAACGGTTCGATGACATCGTCGGTGTCGTATAATTTTACCCTGACACCGACGCATCCGGGCGAATTCGAAATTCCGGCGCTGCAGACGACCATTGACGGTAAAACTGTATCGTCCAAGCCCGTGAAACTACGTGTGCTAAGCCCAAGCCAAACACCACCCGAGGCAATCGAGTCAGGCGAACAAATTGCGTTCTTGAAACTGCTTGTGCCCAAAAGGCAGGTGTTTGTAGGCGAGATTATAGTTGCAGAACTCCAGTTTTACATTCGCGCTGGTACACAGCTCGCCGCACAACCGCAACTTACTGCATTGCCAACCGACGGGCTGACCGTAGGCAAAATTGCTGAAGGCAGACACCGCCAAACGCAATTTGGCAATACTCTGTACGTAGTGCTCCCTTACTACGTTGCGCTGATGGTTGTCAAATCTGGCAAGCTAAGTCTCGGCCCTGTAACAGCCAACATTATTGTCCAACAGCCTTCCCCCAGACGACAGCGTGATCCGTTCTTCGATTTGTTCGGCATGCGCGACCCGTTTGACGTTTTCAACGTCGAACAAAAACAAGTACCCGTTGCAGCAGACGCAGAGGTACTTGAGGCATTGGCTGTCCCCGTCCAAAATGCGCCTCCGCACTTCAACGGCGCCGTCGGGAACTACTCGCTGACTTTCAGCGCAGGCCCCACGAACGTCGCAGTCGGCGACCCGATAACCGTGCGCGTCCAAGTCGCTGGCCGCGGTGCGCTCGACTTATTGACACTGCCGGAGCAATCTGCCTGGGCGAAGTTCAAAGCTTTCCCGGCTACATCGAAGCCAGCCGAGACAACCGATCCACTCGGTGTCGAAGGTGTCAAAACATTCGAGCAAGTACTTGTGCCACAATCAGATGACATAACCGAGTTGCCTCCGTTTATCTTTAGCTTTTTCGACCCAGACGCGCGTGTGTTTCGTACGCTAAAAGGCCCGGCTGTACAATTAGTGGTCCGACCTGCCGCTGCAACACCTAGACCAACGGTTGTAGCCGGCGGCGGACCACAAGACAAGTTACCCGCCCCAGACATTGTCCCAATCAAACAACGGCTCGGCACGGTTGCAACTGCCAAGCCGCCCATGCTGCACCAGCCGTTATTCTGGGTCGTGCAGGCATGTCCGGTACTTGCCTGGCTTGGCTTATTGGCGTGGCGAAAACGCGCCGAGGCACTGGCAAATAACCCGCGCTTGCGCAGACAACGCGAAGTTGCGCGGGTTATCCGTAACGGCTTGGCGCAACTCGACCGGTTGGCAGCACAAAACAACTCGGACGAGTTCTTTGCCACGTTGCATAAGCTGTTACAGGAACAACTCGGTGAACGACTTGACCTGCCCGCCTCTGCAATAACCGAAGCGGTCATCGAGCAACATCTACAGGGACGCGGCCTGCCGGAGCAAACTATTCAAACATTGCACGAGCTTTTTCAACTGTGCGACCAGGCACGATTCGCCCCGGTTAAAACTACACAACAACTCATCGCATTGGTGCCAAAAACCAGGTTTGTGCTCGAGCAATTGCGAAATTGGACACCATGAAACTGCGTGCGCACATCCTTGTTTTGCTCATGCCTGCCCTCATAGCCAGCGGCCCCATCAGCGGCTTTTGTGCTGCTGATGTTACAAATCAGTTCGAGACCGCAAACCGTTTGTACCAACAGGGCAAATTCGACGAGGCAATAACAGCGTACCAAAGATCACTCGATCACGGGGTCGTTGCACCTGCGTTATACTTTAACCTCGGCAATGCATACTTCAAGTCAGGCCAGCTCGGCCGCGCAATTGCAGCATACAAAATGGCGCAACAATTCAGTCCTCGCGACCCAGACATTCGTGCAAACCTTCAATTCGCACGCAACCAGGTACAGCCGCCTACTTTCCCTGCAAACAAGCTTGCTCAATGGCTCGGCATGTTCACATTGAACGAGTGGACCACATTTGCAGCCGCGGTTTTTTGGGTATTTTTTGTCTTGCTTGCTGTTGGCGAGGCGAGGCCGCAGTTAAAACGGCGCACGCGGCCCTACATCTGGTTTGCCGGGAGTGCATTTGTTATTCTCGCAGCATCCCTAGTCACGGCATATATTGCACAACGTAATGCGACAAGAATCGCAATTATCGTTGAGCCGGAGGTTGCAGTTCGGCAAGGCCCGCTCGACGATGCGCCGAAAGCTTTCGTCGTGCACGACGGCGCCGAGCTAAAAGTTTTGGATCAAAAAGACGACTGGCTACAAGTCAGCGTTGCCCCGGGCAGATTCGGCTGGGTAAACCGAGCTGCAGTTGTGATACCAAACACAATCCAAAACACGCCGTCGGCTTTGAAGATAAACCGGCCAAACTGAGTTACCACAAAAAACAAACTTCGCGAAATAGAAACCGGCACCAGACACCACCAGTGAGTTTAGCCTTTCGGTTTCAGGCTTTGTTGACTAAGCTGCGGCCGTGGAATCAACACCGGTGCTAGGCGCGATTGCATTTGTCGTTTGTGCCGGAGCAAGCTTCTTTTTCGCACTGGCCGAGACAGCTTTGTTGTCACTCGGCAAATGGCAGCTCGAACAACTTGTCCAAAACGGCACCAAAACAGCCAAGACTGTTCAATCACTGCTTGTTAACCCAGACGACCTGCTCGCCACGATTGTGCTGGGCAACACATTTGCCACAGCAGGCATGGTCGGCGTTGCACTGTGGGTGGCGTTCCACGGGTACTGGCCGTTAATCCCCACCGTAGTTGTGTTACTGGTTGTCGTATTGCTCGGCTGCGAAGTGCTGCCCAAAACACTTGCCGTGCGCCGGCCTGAACGGTGGTCTTTGCGCGTCGCACAACCAATGAAAATGATCCACACACTGAGCGGACCGGCACGCACAATTGCACAAAGACTTAACACTGCAATACTCAGGGCTTTGTTGCCCACATCAGTCAAACCGCGCCCGGCTATCACAGACGAAGAATATCAAGAACTGCTCGATCTAGCTTTTCAACAGGGCGCACTGGCTAAATCAGAACGCGACATCATACTGCAGATCATCAGCCTCGACCGCCGCACCGTGCGTGAGGTCATGACACCACGCGCTCAAATGCAAACTGTCTCCGACGACGCCTCAATCGAGGAAATGATCGAAGCCGCGCGCAAATTCAAAAAAGCCCGTCTGCCTATTCACGACGAGGCAACCGACACAATCGTCGGCATACTAAACACACGCGTGTTATTGCTTGACCCACAGGCAGACCTGGCCGACGCAATTGAGATACCGTCTTTTGTGCCCGAAAGCATGAACCTGCTTCAACTTCTCAAAAGCTTGCAACAGCAGCAACGCGGGCTTGCGATTGTACTTGATGAATTTGGCGATCTAGCAGGCATGGTCACAACCGAAGACATCCTGGCTGAAATTGTCGGGGGTATCAAAAGCGATCTTGCCCACGAAAACATCGTGCTGGAACGACTCGGTCCCGGCAAATGGCGCGTCAGCGGCGCATTGCGCCTTGATGACTTCAGGCGTGAATACCCGGCTATTGGTGATGTGCCAGAGATCGAAACCATGGGCGGGCTGCTGACAAGTTTGCTCGATGCAGTGCCCGTCCAGGGCCAGTCGGCAGTGTTCCGCGGGCTTAGATTGACTGCGCACATAACAGACGAACGTCGTGTGCGCGAGTTGCTGATCGAGGTGGTCAAATAAAAATGGGCATTGAACTTGTCAAATTTGATCCCGTGAAGTTCCTCCTTCTGACGGCTAGTTTGTGCCTGTCGTTTCTGTTATCGGGTATGGAAGCCGGCGTATTTGCGCTAAACCGGCTACGCATCCGGCACATGGCACGCTCCGGTAATGTATCGGCCAAATTGCTGCAGGCGTACCTGGAAAATCCGGAAAACTTTCTGTGGACAATCATGGTCGGTAACACAGTGGTTAATTTTGTCATACTCGGCCTGTTGATGGCTGCCCTTAATGTTGCTTTCGGCGACCGACGCATTTTGTTTATCGGCGCATTTACGATTGTGGTGTTCCTTTTCTACACGTTTAGCGATTTGTTGCCCAAGATGTTGTTCAGGTTGTACCCGAACAGGCTTTGCCTTGCGTTGGCGCGCCCGTTTCGATTCGTGCACGTCGGTCTGCGGCCACTGGTGCGTTTTGTCGAGCTGTGCTCGGCCATCACACTTCGGTGGTCGGGCGGAAAGGCCTTCACTGGCCGGCTGTTCGGCAACCGCGAAGAATTGCGTCTGCTCATGCGCGAATCGGCAGGCACGTTCACGTCTGAAGAACGCGCCATGATAAACCGCGTGCTTGACCTACAAACATTGACAGTCAAGCAGGTCACCACACCACTAGCCAGAACCGTTGGCGTGGATGCGCAAGCTACAGTTGAAGACGTGTTCAGGCTGTGCCGAGAGCACAACCTGACACGGTTGCCGGTTTGGGACATGCGCGACGGTCGCCGCAGAATAATTGGCATAGTTAGTCTCGACACCTTGTTGTTCATGCAGGGGGTTGACCTGCACAAATTGATTGCCGAATTCGTCAAACCGGCCGTTTACATCGATCATGACACACGGCTTGAGCTTGCACTGCGCCAACTGCAACGCAGCGGCCAGCGCATGGCCGTTGTGCTCGGACCAGACGCGCGCGAAATCGGGATTGTAACCTTGGCGGACATACTCAAGACCATATTTGGCGAGATCACACTCTGAAAATGCATACGGTCGAGCCAGCGGACATTTTTGCAAAGCTGCTTGCAGTGGCTGCATTGGTGTTGCTAAACGGCTTCTTTGTTGCAGCCGAGTTCGCCCTCGTACGGATCCGTGACACACAACTCGACGAACTTGTCCGCAAAGGCCTTCGGCGTGCCAAGGTCACACGCCATATCATCCAAAACCTCTCTGCGTACCTCAGCGCAACACAGTTGGGTATCACAATCGCCAGCCTCGGCCTGGGCTGGGTTGGCGAGCCTGTCTTCCGCACACTGTTGACACCCATATTTGACGCATTCGAAATCGGGTCGCTAACGCTCCGACAGTCAATCTCATTTGCAGTTGGGTTTTCAGCAATCACATTCCTGCACATTACAGTGGGCGAACTTGCACCGCGCTGGCTCGCCATACAAAAACCACTCACATACGCGCTCGGTGCTGCACCTGCGTTGCGAGTGTTCTACATCGTTTCCTATCCGTTCGCGTGGCTCCTGAACAACGTTGCGCAGTGGCTGCTTAAACAGGCCGGCCTATCACCACACGAAGAAACCGAACGCGCTTATTCGGAAGAAGAACTCCGCCTGTTGTTCTCAGCTTCACAACAACGGCTCGGTACGACGAAACTGGGGCGCGACATCGTGTTGAATGCACTCGAGTTGCGCCATCGGCGCGCGCGCGACGTCATGCGCCCACGCCACGAAATTGTTGCCCTCGATACCGAGGCGAGCATCGCTCAATGCCTCGATGTAGCCGAGAAAACGCGGTACTCGCGCTTCCCACTGTGCGAAGGTGGTGACCTAGACAAAACGCTCGGGGTCGTTCATATCAAAGACCTCTACGCGATGCGATTCAAAGCACGCAGCGGCTCAGACTTAGCAACGGTTGTGCGGAAACTTGTTTATGTGCCCGAAACAGCTCGACTTGAAAAACTGCTCGAAACACTACTCCAACGCCGCACGCACATGGCAATTGTGGTTGATGAATACGGCACAACAACCGGCCTTGTCACACTTGAAAACATACTCGAAGAACTAGTCGGCCAGATACAAGACGAGTTCGACATTGAAAAACCTTTGATAACACGCCTGACTGAAAACACATGGGACCTGGCCGGTCAACTCCCGTTGCATGAGCTTGCCGAGTTGACTGGTCTGCCGCTGCATGCTGAGGGCGTCACTACTGTCAGCGGCCTTGTAACACACAGGCTCGGGGGCTTCCCAAAGGTCGGCGATATACTCAAACTCGACGGGTTCGAGCTGCGCGTCGAAGAGATGGACGGCATGCGCGTCGCCCGGTTGCGCCTCGCAAAACTCGCAGAGCAGTCTGACCCACCCGCATGATCGAGATATACAACTGCTCCTTTGCTTGGCAACTGCCCGCGGGCTGCGGCTGAACGTCCTTTTGCGAAATTAACCCCGTTCCAGCTTGCAGCAACACAGTTAACCTGTTTCGCATAACCACCGCATGCATCTTTGGCGTTGCGCGTAACCAACCATGCTCCAAAGTCGTAGGACCGTGCGCTTTATCAGAAATTTCGTCGGTAGGCCACGTTGCGGAAAACTTATCTGTAACGCGCGATTCCACAAAGCCCTTAAATGAGTTCGCACCAAAACTCTGCTACAGTGGATCGGGCGTATGAAACTATACCGTCCTACTTAGAAAGTGTGCTCGGCTCGCTGGAGCTGAACGTGAAGGAAGTCTCGTCTCAACGCCTGATGCCAGCGGCACGGTGCGTTCTCACCTCACCATGTAGCGCCGCGTACAGCCAGAATTGTTGTCACAAGTGCGCCTCCTGCAATCACAGCTGCTCCTAGCCACACGCCGTGCGCACACGCCGCAGCCGCAAACAGACCATTTAACACCAACCAAATGATCAACGGCTGCATACCGGTCCGACTGCGTTGTCCACCCAACCGTTTATTGACCAGCACCGGCGTTATAAAACCCAAAATCAGAAGCGTTACCATCGCCCAGCCAAATAAACTAACAAGGGGCGCTCCATACCAAGTGGGTAAGCCAGGTCGGGTTTGCCAAACCCAAAACTTGTTGACTCGGCTCCCGAAAATCTCAAGGCCAAGATCAAACAACGCTGCCAGTCCAGCTGCTATACCCATGACCCAAAACCCGTAATTGCGCGCCTTTCGCCACGGCCGCATGATCAATTTTGCCACCCCTCGCGCATTCAACACTACAATAATCCACACAAGCGGCATCGGCCACGGCACAAGCCCAAACACAAGCAACCCAGCCGAGTCCAGGTAGCACATTTGGCCAAACGGTATCCCACATACTGCATCAAGCACCAGCACGCACGTGCCAATCAACACAACGACAAAAACCGCAAGCCAGACATTTTGTGCTGGTAAACCCCGTGTTGCAGCAGCAACTGTTGCACCTACAGCAACTAGCAATGTGAAAGTTGCAACCGGGCCACTGGCATCGGATGGAATCAACTTAAACTCAATCCCGACCCACGCCGTAGCCAACAAAATCAACCCGACTATAAGCCCGGTGCCCAACGACCAGTCAACTGAAAGAGCCTTATTTTCCGCTGCGGCGTTTGCAGCCGATACACTTTGCGAAGTTGTTTGGTTGTTTGTCACTGTTGCTGTCAGCTTCACCTCTACAACAAAAAATTAAAAGCCAAAAACCTGCTCAAAAACCGACGGAACGACCGGTTCAATAGTCGTGCTGGCGGTTAGTTAAAGAACGGCCATGTTGCCCCGCCCAAACCGACAATCACAACGGCTTGATTGAGCAAGACACTTCTGAAATATCGGTTTGTCATTAGTGTCTTCTGGATCGGTTTACCTGGTATCCAGCGCAGGCTGAGTTCGAGATTTGGTCTTTTCCAATCGCGTGATTTGCTGTTGACTTCTCTCTGATGCAACCGCTGCGAATTGTGTTTATGGGCACGGCTGAATTAGCCTGCCCGAGCTTGGCCGCATTACTCGCGCAAGGTCAATTCAACCTCGTTGCAGTCGTAACCCAGCCCGATAAACCAAAAGGCCGCAACCTCATTGTTCAACCTAGTCCCGTCAAACAACTTGCATTGCAACATGGCCTGCAAGTGCTACAACCAGAGAAGGCTCGTAACCCGGATTTTTTAGCCGCACTAAAAGCTTTGAAACCGGAGCTGATTGTTGTGGCTGCATATGGTCAGATTTTACCAGAGGCGATTTTGCGCATACCTCGATTTGGTTGCATAAACGTGCATGCGTCTCTGCTGCCCAAATACCGCGGTGCAGCGCCAATTCAATGGGCAATCTTTAACGATGAGACCGAGACCGGCATCACGATCATGAAAATTGATGCCGGCCTAGACACCGGCGACATTATCGCACAAAAAGCTACGCCAATTTACCCGCACGATACCGCACAAGTATTGCATGACCGGCTTGCCCATATGGGCGCAGAACTGCTGGTGCAAGTCATCCCAGATTATGTTGCCGGCAAAATCGAGCCTCGACCACAACCGAAAGAAGGCGCAACTTACGCGCCCAAAATACAAAAGGAACACGGTAGAATTGATTGGTCACGGCCAGCACGCGCCATCTGGAACCAAGTCCGCGCGTTTGTCCCATGGCCGGGTGCATATACTTATCTTAGCAGTGGGACAAGTCCCATACTGCTTAAAATTTGGCAGGTCGAGGTTGTTCCGGGTACAACCGGTTCGGCCGGAGAAATTCTCAGCGCAGACAAAACCGGTATATGCGTTGCTTGCGGCAAAGACACACTGCGCATATTGGAACTCCAACCGCAAGACCGCCGCAGAATGACTGCGCAAGAGTTCATCGCAGGACATAAATTATGCCCGGGCGACCGGCTCGGGTAATTTGTAAGAATTGCTCCAGCACCAATTTATAATTCCTTCTCAAGACGGATCGCAAACCGAAGATGCGTTTGTCTGTTCCACCGGCTCACATGCTCACACCGAAAGTTGAAACAACCACAGCGGCAGTCTAAATTGCGCCGAAATGAATTTTCTCACAAAAGCAGTTGCCGCTGAACAAGTCGCTAATCGGACCAACGGATCCGCGACGACACCCATTCCACAGCTTCAGCACCAAATACTCGAGCTGAAAAAACAGCTCAATGCTGTCCTACTGGCGCACAATTATCAGATACCGGAAATCCAGGACCTGGCCGATTACGTCGGCGATTCGCTCGGGCTATCGCAGCAGGCAGCCAAGACTAACGCGCATGTAATTGTGTTCTGCGGCGTCCGGTTCATGGCCGAAACAGCAAAGATCCTCAATCCGACCAAGCTTGTCTTATTACCCGATAAAGACGCTGGTTGCTCGCTCGAAGACAGTTGCCCGCCGGACAAACTGGCCGAGCTGCAAAGGACAAACCCAAACTTTTACACGATCGCATACATCAATTGCAGCGCAGCAGTTAAAGCACTCAGCGATATAATCTGCACAAGCGGCAACGCCGTTGAGATTGTCAAGGCTGCACCCCCTGACAAAGACTTGCTTTTCGTGCCTGACGAAAACCTCGGGCAATGGGTAATTGAACAAACCGGACGCAAAATGATCCTCTGGCCCGGTAACTGTTACGCGCACATCGAGTTCAGACGCGATAGTGTGCTCAAGCTCAAACAACAGTTCCCGGACGCAAAAGTGCTTGTGCATCCGGAGGCATTGCGCGAAGTACGCGACCTGGCTGACCTGGTCTGCTCAACCGAAAAAATGGTCAGCTACTGCAAGTCGAGCTCGGCTACGCGATTCATAATTGTGACCGAGTCCGGCATTGTTCACAGACTCCAAAAAGAATGCACCGGCAAAGAATTCATTTGCGCGCCCGTGCACGATGTCATGCGGATGCCAACTGACCCGTGCCGTTGTAGCCAATGTAAGTTCATGAAGCTTAACACACTCGAGAAACTCCGCGACTGCATGAAAAATCTTCATCCACGCATCGAGTTGCCAGAAGATCTCTTGCACCGCGCACGCATACCAATCGAACGGATGCTGGAGAGTTCGACCCAAACAAAAGGGGTTTGATACAGCTTTTTCTGTGTGCTCACCTCGCAAAAATCTGCATCCATGGGGACACGACGCCCGTAAACCGAGGTTCATCGTCGCGCATTTGGCGGCAGCGCCACATGTTTGTCAAGTTTACGACGACCAAAGGCCATGTCATGGACGAAACAAAGCACGAGTGAATGAATTACAAAAGTAGAGGAAAACTTTGTGGCCGTCGTGGTCTTGGCTCGACAGCCCAGGAAGGCACCATGCTCGCCCATCTGTTTTCACGTTCGCAGTTTATCGAAAAGTATCTAAACGCACGGCTCAACAAGCCCACGAGCCACAAAAGAACAGGTTATTGTGTAGCGAGTCCATACCACCGAAACTACCCACCCACTCAATCGGCTAAGTTCGGACACGATATCAGGCTGTTGTAAAAAGCCTGCTCTAAAAAGTTGCCCACAGAAAACATTGGCTTTTTGCATGTTTTCGGCTTGAAACTGACTTTCTTCACCGGCCTGCTTTTGTTGTGCTTAACGGTTGCAGTCTGTGAAAACAGCGTCCAATCAAACATTACACACCGGGCCTACAATTCGTTCGGTTAAGCTGCCTCCAGCCATGTGCAAGAAAACCGTCGTGCTCTTGTGCGGCTGAGCGTCATAGCTGGTGCAGAATCACAAATGCAAGCAACCGCCGTATTTTGTCCGATCACGGTTCCAACTGGACACGATAGAAACGCATCTGTGATGTCTGAGGCAACAAGTTTGTCTGGCAATTAATTGGAGGGGTGGCAGCAATGTTTGTCTGAACGATCAACTCGAGATTCGTGGCCAGATTGGTCGTTGTCAGTAAAGTTGGGTCAGAAGCCGCAAAAAGTCGGTAATGCCGACCTACTGCACTTGGCCACTCGATTACCACGCCGCCCGCAGGCACAGTTTTGATGGACGTAATACGGAAGCGTGAGTCTGAGTTTGTCGGGCTGGTACCAG
This sequence comes from uncultured Verrucomicrobiota bacterium, assembly GCA_964555645.1. Taxonomy (GTDB): domain Bacteria; phylum Verrucomicrobiota; class Verrucomicrobiia; order Limisphaerales; family DTLC01; genus DTLC01. The sequence continues at coordinate 259,535 of CAZKTA010000002.1, forward strand.
CAAGGCATTCCACAAGGTTGTTTTGGCCGTCGCCATCCGGATCAGCATGCGGGTTGGTGCCCGTTAATTGACCGAAATACGCGTGCTCCCACCAATCTGGCAAACCGTTTGCATCAGTATCAACTATCCGCGCAAGGTTAAGCCGTCCGCCGGTCAGCGTTTTGCCGGCCAAGTTTGTGCATGGCGTTACATTGTCGAGTATCCTGCGAATGCGCTCTGTCACGGTTTCATTTGGGAAACACATCGCTGCTAAGGCAACGGCGCCTGCCACGTGCGGTGTAGCCATGGACGTGCCGTCCTTATAACCGTGTACAACATTGGTATCGGGCGCGCACACCACAGTGCCCACGGCAGGGAGTGCGGCTAAAATGGCCAGGCCGGCTGCCTGCGAAATACTAATGGCAGGAATCCAGTTGCTCGGGTATTGGAGTGTGCCTCTGAACCCGCCCGGCTCGCGGTTGTAAATTACCGCGGCACGCGCGCCTGCGGCCATTGCGTTGGCAACTTTGACAGAAAAGAATATCTCACCGCGTTTGATAAGTGCGATGTTGCCGTGCACCTCTGGAGGGAAATTCGTAGGGTAACCCAAACCACAATCGTAAATCATGCCTGTTATACCCGTGGTTTCGCTCGAGTAGGTCATCGGTTGACCGCTATAAACATTTGACCCGAGCTGGACGTAACACGAAAACCCATACAAGGGCGGGATCGTTGACACTATGTTCACCCCAGGAGCTGCCAGGTCAACGTTCGTCGCGCCAAAACTGGAAAAACTTGCAAGCGAGTCGCTTTGGTCAGAGGCCGCCACCGCGATCAAGTTGTGCGCTTGATAACAGGCCGGGTAGTAAGGTGTCGCATCCACGTTTGTTGACCTGTTTCCTGCAGCTGCGCAAAAAACAATACCCGCATCGCCAGCGGCAAGGATTGAATCGCGCTCCATCTCGGTAAAGTCGGAACTGCCATACGATGCATTAATCGCCACCACATTGACCCCGCGCTGTTTCATCAATGTAGCATACTCGACAGCCCCGATAACTGCCGATGTTGGCAAACTGGTCCCGGTAGTCGATGCTTTTAGGGCCATTATACGCGCCCGAAAATTCACTCCAATAATACCCTGCCCGTCGTTTCCGACTGCGGCTATAGTTCCAGCAACGTGCGTACCGTGGTCGGAAGAATCACTGGGATCGTTGGTCCAGCCGGCGAAATCGTAGCCCACCACATCGTCCACGTAACCGTTGCCATCGTCATCAATGCCGTTGCCGGGCACTTCGGCAGCATTCGTCCATATATTCGGCGCAATATCCGGATGAGTGTAATCCACGCCGGTATCAACCACGGCCACCACAACCTCGCTTGTAGCAGCCAAGCACATCCCCCATGCCGCCAAGAAACTTATGTCGGCACCGGCCATGCCGCTGACCTCGTTTACTGACTGGCCACTGTTTTGTAAACCCCAAAGTTGGGGGAACAGCGGGTCGTTCGGCGGCCGCATATCGCAAAGCTCACGCAGGTAGTTAGGCTCCACATTTTCAACACTCGGATCATGTTTTAACTCAGCAATTAACGCCGCCGTAGCCCGGTGCGGCGCGCGTACCAAAGCGTGGACGCGCCCACGCCGCTTCGACAGCAGCGGAAAGTGCCTGACAACTTCTAATGACCGGACCCGCGCCATGCCGCGCACTTTTTCCCAATCAACCGATTCCTTGAAAGTGACGAGAACTTCGCCTTCGACGTAATTTCCCCTAATTTGTCCCGTCTCAACAGCACCGAAACCACACCAGGAAACAAGCCCCAGCGCAAGGGCCACCCACAAGAGACACTTGGCATTCATTAGATGCGTTTTTTTGTGATTAAACTCACCCCGCCTGTGGTCACAGTCAAGTGACAATCCTCTGGCACCACCAACTGGCAATTACTCACCCCGATAAACCGTTCGGCGGGGATAAAAACCTCGCACAGAACAACGTTGAATTTTGCAAACTCTAGCCGGGACAAGAAATAAAACACGACACTGGGTACACCATGATAAATCGAGCGATTGAATATCGAACATTGCCATGCACGTTGCTGTGCAGTACGACCCTCCGCCACACTCATCTCAATCGAACGGCTGCTGCAGGTTTCAGCAAGAGCTAAACTCGCACGAATTGCAGGTGCCAAAAACTCCTTTATGCCCAATGATCAACTCGAACTTGTTCGCGCCGTTTCTCCCGCAGTTATTAAATTTCGCGGACCGTTTGCCCATGCCACCGCGCACCTTCATGACGGCCAGTTCTACCACACAATGTCGAGCTTTCCAGCCTTCGGATGACGCACCGCTGGCACTGCTCATTTTTACACAGGTTGCCGACACTCACACGCAACTGAAACCCCGACCAGCCGAATGCACTCGTATTTACGGCCTGTACCAATCGCGTAACCTGACCTCAATGCCGAGGTCATTTCCAACGAGTGATTTGAACTTCTCAAGGTCGCTCCCGCGACAGTGGTATGGATAAACAATTTTGGGCTTGAACTCGCGCACTGCACTTGCCGCCTGCTCGACCGTCATTGTGTACGGCAGGTTCATGCAAACAAACGCAATGTCTATGTCCTTGAGGCTACGCATTTCGGGGATGTCCTCGGTATCGCCGCTGATGTAGATTCGAGTCTCGCCCAATGTGAGCACGTAACCGTTGCCGCGGCCTTTGGGGTGGTACCGAAGGCGGTCCGGTGTGGTGTTGTACATAGGCACTGCTTCAATCTTGATGCCCAAGACGGTCTCTGTCTGGCCATTGGTCATGATAGCACTCCGTTTCCGCAGCGGCTCAGCCAATTGATCTGCAACAGCGGGCGGTACAACAAACCGGGTCTTGTCTGTGACAACACCGCGCAGTGTGTCAACACTAAGATGGTCACCGTGGATATCCGTGATCAATACAAGGTCGGGCTTATCGAGGCGGGCAAATCGTTCCGCTGGCCCCACCGGATCAACGTAAATCATCTGCTCATTCCATTCGAGCGCAAATGTGGCGTGATTTAATATGTGAACGATGAGGTCGCCCTTAAGCGTTCGGATCTGGTCGGTATTTGATTCCGTGGCCGCTGCTCTTATAATCTGTGGGCAGATCAACAGTGCAATTATAGCAAGACTCAACGGTTTCATGGTGAAATCATCTGCCAGCTCGGCCTGAAAAGCAACTGCAAAGCCACTGACAACCACTCGCGCCCTCGAAATCCTTCCCAACAAGAACGTTCTTAGTCCACGCTTGAGTGTGAAGAAACTTCAAAACCGGCCACATGCGGCTATGCGGCGCTAACCATTCAATTGGTAGGGGCACGTCGCCGATTCGACTGCGCACAGGTGGGGATGAGTTGTCCCTACGAAACCGCATTCGTGGGCGATTCGATTGGCTGGCGGGATTAAGGCCTGGAAATTTTGGGCGCACAAACATGGCCTTAACGCTGAATTCGGGTTGCTATGCCATCTCACTCGCCCAACAGCCAGCGTACGTCCCCGACCAAGTCACCTGCAAACTCACGGAGTTGCTCGGGCTTGATCGGCAAGTATTTCCCGCAAGCCTCGGCAATCGTTGTTCCATCAACAGTCTGCGCCGTGGCTTGAGCCTCAAAAAGGCGCCCTTTGCGGTTTGCTGTCAGTCGGCCGGTTAACAGTAGCTCTTGGCCGGGCGTGAGCGGCTTCAGATAACGCACGGTTAGTTCAGCGCACACAGCAAACTTGCAGGTCTGAACAGCGCATGCCCAAACCATGACTTCGTCCAAAACAGTTGCAATGATACCCCCGTGCACAACTCCTTTGAACCCAACATGCGCAGCCTGCGGTGTGAATCGCGCCCGGGCAACGCGGCCGTCTGTATTGAACCGGAGCTGTAACCCGGCCGGGTTGGCCTCACCACACACAAAACACGACAGTGTATGCGGCAAAGTGTGCATGCAATAATTGGCCTGTAGCAATGCAAAATGCGCAAGCAGATTTTTACGCCGATTGATTCGACCTTTGTCCTTGGCCACAAAAAGTTCGTAATGCACACTTCAGCGGCCAACAACGGGAACGGACTTTTGGCACCTGCGCGTCCCGGAATCCGAGCAACTAATCCGCAAGAACGACAACATCGCAAACCATCGTCATCTCGCTGCAAACTAGCAGTCAAACTTAGTGAGAGTCGCAAATCGAACTTGATCGCGATTACTCACTTCTTGCAACACATAGCAATTCACTGACAATTGTCTTCGCATGCGTTGCGCATTATTAGGTTGCATTGTTTTCGTGTGTACAGCGGCGGCGCCATTGAGTGCACAAACCGCCGTAACTCTGTCGGGAACAAACTTAGCTCAGGCACAACTAGCCGAGTATTTCAACAACGAGGTGGCCGAGATCGCGAATCGTTGCCTGACCGAGATAAAAACGCGGTCTGACTGGGAAACAAAAAACACGCTCTATCGTCAACAATTGCTTGAAATGCTCGGCCTGTGGCCGATGCCGGCCCGGACCGACCTGCAGCCTGTTGTAACAGGCAGAATCGCGCACGAGGGTCTTGTCATCGAAAAGGTCTGTTTCCAAGCCCTGCCCCGCCTTTATTGCACTGCAAACTTGTATCTGCCGAAAAACCTGACCCGCCCTGCCCCAGGGATTCTTTACCTAAGCGGGCACTGGCGCCAGACAACAAACGGCACCAGCTTCGGCAACAAAACAGCTTACCAACACAACGGCCTGTTGTTTGCCCGTAACGGCTATGTGTGTCTAGTGCTCGACTCACTTCAGCTCGGCGAAATACAAGGCGTGCATACCGGCACACGCGATCTCGGTCTGTGGTGGTGGAACAACCGCGGCTACACACCCGCTGGTGTCGAGGCATGGTTCGGCACCCGCGCGCTGGATTACCTTTGCACCAGGCCCGAGGTCGATACCAACCGGCTAGGTGTAACCGGTCATTCAGGTGGGGGCGCTTACAGTTGGACTGTTACGGCGCTCGACGATCGGATTAAAGCGGCAGCGCCACTGGCCGGCCTTGCAGACCTGCAAAGTCATATCCTAGACGGCGTGCTCGACCGGCACTGCGACTGCAACTTTTTTATCAATATTCACAGATGGGACTTTCCGCAACTGGCGGCGCTGGCTGCGCCCCGGCCGTTGTTAATCGGTGCAACCGACAACGACCCGATATTCAAACTCGACAGCACAATCCGCATCTACCAGAAGGTCAGGCGCATTTACGACCTTTGCGGTGCAACGAATAAATTGGGACTAGTGATTGCACCCGGGGCGCACACAGAAACGGCTGAACTGCACCTGGCAGTGCTGCGGTGGTTCAACAAGTTCCTCAAGCAGGATGCCGCCGAGCCTACACTTGACACACCGAAACTGTTGCCACGTGAACAGTTGCGCGTGTTTAACCAGTTGCCAGCAGATGCACTCAACACAAACGCAACCGACGTATTTGCTCCTTTACAATCCCCTGCGCACAGATCAGTCGAGCAACTACGAACCGAGCTGCGCCAGAAAGTTTTTGCCGGGTGGCCACACAATGAACCGCCGTTGGAATTAAAACAGACCGTGCAAGCCAAACTAGACGGCGTGCAGCTAAGAGTGTTTGAGTTCGTCAGCCAACATCACACACAGCTCAAACTTTACCTGCTCGAGCCAACAACCGCACAGAGCACCGGCACGCTCGTGCTTGAAGTGCTCGATCAACCCGATTGGGTCCAATGGTTTGAAACTCTAGGAGCGGTGTTCACAAACGAACTAGCGGAAGAGCTTGCAGGGCTGGACAACGCCAATATTTCGCCTGAGCGATTTGCCACGCTTAGAACAGCGCTCGCACAGCGTGGATGGGCACTTGCACTTTTTGCGCCGCGTGGCATCGGTCACACAGCGTGGACGACCGACGAAAAATCGCTCACAAAAATCCGGCGCAGGTTTATGCTGCTGGGCCAAACACTTGATGGCATGCGCGTGTGGGACATCCGACGTGCGATACGCGCTGTATGCCAATTGCCCACAAATGCACCCTGCGCAATCGAGTTACGCGCCCGCGGAAACATGGCTTGCAATGCACTCTACGCAGCGTTGTTCGAGCCAGCGATCAAACGACTCGAACTGGTTGATTTACCGCAGTCACACATGACCGGCACGGATTACCTCAACGCACTGAAAATAACCGACATCCCGCAAGTCGCAGAGGCTCTCAGTTCGCATGCAGAATTGAAACTGCAGTGGCGGCGTTAGCCGGCACCTGCGATTACGGCGTAACCAGTCGGTAAAAGCGGTACCGGTAATTGGTCGCGTGCGGATCGGTGAACAACGTAGGGTCAACGGGCGGTGTACTGGTTTGAATAGCCGACCAGTCGGTCAGGTTCGTCGAGGCGAGCAAACGATATGAAATGCCGGGGACCACGTTCGTCACCGGCAGATGCAGTACATTCGTCAGCAAATACACCCGCTGGAAATACGGCAAGGCAAAGCAGTCGGCACGGTCCAAAAGCGCCACCTGCGCATCGGGCATAGCCGCCGGATACAGCCGAATCCGCGCCACTGCACCGCCTGATTCCTCTGTTGCCCCGTCGTCCTTGAAGAACCGCAATGCATTAGCACTGCTGATCACGCCGTACAGACTTGTGTCTGTAAAGCTAAACTGCCGGATGCCGTTGACATAACCGACCACGTTTGTGCCATCGCGGGTTACCACAACTTGGACATAGTTGCCCGCCGCAATCGTGGGTGCGGGCGCCTGAACAGTTGGCTTGAAAAACAACCGCCCATTATAGACATACAACCCGTAGTCCGACGTGCCCGCCTTGAAATCAACAAGCCGGCGGTAGCCATTCGTTTGGTCAAGCCGGAACAGCATCACAATCGTGTAAACGTTGGTCGGCATGACGCCGGTTGTCGGCACCAGTTGCAGCCCGTTGTGCAACGGCAACAGGCGCACAACGCGCGAGCAACCGTCCACTGTCTCGCTTACGAACGTGTTCCCTACCCCGATATCCTGCAAATCCGGCGGTGAACCGGCCGAGCTGGCCAGGGTCAACTGGAACCTGTAATCTGCACCGCAATCATTGGTGATGCCGAAGACCGCGGTGACGGTCTTGTGCCCGTTCATGAGTAGGTTGTACGGGTTGGCCACGCCCGATGCATCGCCGCGCCAATCGTAATACCCGCCCCCTGCCGACCCATACAAGATCGGTGCGCGCGTGTCGTCTACAAGGATGGTGTTTGTCATGCCGTTCAAACCGAGGCGCCATGCCAGCGTGCCGCTCGGAATCGTCGTCTTAAAAAACCGCACACCCTCGGGACCAATGACCGCGTTTGTCCCGCTACCAGCGTCGTCAGTCAATGGCGGGAGCTGTTGGACATGGGCCTCGCCGGTCAAAAGCGTCCATTGCGCGCCGGGCGTGGCGCAAACCGTCAAATACCATTCCTGCCCCGGGCTCCAATGCGCCGACTGCGCAAGCACAATACCGTCCGACCCAACCCGCATTGACGCGTAGTCATAAGCGTAGGTTAGCGCGGGCGACCCCCGACGCAGATAAAGGTCCGCCTCGCCGCTGAGTACGCAAAGCGCGGTACGCCACGCGCCATTGGCCGTGTTCTGCGTGGTTACCTTGAAATAGTAATCGCCGCCTGAGGCGCTTGTGTTGGTGTAAACCTGCGTGCCGAGATCGGTTGTCCCAGGGTCCCAACCAAGAGTGCGCAGCCAGTTGGTTTCGACCGTGAGCGTGTAAACCGAGTTCGTAGGCGTGCCAGCAGGCAGATACACGCCGATGAAATATGTAGCGTTTGTTGCCTCGCTCTCAGTCAGCACGATCGTGTCCACAGGCCGGCTGCTGCTGGCCTTGAGATAAGTGCCGGTGGTAGGCCGCGCATCCCGCCGTACGTACAGATCAGCATCTGCATCGCAGTGCTTAACACAATGCGCCAGCCCGGAAGGTTTGTCGGAACATCAACCTGAAAGTAATGGAAGGTCCCGACACCCCCCGGGTTCGTGATTGAGCCAGTCAGAGTAAATGCAAGCGGCTTGAGCACCGGATAAGCCGCCTGGCGCAGATCGGCCCGGTTCGTGGTCAAAACAAGGGCAAACGCGTGCGCAAGCGAGGATGTGGGCGTAAACACACGTAGGCCGTAGTTCGTAACTACAAACTCGGGCAGCTCGAGGTTGATCTGGTTCGTTGCGCCTTTGAGCCGTGAAACGTAATCGAAGTCGCCCTCGCTGGGCGCGCGGCCCCGGGCAAGCATGAGATACGAATACACTGTGCTTGTGTTGCTAATCACAAGCGACAGGTTGGTAACCCCCGCGCCAACCGTGAAGTTAAAGTTCGTCCCCTGCCCCGGTGCATTGGTGCCGACAAATGTCTGCGTTCGCATGGTCCCTACGCTGAGCCCGAGGAGACAAGGCCCGATGAAACAACAGCAAAAAACGTGGTTCATAAGAATGGCCTTTGGTTTAGTTTCAGGATAATTAAACTGGCTCGTTAGAAGTGTTTCAAGCAAAATTTTTGACCGGCACCGCGCGCTTGAACAAATTCTGTTAACCGGCTACTTTCTGGCCCAAAAATTATTCGCAACGATCAAAACGTGCTCGTGACCTATGAACGCAAGTACGACTCACACAAAGGCCGAGTTTACGCGCCGGCAGTTCATTGCAACCACAGCTATAGCTGGCGCAGGCTTGTTGGCAGGGACAGGTGCTTTGGCGCAGCCGACGCAAACACAAATCAGCCCCACTACAAGCCGAAAAAAACGGTATGCAATTGTCGGCCTAGGCGCCCGTTACGCAATGTTCCGCGATGCAATCCTCAAAACCTATTCCGCCTACAACGAACTTGTTGGGCTATGCGACATCAACGAGGGCCGACTCAGGCTTGCGCAATCCAAAGCGCGCGAGATCGGCGGTGTGGAAGTCCCCGGCTATTTGGCAGCCGACTTTGACCGTATGGTGCGCCAGACCGCGCCTGACGTTGTAATCGTGTGCACAAAGGACGGCACGCACCACCAGTACATCGTGCGCGCGATGGAACTTGGGTGCGACGTGATAACCGAAAAACCGATGACAGTGGACGAGAAGAAATGCCGAGCCATTCTAGACGCAATACGCAGGACCGGTCGCAAATGCCGCGTGACGTTTAACTATCGGTATTCGCCCCCCCGCACACAGATCAAAGACTTGCTGATGAACGGTGTGATTGGCGATGTGTTATCTGTGGATTTCCAGTGGTTATTGAATACGCACCACGGCGCGGATTATTTCCGGCGTTGGCATAGTTACAGGGCTGACTCCGGCGGATTGCTGGTGCACAAGGCAACACACCATTTCGATCTTATGAACTGGTGGCTTTCAGCCGTGCCCGTCTCTGTCATGGCAACCGGCAAACGCGAGTTTTATACACCCAAAATGGCGAAGCGACTCGGTCTGCAGAGCCACCATGAACGTTGCCTCACCTGCCCGGAGAAACAGAAATGCACTTTTTGCCTCGACCTTACAGCAAACAAAAACCTCAAGGAACTCTATCTCGACAACGAAAAATACGACGGCTATTACCGCGACCGGTGCGTGTTCAGGCCGGACATTGACATCGAAGACACAATGAACGTGCTTGTTAACTACAATACCGGGGCGACCTTGTGTTACACCCTGAACGCTTTCAACTCATGGGAAGGATACAACATCCGGTTCAACGGCACAAAAGGCCAGATCGAACACGGCATGCAAGAACAGTTATACGTTAGTGGCGACGGTACCGCCCCAGGCTCAATTAAACCCGGGAGCACGTACATCCGGATTTATCCTTTGCGCGGAACACCGTATGAGGTCGAGGTGTGGAAAGGCGAAGGCGCGCACGGTGGGGGTGACAAGGTCATGCTCGACGACCTTTTCCTGCCAGAGAAACCGGCCGACAAATACATGCGCGCGGCGGACCACCGCGGTGGCGCATGGTCAATCCTGACGGGTGTCGCAGCCAATAAATCGATCGTCCTAGGCCGCGCTGTCAAAATAGCCGAACTGGTTGAAAAACTCGGCATGCCGGATTATCCGCCAATGCCCACACGCGATGATCCGCTGCCAATGCCGTCCCCAGTCCAAAGGGGGTAATCTGAAAGTTTGACAAGCAATTGCAACGGCACCTGGGCGTATCGAATCCGCCCGGGCGGCCAATCAACTGCTGCGGCTTTACAAACCTGTGGGCTCGGCAATTGCACACACCGGCACCGCTCAACCTGCAGCCCGGCGAGCTATTCACAATAGGCTCAGGCTCGGTTAAACTCACCAGTTGCGACAAACAAGCCTGAGCGGCAACCGTTACGCTTTCACCGCAACCGGTCAAGCAGGGCAAACCGATCAAGAACCAAGAGTCTCCACAAACCCCATGCAGCACAGTTGCAGTCTAAGCTCATACTGAATATTTTTGCGGGTGTGATACAGCAGTTGGGCAAATTCCTTGTCATAACTGGGATCGTAATGGTTGTTGTTGGGCTACTTGTCTGGTCTGGGTTTGGCAAGGGTTGGCTTGGCAGGTTGCCCGGCGATATCCATTACACAAAAGGCAATTTCTCGTTCCATTTCCCGATTATCACCTGCCTGCTTATCAGCCTCGTACTGACATTTCTGCTCTGGCTGTTCCGCAGGTAAACCAGATAAAGGCGAAACAGTCTAAGTCCCTAACCACAATTGGGACGCATACACCGCTGGCGCTTGGGGTTTGCCAGCTTGCCAAAACCAATTTTTGCCGGCAGTCGAGCATGCAAAGGCTGTCACATACTGCAACTGCTCGGTCTTCAGCTTAAGAACGGCTACGCGCCGTATGCCTGAATTGAGATGGTCGTGCGGCGTTTACGGAGTGCTTATCCCACCCGTTGAATCACATCCGCCATGGTTTCGGCAAAACAACAAATCCCTTGCAACACAATGGCCGGTTCCGCACAATCAGGGCGCAAGCGATGGAACAATCGCAACTTTCACAGTATTTAGGTGTATTGATTCTACTGGTGCTGGCAGTAGCTGCTACGGGTGGCATGCTTGTGTTGTCGGTTCTGCTGGGCAAACGCGGTGCGCGCACGCCACTGAAAGACACCCCTTACGAATGCGGCGTGGAACCGGTGGGCGAAGGCATGATGCGGTTCAGCATTAAATTCTATCGCGTTGCAATGCTTTTCCTGCTGTTCGATGTGGCTGTTGTGTTCCTTTATCCGTGGGCGGTTACCTACAAAGAAATGCTGAACACAGTCGGCTCAATTGTGCTCTGGGCGATGTTGGTGTTCTTCGGTATTCTAGCAGCGGGTTACATCTACGCACTCAAACAACAAGCGTTTGAGTGGCACCGTTGAACCGAGCGCCGCTGCATCAAAATATCGCAAGCACACAGCCTGCATTGAAAAACCTACACAAACTTGCGCACAGTTAGTTATCCGCGTTGGCAGGTAACACTTGCCCGGGCTTTACTAACGGGTCCAAAATGCTGCTTCATTGGGCACCAGACGAGCCGATAATGCCCTCCGACTTCACATTACTCTGCCCGGTTTACACTGATTAAACCAACGCCAGCCGTTTGTGCCATAGTTCACCTCTGCCGTGTAACCTTTGCAGAAACGAATTTGGCATCGGCCAAGGCGGCTTTTCTTACTTCGATTGTAACCTGCCGTATGGTGGGTTGGCGCAAAACTAGTTCAGACAGGTCAACTGCCATTGTCTCAATCAACTTCCATGTCCGGCCTGCACAGAACGATTTCACGCGATTCGCCAGCTCCACATAATCGATAGTTGCACCCAGCTCGTCCACAGCCGGGAAATCAAACTCAAGCTCAATAGTCACCCACACAGTTTGTGGACTGGCGCGCTCGCGCTCGCTCACGCCGATGCGGCACGGCACTTCAAGCTCACAAATGCAAAGACGACTTTTCATGTCGCGTTAATAGGTCTGATTTACCGTGATGAGTACCCCGGCGCTGCCGAGGTTGTTCCAACGGGTCACGTTTTTCGCGACTCTTGCCGCAAGCAGCGCAACCGTTGCTGCCCAAGCCACCCGCACTTGGCAGCTCGAATGAGTTGCGCTCCAGTATTGCACGCAGCTCACCCAAATCGTGCACGATCACGTCCGGTTTTACTGCCCTGAGTTGCTCGATGCTGTTGTAGCCGGTCAACACAGCGCACGAAATGACCCCACCAGCTTTAGCGGCCTCGATATCATGTTGCATGTCGCCAATGAACATCGTCCGATTGGGCACAAGTTTGTTTACTCTTAGCACGTGTGAGATTTTGAGCCGTTTGTCGCGCACGCCAAGGTAGGTTTTCCCAAGCAAGTCGCCAAAGCCGACCTGCCTGAGTTGAACCCTGAAATGTGCGGGTTTGACAGTGCTGAGCACAAACGTGCGGAGCTGTTTTGCCCTGCAAAATTCGAGAAATTCACGTGCATGTGGCAACGGCACGACACAATCACGCACCTTGCGAAAAAAACCGTGGAACCAACGCTCAAGTTGTTCGAGCGGTATGTCGGGGGTATGTCGTGCGTAAAACAACGTAAATGGCAAACAAAATTCAGCGCGGAATTGCTCGAGTGACATGGTTGGCCGCCCAGCTTTTTCGAGTACATAATTTGTCGCCTGCAGCACAGGCGCCAAATCGTCCACAAGCGTACCTGACCAATCCAAAATAACGTTGCAAATCACGGGTTAACTTTAACGGCTAACGACCTCAATGCAATACGCCATCGCACAATTCTCGCCAAAACCGCAACTGCACTGCACAGCCCGGCCAAAACCGATCGGTTAACTTAACTCAACAATAAACACAGGTTCTGGCTACGGTTTGAACTGGACGACATTAGTTGCTGTGGCATACAGCTTAACTGGTCCGAACAGACCGGAGCGCATCAGTGGCGTGTTGCGCGTTAACTGTCTGATATTCGTCCTTGTAACGCGCCGTTCTGGGGGTTGAAACTGGTCGCCAATGATCCTGTTTGGCCAAAAATTTGTCACACGCACTATCAACTTGTTTTCACCGGGCTTCACAGCCTCAGTAACGTCAACTCTGAACGGCGGTTTCCAAAGTATGCCCAGGTTCTTGCCGTTGAGTTCTACCTCAGCAAGTTCCCGTACATCACCCAGCTCAAGCCAAAACCGCCGATCTGCACCGAACGATTCCTTACGCAAGTTGAACTGTTTGCTGTACTCGAGTGTGCCGGAAAAATATTTCAGGTTCAGATCATCAAATTCGGTCCACGACTTAAGCTTGGCTAGGTAAACCTGGCGTGGTTTACCCTGCCCCCGCGGATCTGTGGGAGCATGTAAGATCCAACCATCAGACAATGCAATCGGGTCCAGCAAAACTCTGACTGTTACCTGAGCGCGTTGACCACGACTGTTCTCAAACACGTATGTGCCGGCCATTCGTGTCTGCAGTACTAAACCGCCGCTCTCGCGTACCAATTCAACCGCGTCGGCGAACTCAACGGCTCCAGCAACACAAAACAATGACCGACCGTTCAGGTTTGCTCGAGTAATCCTATCCCCTACAGCGTTCCGAAAAACAACAAACAAAGACCCGTATGGCTCGAGCTGCAGCGGAACAAACGTGCGTCGCTCATCCACGTCGAATCGCGCGCAGGTTCGGCTCTGGCCAATATCAGGGACCCAAAGCTCGGGTGCTTTGCCGGTCACGCGGAACGCACAAATCGCGTTCACATAGTTTGTGCTGAGGTTCGCCACAAAATAGATGTCAACGTCTCCGGCGCGTCTGTGAATGTAATCGAGCGGCGCGCTGCTAGGCTCAATACATTCAAAATCCGGCGTCAGTCCATCTGCCAAAAGTTGTTCACGTGCTGTTCTGCCCCAAACCACCCTACCTGTGCCGTAGCGACGCTCAAACTTTGTTTTACCATCTAAGTCACCCCAAAGCTCCGCAGACATGGCAACGACTTCACTGTCGGCTGCGGGATAATCTTGCAACCCAGACGCACGCATCGGTTTCCGGCCAAGCACAGTTGCACCCGCAGCAACCAACTCCCTAATCTTACGTAGCACACGCAGGCTGATCTGTTCGTACTCAGGCAATACGAGCAATCGGTAACTCATACCGTCAGGCAAAACAAGCCTGCCATCACTCACCGACATGCGCTCGATTAACGCTTCTGCGCATATGACATCGTAATCGAACCCCGGGAGCACTTTTGCCGGGTCAGACCGCTTTAGCTGCGCGAAGTTCGGCACATGATCACCGTAATAGTAGCATACATCTGCCACAAACTGTCCCTGCTGAAGCATGAACTGACAACGGTTAATATACGTCAAGAATGGCCGCGACTTCGGCCACCAGGTTGTGTTCGGGTTGAAATGCGTGCCGGCAAAGTATTGTTGGCCGGGCATACCCATTTCATCGGGCGAGCACACCACCGCATGCCAGACTAATCTGTTCAAGCCTTCGCACAGCGCTTGATCGAATGATGGCTTAAGATTGTCCCAAATCGTCTCCTGCCAATGCTGGCCAATAGTGGTAAAACCCTCGGCAGCAACAATCCGCTTTCCCGTCGTATGCGCCGCGCTTGCAGGCTGCTTAACAAAGAACCGTACCTCGTCAATCGTCCTGTGCGTGTGGGAGCGTGCCCAAAACTCGGCCATTGGGATATCGTTGATTCCGAGGCACTGCTGCGCGTCTATCGGAACGAAGTGCGGCCCGCCGCTTTCGGGATGTATGCCGAGCCCGTACGCAGCTGCAAGTCGGCTGAAAACCCGGTAATGATTCTCAGCAGCCAGGTCGCCCAATGTGCGCCGGAAATCTTCCAGGAACCGTTGACTTTCTTGCCGACTATTAATGATTCGGCCAGCAACCACGGGCAACCACGGTTTAAGATCGTAACCACGGCGTTGCCGGAAAGCTTCAGGCAATGTGGGTGTCCAGTTGAACACCTCGATCTCCCAACTATCGGTGTGGAGATATTTGAGCGTCCTCCCAACCCAAAGCCTTGCCTCCTCAAGCAATGGCTCAACAACTGTTTTCCAATACCGCCCGAACGCACCCTCGTCCAGTACGTCCAGTGCATAGCCTTTCCAACCGTCACTCGAGGTGGACACGTGCCGCCAATCGCCAAGTGTGTAGCCAAATCTGATCAGTTGCCATTCGCCCGGTGGCACTGCCCAACGTAGCGTACCGTCAGACGACACACGCTCCGTTAAGTCAACTACATCTTCGACCCGAGCGTCGTGTTCACCGGGGCGGTTCGGTTCTTCTTCGAGCAAAAATGGTGCAGTGCAAGGAGCTGAGTTCGCCAGAAACCACCCATGCGGTCCGTTGAAAACAGGCTGTTTGAGCAAAGCTTTAACCTCGTAGTTGCGCAATCGCCTGCGGTCTTGTGACAGATCAGACCGGACACGCCAAGCCAACACACATACATCTCGATAAAACGCGTCGTTCACAGGCGGCAATGGTAGCTCGACCTCAGCATTGGTCGGCCCGGTTAATACAAGCTCGGCCCAAGTCAGCTTCTTGACCGCATCGGCTGGTGCCACAGATGGGCCGCCAAGGTTCCACCCGCTCTGGATATTCAGGCTCAGCTCAAGCCCGAGTCGCTCAGCCTCAGCCAGTGCGTGTTTGAATAACTTCCGCCATGCAGGTGAACCAAAAACAGGACCGGCCTGCACACGTGCGTTACCGCGTTGGTCTGCACCACCTGCATCCATTATAACCGCACCGCCAAAGCCGACGGCCTTCATCTCTTGCAAGTCGCGCGTGACGGCCGCTTCAGTTACGTTCCCGTTTAACCACCACCAATACGCCCACAGCCGTGCATCATGTGGGGGTGTAATCCAACCATCCTCTAGCGTGCCGCGCGCTTGCGCTACGGCTGCCGAAATTGCGCAAAACAGCATTAAACTGAGTAATCCACCTTGCTTCATCACCCTGAGTTCCATTCAAACTTTCGATCACTAATAGGTTCGCACAAAGGATCGGCTAACAAACTTTGCCTACAACCCGAGGATTTCAGTGCGTGGCTAATCCTACGGTACACGAACAGCGTAGAAACGGCATAGCACATCACCAGCGAGTGTGTTGGTCCAGGTGAAACTGCCCGCGGAATCGCACCGACCAGTCCCAGCTGGTTGCCATTCGGCCAGCGGCACCAGCAGGTTCGTATGCGTAAGCACAGTAAATGGCGCCCCTGCAGCCCCAACGCGTCCGCTTAACACAATGGCACCCGCTTGCAGTTCAACCGATGTAATTGCAGGGTGCACCGCGCCAAGCGCAACTGTTATAACCCCATCGCTGTTTAACCGTGACACATCCCATACCAATCCTTGTCCCGGCTCAGCCGGTCGCACCGCGGCAAAACTGCCGACGTACGAACCAGCACGGAGCAACCGAAACGTATCCCCATAATGCAATGGTTCGCCGCTATTTACCAGCTCCAGTGTGCCTCCGAGCACTGCCGTAGTTATCCCGGTTACGATATCGTTTGTGGCTAGGCCGTTGGCCCGGATAAGCTTTATGCGTACCGTACCATGGTTTGTGAGCGCGCCGTTTACGGTTAGCACCCCCGGATCACCTCGCACCGCGATAGATGCGCCGGGCGCAAGCCAAACCGGCGCGTTAATGGTTCCTTGACCGGTGAGAACCCCGTAAACCCGGACGCACCTGCCTGTAATCACGCCGCTAACCTCCAATGAACCCGCGTGCACCACAGTCTCACCCGTATAGGTGTTTGTACCTGCCAAAACGAGATTGCCAGGGCCAAACATTCCCACACTGATTTGCACACCATTCGGCGCAGCGACAATTGGCCCGGCTATAACCAACTCGCCTGCACCTATAAAACTCCAGGCGCGTGCTGTAGTATAAGTGCCCACGTACTGTAGTGGCCCTGCAATGGTAAGCACGCCCGAGTCACACCGTATGACCACATTCGACCCGCCCACCTGCATTTCAACACCCCGCGCTACCACGTTACTGCCAGCCAAGTTTTGCAGGTTCGGGATCATGTTGTTCCTGCAAGCAAAAGTCATTAGTTGCGTCAACACTATCCCACCCGCTGTGCCATCTAGCTGAAGCGTCGACCCGTTCAGTGACCCCGTATTGTTTCTAATGACAAACTGCCGCGCTGCGCCTGCTGCACCCGGATGCGCAATGCACACGGCACCGTCACCCAACCCGCCTGTGCTGCCCGCATCCAAATTCACCGTGCCCGAAATCGTGTTTGTCCCAATTAAAACGAGCCTGCCAGGCCCGAGCTTGGTGAATCCGTTTGCTCCCCCAACAGGCACAGCTACAGTCACCGAATTATTTGTCACAAGAATGTACGGCGCCGACCCGCCAAGCGTGAGTACACCCTCGTTTGTGGGGTACAAAAGCCAATTCTGTCCACCGGACACATCACCAAAAATCAAGCCACCGATGACCTTGGGCGAATCTACCCACACCGTGCGGTCAGCCGTAATATTTACCTTTGAAAAATCCGCTGTGAACCCCGCTCCATCAGCAACTACGCCCGACACCCAGTTCGCACTGCTGCTCCAAAGCCCGTTTGCGTCAACAGCCCAGACACCATTGCCTGAGCCGAGCGAACCAAAAAGCTGCTGCGGCGCCGCGTCAGCGCCAGGAAAGGTTAAAACCACCATTTGCCCGTTCGTTTGCCAACTGATCTGCGCAGCCAGCGCGGCCGTCTGCGCCGCGTTCTTGTTTAGGAACCAAACTGCGTACCGTGGCCCCAGCCAATAGGACTGCGGATTCGGGTGAAAACAAAGCGTGTCTTGCATCACATGCAAGGTACTGTCGTAACCGCTCGCAGCCCGATACCTGAAATAGCCAGACGGACCCGCCGCAATGCCGTACCGCCCCGCAACGCAAACCCACCGATTTGTCATGTTCACACGTGTACCCGAGCCTGCCAAAATGTTTGTGCTCCCAACACCCCACTCCACAAGCCGGCTCGAACCAGTGAGCGGATCGTTCTGGAACCCATTAGTGAAACAGCCCGCTGTCGAGCCGGTCACGCCCGGCGCGGGTAACGGCACCTCGATAATCCCGACTGACTCGCCAGTGCTTCTAATGTAAACACGCGTTTGGCCATTGGTCCCGTTGCTCACAAGTATCTCAGAATAAAACCCGTCCGGGTACTGCACGAAATTTACCAGTGACGCAGCAGTGGCACGGCCCATTGGGCCATGCCCAAAAATCCCACCCAAAAACGGGCTGCTCACAAACACGTTGGTGGGGAACCCAGTTGACGCAGGCTCGATCCAGCCCATTGGCCGCGAACTCTGATAGTAAACGCTAACAAAACCAGCCTCGCTACGCTGCGCAATCAATTTCACATCCGGAAAATGCACAACTGCATTCTCAGGAAGTTCTACTGCGTCCGACAGCTTATTCGCGCTGGCCCAGTGTAAGTACACGATTGCAGCACGACGCGCTTCCACAGCCTCGCGGTAAAACCCATTCGGCACGCGTGGCCCGCAAAACCTCCCATCACCCCATACCTTCTGCTGCTCGCGCACTAATTGCCCCAGCCGGAAATCCGCATACCGCGCCAATGGATCACCGAAATGCGATGCTATCCAGGCCAGATACGAGCTATGTTCGTAGTCGTGGAGTGTCCAAGTCGAGCTCGACGGGTACGCCAGCTCACCCGTTTCCATCACCATGTACCGCAAGTTGTTGCTCCACACGTTCAGGATGTTGTATTCAGCAAAAGGCCGGAGCTCAGTTGCCACACCTCTGTCAGCAAGCTGCGCCATCAAAAGCGAATCGCCAGACGACATCCCACCAACCATCAGGTAGGTCGGATGGTAAATACCATGATTCTCGCAACCCCAGTCCGGGTACAACGTCTGTGTCGTAACCCATGCGTCCAGCGGATTCCCAGTCGGAAACGGCACTGTGTATGTGTTCACAAGGTATCGCTTGGCCGCATCGAGCCACAGTTGCCAATTAGTATGTGCTTTGAGCCATGCTGCAGCCAGCGCTAGGATGTTTCCCTGCCACGCGTTCTCCTCGAGTTTAGTGTCGCTTACGTATCCTGAAGCCGGTGTGATACCAGCTCGATGCGTAGCTTCATCAGCTACAACGGTCTTAACTGCTGCAACTGTTGCCGGCGGCAGCGCTGACTCCACTAATAGACACGCCAAGCCCATCGAGCCTGCCCACTCCGGCGTTTGCCAGTCATTGATTCGCCATCCCCACTGCTTCCCATCCACGCACAAGTAATTGCTTGTGGTGTGTGTGCCGGCCGCGTAATTGAGCGCTTTACGAATCCGCATTAACCGATGCGTGTTCGTCGGATCCGCCGGCTGGGCTAATACAAGTGTGGCGTATGCGACTGCCACACCACAATTGCCACGAATACCACCGTTACCAGAGCTAGCGCCATCGCCCCAATACCCCGAATCCGGCGGTTGTGCACCACCCGTGCAGTCAGTCCAAATGGTTTCAGCGTACCGCTCGAAGTCAAGCAACGCCTCCAGATAAAGCTGTTGCGAGTTCGTGCTCGCAAATGCTGCACTGGTCAATGCACTCAGTAAAAACGCGGCCAACGCAGCCCTAGATCTCATACCTGCTCGTAAAATGCCGCTGAGCCACAACCAGCCGAGTTGGCCCCAGCTTTCGTCCAATGGCCAATACATCGGCGGAATACCCCCTTATTGGCCAACTGCTCCACTCGCACGTGCAGCTTGGCAGCATAACCAAATGCTCTTCTGAAGCAAGAAGCAGGGCGGCGCACCCGCACGCACGTAGGTCAAACCAGGTGGGACTAACAGGTTCAGCTTTCACACTACCGCCGCTCAGTTGCACGCCGCAACGCATTGCGCTGTGGTTCGAGTTCACCCAAGTCTTCTTGCGCAAAATACAGCTCGCGCGCGGCCAGGCTCCAACTGTGCAAAAAGTACATCTCGGTAAGTCTGACCCACCAGACCGAACCGTCAACAAAAACCTCGTTGGCACCTGCAGGCTGGCCAGTTTTACCCCTGTGCGCAGGTAAACTCGTAAACCCGCTCGGCGGTACGTCTGCTGGCGTACTACCCCATCCTTCAGGATTTCGCCAGATCACAAAATCCGCCGCAAGCATCCAGTGCGGTTTCGAGTTACCAAGAACCACCGGACTACGTGAAGGCACACCATTTGGCTTCACGTTGTTGAACCAGTAGGTCACGCCCCCATAGTACTGGTAGCCTATGCCCCATTGGTTGTATTGGGGATTAAGAGCAGGTAAATACGGACGGTTCGGACAAGTCCAGTAATTATTTTGCAAGTTCGCCTTCACCGGCAGGCCGACACTTGCCCAAGCCGATGGCATCAGGTTTTGATCAAGCGCAATAGGCTGAAAAACAGGTGGCGGCCCTGGGCTGTTTATGTACGCCGCCAACAAACGGTCACTGTTATCGCCGGCGTACATGATGCTGGCAGTTGCAATCTGCCGCAGATTGCTCATGCACTGGGTGCGTTTTGCGCGTTCCTTGGCCAAAGACAAAGCCGGCAGCAATAACGCCGCCAAAATCGCTATAATGGCTATTACCACAAGTAACTCAATCAACGTAAATCCGCCCCATGGTGAATACGCACCGGGAACAGATTCCATGCATGACACACGTGACAAACTGTCAATTGGCTGTTTCTGCCTACTCATCTTTTCTCAGCTCACCGTCTCGGCCGCGCAACCACGCGCGACCTGTTCCAGCTCACACCATGTGCAAGCTCGACCGATTAAAAGTATCCTACAACACACACCATAGCTATCACCCAATCGGGTGACCCCGCAGCCTAATGCAGTTTGCACACCGCGCGGTATTATCCACTAAACCGTCCCCACAAAAACTGAATGCGCGTGAGACCGGCAAATCCCACGCGCATCCGGGCAAAAGCTGTGCGTAAATTACTTACGCCGACGCATATGGAACAATGCAGCCAGCCCACCTAAACCCATTAAAACAAATGCCCCTGGCTCAGGAATCATGGTGACCGTGAACCAATCCACATCCGCCCCTGGATTAGCACTTGCGTTTCTTTCATAACTAAGCCCGACACCGCGGATGCCACCTGTTCCCCCGGAAACAATAGTAGCATCGCGAATTGCAGCCGGTACGCTACCGGACCATGAAACGCTCTGGCCAAGGCTGTTCGTGATTAAGATTGTGCAGGTCCACGGGACCAAGGACGTGTCTAGCTCTGAGAGCATATAAATCGTCACCGATGGATTAATGTGATCCCCGCTGATGGTAGTAGGGTTACCTGTTCCATACCCAACAAAAGCTTGCTGATCCCACGCGCCTGCACCGGGGTTGTTCCGGTTCAGTGCCCAAATATATCCGCTGTTGGAATGACGCACATACCACGCTGTGTCCGTCCATTGGTTAGCTGGGTTATTGACCGGATAAAGCGAAAAGAAGCCAGAAGCCAACCAGTTCGGATTGTTGTTAACAAACATGCTTTCGACTCTGTATATGCGCCCATCATAAATCGTAATTGGCAACCAAGCGGCCTGACCATTTGCAGAGCCGGCCACTACAGTGTCCCAATGGCCGTCCTGATAAAACAAGTTGCCTGCTTGCCACGCAGCACCAGGTAAACTTATGTCCGGCACCTTGCCATTAAGAAGGTCGCTCCTAGAACCGCTGAAGCTTTCGTAGTAAACCGTGGTCCATTGTGCGTTTGCGGTTGCCAGGCTCAAACAAATTGCGCTTAGCGCAACGCCGATTGATCCGAGTACCCTTGTGCTGGTTTTCGATTTCATAGTATTGCTTTTTTGGTTAAAAATCACAACAGTTTAGCGCGCCATTTGCACTTTGTGGCCTCGTACGGCTTTTGTCAGTAAACAAGGTTCAATTTCAATCATATGAATTTAGGCACGTTTGTCTATCACCCAATCGGGTGATAGGCCATTCCCGGGCTTAGCTCGGCTATTGATGCTTCTGGCTTAGGCGCGCGCCGCCAGCAGGACCCAGTTTTTCCCAAGCATTAATCCACTGTTTTGCTGACATTTAATACCGGTACCCCTTAAGGCACGCGCACAGTGTAAAACTTCACTGGTGTGCCCGGGACAACTGGGTTTGTGAGCGTGAACGCCCCTGCCCCGTCAAAGTTGCCAGTGCGTTCGACCGTCCAGTTGGCTAGCGGCAACGCCAAGTTGGTCGAAGACAGTACAGTAAATGTCGCCCAAGGACCACCACCAGTGCCACTGAACACAAGGTTCGTGCCGACCAAAGCACCGCCGGTTAGTGTCGGGGCCCGCAATGGACTAACCCACACGGTTACATACCCCACGGTTGACTCAATCCCGTCAGCTATTGTGTAGGTGAATTGGTCTGTGCCAACGTAGCCTTCAGGTGGAGTGAAGGTGAGAATCGCACCACTCTGAGTAAGGCTCACCGAGTTGGTTGTGACCATATCGAAACCTGCCAATGACAGTGCATCCCCGTCTGGATCAATTGCGCTGCTAAACGCTACCCCAAGGTCGAAGTTGAGGATTTGGTTTGTGTAAATGCCATAGTTGTAATTAGCAACTATCGGTGGCCTGTTGGTGGTGAGCAACGTCAGTGTTGCTACTTGGCTAGTGACCGAACCGGATTCATTGCTGACGATGACCCTGAAGCTTGTTGGTTGCACGCCCGTTGTAGGATTGACAAACCTCAGCACGCGATTAGTGGCGCCTGGTATCGGCGCGCCATCGCCAAGCCATTGGTATGACAACGGCGGCCGGCCCATGGCTACGACCGAGAATGTGGCGACACTGCCCACGCCATAGTTTGCATCGCGCACTGTCTGGTTAGCTGGCTGCTGTAGTATGACCGGCAAGCCCGGTGGCAGTGCATAGCCAATGTTCTTGGTAACCTCGACTCGAACTGCGGCAGCCGCGTTGATGCCACCCGGACTGATAAAGTCAGTCACAAAATCCAAAGTGTTAATGCCAGGCACGAACCCGTTGGTAATGACGAATCCAAACCGAATATTGGGCGTGTTGGTTGTCGTAGTAAAGTTACCCGTTGGTCGGCCGTTCAACAAGATTTCAACGCCACGACTTTGCACCCACCAACCACCCTCGATTCGGGCCGGTTGCGAAAGGTCAATGCAGTCGGCAACGAATCTGGTTCGGTAAACGTACCTGCCGCTGTCGGATGTATATGGATTAATCGTTGGGCCGATCCACTGAGATTTGCCGTCCGGATTGGCAAACATGCCGCCCCCGCCAACGAGTGCTATCGGGTTTGCATACATGTTCCAAATAATTGCGTCCGGCCCCAGATAGTCAGGGTCACCGCTTACATACAGCGTGTATCGCAGGTCGGGGTTGCCTGCCCAGTTGGTATCGCAAAAGCCAGTTGCATCCACCCCTGTGTGGTTCAGCTCAGCGAATTTTGCGCCGACGGTGATACGCGCAACTGCAGTTGTTGCGGCCCCTGCTACATTGGTTGCTATGAGTCGGTAATACCCCTCATGGGCAAATGTAACATGTGCAATTACCAGGTCGGCATTTGTTTGGCTAGACAGGTTGGCGAATTGTACGCCAGTGCCGCTATACTGCCACTGATAGCTGAGTGGTTCACTCCCGGAAATACCGGCCATAACCACCAGCGGTTCCCCATACGCAATAAAGGTGTCACTGGGATCTTTTGTTACCACGGGTGGATAAACAACCGCTGCAGGCTTGAACGCCATGTTGGTCGGAGTGCGTGCAATCATGCTAACTCGGACCTCGTCAATGAAACCAACGAACCCCTCGCCGTTGCCAACACCACTGATCGAGCGCTGGCTGCCACCAACTGCAGGGGAAGGTGTCCCACCGATTGTGCCCGGCCCAACGATCGTGTTTGTTGCAAAAGCTGCCGCTTCGGTCCTGGCCGGGTCAAGCAAGGTCCAATAAAACACTAATACACCAGGTGTATCACCGTTGGTTGGATTATTACCCGTGTAAGTGACAGCCGCATGGTACCATTGGTTCGTGGTTGCGGCGTTTGGGCCCGCCGTAGGTAGAGCTGCAAGAAAGTTCCCACCGGTGCCACCCGCCGGTGAAATGAAATTGAAATTCATTTGAGGCGGGTTGCCAGTCTGGATTCGCCATTGCCAGCCGCGTGTTCCTACACCGCCATTGTTGTCGCCGCAAAACAGTTGCCAGTTAAGACCTGAGGTGAAAAGGTCTCCCGTAGGACACACCAACGCCTCAAATGTAAATGCCCCGCTCTCGGGATTAATAAAATTGACCGGCGCTACCAAAGGCGTCGAGGCCGCCATGGCAAACGCTCTCGTAGCGGGTGACCCACCACCTGGCAGGATCCTAAGACAATTCGACAAGCCCGCCGGTAAACTTGGTACTGGCGCCGTGTTAAAAATGTTCGTGAACGGCGGCACACCGCTTGGCAACCCCAGATTTGTCATGGTGAGCGGTGTGCCAAGGCCTTCGTCAGGCGTGATGTAATAGTTGTTAACCAGATTAGTGCTATTAAACCGCCACAAATGCAACGTGTGTTCGTCTGCCACAAATGGCAGTGCAAAATCTGCTAGTGCATTCCGTTGGCAAAACAGCATCGCCACACACATAGCAACAACAATCGTAGTTACCTTCGTTTCTGCGAGGTTTTTGCAGCGCATAGGCTCTTAGGTTCTTTACGCGTTTAAGGTTCGCCTTTTATTTGCTCTCAGCGTGCAAAACATACCCGTCTGCACCAGGATTCGTCTATCACCCGATCGGGTGAAACCGCTGCAAAGACATTTGTGTGTCAGATTGGTTCGGCGGCAAATGCAATGTTGGCTTTGAGTATGTCGGGCTAACGCAGGCGCCTTAATGAAATGCGCCCGCGTCTTCAACTGCGCAAAAGCGCAGCTCGAAAGCTAAGACCTGCCTCGCCTTTCAACTACTAGAAGCTGCAACTGCTTGGTAAAATGCGTCAAGATTCGCTAATGGCGTTGCCACAGGTACATCACAACCTGATGAAACAACAAAATTACGCTTTCCGCGTGTTGCCTCCAGCAACTGAGTTACTCTGGCCTTGATTTCCTCTGGTGAACCTTGCACGAAAACAGAAACAGGATCCAGATTGCCGCACACAACAATGTGCTCAGGCACTTTTGACAGGGCTCCCACAATGTCCATAGGCACACCAAAATGCAGGACCTTGGCCCCGGTCTGAAGCACAGAAGCCAAGTGCACTGGCTTGGCTGAACAGCAATGAAATATCACGGTAAATTCCGCCAGACTAAAAGATTCGATAATCCTTCGCACGTAAGCTGATGAGAATGTCGCAAATCCGGCGGGTGACAATAAACCTGCACCGGGTTCAGCCATAATAACTCCGTTGGCATTGGCCTCCCGGAATGTTCGTATGTAAGCGCTCAAAAACGCAGTCGTTTTTTCAAGCAGTTCGTGCATCAGCTCGGGCTCCGTTACCGTTAATTGGCATGCCTCGCTTAACCCAACAAGCCGCGCCGCAAGCGTAAATGGACCAATACAACCCCCAAAAACAAACTGTGCGCCCGGCAGCTTCCGTAACAAGGCCGTTGCTTCGAGATAAACCTGGGTCCGTTTATCCCCCGGCATCGGGATTTTCAGCGCATGTATCTGGCCGGGGTCAGTCACAATCGGCCCTGTTGTGGTTGGCACCTCGTCTTCGCCCAACTGCACAGGACAACCGAATGCTTCAGCCTCCACACTCAGGTCCATCGCGGTAAACACAACCGGTGTATTGTACCGGTCATGCAACACCGCCACCACATCGCATTGCGCCTGTGGGTTTGTGACAACATCATACACGCGCCAGTTGGTCAACCGCGTGCCGGGATAAACGGCCAATGGCATTGCCAACGGTTTGTTTGCACTCAAAACAAAATCATGAAAATTGTTCTTCATCGAATTTCAGCGGTTAACGTGTGAGTTTTCACTATTGTGTGATCGGACGAAAAGCACAACCGAGAAGTTACCGCCGGTTTGTTACCAACCGACTTGGCGGTCCTTGTTCTGCGCCTGCAAATACTTCATTAGTGGCGCGTAATACTCTAGCATTGCCTTTGCGCTGATGTCTTCACCGGTAGCCTCCCGGATTAACTGGCGCCAGTCGCGTGTCGCGCCTACCTTCATCAGATTGTAAAGAAACGCGCCGACCTCTTTGTTTCCGTAGTAACTGCAATTGTGGGGGTCAGCGCGCAGCAGGTTTTTTGCAATGTACATGTGCAATTGATACTTTATGGCAAAGGCAATGGCATACTTGTAATACTGCGCTGGGTCATCGTTAATGTGAGTTTTTGTTGCCGGGTCGCAATACTCCTCGCCGCGTGGTTCAGGGGGTGAAATACCCTGAAACTTCTCAACATATTCCCACCACCGCCTGTTAAGCGTATCTGCTGAAAGATTGCCTTCGTAAAAGTCATGCTCCCATGATGTCATCACACCCGCCGACCACGGAATGAACACGATCTGGTCTAGTGCACTGTTCAAGAGCCATTGAATTCGGTCGAATTCGACATCAGCCTGCACGACTCCAACCTGCTTCAAGTAGGGCAGTTGCATGGTTGGCGCTGCCAGTGTCTCGGCCATTGCCTCGTGAAACGCCGGGCTTGCACCTTCACGCAATACAACCGGCACTTCTGGTCTGGCGTAGCTCAACTGGTAAAAGATGTGGCCCAGTTCATGATGCGCTGTGGCGAACCAACCAGCATCGGCTTTTACGCTCATTAACGAACGGACGTCACCTTCCAAATTTATGTCCCAAGCAGATGCATGCGTGTTTTTCTTACGGGCAGCGTCGGCTGGAAGTTCGTACAGGTCTGATTTTTCCCAAAAGCTCGCCGGCACCTTCGGCAGGCCAAGCGATTCACCATAACCAACAGCCTGGCGCACGATCCACTCCGGGGTTTTGCCTGCAAACCACCTGTCCAAGTCCAGCCCTTCAACAAGTCCGGGCCATTCCTGACCCCAACGGTTTGGTAACCAATGCGCTGGTATTAGCCTTGGGACAGGTTGACCGTATCGTTCGGCCAGCCGATGCCGTGCCCAGCAATGCAACTGCTCATACAGCGGCTTGGTTTGCTGAACAAGCTCCTCGGTCAACGCTTTCATTTCGGCTGCGCTCATCCCGAAGCCCGCGACCTGTAGCCCAAAAAATGAGCTGAACCCCATCTCGCGTGCGACTTGATTACGCAACTCTCGCAGCCTCAGCAACCCGGGCTTAAGTGCGACTCCAGACTCTTTAGACGCTTTCCAAACTGCAAGTCGCTCGGACAGATTTGTGGAGGTCCGAAGTAAATAATCAATCTGGTTTGGTGTGATTGACTCCGGTGCAGCTGCACCGGGCGGTGTCCATCTAAACTGGAATCCGTCCAGGATCGCGCTTTGCTGTGCTTCGGCCTCGATACGCGCTTTGACCACATCTGGAATTGTCCCCGGCGCCTCGGCTGCGCGCAGCCAGATCATTCGCAACTGGCGCACTGTAAGTTCATCAAGCTGGTTTGTGTGCTGTAGAAACGCACGCGTTTTTTGGATCACCCACCGACTACCCACAAAAGCTGCCTTCGCCTGTTCAGCCCCTATGCGTCGGCCCGTGTTTTCAGGTGTGACATCAGTGCTGGCTAACCAGGATGCCTCCTGTGCAACGGTGTAAAGCCGCTGGTATATACCATTGTAAAACTCTAAAAACCGCTTAGCTTCGGCTGCGACCGAGCCGGGTTCGCTGGCTTGAATCTGGACCGTGCTCAACATCGCAAACAGAGCTAATTCAACAAAACGTGGTTTTAAGCTCCTGATCATAAACTGAGTTTCCTGCTGAAAACTACCTTTCGGCTGTGCGCATACTCAGCAGTTTTCCGCGCCCCACAAAATACAACAGCAACACAAGCCCGACAAATGGCATAAGCGCAAGCAGGTCTGCGTATGGCCCTGCAAAGAAAGCATTGTGCAACTGCATCCAGTTGCTGATTTTGGTGTCAAATTCACTCAACGCTGCTGCAATAAATGCAATGACAATACCCGCAATTGCGCCACCGGCGATGTAACCGCTTGCCAGCAGCACCCCCGGGCTTTTGTCGCTCTCAGCGGCAAGCTGTGCTGCATCGAGGTTGTGTCCGCGCAACTGCCGGCGCAATGCCCGATCAACTAGCCACCGGATTAATCCGCCAATAAAGATGGGACTTGACGCCGAAATCGGCAAATACACACCCACTGCGAATGCAAGAGACGATACACCGCACAGTTCAAGTACAATCGCGCTCATAACGCCAAACAACATCAATGCCCACGGTAATTCACCCCCTAAAATCCCTTTGATGATGTAGCTCATCAACGTGGCCTTCGGCGCGAAAAACTTTCGCACCTCGGTTCCATCGGGTCGTTGTTTGTAAACGCCGTTTATACCCGGGTCCACATACCAAACCGCAGCACCTGTATCATCCACAAGATATTTCCCAGCCGGGCCGTCCGTCGAGTCGGTCTTGTGCCAAACGCGATAGCCGTGGGGATCACTCTTGGCCTGTGGACCCACAAGTTTTTCAACTTTTTCAAGCTTTACCTCTGCCGGTACACGCAAGCCGGGCGCAACTTGCGCCGCCGGCACGTAAACTGTGCCAGCGTTGTTCAAGCCAAGCAAAATTGGGCCAAGAGCAAGCGCAGACACACTGGCGCCAATCAGAATGGCGGTCTGCTGGTATTTTGGGGTCGCACCGAGGAGAAATCCGGTCTTCAAATCCTGCGATGTCGTGCCACCATTGGACGCTGCAATGCATACAATCCCACCTACCGAAAGCGCCGTCACATAGTACACACCGCCTTTCCAACCAACGATCAAGAATGCCAAGCACGTCAGAAGCAGCGTGGCAACCGTCATGCCCGAGATTGGGTTTGATGATGAACCAATTTCACCCGTCAGCCGAGACGATACGGTCACGAAAAGAAACCCGAAAATGACAATAAGTATCGCCCCCAACAGGTTCATGTGCAGCGGCCGGGCAAGCAATATCGCGACAATCAAAACAACAATGCCACCCAAAACAAACCGCATTGAAAGATCCTGCTCGGTACGCAGTTTCGGCGCAGATGCAACACCTTGATCAGTGGGCTTTCCTCTGGCTTTGCCAAAGGTAAGTCGGGGCAAGGTTAAATCCGAAAGACTGGCTCGGATACCATGCAAAATTATCGGTAACGACCTTAACAAGCTGATGATACCACCTGTTGCAACAGCACCAGCCCCAATGTACAAGATGTAAGCATCTCTGAGCTGGTCAGGTGACATGTCGCGTATGGGTATGTTGGCCGGGGCCACAGGCGCCGAGAGTCCCTCACCGAAGAACTTGATCAACGGGATGAACAACAAATACGACATTGCGCCGCCGGCCATAACAATGCTCGAGATGCGCGGGCCGATGATGTAGCCCACGCCAAGTAGCTCGGGCGAAATTTCGGCTGAGATCGAGCCGCCCTTCAGCGGCGGACCAAAGATCTTTTCTGGGATGTCTTTCCAACATTTAAACGCCGACATCATTGTCTTGTACACGAGGCCGATACCGAACCCGGTAAAAATGGCCTTTGCACTTGGCCGATGCACAGCTCGGACTGGCGCCTCAAGTGCGGTATATTGTGTACCTGCGCGTACAGCGACTGCGCGCGATTCGGCATCTGCGCCCGCTTTTAACACCTCGGCACATGCGGTGCCTTCCGGATACTTGAGCTGACCATGCTGCCCGACAATCAGCGCACGCCGCAGTGGAATCATCATCAATATGCCGAGTAACCCACCTAGCAACGCAACAAGCATTACACGGCTGATCTCAAGATCAAACCCGAGGATTAAAATGGCCGGCATCGTCACTCCGATGCCAAATGCAATTGATTCGCCCGCTGAGCCTGCGGTCTGGACGATGTTGTTCTCGAGCACGGTGGCGTCGCGCCCGCCAAACTTTGACCAAAGCCGAAACATCGCCAGTGAAATCACAGCCACAGGTATTGAGGCGCTTACCGTCAAACCAACTTTCAAAACAAGGTAAAGCGACGACGCACCAAATACCACGCCCAGCAACGTTCCAGCAATAACTCCCCGTAAGGTGAACTCGCGCAAGTGCACCTCGGCCGGTATGTAAGGCCGGAACACACCGCCTTGGTTAGTACCAGTACTTGCGTTGTTGACGGTAGCCATTGACAACTTGGCAGTAAATTTCCGGTACGCTACCGTGAAGCTACCTGCAAATTCAATCCCGTTGTCGCCTCCAGCAGGTAGTTACCAAGGCGTGCTTTCGGTTAAAACATTGGAACAGCGCGGACACCTGCTTGGTGAAATGCAAAGCGTTCCCCGCAATGGCAGAATGCCAACGCCGCGGCGTATTGAAAGTTGTAGCCAAAGCCGCGTACTTCAATTCGCTTGGGTGCAGGTTAAATCTAATTGAAAACTGCCCTTTCCTGTATCATTCTAACCGCATGCAACCGGTTTTTAGCGGCCAAGTTTATGTTGTAGGGGATAACATTGACACTGACCAGATTATACCTGCGCAATACCTGAACCTTGTCCCGACAATACCCGAAGAATACGAGAAACTGGGCAGCTACGCAATGTGTGGACTACCCGAGGCACTTTATCCGGTCAGATTTGTCAAGCCGGGCGCACTTGACACGGAATACCCGATCATCATTGCCGGCAAAAATTTCGGATGCGGCAGCTCGCGCGAGCATGCACCAATTGCACTCGGCTCGGCAGGTTGCAGAGTCGTAGTGGCTGAAAGTTACGCCCGGATTTTTTTCCGAAACTGCATAGCCACAGGCGAATTGTACCCATGCGAAACCAGCGAACGTCTATGTGCGCAGATTAAAACCGGTGATCTAGTCACTGTTGACCTAAGCACCGAGACCCTGCGCGTCGAGTCCACCGGCCATATTCATAAGCTGAAACCGTTGGGTGCAGTGCGCGCCGTAATTGACGCAGGTGGCATATTCAAATACGCACGTGCCACTGGTATGATAGCAAAATAATAGTTTGCAACCAAACATTTCACTCACCGCGGCCCATCGGTCCCGGTGATTCAATACTCAGGGTGTGCGTGCACTTGGATTAATCCCACTGCTAGCTGGCCCGGTTTGATTTGCCCGTAACATTTTTCCCTCGGATCCAAACCGTATGAAAACCATCACCAAATGGACAGCAAAGTTGCAGGATGGTATAAAAGGTTGAACCAATATGCAGCTCTCACAATTAAGGCGTGAATACGGACTAGGTGCGTTACGTCAGACTGATTTGGATCCAGACCCGGTTGCGCAGTTTAACAAGTGGTTCAAGCAGGCTGAGCGGAGCCGAGGCGGCGGTTGGTTCCGCAGCGTCGGAATAGCGCTGTACAAACTCGCTCAGGCCATTATCGGGCGTGTACCCGAAGAGGTCAACGCAATGGTCCTTGCCACTGCAGACAAAAACGGCCGGCCTTCAGCGCGCTATGTGCTGCTCAAAGGCGTGGATAATCGTGGTTTCATATTTTTTACTAACTACGACAGCCGCAAAGGCCGTGACTTGGCCGATAATCCCGAAGCTGCGTTGGTATTCTACTGGCCCGAGCTGGAACGACAGGTGTGTATTTATGGAAAAGCAACGAAATTGCCACGCGAAGAATCCGAGGCTTACTTCAGAACACGTCCAAAGGGCAGCCGGATCGCCGCTTGGGCTTCACCGCAAAGCCAAGTCATTCCTAACCGGTTGGCTCTGGAGCAAAAATGGGCAGAGTTCGCTGCAAAGTTCGAAGGCGCAGACATACCATTACCGCCCAATTGGGGCGGTTATGTGCTTGCACCGCAAGAGGTTGATTTTTGGCAGGGGCGAGCTAACCGACTCCACGACCGCTTTCGTTACACTAAAACTGCAGAAAACACATGGCAAATCCAGCGTTTAGCGCCCTAGCGGTTGCGTCACAACCACGGGGTTCGAGTTAGAATTTAGTGAATTTATGCACTTGAAATTCTGAAACAACGCTGTAACATTAGTGTCTAATCGTTCGTTGGACTCGACCTTTCGCATTTGGATGGAGCGCATAAGCGGCCGGGAACTTAGTTTAAAATCCCAAATCCGCCGAGGCCAATATGCGCATGTCGAGTATTTTTGAACTTAATTGTACGGCTGCGGATTTGTCTTGGGTTTGTTTATTCGGATGGGAAAAACTAAAACATCAAAACGTAGTAATCGAAGTCGGACTCAAAAAGCAACCCGACAACCGGAATTGTCTGTTCAAAGCAGTCCTTCGGCTCCAAAGCGAAGACGGTTGTTTCTTAACGTGGCGTCGCGCCGCAAACTGCGCGCACAGGCTGAGCTTGCGCGCGCCGCCAAACAAGAAACAACTGCCGGCCACAGATCAGCTAGACCCGGCAGGCCGCACACCCGAGAAACGCACAGACCCCTTTCTGAAGCCTTCCGGCCGCCCAGCCGCGCCGATGTCAATGAAACGCTGAAAGAGTTGATCGCCTTAGCCAGAGAAAATGGCTATCTGACATACGACGATATAAACGACATTTTGCCAGATTCGCTCACCCCGGACGATCTCGATGAGATTTATACCAAACTGCGCAACCTTGACATCGATGTGGTTGATCGGTCGGAAATAAACCGGTTCAAACAGCAACCCGAGGCCGAGGAAGACGAAGACACCAGACTCGATTACTTGGATGACCCAGTCCGGATGTACATGAACCAGATGGGCAAGGTGCCGCTTCTGACCCGGGAACAGGAGGTCGAGATCTGCAAGCGCATCGAACAAGCCGAGCTCGAAATGAAACGAATCATTTACAGCTTCGGCTTTTGCGCGAAGGAACATATTGCAATTGCCGAAAAACTTCTTGCTGAACCTCCAAAAGAACGTTTTGACCGCGTCATTGTTGACAAAAAAATTCCAAGCCGCGAAAAACATTTGCGCGACCTGCGCAAGTTGATCAAGAAAGTCAGGTTGCTTGATCAAAAAGTTGACCTCAAATACGCAGCGCTACAAAAGGCACCCGAACCACAACGCGCCCAACTGCTCAATGAATTCAAAAAACTCGACGCGAAATTGCAGGAGACGTTCCCGAAGTTTTACTACAAACAAAAGATTCTTGAGGAAATGATTGTCGTGGCACAAAATATCCACGACTCGTTTGCAAACAGCCTCAAGCACATTGCTGAGCTTGAGGTTATGCAACCATCACCTGACAGAGACCAACAAATTCAGGCCGAAAAAAGCAAGCTCCAGTCGCTCGAGTTGCTTGTAAGAATGCCGTGTGCTGAGTATCAGAAAGCTTTTGCCGACCTAAAACGCGCCGCAGAAGAAGCCCACAAAGCAAAAACTCATATGGCCGAGGCCAACCTCCGGCTAGTGGTATCAGTGGCAAAGAAATACACCAACCGCGGCCAGTCTTTCCTTGACCTGATCCAAGAAGGCAACATCGGCCTAATGAAAGGCGTTGAGAAATTCGAGTATCGGCGCGGCTATAAATTCTCTACTTACGCTATCTGGTGGATCCGCCAGGCAATAACACGCTCCATTGCAGACCAAGCCAGAACGATCCGCATACCGGTACACATGATTGAGATCATGAACAAACTCTGGCGTGCGCAAAACCAGCTCACACAGGAGCTTGGCCGCGAGCCTACACCTGAAGAACTGGCCGATGAACTGCACATGCCGGTCGAGCGCATTACATCACTGCTGCGCATGGCACAGCAGCCAATCTCAATGCACGCGCCCGTCGGCGATGAAGGCGACGTTTGCTTCGGGGATTTCATCGAGGATAAAAGCGCCGAAAACCCATCCGACATGACAAGCTACAGCCTGCTGCGAAGCACGCTTATTGAAGTGCTCAAGACACTTACAGAACGCGAGCGCCGGATCTTGGAAATGCGGTTTGGCCTCATTGATGGGTACCAATACACACTGGAAGAAATCGGCAAACAGTACAAGGTCACCCGCGAACGCATCCGGCAAATCGAAGCCAAGGCACTCCGTAAACTGCGCCACCCCACCCGCGCCCGCCTGTTACAGGGGTTCCTTGAAACCGAACCTGCACCGGTCGAAACGTGAGAAACTGTCTACTTTGCCTCTGTTTCAAAAACAGTCCATATGCCTCAAATAATGCAAAACTTAAAATCGACAGCTGCAATTGCGCTTGCAGCATTTTTAATCGGCTGTGCGGCTAAACCACAGCAAACAATATGGGCGGATCGAGTCGGGAAAACTACTTATAAGGACGTGTTAGGCGAGCTTGGCCCACCAGACCGCACATGGCCTATCTCAGGAGGCGGGTTCGTCGCCGAATGGGTAACGCGCAGGCCTACTCGTTCCGCTTTCGGTACCGGACCTGCAGCACAACCAAGCCCTGTAACCGCTCCTGCGACCGACAGGTTCGGACCTCGCGAGCGTGTTTTGCGACTGTCTTTTGATCAAGACGGCAAGCTCATTGAAGGGCGCGAAACGACCCGGTGAAACCACTTTCGCCAGCAGCGCAAACGGCAAGGCTAAACAGTAGTCCGAGATTTCAGAGTAACAATCTGCGCGCTCTGGTGCGCGGCCTAATCTGGAGCAGCTTCAGCTTGGCTTGCCAACCCGCCCTGCGCGCCTATTTCAGTTTTGCAACCCAGCTCGAGCCGGCGCTTTAAAAAGCCTGGCAGATCCCGTCGGCCAGCGCGTTTGTAATCCTCAGCCAGCGCAGCAGCAGCTTCATCCGGGTCAAGATGCAGCTCAACTGTCAAATACTCGAACAACAACTGGACTAACCGCACTAAGGAGATACTGTCAGTACGTTGGGTGCGCTCATACAGCCAGTCACTCCAACGCATAAATGCCCGAAATGGCGAGCCTGCCCGCGCCCAAATCATGGGTGCTGTCCGTACAAAATTACCGCTGTTCCAAATTAATTCCCAGTACCGCGCAAACCGGCGTACACGCTGTACAGTGCCAAAGTCCACCGTCCTATTTTGCAGTATCTCATAAGGCGGGTTCGGGTTGTACACCATCTGCCACTCCGTGTCATGCCGTGCAATCGGGGCACCACGCAACCGCTTCAGTATGCCAAGCTGAATCTCGTGCGGCCGCAGCTCGACAAGTTCATCAAAGCCATCGGCAAAACTCTCCAAGGTCTCACCCGGCAACCCGAAAACCAAGTCTGCATGCAGCAATACACCGGTTCGTTCGCGCAGAAAACGTAGGTTTTTCTTCAGCTTCCGGAAATCTTGATGCCGGCCAATACGAGCGGCCACTTCAGGATTGAATGTTTGGATGCCGACCTCGAACCTGAGTGTGCCCGCAGGGAATCGAGCCGTAAACTCAAGGAACTCATCTTGGAGCCGGTCCGGCACAATTTCGAAGTGAAACATAGACCCAGGCTGACATCGCTCATGCAAAAACCGAAGCACTCTCAGGCTCCGCTCCAACTCCAAATTGAATGTGCGATCAACAAATTTGAACCGAGCTGCCCCGCGATCAAGTAGTCTCTGCATCTCCGCAATAAACCTTTCAAGCGGCACATAGCGCACCCGCCTGTCGAGTGAGGATAGACAAAACTCGCATCCGAACGGGCACCCGCGCGACGTCTCGACGTAAATCGTTCGGTGCGCGATGTCCTCAGCAGAGTAATATTCATACGGCATGGCAAGCTCGGACAAATCGGGTGGCTCAGCAACCATTATCTTCTGCAGACCTGCTTTCGTAGCTGAACCTGTCCCTGCGGCAAGTAATGCATGGCACAATTGGCCAAATGCAACGTCTGCTTCGCCAGTCACCACAAAGTCGGCTAGCGCGACAATCTGCTGCTGATTTGTTTCGTGGCTTACCTCTGGCCCGCCTATGACAATCATTAGGTCTGGGCGCAGCCGTTTCAACACAGCCACAAGCTCGGTCGTTTGCGTCACATTCCAAATGTAAACCCCTAGCCCAACTATCCGGGGTTTATGCGCCAGAATCGCCTCTGCAATCTCAAGCGTGCGCTTGTTGATGTCTGACTCAACTATGCAGGCGCGTTCCTTCAGTGCACCCAAGTTCGCAAAAAGATAGCGCAGGCCAAATGCAGTATGGATGTATTTGGCATTCAGTGTGCCTAAAACAATATCCGCCATTTCGCAGGAACCTTACTCGGCAACACAACCATTCGCAACGCAGGCAAATGTGCAAAAGGTTTCAGCAGGACGCATTTTCCGGCACAACGCACAGCACTGCTGCACCACGCAATTTGCCCGCCCGTAGCTTTGCCAAAGCATTATTCGCGTCCTCGAGCGCAAACTTTTCCACTGCTACGCTTACCTGGGTTTTGCTCACCAAGGCAAAAAATTCCTCCCCATCTGCGCGCGTCAGGTTTGCTATAGACTCGATCCGCCGCTCATGCCAGAGAAACTGGTATGGGAAAGCTGGAATATCCGTCATGTAAATTCCGCCACAAACCACTGTACCACCCCTGCGAACCGACTTGAGCGCATTCACAACCAGCGCACCTACAGGCGCAAAAATTATTGCTGCATCCAACTGCACCGGAGCTGGATGCGTCGAGTCGCCTGACCACACAACGCCCAAGCTACGCGCAAACTGTTGGGCTGCCACATCACCCGGGCGCGTGAAAGCATAAATCTCGCGTCCCTGCGCGCGCGCAATTTGGGTCAGTATATGTGCGGCGGCACCAAACCCGTATATGCCAAGTCGCTTTGCGTCGGCCGTCCTTCGCAACGCACGATATCCAATAAGCCCAGCACAAAGCAACGGCGCAGCTTCAACATGCGAATAGCACAGTGGAACTTTGAAACAATACCTTTGGTCGGCGATAACGTACTCGGCATACCCACCATCGAGTGTGTAACCAATAAATTTGGCGTGTTCGCAAAGATTCTCATGCCCACTGCGACAGTCTTCACATTGACCGCATGTCCACCCCAACCACGGCACACCAACGCGGTCTCCGGCCTTGAACAGGTCAACACCCGCCCCGGTCCCAACTACAATTCCAACAATCTCGTGTCCAGGCACAAGTGGCAGCTTCGGATTCGGCAGTTCACCATCCACAACATGCAGGTCAGTCCGACACACTGCGCATGCCAAGACACGCACCAGCAATTGCCCGTGCCCCGGCTCAGGTAATGCAACATCACCTAGCCGGAGTGTTTCACCGGGTCGTTCAAGCACCATCGCGCGCACGGCACAATTCAAACGTTCAAGCTCACTAGGTCAAGCTCAGCTTGGGTAAATATGGCCCTGCAATATTCAACGGGACAAATCGAACCTGTCCTGTAAGCAAAATTACGGAAACCAAAATACGCCACATCCCTAAGTTGCAGAAAATCGCGCAGTTCCTATCATAGGCGCGTTAGCATAGCGGAATTTAATTGCAGCCCTAGTATGTCCCTATGTGGAACCCCTATTGCAAACTACAATTCGGCGCCGAACCGAGTCGGAAAAGGGTTGTTCGGAAGAAATCGGCGGTATTGTCTTGCCACGGCACACACCGCTCACTCGACCATATCCAGCGCATCAGTTGTGCGCTGTTGCTTAGCCTCGCAAGCTATATTGTAGCACGACACTGCGTTGTTGAATCAGTAAAGGTCGTGGGCACAAGTATGCAGCCAACCTTGATTGACTCCGGGCGGTACCTTGTCAACAAACTTGTGTATTTGTTCAGAGCACCACGTGTGGGCGATATTGTGGTCATACGCGATCCAATTGACGGATTACTGTCCGTCAAACGCGTGATTGCCACGCCAGGTGACTCAATCGGATTCATAAACGAGCACGTAATACTGAACGGCGTGAAACTGAAAGAACCGTATTTACAACGCCACCCAAAAACTGCCTCTAAGGCTGCACTGAACACCGAAACACCAACAGAGGTCAGATTCCATCTCTGCAGGCCAAACGAATTTTTCGTGCTCGGCGATAACCGTGCATGCAGCGTTGACAGCCGCGACTACGGCCCCATACGACGCGAAGACATACTCGGCATGGTGATCTACTGAGCTCAGCACACAGCACATCGGTTCGTGCGCTGTGCTTTAGCATACTGAAACTCATTCACCAAACCGACCATTGTACTGCTTATTCAGGATGCTTAGTCCGCCGAGCAAACTCCGGCATGAAGACGGCGTTTAACACGGGGCGCGCCATTCTAACCCGGCTAACATAAGCTTGTTACGTACACGCGCTCGTCAAGATGCGGTCTAGTTATGAACCGACGTCAATTAGCAACTGCGCCTGTCAAAACACATACTAACAGGACCAACGCAGGTGGTTAACCCACATTTCCCCAGTCGCAACTGCAATATGCCGCCGGCCTGTTGCGGGCAATTCATCGCTTTATTCAGCCAAACACAGAAAGAAAATTTTCTCGTACTGCATAGAACAACTCCACGAATTATGCAGCGGTTTGTTACACTAATGGCTGCGTTTCTGAGGGAACTTGGATGGCCTTCGGGACACACCGCCACATCTACTACGGAAATGCTCTAGCCTTCCTGTTTTTGGCAGAACGCAAAATTTTGCGAATGTACAGCCGTGTTTTGGCAATCATGCCAAACACACATGTTCACTGGTGCCACACACGCAGCCGGGCGCGTAGCCGCTGGAGCAGCCACGCCAAACACCTCTGTATA
>CAZKTA010000003.1:0-209216 GCA_964555645.1 uncultured Verrucomicrobiota bacterium
AAGATTGCCGCGCTCAGGCCTAAGCCCATCAGAGAAACAGCCGGGGTTGAGAGCGCATGGCAGAGCGAGCTTCTCTCACGGGCCGGGCGGGAGGAAGGTCGGCCACCGGCCACGCTGCACTTGATTGCAGATGCCGATTTCAGATGACAGAAGAATCTGAGCAACGTCGGCTGTTGTACGCCGGTCGCCCATGGCAACAATCGTCCGCGTATTTCACCGGTACGGCCAATGGCGGCTTGGCAAGTATAACGGTTGTGGGCAGATGATCGTTGATTTGTCAGTTGCCGAGCATTTGCACGCTGAGCCACTGGAACAAGCCCAGCCCACGACTTTACGCATTTGGTGGAGGAACTGTTTCAGCCACGGTTCGAACCGCTGCTACCCCACTGGAATGAAAGTATGCAATTGCTGGTTAAACAGACTCATAGGACCCGTTAGTGGAACAGTCCCAACACAGTTTAGTATCTGGCCAAACCGGCTTTAATCATCCAAACTCTCGCTATCGACAAACATGACCCCCGCGGGAATGGTAAAGGTTAATTTCTGTCGACTGTAAATTTTTCTCAGAGTATCATGGCGGGTGATTTTTATGAAGGCTTTAGTGTTAAGCGGTTGGATTGCTTTGTTACTCACTGGCTGTGCCACGTCTAAAAATGCGTCCCGCAACCATTTCACCAACTGGGACGCTGGCACTTCGCCAGCTGAGGTCGGCAAGCGCGTGGCGGAGAACTTCCTGCTGCGCAAGTTCGACTTCGAGACTAACCCGAGACGGAAATATGTGATCTATCCCGAGGCATGCACATGGTACGGCGCACTGAAAGTGGCAAAACTGACCAGTGACAAAGATTTGCAGCAGCGCCTGATTCGGAAGTTTGACTATCTGCTTACTCCTGAGGGCACAAACCGAATTTCGCCCGAGGCGCATGTGGACTTTCGTGTGTTCGGCATTGTCCCGTTGGAAATTTACTTGCAGACCGGCGACAAGAAATACCTCGAGCTCGGCAAACGGCTAGCAGACGCGCAATGGGACAATCCAACCGAGGATGGTATAACCCGCGAAGCACGGTACTGGGTGGACGACGTGTACATGATCTGTGCTGTGCAAGTGCAGGCGTATCGGGCCACGGGCGATACCAAGTACTTGGACCGGGCCGCACTCACCACAGCGGCGTACCTCGACAAACTGCAACAGCCGAACGGGTTGTTTTATCACGCAGCCGACTCGCCGTTCTTTTGGGGGCGTGGCAACGGCTGGTTCGCCGCAGGTATGACCGAGCTGTTGAGCGAACTGCCCTCTGACCACCCCAAGCGCGCATGGATCATGGAAGGTTACAAAAAAATGATGACCACACTGCTCAAATACCAGAGCGATGAAGGGCGATGGCGCCAGCTCATTGATAGACCGGAAGCATGGCTTGAATCATCCAGCACCGGCATGTTCGCATTTGCAATGGTCACCGGTGTCAAACGTGGCTGGTTGGACGCCGATGCTTTTGGCCCGGCGGCACGCAAAGCATGGCTTGCGCTTGTGAACAACCTCGACCAAGACGGTAATGTCAAAGACGTCTGCGTGGGCACAAACAAAGCCGCAAGAGAAGTCGGCACAGACCCAGAAGTACAGTTGAAGTTTTACCTTGATCGGGGACGAAAGACAGGCGATCTGCACGGGCAAGCACCTATCCTATGGATGGCAATGGCGTTACTTAACTAAACACCTGCCTCAGAAGTGCCTGTTGCAGAGGTGGTGGACGCGGATTTCAACCTTGCGCAACAACAAACAAATGCCAGACCGGAACACGTAAAACTGCAAAACCAAAACCGGCGACTTCAAATCATGAAACCAAAGCAGATTCTCGTAGGCGCGATTGTGACACTGACCGTGTTGGGCAGCGGCTGTCGCACCACAAAACAGCATCTTGCTTTCACAAACTGGCCGCCAGGCGCTTCACCACGTGAGGTGGGCTACAAGCTGGCCACAAACATGTTGCCGCGCTGGATCATTACGCGGCCATCGGTGCATTACGCCGAAGACTCAGCGTGGATGACAGCGTTAAAGTTTGCGGCAAAAATCAAAGACGAAGAACTCAGAACGGCACTAATCAGGCGTTTTGACCCATTTCTGACGCCTGAGGGCAGAAAAAACATTTCAATGACACGCCACGTTGACCACACCATTTTCGGGATTGTGCCGCTCGAAATTTACATCCAGACCAAAGACACCCGATACCTCGAGATCGGCAAGATGCTCGCAGACAGGCAGTGGGAATTCCCAACACCGGAAGGGCTCTCGGGCGAGACGCGGTTCTGGATTGATGACATGTACATGATCACCATATTGCAAGTGCAAGCGTACCGCGCCACGGGTGACATGGTGTACCTCGACCGTGCTGCACTTGAAATGGAAGTATACCTCAATAAGCTTCAGCAACCCAATGGATTGTTCTATCACGGCTTGGGTTATCCGTTTTTCTGGGGCCGCGGTAATGGCTGGGTGGCTGGCGGCATGGCAGAATTGCTAAGTGAGCTGCCCAAAAATCATCCGCGCCGCGCGCGGATACTCGATGCCTACCGCAAAATGATGACCACACTGCTTAAACATCAAGATGCAGACGGCATGTGGCACCAGCTCATTGATCACCCTGAGTCATACAAGGAAACATCCAGCACCGCAATGTTCACCTTCGCCATGATTAAAGGCGTCAAGAACGGGTGGTTCAAAAACCCATGGCCGTATGCGCAAGCTGCGCGCAAAGGCTGGCTTGCTTTGCAAAAATACATAGATGCTGACGGGAACGTTGACCAAGTTTGCATTGGCACCGGCCAAAGCAAAGACATCAAGTATTACCTGACGCGCCCGACGCGGAAGGGCGACCCGCATGGCCAAGCACCAGTTCTCTGGTGTGCCTTGGCATTACTAGAGTAGCCATAGCAAACACTCTTTATTGCCATCAGCTCTTCAGCAACACGCGTCGGAATGACATCGCTTTTACTCTCAAAACGATCGGTTTTAACCAGTGCAGTTTCGGGTGGGGCCATGGCTCTCTAACCCGCGGTGGAGTCTGCCTCTGAGAATCCAGGTCTCGAGTTTCAAAGCCGACCTGAAACGCTTTGTTGCAGAAGCGCGCCTGCGTGGTGCAACGCCGGTCCTGATCACACCTATGCACCGCAAGACACTCGGCAACAACGGTGTTGTTACCAACAGTCTGGGAGACTACCCAGAAGCTACACGGCAAGCCGCCGCCGAAGAAAATGTGCCGTTAATTGGTCTGCACAAGATGAGCAAGACACTGTACGAAGCGCTTGGACCGGAAAACATCAATCACGCATTCGTTGACGGCAGCCACCACACAAGTTACGGGAGTTACCTGCTCGCAAAATGCGTCGTCGAGGGCATTAGAGCTAACCAACTGAGGCTGGCGCAGTTTATCGTACCAGACACCCCCGTATTTGACCTGGCAAAACCAGACCGGTACGAAACCTTCGCGGTGCAGCCTAGCCCTCAGGCAGCCCCCATGCCTCCAGACGGCAACTAACGGATGGTTAACCCAACCTGAGCACACACCCGCGTGCGCGGCGCATACGGCGCCAACCGCCACTACTCTTCAAACACAAATGCGCCGTAACCGACTACACGGCTGCGCGGTCCAGCCGTGTCGCCTGAGTTCCGCAGGTCGATCGTCCGAGCCCGCAGCCCACGTCGCTTCGCGGCATATAACATCCCGCGGATTGGTGCCGCGCCGCATGCGTGTTCGTCGCTGATTTCCTCAGGGCGCAATTGCTCGATTGCAGCAGCCGTAGCCCGGTCCAACTTTTCCGCCGTCCGATAATCGCAATAATGGCTCAGGTCGGAGCTGATCACGATACGCGACTCTTCCCCGTCCCACAGCTGTTCAATCACATCTGCCACCTCAACATCCGAAGCACCGCCAACAACGATCGGCACGAGCTTGAACTCGGGCAGTACAACCTGCAAAAACGGCAGTTGCACCTCGAGCGAATGCTCGTACGCATGTGCTTCGTCTAGCACGATCACTTGCCGCAACGAACAAACCG
This sequence comes from uncultured Verrucomicrobiota bacterium, assembly GCA_964555645.1. Classification (GTDB taxonomy): domain Bacteria; phylum Verrucomicrobiota; class Verrucomicrobiia; order Limisphaerales; family DTLC01; genus DTLC01. The sequence continues at coordinate 4,054 of CAZKTA010000003.1, forward strand.
TACTCGTCGCAGCCGCATCAAGCTTGACCATACCCAGCGGAGTTGCAAAGGCCTCGGCTCCACTCAATGCCAGTCCGCGAAAAGGTACCTGATGCGATGGCCCGAGCAAAACTATGCGCTTGACTACGTCGGCGGCCCTAGCCAGACACACGTATGCGCTGGCTGCAATCGGGCCCGAGTAGATATAGCCTGCGTGCGGTGCAATGATCGCTTTGGGCGCCGGCCCATGCGCCGGTTTAACAGCGCGGATGAATCCCTCGAGCATCGCCCGCAGCTGCACCGCATCTGCGGGGTAAAACTGGCCGGCTACCGCAGGTTGACGAATTTTTGGCGACGCACGTTGTTGGAACATTGGCATGGGTAAACTACACTTTTGGTTACCTCGGTTCTGCTAAAAATCCGAAAACTAAAGCACGACCCGAAATCAAAGCTGCAAATGCAACGGCACAACGCATTGCGACCGGAACTCGAATTTGGGATTTCAAACATGCGTGTTGGTTTTGGATTCCATTATTTAGACTTGGGCGCTTTACTCTGGATTCCGCTCGGGCCAAATGCCCGGGATTTTTGTCTGGCAACTTGGGCACCTACCCTCAAGCGTAATTTTATACTGGCGCACCAAAAAACCGTATCGGTCTATCAACATTTCGCGGCACTTCGGGCAATACGTGTTTTCCCATGGACCAACGCGCCCGGGCAGGTTGCCAGCGTACACAAACCGTAGTCCTTCTTCAGCGCCTAGCTCGGCTGCGCGAATGAGCTGACGCGCGTTCGTTGGAGGCGGCTCGATCATTTTGTAGTCCGGATGAAACGCTGTCACATGCCACGGGATATCGGGACTCACAGACGCAATAAACCTGGCGATCTGGCGCAACTCAGTCTCGCTATCGTTGAACCCAGGAACAACAAGCGTGACTATTTCGATCCACAGGCCGTGCCGGTGTACAAGGCGGATGCCGTTCATGACTCCTTCTAGCGTGCCGCCTAAGATGCGGTAGTGTTTATCATCAAAGCTTTTGAGATCAATTTTGTATGCCGCGACCCACGGTTTGATAAACTCGATTACTTCGGTCGTTGCGTAGCCATTGGAAACAACTGCACAGGCAAGCCCGAGCGGCTTTGCCTTCTGAAAGATTGCAACTGCCCATTCGATCGTGATTAACGGTTCGTTGTAGCTTGACACTACAAGACGCGCACCGCTGCGTTGCGCTGCGTTTACGATCTGTTCTGGCGTAAGCTCGATGATAGATGAGCCGCTCACGCGCTCGCGCAATGTCTGGCTTGTGACCCAATTCTGGCAAAATGGACAATGAAAATTGCAACCCAACATGCCAAAGGTGAGTGCGTCCGAGCCAGGATACACATGAAAGAACGGCTTCTTTTCGACCGGGTCGCTTGCTAATCCCCCGGCCACATACCCGTATGGCACACGCAATTCACCGCCCCTGACAAACCGCACCCTGCAAACGCCGCGTCTGCCTTCGGCTATAAGACATCTATGCGCACACGCTAGACACCGCACGCGCTCACCCTCACGGCGACAAAGCGCACCGACCGCTGTGCGGCTGTCCAATGCGCGCGCAAGGCTGTCATTTCCCGGCTCGGCTTTAATCGAACTATCCGCATTTTCCAGACTTGCGGAATTGCACAGGCTATTTCGGTCTGGTTCAGACATCTTCATGAACACACTTGTTGAATTGAGCCTGCTACATTGTGGCCTTACCGAGTGCGCTTGTCAAAGCTACACCCTACAAAAACAGCTGGGCCCTTGCGCGCCAAGATCACACTGCACGACTCTGAATGAAAACGCGAAACAAACTGCCTAAATGCTCCGGATGCACCAATGTCTTGAATTGTCTAATTTGCGAATCTGACCATTTGCACCAAGCTATGTTAGTTTGCAAAGCACGTTCAGCTATTCGCGTCAGGAATTGGCCATGCGTAAACAACCCGTCGGTTGACAAGCCGGCTGCTTCACCTGCAAGCTGCAACGCCGTAAAATCAACATGCGCGGTGATGTCTTGCTGGCCCGGATCAGCCAATACATCCACAGAAACCTGATGGCGCCGATAGGCGCGCACGGTGCCTTCGGTGCGCGCTGGATGAAGCAGTTCTTGCCTGCTCAACCCGTAGTCAATCGCAATGAGTTTCCCAGCACTGAGTACACGCGCTGCGTTGCCCCACCATCGCGCAGCTTCCGGACACGCCTCAACGGTATACCCGTCTGGCAACGCATCCAGTAATTCAGATGGCAACTGGATGGGTAACTGTGGTTTGCAATTTGGTTTTCGAATTTTTGCCCAAACAAAGTTGCCTTGGCTGTAAGTTACACCCCACTCGAACCATTCCCGCTTCTGTGCGTCCCAGCCGAACCTGTGAACTGGCAAAGAATCAAGGAACTCATTTGAAAAGATAACGCCGTTAAAACCGCCTCTGTGCCGGTCCAGCGCATCAATCCACCGCACGCGATTACCGAATCGTTCGAGAGTTTTGTGTTGCCACTCACGTCTGCGCGGTGACGGTTCGACAATCCAGTATTCGATCCGCGCGAAAAGCGCAGGGTGCCAGGTCTGGAACCAGCTCAAAATGTCGGCTGCCAACCGGCCGTCATGCGCACCTGCCTCCACCAGTTGAAGGACCTGCTTTGCGGGAAGTACTCCGAACCAATCAGCAAACTGCAGTGCAAGTAACTCGCCGAACAAGTTGCCCGTGCTAACGCTGGTGTAGTAGTGTCCGCGCCGGCCGACGGTGTCCGGTTCCTGTTCATAAAATCCATAAACCGGACAATACAGCGCAAGCTCCATAAAACGCGCGAAACTGATAACACCGCAATTTTCAATTTCGCTGCAAATAATTTCGTGCAGTTGTGTCACGAAGCCTACAGACTGGTGTGGTTTGAGCTATTAGAAAGCCGGATCAAAATGGCCTATGGCAAAGATTGACGCTTTTTTCAACATGGTCGTCGAATATAACGCGTCTGACCTGCACTTGTCATCGGGCAACTCGCCGATGCTGCGCATTGACGGTCAGTTACAGCGCGTTGATTACCCGCCACTGGACAACGACGAACTTAAAAGAATGCTCTACGAAATCGCACCTGAATACAAGATCAAGACTTTCGAAGAAACGGGCGACGTAGATTTTGCCTACGAGATACCCAACGTAATCCGGTTTCGCGTTAACTATTACCAGCAGAAAAACGGGATTGCAGCCGCCTTTAGGCAAATACCGACCAACGTATGGTCGTTTGAAGACTTTGAAAAAGCGGATGCGCCAATGCCACCCGTACTGAAGAAATTTGCAATGCTAAATCGCGGACTGATAATCGTAACGGGCCCCACCGGTTCAGGTAAATCAACCACCCTTGCTGCGATCATTGACTACGCAAACAAGAACAGACGCGACCACATCATCACGCTAGAGGACCCGATCGAGTTTGTGCACCAGAGCAAAAACTGTCTTGTAAACCAGCGTGAAGTGGGTGTACACACAAAATCGTTCGCAAGCGGTTTGCGTGGCGCGTTGCGCGAAGACCCGGACATCATTCTGGTGGGCGAGATGCGCGATTTGGAAACAATCGAACTGGCGATCACAGCGGCAAATACCGGCCACCTGGTCTTTGCTACGCTCCACACCCCAAGCGCCGCAAAAACAGTTGACCGCATCATCGACGTCTTCCCGGCCGAGCAGCAAAACAAAATCCGAGCTACGCTGTCCGAAGCACTCAAAGGTATCGTTGCACAGACACTGTTCAGGCGGATCGACAAGAAGGGCCGGATCGCCGCTTATGAAATTCTTGTGTTCACCACCGCAATTGCAAACCTTGTGCGCGAAAACAAAACGCATCAAATCCCAGGCATGATCCAGGTCGGCAAACGAATTGGCAACCAACCGTTGGACGACCACATCATGGAACACATCAGAATGAAACGGATCGGCCCCGAAGAAGCGTACGAAAAGGCCCAGGACAAAAAGAAGTTTCGGCAGTTTTTGCCGAATCCACCAGATGATGAAGACTTCTAACTCGAACAGAATCGAGCCATGCGCAGATCAGAACTTGAATTTATCCTGACGACGATGCTGGAGGCATATCCGGACGTGTCGGACCTTCTATTCACGGTTGACCGGCCATTGCAGGTCGAATCCGAGGGGCAACTAAAACCCGTCGAGATAGACCCGCCGATCGGCAAATTGACCCCGTTCCAAACCGAGATGGTGGCATTGAATCTGATCGGTGAAAATCAGTGGCATCTTGAAGACCTGCTTCGACGCGGTTCATGTGACGTTGCATACACGCTGTCCGAACAGGCGCGTTTCCGCATTAGCGTGTTTTCGCAGCGCGGCAATTACTCGATCGTCTTGCGGCGCCTAAACACACGCATACCTACGATCGAAGAGTTAAACCTGCCGTTAATATTGAAAGAAATTCCGAAGGAAACAATGGGTCTTGTGCTCGTGACCGGCGCGACCGGCAGTGGCAAAACCACCACACTTGCAGCGTTGCTCGGCGAACTAAACAGGCAAAGGCCCGTTCATGTCATTACGCTGGAAGACCCAATTGAGTACATCCATACACACGACAAGGCTACTTTTAACCAACGCGAACTGGGGACAGACTTTGACGACTACGCCTCTGGTTTGCGTGCTGCGATGCGGCAGGCGCCCAAGGTTATTCTTGTGGGCGAAATGCGCGATCGCGAAACGGTGCGCGTGGCGCTAAGCGCAGCGGAAACAGGTCACCTAGTGATGAGCACGTTGCACACGAGCGACGCGTCCCAAACCATCAACCGCATTCTTGGTCTGTTCGAGGCCGAAGACCAGGAGCAAATCCGAATCAGGCTAGCGGATTCACTGCGCTGGGTTGTCAGCCAACGGCTTGTGCCCAGAATTGGAGGCGGGCGATACCCGCTTGTCGAGGTCATGGGCTCAAACCTGCGCACGCAGGAAACAATCCGGGTGGGTGAGAGCGAAGGTAAAACGTTCTACGAGATCATCGAAGCAAGCTACCCATTCGGGTGGCGGACCTTTGACCATGCATGCCTTGAAGCATACGAAAAGGGTTATATAACTGAGGAAACCGCAATAATGTACTGCACCAAACGCGGCGTTGTCACACGCGGCATTGATATGATCAAGAAAACACGCGGCGAACCGACAACACCCATCACGAGCCTGAGGCTCAAACCAACCGGACCAGCCGCTGCACCGGGTACGGCTGCAACACCAAGACTCAAACTCAAATGACCAATTGCCATGGCTGAGAAATTCGATTTCATAACTGCGACCGATAAACCTGCGCTTGTAGCGTTTTCGAATCCAGAGCTATTGCAGGCAGCGAAAACCGCCTTGCAGGAGCTCGGCTACAAGGTCCACACCGCCGCAACCCACGGCGACTTCATGATCCGGTTCAGCCAGATACGGTATCAAGTTGTGGTTTTAGAAGAATTGTTCTGCGCAAATTCACTCGCCGAAAACACAACCTTGCGCGCCCTGCAGCAAATGCCAATGAACCAGCGCAGACACGCAACTATAATCTTGATAGGTGACTCGTTTCAGACGTTCACACCAATGCAGGCTTTCCAACAAAGCGTCCACGCGGTCATTAACCCAAGCGAATTGTTCCTGCTACGCCAATTGATCGAAAAGGCCGTCGCCGATAATGCAATGTTTATGCACAACTTCCGCATGGTGCAGGAACGGTTGGTCATGGGTAAAACACGGGATTGACGTGCTTCTGTTCCCACGCTTGCTCCGCTGAAACAAACGCCGTGTTTGAGGCTGAATTATGCCCGTGGAAATGTTAGACTCGGCTCAATGCAAAAGCGTTTGGACCAGGCACTTGTTGAGCTTGGCCTTTGCACAAGCCGCGAGCAGGCTAAACGCGCAATCATGGCCGGTCAAGTCATCGTAAACCAACAGCAGGTGCTGAAACCGAGCCGGACAGTACGCCCTGACGACAAAATCATAATTGCCAATCCACAGCGGTACGTAAGTCGGGGCGGTGAAAAGCTCGAAGGCGCACTTGCGCATTTTGGATTGGACGTTACCAATGCCGTTGTGATTGATATCGGGGCCAGCACAGGCGGTTTCACAGACTGCGTTCTTCAACACGGAGCGAAAAAGGTTTACGCTGTTGACGTCGGTCGTGGTCAGCTCGCATGGAAACTGCGCAACGATCCACGCGTGATTGTAATGGAAAACGTCAATGCGCGGTATTTAGCCCCAGAAAAAATGCCAGCCGGGTTTAATCCGGCCGACCTTGTGTTGATTGATTGCTCGTTTATCTCATTGCGAAAAATACTCCCGACTGCAATTGCCCTTGTACGTAGTTCAGGTAAAATACTTGCATTGGTGAAACCACAGTTTGAAGCTGGAAAACACGAAGCAGCTCGCGGCAAGGGAGTCATCAAAGACCCGGCTGTGCACGACCGTGTGATAGCCGACTTAAAACTTTTCGTGGAACAGACCGGCACACTAAAATGGCTCAGTCAGGTCGAGTCACCTTTACTCGGCCCAGCCGGCAACAAAGAATTTTTTGTGCTGCTTGAAAAAACAACGTAAAAATTTTTGTCGTGTCGGGGTCACTGGCAACGCTGATAAACCCGAGTTCGGCCCATTGGTGCGCAAGATTGCAGAAATAACAATGCGCACCGGCCGAACGCTTCTCACCGACAAACAAACGGCACAGGTTGCACGTGTAAAAACGGGCTCGTGCAGCACCGTTGCCGTCCTGGCAAACCAGGTTGATCTACTGCTTGTTGTTGGTGGTGACGGTACCCTGCTGCGTGTGGCGCGTGAAGTAGCAGACTCAGCAACGCCGATCCTCGGTATTAACACCGGCGGCCTCGGTTTTTTGACCCCCATTTCCGCCGATGAAGTCGAACATGCACTTGAAACGTTATGGCAGGGCCGTATCGCACTCGAAACGCGCCCGATAATAACTGCACTGGTAAACTCCGGCGGAAAACATGTTAATCACAACGCGCTTAATGATTTCGTTGTTGTGCGCGGGCAAACACCACGCCTGATCGAGCTTGAAGTAAACGTCAACGGCGAACTGATGAGCAGATACAGGTGCGACGGATTAATTGTCAGTTCGCCAACAGGCTCTACCGCATACTCGCTTGCCGCAGGTGGCCCGGTTATTTGCCCAAATGCTAATGTGTTCGCAATTACACCGATCTGTCCGCACACCTTATCGAACAGGTCTGTTATTGCTGAGCTTGATTCTATCATCCAGATAAAAGTCATTAGCTCAAAAGCACCAGCCATATTCAGTGCAGACGGTCAGGAAAGCACCGAGCTTGGCCAAGGCGACACGGTAACAATCCGCCGAAGCAACAAGACAGTCAGTCTCGTACATCCGACCGGCACATCATTTTTCGAAACGTTGCGCCGCAAACTGCACTGGCGTGGCGCAAGCGTATGAGACTCTCAATGCCCCTGAGTGATCGACCGACAAACCAGACATAACTAAACAAGCAAATGGGATCAGTCACACTTAAAGACATCGCAGCACGCGCAGGTGTCTCGATGATGACGGTCTCGAAGGTAATGCGCGATGCGCCCGATATTTCGGCTGAAACAAAAACACGCATCAAACTCATCGCCCAACAGATGGGTTACGTACCCGACGGGGTCGCCCGCGGCCTACGGTATCGCAAGACCAAACTGCTTGGCTTGATCATCCCGAGCATTGCAAACCCCGTATTCGCACGAATGGTGCTGGCAATTGAAGATAAGGCACACGAACTTGGCTTCGAACTTATCCTGGCTCAAACGCATAACATCGCAGAACGCGAAGACTCGAACATAATCAGATTACTCTCGCGCAAGGTTGAGGGATTGCTCATCTGGCCGGTGTACAGGCCCACCGAAGAAGTTCGTGTGTACCGCGAGTTGCAAAACCGCGGCACGCCAACTGTCATACTAGGGCCGACAGTCGGATACACCCGACAATTCATAAACGTTGAGTGCGATGATGAAGGGGGAAGCCGCACCGTTACACAACACTTGGTTAAGCTCGGGCACCGGCGTATAGCGTTTTTGACCGGGCCAATCCTGGCGCCTTGGGCACAGCGCAGACTCAATGGATACCGGGCAGCGTTGCGCGAGGCTGGAATTGACACAGATGACAAGCTCGTTTTCCAAGCCGGTAGCACAATTGAAGATGGCACAAAAGCAGCCCAACAAATGCAGGCCGAGTCATGCGACGCAACAGCTATACAAGCCGTCAATGACATGGCAGCAATCGGTTGTGCGGAAGTTTACTTGCGGGCGGGTGTAACCATCCCGGAAAAACTGTCAATTGCAGGGTTCGGAAACATAATGAGTGCAGAATTTTTCCGTGTCCCACTTACTACGGTACGCCAGCCAAAACATAGACTTGGCGAGGCTGCCATGGAAATACTCCTGCAACTGTTGGGTGGTAAAAAGGCCGACCCAGTTCAGTTGCCCACAGAGCTGATTGTACGCTCCAGCACAGGACCGGCTCCGCACCAAACCAAAGACTGAAAACTTGGTATTCAACCTGCATCCATGACAAAGCATGAAAAAGGTAATTTTGGGTGTTGTGCTTGTGCTGCTGGCGGCGTGCGTTGGTTGGCAGGCCGTGCGTTCTTCCCGGGCACGACTTGACCCGCGCATAGCCAAATTTAACGAAGACGCCGAAAATCTTCTGCTTGCACTGCAGCAATACAAGGAATTTGTGGGTGCCTACCCCGCTGGCAACAATCTGGACATTGCCAGAGCGCTTTCTGGACAGGGCGATAAGAAAATTGTCATTTTAGCCGTCCGCAAAAGTGACCTTAACCAAAAGGGTGAAATAATTGATCCCTGGGGTACACCATTGCAGTTCTATTTCGCGGGTAACAGCCTGCTCATCCGGTCGGCAGGACCGAACAAGGTCTTTGAAGACAGCTCCGCCCCTGCGTGTGACGATTTGTTCAGATCAAATTAGTCCCCTGCCCCTGAACCATAGACCATCACCACCCCGGCTGCGAAAAGGCCGCGTTTTAACGATCTAATCGAAAAACGGATTTTCGTCAGTCGTTTTACCCATTAGTTTGCGCAGGAATTCTGTCACACGCTTCTTCGGTGGCGGTTTGATAACCACTATCGGCTCGCAATGACCACTGCATACGGGGCAAAGACGCAAGTATTTCCCTCCGGTACGGCGTAACACGTGTACACACGCACCACAGAAAATTTTGCCGCACTGCCGACATCGCATACTGGCCAACTGACTCGGATGATTATAACAGTTTTTCGCAGGTTCGGCCGCCGGCACGGGTGCCTGTTCGACCAACAAGCGCACTTGCCCCAACTGCAAAATCTGCCCAGGCTGAAGCTGAGCTTGCGTGACCGGTTGACCGTCAACGTATGTGCCGTTCGACGAGTCTAAATCGCGCACAAACATCCCCTCGTCACGCACTTCAATCTCGCAGTGCAACCGCGATACACTGGGATCAATAATCACAAAGTCATTCGCCGAAGACCTGCCCAGCCGGTTGAGGCCTTTTTTCAACTGAATGACCTCATTGGCGCCGTCGCTATTTTGAATCACCAGTCTAGCCGTGCCGGGCATAAAATCAGCTTAAGCCAACTTTAGGGCCTATTATCACCAAAGTCATAAATTCTGCAACATAAAAAAACGGTGCTCACCCAACGCCCGCTGCAGCTCAAAATACAGGCAGTTGACAGGTTAATTTCATTGACACGCGGCTCTGCGCGCACACCGCAAAAGCCGCTGAAACGGCTCGGGCTACCAGATGCACGTTTATTTACACCCCACTGAGAAGTCGGATGCTCACCAAAGAAGTGTAAACACAGGGATTAGTGTACACTTTAAATCCCCAGCAACTTGAAGAATTACGCTCCATCAAAACCGCTAATTCACTAAACTGCAGGTTATGCTCGGCTTCAATCGCGATACTATATCTGCTACGCCACCACCAACAGCTCAATTAACTGTCTGCAGTGTAGTCCTGCGTCTGCGGGAGCACACTGCGTCTCGGGCAAAAGAAAGCCTCGCTCTTGGTTTCGCCATCAAAGAGAGTGTTTCATTCGTGTCACAAATTATCGGGGCAAAAGCAAAATCTAACCCGCTTTTGGATTGACCGAGATATACTGCGAATTCTAAACTCCCGAGCCATGTTCCAAGACGCAATCCGCTTGCAACCGCATCCAAAGGAACTCGAGTGCATGGCAACAGCCGAGTTGCTCGATGCGTTCCTTGTTAAAGACATATTTGTTCCTGGCACGCTCCACGGGTTGTTTACCGGACTTGACAGGCTTGTCGTTGGCGGCGCTATGCCAACAGACAAACCAATCGAGCTTGAAAATCATCGTGCAACCGGTCGTGCGTATTTCCTGGAACAACGTGAACTTGGCTCAATCAACATCGGCGGCCCCGGCTCAGTACATGCAGACGGTAAAACATTCACCGTGGAACCGCTTAGCTGTGTTTACGTGGGCGCAGGCACACGCCAGGTTATCTTTGAAAGCCATAACGCAAACAACCCGGCAAAGTTTTTCTTCTTGAGCTGTCCGGCGCATGCGCAATACCCAAGCGCAGTAATGAAACGCGAAGACGCTGACGCTGTCATGATTGGCACAACAGCAACCGCAAGCTTGCGAACAATCCGGCGCTTTATACACCTAAATGGCATACGAAGTTGCCAGCTTGTAATGGGCTACACTGAATTGGCCGAGGGCAGCGTGTGGAACACGTTTCCGCCGCACACGCACAATCGGCGTTCGGAGGTGTACTTCTACTTCGACCTAGGCGACCGGCTGGTGGTGCATTTTCTGGGATTGCCAACTGCAACACGCCATTTGTTCGTGCGAAACGAACAGGCTGTACTCTCCCCGCTATGGTCAATTCACTCAGCCTGCGGGTACGGCGCATATAAATTTATTTGGGGCATGGCCGGCGAAAACCAAACGTTCGAAGACATGGACAATGTAGCTCTTGCCCAGTTGCAGTAAACAGGCGAACCGGACGAGTTTGGATACTGTGAAGTAAAAATCAACTCAACCGAAAAAAAATACGCACATACAATTGTCACCATGGAACTGAAACGGTTAACCGGTAAAGTCGCAGTTGTGACCGGCGCAAGTCGCGGCATCGGTCAGGCAATCACGGTTGCATTTGGCGGTGAGGGGGCAAAAGTTGTCGGTGTTGACATAGCTGACCAAACCGACACGGCAAATAAAATGCGTAGCCTCGGCGCCAACTTTACTGCGATACAGGCCGATTTCGGTAAATACACACGCAAAGATGCATTCGACCTAATTGCCCGAGTGGTCGAACAAGCCGGACGCGTTGATATCCTTGTCAACAACGCTGGCATCATAAGGCGCGCGCCGGCCGTTGATTATCCGGAAGAAGACTGGAATGCAATTATCCACATCAACCTAACGGTGCCTTTTTTCCTTTGTCAGGCCGTAGCAAAATGGTGGCTCACAGGCGGGCGCGAAAAATCACCGCCGAACGCACGACTCAAGATCGTTAATATTGCTTCCATGCTGTCTTTCCAAGGTGGCATTCTTGTGCCCGGCTACACGGCAAGCAAAAGCGGCATAGCTGGCATCACACGCGCACTCGCCAATGAATGGGCCAAGGAACGAATAAACGTCAACGCGGTTGCACCGGGTTATATCGCAACCGAAAACACACGGCAATTACGCGAAGACACGAAACGGAACCAGGCGATTCTCGACCGCATCCCTGAAGGTCGTTGGGGACAACCCGAAGACATCGCCGGCGGATGCGTTTTCCTGGCCTCGAGCGAGGCTGACTATCTCAACGGCGCGATCATTAACATTGACGGCGGTTGGCTCGCCAGATAAGTGGTCACACCCGGCCCAGACCGAACCACTCTACGACTGTTCATGAAGTAAACTGACTTCAGCATAAATTCGTGTAATTGGACGAAGGGCCAGCAATCTGGCCAGGGGTGTTTTGCCCGACCGATCAAGTGATGCACGCAACGCTTGCGCTTTACCATGCCCGACAACCAAAACCCACACACGTTGTGCTGCTGCAAGTGTATTGTACCCAATCGTTACTCGGGCATACGGCGGTTTGGGACCTGTAACTGCGCGATACACAGCATTTGAACCTGCAACTTCAGCAGGCTCACCCGGGAATAAGGATGCAATGTGGCCATCCTCACCCATTCCGAGAAAAATCTGATCCAGTACGGGCTGACCACCGGTGTTTACATTAACAACATTGCGTAACTCGGCCTCCGCTTCAGCGGCTGCAGCAGCCGGGTCGAGCTCGGTCCTAATCCGGTGAACTTGCTCGCTTGAAATCCCAAGCGGACTGAAGAGGTGCCGTTCTGCAAGCCAAAAGTTGCTTTGCGAATCCGTGGGTGGAACACAGCGTTCGTCTGCCCAGAAAAAATGTACATGACCAAAACTCGCGCGGGACCGCTTTGTTGTCCAGACAACTGCATCAAAAAATGTAGATGCAATGCGCCCCCCTGACAAAGCCACAAAATGTTGTCGCCCAGCAAGCCAAGCAACCATAACTTCCTCCAACCATGCCTCTGCAACCTCGTCAGCTAACTGCCTCGCGTTTGCGAAACTGATCAGCTCAAATCCACCCATCGCGCCTGTCCATGGTAAACTCAAGATTCACTCCTGATCTACAATCCCACACGGCTGTGGATTGCGCCATGCATGACCCGCCTGGGCGAGCAATTCATCTGCTGTTGCCGGTCCCCAAGTACCGGCCGGATAAAACTCACTTGGCTGCAAAGGTTTCCCGCGCCAAGCTCGGAGTACTGGGTCTATCAATCCCCAAGCTGTCTCCACCTCGTCACGCCGCAAAAAAAGCGTTGTATTGCCCGCAATTGCATCCAGTAACAACCGCTCGTAAGCTTCTGGCGTGTAAGCGCCAAATTCGGCCCTGTATTTGAACTGCATTCGTACGGGCCGCAGCGTAAGGCTCGCCCCCGGCACTTTGCCATTCACAAACAGCGTAATTCCCTCCTCCGGCTGCAGACGCAGCACAAGTGCGTTCGCGTCCAGACACGGCCCGCATCGTGCCGCAAACAGTACTTCAGGCGCACGTCTGAACTGGACTCTTACCTCGCTTGCGTCACAAGGCATGCACTTGCCCGTGCGCAGATAAAACGGCACACCCGACCAACGCCAGTTGTCTATCAACAACCTTAGCGCAATAAATGTCTCAACATTCGAGTCCGAGGCAACGTTTTGTTCCTCGCGGTAGGCGCGTTGCATTTGGCCACCTACTTCGCCGGCAGCATACTGACCACGTGCAACACAGCGGGCCAGTTCGGCGGGCGCAATTGGACGTATTGCCTTCAGCAGTTTGACCTTTTCATCGCGAATTGCATCTGCCTCAAGTGACACGGGTGGTTCCATTGCAATCAGGGCCAAAACCTGCAATAGATGATTTTGCACCATGTCACGTAACGCGCCGGCTTGTTCGTAGTAACCACCGCGCTGGCCAACGCCAGTCTTTTCTGCAACTGTAATCTGCACGTGGTCAACTATCTCTCGGTTCCAGAGCCGTTCAAAAATCGTATTCGAAAACCTAAACACGACAATGTTTTGAACGGTCTCCTTGCCAAGATAATGGTCTATCCGCAAAATTTGCTGTTCCCATGCGTAATTTAGAAGCGTTTCGTTCAAACTGCGCGCGGACTCTAAGTCGTGCCCTAACGGTTTTTCAACCACAACGCGTTGCCAACCAACTGTGGGTTCCTTCTGCAAAAGGTGAGCACGATGCAGTTGCTCGACAACGGTCCCAAACTGGCCCGGTACGGTGGCGAGGTAAAACAATAGATTGTGCCGGAGGGCAGGTATCCCAGCCGACAAAATTTGTTGTTTCAGTCGCTGGTAGGTTGCCGGATCGGTTATGTCCCCCTCACAATAAAAAATGTTGGCCGCAAATTCGGCCCATGTAACCTCGTCTGCTGGCTGCCGTCGCGAAAACTTTGCAACCGTTTCTCGTAGCTCTGCACGCCAAGTTTCATCTGTTTTCTGCCGCCGTGCACAACCTATTATTCGAATCGGTTTGGGCAGGTGTCCTTCACGATATAGATTGTAAAGTGCAGGAATGAGCTTGCGGCCAGTTAAATCGCCACTCGCACCAAATACCACAAACGTACATGGATCAAGCTGTTTGTAGTCCTGTTCGAGGCTACACTCGAAATGTTTCATCGGCTGATTGGCTGTATCCACAACCCAACAATGTCCACGCTGCTACCCAAATTCAACCTGAATCTAGTGCAGAGTTGGCTGCGTTAAACCACGACCTCGCAGCGACTTTCCTAGTCAAATGTATCGGGCAAGAATCGGCTCGAGCCGGCGCCTCGTCTGCGCCGGCCAAAATTTCTTATCTGTGAGAATTGCATTTTTCAAGGCATCATGACATGAACACCCGGGCACGCGCGGTATGCTTTCTATGGTTTGGAGTACGATTCGTTTGGCTGTCTGAGCGTTACGATGCAAATACTCGAGCACCATATCCACTGTCACATGCTCGGCATCTTCTTTCCATGAATCGTAATCCGTGACCATGGCAAGTGTTGCATAGGCTATCTCAGCCTCACGCGCGCATTTTGCTTCCCCAAGGTTAGTCATGCCAATTACATCGTAACCGAGCTTGTGGTTTGTAAGCGACTCTGCACGCGTGCTGAAAGCCGGTCCTTCCATGCATACGTAAGTGCCGCCGTCGTGCACACGCACACCACAGGCACGTGCGCTCGCAAACAGTATCCGGCGTAACTCTTCGCAAACCGGATGCGCAAACGCTACATGCGCAACTATACCGTCCCCGAAAAAAGTGTGTTCGGCAGATTTCTTTGTCCGGTCCAAGAACTGGTCAACAACAACCACATCACACGGCTTGTATTTGGCCTGTAGTGACCCGACCGCACTCACGCTAATGATCCAGGCGACCCCAAGCTTTTTCATCGCCCAAATGTTGGCCCGGTGGTTAATCTCACTTGGCATAATCCGATGCCCACGCCCATGCCGCGCTAGAAAAACCACATCGCGCCCTCCAAGCTTTCCAACCAAAAATTCATCGGACGGCGATCCGAACGGGGTTTGCAGACCGACCCATTTTGGGTTCTGCAGACCTTCAATCTCATAAAGGCCCGTGCCACCAATTATCCCAATGCGATGCACCAGAGTCGTGCCCAAGTTTCGTGTCCGTGATTTCATGGGAATAATTTTGATTTGTGTCTCCGTTGCGCCGGCCCCAACTCAAACGATTGCGGCGGCCAGATCTTTTGTGGCACGAAAATAATCGGGACGCAATCCCCGCAAAAGCAACTTTTTCCACTGAAACAAAATCTTAACCAGTCGAAAAAATCAGATCCAGTTGCGCCGAAACAACATCGAGTTCGCCCTCTGTCCAAATGACGTAATCCGCGCGTGTCATTTTCTCCTCGATCGGAAGCTGTGCCTGGAGGCGTTGCTCGATCTGCGTGTCTGTCCAGCCGCGAGCGCGTAAGCGTGCATACTGCGTTTCAGCGGTACAAGCCACACATATCACCGCATCAAAATCAGCCTCGGCACAAATCTCATACAAAAGTGGCACAACAACAACTGCACGCTCACAACTCGCACGTTGCCAAACGGCAATCTGCTCACGCCACATACGCCGAATGCGCGGATGCAAAATCTGCTCTAGCCGGCTACGCGCTTCCGAATCCGAAAAAACAATGTCGGCAAGCACTTGCCTGCGCAGCCGGCCTTCCGGACTAATCACACGCCTGCCAAATACGCCAGCGATTTCTTCAAGAGCAGGTTCGCCGGGTTCAACTAACCTGTGTGCAAACTCGTCTGCGTCTGCAACCGGAATTCCACGGCGCCGGAGCAGCTCAGCAACAGCCGATTTGCCCATTCCCATGCCGCCTGTCAGACTATAAACTTTCATCGCCCAACTCAGCGGTGCTGCTAGGAACGGAACGAGGCGTTGCCTCCGCTCAAGCAGGCTGCACTAAAAAACAACTCGACGGATTCGTTTTTACTGTGCGGGCACAACCGCACGATAAAATCGGGTGTTATTCGTGAGCGAGCTAGGATCAATTACACGGAAGAACCCGTCCAGCGCGATATTGGTGGCAATGTTTTGCCATGTGGTCAGGTTCGTCGAAACTTGCGTGACATACATTTGATTGGCTTGGCCCAAACCCTCGATATAGAACACACCGTCCGTGGTCCGGTTGATCGTCAAACGTGCACGCGCAGTGCCATCTGGCTCGACAACAATAGGCAACATAATATTGTCAATAAACGCTGCATCCATGCCTGCGCTTACATTTGCATCCTTTGTATAGCGCCATTCAAATGTATGCGTGCCGGCCGCCAATGGAAATTCGTGTGTGGCCCAACCTACTTCACCTGACCAGCGACCGGACAAAAGTCCGTCTATATAAAACTCCAGGAAATCAAAACCTGCTTCAGAGCTGACGCGGTAGTCAAATGAACCCATACCAGCACGCACTCTGGCTGTTAGTAGCAACGAGCTACTCTGGCCGTTTGTGATTAGCCCGGACCGCGCAGCAAACTGTCCTGCTGCCACGTTGGTTGTTTGAATGACCCATGGCTTGGCGCCAGCGCTTGTCCAACTCAATCTCCCAAAGTCACCACTCTCAAAGCCATCGGTAAAGGCAACCCTTACAAACTGAGCATCAATGCTCAGGTCTTGATTCACAAGCAAGTTAAGTGGATTACTAAACAAGTGCACATCACCCCTCCACGAGTCAAACCTAAACCCCAATTCTGGCAGGGCTGTAATTGTTACGGTTGCATTTGATGGCACGTCTATCACCTGCGCCAATGTAATTCCCCCGAGCCTTACATCAACTGCCCCACCCAGCGTATTACCTACGGCCAAGCGATATATAGGCGATTCGGTGAACGACCAGCTCAGCCTGACAGTGCCACTGACACCATCATACCCGTCAACAGCAATTTGGTACGTCTGATTGGACCGGACGGCATGCGTGACTCGGCTCCACCTCACGCCGCCGTAGGCATCGTCATTGGCACAGACAAATGCAAGCGAACCGACACGATCGCCGGTGTAAACAGCCAGGACCGTGTCAAATGTGGAGTTACTCGTTGAAAGCGTCAAAACACCATCCGCCGGTGCAGTAAACGACCACCAGACAGATTTGCCGCCTGCATTACCCGCATGATTCGGTTCACCGATTTCCTTAGTAGCATTAACGTTCGTAACAGAAACGCTACCACTACGATTCGTAAGAACAATCGCATTGGCGAACAGATCGTTTTGCGGGTTCAAAACTATAGAATAAACCTGTATTGTTACGTCTGGCGACGAGTTGCCAGCAAAGTCAAACGCACGAACCTGAATAATGTTAATACCCTCACGCAATACGGCTATTGCAGACCAATTCGTTGTGCCAGCAGCCGTGTACGGCAAATCACCGTTGACGCTGATTTTAACCTCTTGCAAACCGCTTACGTTGGGTGGCGGGTCCACAGCAGAACCAATTACGGTCACAACATTCCCAAACACAGAACTTCCATTTACCGGACTAGTAACGAAGACCGCTGGAGCTACAATGTCAGGCTGTCCCCCAGGGGCGATGCGTGTTTGTATTGACCCAAGCATGTTCGTGCCATTGCTGGCCACCGCAATGCGATAGGTCTGGCCGGCCTGGGCATTAAAACTTAGATGCGCCTGTTTCTTTTGGCCCACATCGTTTACGGCCGCGACAGCCTGAAGACCAGCCAACGTATTGCCTGTATAAACAGCCACAATTGTATCCACGCCGCTGCCTGTTGTGTCAACAAACACATTCGTGGTATTGGCTGGTGTGTAATCCCACCACAATGAGCCTGCATTGGTAGTGACACCTGCATGGATGGGCTCGCCCGGTTCGCGAGACGCAAACCGGTTGTTTAACTGGTATGTTGCGCCGGCCGAAGGTACCTTGATTGAATTTGTGAAGTGGTCATTGGGCGGCGGCGGCACTATCACATACTCCAACAAGTTGGTCACAGGTATTTTTTCAGGCGCAGTCACGACAAGAACCATTTGAATTGTGTAGTTTGTGAGGTTCGGCACCCTGAAAAGCGCACTGTAAATAGCATCGCTTGGAAATGCGTCCGGCGGCCGGCCGTCGTTCGCAAAAACAAGATTTGTAATGCCGACCACCGTTGCCGTGACCGTGGCGTTGACAACCGAGAATGGGTCCTTAACTTTTACAAAAATTGGCTGCTGAGAGCCAGCAAGCAAAAACGATTTGGTTGGCGGGTCAACTGTCACATAAAGCACCGGGCCCCTGCCCGCAATGGAAAGCGAGTTATATGCATTGAGCCTGCCACCGGTTGTTGTTCGGCCCTGTAACGCGGGCGTGGGAACCGTTCCCAGAATAATCCGTGCGCGCAACTCTTCCAAATCTGCGCTTGGATATCTGCTCAATATTAGGGCCGCTGTGCCACTGACATGTGGCGCTGCCATACTGGTGCCATCCCACAGATCGTACGAACTGTCCGAGTCAGCCGTAGAAGAATAGATCTCAACCCCTGGCGCACCCAAATGAACAGTCTTAAGTCCGTAATTTGAAAAATCTGCCAGGCGGTCACGCCGGTCAATTGCAGCAACAGAAACGATGTTCTCTAACGGATATGATGCAGGATACATGGGAAAAACATCATTATTGTTTTCCTCATTACCGGCAGCCGCCACGAACAGAACACCAGCAGCCCTTGCGCGGTCAATCGCCTCGTAAAGCGCGCGTGAATATCCGTACCCGCCCCAACTATTGTTCAGTATTTTTGCACCCTTGCTTACCGCGTAATCTATGCATTCAATCGCGTCACTATATGTGCCGCCACCGGAAGCTCCCAAGAACTTGCACGCCATCAGCCGCACCTGCCACGCCACGCCTACATGCGGATAACCATTGTTTGCCGCTGCGCCGATTGTACCGGCACAATGCGTGCCGTGACTATGATCATCAAGCGGATCACCGGACCCTGTAATCGCATTTATGCCAAACACATCGTCTATGTAACCATTGCCATCGTCGTCCAACCTGTTGTTAGGTATCTCGCCCGGGTTACGCCACATCTGAGCAGCCAGGTCCTGGTGCGTGTACCGAATGCCGGTGTCAATCACTGCCACAACCACGTTGGTGGACCCTGTCGTTATATCCCATGCGTTAGTTGCGGAAATGTCAACCCTTGGCACACCGCCAAACTGGCCAACGTTACGAAGCCCCCACAACAAGCCATTAACAAACGCCGAATCGTTTGGCTCCAAGGAAATTTCAGCTAAGTAGTCCGGCTCGACATATTCGAACAGGCCCGACTCCTCCAACAACCGAATTCTGTGCAAGAGCCGATTGCGCTTTGCCTCATCTGCAGCCGCAACAGGTGGCAGAACACCGGGGACTTCATCGAGCACAACATGCCTGGAGTCCAACCTGGAACGGCGCATCACCTTGGATGCAAATTGTCTTTTCTGGTTTTCACTCAGCGAAACCTGAACGTTCTCCTTGAACTTGGCCAAGATTCGCGTTGGATGCGCTTTAGCGCGGCCAATTGTGACAAAGTTTGTTTGTCCGTTGGCGCCAACCTGTCCTCCGAAAGCCAAAGATTCAAAGAGCAGTGCCGCCGCAAAAACGAGCGCTTGGACGCCAAGTCGGACTCGCCGCCCAAATGGAAAAAGTAACCCGATACAGGTACCGTAAACGCGTTGCCGTGTCATTGTTCCTATATTTGGCATAACACGCTAAAAAATCACAAAATCATCCGCAAAATGCATAATCTACTCTACTTTGCAGCCAATCTTTTTTGTGGCTGAACCATAAACCGGGGTATGCACCGCTATGGAAGCTGCCTTACACGATAGAACTTCCGCGGCGCGCCTGTTGGTGCATTGGTATCCCAAACTGTAACCACTCGACTTGTCGGCATTTGGTTTGTATAGACCAGCAACGGTTGCCAGCCCGACAATGGCACATTCGTCGTGTACTCAACCTGATACGACGCAAATGGTTGAGCTTCCCATGAAATTGCCAATACGGGTTTGGGTGGCTGATTTGTCGCTGTGAGCGATGCGGTCAGACGCGGCGCCGGAGGATCAAACGGGTACGGATCGTAGTAGTTCGGGATGCCGTCACCGTCAGAATCCAAAATCCGGCTTGTGCGCAAGGCTCGATTAACCGCAATGGACACACCATTGCTAATAACGTAGGCTGAACTGCCCGGCCCAGCAAAGCTGCTTACCCACCGCAACCGACCATTAAATTGCCCGTCAAGGTATTCCTCAGGCTGCATCAAGCCTGGTGGGGTAAATCCAACTCTCGCAGCAGCGTAATAAATTGTCAGGTTTGGCGCGATCTCAATCCATCGGGCATAATTTGCTCCCAAGCCGCTGATGTCCAACACATCTACATAAAGAGCGTTGCTAGTGTCCGTGCCAGCAAAATAAAATACCGGCTCCTGACTCTGAGACGTGAGCACCAACCGGCCCACTGCCGCGTTGCTGACATAACCTGCAGGCGTAGTGCCTCTGTTCACTCCAGCCCATTTGTGCTCGATCCAAACGCTTGGGTAGTTGGGCGCAAGGCTACTGATAGTTGTGCCAAGCAGGTCGCCGCCTTGAGGTTTAACAAGCAACCTGAAACCGTCGCCGCAAGTGATTGTGTTGGTATTAGGTGGATCGCCCCCAGCGTCAAATAAGAAATTGGTAACACTTATATCAAGCCGGCCGCCTACTGATATCGTGCTCCTGCTCAACTTTAGCGTGTTGCCCTGCAGTAGCATGTCAAAACCGGAACTCAAACTGCCGCCCTCAATTTTCCCCGAACGCGTGTTCAGATTCAACGGCCCCTGCGCCTGGTTCAACCCGCTTATTTCAACGTAGTCTGCGTTAATGTCCTGGCCAAAGCTGTAAACGCTTCCACGATTAACAAACGACAAATATGGAACCGAACGGTCCGCGCCAAAATACGCCGCGCTCGGCACCATGAGCGAACCTAAGTTGGTGAAAAACAACAGGTTGGGCGCTAATCCCGCATGCCAACTTTGCAGACCGTAATCCAACTCAAGACCGCCTTCGATCGTCATCGAACGACCTTCCACACGGAATATATTTGTCACGGTCATGTAATCGCGGATTACAACATTTGTACTCCGCGAGACGAAATTAAACACATACGCAGGCAAAATTGTGGGGCCAAGGTCACTTGCGTCCAGCAACAACGCGTGCAACTGGATCGAAACCGCATTTGTAATAGGCGATAACACTTCCGGCGGGGTAGCATTCGTATCAATTGTATAGTTGGTGAGAACAATTGACGCGATATTACTCCAGTAACCGCTCCAGGCATAAACGGTGCCGAGAAATCGCACTGCTGCCTCGGGCGCAAGATTCTGAATCGTTAAAAGGCCATTTGTTGAATTAAGATCGTAACTCAAGTGTTCACTGTCGATTACAGCGCCGCTGCTACTTTCCAGATGCCGGGTTTGGATATTAATCAACCCCTCGGCCCGAATTTGTGTCTTTGTCAGGTTCAAAGTGTCCGCGATTATTGTGACTCGACCCGGAATGTTTGTTACTGCTCCCCCTGGCAACGACGGTGGTCGGGAAACCACATTGTCTATAGTTGCAGAGTAACCTGCATACGCACCTTCCACAGTTGCGTTCGTATAAGTTGGATCATACAAAAAGTTGCTCACCAAGGGAAAGTTCCCCGGCCGCCCTGTCAAATACTCCTGCGGTGCCGTCCTTTGCAGTAAGTAATTTGCCGGTCGACCCGTGAGTGGATTTTGTGTGTTAGCGAGAATACCTCGATTGGTTTCCGAAGCAAGCCTGTCAACAAAATAAATGGCGTGCTGATCAACTCCACCGGTTGCGTTAGTTGTGGTGGCAAAAATCCCGACCGAAACCGTTTGCATATAATTTGTTGGGAGTGAGCTCGGAGAAAAACGTATATCGGCAATTATGCTCGGGTTTGCTACCCCGACAAACACAGCTTGCTTAACTATATTTGTAGGTACAGCCACATTAGTGGTCGAGCCGTCCCGGTTGGTGACAGTAACGCTCATTATACCCACCGCGTTTGAGTAAAAACTACCAATAGCTGTGAAGGGGCCTACCCTTTCGTATCCACTAAAACCATCCGGGTACATAACGAAATGGTTAGGTGAGGTTGCTACAGCATTTGGACCAAAAACCTCATACAAGGCAGCGCTGTTAAAAATCATATTCGTCTGCCCCCAATACTCATCGTAGATAGCGATGTCTGGCTGAAAGTAGTTGGTATCATACGGACTACCCATGCCTTGAATCGGCACAACGCGCAACCTGCTGTAGGAAAGGTCAACGTTGGTGCCCACCAGTTCCATTCGTCCGTTTGCCCCGATCGACAGTAGCCCCCTGTTAACTATGTTCGTGGCCGAGATAAGCAGAAAATTAGGATAATAAGACCCAAAAATGCTTGGCCCACTGATTATCGAGCCATTTGCTCGATTATGAAAATTTTCGGCCAAGTAACGTTGTCCTGTACCAGTGGGTGCATTATTGAACCTGAACCCTACGGTACAGTTCATTGTACCCGCATTTGTGAAGTTGCGGTTGTTTGACATCTCGAACGGCCATGGATAAGTGTCGATGTACCAATAGCCACTATTAAGCACGCTGATTGCGTTAATTTGTGGCGGAGTGGTGATGGTGCCCGTAATGTTTGTGTATTGCAGTGGCGTGGCTTCAACCCACCACACCACGCTCAAACCAATCAACCCAATAGCGAATAATTGTCTCATACAGCCTTTCAGGGTTGTGTTTCTACCGACCACCCAAAATGAGTCGTTCTAGCATTTGTATCGAAGTACCACTGGGATAAACTACAGGCGGATTTGTGGAACCGTCAAATGAGCCCCAAACCCAATAAAAACCACCATAAGACGACGCCTCATCAAGGAAATACGGCCAAACGTTGTTAAACCATTCCGGGGTGACCTTGTTAAACGCTATCCAGATTGGGCCTTGAATCTGGCCTGGCCCAGACAAACTCCAAGGACCTGAGTTATTCAGTGCCGAATTGTTTTGATAACGTTCCGGCCCTGGCGACCGCATTAATACTACAGGTACGGGCCCTTGCGACTGCTCAAACGCACCTGAAAAATAGAACTCCCAAGCCGCCAAATCCGCCGCACAAAAGATAATGTCCGGTTGAGTCAATACCCTCCTAATGGTCTGCGTCTTCACCATACCGTTGGTTATGTAAGTGTCGGTGTATTGCTGTGTAATCGTGATAAAATTGCCGATTATGGATTCACGCGGCATGTATTGGAACACGATCTTGTCAACCCCTGGTCGTAAGGCGACGTTAACAAAATTCGTTTGGCCAATAACGTTGGTGGGATACACAGGCGTCCATGGGCTGCTTAACCCAGCTATGACATTCGTTGGCAACGTTTCGACGTTAATGTTGTTGTACCTGTAGATATACCGCAAGCCACCGACGTCATCTCTGGTAAGACCGATAAAAAACTCGCCTGGTTGCAAGTCTACAACGCCCCATGGCGAAGCTGCAGAAGCAACCGCAGTAGGGCTAAAAGCCAACGGATCAACAACCAGTTCAATGGCGTCTGCGAGCATGGGGTTCCCAATATTGTCCACTATCGTATAGGTGTAAAGTGTCCCATTTACATACCGTGTCGGTGCCCAAGTAACAGGATCGAAATTGCGCATTATGACCATATAATTTGTCACAGGTGGCTGTGAAGAAGTTGCCCGAGACCGAATTGTGAACACGAACCTCTCCGGGTTTGCCAAGCCGAGCGTTTCCAGCAGATACGCCAACACGTACGATTTCAGGTCGCGCAACCGCAATGTAGAAGCCCGGTAATTGACGCGCTTTGTTTCCAGCGGGAACTCTGAAAGATCGGCGCTCATCTGCGAATAGGCTGGTAGCGCATTCAAGATAGCTACTGCCTCCATCACAGCTGCAGTGCCATGTGTCCCAAAGTACTCCAAAAATGACGGGTCAAACCCATAAGTCAAAGTCTTTACATTAAATCGGAATTCCTCCCCAAGATTCAGTGGCCCGCCTACATCACCCGGGTTACCGCCTGCCTCTCCTGTCCCTCCAAGAACATCAAGCCCGCCTATCTGATAACACAACTCGGGCGTCTGCCAAACTGCTCCTGCACTATCAACTGCATAAGGGCCAAGTAGGGAAAACCCCAACGCCGTCATCACGTTGGCGGCAAACGCCAGACCAAAAACTGTTCGTAGGAAAAATCTCCTCATAAGTGAACTCATTGTACTCGTATTACACGGAAAAACGCTGCATTATTGCTTGCAGGTATTGTCACAGAATCACTAAAACCACTGGCTGTGCGTGCTGCGCCGTAATTGCTCCATGTCGAGTAATTTGTGGATGTTTGTACCTGATAAGTGCTGCCAGGGGCCGTATTCCAAGTTAATACCAATCCCTGCTGTGTTGTCACCAGTTCAAGCTGGATTAAGTCGTACTGCCGCGCAAACAGGTCAAAGCTGGTCCCTGCACCGAACGAAGTCCAAAGCGCCAAAAACCGGCTTACACCGTCGGTGGCAACGGTCGGTTGTATCTGGCGGCTGATCGGTGTGGTGTTTACTTGGAATTCGACCCCTTCAAGTCCGCCACTGCCCGAGACAAACTGACCGAATACACCTTCCCAATGAGTGTCCTGACCCAGGCTCGTCCAGACAGCGAGGTAATTTGCCCCAAAAGAGCTTAACCTTGGCCCGAACTGGTCGCCAAACCGCCAAGTGTTCAGAAGTACCGGGGCTGTCATTGCTGCGCCGCTGCCATCGTAAATACGCATGAACACATCCCAACTATTTGTCGAACGCCGCGTCGGAACGCCGCTCACAACAACACCGTCGCGACTGCCAGAAGTCAAAGTAACATTGTCATTCTGGCTCCAAACAACGGCGAATCCACCTCGCGGCGAAGCTGCAATTGCCGGATTCGCGCAAACATTTGATGTAGTGATGTTAACCGGGAACTCGTTGCAAAGCGGCGCGCCTGTTGAATCGAATAGGCGCGCGTAAATATCAACACTTCTGCTAGAGCGCTGCAGCTCTGAAACCCATGTCACCACGAAATTACCATTTGCAAGTGCCGCAACCGCAGGTGTGCGCTGGTTGCCATACGGCCACTGATTGATTTGGAACTCGGTTCCGATTTTTGCGCCCGAAGGCGAAAACAATTGACCATAAATACCCTGCAAATCGCCATCTTGTCCGTAGCTTGCCCAAACAACAACCACATTGCCATTTCTGAGAGTTGCAACTGCAGGATTAATCTGGAACTCGTTCGTGTAGGTGTTAACCAGAATATTGGTTGTGGTTGTAAACGACCCGGCCGCATTCAGGAACCGCGCGTAAATCTTTTGGTAACCGAGTTTGCCACCCTGCCAGACAAAAACCGCACCGCCATTATTCAACAGCGCAACCTGTGGTTTTTCATGCTCGCCTACGGTTTGCGCATTGACACGGAACGGTGCGCCAGCCTGCCCAAGACTGGCGTTCAGCCGCACAGCACGAATGTTTAATCCGTTTGTGCCGATCGAATTATCCTGCCAAACAAGATAACCCCCGTTAGTACTGATAGCGGCTTGCGGCCACGTCTGATCACCCGGCAGTGAACCAACTATTTTGTAATCTGGGCCGCCCGGTGAAAATGCATTCTGTGCAGTTGCAACGCATGGGATGGCAACCAAACACACCGCCGACGCCCAAACACGCCTCAGCCTCTGTAGCAAACGCAACATAAATCCTGTGCACACTGTAACAGCCGATTTCGCTGTTGTCCACGTTTTTTCAATCGTTTCACCTTTCAAAACTCACTACACAAGGCCGCGCCCTTAAAAATCGGCAACATTCGGTCCAGCACGGCCCAACCATCCAACACACCGTTAGTCCCAACCCAATTCACAGCAACATTGCCTGAGCACATGCAACTGGCTGCACCGGACCAAGCTCAGCCAACAGCGACTTAAACCCCCAACGCATGTACAACTCGCGCAGCCGCTCTTTGTCAGGCAGATGCGGCCGCAGGCGCTCAGGGTTAAAGTCCAATGGCAAATCGTCCTTGAGCCGTATTAACTGTTGATTACGTGCCACAAGGTCGCGCGCAGACTCAAGTGCAGCACGGATTTTGTCCGATTTAACCTCGCCTAGCCGCTCAAACAAAGTTTTGACCGAGCCAAACCGGCTCAACAGCTCGGCTGCTGTTTTTGGCCCTACACCAGGTACACCAGGAATATTATCTGAATTGTCACCAACCAAGCTCAACCAATCAACTATTTGAGCCGGCTCAACACCGGTCCCGGCCCTGACACGTTCCGCCGTCCATGGCGTGAGCGATTTATCGTTTGGATTAATGACCGCGATCTGCAGTGAGACAAGCTGCAAGAAATCTTTGTCTGAACTGGCGATAAAAACCTGCATGCCACATTCCGCCGCCCGCTTTGCTATACACGCTATGTAGTCATCGGCCTCCACATCCAGTTGCTTGAACGAGGCGATACCGGCGGCGTCAAGATAGGCGGCAATTTCTTCCAGTTGCTCTGCTAGTTCGGGCGGCATGGGCGGACGTTGTGCCTTGTACTCGGGCAATGCACTTGTACGTTCTGTACTTAACCCGCCGTCCCAAACTACGGCGATGTGCGTGGGTTTAACTGTCTGGCGCAGCTTGGCCAGCATCTTGATGAATCCAAAAATTGCGTTGGTTGGTTGCCCAGTCGGCGAGGTTAACCGTTGTATTGCATGAAAAGCCCTGTAACCGTAGGCGTGCCCGTCAACGAGCAACAACATTGACGTTGAGTTTACAGCCGAATTTGGTTGGCTAGCGTCTGACACGGCCGATGTAATACTGATTGTGCGAGTTACAATTGCTTGTGTTGTATTGTTTT
This sequence comes from uncultured Verrucomicrobiota bacterium, assembly GCA_964555645.1. Taxonomy (GTDB): domain Bacteria; phylum Verrucomicrobiota; class Verrucomicrobiia; order Limisphaerales; family DTLC01; genus DTLC01. The sequence goes on from CAZKTA010000003.1 coordinate 30,994, forward strand.
TGCTATCGGCACATAGATGTCATACCGCGCCAACTCGCAACCGAGAGCAGTTACTACTGGACACCTGCAATAGGCTGCGCCACCTGCGATTGAGGTTGAACCGCGCTAACCCCCTGTCCACCGCCCGATTGCATCTGAACTGGCGGCTGGGTCGGTTGAGGTGGGAACGAAGTGCGTGCGAACGGCATTTCGTCCTCAGAATGCAATCTGTTGCCAGCCGGATCAATGATCGTTGGCGTTACAAATACGACCAGATTTTTCTTCTGCGTACTACGCGATTCCATTCTGAAGAACCGCCCAAACAACGGCAGATCGCCCAGCAACGGTACCTTGTTCTTAATTCGTTCACCCTTTTCGTACAGCATGCCACCAAGCACAACGGTCTGCCCGTCCCAAACGTTCACTGTCGTGGTTGTTTGCCGAACACGAAACCGCGGCAAAACAGTCGGCACAACAATCGCATTTTGAGGTATCTGGCCGAGACCAACCCGAACGTTCTTCGGCTCGTCATAACCGACAAACTCGACCAAGGACGGAATCAGGGTCAGATTAACCGTGTAGCCGTCCGATAGCACATAAGGAATAACATCCAAAACCGGACCGACTTCAAGCGGCTGCGGCATTGGAAAAATAAACGGTGCACCGATCTGCTGCTGAACGATCTGGCCGTGGCCAACCACAATTGTCACAAGCAGGACAGTTGTTGCACCCAGCCATCTTAGCCTGCGTTGAATTTGAACACGAACTGTTTTCATAACACCTACAAATTAAATTATGCGTTAAAAACCTGGTGCTGTCGCCGGGTTGTGTTTAGAAACCGCCCACTCCACCTCCGCCTACACCGCCCACGCCACCGCCGAATCCGCCCACTCCGCCCATACCGCCCACCTGCTGGCTAAAGCCGTAGTACATGATGATGTTCTGCACATCGGTAGCTTTCATCTGCGCCTGCCGCCCGCTCAACACCGTCACCTCGGGTGCGCTCAGCACCTCGACACCCGTGCGTTGTTCAAGCGCGCGCATTACAACCCTAAACTGCGGATCAGTCAAAATGCCAGTCATGGTGAAAAGCGCCGGCCAACCCGATGCGTTCAGGCCACCGGTAACAAGCTGGTCTGATGCCGTCGGTGTGAGAGCCGTTCCACCAATGGACGACCCGGGAAATGTGCCCTCAGGATTTGCCATAGTTGGCGGACCCTGGAATGACGGTGCCGTGCCACCCTGCAAACCAATTGCACCGTTGTTCATCAGGAAATTCCCGAGGTACCAATCGAACCCAAGTGCCTTAAGATCGCTTTGTTCGATTTCGATGAACTTCGCTTTAATATTGACTTGGGGCGGGCTGGCATTGAGCACTTGAATTGCAGCTTCGATTATATCAAGGTCTTGCAGCGTAGCGCGTACAACAAGTAACCCAAGCCGGTCATTGAAAAAGACTGACTTGTTCGTGCCAGTTGCCGATGTGAAATCAACGCCGTTGGCGGCGAAAAAGTTCCGCACTGCCGCCTGAAGGTCGGCCATCGCGTTCGTACCGCGCACGGTTATGTAGGTAAGCCCGGCTCCCGTTTGCTGTCCGCCTGCACCTGTACCCGTGCCAAAACCACCGCCCATTCCGCCAACCTGCCCGCCGACAACATCTACACGCGCAACGTATGCACCGACCGCACCTCCACCGAAACCACCCATACCGCCCATGCCCATGCCGCCCATGCCCATGCCGCCCATGCCCATGCCACCCATGCCCATGCCGCCCATGCCCATGCCGCCCATGCCCATACCCATGCCGCCCATGCCCATACCGCCCATGCCTATGCCCAACGGCAGATAACCCACGCTCTCAAGGCCCTGAACGAATGTGTTGGGGTCAACCTTGAATGTCCGTATGTAAAGCGGTTCCGGCTCGGGGCGTTTGGCTGAAAATATAACTGCATAATCTTCGATCGAGTATTTGATCGGTTGGTCGGCTGTTTTTGTGATTGCATCCAGCACATCCGCTGCGCGTACGTTGCTCAGAGGCGGGAAAATCCGAATTCGAACCGTGCTCAGATCAATCTCTTCGGTTGGCGCGGTTACTGCAACCGCTGGGGTTGGGGTCGGCGCGCCTTCTGGCGTGTAGCCGGTCATAGTCGTAGGTTCGACAACCACAGGCGCAGCATGTTCGCGCATGATCAGGAAATTAATCCCCTCTTGGTCGGGGTCGCGCCTCTTGATTTCCGCCGCAAGGTCCCTGAGCACTTCACCAAGTTCAAGCCCATCATATTTGATTTCATTAGGCGGTTGGCCGAGTCGGATGCGGTTCAGCTTGCTGATGATCTTCTGTCTGCCTTGGCCGGTGTGGACCAGGTTCGTGCGCGCGTATGGATTCGGCACTGGAAGCAACTCGCGTCTGAGCGGCTTTTCCCATGCCTGCTCGACTTCGACCATGTAACTGCGGGCGTCGGTGTCGTGAGCGCGCGCAGCGCGTGTGAACCGCGATTCCTGTACCAGATTAAGGTAATAGGATGCAGTTGTGTTTGCCGGGTCAAGCTCGATTGCCTTACGCAACTTGGCCTCAGCTTGGTCCAATTGGCCCATGTCCCACAGCAACCGCCCCTCTTGCACAAGTGTGGCAGCGGCGACCCTGTTGCTATGGAAAGCCGGTAGCATGTCGAGCACCTCGCGGCCGGGACGCATGCCCTCGGTTTCAGCCAGCAACTGGTCGTTCTGGCTCTTGAACGTAAGCACAGCCTGGTTCTGCGGATCAACTCGCAATGCCGCTTTGAGTTGTGCATCTGCTTCGGGATAATCTTTGCGTTTGCTAGCTTGTTTCGCCAACTCAAGCCGCACGGCAACCAATCTCGTGATCACAGTTTGCGTCTCAGCCTCGACGCCAGTGCCGATGCTTTGGGTCAGCTCATAGCATGCCTCGTACAGTTTCGCAGCCGTTGCGAGATCATTTCGTTGCTCGGCACGCTGCGCCTCCTGGATTTTTTGTCGCAGCTCGACCGTGCGTGCTTGGCGTCTGACAGCTTCACGCACGGCGCGCTCAGTATCGCTAACATTTGGGCTGGTTTGCCCGCACGCGATCGTTACACCCAAAAATGTTATCAGACCAACTATTGTTAGAGACGTTCGCAACATAAATTCATTCTGCAACTTTGTACCTTTTGGTCGTTTTCTTGCCTGTCGACTTCGACGACAATACAACTTCGAACTCGTTTGTGGCAATTGCATTAATTGAGGTGATTGTAAACTCGTCACCCGCAAAGGCAATCGTGTTGCCTTTGCGCCGGTTTGACCACACACGACCACCTGATCCGTATCGGAGATCGACCGCATAACCATCAACCCGCCTGAACCCGCGCTCAGGTGTTATTGTCACACGTTCGCCAGTTTCATTTATCTCAACAATAAGCTCAGTCGGTTTGTCCGGTGGTCCCTTAACCTCACGCAGCGTAATAAAATCGGTTTTCTCGCCAACAGACACGTACCGTGACACAGAACGTTTGCTGGGCGATTCCTCGGTTTCTTTTACAACCTTCAGCAGATAATTTGTCATGGCCTGACTAACCGACTCGAATGTTACCGACAGATACAAGGGCGTGACCTTCACGATCTCGACAAGTTCAGGGCCCTCGGCTGCTTTTGTTATCCTGCGCCACTTGCCGTCGGGTGTCATGCTCCATTTAACAGGGCTGAACGTGTTGTTCTTTTCATCCGAAAAGACCGGTGTACTAGGGATTTTGGTGCGCTCAACTGCTGCCCAAGCAACCCTTAGGTCGAGGTTTGTCAACGGTTTAGGTGGTATGCGGGTTATTTCACTGCGCCGTTTTTCGATCTGCTCCTGTTCACTGGCGATCATGACTGGCAACATGGCAACTGCCACGACCAAAATCAGAAGCACAACAGCCAGCAGGACCTTCTCGTAATGTTTTTTTACGAACGCAAGGTTCACAATTACCCTCACTTTGGCAGGTTCAGTTTTACAATGTCAACCTTAAGCACAACCCTGATTAGCGTCTCATCCAGCAAAGGCTGTGGTCCAGTCCGGCGCACACCACTAGCCGCCGTAGGGGCGGTCGCGCCAACGTCTGTCTCCCGCACATAAGGTCCGCGTTCATAAGGCGGCCTACCATAACCGGGCGGCCAAGGCCGGTATGCACCTCCGGGCGGCAAAGGCCGGTATGCGCCTTCGGGCTGCGTCATCTGGCCGGGATAGCCAGGTGTAATTCCAGGCGCGTACCCTTCCGGGCCATAAAATCCTTCTGAAACTGTTGCTGCAGGACCGATGTCAACGTGTTTGATCACAAAACAGTACGGCGAACTCGCAAAGCCGCCGAGTGCAGCGGCTAGCTCGCCGCTAAAGCATCTGAACGTGACCTCATACGGAGTCAAAACAGCCAGCTCGTTTGTCACAGAGTTACGGTCAAGATAGTCGGAAGGCACAGTTTCAGGGCTGTCTTCGGGACACACACGCTCCCGACGGATATTGTCCAAGGAATGAACCCGCGCCCGGAACAAAATATCGCATATTGCCTTCACCTCACCAAGTTGCTGAGCAAGCAAAGGCAAACTGTTTGTGGAAAAAGTCATCCGACGCCGGATCGACTCGAAGGTAAAATTATATCTGGGCGGCAATGAAACACCCGAGTTAGTTGCGTCACGTTGCAACTGGTCAATTGTGCGGTTCAACTGCGCAGTGAATTCTTCGGTCGTGATTTCCGGCAAGCTCGGTATCGGTGATACCGGCACAAATCGTTCGGCTGCTTTCTGGATGTATTCGCGTAGCTGTTGCTGTTGTTGCTTTGCAATTTCGATGTTGTTGATTCTCTCCGTGCCTGGATGCGGATCCATATCAAACAACTGCTTCAGCTGCACCAGCGCATCATCGAGCTGCGTAAAGGCACGTCTATTGGCCATGTAGCCTGTCAACGCATAAACAAATGCAATAACCAGCAACCCAACTGTCACCAAGCTGGTCAGCAAAAAGGTTAAATGGCGCCGAATCCAAGACATATCAGAGTTTTAGCGGCCGCTTGAGTTTCCAACTCACACCAAAGGTAAACGTTTTTTTCTCCTCGTTTTCCTGAATCTCGGTGAAAAAGTCTGTTCCCTGTGGTTCCGTCAACTGACTTGCCTTCAGCTCGTTTAAAAACATAAATGCAAGAGCCGAATCCGCAGATGCATCAACCGCCTTCAGACTAACCGCACCACAAACAAGAGTTATAACCGACACTTCAGTCGGTGCTCCGGCTAAAGGCTGTTCAACTCCCGGCTCTGCCATAGGTGTAGGCTGGCCTTCAACATAGGGTGTCGCCAGCGGTCCACCCAGTTCAGGACCGTACCTGCGTGCCTCGGGTGGCAGTTCTCCCATCGGGCCCCCGTACTGCCTTGGCCTACCCAAATCAACCTCGGCAGGCCGCCTTTCCCAGGGCGGTATGGTAGGGCCTCCAGGCCACATCTCGGTGGGGCTCGCCATGACTTTTGCAGGCTCACCTGTTACGAACCGTTCAACCCAAATACCAGCATCGGTGTTGAACCTGAGCCTGGCGGCATCTTCAACCCGCATAAGCACGCGTCGCAACTCGCTCATTACGTCAACCCAGTAGTACTTGTCCTGCAACCATGTGGCAAGCTGCTGGCTCCTCTGTAGAAGCTGCTCACGCTCGTGCATGACCTCATTAAACTGGTCAGCCTTAGCTCTTAGCTCCCCCAATCCGGGTTCGTTCTTTGTCGGGTCACCGCGTTGCACAAGCTCTAGCTGTGCGTGTTTAACCTTGGCAAGCTTGTTGAACAGGTATCCTGTGGCAAAAACAACTGCCGCCAAACTAAGTACTGTGAACACAAAATAAGGTTTCTTTTCCTCAAACGCCTGCCAGCGGCGTGTACCGGCGGGCAACAGGTTTAGCTCGATCGGGCAATGCGCAAGGTTCCGCAGCCCCACACCCACCACCTCGCCAAACGCATGTGCGACATGTGAAAGCTCTTCCAAGTTAACCGACGGATCAATTTGAACGCTCCTAAACGGGTTGAAGTACTCGACCGGCACATTGAGTTTTTCGGCAAAAAACTGCGCCGTGTATGTCATTATCGAGCCGCCCCCGGCAAGCAACACGCGTTGTGGGGCCGACCCACCGTGCTGACCACGATAAAATTGCAGCGTCTGATTGATCTGGATGTGGAGCCGAGTCATGAACTGGCGCGCTATCTTTGCAATTGCAGCTTGCTGCGGGCTTTCGGGTTCCTCGTATGCTCCGCCCAAGCTCACGAATCCCTCGGTTATCTTGAGCCGCTCGGCTTCGGCAAAGGGCAACTTCGATTCATGCGAAAAATCCTGCGTGATTGCATTTGCGCCAATATTGATTGTCCTTGAGAAAAACCTGTTCTTCTCGAAGAAAAGCACGTTACTTGTCTTTGCTCCTATATCCAGCAACATTGTGCACTCGTCAGGCTCGCCATAGTTGTACCTGAACGCATTGCAAAGCGCCGCAGGTGATGCATCGGCCAATTGCACGCGCAACCCGGATTTTTCAGCAACCCGAAACAACCCCTCCACAACGTCCGTGCGCATGGCTACAAGCAAAACTTCCAGTTCGTTGCCCGGTGTCGTGCCAAGTATCTGATAGTCCCAAACAACTTCCTCAAGCGGGAAAGGCACGTTTTGCTTCGCCTCGAACTCGATCATCTTTGTGACCTTGCCGGTCTCAACTGGCGGCAGCTTGATGAACTTGGAAAACACCTGTGAGCCGGGTGCGCAGATGTTTACCTCTTTTGGCGCCCCGGACATTTCATTCATCAGTTCCTGCAGCGCTTTTTGAAGTGCAGCCTCGCGTTTTGCCTCTTGCGACCCCTCGGGCCCGAGCGGCTTCATACCGAACCGCCTCAAGACAAGCCCGCCGGCTTCGCTCAGCTCAAACTCGGCGAGTTTGACACTGCCAGCGCCATAATCAACCGCCAGAAACGGTTTCATAATTGAAACTTAACAATAGCAAAACGTGCCTGCCGGGATAAAACTTGCCTCTCAAGCGACCCAACAATGCAACGGTCCAACTTCGTTACTACAAAGCGCAATTTTGGTCAAACACAAAATATTTTTCGTGACTACGCGCGGGTGCACTGGTAAAAGTCTGTCGCCAAAAGATAATTTAAAAAACTATGAACCAACAGATTACCTTTCCGTTATCAGCGTCTGAGTTACCCACACACTGGTACAACCTGCTGGCTGATTTTCCCGAGCCGGTGCCACCGCCGTTGCATCCGGGAACAAAACAACCCGTCACGCCCGATATGCTCGCAGCGGTGTTCCCAGAAAACCTGATCTTGCAGGAGGTAAGCACAGACCGATGGGTCGAGATACCTGAGCCGGTGCGCGAGGTTTACAACCTATACCGGCCCACACCGTTGATCCGCGCCGTACGGCTCGAGCGCGCCCTCCAAACCCCGGCGCATATTTACTTTAAATACGAAGGAGTCAGCCCGGCCGGCAGCCACAAACCCAACACCGCAATTGCGCAAGCATACTATAACAAGATTGCTGGCACAAAACGGCTTACAACCGAGACTGGCGCAGGGCAGTGGGGGTCGTCGCTTGCGTTAGCCTGCCGGTTGTTTGGACTCGAATGCACGGTTTACATGGTCAGAGTCAGCTTTGAACAAAAACCATATCGCAAATTACTGATGCAAACCTGGGGTGCTGCAGTCTATCCAAGCCCGAGCGACAAGACCGAGTTCGGTCGCAAAGTGCTTGCTGAAGACCCGAGCTCCCCCGGGAGTCTCGGCATAGCAATCAGCGAGGCAATCGAGGACGCTGTAAAAAGCAAAGACGCAAAGTATTCGCTGGGCAGTGTGCTAAACCATGTCTGCTTGCACCAGACAATTATCGGCCAAGAAGCAATCAAGCAAATGGAAATGGCCGGTGAAGAACCCGATGTAATCATCGGTTGCATAGGTGGTGGGAGTAACTTCGCTGGACTGAGCTTCCCGTTCATTCGCAAGAAAATCACCGAGAAAAAACCGTATCGTGTCATCGCAGTCGAACCTACTTCATGCCCGTCTGTGACAAAAGGCGAGCTGCGGTACGACTTTGGCGATACAGCAGAAATGACGCCGCTACTTATGATGTACACACTTGGACACAATTTCATGCCACCGCGCATTCACGCAGGCGGTTTGCGGTACCATGGCATGGCGCCTATGGTCAGCCACTGCGTTAAACTCGGGTTAATGGAGGCGGTGGCTTACCCGCAAACGAAAGTGTTCGAGGCAGCCGTTATGTTCGCACGCACAGAGGGCATAGTACCCGCCCCTGAGCCGGCTCATGCAATCCGGGCCGTTATTGACGAGGCCATCAAATGCCGCCAGGAAGGCCGCAAACGCGTGATTCTGTTTAACTTGTGCGGCCATGGCCTGCTTGACCTTTCGGCTTACGACAGTTATCTATCGGGCAAAATGAAAGACGTTGAAGAAGGTAACTAGAACGCTAAACCACTAACCAATAAACATCATTGCTCAAATGAAAACACATGTTCGATTCGTGACGTTTGTGATCATGCTAACTGCAGTACCGTGCTTGCTTAAAGCACAACCTACGGCGCATTACGTGCCAGGAGTGGAAGGAATAAAAGCTGGAACACTTCCGCCCCCGGGCATTTACGTGCGTGATTACAACGTGTTCTATTTCGCCGACCGGCTCAACAATGAAGACGGCGACGAAATCCCGGGCCTTGACCCCGAAGTGTTCATATACGCGAACGTGCCAAGGGTCGTCTGGATAACAGATCAGAAATTGTTGGGCGGGTTCGTCGGGATGGATGCACTCATACCGCTGCAATATACCAGCATCAAAATGGGCGGGTTTGACGACTCCACCTTTGGTGTGGGTGATATGTTTGTCGAGGGCACGCTTTCGTGGCACACTGAACAGTATGACGCTGCAATTGGCTACGGCATCTTCGCGCCGACTGGGGATTTCTCGGCCACCAACCCAACCCGCCCAGGCCTCGGCTATTGGACACATATGATCACCGTTGGCGCCACATGGTACATGGGTGAAAACCGGCAGTGGAACCTCTCAGTGCTCAACCGTTACGAAATTAACCACAGACAAAAAGACACCGATATTACCCCTGGCCATGCGTACACGCTCGAATGGGGCCTCGGCTACGGGGTTGCGCAAAACATCGAATTGGGCGTTGTCGGGTACTACCAGCAACAAATCACAAAAGACAGCGGCCCGGGCTCAACCGACATAAAAGACAATGTGGTGGCCGTTGGTCCTGAACTAAACGCGTTTTGGCCAAAGCTCGGTGTGTTTACATCTGTGCGTTACAATTACGAAATTGCTTCCGAGGCCAGGTTGCAAGGCCACACTGTGACACTAACGCTCACCAAGCGGCTGTAGTCACTACTGCAGCTAGCTAACAGTAAGGCGCAGGGAACAATGCCCCCCTGCGCCTTTCATTTTAACGACAGCCTAACCGAAATTGGCACAAGACATCTCAACGGTTCGGCTCAAGAGATCAAAACAGTCTTGACACTACACACGCACTGCACAGAAGCTGTCCCCAACTGGACCCCAAAACCGGCGCAGACCCGAGCTGTATTCATGAACAGCGCCAACAAAGAGTCATGGTCCAGTCAATAACCTGGAACAATAAGTGTGGTTGAATAAAACTGAGACGAACGCCATAATGGCAACAACGCACCTTATTTGCTGATTGAGTGCGGTCTGGGGTCTGCGGAATCAAAAAAGCTAGAACCAGTTTTACGTATGATACGCCAACAAGATTCTCAGAACAAAGTGCACGATGCCAAAACGGCCGGACAGACTGATGCAAATTGCGTGTCTGTACACACCGGCACGGTCGCGAACACGGTGTGTACCGCCGAGCCGGTCCCTAAAACCCCGTCAATCCTGAACAAGGCAAAAGAATTCAAAAGCGCTGCTCAAGCACGCGCGATGGGGATTTATCCGTACTTCCGCATGATTTCTTCGGCGCAGGACACTGAGGTGGTCATCGGCGGGCGCAAAGTGTTAATGCTCGGGTCCAACAGCTACCTTGGCCTGACGAATCACCCAAAAATTAAGGAAGCCGCAAAAGCCGCAATAGAGAAATATGGCACCGGCTGCGCAGGTTCGCGTTTTCTGAACGGTACACTGGACATTCACATCCAACTCGAAGAAGCATTGGCGCAACTGGTCGGCAAGGAAGCGGTGCTGATTTACAGCACCGGATTCCAGGTTAACTTGGGGGTGATCAGTGCGTTGGTGTCCAAAGGCGATTACGTGCTGGCAGACAAATGCGACCATGCTAGCATTATTGACGGATGCAACCTTTGCCAGGGGGAATTCTTGAGATTTCCACATCGTGACATGGCTGCACTAGAAGCGCGTTTGCAGAAAATTGACCCGGACGCAGGCAAACTGATCGTCGTTGACGGCATATTCAGCATGGAAGGTGATATCATCCAGTTACCCGAGCTGTGCCAGATTGCGCAAAAATACAACGCAGCCGTCATGGTTGACGACGCACACGGCATTGGTGTGCTCGGCAAAAATGGCTCAGGCACATGCGATCATTTCGGCCTTACTGACCAGGTGCACCTTATCATGGGCACATTCAGCAAGTCACTGGCGAGCCTGGGCGGGTTCATTGCGGCCGATTTCGAGACGATTGACTATCTCAAACACCACTCGCGCTCGCTCATTTTCAGCGCGAGCATGAGCCCACCAAATGCAGCCGCTGTCAAGGCTGCAATTGAGATAATGATATCTGAACCGGAGCGGATTCAACGGCTCTGGCACAATACGAACAGGATGAAACAAGGGTTGCTCTCGCTCGGATTTAACCTCGGCGCAACTGAAACACCAATCTTGCCGGTGTACTGCCGCGACTTGATGACCATGCTCAGGTTCTGCAAACGGCTCGAACAAGAAGGTGTGTTTGTCAATCCTGTTATGCCACCGGCGGTGCCACCTGGCCGTGAGCTGATTCGCATCAGCCTCATGGCAACTCACACTGACAACCAGATTGACTTTGCGCTCGAAAAACTCGCGAAGGTCGGTAAAGAACTGGGCTTGATTTAGTTGAGTAGAAGGAACAAACCCGACTCTCACGGAACCGAGCGGGTCTGCCAACCAGCCTCTACTCGAATGAAGGTTTTACTGACAGGGGCAACGGGTTTTGTTGGTAGCCATGTGCTCGACCGGTTGTGTGCGAAGGGGGTTTCAACTGCCGTCCTGCTGCGCAAGACCAGTAACACACGATTCATCGCCAATCACCTCGACAAAGTCGAGCTGCACTACGGCGAGGTAACAGATTTGCACAGCGTGAGCGGTGCGCTTGATGAGGTGACCCACGTTGTACATTGTGCAGGACTGACAAAGGCACTGAGGGTTGCTGATTTTTACCACGTTAATCACATTGGCACGCGTGTGCTTGTGGAAGCTGTGAACAGGCGTGCCGGGCAAGTTCAGCGCCTGCTTCATGTTTCAAGTCTCGCGGCTATGGGCCCGGTTAAACCCGGTCAACGCGCGCATGAAGGTGACACACCTCAACCGGTCTCACACTACGGAAAGAGCAAGCTCGCAGGCGAACTGGAAGTTAAACAGAACTGCAAGGTTGAGTTTGTTATTCTGCGGCCCCCGGCGGTTTATGGACCACGGGACGACGGGTTTTTGCCATTGTTCCGGACGATCAACCGGCATTGCCGTCCGGTGCTTTGGGGCGGAATAAAACAACTAAGCCTCGTGTTTGTGAATGACCTTGCCGAGGCAATTGTGGACTGTCTGCTGCACCCGGCTGCGGCGGGCAAAACCTATTTCATTGCAAACCGTGAAATTGTGCCCCCAGACGAGTTCACAAAACAAATTGCAAAGCACTTGAACACCTGGACTGTCCCTGTTCTCATACCCGTGCCGATGCTCCTGCCATTGTTCGGTATGCTCGAGATAATTGCACTTCTGACAGGGCGAGCAACCATTATGACCACACAAAAATTTGCTGAGCTGCGTGCCTCGGCCTGGGTTTGTAACCCAACTCGGACGCAGACTGAGCTGGGCGTTAATTGTCCGACGTCACTCGAGACCGGTGTGGCAATAACAATTGACTGGTACCGGCAGCAAGGCTGGCTATGACGAAGGAAAAGCGCCGCTACGTTGCAGATGCATTAACACGTAAAAAACAACGTTGTATGGTTAAACACAGTGTGGCGTAGCTTGTCTATGAAACACTACACGTTTATCGACTACATCACCCAGGGCTATATTGCACTGGTGGCACTTATCATCCTTTTACTTCATGACGAAACCGTCCGCGCCTGGCCGTTGTTATTGCTGGCTCATTGCGCTTGTTTGGGACTTGTGCACTTGTTGATAAATGCATATGCCGCGCGCCCTCAACAACCGGTACTGAAGTTTCTAAGGCATTTTTATCCGATCTTGCTCTACACCGGGTTTTATCGTGAAACGGGGGTGCTGAACCAAATGGTTTACGTTGGTTATCTTGACCCGCTGTTCATCCGGCTCGAAGAATGGTTGTTCGGGTTGCAACCGAGCATAGAATTCATGCAGTTGCTACCGTACCGGTGGGCTGGGGAACTGTTTTACGCAGCCTATTTCTCATACTACATAATGATAACTGGCGTTGGGCTTGCGCTGTTTGTGCGCAACCAGCGCGAATTTAGCCATTACGTGTCAATCGTGTCATTCGTGTTTTACCTTTGCTATCTCACTTACATTTTTACACCTGTGATCGGGCCACGCCTGTTTTACCGGCCGATTGCAGGTTACCAATTACCCCCTGATGTAATGCCAAACCCATTACCGCCCATACCAGAACCGGTTCAATCAGCCGTTTTTTATAAAATCATGGCCGTTATCTACGAGATATTCGAGTCGCCGGGCGCGGCATTCCCGAGCAGTCACATAGCCGTTGCACTTGTCACACTCTATTTCTCGTTCAAATACCTGCGTTCAATCAGGCTTGTGCACACGGTTGCAGTTGTCCTGCTTTGTCTCTCAACAGTTTACGGCCATTACCATTACGTAGTTGACGTTATCGGCGGAGCTATAACTGCGGTTGTGCTAGTGCCGCTGGGTAATTGGCTGTACGCGCGCGCTGAAGCGGTTGCTCATCGTGAGCCGAGCACTGAGCTCACCAGATTGGGGCCTCGGTCAGCTCAAAGCACACGCTCGTAAATCCTGTAAGTCTTATAAGGTTTACCACCGAAAAATTCCATCAGCCGCACCATTGGAATGTTGTCTTCCAACACCCAGGACGCCTCGGCTTCAGTTATACCGGCTGCGATGCCGACCCTGAACCCTTCAGCCAACATGGCGCCTTCAAGCCCGCGCCCGCGCCAATCCTGTCTCACACCGAGTATCAAAACCCGGCACCTGTGCAGCTTTTTCATGCCGAGCAAATACTGCATAAAACTCAAAAGCCCCCACGATAACAACCGCCCTCGTAACGGCCGCAGAGCAATGTTATAGTCCGGCAACGCCAGCATAAAACCAACTGGCTCGCCTGCAGCCTCGGCAAGCCAAACCAAGCCTTCCATGAAAAGCGGTTTCAACCGCTTCGCCAAAAAATTTATCTCTGCATCTGTCATTGGCACGAAACCCCAGTTTTGTTCCCAAGCCGAATTATACACCTGTTTAATCTTGGCTAGGTCGGCCCCAAGCGTACGGCGGCGCACAGCTCTAAACTGTACCTCGGGGTAACGCTGTCTTGTTTTTATTGCGATTCGACCCAGCCGATCCAGTGGACACCGGGCAACATCAACAAAGTAAGCAAGCATGTCTTTGGCTTTGCCGAACCCTGCATCTGTCACCAGGCTTGTGTAATATGCGGGGTTGTACGGCATCATGAATGTGGGGGGTGAATCTATGCCGTTAACAAGCAGCCCGCATGTTTCGTTCGTAGAAGGATTCATCGGCCCGAGCACTCGTTGCATACCGTTGTGCCGCGCCCAATCAAATACGGCTTCGAAGAGGCGTTTGCTCACCTGGGGATTGTTAATGCACTCGAAAAAGCCGAAAAAGGCTGCTGCATCGTTATGAAAGCTGTTATGGTTCTGGTCAATTATGCCGGCTATACGGCCCACATCGCGTCCGTTTTGGACAGCCACCCACAATTGCATTTGCGCGTGGGAAAAAAATGGGTTCGTATCGGAGAACACCTCTTTAATGTCAATCAGCAACGGGGCAACCCAGCGCGGGTCGGTTCGGTAAATTTCGTACGCAAGCCGTAAAAAACGTTTCAGGTCTGGTCCTTGCCGTGCCAAAGGCACGATCTGTATCTGGCCGCTCATGTTTGTGTCCCGTTCACACCTCGGGCAGCCGCCACGGTGTCCTATAGGCGCGGCTCATCAGCTTGGCGGCCTCTGGGTCGCCAACAATCTGTTCAGCCACTGGGTCCCACGTAATTTTACGCCCGGTCAGAATTGCGATGTTGCCCAAGTGACAAACGGTAGCTGACCGATGACCAACCGTGACATTACCGACTGGTTGCGCACGGGTCTTAATTGCTTCGAACCAATTACCATGGTGGTCATTACTAACAGGAAGTGTTGCTGTTCCCAAGCTGACGGGTTCTTCGAGAAGTTCCTCCGGCTCAGCGGCAATGGTACCGCGATTGACGTAAAGCATGCCGTTCTCGCCGATGAACTGTACGCCGAGTTTAGTGTCTGTACTGCAAACAACAGTTGTGCCGTCGGCGTACTTGTAAGTCACCTCGCACCAGTCAGGCACTTCATACCAGCGTTGAGGGTGATATCGCGCCCTGCCCTCGATTGACACGGGCCCGCCGTCGTCTGCGGCCAACGCCCATTGTACAATATCTAAATGATGCGTGCCCCAGTTCGTCAGTTGGCCGCCGGAGTAATCCCAAAAAAACCTGAAGTTGTAGTGCACACGCAACACGTTGTAAGGCCGATAAGGTGCCGGCCCGAGCCACATGTCATAGTCAAGCTCAGGGGGCGGGTCAGAATCTGGCGCAGGCGGTCTGGGTAATTTTCTCGCGTCAGGCCCAGGAAAGTTCACCCCTGGAATTCCCACCTTGATCAATTTAATCCGACCGAGCCGACCCGACCTGACCAACTGACAAGCAAACCGAAACTTTGCATCTGAGCGTTGCTGGCAACCGGTCTGCAGTACCCGACCGGTCCGTTCGACAGTTTTAACCAAGACCTTTCCTTCATGAATTGTAAGTGTGAGCGGTTTCTCGCAGTAAACGTCCTTGCCGGCATTGCAGGCATCTACAACTTGCAACGCATGCCAATGGTCAGGAGTGGAAATTACAACCGCATCAACCGAGTTGTCTTCAAGCAACATCCGGTAATCTGCGTACGCGCTGCAAAGACGGCCGGTCACCCTCTCGACCTCGGCGCGCGCCGCAGCCATTCGGCCAAGGTCAACGTCACATAACGCAATTGCGTGTTTGGCCAATATCCGCAAATGCTGTCTGCCCTGCAGACCTAGCCCGATGAAACCGAGCCGAATAAACTCACTTGGGTTCTGGCCGGTCTGGGCCTTTGTGCGGTTTAAAAAAATGTTTGGAAGCGCAAAACCAAGCCCTACACCAAACACGGCCCGGCCTGTGTGCCGTATAAACTCACGTCGGCTCGTACTGCGACTGTTTGCCATGCGCATGCTTTTATCGGGTGCACAAACCGGGTTGTCAAGACTCCACAATACAACCGATTGAAACGAACCTGAACTTGTTAACCGGATTTGCATCAAGGTGAGACTTGTTTTGCTGCGTGCAATTGGTCATCGTTCAACAAACATAACGATGCTTACGGAACAACAAATCATCGAATCACTGCGCGCGGTCAAATACCCGGGCTACAGCCGCGACATTGTATCATTTGGATTTGTCAAACGCGTTTCCCTTGCCAATAACACTGTTACAGTGTTACTCGAGTGCGCAACAACAAACACACATGCAGCACAACAAATCAAGGCCGAGTGCGAGCGTATCCTCAAATCGTTGCCAGAAGTCACTTCAGTGCAAGTCGAGCTGAACCAGCCGGCTGCACCCACCGCAACTCGCCCGACACCTGCCAGTGACCCATGGGTGAACCAACGCCGTGTGCCCGGTGTTGCCCGCATTATAGCAATTGCAAGCGGCAAAGGTGGTGTTGGCAAAACCACACTGGCAGTCAACCTGGCCTGCGCGCTCAACCGACTCGGCGACAAGGTCGGGCTGTTGGACAGCGATATTTACGGTCCAACTGTACCGGTCATGATGGGCATTCGGCAGGTACCAGCCGTAAACGCCGCACAAAAAATCGTTCCGCTCACAAGCCACGGCGTCAGACTAATGAGCCTCGGGTTCATGCTAGACGATGACCAACCTGTGATCTGGCGTGGGCCATTGATTGTAAGGGCACTCCAACAATTTCTTTACGAGGTTGATTGGGGACAGTTGGACTGGCTGATCGTGGACCTACCACCCGGCACAGGCGATGTGCAATTGTCGCTATGCCAGGCCGTTCCGCTGGACGGTGGTGTAATAGTGACCACACCACAGCATGCTTCACTTGCTGTGGTCCGCAAAGGCATTGCAATGTTCCAAAAGCTAAACGTGCCTGTGCTTGGCATTGTTGAAAACATGAGTTACTTCGATTCACCAACAGGCGAACGAGTGGACATCTTCGGGCGCGGGGGCGGCCGCGCTGAAGCGCAACGCCAGCAAATCCCGTTTCTGGGCGAGGTGCCAATTTACACAGAGATACGGCTCGGCGGTGATCGAGGTGTTCCGGTTGTTGTGTCAGCACCCGAAACACCGGCTGCAGAACCATTTATCGCAATTGCACGAGAACTCAGGCGCCTGCTCGCACAATGAACACTGCCTTTTTGTCAGAAATAGCTATGTGAGTGGTGCATGCTTTTGCAAAATGCGATTGTCCACCAACGCCGGTAGATAAAACGGCGGCAGCGCTTTAGCACACACCCAATTTCGCCGGCT
Organism: uncultured Verrucomicrobiota bacterium; assembly: GCA_964555645.1. Classification (GTDB taxonomy): domain Bacteria; phylum Verrucomicrobiota; class Verrucomicrobiia; order Limisphaerales; family DTLC01; genus DTLC01. Next base: position 47,946 of record CAZKTA010000003.1, read on the forward strand.
TAGGTTTAAGCGTGGCCACAAAGACCTGGGCGCGCGTTTTTTTGGGCCAAACCGACGGGGTCACACACTCCTGGCATAACCTCACCTCGCCGGTCTATGTAAATTGTACACAGACCATGTGCAATTTCGCCTACGCACGAACAAAGAAGTCTTAGCTGGCTTACTTAAAGTCGGAAGCTTACTCGATGTCACCTACCGTACCGTAGTCACGCCGTACTGTAGGCGAGTCATAAGCGAAGCACGCCGGCACAAGCCTATTCTTGTGCTGCGCGATAGAAACGCATCGCGTTTGTAACTGCGCCAACATCGCGCACACGCGTTAGAACGGTGCCGGTCACGAAGTTCGTAATCGAAGTCCACGAGACAAAATCTGATGATGCCTCGATCCGGTACGTAAAGCCGAGTGGGCCTTCCAGCTCTAGACCGAAGCCTGTGGCTGACATTGGCTGATCTTGTGCTGGGCGCAGGATCGGTCTGGTTGGGGCGACAACAGCAAGACTCGAATTTGCGCCTGCTGCAATTGCCACCACTCGCGACAGGCCAGCTGGGACTGTGCTCTGGCCATGGTTATTAAGGCCAGCGGCAAACACTGTGTTGTCACGCAACAACGCTAAAGAATGAAACTCGCCCGCAGCAATGGCAGTTACGTTTGAAAGATTGTTTACCTGTGAACATTGTCCGTAATAGTCGTTTCCCCAGGCCACAACTGTCCCGTCAGACCTGAGTGCGAGGCTGTGCCTCCCACCTGCAGCTATGGCAATTACGTTCGAGAGCCCAGCAGGCACGTTTGTCTGGCCAAAATCGTTGTAGCCCCAGGCAACAACCGTGCCGTTCGACCTCAATACAAGGTTGTGATACCTGCTTGCTGCAACTGCAACTGCATTTGAAACCCCACGCGGCACGGTCCCAACACCGTATGAGTTGTCGCCCCAAGCAACTACGGTGCCGTTGTTAACAAGCGCAAGGTTGTGAAACCCACCTGCTGCAATTTCAATTACCTTCACCAGATTAGTTGGCACGTTGCATTGCCCGTTACCGTTTGCGCCCCAGGCAACTACAAGTCCGTTGTTTTTCAATGCAATGCTGTGTAACGAACCGGCTGCAACCGCAACCACGTTGGTCAGGTCCGTTGGCACATCGCATTGACCAGAGCCATTCGCGCCCCAGGCAATCACGGTTTGATTAGCCCGAATTGCAAGCGCGTGATTGTCACCCCCCGAAACCCGAACAATGTTGTAGAATGTGGACGGCACGGTGCATTGGTTTTCGGCATCTTTCCCCCAGACAACAATTGATCCATCGGACCTCAGGGCAACAGCATGGTAGCCGCCTGCAGCAATGTCCACAACATTCAACAACCCAACCGGCACACTGCACTGGTTATAAGTGTTATCTCCCCAAGCCGCGACTGTCCCGTCGCTTTTAAGCGCCAGGCTGAACGCGAACCCAGCTGCGACTGCCGTTACATTGGATAACCCAGCTGGCACAGTGCATTGGCCAGAGCCGTTTGCGCCCCAAGCAACCACAGTCCCGTTGCTCCTCAATGCCAGGCTATGGCTCCAGCCGCCCGCAACTGCTTCTACATTTGACAATCCGGGCGGCACGTCGCATTGACTCGAAGAATTTAAACCCCACGCTACAACTGTGCCATCTGGCCTAACCGCAAGGGAATGGTTGCCCCCAGCACCAATTGCAACTGCCCTTGTGAGTGTCGGCGGTACATTTGTTTGGCCATTCCAATTCATGCCCCATGCAACAACCGTACCATCTTGTTTAAGCGCTAGACTATGCGCCTGGCCGGCTGCAACAGCACAAACACCCGATAGACCCGAAGGCACATCGCACTGACCGAAGTTGGTCTGCCCCCAAGCCACAACTGTGCCATCCGGCCTCAATGCAAGGTTGTGATAATAACCTCCGGCAACAACGGTTGCCCCACGTGCAGCTTGTGGTACAACACACTGGCCATAGTCATTCAGTCCCCATGCCAAAAGCGAGTTGTCAATTTTGATCGCAACGCTATGGTATTGACCTGCCGCAACACGACGCGCCTCGGCTGGTGTGTTTGGCAGTTTGATCGATCCCCATGCCGTCACCCAGCCCCGACCAGTAGTCTGACTGACAAACGCCAAGCAACTGAATAACAACGCACCTACCACAGACAGTCTGCGCTTTCTGACGGACCCAACGCGGTGGGAACCGTTTGGCTGTGCTTGAAGCGAACCGATTCTGCACCGGCAATAAACGCACCCAATCGGGTTTGGACCATTGCTGACAAAAGCCGTTACTTTAGAATGAACGTACCTTGTATGTATGATCATTAAAAGCTAGTTGTTATGAGGTTTTGCTTTTCTGAAACCTAACGGAGCGATTACCCACGCAGGCTTAACTTTTTTTGCCAAAACAATCGGCCACAGTCGGCTGCCTGTCAAGCAAGCGCCATAGGTAAAACCGGGCGGTGACCCAAAAGACATTCAAAAATGGTTGTTTTTGGCAAAAATAAACCATACTTTTGGCGCGCAGCAACTGAGGTCTGATAACAGTATCGCCAAATGAGTGAGTTTCGGTCTGAGCTTGAAATGCTAAAGGACTCGACGTTGTACCGCGAGTTTTTGGCCGAGCGCGAGGAAATCCTCAAACACAAATGGCTCGAGTCAGAGAAGCTCGGCTACGACATCGGCTTCGAGCGTGCATTGGTTGATTGGGTGCTTAACCACAGGGCAAAATGGAAACAAAGCCGACGCGCCGCGCGCACAATCAATCTACAAAAACTATGACGATGCAATGGTCAAATTTTCCGCCGTCCATCCGAACGCCCGAAGACCTGACTCGGCGGCGCAGTCCACACAATTCACAAACGAACCTATGCAATGAGTGAAAGCCGCGTCATACTGGATGCATCCGAAGTGCAGCGTGCGCTTGAAAAAATTGGCGCCGAGCTGGCCGAGTATAATAAGCCTGGAACAGATGTTGTGCTTGTTGGAATCCAACGCGGGGGCGTACCGCTTGCGCACCGGCTGAGCAAAATTTTGGCCACAAGCTGGGGCTGCGCCGTGCCGGTTGGTAGCGTTGACGTCAGTATGCACAGAGACGACCTGAACCAACGGCCTGCGCCCGACGTACATCCAACTGTGATCCCGGTTGATATCACAAACCGGACTGTGGTGCTTGTGGACGACGTGCTGTTTAGCGCTCGGACAATCCGTGCTGCTATGGATGCGCTGAACGACTTCGGCAGACCAAAACGAATTCAGTTGGCAGTGTTGATTGACCGCGGGCACCGCGAGCTGCCGATTAAGGCCGACTTTGTCGGCAAAGAAATCCAAACTGCCCTTGAAGAGGTTGTCACTGTACAGCTCACTGAAGACGGCGCTGCAACCGATCGAGTTGTGCTCGAAAACAAATGATAATCTATCCCCTCAATAAATCGGCTGGCCGGCTCCAAGGTTGTCGAGCGCGGCCTGTGCACTAAGTCAGTCAATCATGTTTATTGCACAATGGCTTGGAACCGCAAAGACCTGCTCGACATCGAGTCACTGAGCGCCCATGAAATCAAGACCGTGCTTGAGACGGCACGCGCGTTCAAGGCAGTCGGCGAACGCGCAATAAAAAAGGTGCCTGCGCTCCGGGGTAAAACTGTGGTTAATCTTTTTATCGAACCATCAACCCGCACGCGAATAAGTTTTGAGCTAGCTGCGCACCGGCTCTCTGCCGACGTGATTAATTTCACTGCTGAAGCTTCCTCGCTCAGAAAAGGCGAAACGCTCAGGGACACAGCACGCAACCTCGAAGCCCTCAACGCGGACATTATCATCATCCGGCACAGTTGCGCAGGCGCACCACATTTTCTTGCCCGGTTCCTCAAGGCCAGCATTATCAACGCAGGCGACGGCGCGCACGAACACCCTACTCAGGCTTTGCTGGACATGTTCACCATATTGGAAAAAAAGGGGCGTATCGAAGGTCTCAATGTGACAATACTCGGCGACATACTCTACAGCCGGGTGGCGCGATCGAACATCTGGGCATTGCTCAAGCTCGGGGCGCATGTCACGTTATGCGGCCCGGCTACGTTAGTACCGCGTGAGTTCGAAAAAATAGGTTGTCGCGTCACCTACAATCTTGAGGAAGCTATTGCCCAAGCCGATATCATTAACCTTCTGCGCATTCAACATGAGCGGCAGCGTAAAACAATGTTCCCGAGCCTGAGCGAGTACACAGCACTTTACGGCTTGAACCGCGAGCGTCTTGCCAAAACCAAACCCGACGCGCTGCTTATGCACCCCGGCCCAATCAATCGCGGCGTTGAAATGGACAGTGAAACCGCAGACGGCGACCGGTCGGTGATCCTCCAGCAGGTTACAAATGGCCTCGCAGTACGCATGGCAGTGCTTTTCTTGGTTAACGGCGGCCAACCGCAAGACATAGCTGCTGCTAAAAGCTAAAAACCTTGGCCCAAACAGACAACCGACACTACCCCTTAAAGTTGCTATAGACGCCAAAGCTTCTTCAATTCTGGCAACCAAACCCTGCTCTGACTTAAAATAGAGCCGAAGCAATGAAGGTCGAACGCATCCTGCTCATAGGCAAACACGGTCAGGTCGGCTGGGAACTACGCCGTGCTTTGGCGCCGTTGGGGGCCGTGCTTGCGGTTGATTTGCCTGAAATTGACCTTGCTAACCCTGCGAAGGCTAAACAGTTCGCCCTGGAGACAAAACCACAAATCATTGTAAACGCAGCCGCTTACACTGCGGTTGATAAAGCCGAATCCGAGCCTGAACTAGCCATGCAAATAAACGGTGTCGCGCCGGGGGCTTTGGCTGAAGCAGCTAAACAACTGGACGCATTGCTGGTGCATTACTCGACCGACTACGTGTTTGACGGCAATAAAACCGAACCGTACGTCGAGACAGATAAGACAAACCCACTCAACACATACGGCCGGACCAAACTCGCCGGTGACATCGCCGTGCAAGCAACCGGCTGCAAGCATTTGATTTTCCGCGTTTGTTGGGTTTACAGTGTCCGCGGCAAAAGTTTCATGCGCACAATCATGCAACTTGCGCGCCAACAGGAAACGTTACGTATCGTTGCCGATCAAATCGGGTGCCCAACCTGGGCGCGACTGCTCGCCGAGGCAACAAGCCTTGCGCTCAAACATGTGGCTACCACCGGCAACCCTGAAGATTTCACCGGGCTGTACAACATGGCAACTGTAGGTGCAACAAGCTGGCATGGTTTTGCAGAAGCAATTGTAAAGGCAATGCCACCAGCCGAAGTAAAGTGCACCAAGGTTGTGCCTATCAGCACACACGAATACCCTACCCCAGCGAAACGCCCGGCATATTCGGTGCTCTCATGCCGCAAACTGGCAAGTACTTTCGGAATAACCTTGCCCCACTGGGCTGAAGGACTTGAACTCGCACTGGAAAACTAACCATGAGACTACTCGTAACAGGTGGAGCAGGCTTTATTGGGTCGAACCTCATTCATCACGTAATCAATAGGCCCGAGATTGAACTGCTGGTGAATCTCGACTGCCTGACATATGCTGGGCACCTCGAAAACCTCGAGCCGGTTAAAAACCATCCAAAGTACGCTTTTGAAAAGGTTGACCTGCGAAACAAACCTGCTGTGCTGGATGTGGTGCGAAAACACCGCATCACACATGTAATGCATCTGGCGGCCGAATCGCATGTGGACCGCTCAATAACCGGTCCAGACGATTTTATTCATACCAATGTTGTGGGCACATTCAATCTGCTTGAAGCATGCCGCGCCTGTTGGCTGAGCGAAAAAACAGCTTTAGTTGCATCAGCCCGAACTGACCACCGGTTTCTGCATGTCTCAACCGATGAAGTTTATGGGAGCCTCGGCCCGGAAGGGTTTTTTACAGAAGAATCGCCCTATGCGCCCAACTCACCTTACTCAGCCACCAAAGCCGGTGCGGACATGCTTGTGCGCGCTTTTTACCGTACCTACGGACTCCCGACAATTATCACTAATTGCTCGAATAACTATGGCCCGTATCAGTTCCCCGAAAAACTTATACCTGTGGTCATTCAAAGTGCACTGGCGCGCAAACCTATCCCGGTATACGGAGACGGCCTGCACGTGCGCGACTGGCTTTACGTGCGCGACCACGCAGAAGCACTCTGGCTTGTGCTGACTCGGGGCCGCATTGGTGAAACATACAACATCGGTGGCAACAACGAATGGCCAAACATCAAAATTGTCGAGCTAATCTGCGACATCATTGACGAGCTAGCACCACATCTAGGGGGTAACACAAGGAAACTGATCACGTTCGTTCCTGATCGGCCTGGTCACGACAGACGCTACGGAATTGACGCAACAAAAATAAAGCGTGAACTTGGCTGGCAACCCGCACATTCCTTCCAGGAAGGCATTCGCGAAACCGTCCGTTGGTACCTCGAACATCAAGACTGGGTGCAAGCTGTGCTGGGGAAAAGCCTTCAAAACGAGGCCGAGCGAAAATCCTCAGGCCATTGAACCGCGAAAACGTTCAGACCCACGAGCTGTTTAGGTCTTAGGGCTATCGGGACTTAGCCGGTGCCGTCTGTTCACTGTGAAAGAACAGGCGATACAAAATCAGGAGCGGAAATAGCAAAAATTGCTATAGTTCACAAAACAATATCTTCCGGTCTGACCTCCAAGCATTCGTCTTGGTCCTCCCAAATTACAGCGGGATAAAAATCAAGTAACCGCCGAGCTAGCTCACGACCTGCCTGTACCAAAAGTTGCTCGGCTGTAGCAGCAGCACGCTGAAAAGCTGCATCGTAATCACCGGCCTTTTTACGTTGGCGATCGTCCCAGTGGGCAACTGCATGCACGGCGGCATACTCGGTCGCCCAGGTTTCAAGTAGCGGTTGTATCTCGGCGGGTAGTTCGTCAAACGGTACCAAGGTCTCGCCACAATGTTCACAAATCAAACCTGACTCGCGCACGTCACGGGTCAACAATGGTAGCATGGGCGCCCGACAACAGCCCGATTCCGTATACGCCGGCGGCGGTGTAGCAAGCCGTTTGAACCAAATCTGCCGCTCGTGACCAAGTTGCGCCCCCAGCCTGTACGCACCAATTAACGGATGCGATACACGCCAAGCTTTGCCTTCCAACTGACCGAGTGTTTGGGCCAACCACCGTGCAAGCGTCAGATCATCGAAATCACGAAACGCACTACTGTACTCAGCCCAAAGCTTGTCCAAAGGCGATTCTGCTTCAGTTGGCATGGAACAAAGATTGCGCGGCAAGCATGAATTTGTCGAGTCACTGAAACTTGAGTCGCATGCCCACCAACATCAATAACACCAACAAATTGGGCACCACCAGTTAATCACTTTTTTCCTACCCGATTTGGGCCAGCATTATTGTTGCTCAACAATTCGCAACGTGTACTCGGGCGAAAGTGCACTGTCCTTCCTCGTGCCACCAAATCCACTGTGCTCGAAATCGAACCTGTACCGGTACCTGATCACGTTTGTGCCAGGCGGCACGGGCAAAAGTGTTTCCCACCGGTTGTGCATTCGTGGCGTGGGTTCCATCCGGTAAAAGTTTGTCCCAACAACTACATACGGCTCGATTGTATCCCAACGCAGCGTCTGCTGCCGCGATTTGAAGGCAACTTCGACCGGATAAAAATTGTTCTCGTTACGCATCTGCCGCAGCGGCGTCAGGTTCGTAAACTGAGATGCACAACCTGTCACCAGCAGTGCCAATATCAGTGTTTGAATCAATTTTTTGCCCATAAACCTGCCATTTGGTTACCTGAGGTAAGTTGGCCTGTAAAGCTCCTTTTAACACCTTTAACTCGCTTTGCGACTCTGAATAGCTTACTTGGAGATTGAAGAAAAATGCGCCTTTACTACGCCGCAAGCGTTAAGACTCCGCCAAGTTACTACTGCGTCAACCGCAAATTATTTAAAACGAGCAGCATCGGGCATCGTTTCCCTTCACTTCGGCTGCGGCCACAACACGTTCCAGCTCTAACTCACCCACTGTCTCGGCCAAGATCACGAACAAGCACACCACACACGGTCCACGGGTAAATATAGCCGTGTCTAGTGCCTTAGATACTCATGCCGGAGCACTCTTGGTTACCCTGTGGGCGCCCATTGACTGGAATAACTGATCCTTCCCATGCAACCGGTACTCTAAACAAACCAATGACACCCGGCAGCATACACAATCCAATGCTTGCCTTGGCACCGGTTCCCATAATACTACCCCACAACCGCACTTAATCACACCAGCGACTGTTCCATGCATGAATTCAACCATGACAGCAGCCGAGAAAGTAAAGCCCCAATACGGCACGGCATACTCTTGCAGCCTGTTGCCACAGCAGTGGTTAAGGTCATGGACACAGGACCATCAGGTCCGGCGGTCCACTCCAACCGATTGTGCGCGTAGCAAATGTAGGTTGCGAATGCGTCGTTGATGAACAGCTTAACTACTGTGTTGATTACAACTCGTGAACTGCACCCTGGCCATTGATGCTAGCCCACCTGTTGATAGCCGTTGGAGAACCTGTATCTTAGCTCAGGCATGTGAAGGCCGTGTCCAACGCAATGTCTGCTTGTAACTTCGACTCAAAAAGTGAAATTAAGCCAACGCCCATTCCTCCCACAACGCACACTAAACTCGAAAAGCTGCTCGTAATCTGACTTCCAAACAATAGGCCTGCGCTGACCATCCATTGCCGCCTTTTTACCTTTCATTAATCAAACTCATCGCTTTCGTAAACGGTAAAATTTGCAAGCGTTATCGCATTTGTCGGTGAGTAAGTTGTACCCACAAGAAATTGCGGGTGTGCCGGTTACGACCCTCCAATTGCCAGTCGAAGACCAATCGGCCATGAACTCGACAACGTAACCAACGAAACTGCTGTCCCAAAAGAGCACTATCTCGTTCGCTAGCTTCCGCATTCCCAAAATAGGCGTGTCCAACTCAAACGCTCCGATGTCCGTGCCCTCCCCATCCGGCGCATTGGGTATAGAGGCGAAATCATGGGGACGACGACGCCCCCGTTGGTCGGTGCTGAAACCACAATGCCAGCCTCGATCAATAGCAGGACTCCCAGCCAGCAAGGCGTGAGTGAGCGTAGGCCCACCGTTGTCTTGCAACGGCCCGATGAGTGGATCGATCGGTGAGAGACCCGTCCCAACGATGTCGTTGTAGAGGGAATTGGTGAAGCCAGTGCTACCATCGCCTACACCAATGAGGTTGTGTTTTCGTGAAGTATATTGACCAAACAGGTCTGGCCCAATTCCATGGTCGCCATCCGGAGCGCGAGGCGGTGTCGGTGTGGGTTGCCCAATGGTTACCGCCGTACTGCCCAGGCTAAAAGCTCCAAATCCATTAGTGCCCGTTAGATTGCACGCGACCAAGGTACTGCACAAACTCGCGAATGACGCATTTGTCCCATTGAATAAACCGCCCCCGCTTCCGCCGTTGCCGCCTCGGCCTCCTAATGGGCTTTTAGGATCATAATAACTGTACCCAAAACCGTACCCACCAGCGCCGCCTGCCCCACACACGTTTCTACTTACTGTGCAGGCAACAATCTCCATTTTGCCAATGCTATAAATGCCGCCTCCGCTTCCTCCATCACCGCCGTTCCCACCTGAAAAACCAAGACCCCCATCATCCCCCCAACCACACACATTTCCACTTATGGTGCAGACTTGCAAAGACAAAAAGCCTGCGTTATAAATTCCACCACCATTTCCGCCTGGACCACCAGCACCACCTGGAAGATACCCATGACCTAAACCGCCAATGCCACCCCATCCACTGCTATTTCCCCAAATTGTGCACCTTGTCACCGTTATATCTCCAACGTTAAAAATTCCTCCACCACTGCCACCGGCACCACCTCCAGTGCCATAACTTCCTGATCCACTAGAGACCCGACTATTGCCCGGGGCACCAGACCCGGCAATGTTCTGGGCGATCGAGCAATTAAGGAGCTTTGCGATGTGAGAGTTATATATGCCCCCACCATTGCCACCATGGCCACCACCCGGTGAGAAGCTGTCTGGCGCGGCACCACCGCTCCCACCTGTGTTGCTGGCAATGACACAGTTGTAAAGTGTCAAATGGCCGGCATTGAAAATGCCGCCGCCGTCGCCGCCGCCACCGTTGGCTGCCTCACCGGCGCCTGCGGAATTACTTCGGACTAAACACGCGCTAAGAATGAGATTGCCAGTATTGTATACTCCGCCGCCATCGCCACCCTTGCCATAAAGCGGACCACCGCCACCACATAAATTGGCTTCAACAGCGCACTCGTTTAACATCATCACGCCAGCATTGAAAATCCCTGCGCCAGCCCCACCGTTGCCCCCTTGCGAGAAACTGCCAACATTACCCATACAGTGCCCGCCTGTACCCCCTGTTCCAGTCGAATTCCCGACGACCGTACACCTGTTCATAAACGCGCGGCCGCGGTTGAAAATCCCACCGCCGTGGCCGCCATTGCCTGCCGTACCAAAACAACTTGTTGAGTGCCCTCCCGCGCCGCTGTAATTATTGCTGAGTACGCAATCGTACAAAACAAGTGTGCCCGAATTGTGCAAGCCGCCCCCACTGCTGCCATTGGCGCCCAAGAACCCGTTAGTGCCGCCCGAAGCTTGTCCTCCCGTGATTATTACGTTTTCCAATATCAATGTCGCACGAGGTAAAACATGAAACACGCGGTCGCCCAATCTGCTCGCATCAATGACGACATTCGATCCCTTGCCGACGATTCTCAAAACGCCGCGGACAACGTCCAAATCGCCCGTGTAAGCTGCATCTTCACTCGTGCCTCGGATTGTAAGTTGATAGTTTGTGCCAGTGAGAACAATAGTGTTGTAAAGACCGCGCCGGTTGGCCTGGATAATGGCCCCGCGCAAACTCGTAACTTTCGTTGTGTCCTCCGGGCTGGCAACGAAAAATGTCCTACTCAGGGCTTGCTGACCAAAAGCCAGTAGCACACAAACCACAAGCAGGTGGCGCCATTTGTTCATTACGCTACTCTCATATCAACGATTCCCTAGCATTGCAAGCCAGTTCTAATGTGTGGCCAACGCAACTCAAAGGGTTCATCGTCCCGGGTATGACAAAATGGCGAATATTTTAGGGGTGTAGGCCCATCTGCCTTGCTTTGCGGCACCTGGTCTGGGGCGAAGTACACCAGTGAACTCTTAATCACCAACAATTCGGCGGTGCTGCACGACCGGTCACTTCGAGCCTAGCCATGTATGCTTATAAACATCGAGTTCGCTGCCGTAATCTAGCTATTTTGCAACCACCTGGTTGCGCTTCGAGCGCTCAGAGGTAGTTAAGACCGAAACTTGGACCGTGCGTATCCCACCAGCTATGGGACCGGCGCTCTGCTAAATCTCTTTCACCCGCCAAAACACTCAACCAGTCCATCCCTAGAAACAACACCCGCACGACCGCTTCAACATAACCACCAGATACGTATGGACCGACATGTACCAACACCAGAGCACTGTCTGCATGCTTAGCCCCCTAGGTAAGGTGCTACTGCGGACTCAGTTGCCAACCTTCCGGCAAGGGCTAACTTGCCATCCGCGCAGCCAAACCCGGCAAACAAAGAATTCTTCAAACCACAATGGAATTGCTACCGTTTGCCGTTGCGGTTGTTGAGCAGGATTTGGTTGCCGGCGGCGTTGTAGGTGCGGCAAACGGTGCGGTTTACACCGCCCACCGAGCGGATCAATTCAGTGCGCTTGTTCCAGAACAGGCGTGTCACTTCGTTGGCGGTGTTTGTGGTGGGGATGAGGCAGTTATCGGCGTCGTACCCGTAGAATGTGGTGCGGTTGATGGGATCGGTGACGCTGATCAGCCGTTGGGTGGCGTCGTTGGTGAACCATGTGCGGTAGTTGTATTGGACAGGCTGATGGTGCATAACACTCAGTCGCGTGTGTCGAAAATGTTGCTGATGATGGGTGGCCGGCTGGGGTTTGCGGGACGACGGTGGCCAAGAGTTTTGCCGTTGGGCTTTAGATGTTGGATAAAATAAAGCCAGACGACAAGAAATGCTCGACGGCTATCCGCGCGCCATGCGCATGCGTTCGAGCACACGGCAAATTTATTGCGGGTGAATCTGCGTAAACTGAAATTTACGGTCGGCCTGTGCGGGTGTTTGATGAAATGGGCAAGGTCATCGCCGTTGCCTAGCCAAGCAACGATACCGTCCCACTCCTTATTCCACTATGAGAGACTCACCCGCTCACGGGCTCAGTTGGCTAACAATTGCCGGTCGTGTTTTTGCGTGTATTTCCCGCTGCCGCGAAGCAGCCGGAAACCAAATCAGCACGGCGCAACCAGAACCTGCCCTGTCGGTCGGTTGCTTGCGCCCGGATAAAGCTTTATCGGCCGCGGCACCTAGCATACCCAGTTGGGACCAGATCAAAATCCATTCCCTTGAAACAGCGTCAAAACTGATTTACTGCGGTGGTGACCTCAAGCACAATCGTTCGAAAGTACCACTGGCTAGGTGTTTTTTTGTTAGCCATGAAGAGTCCGTTTGCAAGTGTGGATTTGACCAAGCTTAAGGTCGGGCCGGTGGCAGAACGCACCGGCGCGCACATCATCGAAAAATCGTCGTTGACACCAATGCGGTGCTACCAAGCTGCTCATAGGACACGGCCGAAATCGTTGCTAAATCCGCCGCGCGGTTTAGAACTGCGCAATGGCATAGCCGGGCTTAGCTCACGTACAGTGTGCGTACCGCCTGTTCGAGCAGGAACAGTCCGATGCGCATAACAAAAGTCCAATTCCTGAAACTCGTTGCGGGGACAGTCGGAATTGTATTGCTGACGCTGCTGGTCTACTGGCCTGCGTTGCATGGCGATTTTATCTGGGACGACGACGCTTACGTGACGCGTAATCCATTACTGACTGAACCGGATGGACTCTGGCGCATCTGGTTTACTGCGCATACACAATCGCAATACTTCCCGCTCACATTTACAACACTACGGTTTGCGTATAAACTGTGGGGGCTAAACCCGGTCGGATACCACGCGCTTAACATTGGGTTGCATTGCATCAACTCGCTTTTGGTATGGGCGTTGTTGAGACGGCTTGCTGTGCCGGCTGCATGGTTTGCAGCCGTAATTTTCGCGGTGCACCCCGTGCAGGTCGAATCCGTTGCATGGATCACAGAACTGAAAAATGTACAGTCAACGATGTTCTATCTGCTGGCTGTGCTCGCATGGGTCAGGTTTGTGGCGCATGGTCACGGGGCGCGTTGGGGGTTTTATGTGCTTGCGCTGCTGTTGCACATGCTCGCCCTGTTCAGCAAAACCACAGCTTGCACGTTACCTGCTGCACTTGTGCTGGTGCTGTGGATGCGCTACCAGAAGATCACCTTGACCAGAATTTTGCAGTTATTGCCATTTGTAGTCATCGGGATTGCAATGGGTCTTGTGTCGGTGTGGTGGGAAAAGCACCTCGGCAACTACGCAGTCGAGTCCGGGGCCGAGTACGGGCTGCTACACAGGCTTTTGATTGCGTCACGTGCGTTGTGGTTTTACGCAAGCAAAGTTATCCTACCGTTCAACCTGGCCTTCAGTTACCCGAAGTGGCAGATAAACCCGCTTGAGCTAAAACAGTATGTCTGGATTGCAGGTTGCGTGGCTGCGGGTGCGGTTCTTTGGTTGAAACGGCATGTGGTCGGGCGCACTGTGATAGCCGGTGTTGTGTTTTTCGTTGCTGCATTGTCGCCGTTGCTCGGGTTTATCTGGCTGTACACGTTCCGCTACAGCTTTGTTGCCGATCATTACCAATACCTTGCGTGTCTTGGGATGATCGGAGTGATCACCGGCGTTGCAGCAAAACTTACCGCGCATTTGCCTCGGGTTGTTGGTCTTGCTGCTGCAACGGTTGTACTTACGGGGCTAGCATTTTTGACGTGGCGCCAAGCGCACATCTACAAAAACCTTGAATCACTGTGGCACGACACGATTGCGAAAAACCCGGCCAGTTGGATGGCGCACAATAATCTTGGGCTTGTGCTGTGGGGGCAAGGTAAATTTGCCGAGGCTGAAATCCACTATCGCAAAGCGCTAAGCCTTAAGGCTGACTATGCTGAGGCGTGGAACAATCTTGGCAAAGTGCTAGACGCCAACAACGAACTGGATGCTGCTGCGCAGTGTTACCGGCAGGCTATTGCACTAAAACCGAACTTCCCGGAGGCGATGAGCAACCTGGGTGGTGTGCTAACAGCCAAGGGCGAGTTTACCGAAGCGCTCGAGCACCTAAAAAAGGCGGTGCAGCTTGCGCCTGGTCTCGCTGAAGCTCACAACAATCTGGGTACCGCGCTACGGTATGTTGGCGACCTAACTCGCGCTATTGATCATTATCAGATTGCGATCAGGCTGCAACCAACCAATGCACGCATACATGCGAATCTCGGCCTAGCGCTAGCACTTAATGGCCAGCTAGAGCAAGCCGTTGCACAACTGCAAACCGCTCTGGAACTTAATCCGAACGAAACACTCGCACATCGGAATCTTGGCCGGGTATACCTTTTGCAGGGCCATGTGAATGAGGCAATCGCGCACTTGGCACGCGCAGCCGATTTGCTTCCTGGCGCCGCGCGTGCACGAGTTGAGTTGGCCGACGCTTTCATGAGCAAAGGGGCAACAAGCCACGCGCGCACGAATTACGAAGCAGCACTCAAAATCGAGCCACGAAATGCCGAGGTACGATTCAAACTCGGGGTCGCACTGACAATGGAAGGCAAGCTCGAATCTGCTCTTGTACAGTGGCGTACGGCCGTGGAGTTGGACCCGGAAAATGTGCTGGCACTGAACAGTTTGGCGTGGGTGTTGGCAACGACAACGAACAACACGCTGCGTAATGGTGCCGAAGCTGTTGCATTGGCCAAACGCGCCGCCGAGTTAACGAATAGAAAAAACGCGGCTGTTCTGGACACACTGGCTGCTGCACATGCCGAAACTGGGGCTTTTGCTGAAGCCGTCGAAGTTGCGCAGCGTGCCCTTCAAATTGCCACTGCGGCAGGGAATGAAAACCTTGCCGCCCAAATCCGAGCGCACATGGAAAGTTATAGGTTAAACAAGCCCTGGCGCGAATGACGCAGAGTAACTTGCCCCGAAAAAAATCGCCCGTTAAAAACTGGTAAGTATAACGTCCATTTCCTTGCTCCTGTGCCGCGCGCTTGCGGTGTCAAATTCCAAGGGGCAGCCACGTATTCATTTGTGACACGCCATGGGTGATAAGAACCGCTTTAAAGGCATCAACGGAAGTTGAATTAAACCTTCCAAAAGCTGACTTTTGTGCACCTTGCTTTGGGGCGGATGTCGTGTGATACTGAGGCATAAATTTGCGCGTTACGAAAGCTAGTTTTACGTAAGAATCAATGCGAGGCCGGACACAGCAGCAACAACCAAAAGAACCGAGACTTTGGTTGGAGAAGTTCGAGCATGTAGCTCAGGCGCCGCAACCGGATTGGCTGCGCGAGCTGCGTCAAGCGGGTCGTGCTCGATTCATGCAGGTCGGGTTGCCGACTGTGCACGATGAAGAATGGCGCCTGACGAACCTGGCCGATCTTGAGCGTTTGCCGGTGCATCTAGCAGAACCCGAAACAGTAGGATCTATCTGTGAGGTTTTGCCTGGCCAGACATTATTTGCGTGTTTGGACGCGGACGTAATGGTGTTTGTCAACGGGCAGTTTGTACCGCGATTGTCTGCGTTGCGCACACGTCAAAGCGGACTCAGGATAGGGTCGCTGGCCGGCGCACTGGCAACTGAGCCTGAGCTGGTAAAACAGAGCATCGGCTCGGTTGCACGCATTGAAGACAACGGATTTGCTGCGTTGAACACGGCAGGATTTGTGGACGGTGCACTTGTTCATGTGCCGCCCGGGCATGTGCACCAGCGACCGATACTGGTAATGTTTATCTCGGCAGGTAGAAAACGTGGGGCAACGTCACTGCCGCGCAATTTGATCGTCATCGGTCCCAACGCAAGTGCAACGATAATCGAAAGCTACGTCGGTACAGATGGAAATCCGTGTCTCACTAACGCAGTTACCGAAATCACGGTTGGTGAAGGTGCAACACTCGAACATTGCAAGTTGCAGGATGAAGCCGCTGATTCGTTTCACATTGGGACGGTATGGGCGCGACTTGGTCGCGGTTGCGGTATCAGTTTTCATTCGATAGCGCTCGGTGGGCGGTTATCACGTAACAACATCCGTGTTGAATTGGACGGGCCGGGGGTAACATGTTTGTTGAACGGGTTATACATGACGCGGGCCGAGCAGCAGGCAGACCATCATATGGTGGTCGAGCATCGGGCGCCCCACTGCAGTAGTCAGGAATTTTTCAACGGCATATTGGCAGACCGGTCGAAAGCTGTTTTTCATGGCAGGATTTATGTGCATCCCGGGGCGATCAAAACCGATGCCAAACAAACAAACAAAAACCTGCTCTTGTCCGACACGGCAACTGCGCACAGTAAACCACAACTTGAGATTTACGCCGACGACGTCAAATGCACGCACGGCGCCACGGTCGGCAAACTCAGCGATGAATCAATCTTTTACCTGCGTTCGCGCGGCATCGGGATCGAGACTGCACGGCGGATGTTGATCCGGGCTTTTGCAGGTGAAATTATCGAACGAATCAAATTTGATGCCGTGCGCACCGAGCTTGACGAGACACTTTGGAAGCGACTTACCGAAAGCCCGGCCTTGGCAGACACAAATTAGCGAGAAAAACTTTAATGTTGCGTATGAAGTCAAACTTAGTTGACCCACACGACTGGGAGCGCGCGTTGAGGCGCAACGCTATGTGTCCGGGGCAGTGGGCCACACTTTACTCAACCGAGCATCGAACCGATGTTAATTAACAGCAGCTTTTCAATGTTCGACGAACTGACCGCATTATACCAGGAAGTAATCCTGGACCATTGCAACCGGCCGCGCAACTTCCACGAACTGGATAGTCCAACCTGTTGGGCGCACGGCGACAACCCGTTGTGTGGTGACCAACTCAAACTGTTTATTCAACTGGAAGGCAACCGCATCAAGGACATTGCTTTTGTGGGCTCCGGCTGTTGCATTTCGAAGGCTGCAGCATCACTCTTGACCGAGGCGCTCAAAGGAAAAACAGTTGAGGAAGCGAAAGCTCTTTTTGACAAGGTTCATCAAATGTTGACAACTGGCACTGTGCCGGATTCGGTCGGGAAACTTGGCGTACTTTCAGGTGTGCACAAGTACCCTGCCCGTGTCAAATGCGCCACACTTGCATGGCACACACTGCTTGCAGCAATCGAAGGCCGAGCTGAACCTGTCACAACCGAGTCCGAGGAAACTTAGTTCTGCAGCCTAGAATAAAACGGAGGCGCTAACCACCGCAGTTCAACTCAACCACAAGCCGAGTAACACGTTATGAAGCAAGATCAACCCGTGCATTTGACCCGCGACGTTGAAGCTATCACACAACTCACAGGCGAAAAAGTCATCCTGCGCAAAGGCCAACTAATTCAAATAACTCACGCAAGCGGCCCAACGTACACCGTTGTTGCTGATGGCCGTGCGTTCAAGGTCGAAGCCAAGGACGCAGATGCGCTCGGCCTGCAAACCGACGCGGCCAGCGTTGTTTCAAACGAAGTCAGCCTTGAACAGGTCGAAAAACAGGTCTGGGAAGCACTTAAAAACTGTTACGACCCGGAAATCCCGTTGAACATTGTTGATCTAGGGTTGGTTTACGACTGCAGAGTCAATACTGTTGCAGACCAAAACGCCTATCGTGTGGATGTGAAAATGACACTTACCGCACCCGGCTGCCCGTTGGCAGGTGTAATCACAGAAACCGTGCGACACCGGCTGTTGTCAATCCCACAAGTTGTCGAAGCAAATGTTGAGCTTGTGTGGGACCCACCTTGGAACCAGAACATGTTGACTGACGCGGCAAAGCTGCAATTGGGGCTGCTGTGAATTTTCAAGCTGCCGATCCTTTACCAACCGCACGTGGGTCATCAAACCGCAAAAATGCATATTCTCCCACTGAGTCGCGATGAAACACGACATTGATTGGGCTGCACTTCGGCGCGATTTTCCGATCCTGGACCAAAAGGTCCACGGCAAACCGTTGATATACTTCGACAATGCCGCCACAAGCCAAAAACCGCGCGTTGTAATTGACGCGCTGCGCACCTACTACGAGAACTACAACGCAAATGTGCACCGCGGTATTCACGAATTGAGCAGCCGCGCCACGGTAGCCTACGAAACCGCACGCGCACGCGTGGCAAAGTTCATCAATGCTCGAAGTGCCGACGAAATAATTTTCACACGCGGGACAACCGAAGCGATCAACCTTGTGGCCGCTAGTTGGGGCGCTGCAAATCTCAAACCGGGCGATGTCATCCTGCTTACCGAAATGGAACATCACAGCAACATTGTTCCATGGCAACAAATTGCTCAACTCACCGGTGCACAACTGGCGTATGTGCCTGTTACAGGCGACAACGGGTTGCTTGACCTCGACAAACTAGACGCGCTGCTGACGCAGCGTGTGAAACTGTTCGGCATGGTCCACGTGTCAAACTCACTCGGAACGGTAAACCCAGTCGCAGATCTTTGCGCACAGGCACGCAAACGCGGCATAACAACTCTGGTTGACGGTGCACAAAGCGCCGGGCATATGCCAGTTGACGTGCAACAGATCGGTTGCGACTTTTTTGCCTTCTCAGGCCACAAAATGTGTGGGCCGACCGGTATCGGCGCGCTCTACGCACGGTCTGAACTACTCGAAAAGATGCCGCCGTATCAGACTGGCGGTGAAATGATTTTGCGCGTCGAATATCACCATACCGAGTTTAAAAAACCGCCGCACAAATTCGAGGCGGGCACACCTGATATATCGGGACCGATCGGCCTGCACGCAGCGATGGATTACCTAGACAACATCGGCCGTGAAAATATCTGGGCGCACGACCAGGCACTGGCAACCTATGCATGGGAACAACTCGCAGCCAAAGTGCCTGGGATCCGATTGTTCGGGCCGCGAACCGGTCGCGCAGGTCTCGTTAGCTTTACCATTCCGGGTGTACATGCACACGATGTTGTTACACTTGCCGACCGTGCCGGCATTGCGTTGAGGGGCGGGCACCATTGCACGCAGCCGCTTTTGCACAAACTCGGCGTTGACGCAACAACACGTGCGAGCTTTTACTTTTACAACACAAAGGAGGAGGTTGACGTGTTCATCGAAGTAATTGGCGAGGTGCAAAAATTTTTCACGCGTTAGGTTGCACGGCGCCAACAACACTGTGGGCCGGCGCCGCTGACGCGGCGAATCCACACCGTCCCATAATCGGGACACTTGACACTGCAATGTCTCATTGTTGGGCATGCCCGCGTAACAGATTAAACCGCATGCACGGGGCAGAGCAGATTTAGTGCAGCGAAAAATTTTGTCAGCATTGAACAAAAAGTTTTCCTAATCCAAGCTGTGGCACGTTTGCGGCTTGATTTAAGACAGGGGAAGTGCAAATGACACGCTGGCGCCGGAGGAGTTGTACATGAAATGGCTAACCAGTCTGCGGTTTAAGTTTATCAAGCCGAAAGCGAAGCTTCAGCTTATTGCGAATATTGTTTCAGAGCGCCCCGCACAGGCCGCTAAAATCGTTCGTCTACTGATCAGCGATACCGACCGAGAGGTCCGGCGTGCTGCGCTGCTTGCGCTGGCACTGCTGGATGGCAATAAAGCGCTGCCAACTTTTGTTACTGCACTTGCAGATGCCGATGCCGATGTACGCATTTCGGCTGCGAATGCACTTGCTAAATTGCATGATCCACAGGCGATACCGGCTCTCGTTCAAGCACTTGAAGATTCTGATGTGAACGTGCGTCGTGCTGCTGCACATGGGCTGGATGCACTTTCGTGGAAACCGCGTAGCGAGCACGAAACAATCTGGTATAACATCGCCGTAGGCAAATACAGCGAAGCCGCCGACTATGGTCCGGCTGCAGTCGATCCGCTGCTCAAAGCGTTTAAAAATCTGGATGCACCCAACCGATTTGCCATACCAGAAGCACTTGGGCAGATCCAGGATGCGCGAGTGGTGCGACCGTTGATCGAGGCTCTCAAAGACACAAATCAAATGGTCAGACTCAAAGCCGCAGAGGCACTCGGCAAATTCAAGGATGATCAAGCCGTAGGTCCGCTTGTGCGATGTCTGCGAGATGACTTTGCAGGCTTGCGCGCAGCAGCTTGCAGTTCACTCGGAAAGATTGGCGACAACCGCTGCATCGAACGCGTAGCCGAACTGCTCGATGACCCACAATGGGAAGTGCGCAAAGCAGCAGTCAAAGCACTGGCTCGGCTCGGCACCGACAAGCTCGTGGACAAGCTTAAGCCATTACTGGCCGACCCGGACCACGACGTGCGTGAAGCAGTTGTCGAATCACTAGCCAAATGCAATGAAGACGGTGCGTTGGAGTGCATCATCCTGGCTCTGGCAGATGCGCACGACTCGGTGCGCCGTACCGCAGAACGCGTTGTTAGGTCGCTGAACCCACAATGGTGGCTGACAAAAGCCGCCCACAATGTAGTCCCGGAACTCGAGAAAGCCAAAAAAGACCGTGACTACTGGAAACGCCAGGCAGCCATTCGCGTTCTGCAAAAAATAACCGAGGCAACCGAGGCCGAGACCGAGCTTGTTACAACTGCAAAAACTGCAACCACACCTCCAAACGGCCATAAGCTTGTCGAAGCGCTGGAAGAATTATTAAAAGACACCGACCGCGACCTGCGCCTTGCCGGCGTAGAGACACTGAGCCGATTGGGAACCGAGTCGGTCTCAGGCTCGCTTCAGTCATTGTTGCAAGACCCCGACCAGTGGGTCCGCTCTGCCGCTGCACAAGCACTTGAAAAGCGTGGCAATTGTTAAGACGCCCCGTTCAAAGCAGGGTCTCTAATTACCATCGAGTGCGCAGGTCAAAGCACCAGATGCAAGAAGTTTACTCTTGCACCCAAGCAAACTGCCATTATGCTTATTCCGGTTGGTGGCGGGGTAGCCAAGTGGTAAGGCAGGGGTCTGCAAAACCCTTATGCGTCGGTTCGATTCCGACCCTCGCCTCCAAATTTTTTTGATAATCTTACGCCCGGTCGAGTGCCCGATTCAGACGCCACTGTACGCTGCAAACCCACCGTCAACAGGAATAACTGTCCCTGTCACAAACCCGGACGCATCGTCTGAAACCAGCCACAGGAGCGTGCCAATCAAATCTTCAGGCACACCGAACCGGCCCATTGGCGTGTGCGCAAGGATCGTCTGCCCACGCGGTGTTAGCGAACCGTCTGGCTTCGTTAGAAGCGCGCGGTTTTGGTCGGTTATGAAAAAACCCGGTGCAATTGCGTTCACACGGATACCGACCTTGGAGAAATGCACAGCCAACCATTGCGTGAAATTGCTCACAGCAGCTTTTGCAGCACTGTAAGCCGGGATCTTTGTCAGCGGCCGGAACGAATTCATCGAGGAAATGTTAATGACCACGCCGCGGCCATTCTTTGCCATGTCGCGAGTAAACACTTGCGTCGGAAGCAACGTGCCGAGGAAATTAAGGTTGAAAACGAACTGTACGCCCTCGGGCGTTAGGTCGTAGAAAGTGACTATGTCTTTAGCCGCACCTATGACGTCTTCGGCACGAAGATATTCGTTTGAGGTGGTGCCCTTTGGATGATTTCCACCGGCACCGTTAATGAGAATGTCAACCGGCCCAAGCTCCTTTTTGACAATTTCGTCTGCAGCCTCGAGGTTCGGTCTTTCCAGTACGTTACAGGCTATACCGATTGCAGTGCCGCCCTCAGCCCGAATCTGTGAGGCCACGGCTTCTGCTGCTTCTTGCCGCATATCAGCAACTGCAACTTTTGCACCGCAAGCAGCTAAGGCGCGCGACATTGTGCTGCATAGCACGCCGCCCCCGCCTGTCACAAGTGCAACCTTGCCTGATAACTCGATCTTAAACGGTAAGTTCATGGCTATTGCTTAGTGGTTACTTGTTTTTGCTGCATTCAAGTTTTCAACTGTTTGACCGGCAGATGAAAATCATGCGTTAAACCGCGCGCGATGTGCCCAAAGCCCAAGTGCCGGATTCGATATGTAAAAGATTCGCTCGCCGTTCTGCAAGTTGTTCCAGCCGTCCTTAAGCTTGACCGGGTTGTACCGCTCGAGCATCGGCCCAAGCTCAGCATATGCGTAGTTAACACTCTCGATTTCGTGCCGCGACAGGTGCCCTGGACAATACGTGATTTTGAACCGGCCCTCAGATGAGCCGTGGATCAGGTGCGCCGCAGCGCTCAAGTTGGCACGCAGATCGGCATTTGCTTCCACAGCCGCAAGCGTAGCAGGTGTACCACGGTAACCGTATTTGCGAATGAGCCGGTCTATCTCCGGGTCTTCACCGAACTCTTTCAGTCCGGGCGCAAGCACCACTAGTTCGCCGCCATCAGCCATTGCCATGCGAGTGCGATAAATACTCTTGTTGCCGAGCCACGTGCTCTTGAACTCGGCAGGGTCAAGGTACACAACAACCTTCTGCAGCGGTTCATCTAGCATCTGGAAGTTAACCTGCAACGACAGCGCAGCGGCTTTCTCGAATACGGAAATGTCATCGCCGATGTATAAGCCGCGCACGCATAATTTGCCGTCTGGTTTCCGTCCAACAACAGTGTGCACATACACAATCGGCAAATGACTTGCGAATCGTTCGGCAGCGTAATTAAGCACACGCCGCACAGGTGTGTCCGCACGGCCCATAATTCGTTCCATGCCGTAAGCTGCCCCGATGAAGTGGCTCTTGTTAATGCCGTCTGCTCCGCCTGTGCCCACGAATATGTTCTTGTTGTAACTTGCCATGCCGATGACCTCATGCGGTACAACCTGGCCAATCGATAGGATCAGGTCGTGGCCGCCTGACCACACAAGATTTGCTACTTGCGCCGGCCAGGAAAAATCAACCGCACCATCTGAAACCCGTCGCACAAACTCAGCCGGCACCTCGCCGATAGTTGTCACGCCTGTACGCCAGTTGTGCACTCGGAACAACTCTGGCGGTACACCGGCAAACATCTCGGCTATCTGTGCCTGTGTCATCGGCGAATGCGTCCCAAGAGCCGGTAACACGTCCGTGAGCGCCGACCCGTAAAACTCATAAGCAAACCGCGTCAGTACGCCCGCAAACGAATGCGCACGCGTAAAGTCAGGTGGCACAACCAACACTTTAGAGAGCCGCCCCAACTGCTCCAACGCGCCAAACAACCCAGCGCGCAGCTCTTCTAGGCTCATCTCAGTATTTGCCCCACCACGTTCGAAATACAACATAAGTTCACCCGCCTGACTTCTAAACCAGGCCAGTATTTTTTTCAACCTTAAGCAGAAAATTTTTGCAGACAACCGAATGCAAAATGTGCAAACTTCGCTCGCTCGGCGCGCGTATCGGGGCGTACGAGCAAAATCTTGAGTTAACCTTTGGACAATTGACGACTTAACATACAAACTGACAGGAAAATGAAATACGGCTTAAACATACCTCAAACTGGAGCACTTGACCTTATATCACTGGGCGCTTTGGTACATCGGCTGGACCCGGGCATTGTACCTTTTCGCAAGGCAACCGAATGCCAAATCCACGTCAGCGGCGGCGAATACAACGTGGCAGCAAACCTTGCAAACTGTTTCAGAATGAAAACCGGCATTGTAACTGCCATCGTGGACTATCCGATCGGCCAACTGATCGAAGAACGCGTGCGCGCGATGGGAGTCAAATTGTTTGCCAAACGGTTCAAGCACAACGGCGTCAATGGGCCTAACCATGCCACGGTTTATAGCGACCGCGGTTTTGGCGTGCGCCCGCCGGTTGTGTTTTACAACCGCGCCAACGAAGCCGGTGCGTTGCTTAAGCCTGGCGATTTCGACTGGAACGAGATTTTTGCAGGCGGTGTCCGCTGGTTTCATAGTGGTGGCATTTACGCCTCGTTGTCCGAGACAACCGGTCAGTTGATCATCGAAGCGATGCAGGCAGCCAAAAAACAAGGTGCAGTTGTTTCGTTCGACCTTAATTTTAGGCAAAAACTTTGGGACGTTTGGGGTGGCCAAGACAAAGCACAGTCGGTCACGAAACAAATCGTCCGGCTGGTTGACGTGCTGGTCGGCAATGAAGAAGACCTGCAAAAGGGCCTTGGCCTGAAGGGGCCCGATGTGACTGCGGCAAGCTCACTTGATCCCAGTGCATTCGTTGCAATGATGGAACAGGTGGCCAGGGAGTATCCGAATGTGAAAGTTGTTGCCACAACACTGCGTGAAGTGCTTTCTGCCAACCGACACCGCTGGAGCGCAGTTGCATGGATTGACGGCAAGACCTACAACGCACCCACTTGCGAACTTGACGTTTACGATCGTGTGGGTGGCGGCGACGGTTTTGCTTCTGGATTGTTCTACGGAATGCTAACGGGCGAGGACCCCGAACAGGCGTTGCGTCTCGGCTGGGCACATGGCGCGTTATTGACCACGTACCCGGGTGACACTACGATGGCGAGCGTCGAGGAAGTGCGCGCTTTTGCTAAGGGCGGCTCCGCGCGCATACAACGTTAATTACACCGCTGCGCTTCGTATATATTTAACAGCCGGCTTGCGCAAGAAATTAAGGCGCCAAAGCCGGCTGTTGATTTTTGAAACACGCCCCTTACCGTGGTGGGTTAAAACCAAGGCATCGGTTGTTCCTTGACATTGGTAAGTCCGAACTCGCTGGCCCAGTCCAGAGCCTCAGCATATTCGTCTCGTGTTATGCGCCGGTTTATCTCGGGATACGAATCTGCCTTGTACGTCGGCCTATACTGCGACATGAGATTCACGTAAGTGTCTTTGGGCAGGTTCTCCGCAATCCACTTAAGCACCTGGCGCGTACCAGCAACTCGATTAGGCATCACCAAGTGCCGGATCATCAAGCCGCGTTTAATCAAACCATCTGGCCCTGGCCTGGCAACGCCAACCTGGCGATGCATTTCAAGCAGCGCCTGTTGTGTGATGTTTGGGTAATCACGCAAACCCGAGTATTTAAGGCCCGCCGCCGGGTCACCCCACTTATGGTCCGGCAGATAAATGTCAACTACACCATCAAGCAGGTTCAGCACGTCAAGCTGTTCCCAACCGCACGTGTTGTAAACAAGCGGCAATCGCAACCCGCGCGCAGTGGCAATGTCCAGCGCGCGCAATATGTGCGCCAAAAAATGCGTGGGTGTCACTACATTGATGTTTGCGCAACCTGAGCGCTGCAATTCTAGCATCATCTCCGCGAGCCTATGCACGCTCACAACTGGGCAGTCTGACGTTTGGCTGATCTGCCAGTTGATGCAAAATACACAGCGCGATGTACAGCCGCAGAAGAAAATTGTACCTGAACCGCCCCGCCCTACCAACTCGGGTTCTTCGCCAAAATGCGCATGATGCGAGCTTACCATCAAGTCGGCCGTGGCTCTGCACTGGCCGCGTTCGCCACTTAGCCGGTTTGCGCCGCACACACGGGGACACAAATCACAACATTCCATTCGTTGCCACAATTGATCCGCTCTGCGCTTCAGCTCACCGCTTTTGTGCAGAGCAAGATACGCCGGCTCAAACTGTCCCGCGGCCTGGGCCCTCTCCTGCGCGGCCGGTCCGTCAACAACAGATCTGGGCGAGCGCGAGTTGCAACCCAGGCTGCCAAATAACCCGCCCGCCATCAGCACTGCGCAGTTTCTTACGAACGTGCGCCGTGTCAATTTGTGCTCGTGCTCCATAAACAGCATTTGACAGTGTCCAATTATCACCCGACCATCCGGGCAAGTCAACGCAGCCCACAAGTCAATACACCGGGGAAAAACGACCGCATTGGCCCTTATTTTTTGGTCGGAACACACTAAAAGAGTCGCCACAAGCATGCCAAAAACAGCCGACCCAGCAATTCCCAATAAGTTCTCCGTCCGTAGAAGCATCGGGCACAAGGTGCGTCCCTGCTTGTGCACGGCGCAAATCCGAACTAAGCGCCATAACCAAAAGCCTTATAGTCATTTATTCGACTTTTTGCTCGAGTTGCCTCAGACTTCACGCGCCAAATGCACAAGCAACGTCATATAACCCAGGCTCCGCGCCAGATTGGATTGCTCAGTGCCACTACGCTCGTAGTAGCGAGCATGATCGGTACGGGCGTGTTTACCACAAGCGGGTTCTTGCTGGCTGATCTGAAATGCCCTGTGCTTGTGCTTGCGGCTTGGATGCTGGGTGGGGTTTTAGCAGGGTTGGGCGCGCTTTGCTATGGTGCGTTGGCGCGGCAAATTCCCGAATCAGGTGGCGAGTACATTTTTCTGAGCCGTACACTGCACCCGGCTGCCGGGTACGTTGCAGGCTGGATCTCCGTACTTGTGGGGTTTTCGGCGCCGCTTGCGGCAGCAGGATACGCATTCGGCCAATATCTCCAAACGTGGCTTGTGTGGGTATCACCGAAACTTGCGGGCACAACAGTAATAGCGTTTTTTGCGGCTCAACACGCCTTAGGGGTGCGCTGGGGTGCAAATGTCCAAAACATGATCGTGTTATCGAAGGTGCTCTTGATGAGCGGGCTGAGCATCTTGGGCCTTACACAAGTCCAAGCCCAACATCTTGCTCCCCCAGCAGAATTTGATATAGCAGCGTTTGCTGTGGCAATGGTTTGGGTCTCTTTCAGCTACTCGGGCTGGAACGCTGCGGTTTACGTAGGCGGCGAAGTTACTAACCCAGACCGTACCTTGCCCAAAGCGCTCGTTTTGGGAACTGCACTTGTCACAGTGCTTTACCTAGCGGCAAACGCGGTGATGGTGCTGAGCGCACCCGTAAACGAACTGTCAGGTAAACTCGAAATTGGCGCAGTCGCAGCAAATGCACTCGGCGGAGTCACCTGGGTGCGCATCACCACGGTTCTGATCTCGCTTGCGCTGGTGAGCAGTGTATCGTCGCTTATCATGGCCGGGCCACGGGTCTGGGCCAAAATGGCCGGCGACGGTTTCCTGCCCAGTTGTTTAGCGGCGCGGCACGGTCCGCCCCGTGCAGCGATTGCTGCCCAGTTGCTGCTTGCGCTTGTGCTGCTCTGGACCACCACGTATGAAAGCCTGCTCACGTACATCGGTTTTACGCTCAGCTTGAGCACCGCTGCGACTGTCGTTGGCCTGTTGCGGTTGCGTTGGCAGCACGGCGCAGAGTTGCACGTGACAGGCTGGCCGTGGGTACCCATAATTTTCTTGGCTGCAACAATGGCGATTTGCCTATTCACAGTTGTGCGGCGGCCTGTGGAAGGACTGATTGGTTTGGGCACAATCTGCCTTGGCCTGGCTGCTTGGCGCTTGTCACACGAGAAGTAAGGCCGCCAAGCTGTGCCACCTTCCTCAATTCAGATGCAAAAGCCACCTGAGATGCACGCGCGTCTCACGCAGCACTGCATTAGTGCTAACTGCTCGCCTGGATCTAATGGAGCCGCACGACCTCGGCGTCGCGTGAAATAACTTCGTCACCCTGTCCAATGTTTAGCTTAACGTTTATGAGGCGCACTACAGTGGCATTGCGCACGGTAAGCCCGCGCGGCGCAGTAAGCTCGACGTCTTTAAGCTCAACATTCTCAATAACGCTTTCTGGCAGACCGATTATTACACCGGCAGCGCGTGCGCCAGTACCGCGCACGTTTGAAATCCGAATGTTCCGGATCTTGGGTGTCTCGGGTGTGATCTCCTGTGCGCTGTCAGCGTCGGGAATCCTCGGGTAATAACAGGTGATTGTAATTGGGTACGGCCGACAATTGTTCAACGTAATGTTTGTGTAAACAATGTTCTCAATTAAACCACCACGGCCACGTGCGGTCTTTATACGCAGACCGTTCTCGGTACCGTCAAGTACGCAGTTTTTTACCAATACGTTGCGCACACCGCCGACGGTCTCACTGCCGATTGACACGCCGTGCCCGTGCCTAAACACGCAATCGGTTACAATTATGTCTTCGCACGCAAACTCGCGTCCTGGCATCTTCCGGCCCGACTTGATTGCAATGTTATCATCGCCTACGGCAATCAAGCAGTTCGTGATCACAACCCGCCTGCTCACACTCGGGTCGATCCCGTCTGTGTTTGGCGATTCATCCGGCGCAAGTATTGTCAAGCCTTCAATCCACACATCCTCGCAATCAGTGGGCACAAAATGAAAACTCGGCGAGTTCCGAAGTGTCACGCCCTCAATGCGCACGTTCTTGCATCTTGTCAAAATAATCAAGCGCGGCCGCGGCAGCGTGAAGCCAGGCGTTTTGCGCCGCGCTTCTTCAGCGGGCCCCCACCAAACTTGGCCTGCGCCGTCAATTATCCCCTTGCCGGTAATCACGACATTCGTCAGGCCAACGCCACTGACCAACGGGATAAAATCACCACTACCTTTTGCAGTTTGCCAGTCACCTGGCTCTTTCATGAAGTCCTGATGGTTGGTAGTGGCCTGCAAAATCGCCCCGGCCTCAAGTAACAACGTCGTTTGACTACGCAATGAAATTGGCTTGATCAAATATGTGCCTGCAGGTACACGCACGATACCGCCCCCAGATTTACCACAAAAATCTAGCGCTCTTTGGATCGCGTCCGTGTCCAACGATTTGGCATCGCCTTTTGCACCGAAATCACGCACGTTGAATTCCTTGGCTGCCAGTGCTGCGGAATTTGTGTCTGGCAAAAATACGTTGCCCGTCCCGCACGCTGTCAGCCACACACTTAGAAACAGCACACTGATCAATGTCTTCATGGGTTATGGCATCTATCTAACACACCTCAAGTTCCGACGTTCGACTACGGCGATTTTGCGGCGGCATAGTGCGTAACAAGAACGGCCAGCTCAAACGGACCGATCGTTTGGCGCGTGGCCGGATGCGTTATATAGAAGTTAAAACTTGCGCGACCGACAAAATTCTTCCGGGGCACGAATTTCACAGTGTAACCGTCTTCGAGCAAACGAACCCGGCCGTTGCGGCCATCAGCAACCCGGAACAGAAGTTCCGTGGCTGGGCTACCGTTTATTTGGCGCAGGTCAATTTCAGCTGGCGTATTTAGTGCCGTAACCAAATGCGGCCCTGCTAACCAGTTAAGGTACTCCTCAAGATTAGTGTATCCGTCACCATCGCGGTCGCCGTTGTTGTCCGGTGCACGTGGGTCCAAACGCAAAGCCATCTCCCAAAAATCGGGCAAACCGTCGTTGTCTGTGTCGGTGGGTGGTTCCTCGGATTTTAGTACAGGCCAGCCACCAACTTGGGCTGTGTCGTTAATGATCTGGCCCGTCTGCATAAAAACACTGTCGGCAACTCGGCGGTCAACGGCGTCCCGTCGCCAAGGCAACGCGCCGGCCTGCAGCAATACACGCAACAATGCCACGCTGGCCGAATCGGTTGTAACCGGCAGGGCAGGAAACGGTTTGCTTGCCTTTGTGTAAGTACCCCCGAAAGTGTCCCACCCGGTGTCCACGCCATCGGTAATCCCATTCTTGTTCGCATCGAATCTGTTGGCGTGTTGGTAGATTTTTGTGTTCGGGCCGCCGGCGTCAAAAGCGCTCTTCAACCATTTGGTCGAAGGCCCGGCAATTAAGTAGTTGCAGACGTAGTTGAGTTCGACCACGTCAATGGTGTCGTCGTAGCCGGCCTTGCCGCACCAGTTATAGATGACGTTGTTTCGGAAATCCAACCGCAATGCGTATGTGCTGTCGTAAGTGCCAGGTCTGGGATTGCGGCTGTTGTGATGGGCAAAGAGGTTGTGGTGAAAGGTGACAAACGAGTTGGTTCGTGTGCGAATGAGCGAGCCAAACCCGTGCGCACCCTTTGAATGAATTGACCTGTTGAGAGACTCGGCTATCAGACACCATTGGACTGTGACGTTTTGGGCGGAATCAACCACCGAAAGCGCCTCGTCCACCGACCACGAGGCTGAACAATGGTCAACAATTATGTTTCTGCCCCGGACGATGTTTATTGCGTCATCCTGTGCCACGTTGTTTGTGCCAAGCCTGGACCTCAAATGTCGGACAATAAGGTCGTCGGCCTGAAGGCTCAGTGTGCCGTCCTGAATACAAATGCCATCGCCGGGTGCCGTCTGGCCGGCAATGGTCAGACGCGGCCTGTTTACGAGTAGATTCGACCGAAGTTTGATGTTGCCGGAGACTTTGAACAATATGGTTCGCGGTCCGGTTGCACTATCGATTGCGTGGCGTAACGAACCAGGGCCGTCGTCATTCAAACTGGTCACGTAATAGACATCACCACCACGCCCGCCACGTGCGTTTGCCCCGAACCCTTCTGCGCCGGGAAAAGCTGGCGGTTCACCCCCGCCGCAAACCACCCGCCAAGCATATAAAAACCAAAGCCAGACAAGCAAGGCTGCGCGTTGCTTTTGACGTTTGTGACAGATCAGCATCAATCAGAGCTACTCTCACTGCCCGGGTCTATTCCCCCCAGAACTGTCGAATCCTTCCACGTCAATTTTTGCCGGTTCGAGCCGTGGCACCAATACGTGGATGACAAGCAGTGTTACCAAGTAGGTAAATCCTGCTATGATAAACAGGGGCACATAACTACGAAGGTGTTGAAGGATGGCGCCCACCAGCATTGACATTGCCATGCCGCCGATCGCGCCCGCCGTGCCTCCGATGCCAACAACCGAGCCGACCGCCTTTCGCGGGAACATGTCGGAAGTAAGTGTAAACAGATTGGCAGACCAACCTTGATGTGCGGCAGCTGCGATTGACACCAGCGCAACGGCCAACCACAGGTCTTTGACCTGGGCGGCAAAAGTGACTGGTACCACTGACAACGCGCAAATAAGCATCGCAGTCTTGCGCGCGCGATTAGCGGTCCAGCCCATTTTCATAAACCGCCCGGATAACCATCCACCACCAATACTCCCCACATCGGCCACAAGGTAAATTACGACCAGTGGCAACCCGAGGGACTTCAAATCCAATCCGTGTTTAGTGTGCAGAAAATCAGGCAGCCAAAACAGATAAAGCCACCAGACCGGGTCGGTCATGAACTTGCCCAGGGCAAATGCCCATGTCTGCCGGTGGGGAAACAACTTGCGCCACGGTATCTTAACCGGCGGGTCGGGCGGGTCGCTCCGGATATAAGCCAGCTCGGCGGGCTTGAGGCGGGGGTGTTTCTCCGGCTGCCGGTAAGCAAACAACCACATAAACACCCACAAAAAGCCGATGCCGCCTGTGATGATGAAGGCCCATTGCCAGCCCCAGTGACTGGCAATCCACGGCACCACAAGCGGTGTAACCAGCGCCCCGACGTTTGTTCCGGCGTTAAAAATGCCAGTCGCCAATGCACGTTCTTTTTTCGGAAACCATTCGGCGACTGTTTTGATCGAAGCCGGAAAGGCCCCGGATTCACCGATGCCGAGGGCAAACCGCGCCATGGCAAAACCGACTGCCGCACCGCTGAGCGTTACCAGAGCAAAGCCAGTTTTTGCGTCCAGGTTTAACATTGGGAAACTAACCCCCTGCACGTAACCGGCAAAACCGTGCGCAACAGCAGCTATGCTCCAAAGACTGACGGAGATGGCAAACCCCCGCCTCACACCCACCAAATCCATGAACCGCCCTGCAAAAATGAAACCGATGGCGTAGGCGAGCTGAAAACTAAAAACTATGGAGGAGTATATCCGCTCGTCTGCCCAACCAAATTCTTTTGTCAACGTCGGCTTGAGGATGCCGATGACCTGGCGATCAACGTAGTTAATAATAGCTGCAAATAACAGCAATATGCAGATCATCCAGCGGTAATGCCCACCGGGTTTTATTGCGCATTCCACAGATGAAGATGTTTGTGTAGGTTGGTTTTGCATGGTGTCTATTCGAGTTTGAGTGACATATCGGTTCAATCATTTGCGTCGGCTGCGCCGGCCTGCCTCAAGCGGAAGGGCCAGATACTGCGCCGTGTTGGCATAACAAATGTTACGGATCATCTGTCCAATCAATTTTTCATCCTTGGGCAGCAGGCCGTTCTCAACGTCCCGGCCAATCAGGTTGCAAAGCACACGCCGGAAATACTCGTGGCGCGGGAACGACATGAACGAGCGCGAGTCTGTTACCATGCCGACAAACCGCGACAAAAGCCCAAGATTCGACAGTGTGTTAAGCTGCCATTCCATACCTTCCTTTTGATCGAGGAACCACCAGCCTGAGCCGAACTGGATTTTGCCTGGCACACTGCCGTCTTGGAAATTCCCGAGCATCGTCCCGAACACGTAATTGTCTGCAGGGTTAAGATTGTAAATGATCGTCTTCGGAAGCGCGTTTTGCTGGTCAAGCCTGTCCAGATACGCCGCCAGAGCTGCGGCCTGCGGCCAGTCGCCAATCGAATCGAATCCAGTATCAGGGCCGAGCTTTTGGAACATACGGGTGTTGTTGTTGCGCATCGCGCCCAGGTGAAGCTGCATGACCCAGCCTCTGCGTGCGTTGAGCTGACCGAAAAATTCCATCATAAATGACGCGAATTGGCTGTGCTCGGCTGCTGACACTTGCTGGTTGCGTCGTGCTTTATCGAAAACGGAGGCCGCAACTCTATCTGAACAAAAATCTGCATAACAATGGTTTAAGCCGTGGTCAGACAACCGGCACCCATGCTCGTGGAAGTACTCATGCCGTTTCTCGAGTGCGTCAATGAACGTGCTGAAATTGCGAATTTCAATGTTCGCTGCTGCTTCAAGCTGTGCCAGCCACTTGTTGAACACGTCAGGCCGATTTACCATCAGGGCTTTATCTGGCCTAAACGTGGGCACCATGCGCGTCGGGTGTCCTTGAGACGCAAATTCGCGGTGTGGCTCTAGGTTGTCTGTGGGATCATCAGTGGTGCACACGACCACAACGTTGAACTTCTTCAGAATTCCTTGGGTAGTAAACTCCGGCGTGGCTAGCTTTGCATTTGCCTTTTTCCAGATTCGCTCGGCGCTTTTCTCATCTAGCAGTTCGTCTATCCCGAAGTACCGCTTCAATTCCAGATGTGTCCAGTGGTACAACGGATTACGCAGCGTATATGGCACTGTCTTTGCCCACGCCATGAACTTCTCGAACGGGCTGGCGTCTCCAGTGCAAAACCGTTCCGGCACACCGTTAGACCGCATAGCACGCCACTTGTAGTGGTCCCCCTCGAGCCAAATCTCGAAAAGATTGCTGAACTGCCTGTTCCGCGCTATATCGCCCGGCGAAAGATGACAGTGAAAATCACAAATCGGCTCGGCCTCGGCGTACTGGTGGTACAACCGCTGCGCTGTCCGTGTTGTCAACAAGAAATCTTCCGTGATGAACTTCATTTCTTTGTCAAAATCACCGCGTCTTAGGTGACTTTCAAATTGCTGCCAAGTTACAAACCGACTCGACCTTGTAAAGCTTCTTCAGCATAAAAATGCGGTGCACAAAATTCAGTACGCGTTGCAAAAATTTTAACTTTGCACGCATACCCGGTGGTGTAATTTGCTGGGTTTTTGAATGCACAAACTCGCGAAATATTCAATTGGCGTTGGCGATAGGTTTGGCCAACAGGCCAAGGCACAATTGCAGGCGTGTGTCCTAGCTGCGGAACACCAGCTCGAGCTTGCGCCAGTCTGGAATAAATCAAACCGCGAACATCAAATCATCGGCTCCGAACCGGCCAGTGTTTACAATGCAGCAGTGGCAGCAGTTAAAAATCTCGGTTGGACTAAGCCGTGGCATGTGGATGCTGACCATGTTAACCTGCAAACAGTCGACAGGTTTATACCGTGGTCGGACTTTTTCACGCTTGATGTTGCAGATTGGATCGGCAAGCCACTCGAGCAGACCCAAATCGAAGCATTTGTCAAACGTCATCCGGAATTGACAGGGAAAATTGAAATTCCCGGTATTGCCCAGGAAATCCGAATCACAGAATTTGAGTTACGGCGCATAGCTACAAAATACCTCGCTGCTGTGCATGCAGCAGGTCAGATTTACCGGCATATTGCTAAACACAAAGGCCAAGGCACATTCATCACAGAAGTTTCTATGGACGAAACCGATGCACCGCAAACGCCGCCTGAGCTGCTTGTGATTCTGGCTGCGATTGCGGACGAAAAAATACCTGCCCAAACAATTGCGCCAAAGTTCACCGGCAGGTTTAACAAGGGGGTTGATTACGTGGGCGAGCTTGCCCAGTTCGAAAAAGAGTTCAACGACGACCTGTGCGTGATACGGTTTGCAATCAAAAACTACGGCCTGCCCGACAACCTCAAACTAAGTGTGCATTCAGGCAGCGACAAATTTTCGCTTTACCCGATCATCAACCGTGCGCTCCTCAAAAACGGGGTCGGTCTGCACATTAAAACCGCAGGTACAACTTGGCTCGAAGAAGTCATTGGCCTCGCAGAAGCAGGTGGCGCAGGCCTTGCCTTGGCCAAGGAAATGTACACCGAAGCACTCGAACACATTGACGAGTTGTGCAAACCGTATGCGACGGTGATTGACATAGACAGAACCAAGCTGCCCGATGCGTCCACTGTGTCAAGATGGAGCTCGGCGCAATTCACCGCTGCACTGCGGCACGACCCAAAGTGCAAAGAATTTAACCCACACTTGCGCCAATTAATGCACGTGGGTTACAAAATGGCAGCTAAACGCGGCGAGCGATACCTCAAGACTGTGCTAGATTGTGAACCCGTCATCGCCTGGAATGTCACTCACAACCTGTTTGAGCGCCATATCAAGCCCATCTTCATTGGGTCATGAACGTCCCGACGCGAGCCTACGTGTGGATTACCAACCTTTAGACCCAA
This sequence comes from uncultured Verrucomicrobiota bacterium, assembly GCA_964555645.1. Taxonomy (GTDB): domain Bacteria; phylum Verrucomicrobiota; class Verrucomicrobiia; order Limisphaerales; family DTLC01; genus DTLC01. The sequence goes on from CAZKTA010000003.1 coordinate 82,829, forward strand.
AAAGGCGCACACAGCGTGATAAACCATTTGCTTGAAATCCGAACCCTGGCACAACAAACTTACCAAGTGCGATGTTCTAAACGTTCCCAAGCTTGAATAACAAATTGAACTTCGTTTCTGAAACGACTCGTTCAATAAAAACTTATCCGAACAGCATGACGACACTGAACATTAAACCGGCTGAAGCATGTGAATTCGACCTCGTTTCACTCGGGGAGGTCATGTTGCGGCTTGACCCTGGCGAGGAACGCATCCGGTGCGCACGGTGGTTTCGCGCCTGGGAGGGTGGCGGTGAATACAATGTGGCACGCGGCCTGCGCAAATGTTTTGGCCTGCGTACAGCAGTCTGCACTGCGTTTGCCGACAACGACGTAGGCCGCCTGATCGAAGACTTCATTTTGCAGGGCGGTGTTGATACGCGGTTTATTAAATGGATTCCGTTCGACGGCGTGGGTCGTACCGTGCGCAACGGCCTAAACTTCACCGAGCGCGGGTTTGGCGTCAGAGCTGCTCTGGGTGTTTCCGACCGCGGTAACTCGGCTGCAAGCCAGCTTAAGCCGGGCGATTTCGACTGGGATAACATCTTTGGCAAACTCGGCGTCCGGTGGTTTCATACCGGGGGAATCTTCGCAGCACTGAGCGATACCACGCCGAAACTCGCAATTGAGGCGGTCCAAAAAGCAAAACAATACGGTACGATTGTCTCGTATGACCTCAACTACCGGCCGAGCTTGTGGAAATCAATTGGCGGCCAAAAACGTGCACAGGAAGTCAATCGCGAAATTGCCAAATACGTGGACGTAATGCTCGGCAACGAAGAAGATTTTACCGCTTGCCTCGGGTTCAAGGTTGACGTTGATGAAAACCTGCTTGAGCTAGACGTGACAGCCTTCAAAAAGATGATCGAAACTGCAGTCACAGAATACCCGAACTTCAAAGTCGTAGCCACGACACTGCGCGCAGCAAAGACCGCAACACGCAACGATTGGGCGGCTATCTGCTGGATGAACGGCAAATTTTACGAGAGCCGGTCGTATCCCGACCTAGAAATATTGGACCGGGTAGGCGGCGGCGACAGCTTTGCCAGCGGCCTGATTTACGGGCTAATGACGACCGGTGACCCACAGCTCGCTGTCGAATACGGGGCTGCGCACGGCGCACTAGCCATGACAACCCCCGGCGACACATCAATGGCGTCAAAAGACGAAGTCGAGCGCCTTATCAAAGGCGGCAGTGCTAGAGTGCAAAGGTGAAAAAACACGAGCTCTGAACAGACATTTTTCCAACGGCGTTATTTGGGATATGAAAGTGGCTCCCGAGCCGAAGGACTCGATCTCATTGTAACAGGTAGCCCATCGTTCACAACAGGAGTTGGCGCAAAGCGAAAGGTACGAAAAAAAGCGCGCAAAAAAAGATTGTCAGTGCCGTGCTCTAGGCCTGGCTCCGGCTTAAGCGGCGGCAACAGGCAAATGATAACTCGAGCAGGTTTTTGGTTCTGGCCAGTTCAATGGTTTTACGGCTTGAAGCAATTGGCGCTTTACTGGTCGGCCTAGGCGGGGTGGCTATAGGCAACTGGTGCGCCCGACTGCGTGACTGGAAATGGTTGCTGGGTTATTTTGTTCCACTTGGCATAATCGGGATTATTGCCATCAGCAACCATTTCCCAGCAGTGGGACTTACCTGGCCGGTCCGCTGGCTGACTTTCGGGCGCGGTAAATTCGCGCTTATTGGCTTTGTTTCTGCGGTTGTGCTTGCGACACCTGCATTTCGGCTGCCGCGCAAACGCGATCGGAAGGCGGTCTTGGCTCTAATTACAAGCATCGTACTGGGGGTTGCAGTGTGGCCGTTTGCGGCTGCGGCACTTGTCCAGCCACAGCTCAAATCACTGCAGACGCGCGTTGATCAGGATGCTGTATGCCTGCAAAGCACACATTACACATGCGGCCCCGCAGCAGCAGTTACAGCACTGAGAAAGTTGGGATTACCGGCTGAGGAAGGCGAGTTGGCCTTGCTCGCATTCACAAGCCCTGCCATTGGGACTGCGCCAGACATGCTCGCACAAACATTACAAAAACGATACTGCAAGGACGGTCTGACTGCACGTCTCAGCTCGTTCAAACGTATTGAGGAGCTTAAAGGGGCAGAGCCAACGATTGTGGTTACGAAGCTGAGTTTCTTGATTGATCACTATGTGACCGTGCTTGAAGTGACCGAAGACAAAGTGATCATTGGCGACCCGCTCACTGGTTTGAAGGAACTTTCGTTAGGTGCATTCGAAAAACTCTGGCGGCGAATAGGCATCGTGCTTGGGCGTAACAGTACACAAGCCCAATAAGCCAGCAAAAACCTGGTTTGTCATTGCTCACAAGCGGGTTAGACTCGTGCCATGAAAGTGTTTGTAACTGGCGGGACCGGCTTTGTCGGACGCGAAATTGTGCGTCAGTTGCACGCTGCTGACCATAAGGTGCGGATTCTTGCGCGTTACCCCGAATCGAAAAGCATGCAGATGCTGCGTGCGCGTTACAATGCCGAGGCATGCAAAGGTGATGTGACAGACGCCAGCTCGGTTGCGGGCGCACTTGGCGGATGTGATGCAGTGATTCATCTTGTTGGAATAATAAGCGAGGTCGGCAAACAGACATTTGAAAACATGCATGTGCGCGCCACTGAAAATGTCGTGCGCGCAGCCCAAAGTGCGGGTGTACAGAGATACGTCCACATGAGTGCACTTGGTACACGGCCAAATGCAAACTCGCGCTATCACCAAACCAAATGGACTGCCGAACAGTTTGTACGCAGTAGCGGGCTGGATTGGACGATTTTCAGGCCTTCGATCATCTATGGCCAAGGCGACAAATTCGTGAACATGTTTATGAGCATGGCAAGATTCAGCCCGGTGCTACCTGTCATTGGTGGGCAAGCCACAAAGTTTCAGCCTGTGGCCGTTCAAGATGTGGCGAGCTGTTTTGTCAAAGCCCTGGCCGAGCCGCGTGCAATTGGTCAGACATTTGACCTTTGCGGACCGGACACCTTTACGCTGCAAGAGATACTGAAGATTGCGCTTGGTATTACTGGCCGACGACGTTTGATCATCAAAATTCCATACGGAATCGCGCGTGCGCAGGCTGCGCTGTTTGAATTCATTTTTCCGCGTTTGTTGGGCAAGGCACCGCCATTGACCCGTGACCAGTTGCTCATGTTACAAGAGCACAACGTGGGTAACCCGCAGCCTGCGATTGATGTTTTTGGTTTAAGACTGCGCCGCCTTCCCGAGGAGCTGTCAGCTTACCTGCCGTCCCTGAGCAAAGCCAGCCTTGAAAATGCCTGAGTTGGATGGCACTTGCGAGCACAGCTTTGGCTTAGATTTTCGTGCACACAACTGCACAGGCAATTTTCGGCCTGTGAACGCAAAAACCGGTGCGCACTCAACCGACGCTTGCAAACGGACGCCGATGAAACCATTAACAGGGCGTCCGACACCCTGCTTAATGCCCACTCCAATCCGATGAATCGAGGTGTCAATTCGGATGGCCAATTTGCACAAAATAGTCTGGCCAAAAACTCAAAGGTTACAACTCGATGCCGTATGCCTTGATTTTGTTATAAAGTGTTTGGCGACCAATGCCGAGCCGCCTGGCGGCTTCGAGTTTGTTGCCGCCGGTCTCCTTGAGCATTTGGATGATCGCATTACGTTCGAGGCCCTCGAGCAAGGTGTAGTTCGTGTCGCCCTGGGTCGCGTCCGCGCGCGAGGTCGCTATCGAAAGGTCAGCGGCATCAATCTGATCAGACTCGCACAACAGCACTGCGCGCTGGATCTCGTTTTGTAACTGGCGGACGTTACCCGGCCAATCAAACGAAACCAACCTCTCTATTGCAGCCTTGGTGAAACCTGTGATGTCTTTCTTGGCCATGGCGGCAAAGAATTTCAGGAAGGCCTCTGCCAGGGGTTGGATATCCTCGCGCCGTTCGCGCAACGGCGGCAGATGCACCGTGATCTGGCTGATCCGATGGTAAAGGTCTTCGCGCAGTTTGCCCTGTTGGATTGCTTCGTCCGGCACACGGTTTGTTGTGGCAACGACACGACAATCCGTCTTGTAAACTGTCTTACTCCCGACCGGTCTGACTTCTTTGTCCTGCAAAACCCGGAGCAGTTTACTTTGTGTATCAACGGGCATTTCGGAAATTTCATCCAAAAGCAACGTGCCGCCCTCGGCTTGTCTGAATAGTCCCTCGCGGTCAACATGCGCGCCCGTGTAAGCCCCCTTGACCGAGCCGAACAACTCGCTTTCGATCAACTCACGCGGCAGTGCGGCGCAGTTGACCTTTACAAGCGGCCCTTTTGCGCGCGGGCTAAGCGCATGAATCGCGTTGCAAATGACCTCCTTGCCTGTGCCGGTCTCGCCCGTAATCAACACCGATGCGTCGCTGGCGGCAATTTTCTCGGCTGTGGCAATCACAGCCTGCATGGCCGCGCTCTTAAATACGGGTCGAATACCGCCCGAGGCAATGATCTCCTCACGCAATGCGCGTCTTTCTTCCTCGGCGCGTTTGTGTTCGATGGCGCGCTCGACCGTGACGATCAGGTTCGCAAGGTTGAACGGCTTGCTCAGAAAATGAAATGCACCGCGCTTTGTTGCCTCGACGGCGGCATTGATTTTTTCTTCGCCATCGAGCACTCCGGTCATGAGAATGACCTGTGAATCCGGCCATTGTTTCTTGATCTGCGGCAGCAACGTCAATCCGTCGCCGCTGGGCAACACGACATCTAGCAACACAACATCGGGTTCCGGGCCCGACATTGCACCCTTTAGTTCCGGAACGTCGCCAGCTTCAAATACTTCGTATGGCTGGTCTCGAAACTTTTCTCTTTTGAACGCGTCAAAAAGTTGCTGGCGCAGGTCTGCGCTATCGTCAACGACGAGTATTCTGGGCTTCATATACTCCATTCAACTTTACCAAAGCGTACTGGCTCAACCGAAATCTCAGCCAAGCTAACCGCTTGGATATTCGCCTAGCCTACTGCAACCAGCCAAGCTAAAAAACAAGGCAAAAACTGCAAGTCATAGTACACGTCCTAACCCTCGGCCTACAATTTTCACACCGCTGCATTAACCGCAAGCAAACGGACCTATCTAGCTACTGGTTGCAGCCCACATAACCTGTTTGTGGCATGTATGTTGGCCCTTGGCAAAACATGTGTCAACCGTCCAGTTGCGGTTTTCTTAGCGTAAAAAGCACCCAACCCCACACCGCTAGTATGCAAAGATGCACGGCACAAACTCACAGATGTGGATTGCTTATAGCACCGGCAACTATTGTTTGCGCTTGGGCAATAATCTCGTCCCGGTGCCTCTGCCCTTTAAAGCTCTCGGCGTAAAGTTTGTACACACTTTCCGTTCCTGAAGGCCGGGCAGCAAACCAGCCGTTTTGCGTGACGACTTTTAATCCGCCTATTGGTGCACCATTACCGGGCGCATGTGTAAGCTTGGCAAGAATTGGCTCACCGGCAAGCTCAGTTGCTTGTACATCCTGCGGCGAAAGCTTCTGGAGAACTGCTTTTTGCTCGGGTGTAGCCGGTGCATCAATACGCTTGTAAAAAGGTGTGCCGAATTGACTCGTTAGCTCGGCGTAAACCGCGCCGGGGTCTTTACCCGTGATTGCTGTAATCTCACAGGCAAGCAAACACATCACAAGCCCGTCTTTGTCAGTGGTCCACGCCCTGCCGTCTTTACGGAGGAAAGTTGCACCGGCACTCTCCTCACCACCAAAACAGATCGAACCACGCAGCAATGGGTTTGCAAACCATTTAAATCCAACCGGCACCTCGAACAGTTCGCGCTTCATACCGGCCACAACTCGGTCAATCAACCCACTGGACACCACTGTCTTGCCAATGGCCAAATCCGCAGGCCAACCCGTTCGGTGGGTCAATAAGTAATGAATTGCGACTGCAAGGTAATGATTCGGGTTCAGCAACCCCGCCGACCGAGTCACGATACCATGCCTATCGGCATCGGGATCTGTACCAAAAGCGATGTCGAATCTATCACGCAGCTCGACCAATCCGGCCATTGCGTATGGGCTGGAGCAATCCATTCTGATTTTGCCATCGTGATCAAGTCGCATGAATCTGAACGTGGGATCAACAGCAGGATTCACCACTGTCAGCTCCAGGCCGTACTTGTCCGCAATTGCCTGCCAATACGCCACTGATGCGCCGCCCAGCGGGTCAACACCAATCTTGAGTCCAGCAGACCGAACCGCCGCCATGTCCACTACTGAGGGCAGGTCGTTGACATATTGCTGCATGAAATCGTGCATGTGAACTGTTGATGATTTAATGGCTAGTTCGAACGGCACCCGAGTAACTTGGCGATTAGCGTTGCAGAGCAGTTCGTTAGCCCGCGTTTCGATCCAACGTGTTACATCTGTATCAGCAGGACCACCGTGGGGCGGGTTGTATTTGAATCCACCGTCAGTTGGCGGATTATGCGAGGGCGTAACAACGATCCCATCTGCCAGACCAATTTGACGGCTGCGATTGTACGTAAGGATTGCATGCGAAATAACCGGTGTAGGTGTAAACCCGTCGTCACGTTGAATGAACACTTCGACACCATTGCCGGCTAGCACCTCTAGCGCGGTGCGCTGCGCCGGCCCAGATACAGCATGCGTATCCTTGCCCATAAACAACGGACCATTGATACCGTGAGCTTTGCGGTAATCGCAGATGGCCTGTGTAATGGCCAGAATGTGCGCCTCAGTGAACGTGCCATACAGAGGCGAGCCGCGATGTCCACTGGTGCCGAAGCTGACCAATTGATTTGGGTCGGCAAGATCAGGTTTGCGCGCGTAGTATTCGTGTTCGAGTTTTCCGACATCAATCAGCAACTCCACAGGCGCAGATTTACCAGCTCGGGTATGCAAAGTAGCTGTCATGCAAGTCCAATTGGTAATCGAAAACTTATCCTTAAATCTTGACCTTGAACTGTTCACCTCGCTTGAGCGACAGCGCAAATCCAGCAAGCAACTCCGGTATAAGCTCCAAGTCATTGAGGTTAATCATCTCGACCGGTGAATGCATGTAGCGGTTTGGCAGGCTAATCAACGCACTCGGGATGCCGCCGCGTGTCCAGAAAATTGCGTCTGCATCTGTCCCACTGGTGCTAGAAACAGCCTCATGCTGCAGCTGAATCTTCTTGGCTTTAGCAACGGCTTCGATCCGTGCAACTACCTCGGGATGATTGGCTCCGCCGTGTGTTATGGTAGGTCCTTTGCCGAGCTTAATGTTACCATGCTGTTGTTTGTTCACGGTCGGATAATCAGTCGCATGCGTAACGTCCACAACAAGCGCAACGTCCGGCTTGAGTGAATAGGCGATCTGCCGCGCGCCAAGCAATCCGACCTCTTCTTGCACATTGGATACTGCGCAAACCTCAGCCTTGAGCCTAGACTTTTGCGGGGCGAGTAACCGCAGGGCCTCTGCAACCGCAAAGGTTCCTATCCGATTATCGAAGGCGCGGCCCACAGCCAGCCCATTGCGCAATGGTTCGAACTCGTCGGCAAGTGTCACCGGGTCGCCAATCTGCACTAGCTTTGCGGCTTCTTTACCGTTGCGCGCGCCTATGTCAATGAACAACTCATGCATCTTGGGCGGTTTTTCTTCCTTGTCATCCTTTGTCAAATGCGGCGCCACACTGCCAACTACACCCTTGACCGGGCCATTTCGGGTATGAATTACAACACGCTGCGCGCGGGTGATGGCCGCGTGCACGCCACCGAGCCTGCGAACATACACAAAGCCGTCGTCGTCAATGTAGTTAACGGCCATCGCAATTTCGTCTGCATGCGCAGCCAGCATCAAACGCGGTGCCCCACCCTTGTTAAGAACAGCCACACAGTTGCCGTATGCATCAGAAAACGTTTCGTCTGCAAACTGTTTGACGTAATCCAACCAGACACGTTGACCGCGCACTTCGTGCCCAACCGGGCTTGGCGTATTCACCAAGAGCTTTAGGAATTCGAGTGATTGCTCACGCATGGCAGACAGGTTAAAAACCTTTAACCCGTTCGTCGAGGATTCAAAAACTCGTCCATTGCCGGTTCATGCCATCTACGAAGTTCTACGGACAACCTTGTCAGTAAAAAGCGGCATGCGCACTACGTTGAAACCACTTTACTTTCCTCAGGGCTAGCGCGATTTTGCCCTCAGCTATGAAGGTGCAGACGTGGCTCACTTGCTTGATGTTGCTTTGCTGTGGCGAGATCGCGCTCACACAAACCCGGTTCAGCTCGATGTATGTGTTTGGTGATGGCGCATGTGCAACTACAAACAACGATTATGCTGGCCCGCACTATTACGGTTTACGGCGCAGCAACGGCCGTGTGTGGGTTGAAGTACTAGCCCAATGGCAGGGCATACAGCTCAAGCCGACGAACAACTGGTCGTACTTCGGCCACGATAGCACTAACCTGCTTGCCAGTGTGACGGCCTTTCAGCCTCCGCCGGATGCAGCTACTGCATTGTTCGTAATTTGGTGCATAGACGCCGACCTTGTATGGCTGGCAAATTGGGGCGAGACAAACATCACAGTCTGGACAAATTCACTAAACCGCGCACTCCACAACCATTACCGCGCAGTTACAAATCTTTTTGCCAAAGGCGCACGCACTTTGCTCATGCCAAACGCCGTTGATGTAACCATCACACCCTATTACTCGTATTACGGACAAGCCGAATGCGCGTTCATCCGACAACGCGTGATTGAGTTCAACCAAAAGTTCATTCAGATGGTCGCTGAGCTAACAAACGCCTGCCCAGGCCTAAGCGTGTACGTACCAGACTTTTTCTCGGTTGCAGACCATGTGCTGACAAATGCTGCTGCGTTTGGCCTGACAAATGCCCTGGATGAAAACGGCAAGAGAATTGACGCGTTATTAGACCCGAACCTGCGGGACAAGTCGTTGGACGGTCCAGGCGCAAATTACATTTTTTGGGACATGTACCATCCAAGCGCACGAATGCACATGGTGTTGGCCAGCTACGCGCAGCGGGTACTATCGCCAATTCGAATAACCGGAATTGTAACTGCGGGGCAAAGCAATAAGCTCGAACTGGTAAACATCCCAATCGGCCAAGACGGTTTTGTCGAAACAAGCCCCGACCTGCGGAACTGGTTGCCGACCTACAGCTTGAGCAGCACAAATACAATTCTGACTGTTCTGTTGCCCAAAAACAGCGAAACAGAGTTCTACCGGCTACGGTTCCCGTTTAATTGGACTTGGCCTTAAAAACGCCGTAAATCCTGGCCACACTAAAAGCGCACTTACCGCAAAAAACCGCCACCGGCAAAAGCCGCTCGCGTACAGAGGGGCTTGCGTAGGCGTCTTTTCAACACACTTTTTGTAGTGGACAATCGGGTGTGCATTTGCCCAAAGTTTGAACGAGCAAATCGGCTGTAAATCAAACTCTAAACGATGGGCAACAGCAATAAACCTAAACAAGCGGCACAGATTGTGCCACAAGCACAACCACAGGCGGCCGCACCAGGCAAGCCCGCGCCGCTCTTCCGGCGAACCGACTGGTTAACATTCGCCATAACGACCTTTTTTGTATGGGTCGGATATTATCTGACCCTCGCCCCTGACCTAACACTGGAAGACTCAGGGGAGCTTGCCACCGCGTCGTTTTACGCCGGCATACCGCATCCGCCCGGCTACCCGGTTTGGACGATCTATACTTGGTTTTGGACGCTTCTGCCCTACGGGAACATCGCATGGCGGGTCGGGCTAGGCTGTGCAACAGCCGGCGCAGTTGCGTGCGGGTTGCTTGCTCTGCTTGTGTCGCGCGGCAGCAGCATGCTGATGGAAGGACTTGAAGACCTTAAAAACATGCGCGGCGGCTGGGAAAACGCTATCTGCATGGCGGCAGGGTTTGTATCGGGCATGCTGCTCGGGTTCAACGGTTACATGTGGAGCCAGTCGGTAATAGTTGAAGTCTATTCATTCAGTGTACTGTCGCTGATGGGTGTGTTGGTATGTTTGCTACGCTGGATCTACGCACCACATCAACGCCGGTATCTGTACCTTGCCATGTTCATTTTCGGCATCTGCTTTACCAACCACCAAACATTAATCGTAGCGGCAATGGGCATCGAAGTTGCAATTGCAGCGGCGCACTGGCGACTGGGCAGGAACCTGTTTTTGGGAAACAGCATATTTTATGGAATAGGACTGATTGCAAAAGGCCAGGGACTTTTACCCATATTCCAAAGCCCACCAGACCAAACCAACATGATGTTTCTTATCTTTAACATGGTCGGTGTGGCCTCGATTGCAGCCTACATCTGGTTTGCCATCTTAACAAAGGAAGACTTGCCCGAGCTTGCACGCGACGCATGTCTGGCAGCCGCGGGACTGTTGCTTATAGCATCCAAAACCGGCGGGGGCCCGGTGCGGTTCCTCGGATTTCTTGCACTTATTAGTTGGGGCATCCTGACATGGAACACTCGCAAGCTAGGCCTGGAACAGCTTGCGGTTATACTGATGGGTTTTCTGTGGCTTGTAGGCGCGGCATTCTACCTATACATGCCCATATCAGGAATGAGCACGCCGCCAATGCAATGGGGGTATCCGCGCACTGTTGAAGGATTTTTCCATGCACTCACACGCGGCCAATACGAAAAGGCTACCCCAACGAATTTTCTGACCGACCCAGGCAGGTTCTTCATGCAACTTGGTATGCTGATCAAAGGCATTGGCGACGAGTTCAATTGGGTGTACACGCTGATTGCTCTGGTGCCATTCCTATACTTCTTCAAGATGCACCGGCGCGAGCGGGCGTGGTTGACGGGGATTGTAGCGATTTATCTATGCCTTGGGGTATTGCTGATGATACTGCTAAACCCGTCGCCAGAACGCGCATCGCGCGAGCTTGTGCGTGTGTTTTTCACCGCATCGCATGTGTTGGTGGCATTGCTCGTCGGATACGGCCTGACAATAGTTGCAGCTTACATGGCAACGCATTATCAACAATTCAGGGTAATGGGCCTGATTGGGGGCAGTATCGCAGCTGCACTGGCGGTTTACGAGCTGTTCGCCGACACGCAAGAGGTTTACTTCGGCGGCGCGACAGCCGGTCTTTCACAGATACTCACGCAAATCGGCAGGGCCTTCGCCAAAGACCAGTACGGTTTGCCTGTTTTCGCAAACCTATTGCTGATAGCAATGACGGCCACATTTGTGTGTGCGCTGCTGGTGTATCGAGCGCGCGCGCCGCTGGCAATCACACTCGGCCTGTTTGCACTAATGCCGACAAACTCGATCATGAGTCATTGGGCCGACAACGAACAGCGCGGGCACTTGTTTGGGTATTGGTTCGGCCACGATATGTTTACACCCCCATTTGTTGGACCTGACGGAAAGCTCACCTACGATCCTGTCTTGCGCGAACAAGCCATGAAAGGGCCGAACGGTCATCTAGTGTATCCTGAGATGACAAAAGACACGGTCTTGTACGGCGGCACTGACCCAGGCCGGTTCTGCCCCACTTATATGATCTTCTGCGAAAGCTTTATACCGCCACGGTGCAAACCACATGACCCAAATTTCGACAGGCGAGATGTGTACCTGATCACACAAAATGCGCTGGCTGATCTGACATACCTTTGTTACCTGCGCTCGCAGTACAATCGGAGTAAACAGATTGACCCGCCGTTCTTCCAAGAACTACTCCGGTCCAAAGCCGAAAAACAGGCAAATTATTACACCAATATTATCGCACGTGCTGTGCTGCCGCTTGACCGTTTTTTTGCCAACCTAGGTGAAAAAGTTGAAAAACGCAGACGCACATTCACTTCGTGGTTTAAACCGGAGCATTTTACTGACTTGTCAGGGTTCATTACCAAACTGCGTCCACATGATGGCCAAGACCCGTTGTCACAGTTCCTGTTTGATAACCTCAGCAAAAAAACACAACAGCTCATCAGTACTCAGGCAGACAAAACCATCCTTGGCAAGGCATTAGCTGATGACCTGAACGTGCTGCTTGAACGCGAGTTGATTGCTCAACGTCAATTGCGCCATAAACAACGCGAGCTTGCCGAACTCGAAGAACGCATCGCCAACGGCGCCTCATCGCAACGACTGCAGAAACGCAAGGACCAACTAGTTGCAGAGATTCAGGCCCTTGCTCAAATCGGCTCGCTTTACGAAAGCAACAGATTCGCGCACGTTAAACTTTCGGATGATCTAGCCAAGTTCCTCACACAACAACTCGAGATCGAACGTGAACAACGTGCAAACCCACAAATTGAGTTCCCCTACAACTCGGCGCGGATTCGGCTTAACCGGCGACTGCTCGAGCAAGCGTACCCAGACTGCATCGCAAAAAGCTTGGGCGGCGTGTATCCGGACCGCGAGATCTATATTGCCACGCCAGAGGATTCGGCGTTGTGTTTCTCGAACTACCTTGCAGATGCACAGTATAGACTCGCACGCAACGAGCTCAAGCCCGGTGAAGACGTGCGCGTGGTTAACGACGGGGGCATGCAAAAAGTACAGGTAGCCGGCCAGGTAGCCGTTATGTCAATCAACGCATTGATTGCAGGTATCATTTTTACAAACACGCCTGATCACGAGTTTTTCATCGAGGAAAGTTTCCCACTAGACTGGATGTATCCGTTCCTGACGCCGTACGGCATCATTATGAAAATCAATCGCGAGCCGTTAGCCGAGCTGAGCGAAGAAATCCTACAGCGCGACCACCATTTCTGGTCGCATTACTCGGAGCGGCTCATAGGTAACTGGATCACATACGACACGCCATTGTCTAACATCGTCGCATTTGTGGAGAAGGTTTACCTGCGGAAAGATTTCAGCGGTTTCAAAGGCGATCGCAAGTTCATCCGGGACGACCAGGCGCAAAAGGCTTTTTCGAAACTCCGTAGCGCAATTGCAGGCGTTTACACTTGGCGCATATTCAACGCTGCAAAGTCAATTCAAGAGCAACAACGGTTGATCCGCGAAGCTGAGTTTGCCTTTAAACAAGCCTTTGCTTTCTGTCCGTACAGTCCAGAGGCTGTATTCCGATACTGCCAGCTGCTCGTGGCACTACAGCGGTTTGACGATGCGTTGCTCATCGCCAAGACATGTCTGAAGCTGGACCCGTACAACGGCGCCGTAATTGGCCTGGTGAAAAATCTCAATGAAGCGCGTGCACGTCAAAACATCGTGCGCTCGCCGCAATCCAACATCGAACAACTCGAAATACACTTGCTAAGTAATCCGAATGATTTCCAAGCCGCTTTTGACCTCGCTGTGCTGTATCTGCACATGCAACAAACGAATCGCGCACTTGAAGTCTTGGACCGTGTACGCACAAACCCAGCGGCAGACCTGAACGTGTTAAACGCGCTTGCCCAAGGCCTGGCACAGATCGGCCAGCTAGACAGACTCGAGCCTGTGCTGGAAAAACTTGCCTACCAACAACCTGAGTTTCCAGAAGCATGGTACAACCTTGCGGCCCTCAAGGCAGCGTTGCTAAAACAGAACGAGGCTGTTCGCGCCCTTGAAAAAGCCATGGAACTTAACGCTAAACGCCTCGCTAAAGACCCAAACGCACGCAATCTCACAAACGAACTGTTGCGTGATGACCGGTTCAATTACCTACGTGTGTTGCCCGAGGTTAAACGGCTTCTAGGCCCGCCCTAGGGTCTAGCAGCTGACCATGGACTCTTTTGAGAAAAACCGGTTCACCGGATTGCTAAAGGACGCTGCATCAACTACTTTTAAGCTGCTGAGCAGATCAAGGGTAAAATCTTGTCATGAAAAAACACACACAACACAACAAATCTATCGCTGTTTCGGCCGACCAAGAACAACAACAAGCTACGCAAACAAAAGCTGAGGTCGCACAGCCGGGCCAACAACAATCGGCACAGGCTGCGCAACCAGTATCGGCACCTGTTGAACAGCAGGTTTCACCAGAAGAACTTCAGTCACTCCGCGAACGCGCCGCAAAGGCCGATGAATACTGGGACAGGTTGTTGCGTGCCGCAGCCGAACTCGAGAATTTCAAAAAACGCGTCGCACGCGAACGACATGACACAATCAAGTTTGCAAATGAATCGCTGATCCAAAAATTGATACCCGTGCTGGACAACTTCGAAATGGCGCTTGCCGAAACACAAAACTCACAAAATGAAGCCGTTAAAGTACTTCACACTGGCGTTGCCATGATTCACCAGCAGTTGCGCGCCGTACTTGAAAGTGTCGGTTTGGAAGAAATTGATGCACGCAGCAAACCGTTTGACCCAACTCTACATGAGGCAGTCGCGCAACATGAAACAACTGAAGTGCCAGACGGCCACGTGTTCCGCCAGATCCGTAAAGGATATAAACTCAACGGCCGACTCGTCCGACCTGCAAGTGTTGTTGTAGCACACAAACCGGCTGAAACCCCGCCCGAAAAACAATCTGAATCTGCAACCCAAGCGCCCGAGGCGCAGCAAACCGAACACGGCCAAAACCCATAAGTCCGCATGGCCAAACGCGATTACTACGAAGTCCTTGGTGTAAGCCGGGACGCAACAACTGAGGAAATCAAGAAAGCCTACCGGCGGTTGGCCCTACAGTATCATCCCGACCGGAACCCGGGGGACAAAACCGCCGAAGAAAAATTCAAGGAGATCGGCGAAGCTTACGATGTGCTCAGCGACTCTAATAAACGGGCTGCTTACGACCAGTACGGCCATGCTGCGTTTGACCCACGAGCACGTGTGGGCGCACAAACCTATGGGCCATTCCACGATCCATTCGACATATTCCGCGAAGTATTCGGTTCAGGCGTCGAGAGCATATTCGACGACATCTTCGGCACGGGCAGATTCGATCCGACCCGGCCCCAGCAAGGCGAAGACCTGCGTTACGACCTGGAAATCTCGTTCGAAGAAGCAGCGCGTGGGTGTGAAAAAGAAATTACAATCCGTCGCCTCGAAACATGCAGCGAATGCCGCGGCAGCGGCGCCGAGCCAGGCGCACGACTTCGCTCATGCACAACCTGCGGCGGCCACGGCCAAATCCGGCGCACGTTGGGCGGGTTCATTAACATTGCCGAGACATGCCCCCGATGCGGCGGCACAGGCCGCATGGTTGACAAAGTGTGCCGTGCCTGTCGCGGCGAAGGCCGCCAAATGCGATCTGCTAAAGTCAAACTCAGGATACCACCCGGTGTTGATACAGGCACAAGACTCAGGTCGGCCGGCAACGGCCAAAGTGGTCTGCGCGGCGGGCCACCGGGTGATTTATATGTGATCATCCATGTCAAACCACACGAGCTCTTCCAACGCGATGGTGATGATCTGATTTGTGAAGTGCCAATTAGTTTTGCGCAGGCTGCACTTGGCGCAGACATCGAGATACCGACACTCGACGGTAAAACCGCTATCCACATTCCGCCAGGTACACAACCTGGCACGCTTTTTAGACTCAGAGGCAAAGGCATTAAAAGCTTGCACGGAGACGGCACAGGCGATCTGCTTGTGCGTGTCAAGCTCGAGGTGCCAACGCACCTGAACGCCGCCCAAAAAGCCAAACTCCAAGAGTTTGCCGAGCTGTGTGACGAACGCGTTCATCCACTCGCACGCAGCTTTTTCGAGAAAGCAAAACGGTTGTTCAGGTGAACAAACCTACTCACAACCAGCCGTAGAATGTCGCAGTGCACCGACGCCGCATATAAAAATAAAATTGGCACGCACTCGCAGCGCAGCGCATGGCACCGGGTGCGGAAAACCAAAACTGACTTATGCACCGGTTCTATCTACCCCCTGAGCAGTGTGCTGGGTCAGAACTAACGTTGGCCGGCCCGGAGGCACATCATGCATTGCACGTGCTGCGCATTAAATCGGGTGAACGCGTCACTGTAGTTGATGGCTGCGGTACATACATCTTATGCAAGGTTGTGCATTGCACGCGCAACTCAGTCAGGTTTGCCGTGCTTCACAGAAACACGACCGAACCGCCCCCATACCGCATAACGATTGTTCAAGCTGTTACAAAGCCAAAGGCATTCGAGTTCATCATCCAAAAAGCAACCGAGCTCGGTGCTTGGCGGATCGTGCCTCTCGACACGGCGCGCACTACGCCGGAGTTAAAGCCCGGAACCATCACCAGTAAGCTCGCCAAATGGCAGCGCATTGCTATCGAGGCAATCAAACAGTCCGGTAACCCATGGTTGCCCAAGATCGAGTCGCCAGCATCGGTAAATGACCTTGTCGCACGCAAAGAACGATTTGACCTTGAATTGGTTGCCTGTCTGCATGGCAAACCCGTTCACCCACGCGAATGTTTGGCAAGTTACGTTGCCCAACACGGTAAATTGCCAAACACAATTTGCGTTTGGATCGGGCCTGAAGGCGATTTTACCACAGCCGAACTCGATATAATCACGACCAAACCTGCATACCCAATTACTCTGGGCCCACGAATCTTGCGAGCTGAAACGGCTGCGATTTATTGCCTAGCAATTCTAAACTACGAACTAACCGCGCCGGAGGCTCACCGCCAACTGTCACAGCCACAGTGAAAAACCACTACAGATGCTCCCGGCTGAACTAGACGCAGCTCGGCCAGCCAATTAATTTTATACGCGTGAATGAACTACTCATAGGCCTTGTGAGCGTGTTGCTGGCGACAAACCAGCCTGCCGCTATCAGCAACATCATTCGTTCGACAACCGGTATTGCAGTCACAATTCCCGATCCCAATGACCCGGTCGAAAAGGAATATCGCAAACTGCTCGAGCTCGATGACAAAGTATTGGAACAGATCGATGAGTTGATTCGGCAAAATCAAAACCATCCCCAACAAGAAGGCGGACTCAGCCCGGATGAGTTACGGAAAAAAATCGAAGCCAAACTTGAGCCTGTCCGGAAAGCGTACGAGGATTTCATCGCGCGTAACCCGAATCATGCGCGCGCCAGACTTGCTTACGGCAGTTTCCTCAACGACGCACGCGACGAAGACGGCGCAGTCAAGCAATGGGAAAAAGCACTCGAACTCGACCCTGCAAACCCAGCCGCATGGAACAACCTCGCCAATTACTACGGCCACCGCAGTCCGGTCAAAAAAGCTTTTGAATACTATGCGAAGGCAATCGAGCTGAATCCATTCGAGTCGGTTTACTATTACAACCTTGGCACCACGGTCTTTTTGTTCCGCAAAGATGCGATGGAATTTTATGGGATCACTGAGCAACAAGTCTTTGACAAGGCGTTGGCCCTGTACAAAAAAGCGTTGCAGCTTGACCCGAAAAACTTCGTCTTGGCTACTGACATTGCCCAAACCTACTATGCCATCAGACCAGTGCGAACCGACGCCGCAATTAAAGCATGGGAATATGCATTGGCTCTCGCCCCGGATGAAACCGCGCGCCAAGGCATTTACGTGCATCTGGCCAGGATCAAAATTAATGCCGGCCGATTCGACGAAGCACGTCAACACCTCGATGCTGTCACAAACTCGATCTACGACACGCTCAAGAATCGTCTCATGAGAAAACTCGCCGAGGAAGAAACAAAAGCAACTCAAACAAACGCACCGCCAACCGGTAACTTGAAACAAGCCGACCCATAGGCCTCAGACAGCCAAAGGCGCGCCCAACCCAATGAAACCAGCTCAAACTACAGCCAGCAGCTTGCCCGCTGAACCCCGATAAACAAGCCGGCTGAACTAACAGCCGCAACAAACGCCATATCAAGTCATGTTAACCTCAGGATACGTCCACGGCTATTCCGAAAGCGAATACACCCGGATGCGTGACCAGTCAAAAACCCTGGCTGAGCTGTTGCACTTTGATACGCGGTATCCGGCCGGCGCACACGTACTGGAAGCAGGCTGTGGCATAGGCGCACAAACAGTAATTCTGGCTGCAAACAATCCGCAAACGCATTTCACATGTATCGACATTGCCCCACAGTCAATTGCGCTAGCCACACAGGCTGCAGCCCAGGCAACCCTTAAAAACGTCACGTTCAAAGTTGCTGACATCTTAAACCTGCCATTTGCCGAGGGATCTTTCGATCATGTATTTGTGTGTTTTGTGCTCGAACACCTAAACCGGCCAATGGACGCGTTGCTAAACCTGAAACACGTGCTCAAGCCCGGCGGTACAATCACTGTGATCGAGGGTGACCACGGCTCAACATTCTTTTACCCGCGAAGCGAGCTTGCGCACCGTACAATCCAATGCCTCGTGGAGCTGCAGGCGCGTATGGGCGGTAATGCATTGATCGGACGCGAGCTCTACCCGTTACTCACACGCGCTGGGTTCAGAGACGTTACTGTATCACCACGGTTCGTTTACGCCGATCCAAGCCGACCCGAGTGGGTTGACGGATTCACCGAAAAAACGTTCATCGCAATGATCGAAGGTGTAAGCCAGCCTGTGCTTGACTCAGGCATGATCGACAAGCAGACTTGGGAACAAGGCATAACTGACTTAAAAGCAACTGCAGGTCCAGAAGGCGTCTTCTGTTACACTTTTTTCAAAGCAACTGCGCGCCGTTACGCCTGATCGTCGGGAACACAAAAGAACCGGCTGTCCACACGCTTACGCGCCTCGCGAGCACATGTGCAACTTGGGTACAGCACCGTGTGGTATGGGCAAGGCACATGCTGCCGAAGCTACTCACATTCACGATTTAAGATGCCTGCCCCGCGCGCGTTCGGGTCTCAGCGCATCAATCTGTGTCATGTATCTGCAACCGACCAGTTAGGTGCGCGCACAGCTCTGCATTTCCACCCAGCGCGCAAGTTTCCAAAGCAGTTCACTCAGGCGGTTCAGGTACGCAATTATTTCCGGATTTTTTAACTGGGTAGCTTCCGCAAGTACGACGGCGCGGCGTTCCGCACGCCGACAAATCGTGCGCGCCAAATCGAGTGAGGCTGAGTCCGGCGTTTCACCAGGCATCGCCCAACCCTTCGGTAATTCTGCTTGCTCAAGCTCGCTGATTACGGCTTCGAGCTTGGCTGTCATTTCAGGGGTGACCGGCGAAAAACCGTCCTGGATGTACCGCGGCAGGTCTTCGACAGCGGTCGCAAGCTCGCCCATCAAAATCACAAGGTCAGCTTGGATACCGAGTAAAGTTGAACGGACAAATTCGTGTTGTGTAATAGCTCGTGCCAGGCCGATTGCCGCGTTCAACTCGTCAACACAACCACATGCTTCAAGGCGTGGATGTGCCTTTGTCACCTGCCGGCCATACATCAAACGTGTCATACCGGCGTCACCCGGTTTTGTGGGTTTTTTCATCTGGCAAAAATCCATTTCATTTGCACAGCCCCAGCGTAAAAATTTTTTTCCTGCTGATGCGGTGAAATCAGAAAGACTTACCAGCAGCCAAACGTACTGTTCATCTTCAACCGCCACGTGAAGTTCGGCTACCAACGGCGCGTCTGTACTCGATTAAACCAGACGCAATCGCGCGAGCCAACTCGCGCCGGTACGCGGCATCGCGTATCTTCGCGCCTTCGACTGGGTGCGACATAAACCCGGCTTCGACCAAAACAGCCGGCATTGACGCCGTGCGTAACACTTCGAATTGCGCACGGCGCACCCCGCGGTCTTCCAGTCCAAGCCCTTTTACAAGCGCACGCTGGATGTAGAATGCCAACAAAATGCTTTCATTATTAAACCTGCTGCCAGGATGTGTCTCAGACGCCCCAACGCGTGCACTGGTCGAGCGTCCACCAGGCGGCGTTAAACAAAAAACTTCTGCGCCCCTGACCGTGTCGCTTCCACCTGATGTTGAATTGAAATGCAAACTCACAAACAACTCTGCGCCACGGCGCCTTGCCACCGCGGTGCGTTCTGTCAATGCCACACCTACGTCCGAATCACGTGTCATGACTACATTAAACCCGGCGCGTTCAAGTTGCACACGAAGCTCGCGTGCAAGCAAAAGGGTGTATTTCTTCTCTTGTACTGGACCTTTGTGGTAGCCCTTATCCTTGCCGCCATGTCCCGGGTCAAGCGCCACAACAGAAACAGGTCGCGAATTTTTCCGCGGAAAAACAAGCGCCTCGATACTCATCTCAACATCAAGCAAAGCAATATAGGCGTTTGCACCACGTACCACTACGGGATAACTAAGCCAAACTTTGATGCCGTTTACTTCAGCAGCGCGTGAATCTGCTCGGAAAACAAGCGAGACCGGGCCAGCACCAACGCGTACAACTTCACCATCTGTGACCCAAGCAAAGGTAAACCCGTTCGAATGCGCCCAATCTCGCAACCGCACGTATTCGCGTCCAAGGAACTCGACCCGTTGCAGTTTATTGGCAGGCACCTTGGCTCCGGCATCTGCAACAAACACAAATGCAGCAACGCAAATTATCTGGTGCAACCTTGCCAGCATCATGCGCACACAGAATCTGTGGCACCCGCAGAGTCACACGCAAGCAAATTGCCCAGCCAAAAAGAATACGCCGAATCTAAACGGGCTCGCCGCCCCGAAAGTCACACGGACCTGTTCACCGTCCCGGGCGCACCTCTCGGCTCAGAAACAACCTTAATTCGCCTTTGACTATGGCGTCTTATCGGGTATTTTTTGGGCTCAAATTTTGATCTTATGGCAAAGCTGACTGTCAGAGACATAAACGTGACTGGCAAACGCGTCTTTGTGCGCGTGGATTTCAACGTTCCAATGGAAGAAAAAGACGGCCGAATGGTCGTCACAGACGACACGCGAATTCGGGAAACGTTGCCCACACTCGAGTTGCTGATCAAAGCCGGCGCGAAGCTAATCCTTGCCTCGCACCTTGGCCGCCCAAAAGGCAAACGTGAACCGAGCATGTCGCTCAAACCTGTTGCGGTACGGCTCCAGGAACTGCTTGGCCAACCGGTAGCTTTTGCCGAGGATTGCGTAGGGCCCGAAGCCGAAAAGGCCGCCGCTGCTCTCAAAAATGGCGAAGTATTGCTGCTCGAAAACGTGCGGTTCCATCCCGAAGAAGAAGCCAACGACACGGCTTTCGCGGAACAGTTGGCAAAACTTGCTGACGTATATGTCAACGATGCCTTTGGCTCGGCACACCGCGCACATGCATCAACGGAGGGCATCGCGCGTGCAATCGCAAAACGCGGTGGTCAATGCGTCGCTGGCTTGCTCATGGAACGTGAACTGAGGTTCCTAGGCGACGAACTCGAGAACCCGCTGCGCCCGTTCATTGTGATCCTTGGCGGTGCCAAAGTATCAGACAAAATCAAGGTCATAGACAGACTGCTCGAAAAGGCAGATACGCTGCTTATCGGTGGTGCCATGGCATACACTTTCCGGCTTGCACAGGGGTACAAAGTCGGCAAATCACTGGTCGAGCCGGACAAAGTTGACGTTGCAAAAGCAGCCCTCCAAAAGGCAAAACAACTCAACGTAAAGTTCTTGTTGCCCGTTGACGATGTGATTGCCGTACCGGTCAAGACCGACAAGCTCGACAAAAAAGGCAAACCGATCACCGACTACACAAATATTCGCCTTAACTCGGATTTGAACGGTCCCGATGACACTGCCGGGCTAGATATCGGCCCTGAAACTATCAAGGCATACTCGGCCGAAATCCTAAAGGCCAAAACCATTCTCTGGAACGGCCCGATGGGCATCTTTGAAGATGCCAGATTTGCCGAAGGCACGTTTGCAGTGGCGCGCGCAGTTGCACAAGCAACGGCTGCTGGTGCCAAAAGCATCATCGGCGGTGGCGACAGCGTCAAAGCAATCAACAAAGCAAAACTCGCAAGTCAGGTCTCTTTCATGAGCACAGGTGGCGGTGCAAGCCTCGAGTTCCTCGAAGGCGCTGTATTGCCCGGTGTAGCAGCCTTGATGGATAAACCTAGCTGTTGCTGTTGTGGCAGTTAAATTCCTGTACCGTTCGGAACGCTGTACCGAGGACGCACCTCAAAATCGGCCCCGGTTTAATAACCCAACAATTCAACGGCTCCACGGTTTACAGTCCAACAATTCAACCACCTAACAAACCTTAAATGGACAAGACACGCAAGCTCATCATCGCAGGCAACTGGAAGATGAACAAGACAGTTGCCGAAGCACTCGCATTGGTCAACGACCTGAAGCTAGAACTGGCTAACGTTAAAGAGGTCGATATTGTCGTCTGCCCGCCCTTCACGGCACTCGAGTCAGTGTCCAAAGCGATTCTGGACTCCAGCATCCGGCTCGGCGCACAAAACATGAACGAAAACAATTTTGGCGCGTACACGGGCGAAATCTGCGCTGGCATGCTCAAAGAATTTTCAGTGCGTTACGTCATCCTGGGCCACTCAGAACGCCGGCAATACTTCGGCGAGACAGACGCAATAGTTGCTAAAAAGGTTCGTGCTGCACACACTGCAGCTCTTAAACCAATCGTGTGTGTGGGCGAGACACTGGCCGAGCGCGAAGCCGGCCATACTGAAAAAGTGCTCGAAAAACAGGTACGCGGTTGCCTGACCAGCCTTACACCGGAACAGATGGAGGAAACCATCATCGCATACGAACCTGTCTGGGCGATTGGCACCGGCAGAAATGCCACCCCTACCCAGGCGCAAGAAGCGCATGCGTTCATTCGCAAGCTTGTTGCCGCAATTTTCGGTGAAGCAGTTGCGCGTCGGGTCAGAATTCAGTATGGTGGCAGCGTTAAACCGTCAAACGCACGCGAGTTAATGAGTCAACCCGACGTTGACGGTGCGTTGGTGGGTGGCGCATCACTTGAGGCGCGTAGTTTTGCCGAGATCGTAAAAAACTCAATATAGTCTTGATACCATGGGCATTCTGATTGCTCTACTGACAGCGGTTCTGGTGTTGAACAGCATAGTGCTTATTTTTCTGGTACTCATTCAGTTGCCGAAACGCGAAACCGGGCTCGGCCTGGCTTTTGGCGGCAGCGCAGCAGACGCGCTGTTCGGCCCCGGCTCGGGCACAGTGCTAACCAAGGCAACAAAATACGCCGCAGCAGTTTTCTTGGCTGTGTGCATTGTATTAGGCGTGCTCCAAGGCACGCACTATCGCAAGTCAAAAGGTGCGTTCCAAGAACAGGTCGAACAACAAACTCAACCTGTCACAATCCCGTTTGCACCCGATACTGCGCCGCAACCCGCTCAACAACCACCAGTCACACCCGTTGTGCCATCACCTGCTCCACCGGGCTCTGCAGCACAACAACCGCCGGCAACAACCGCACCTGGCGCATCAGCCACGACTCAGCCTGGCGCCGGCACGCCAAGCGCACCTCAACCAGCTCCCACGCCGGCACAACAGACACAGCCCGCACCTGCGCAATAAAGACAGTCTCAGTAGCAAAAACACGGTCTTTTTTGCTACACTGCGGTTGTGCGGCTGGATGCGCTTAAAAAGGTTGGGTGTAATCAGCTCGACCCCAGTGTCGCTCGTAAGCTGAGCGATAAAAAAGGACCCCGACTAAGATTCTCTTTGCCCAAGCCAATTTGCGCAATCGTAGCCTGTGCTGCGGTTCTACTCGCCAGTTGTTCACGTGAACAGCGGGCTGACCTGGTTATCATAAACGGGACCGAACCGGAAACACTTGACCCGGCAATCATGACCGGGTTCGCAGAAATGCGAATTGCACAAGGGTTGTTCGAGGGCCTTACACGGCCCGACCCGCGCACTGGTCGGCCAATTCCTGGGCTTGCAGAACGTTGGGAAGTCTCCCCCGACAACTGTATTTACACATTCTACATCCGGTCCAATGCAGTCTGGTCAACCGGCGAGCCAATTACAGTGCATGACGTCATTTTTTCCTGGCTCCGCGTGCTTGATCCCGCCACAGGCGCTGACTACGCCGGACAGTTTTTCTACATAAAAGGCGCCGAAAAATATTACAGCGCTACAAATAAAGACCCGGCTATGCTCGGCCTGCGCGCGCTCGGCACGCATACATTACAGGTCGAGCTTAAACATCCGGCGCCGTTTTTCCTGGATCTATGCGCGCTACCCGCTTTTGCGGTGGTGCCACCCCAAGCAATCGAAAAATATGGCGACCGCTGGCTCAATGCACGCCCGCTACCTGTCAGCGGGCCGTATGAACTTGTTTATTGGCGGCTCAACGACAGGGTACGCCTGCGCAAAAATCACCGATATTGGGACGCAGCCAATACACAAATCGAAGTCATTGATTTCCTGCCCGTTGGCACGCCGAACACGGCGCTTAACCTTTACGAGACAGGCGCAGCAGACATTATCTTGGACAAAGACATGGTCCCAGTCGAGCTGCTCGACCTACTACTGCAGCGGGCTGATTGCCACAGGTTCAGCTATCTCGGTACCTACTTCATCCGGTTCAACGTCACGAAACCGCCCTTCGATGATCCGCGCGTGCGTAAAGCGTTCGCAATGGCAATTGATAAACGCAGAATCGTCGAAAAAATCACGCGCGCAGGCGAAAAGCCAGCCAACCATTTTACACCCCCAGGCGTTATTGACTATGACCCGCCCATCGGCCTTGACTACAATCCTGCCGAAGCACAACGCCTGCTGACCGAGGCAGGCTTCCCAGCTGGCAAAGGTTTCCCACCCGTCCGGTATAGCTTCGATGCATCGGCCGTCGGGCCAGCCAAACTAAACGCAAAGATCGCAGTTGAATTGCAGCAGATGTGGCAAAATATACTCGGTGTAGAAATCGAATTGCGTCAGCTCGAACGCAAAATTTTCTTTAGCGCGCAATCCCGCCTCGACTACGATATTTCGCGCTCGAGCTGGGTGGCAGATTACAATGACCCGAACACGTTCTTGGACATTTTTCTCAGCAACAGCGGCAACAACAGAACCGGCTGGAAAAACGCGCGCTACGATGCGCTCATACACCAAGCGAACATGCAAACCAACAAACAATTGCGCGCCGCGTTGTTCCGCGAAGCCGAGAAAATTTTGCTCACCGAAGAAGTGCCCATCGTGCCGCTGTATTTTTACACCGGGATTAATTTTTACGACACCAACCGGATTAATGGGATATACCCTAACCTCCTTGACCTTCACCCGCTTAACGCTATCCGGAAAACGAGTCCAAGGCCGAAAGTCGAAACCCGAGAGCCATGAGACAACCGTATCACTTGGCTTGCTGAACAAGTCTGGTGTGTGACAAACAGATGAAGGTGATTGACATAAAAACCCGATTTTCCTCCGACAAACTGCAGGTCTGGCAGGCGGCCAGCGCAATTAACAGCTCGGGTTACCGACTGGCCCGCAGGTTTACCGAAAGCGATATGTGCGCTATGAGCTCGCAACTGCGCCGCGCATACATTTCGGTTTACTCGAACATCGCCAAAGGCTCGGGCCGCAATGCCGAAAAGGATTTTGCCAAATGCATCGTCACCACCAACCGCTTGCTGTCCGTGCATGCTTCGAGAACCCCGGTTGCACGCCGAAAACGTCCCCAAACTCTCGACTCTCGGCCCTCGACCCTCGACTGAAATGTACGTTGCCAAACGCATTGCGTTTGCGGTTCCGCTGTTGCTGTTGATCAGCCTGCTGGCATTCGTACTGGTCAGGCTGGTGCCAGGCGGACCGTTTGACCGCGAACGCGCTCCTGCCTCACCCGAAATCGAACGCCAAATACGTGCCAAGTACCACCTAGACGAGCCGATCCCAAAACAATACATGCGATTCCTCGCCGACCTAGCCCGAGGCGACCTCGGGCCATCGCTCAAGTATCGCAGTCATTCGGTCAACGACATTATCCGACAAGCGTTCCCGGTTTCTATGACACTCGGCATGCTTGCCTTCGGATTTACGATGGGCGTCGGCCTGCCCTTGGGATTTATCACCGCAGCGCGCCGTGGTAACTGGCAGGATTACACCGGCAGTTTCATCGCACTGTTGATGGTCTGTGTACCGGGATTCATCGTCGCCCCGATTCTTGTGATGTTGTTCGCAGTCAAATGGCAGCTTTTGCCGGTCGCGCTCTGGGGCTCGCCAATGCAGGCGATTCTACCCACCGTTGCGTTAGGGCTTTTCTTTGCTGGTAAAGTGGCGCGCCTGTTGCGCGAGGGTATGCTCAACGTTATGCAAGCCGAATTTATAGTTGCTGCACGCGCAAAAGGTCTAAGCGAAACTGCCATACTGCTTAAACACGGGTTTCGACTGGGCGTGTTGCCCGTGGTCAGTTACTCCGGGCCGCTGCTGGCTGACCTGCTCACGGGTTCGTTTGTCATCGAGAACGTGTTCCAGATACCCGGTCTGGGCGCATTCTTCGTAAATGGCGCACTTAACTCGGACTACACACTTGTGGTGGGGCTGGTCATGCTGTACGCAGCGCTGTTGATCGTACTGAACCTACTTGTTGACCTCGCTTACGTGCTCTTAGACCCAAGGGTCAAATACAAATAATCAGACGACTTTTGCAAAATGCCAAAAGCATGTGTCATCCAAATCACCAGTGCAATAAACGGGTTAAGTGCCCGCCAGAAAAATTTGAGCGGTAAGTCCTGTGCAAACGACGGGAGCAACTGGCAACCCGGGCTCGATCTTGTAGTACTGCGCCAGCTAGTAGCCGCACCGGGCCGGAAAGAAAAAGGATTCGTGTCTATGTCACGAGGCCCATGCTGCCGGCGTGCGGTTTTCGACGTCCTGCTGAAAATTTTTCGCCAGGCGTTTCATCACACTCATCCCAAAAGCCAACCTCTCAGCCGGACTAGCAAAAGAGGTAACGAAAACCGCGACTTCCACACTTGCCTCGTTTCCTTGGCGCACGCACGCTCATTGACCAGCGCGGAAATCAAACTCAAGGGCTCGGTCAACCAAAACTTGAGACCAGAGACCGTGGACTGAAAAACCTACGCCATGAGACGTCGAACCTCGGATATAGCCGTCGAAACAAGCCCATCCCAGCGCGCCTGGCATCGGTTTAGGAAAAACCGGCCAGCGGTTTTCAGCGCATTGTTCCTTGCGTTTTTGCTGGCTGCGGTCCTCGTGTGGCCGGTCTGCTTAAAAGTAGCAAGTAAAATCGGTCTGGCCGGCGCTGCATTTGCACAGGCGCATGACCCAGTGCGGGTTTCCGACGCACAATTTCAGCCGCCAAGTGCAATCAACTGGTTCGGCACAGACGTACACGGGCGCGACCTTTTCTCGCGCGTGCTATACGGCACGCGAATCTCGATCTTGGTCGGGCTCATGGGCGCGGGTGTGAGCCTCGTAATTGGTGTGCTATGGGGCGCAATAGCCGGGTACGCAGCCGGCCGCCTCGATAGCATAATGATGCGCACCGTGGACGTGCTGTATTCAATGCCATCAATCATTGTTGTGATTGTGCTGATCACAGCGTTCGAAAACGTGTGCAAAGACTGGCTAGCCACTGCGACACCAGAACTCACGCGCATGACACGCCTGTTGCTTCTGATCATCGGCTTAGGTTCGGTCTCGTGGCTAACGATGGCGCGGATCGTGCGCGGTCAGGTATTGTCACTCCGTAACCAACCGTTTGTCGAAGCTGCGCGCGCACTCGGTGCCGGACCTGTCCGAATCCTAGCCCGACACATCATTCCAAATACCGCCGGGGTCGTGATTGTGTACCTGACACTCACCGTTCCATCGGTTATTTTGTACGAATCGTTCCTAAGTTACCTTGGACTCGGAATCCAGCCACCGTTCGCCAGCCTCGGCTCGCTCATCGCAGAAGGCGCAGCTCAAATCAACCCAATCCGAATCTACTGGTGGCTAATCGTTTACCCCGGCGGCGTGCTCGTGGCAATGTTGCTTGCGCTGAATTTCCTCGGCGACGGACTGCGCGATGCTTTCGATGTCAGAGCCAGTAAATGAAACCATGTCAACTCGGTCGCGTTACTCAAAAGCTTAAAATATTTTGAAATTTCGGCCGGTAAGGCTAAAACTCTCGCAATGCCTATGAACACGTCTAGTGCTGCAGCAATACTTGCGTTGGCCGTGGGTGCGTCCATTAGCGTAACAGCCAATGAGCTGACAGTTAAAGCCGTTAACAAACTGAACTCCGCAAGGTCAAACCAAACGATCGAGTTATCGGCACAGCAACTGGGGCCTTTGGGTGAACCGGACCTGACGAAAATCCGTGTCAAAGATAGCGCGGGTAATCCACTGCTTTGCCAAGCAGTTGATTCCGACGGCGATTACACGCCCGACATTGTCATCTTCCAAGCGGACTTCGGCCCAAACGAAACGAAGGTCTTCACCGTTAGCACAGGCACAAAGTGGGTTTACACCAAGGACCAGTTCAAGGCTTACGGGCGGTTTGTACGCGAACGGTTTGACGACTTTGCATGGGAAAACGATCGTATCGCGCATCGCATGTACGGCAAGGCACTTGAAACCTGGATCCGCGAACCCCTTTCGAGCAGCACAGTTGATATCTGGTCAAAACGCACCGCACGGCTTGTGATCAACGAATGGTACATGACAGACGATTACCACACCGACCACGGCGACGGGGCAGACTTTTACTCGGCTGGGCTATCGCGCGGCTGCGGCGGTAACGGCCTATGGGCTGAAGACAAACTCTGGACGTCGCGGAACTTTGTGAGCTCACGTGTACTGGCCAATGGGCCAATCCGCGTCATGTTCGAGCTAACTTACGAGCCCTTTGACGTAGCCGGCACAAGCGTTGCCGAAGTAAAACGGATTACGCTGGATGCAGGCCAGCATCTGAACCGGTTCCAAAGCTTTTACAAGCCGTACACACGCCCGGGGCAACCGGTCACGCTCACTTGCGGTATTGGTCTTAAGAAGGTCAGCGGCGAACAAATTGAATCGAATGCTGCGCGCGGCTGGCTTGTCAAATGGGAAAAAATGGAAAAAAACGCCGGTAACCAAGGGTTGGCCCTCGTGTTTGAGCCCGACCAGTTCATCAGGCAAACCGAAGACGCAAGAAACGTGCTTGTCCTGGTGAAAGTCCCCACAAACAATGTTGTAACTTATTGGGCGGGCTTTTGCTGGGACAAGGCCGGTCATCATACAAACCTTGAGTCCTGGAAGAAACATGTTGACCAATTTGCACAGGCCATCCAGTCCCCTATCGAGGTAAATGTGGAAACTGTGAAGTAGACGCGAAAACATAGACCAATCCACACACACATCCCCCGACACTTTCCAATAAGTCTGTTCTCTAATTTCCAGCCTGCGAAGCGGTTCCGAGGGTAGCCTCGCTCCCGCGCGAGTAAACTATGCAGATGCACCCTTGCACAGACTGCAATGCGAAAATCTGGGACAGTGCATAACCAGTTCTACGCGGCGCGTGCCTCTGGTTATGTCTGTTCTCAACCTAACTAGTGCATGCGGTCTTCGATAGAGTTAAACCACATTAAAAACCTTGCACAACCGACCCCGCAAAAATAGCTTGTCAAGTGTGACAGGCAAACCGGTTGACGTAAAAAACAGCCCCAAAATAGCTGAGCTAGCCGCCAAAGTTTTGGATGGCCAACTCATTACGCTTGAGGAAGGCCGGTGGTTATTTGAACTTGAGCCGGCTGCCAATATTCACGAGCTTCTTTATTGGGCCAACCGCATTCGCAAACATTTCAAAGGCGACAACGTCCAGCTATGTTCGATCATAAACATTAAAGCCGGTGGTTGTCCTGAGGATTGCAAGTTCTGCGCGCAATCAGCCCACTACGAGGCGCCCTCGCCGCGGTACGGGTTAATTGAGGAGTCTGATCTACTGAAAGCTGCTGAGCATGTCCGCGCGAACAAAGTGCATGCACTTGGTTTGGTTGCGGCCTGGCCGCGGGTCACCGAAAGTCCATTGCTGGATGAATTATGTGAAAAATTCAGGCTCTTGCAGCGAGACGGCAAAGTCGAGCCACACGCCTCGCTCGGCATGATCAAAAGTCAAAAAGTGGCGCATATACTAAAGGCTGCCGGAGTCAAGTGTTACAATCATAATCTCGAAACATCGCGAAGGTTCTTTCCACAAATCTGCTCAACGCACAGCTACGCTGAGCGGCTCGAAACAATCAGGTACCTAAAAGCTGCCGGTATAGCTGTCTGTTCAGGCGGCATTATTGGTTTGGGCGAAACGCGCGTTGACAGATGTGACCTTGCATTTGCTTTGCGCGAGATAGACGCCGACGTTGTGCCAATAAACATCCTTAATCCCATCCCAGGCACACCGCTCGCCGGTGCTACACCACCAGCACCACTCGAAGTGTTGCACACAATCGCATGTTTCAGATTCATCCTGCCAAAACAACACATTACAGTTGCAGGTGGGCGTGGCGTCAACTTACGCGATTTACAATCATGGGTTTTCATGGCTGGCGCAAGTGGCCTTATGGTCGGCAATTACCTTACCACCCCGAATCGCCCAATCGAACAGGACCTGAAAATGTTGGAAGACCTCGGCCTCAACCCGGTCTAAGCCGGGTCCGCGCAGGAACTTAAACAAATTTGGAAGCCCAAACCAGAGTCCGCGTTTTGATTGGGATGGTTACGTGGTCACGACCTCGCGTTGTTTCGTCCACGCCTCACCAAGTTTGGCAAGTGTCTCGCCCTTCATGACGCGCTCTGCCAAAGGAAATACCACACGTTCCTCATGATCAAAGTGCTTTCGTGAAGCCAGCACTGCTGCGTTCAACAACCGCCGTGCATCGCGCAATCCGCGCGCGCGACCAACCGCAACCAGACAAGCATCAATCTCATGATGTTCAAGCTCGAAAGTATCGCGCTGGCCGATTTGTTCGAGACAATGTGCCAAGGGGGCAAACAAAAGTGCTTCCTCGGTTTTTGCATGTCCGATTAGCACACCCTCCATCAGCGCAGCGAGCAGTTTGATTTCCGCAACGGTACGCAACGTGGGCAACACACGTTCGATGTAATCAAACATGTTGTGCAACACCACATGCTCGGCCAGTAGTGCTTCAGTAATTTTCATCGCCGGTTGTTGAGAAAGTTCCTGCATCGCAAATAACGCGCGCGGCGCATTTTGGCCAGCTAATTCTATACCATTGCAAAAAGCATTCCACTGGACCAGCACGGACGCACTGCAACCCCTGGCGCGCAGCGTTTGCAGACAAGTCACCCAGGGTTATATAACGTCAACATGGAGTTTTTGCACACCACACTCGAGTTTTAGCTGCGCCAAAAGAAACCTTCGCAAAGATCACATCAGGTACAAAGGTATGGTTTCAAAAAACCTCGAATCCGAACCCGAATTCCACCCAAATTCCGGGCATTCCAATCGCCTCGAAAGACTAGTCTAACGACACTTCACGTGGCATAAACTTGTCCAAAGTGTGCCAAAGTGCACCAAACCCAACATATTTGGCGGGCCGGCCGAGCGCGCCCCAATCTGTGGTGTTAAAAGGCTGTTTTTGCCTTAAATAAAGGTTGTGTGAAATGGCCGGGCGCGATATGTTTTTTTGGGTTTAAAAAACAGACTGAACCGGTTGGTTTTTATGGGACTTGTAACGGTTGAAAAAAACAAAAAACAGCCCGATCCGACTGAAAAATACGACGCCTCGAAGATAGACAAACTCGAAGGTTTAGAGGCGGTGCGTAAGCGGCCCGGTATGTACATCGGTGACCCGGACGAGCGCGGCCTGCACCATACGGTGTTTGAAGTTCTCGACAACTCGATTGACGAGCATTTGGCCGGGCACTGCGACAAGATCGAGGTCATAATTCACGTTGATGGCTCGGTCTCAATAAAGGACAACGGCCGCGGCATCCCCGTTGATATCCATCCGAAATGGAAGATACCCGCCGTGGAGCTTGTGCTGACGAACCTGCACGCCGGCGGCAAGTTCGGCCAGGGCGCCTACAAGTATTCAGGCGGATTGCACGGGGTGGGTGCAAAATGTGTCAATGCGCTCTCGGAATGGTTCAGGGTCGAAGTGTACCGGGACGGCAATGTGTACTCGATGGAGTTTGCGCGCGGCAAAACCACGCAGAAACTCAAGGTGATTGGCAAAACAAAACAGACCGGCACCCTGATCAGGTTCAAACCCGATCCGGAGATTTTCACGATCACCACTGAGTTCAAGTTCGACATACTGGCGAACCGGCTGCGTGAGCTGGCGTTTCTGAACCCCGGGCTTGAGATCACACTCACAGACGAACGCGACGAGGACCGAACCGAACGGTTTTACTACCGGGACGGTATCGAGCAGTTTGTCCGGCAGCTCGGCCGGAACAAGGAATTATTGCATCCAAAGCCAATTGTGCTCACCGGCAAACGCACCGTCACAATCGAGAACAAGGAAGAAGACGTGTTTGTTGATTGCGTGTTGCAATACAACGACGGTTACAGCGACCAGATTTTGTGTTATGCAAACTCGATACCAAACCCGGATGGCGGGACGCATCTGACGGGCTTTCGAACAGCTCTGACCCGGGCGATCAACCAACACGCTAAACAAAACAATCTGCTCAAGGAGAAAGACCCGACGATCTCAGGGGACGACGTTCGCGAAGGGTTGGTATGCGTGCTTAGCGTTAAACTGCCCAATCCGCGGTTCGAGTCGCAAACCAAGGTCAAACTCGTCAATACCGAAATTGAGGGGATTGTTTCCTCGATCGTTTACGACGGGTTGATGAGCTACTTCGACGCAAACCCGGGCGTAGCAAAGAAAATCGTTGAAAAAGCGCTGTTGGCTGCGCGCGCGCGTGAAGCCGCACGCAAAGCACGAGAAACGGTTCGCAAGACCGCACTGACCGGGGGCGGTTTGCCCGGCAAGCTTGCAGATTGTTCCGAGCGCGACCCCGCCAACACCGAACTTTATATAGTCGAGGGTGATTCGGCTGGTGGGTCGGCCAAGCAAGGCCGTGACAGACGGTTCCAAGCCATCCTGCCGATCCGCGGCAAGTTGATAAATGTGGAAAAGGCGCGTCTGGTTAAGGTGCTCGAAAACAATGAAATTCGCACAATGATAGCCGCAATTGGCACCGGCATTGGCGATGGCGAGGGTGAAGGCTCATTTAACATCCAACGGCTCAGATATAACAAGGTAATCATCATGACAGATGCTGACGTGGACGGCTCGCACATTCGGACGTTGTTGCTGACATTTTTCTACAGACAAATGCCCGAGCTGATCAAGCGCGGTTACATCTACATTGCGCAGCCGCCCTTGTACCAAATCACGCGCAGAAACAGGGTCGAATATGTCGAGGACGACACCAAGCTGAACAAGATTTTGATTGAGCTTGGCACTGAAGATGTGCGGGTGCGGAACCTGGCTGACAACAGGGAGTTGTCGCAAAAACAATTGGCCGAGGTGCTTGAGCTGCTCGAGTCGCTTGACAAGTACGCTCGCGTCATCAGGCGGCATGGCGGTGATTTTGCCGATTACGTCGAACACAGACGCAAACGAACACAGGAATTACCGCGTTACCTTGTGAAAATACGTGAGGGCAATGAGGAAACAGTGAAGTATTTCCACACCGAGGAAGAGCTTGAGAAGTTTAGCGATGCGAACCCAGACCTGCGCTTGTTTGGCGACACTGACGCGGGCGTTGACCAATCCGAAAAGCCCAAGACAGGTCAAACCCGACGGGCGACACTGGTCGAGTTGCACGAAAACAAGGCGATCGAAGAGCTGCTCACCAAACTCGCGAAAAAAGGTTTTAACATCGAACACTACGCTGCCCAAGACAAACCGTTATTTGAACTGATCGAAGGCGACGGCGAAGACCAACGCGTCAAACCCCTGTTTTCAATCACTGAGATCCTCTCCAGTGTAAAGGAGGTCGGCAGACGCGGTCTGCAAATCAAACGGTTCAAGGGACTCGGCGAGATGAACCCGCGTGAGTTGTTCGAAACAACAATGAACCCGGCCACACGCAAACTTCTGCGGGTTGACCTTGTTGATGCTGTTGAAGCCGAGGAAATGTTTACAAAATTGATGGGCGAGGAAGTCGAGCCGCGTCGGCAGTTCATCGAAGACAACGCATTAAACGTGCGAAACCTTGACGTCTAACGAGTCTGAAAAACCGGGGGGCAAAAACACGGCGCAAACAATTTCGGAACTTTGATTATGCCTGAGCCGAATCAACCGAACGAATCGCAAACAGCCAGAGCTTCACTATTCGCCACAGGCGAACGAATCCAAAGCGTTAATGTAGCCGAGGAGATAAAGAACTGTTTCCTCGACTATTCGATGTCGGTGATAATTTCGCGCGCGCTGCCAGATGTGCGTGACGGACTCAAACCGTCACAGCGGCGCATACTGTATGCAATGCGCGAGCTAGGCGTGCTGCCGAACCGCAAGCATCTTAAGTCCGCACGAATCGTCGGTGAGACAATCGGTAAATACCATCCGCATGGTGACCAAGCGGTTTACCCCACACTTGTGCACATGGCACAGCCGTGGTCAATGCGCGAGGTGCTTGTTGATGGCCAGGGTAATTTCGGCTCCGTTGAAGGCGATCCACCAGCAGCAATGCGATATACCGAGGCGCGCCTTGCGCCGTTGGGCGCGTTGCTCATGGAAGACATGGACAAGGACACTGTGGATTTCGTTCCCAACTACGACGAAACCCACATGGAACCAACGGTGTTTCCGGCGGCCTTTCCGAACCTGCTAGTCAACGGCGGCACGGGCATTGCGGTTGGCATGGCAACCAACATACCGCCGCATAATTTGGGTGAGTTGATTGACGCAATTTGCGCTCAGATTGACAATCCCGACATCACGGTCAACCAACTCATGAAGTGCGTCAAAGGCCCGGATTTCCCAACCGGCTGCATGATCTGCGGCAAGGAGGGAATCAAAAAGTATTTCACTGATGGCCGTGGCACGTTGAAGGTGCGTGGTCGGGTTGGGGTTGAACAGCTCAAAGGCGGCAAGGAACAGATTGTCATAACCGAAATACCGTACGGAGTGAACCGCGCGCAACTTGTCGAGCGCATCGCAGAGTTGGTAAACGACAAGACAATACCCGACATAACCGCAATCCGCGACGAGTCTGACGAAAACACGCGGGTTGTAATCGAGCTAAAACGCGACGCGGTGCCAAAAGTTGTCATCAACAACCTCTACAAGCACACCGCACTAGAGACAACCTTTGCGGTCAACATGCTTGTGATTGACCATGGCCGGCCTAAGACGCTGGGCATTAAAGAGCTGATCAACGCGTACATCGAGCACAGACGCGAGGTTGTCATCCGCAGGACGCGATTTGAGCTGCGCAAGGCCGAAGAACGCGCCGAGATTCTTGAGGGTTACCTTATTGCGCTGGCCAACCTTGAAGAGTTCATCCGCATTATTCGGCAGTCGGCAAACCGCGAGGAAGCCAAGGTTAAGCTGCTTGCGTTCGAGTTCAGCCGCGCGCAGGTCCTCAAAATGGGCATCCAAATCCGAAAAGAAGACCGCCTTACACACGGCCGATATTGTTTTAGCGAAGCACAGGCAAATGCGATCCTTGACCTGCGGCTCTATCAACTCACAGGGCTGGAAGTCGGCAAGGTTAAAACTGAATACAAAGAGTTGTTGGGCAAAATCGAGGACCTGATCGATATCCTCGCAAAAGAGACGCGCGTGCTGGGCATAATCAAAAGCGAACTGCAGACGGTTAAAGAAAAGTATGCAAACCCGCGCCGCACCGAGATTGTGCCCGACGAAGGCGAGATTGCAATTGAAGACCTTATCGCAAACGAACCGGTCATCATAACCATTACGCACAACGGCCTGATCAAGCGAACAAACATCAATGCGTACCGCGCCCAACGCCGAGGTGGCAAAGGCGTGATCGGCATGGCCACACGCGAAAGCCCGAACGGCTCGGGTGAACTTGCCGATTTCATCGAGCACCTGTTCACCGCAAGCACGCACGATTACCTGATGTTTTTCACCAATACGGGCCGCGTGTACGTCGAACGGGTTTATGAAGTGCCTGATATGGGGCGCACTGCAAAAGGCCGCAGTATAGCGAATTTGCTGGAGCTGAAACCCGAGGAAAAAATTGCCGCGCTCATCCGCATCACGGCAAAAACAAATGCGCAAAAGGAAGATGTCACATGGGACCAGCCCGGGTTCGTATTTTGCGCAACCGAAAAAGGCATGGTCAAAAAGACCGCCCTATGCGAGTTCGCAAACGTACGTAAGGGAGGAATAATAGCCATTAAAATCGAGCCCGGCGACACTCTCATTGACGCAAAACTCACGAACGGCCACGACGAGGTCGTGCTGATCACACGCAACGGGATGAGCATACGGTTCTCCGAAGAAGACGTGCGTCCGATGGGCCGGCCGGCGGCAGGCGTACGCGGCATCAAGCTGGCCGGAGGCGACGCAGTGGTTGGCCTTGCAGTTGTGGTACAAGACGCCACGCTGCTTGTGGCTGGCGAAAATGGCCTGGGCAAACGCACTCCATTTGATGACTATCGGCGCCAGTCGCGCGGTGGTAAAGGCATCATCACAATGAAAACCACTGACAAAACCGGCCGTGTTGTGGGTGCGCTTTCGGTTCGTGAAACCGACGAGATCATGCTCATCACTGCGGCAGGTCAAATGGTGCGGACATTTGTCAAAGACATTCGTCAGGCAGGGCGTAACACCCAGGGCGTCAAGCTCATCAATCTTGATCCCGGTGACAAACTCCAGGCTATTGCACCCGTTATAAGTGAGGAAAAAGACGAGACCGAAACTGATGAGCAAGGTACGAAATGACCTATGCTCCGTCGCACTGCCGAAAGCTGCGTTCCTCAACCCAGAGGCATGAATGGTGTGGCTGGCCGCTCCAAAATATCACTCAAAATGGGGGTGAGTTGATCGGCGCGTTGATGCACCCATTGAAGCGACTCGGGTACCGTCCATAAACCTGTCGGGGCCGACTCGCACAGAAAGTCCATCCCTGACCGGCGTGCAATCTCACGCAGCCAACGCAATCTAGGTAACTTTCTTTCAAGGGGGTCATCCGCACCGCCAACAATAGCAATCAACACACCCTCGCGTTTTACCCTTAACCCGACAAACTCATCAAACCAGGCAGCAGCATGCGCCGGGACCTGTTCCTCGGCGCAAACCGCACATGCAACAATATCAGCTCCAGCAATTGCAATCGCGGGAATGCACCTGACTGCAGGTACGGCCAGCTTGTTAAACTCAACCCAATGAAACTGAAACTCGATCTGTGCCCAAAACCGGCCCACAAGCTGGTCGCATACAGCAACGGCACGCGCTCGTGCATGTTCGTCCTGGTAAATTGCCACAACCAACCACGTGCTCTTTGGCTGCAACTGGGCGTGCTTGTTTTTAGTCTCGGCCATGACACTCGGCTAAAATTGTGTGACCGGCCTGCCTTACCCGAACTTGGTTCTACGTTTTCGAGACCGCTTTCCGCGTTTTTAATCATACCAATTTCGTTTCAATCATGTGATCCATCAAGCAAAACTTGTTCACAGCCGCCATGCTTCGACTCGTGCGAACCGAAATCCCAGTCTTTCCGTGGTCAGTCGGCCCATCACCAAAATGGACAGCTTCCAAAGCCACTGCCAATCTCACAATGCAGGTTCTAAAATACCTACCAAAAAAGCCGGTTCAGCAGCTTAGACAAGCACGGCTGGCCGAAAGCGGCGCATTTGAGAAATCCAAGCAGCTTGAAATCTAATGCAACAAGGGCTTTTGTTGTTGCAAAGACACTTGAGCCGACCCAAAATCGTAGCAGCTAATTCAAAGCAATTATGTATTTCGGCGTTGATTACTACCCTGAGCAGTGGGTTTACCCATACGCGGGCAGACCTGAAGAACCGGAGGCACACTGGGACCACGACGCCGAGTTGATGGCCGAGGCAGGGATTAACATAGTCCGGATGGGCGAGTTTACCTGGGGCCTGTGCGAGCCTGAGGAAGGCAAGTACGAGTTCGACTGGCTGCGCCGTGCGATGGATATAATGGCCAAGGCAGGCATCAAGACGATGCTATGCACACCCACAGCAGCGCCCCCAATCTGGCTTGCACAGAAACATCCGGAGATCCTCGCAGTTGACGAACGCGGCCTGGTAAGACGCGAGGGCACACGACGCGGCATCTGCTTGAACAGCGAGCTTTACTGGGAGGCAGCAAAAAAAATTATCCGCGCAATGGCCCAAGCACTCGGTAACCACCCCGGCCTTGTCGCATGGCAAATAGACACACCGGTTGGCAGTCACTACAGCGAGGAATCCTTCAACGAAGACACACGCCGTGACTGGCATTGGTGGCTTGAACAGAAATACCACACAATCGAGCAGCTCAACAATCTGCTTGGGTTGCGGCACTGGGGGCAGGTTGTCACGGACTGGAAACAAATTACAATGCCGATGCACGCGCCTGCAGGGCATAACCCAGCTCTGGTGCTTGACTGGCACAGGTTTTGCAGTGACACAATTGTTCAATTTGTCAAAGAACAGGCTGAGCTGTTGCGCGAGCTTACCCCCAGATGCCCCGTTACAACAAATCTGCATCCGTTCACATACCGATTCGACCACTTTGACATTGCCGATGTAATTGATTTTGTGTCAGCCGAGAGCAATGTCGCTGCCAAGAGCACACCAGCCGAAGTGGCTTGCGAAACTGATATGCTCCGGTCAGCCAAAAAGTCTGACATACGGACACCTGATGGCAGTGTGGGTTTTTGGGTGATCGAACAGAAGACAGGCGCCGGACAAGAACTAAATGCAATGATTCGCCCTGGTATGCTGCGTTTGCAGGCCTACCAGCTAATTGCGCACGGCGCAGACGCAATACTTTTCTTGCGGTGGCGCTCACCGCGATTCGGTTCGGAAAAATTCCAGGCTGCAGTGCTTCCGCATCACGTGCGGCGCGACAACCGGGTGTATCGCGAGTTCGCCCAACTGGGCGAGGAACTGCGCCTGCTCGCGCCCGCTATCAAGGGCACTCGGGTTGCCGCAGAGACATGCATCCTCTTCACGCACGACAACGACTGGGCAATGCACCTGACCGGACATCCCAATAAAAACCTTAAACTACGCGAGCACATCCAACTCTTTTACAATGCGCTTCACAGCCGGAATATACCCGTCGATTTCGCCAGGCCAACCGATGACCTGTCTCAATACAAAATTGTCTTCACACCCTCGTTGTACTTGCTTGCGGGAGGCGAGGCCGACCGTTTGAAACTTTATGTCCAAAACGGCGGTGTACTGGTTGCAACCTGTAACACCGGCCTTGTGGATGAACACAATATTGCCCCCGACAACGGCTATCCACATGACATGACAGACCTGTTCGGTCTAGAGGTGATCGAGTTCGATCCATTGCCGCCTTCCGAAGAAAACCACATGGTGTTCAAGGGCACTTTCCCGGCTACGCACATGCACCCCGCGCGACTCTGGTGCGATATAATCGAGCCTAAGGAATGCGATGTTGTAGCCACGTTTGCCAAGGATTTCTACGCCGGCAGACCTGCTCTTACCATCAACAATTTCGGCGATGGCAAGGCAATTTACATCGGCACGGTTAGTCACCAGTACTTTTACGACGATCTGGTTGCATGGCTGCGCCAGATCCGCGAACTACAAACCTACATGAAAACACCGCCGGCAATCGAAGTGTGTGTTCGAGAAAAAGATGACAGAAAAATATTTTTCTTGCTCAACCACCAAAACGCACCTGTGCGCATCCAGTTCCAAAAGCCGATGCACGATTTCCTCACGGCAACGGTCCTGGCTGGCAACTACGACATGCCACCGTACGGTGTACTGGTGCTTGAAGAACGTGCACCGGAAAAAACGCCTGAGCCAGGCGCATAACCGTCGAGCGGCGCACCGACCTGTTTTCTATCGAGTGTAATGCTTGGGTTGCCACCAAAAAATCAGCCGCCACAGGGACCACCACGCCGCACGCCGCGTGAAAGCGTTCTTGCAGCGTGGCACGGCTACGACGTTGCAGCGGTGGAAAAAGAACGACCAACAACAACGCGGCAGGCTGCTGATCTGGTTCCGGAAGTGCTCAACGGGTTGCGACTCGACAAGCGCAGGCTCGAAGCGGAGGTGGTCCACGCTTGGGACGCACTGGTCGACCCTAATGTTGCTTTGCATGCGAAACCTACCGGACTGAAAAACGGCACTTTGTTCGTAACGGTAGATAGCAGCGTGTGGCTTAGTGAAATTGCAAGGTACCGCGCCAAGGAAATTCTGACTCAGCTCCAAAGCTGTTTCGGCCCCGAACTGGTCAAACGCATTTCTTTCCGTCTCGGCTGACCCAAGCCCGGCCCTTGCTTCCACCGCTAACGCAAACAACGCTTTCAGTTGGCGTACTCGATCATTTTCGCCGGCCTCCAGCAGGTCCGGTCACTGCACATTTTTCAATCCAATTTGCAAAACGATCAGGTTCACTTTCATCATACCAAACGCTAAATTAATCACACATATGGCTGTGCAGTCCAAAAGCAAAATTGCTGCGTGCGCAGTTGCACTTGGGGTTTTCAAGTTGCTCTTTGGGACACCAACCATTGCCTCCACAAATAAGACAGAGATAAAGCCTGACATCAAAACCGCAGGCCCTTGGGCACAATGTGAACAAATCCTTGCGCGAATTGTGCAACCGACCTTCCCAAATCGCAGATTCAATCTGCCGGATTTCGGCGCAGTCGGCGACGGCAAAACAGATTGTACCAGTGCATTTTGCAATGCAATAGCCAAGTGCGCTAAGTCCGGTGGTGGCCGCGTAATTGTCCCTGCCGGCAAATATTTTACTGGCCCGATTCACCTCAGGAGCAACGTTGAACTGCATCTGCAAGACGGTGCAGAGGTGATCTTCAACGACAAACCCGCGGCGTACTTGCCACCTGTATTTGTGCGTGTAGGTGGCATCGAGCTTTATAATTATTCGCCCCTGGTTTACGCACATAGCTGCACGAATATTGCCATCACTGGCCCCGGCCGGCTCAATGGTAACGCAACAAATTGGTGGACTTGGAAAGGCCGTGAAACCAGGGACTTCTTCAAAATGGCAGCCGAAGGTGTAGCGGTCGGAAAACGTGTGTTTGGCACCCCCGAAGCTGCGATCCGTCCAAGCTTTGTGTGCTTTGTGGCTTGCACGAACGTATTGCTCGAAGACTTCAGTGTTGGCAGCGGACCAAATTGGACGATCCACCCTGTTTACTGTGAAAATATAACAGTGCGTCGGCTGACAGTCTCGACCTACGGACCAAATAATGATGGCTTTGACATTGACTCGTGCAAAGACGTTTTGATCGAGCATTGCTTATTCGACACCGGCGACGACTGCGTGGTGCTGAAATCAGGTTACAATGAGGATGGCTGGCGTGTAGCCAGACCAACCGAAAATGTAATTGTCCGCAACTGCACTTTCAAACGCGGGCACGGCGGGGTAGTCATCGGCAGCGAAATGTCCGGTGACGTGCGGAACGTGTTTGCATACGATTGCACGTTCGAAGATACCGACCGAGCCATTCGCATAAAATCAACTCGTGGCAGAGGCGGTGTAGTAGAAAACATCTTTGCACGTAATTTCACTGCCAAGAACATGAAGCGCGAGCTTGTGATTTTGAACATGGACTACGGGTCGGGCAATTCCGCCAGCAATGCCGGTAAACCACCCGTGTACCGGAATATGCAGTTTGAAAATTTCGTTTGTACAGGTGCGCCTGTCGCAATCTTGATTCGCGGTCTGGCAGACTCACCTATCCAACATATTCGCTTTGTCAACTTCATGGTAACTTCCACAAGCGGAGTCGTAGCTCGCCACGCCATGAACCTGACATTTGATCGTCTCCAACTTGCTTGCACAAAAAGTCCAATGTTTGACCTAACCGAAACCAGCGAAATAACAATCCACAAATCACATTCGCCTCCGGGTACTGAAGTGTTCCTAAGGCTCAGCGGACAAAACTCGCGCAACGTGCAAATCAACTCGTGCGACCTCGCCCAAGCAAAGACAAAGCTTGTTGTTGCTGAGGGCGCAAGCCCAGATGCAGTCACCTTCAGATAATTCGACTTCTACCGACCAGCCATGAGCAAACCGGGCTACTTCCGTTGGACAATTTGCACGCTGCTGTTTTTCTCGGTGGCGCTCAATTACATCCACCGCCTGACCATCAGCAACTTGAAAGGCCCGCTAAGCGAGCAACTTGGCTGGAGCGAGGTGCACTACGGTTATGTGGCTGGTGCGTTCTCGTTTGCGTATGCGTTCGGGTACTTGATTGCTGGAAGAATCCTCGACCGTGTGGGCGTCAAGCGCGGGCTACTGTTCTGCACCCTGCTGTGGAGCGCAGCCGCAACTGCACATGGGCTATGCAGTTTGATCAACACCCAAGCACAGTTCCAGCTTAATTACCCATGGTTTTCCCTGACCAAGGGCGGCCTCGTCATGTTGACCTTGGCAATGCCGATGACAGCAGCCGGGTTCGCCGCAGCGCGGATCGCACTTGGGCTAGCGCAAGGGGGTAATTTCCCTGCCGCAATCAAAGCCGTAGCAGAGTGGTTCCCAGTCCACGAGCGTGCGCTGGCCACAGGCATTTTTAATGCAGGCACAAATGTCGGTTCAATTGTCTGCCCACTGATTGTCGTATGGATGTTCAAGCGCTGGGGCTGGGAAACCACATTTTACGTGACTGGCGCAATCGGTTTCGCTTGGACGGCGGCTTGGTTGTGGCTCTACGATACGCCAGAAAAACACAAACGACTTTCCGCATCCGAGTTGCAGTACATCAAGGCAGGCGATACTGGCCCGGACGAAAAAAAGCAACGGATTGGGTGGTTCTCATTGCTGGGTTATCGGGCAGTCTGGGCCTACATAATTGCAGGCATCTTAGCCGCCCCAGCATGGGTGTTTTACCAATTTTTCATCCCAGATTTCCTGACAAAAAGCTTCGGGCTGAGCTTGTCGGCAACGGCACGTGCTACGAGCGCATTTTATGTGCTTGCAGCATTCGGCGGCATTATGGGTGGGCTGTTGGCTGGTCGGTTGCTAAAAAGCGGGTGGAGCCTCAACGCAGCACGCAAGGTATCGTTGCTTATGTGCGCGCTTGCGGTAGTGCCGGTCTGTTTGGTCCCACATGCACCAAATGCCTGGCTGGCGGTGCTGATTGTAGGACTCGCGGGTTCAGCGCATCAGGGCTGGTCGGCCAACCTGTTCAGCTTCGTGTCAGACACCATGCCCAGGGCTGCAATCAGCTCCGTCGTGGGTTTCGGTGGTTTCGTAGGTTATTTCACTGGCGGAATCATCAATACGCTTACAGGCTACATCCTCGAAAAAACGGGCAGTTACGTGGGGGTCTTCATCTACTTTTCGTGCACTTATCTTGTGTCCCTGCTCGCACTGCACTTGCTCGTGCCACAAATAGGGCAAACCGCGCCCGAGCAATCCAAATGAACAACCTAGCCCCAAAAAACTTTCATTTAATCCAAGGCGCAGGCCAGACAGACCGAGTCTGCAGTCGGGGCGCCACACCAGCTGCGTTAGTAGGTGATTATCCCTGGGTTCCCGAGCAAGGCGACGGCACATACCGGAACCCGATCATATACGCCGACTATCCAGACCCGGACGTTATCCGGGTTGTGGATGACTTTTTCATGACGGCTTCAAGTTTCAATTGCACACCCGGGCTACCTATCCTCCACTCCCGCGACCTCGTTAATTGGACGATAATCAATCACGCAGTCAAAAACTTGCCCCACCAGCGCTATGTCAAGGTACAGCACGGCTGCGGTATATGGGCACCAGCTATACGATTTCATGCTGGCAAATTCTGGATTTTCTTTGCGATGCCCGATGAGGGCATCTACGTAACAACAACAGATAACCCCACCGGTAAATGGTCGGAACCACACCTACTTGAACCTGGACGAGGTCTGATTGACCCATGCCCAATATGGGATGACGATGGCAAAGCGTACCTTGTCCACGCATACGCACGCTCACGTGCCGGTATTAAGGACATGTTGCGTGTACGCCCAATGGCACCCGACGGCTCGCGTCTGCTTGGTGAAGGAAAGG
Source organism: uncultured Verrucomicrobiota bacterium (assembly GCA_964555645.1). Lineage (GTDB taxonomy): Bacteria > Verrucomicrobiota > Verrucomicrobiia > Limisphaerales > DTLC01 > DTLC01. Next base: position 126,750 of record CAZKTA010000003.1, read on the forward strand.
TCATTTTTCACGCGCCGGAGAAACACCCAACTATCGAAGGCCCGAAATTCTATAAAATGAACGGCTGGTACTATATTCTTGCGCCAGCGGGTGGTGTACAAACCGGTTGGCAGGCCGCATTACGCGCCAAAGATGTCTTCGGCCCATACGAGGATAAAATCGTTCTACACCAAGGCAACACACCCATAAACGGGCCGCACCAGGGTGGACTGGTTGACCTGCCCAATGGACAATGGTGGTTCATTCATTTCCAAGACGCCGGTGTTTACGGGCGGATCGTGCATATGCAACCTGTTACATGGAAAGACGACTGGCCAATTATCGGTACCGACCAGAATGGCGACGGCATTGGCGAGCCTGTGTCACAATTTGCCAAGCCCGCAGTAGCACACCCTACCCATGTCGCTATCCCGCAAACCACTGATGAGTTCGATTTGACTACCCTAGGGCTGCAATGGCACTGGCACGCTAATCACAAAGATAACTGGTTCACGCTGAACGCGCGTCGAGGCTGGCTGCGGCTTTACGCGCAACCGAACCAACACACAAACCTTAAGCATGTATCAAACCTTCTGTTACAGAAATTCCCTGCGCGTTCGTTTGGAGTCGAAACATTAGTCGAACCTGGCTCAAGTCGAACGTGGCTGGAAACGGGTCTCGTTGTAACCGGCTGCAGTAGTGCTGCAATTGCATTGCAAACGGCTGGCGGTAAAACCACGATTGTGCTCCGACAAAACGAAACATGCATGCCGGTGAGAAAGCTCGACTCAGACAAGGTTCGGTTCCGGGTTGATGTGGCCGAAGGCGGTCTGTGCAAGTTTGGCTTCGCATCAGCCAACGGAACCTTTGAACCTGTACAAAATATTTTTCAAGCTGAACCGGGCGTCTGGGTAGGCGCCAAAGTCGGCATCTACGCAATCTCAAACAAGGCCGACCCAACCAATTACGCCGACTTCGACTACTTCAGGTTCATGTCACCTGCCTGACCATAATTAATTCTGAGTGCCACGTTATCCCCATTAACATTGTCCGAGCGCACAGCACGAGCATGCTGCGTTAAACTTTCCATCTTGTTTGTGGTAAGGCTCACTTCTTCTTGCGGGGCGGGGCGTGAATGCACTGGCCATGCACCGTGTGAGCGGCTTCCATCCACGCCTCGCTGAAAGTTGGGTGAGCATGAATCGTTCGGCCCAACTCAGCTGCTGTTAGCTCAGCCCGGATTGCAACTGTTGCCTCGGCGATCAGCTCCGTTGCATGCGGTCCGACTGCTACAGCACCGAGTAGTTGGTCAGTGTTAGCATCCGCAATCCACTTAACAAACCCGGTCGTTTCGCCAACCGCAACTGCCCTGCCAAGCCCCGAAAACCGAAACTTGCCTATTCCAATTTGCCGATTTTGTTTGCGCGCCTCTTCCTCGGTTAATCCGGCAAATGCAACCTCAGGCACAGTAAAAATCACCCCGGGAACAACCGCCTCGAACCTGCGCGGTTTTAATCCACATGCTGTCTCTGCGACTGCAACCCCTTGAGCAGTGGCATAATGTGCTAGTTGTGTGCGGCCTGTTACATCGCCAACAGCATAAATGTTGGCCACATTTGTCCTGCCGAAATCATCCACGGCAATAAAACCGCGCTCGTCGGTCTTCACACCCACTGTGCCAAGGCCAAGCAACTCTGTCACGGGTTTGCGCCCAACTGCCACAAGCAACATGCCCGCCTCAAGTGTTTCATCCCCGCACTTGCAGCGCACACAGTCTTTTACCGCCTCTACATTACTCAAAGACTTGCCAGTGATGATCCGAACGCCAAGTTTCTGTTCCATGTACGCGCGGACTTCACGACGCGCATCGGGATCGAGCATCAGCAAGATGTCATCCAATAACTCGACAATCGTTACCTTCACTCCGCATTGTGCTGCCATGCTGGCGAGCTCGCACCCGATGTAGCCACCACCCAAAACAATCATCGTCTGGGGTAATGAGTTCAAATCCAAAAACGCGCGACTATCCACCACAAGCGGGTGTTGCGGAACAAAAGCAGGCATAACCGAAGTCGAACCTGTGGCAACAACGACTCTCTTAGCAGCAATCCGGTTGGTCTCGGCACTCGATTTTACTTCGATTGTTGTCCGGTCAACAAAAGTAGCTGTGCCATTAACCTGTTTTACCCCATGCACACTGAGCAGTTGCTTGATCCCGCTGCGCAATTGATCAACCGCATTGTTCTTGTTCGCAACCACGGCGGCATAATCAATTGTGGCACCAGCTATGTTAATTCCATGCGAACCTGCAGCTCTGATTTGCCAGTAAAGGTTTGCTGCAGCAATTAAAGCCTTTGTGGGAATGCAACCCCAGTTCAGACATGTGCCACCCAATTGTTCACGCTCGATAACCGCAACAGATGCACCGAGTTGCGCCGCACGAATCGCAGCGGGGTATCCACCGGGGCCCGCACCTATCACCACGATGTCAAACGTTTCCATAGTTCGGTATCCTCAAGCTTTGCCTTGATCGAATTGATAAAGCTTGCCGCTAACGCACCGTCTATGAGCCTGTGATCGGCCGAAAGCGTCATTTTCATCATCGAACGAATCACAATCTGTTCATCGCGCACAACAGGCTGTTTGATTGTGCTTGCAACGGCCAAAATAGCGCCTTCGCCTGTATTAACGATCGCGTGAAAGCTCTCGACATTGAGCATGCCCATGTTCGTAATCGTAAACGTACCACCGCTCATTTCATCAGGTGTCAGTCTGCCAGCGCGCGCCTTCTCAACAAGCTGTTTTGAGCGGGTACATAACTCGAGCATGGTCAATTCCTCTGCCCGATGAATTACCGGTACAACAAGCCCGCCCTCAACAGAAACGGCTATGCCGAGATTAACGTGGCTATGCCAACGCACGTTTTTGCCGTCGGTACTGCTATTTACAACAGGAAACTCCTGCAGTGTCATTACGACCGCCTGCGCAATGAAATCTGTGATTGTATAAGGCGCACCTGCGTCCTTGAGCTGTTGCCTGAATGCGATCAGGTCGGTCATGTCAACTGCCACAGTCACATAAAAATGCGGCTGTGTAGTGAAACTCTGGGTCAGGCGTTGCGCAATAATCTGGCGCATCTTGCTCATTGGCTTGGGCCGCTCAGCCAACGCACGCTGTACATCCGCCACTGTAATTCGTCCAGCGTCCCCGGTCCCCTGCACCTCTAGAATGTCAACCTTGTCCTTACGCGCCAGCTCAAGGGCCGCAGGCGTAATGCGTACCCGGTCATAACCGTGCGACTCAAGATACGCGCGCACGTCTTTCTCGACGACACGACCCTGCGGACCGCTCCCAGTGATTTTTTTCGCGTCAATCGCACACTGCTCAGCCAGCGCCTTTGCGCGTGGTGAGATCCGGAACATTGGCTCAAGTGCTTGTTGAACTGGCCCTACCTGCACCTGTGGGGCCTGCAAGTGCGCCCCCACATGTTCACGCCGTACCTCAACCAGCTGCTGTTTTGGCCCAGGAACAGCCCCGGACAAGGGTGCGCCTGTGCGACCCTCGGTCTTTTGTGGTGTTGGCTGGTTGACCACAGGCAAGCTTTCACCCGGCTGACCGATAAACCCCACGACAGTCTGTACAGGCACACTTACCCCAGCCGGCACAACTATCTTCAATAACGTGCCTTCTGTGAATGCCTCGACGTCCATCACAGATTTGTCAGTCTCAACCGTGAAAAGCACGTCGCCTTTTGCGACCTTGTCACCCTCTTTTTTACGCCATTCGACAATTGTGCTTTGCTCGGTCATCTGACCGAACTTAGGCATTGTTATTGGAGTTGCCATAGCTGCGCTTAAAGAATTTCGTATGCAGCCGCGAGCAGGTCGTTCACATTCGGCAAAAATGCAGCCTCCAGCACGTGGCTCTGCGGTGCTATACCATTCTTTGCCCCAACGCGTTTCACAGGCGCATCCAAATAATCAAAGGCTAAATCCTGAATCGTTGAGGCAATCTCAGCAGTGTAACTGCCAATGTGAATTGCCTGACTCGCGACTATGCACCGGCCAGTTTTCTGGACAGAACGAATTATTGTGTCTATGTCAAGCGGCACTAGACTACGAATATCAACTACTTCAACACTCACCCCACGCTCAGTTTCAAGTCTTTCAGCAGCCTGCAAACAGTCATGCACAACTGGTCCCCAAGCAACAAAGGTCAGGTCTTTACCTTCACGCTTCACATCCGCCACACCCAACGGCACAAGATACTCGTCCTCAGGTACGTAGCCCTTTAACCCGTAAAGTGCCTGTGACTCCACATACAACACAGGATTGTTGTCTCGAATTGCAGCCTTCATCATTCCTTTTGCGTCATACGGCGTTGCCGGATAAACCACGTATAGGCCCGGTATATGACAGAAAACAGATTCGAGCGTCTGGCTGTGTTGGCCCCCGTAACCTTTTCCCGCACCAACCGAAGCACGAATCACAAGTGGCACCTCGATCTGTGCACCGCTCATGTAATGCCACTTCGCCGCTTGGTTGCTGATCTGATCCGACGACATCAGTGCAAAATCCATGTACATAAGCTCCACCACAGGGCGTAGGCCTTTCATCGCTGCACCAACCGCTGTGCCGCAGATGCACGCTTCACTAATCGGCGTGTTAAACACGCGATCGCGCCCGAAAGCCTCCAACAACCCCTTGGTCAGTTTAAAAGCCCCGCCATATTCGGCAACGTCTTCGCCGTACAAAATCACGCGCGCGTCTCGTTTCATTTCCTCGATAATCGCCTCCCGAATAGCATCGCGGTATGTGATCTGCCCGTCGGTGCGTTTTGCCACTGGGGGTTCTCCGACCAACTTAACCTTTTGAAACTCGGGCGGAACAGTCTCGCATTTTGTGTCCGTGTACATGTACTTGATGACATCACGCGGGTCCGGATCAGCCGCTGCCGCCGCTCGTATTGCGGCACGCGCATTTCGCTCACGAACACGATTCTCGAGTGCCTCAATCCCTGCCCTGTCAACTACACCGCATTCAATAAGTTGTTTCTTGAACGTTTCAATTGGGTCAATCGCTTTCCAGGCCGCCTCTTCCTCCTTGGTACGGTACTCGATGCGCGGGTCACTAAGCGAATGCCCCCAATACCGATACGTCTGCACGTCAAGTAAAACCGGTCCCTGACCTTGCCGGCACAGTTCAGCCGCACGTCTAACTGCCTCACGCACAGCAAGCACGTCCATACCATTCACTATTTCGGCATGCATATTGTTGTTGGCAAATCCAGCCCCGCGCCGCGCAAGGTAATCAACACCCATCACCTCGTCCCGTGTACGATGTGTCATGCCGTATTGATTGTTCACTATCAGGTAAATAATCGGCAGCCCAAACCTGTGATCATCAGCTAGTTCGTTTGTGAATTGTGCCTGGCACGCCCAGTTCAACGACTCCAGCACAACACCGTTCGCAAACGCACCGTCACCAGCAAAACAGCAAACAACACTGTCCTGGCGATAATACCGCACCGCCATTGCTGCTCCGGTTGCAATTGGCACACCACCTCCTACAATTGCATTTGCACCCAAATGTCCTACAGTAAAATCTGCTATGTGCATGCTGCCACCGCGCCCTTTGCAATAGCCGTCTTCCTTACCAAACAATTCGCAGATCGTCCGATAAAGATGTTCCGCGAGTGCAGCCTCGACCAGTTCTTCCCGGGTTGTAGCATTGCAATTCGGCACCCGCAATTTCAGTTGCTCGATTGTCATCGAGCGGATTGCAGTCGTCCCTTTTGCGAGCGATTCACCATGCCCACGATGTGTGCTTGTTATGTTATCGCGAATTGTTAGTGCCGAGCATGCACCCACCGCGGTGGCTTCCTGCCCCACTGACACATGGGTCGGGCCGCGGTAATCATAGCCGGGTAACGGCTCATACCCACCCGAGCGAAGCTTGACGATCATCTCTTCAAGCTCGCGTATTATCAACATGTCCTCTAAGAGCGAGACTGCTTGCTGAGGTGTAATTGTGCCGGCTTGCAGTTCCGTTGCCAGATTGCCGTTGTACCTGTAGGCAGGAATTGTTCCGCAATTGATCTCGAACGGCCTAAAATCAGGCCGCAAATCACTCAAATATACTGCTGAAGTTTTCGCTGACATGGTAGTCTGTACCGTTAAATTGCTCAAGCGCGAACCAGTTTGATCCCTTTCTTTACAAGTTCTTTTGCGAGCGTCTTGTCAAATCGTTTGTCGGTGATAAGCACGTGCACGTTCTCTAACCGCCCGGCTCTGGCAAAGGACACACGCCCAGCCTTACTGCTGTCAGCCAATAAAATAACCAGCCGCACCTGGTTCATCACCAGCTCCTTTGTGAATGCTTCGCTCGGATCAGTCGTAGTCAACCCCGCTTGAAGTGACAAGCCCATCGTGCCCATGAATGCTTTGTCCAGATGCAACTCCTGCAAAAGCCAGCGTGTAAGTGGACCGACCAGTGTCTGACTGATCCGCCGGAGTTCGCCTCCGATCAAAATCAGCCGTGGCCCCTGGCCAGCAAGTTCATGCGCAGCTCGCAGTGAATTTGTCACCACAGTTATGTTGGTGCGGTCTCGTAACAACCGCGCCAGCTCAAGCACTGTACTGCCGCCATCAAGATAAATCGTGTCACCAGGCTCAACATACGCGAGCGCGGCCTTTGCAATGCGGCGTTTTTCCACGGTCGAAATCGATGCCTTGGCGTCAAAAAGTGGTTCACCCAAACTGCTCTCGATGCACACTGCACCCCCGTGCACGCGCTTAACCTCGCCAAGCTCCTCGAGCCTGGCAAGATCGCGCCGCACAGTCGCCGCTGAGGCGTGCAATTGACGACAAAGATCGTCCACGCGCACAACCCTGTGCTGACGCAATACCTGCCGCAACCTGTCCCATCGCTCAGGCGCGAGGTCCCATGTAAAAGTATCGGGCATGATTGATTTCGACCGATTTAGAGCAAAATCAATCAAAGTCAATCACAAAATTTTTTGTCGCCTCTCCGTGCAAATAACTACCAGCCTGCCCAGCAACAGATTACACAGTTGACAAAAAGCAAATCAGGCCGACACTTCGCTTGCGCAACTGTTTCAACTGCAATGAACTTTGCAAAACAATTCCTTGCCGAGGTGCAAACAATTGCCGGGCAAATTGACTCGGAGGCAATTGAACGACTTGCCGATGAGCTTGTTTATGTTCGACAGCGTGGCGGGCGCATGTTCGTGCTTGGCGTCGGCGGCAGTGCTGCAAATGCAAGCCATGCAGTCAATGATTTGCGCAAGCTATGCGGAATCGAAGCTTACGCGCCCACAGACAACGTGTCTGAGCTAACTGCACGCATAAACGACGATGGATGGACAACCGTATTTGTCGAATGGCTCAAAGGCAGTCGGCTAAGCGCGAAGGACGCGCTTTTGGTTTTTTCCGTTGGTGGAGGCAACATAGAAAAGAACATCAGCCCGAACCTTGTGAGCGCGATTCAGTTCGCTAAACAGGTTGGTGCAACAGTTTTGGGCATAGTTGGCCGCGACGGTGGTTACACAGCAAAAGAGGCCACGGTATGTGTTGTTGTTCCGACGGTGAACCCTGAGCATGTAACACCGCATACCGAGGCATTTCAAGCTGTGGTGTGGCATCTGCTTGTAACCCACCCGAAGCTGAGAATAAGCCAGGCCAAATGGGAAAGCACAAAGTAAACCCGCAGCTTCCTACAACCAGACCTGGCGGCAGGTGTGCCGTCTTTCTGGACCGTGACGGTGTTATCAACCGTGCACTCGAACGCGACGCTAAACCCCACGCGCCAACAAGCCTGACCGAGTTTGAACTTTTACCCGGTGTCCAAGAAGCCTGCATTCAACTCAAACGTGCCGGTTTTTTGCTTGTTGTCGTGACGAACCAGCCTGACGTAGGCCGCGGCACACTCAAGCGCGAGGTTGTCGAAACAATTCATGCGCAAATGCTTAAACTGCTGCCGATTGATCGTGTTGAGGTGTGCTATCATTCCGGCAATGAGCCAATCGAGTGCGCCTGTCGTAAACCAAAGCCAGGCATGCTGCTCCGAGCAGCAACCGAGCTTGGAATTGATCTTTCCCAAAGTTGGATGGTTGGTGACAGATGGCGCGACATTGGCTGTGGCCGTGCTGCTGGTTGCCGCACAATCCTAATTGATTACGGGTACAACGAACCGCTCGAGCAAGAGCCTGACTTTCGCGTTAAAAGTTTGCTTGAAGCGGCCAGAATTATCATTGAGAAAACCGCCTCTTGAATTATTCTGACTCTAAAATCTGGTGCGCTGGTTCAAGCCGGTTATGAAAAGCCTAGCTGAACTTAAAATCAAAATTTTCGCCGACGGTGCGGACAAACAAGGCATGTTCAACTTCAATGCAAACCCGCTTATTAAAGGCATGACAACTAACCCCACACTCATGCGCAAAGCGGGCATTGCCGATTTCGAGGCGTTTGCAAAAGAGATTCTCCAGGTCATAACCGAAAAACCGGTTTCGTTTGAGGTATTCTCGGATGAATTTCCCGAGATGCGTCGTCAGGCACTCAAAATCAGCAGTTGGGCTAAGAATGTTTACGTCAAAATCCCAATCACAAACACACGTGGCCATTCTTCAGTGCCGTTGATACGCGAGTTGTCACGGGAAGGCGTAAAACTAAATATCACGGCTATTCTGACGGTTGACCAGGTCAAGGCTGTTGCCAATGCACTCGATCCGGCTGTTCCTGCGTTTGTCTCTGTGTTTGCAGGCCGCATAGCCGATACAGGCCGTGATCCAATGCCCATCATGCGAGAGAGCAAAACTGCGATAATGCATCTGCCTTGGGCAGAACTCATCTGGGCTAGCGTGCGTGAGGTGCTCAATATTTTCCAAGCCGAACAGTGCGGCTGCGACATCGTCACCGTGCCGCACGATATCCTTGCCAAGGCACAGAAACTGGCGGGTATGGGGCTGGACGAACTGTCACTACAGACAGTTAAAATGTTTGCCGCAGACGCCCAGGCAGCAGGGTATTGGCTGTAACCGCACTAATGATGACATAAGTCAGAAGCCCAATAGTTTTATCGCAGCACTCCTCAATCACAAGAACCTCACTATTTCTTGATAGACTGAATCAACCGTGACTGCCCTCATGCAAGCAACGATAAAACTTTTACCCCCTCTAATGCCCCTACCATCGTAACGGTAATACTTGAGATTATTTCCACTCACTCTTGGGTTCTTTACCAATACAAAATTACTCAAGTAAGGCTCGATTGTTTTATTCCAGGTTGGCGTTTCTATCACAATTTGCTGTGGAGTACCCACCGCAGCAGCTAAATGCATAAGGGCGGTGTCCACGCTTAAAAAAATGGAGCACTGCTTAATTAGTGCAGCCGTCTTTCGAATGTTCTCGGTTTTGGGGGCGAAAACCCTGTCGGAACGAGCAATGCACAACAGATGCTGTTGCGCTTCGAATTCCTGCTGACCACCAACTAGTAGTATGGTTAAATTATTGTGCCGGCTTATAAGCTTGTTAATTAAGGCAGCATAGTGATCAAGCGGCCACCGCCGTAATCCAAGGTTCTTTGTTCCACCTGATCCTACATGGATTCCTAGCAACTTGTAGCTCTGCAATCGGTGCTGAATAACCCATTGCTCCGCCCATCTAACCTCATCTGGCCTTATAAACAACTCATACTTGTGCTGCGGCAGTTTGGGTTGCGCACCCAACAAATCCAAGAACGCCAAATTATTCTCCACGCAGTGCTTCGAATAATCTAAAGACACTGTACGGCTCACTAGAAAAGGTGTCAGGGCACGAAAATGAGGATAGTCGTGACTAACACGCATGCGCGCACCTATTAGCCGAGCTGCAACACGGTATTCCACGCGACTCTGCGGCATCGGGTTAAGCGAAACGTCATACGCCTGTCTGCGTAATCCCAAAAGAAAGCGGATTGAGCTGATAAAGCCCGCTTCTATCAGATTCTTCTGAAACACTTGGTTAACGTATGGGTTGCCTGTAAGGATATCTTTCGAGCCAGGCCAATTCACCACTACATCAATTAGCGCGGTTGGGAAATTCAGGTGTAACTCGTGAATTAGGGGCGTGGCAAACAACGTGTCACCTATTCCAGCAAGCGAAATTACCAAAATTTTCACCGTATCGCTTTAATCCCCCGACTCGATTCGACCAATCTTCCGCAAGAGGTTTGTAGTAGATTTACCAGGCACCTGGGCTAAAATTATAATTTTACCTCCCAAATCCTCTACTACATGACGTTCATCCTGATCCAACGATTCCAAAGTATAATCGCCGCCTTTGACCCAAACATCCGGCTTGGCAATAGCCAAAAAACGCGTAGCGCGCACGTCATCAAAAATGCAAACGGCATCCACGCTTGCTAATGCAGCCAAAACGGCAGCGCGGTCACCTTCACAATTGACCGGCCTCCCTTCACCCTTCAGTCGCCTTACAGAAGCGTCGCTGTTAACACCAACGAGTAATACATCTCCATGTTGCCTAGCCAGGTCAAGATATGTCACGTGCCCCACATGCAATATGTCGAAGCACCCGTTAGTTACAACGAGCTTTTTGCCTTCGGCTTCTATCCCTGCACGCCAGTCAGGCAATTTTCTCCAAGGAATTATTTTCGCCAGAAAATCCACAAGACAATTATGCGCATAGCCAAACCGCGAGGCAACGATTTAAAGTCGCCTAGCTGCATCCTAACCCAAAGCCCACCTCGACTCTTAAAGCACCAAAACGTCTTTTCCGCATCTATGTCCTTTATTCATAGGGCTTGCCCCGCTTATGTTCCCCGCACGCAAACAAATCACCGCTCTACTTCAGTCTGATTAGCTTTCCATCGGAAACCAAAGAAAACCGGTGCCCATGCCATTCGACCCCATTCCCTATAAAAGCAAACAGCCAAATTACCACAAGGAAAATGTCCTTCAGCGGAACGGCCCACAATAGCCAATTGCCAGGTCGTGCTCGGGTCAAAAACCGCATCAGGTCAAATGCTGCAAAGATGCGGATCAAAAACATCGCACCAGCCAACCCAGCGTTCATGGGTCGCGGGTTGGCGATAAACCAAAGGATCGGCCACACAGTTGCATTGCTTAAAATGCTGAAAAAGTACGGCACCGGTTTGCACACGCGAATCGTGCGCGCCCAGCGTATCTGATGTCTCCAAACTGCCCTCCAGCCAAGAGGCGCCGAGCGACACTCGACCACAACTGGGCATAAAGCTATTTGCCAACCGGCGCGTGCGATTTTGTTCCCAAGCTGGTAATCGTCGGCAAGATAATCAGCAAGCACAGCAAATCCACCAATTTGCACAAGTGCTTCCCGACGCACACACATGACTGCACCCAGCGCAAAATCCAACTCGCCAAGGCTCCGCGCCTGCAATACCTGGCTCCAGAAATCAACATTCACAGCCACAGCTTCCAGACGCATCGGAGCCGTCACCGGATTCGCCAGTACATAAAAGCAGTTTACCAGCCCGACCTTTTTTGCGTCTGAAGCTGTACGCAAATTGGTCGCGCTATGCAAAGTGCTGCTGGCATCGGACCGGCGGTTATCGAACAGTGCGGGCAACGGGACTTCTCCTGCACGCTCTGTCGCACCAGACCCTAGCCTAGCAACAACATTCAGCAGCAAATCCGGCGGCGCGTACACATCTGCGTCGCTGACTACCAGGATTTCGTGCTTTGCCAGATGCTCCATTTGGAGCAACTTTGATACTTTGGGATTCAAGCCGAGTAATTCGGAACAAATCACAATCTTCGCGTCGTGCTGGGGAAACTCAGTAAGCAACTGACGAACAACTCCGTACACGGGGTCTGATTCAGAATCAACACCGAGCAAGAGTTGTACATCTCCGGGATAATCTTGCGTAAACCAACTACGCAGACTATCGGCAGTTGTAGAGTCAACCCACTTTAGCGGTTTAAGCACCGTAACAGGTGGCGCAAACGCGCTGTCGGCAATCCGTTCATGCAACGGGTAGCGCCGTGCAGCCAGCCATTGCCAGACCAGCAGCACAAAACTCAGCATCGCTAAACCGCCCAGAACCGAACTAATAGTCACGGCTTGTGACTAAACCGCGCTGCCAGATTCGGCAAGTGCAGAATCGCAAGCCACAGCTTTCCTGCTACCTGAGGACTGCCGTTAACAGTGGCGCAATCAGCAATGCAGGCAGGTAATCGGCAAGCCCGATTCGTTTGAGCCCGAGCATTACAAGTGCAACTGAAAAAACCAACAGCCCACCTGTGGCATTTATGCTGCCGATGAGCTGATACGACTCAAGCCAAGGCGCCAATGCATTAGCAATTAGTGTGATTGTCCCCTGCCATGCTAAAACAGGTATTGCGGAGACGATTATACCCCAGCCGAACTGTCTGGCTAATGCGAAAGCTGTAAGGCCGTCCACCACCGCTTTCAGAAACAGTGGCGCATAGTAGGCCGAAAGTCCGTCTTGTACAGCGCCTAAAATGCCAAGCGGCGACGCACAAAACAGAACCGTGCACGTCTTAAAACCGTCAGCAAACCGGCCCCTGCCTGCAGGTACGGTTTCCATTTCGACGCGGGCGAATCTTCCAAGCCTATTTGACAGTCGCTGCATGCCCATGAGGCGCCCCGCAAGTTTGCCAAGCATCATCGCCAGCACAACGATACCCGTCTGCAAGAGCATCTGGCCGAGTGTACCTTCCAGACTGGTCCATGTAAGTCGCAGGCCTACATAAGCTGTCAATGCCCCGACTACGAGCTTAAGCCAAGATTGCGTGGTTGATGTCGGCGACTTTTTAAGCACCAAACTCAGCACGCCACCAATGGCAATTCCAACCGCGTTTGCTATGGTCCCAACCACAGAGCAGAAATGTTAACTGCTAGAAAAACAGTTCAAAGCCCAAAACTCGCAATCGGGTGCCGCCGATTTTTTGCGTGTAACTCGCCGTAAACCACATCGGTTCCTGTAGTTCAACCAACGAATGAAATGTGATTGGGCTTCAATCCAAGCACATCACTTGGGTTCGGAAACACTTCTCCCGCGGTTGCATCTCAAAATCTGAGAAGGTAGGTTTGGGTATAACCCCCTGAATCGACAATCCGATGTCCCAGATTCAGGTGGGCTAAGCGGTGTGTTCGGTCGCTTAATTGTGTTATGTCCGGGTAAAACGCATCGCGCAAAACACGTGGCGATGGAAACAACTCCAAACTAACCGTTTCGAGACGCCCACGTAACGCCGCTATCCGCGCGTTTCGTATTGTCGCGCCTTACTTTGCGTGGCAAAGTGCATCTCGTATGCAAGATTCAAATTGGGCGGCTGAAAACCTGCAGGTCATTCGCACATTGATGGAGCGCGCAGCGTTGTATCGGCGGGCACTGGCGCCAATCATGGCTATGGCTGGTTTGACCGGAATTGCCGCAGCCATAATTGCGTGTCTCTTGAAGATTGAGTCGGCACCGGGATTTATCGGCTATTGGATTGTCGTGGCACTACTCGGCCTTATGGGCGCATTGTTGATGGTGCGGCGCCAAGCCCTAAAAAGTGCAGAGCCGTTCTGGTCCCCGCCCACACGCCGCGTGGCACAGGCGTTATCCCCTTGTCTTACCGCTGGTTTGTCGGTCGGCGTATTGGTTTTGATTGCTTCGCTGGGATTTTCAATCGCCGCCCCACCAAGCAGCATGATTGACGATGCGGGCGACATCATCTGGTTACCGGCGGTGTGGGCGGTGTTTTATGGGTGCGCACTACACGCTGCCGGATTCTTTACCCTGCGCGGACTGCGTCTGCTTGGATGGCTGTTCGTGGTCGCTGGGATAGCGGTTTTCTGGTGGCTGATATTGGTTCAGCAGCAGGGCCCGACAGATGTTTCCTGGCAGGCAAGCCACTGGCTTATGGGGGGCCTGTTTGGTCTGTCGCAATTGGCGTACGGTGGATATCTCTTCATGACTGGTGAGGAATCGAACGATCTGTGAACCCGGAACCGTTCCTGCAACTTGATCGGGTAATCCACGAGAAAGGGCGCCTCGCAATCATGGCAATGTTGGCCGCGACGCCCGAGCTGTCGTTCACTGAGTTGCGCGACGCGCTCGAAATGACGGACGGCAATCTAACCACGCATATCCGGACGTTGCAAGAAGCCGGGTACGTCGCTGTGGTGAAGTCGTACCAGAACAATCGCCCGCTAACTACTTACTCGCTTACCGCCGCCGGCCGGAAAGCGTTCGCTGAATACGTAGCGCTGCTGGAACAAATCGTCCGGCAGAGCAGACAGAAATAAGCATCGTTCCAAGTTTGAACATACCCGGCTTTGGGTTGTCGTTTACTTTGTATTACAAAGTGACAGCAGGCTTTACACGATGCGACCGGGTAACTCGCTGCGCTTCAGTTGCAGCAGCAAGATATTGCAATTTGCGCGCAGCGTGGTGGCGAAACGAAGCTACCCGCGCGACGGACGACGCGTCTATGGCGTACCCACCAAGACACTACCACGCCATTGGATTTGGCCACCTGACCATCTCCCATTGGTTGGGGCAACGAGGTCGCTTAACAGCCTTTGCAGCCCAACCCAGCAAATGGCGCTCCGGAGGCGTGCGCGATCTACTCCCTGATCTGTCGCTTCGGTTCGGAGAAGCGTATTACCATCCCTACCGAAAATGAGAATTATTCGAGCAAAACACTTGGGCATGTGTTTCGGCGTACGCAATGCCATTGCATTTGCACTGCGAGAGGTTGCGCGTGCGCCTCTGACAGTGCTGGGTGAACTCGTGCACAACGAGACCGTGCTTGCGCAGTTACGTGCTGCTGGTGTGCAGTTCGAAGACAACCCAGACAAAATAACCACACAAACCGTCATGATCACAGCACATGGCGCGTCACATCGTCGCATTAAAAACCTGCGCGAGCGTGGTTTGATTGTGCTCGAGGCCACCTGTCCACTCGTACGCAAAGCGCATCTAGCGTTGGCAAGCCTTGCTAATGCAGGCTACCACCCTGTGATCATCGGCAAGCGCCACCACACCGAAGTACATGGATTGACAGAAGACCTCGCCGAGTTTGATATCGTGCTTACTGAACCAGACGTGCTTACCCTGGAGCCGCGCTCGCGGTTCGGTGTAATCGCCCAGACTACTCAGCCAGTCGAGCGCGTGCGGCGGCTAGTGGGTTTGATGCGCGCGCGGTTCCCTGCTGCCGTGGTCCGGTACACCGACACTGTATGTGCGGCAACTAAGCTGCGCCAAGCTGCAGCGGTCGAGCTTGCGCAGCGTTGCGATGTTGTTGTTGTGGTTGGCGGCACAAACAGCAACAACAATTATGAACTGGCTGCCACATGTCGCAAATATTGCCCGCGCGTTTATGAGGTGCAGTACCCTGACGACGTAAGCCAGGAATGGTTTAGCGGCGTTGAAACGCTCGGTATCACGGCTGGTACATCCACACCAGACGCGCTTATCTGCCAAATTGAAGAACGAACCCGGAGTTTATTGGGTACACCTGCGCCCAGCACGGCCGATGCTCAAACGGCAAAACTCCTAGGACGCGATAACGATCGAATCAGCCTAAATGCGCCGAGCCGGTTCTGCCGACAACGCCTAGATAAAAAGTGAAGTCGTTGTCCACATGCGCAAAGTCAATTCCAGGGCTAGCACACTCCAAACGGTGGCAGTGTTTGCAGTAACGATGGCATGGGCCGAAGCGGCAGTTGTGTTTTACCTCAGGACAATCGCCAACCGCATTATGCCATATCAACCTGAGCCGCTGCCGGTTATCGAAGAGGCTGTCACGGCCGAGCTTGAGCGTGGAATAGTCACGTTCGTTATGCTGGACACAGTTGCCGTGTTGGCATGGCGCACTCAGCAGGCAAGACTCGGCCATGCATTTGTAGCTTTCTGCACTTGGGACGTTCTTTACTACGTGTTCATGCAGCCCATGACTTGTTGGCCGCGCACATTGCCGGAGTGGGACGTACTGTTTCCGCCTTCGTTGCTGTGGTGGGGACCTGTAATTGCGCCGATGTTGATCTCCGTCTTCAGAATCTTGTGGGGAACAATCGTAACGCAGTTTGAACACATCCGACGTTGGCATACTCAAAACTTGAGAGTGATCGTACTGGCGCTGGTTGAGGCCGTGCGCGCACTGTATGTGTTTATGGGCGAGGTACTTCGTGTTGCAGGTCAGAGTGTGGACACAATTAGGCACGTGTTGCAGGGCAGATTCAACTGGCCGGTGTTCAAGGTTGCGCTTGGATTAATGCCGGTGCCTGTTATCGAATTGACTCTGCAAGTTCACCAAGCAAGGCAATGCGTAAACTGTGAATCACGCACTCAAAGAAATTTTGAATGCACTCGACCACCGCAAAGTTAAGCTGCCGGACAATTGGTCTGCTGCTACGGGGGCAAGCCGAGCCTATTAAGGCCTGGACGGACACACATGGCGTGGTTCAGTCTTGGCGCGCTGTGGCGTTCATTTGCGTCGGTGCCGGCTTGTACGGCGCAGCAATGGGCTGGTGGCGCGCGCCGGTGCAAGGGCTGTTCGTTGCAATCAAATTCCCATTGATCATTTTGCTGACTGCGCTGGGTAATTCGTTGCTCAATGCAATGCTTGCGCCATTGCTCGGACTTAAAATCACGCTGCGCCAATCTTTTCTGGCTATTTTGCTAAGCTTCGCCATTGCAGCCGTAATCTTAGGCGCGTTCAGTCCACTGCTGGCATTTCTGGTTTGGAACGTGCCGCCAATGACGCCTGATACTGTCCGCGGAACAACCTACAGTGTTATTCAGCTCACGCATGTGACGGTGATCTCATTTGCCGGCGCTGCGGCAAACGTACGTCTTTTTGAGCTCTTGGTGAGCTTAGGTGGCAACGCTGCTGTGGCGCGTCGTGTACTTTTTGCGTGGCTGGCGGGCAACCTGTTTCTCGGCAGTCAACTTGCGTGGATTCTGCGGCCGTTTATCGGCTCACCTGCGCTGCCGGTCGAGTTCCTGCGCCAAACTGCGTTTCAAGGCAACTTTTACGAAACGGTTTTTCGTGCTGTGCTCAAAACACTTGAAATCAACTAACTACAACCGAACCACAACATGACTGAAACAAATCAACCTAACTCGGCCGTGCCGCCGCAAATACCGGTTCAGGCCGCTCCTGCGTCTAAAATGTTGGGCAGCCCAGGTGACGACCCTGAAAACCACCTCCCAATAAAAGGCGGTTTGGCCACCATCGAGGCGGTGCTACGCCAGCCAAACCGAGTGCTCTTTCAACTGCGCCAACCGCGCCCAGGCAGGTTGATCATGCTGATGCTGCTCTGTGCCGTGGCTTGCAGTGCAATTTACGGATTTGTCATAGGCACATTTTCCGGCGGTGTCCAACTATGGGCTGCATCGGTCAAAGTCGCCGCTGGCTTACTACTTTCAGCACTGATCTGCCTGCCAAGTCTGTACGTGTTTGCCTGCATGAGCGGTTCACAGGCAAAACCAATTGAAGTGATTGGCATGGTGACCGCCACACTGACGCTCATGACAATATTGATGACCGGGTTTGCGCCTGTTGCATGGGTGTTTTCACAATCAACCGAGTCAGTGGCATTCATGGGTGCGTTGCATCTGATGTTTTGGTTTGTTTCAACGTTGTTTGCGTTGCGGTTCGTACGACTAGGACTCAATTATTCCGGTGCGAATTCATCCGCTTGCTTTGGCCTTTGGGCAGTGATTTTTGTGGTTGTGGCATTGCAGATGAGCACTGCTTTACGCCCATTGGTTGGTACCGCAGAGACATTTTTGCCGACTGAGAAAAAGTTCTTTGCGACACACTGGGTGCAGTGCCTAAAGCGCAGCAATTGATTCGGGGCACACCGAAAAACCCGCCGATACCGGGTACTCACTTTGTGTTTTTGTGTTCCGGCATCCCCAACACCAGTTCATGAGAGAGTTGCGTTTGGATACGGTTAATCTGTGATGCTTAAAGGTGGCGTTTTTTTTCCAAGACTGAGTTACATGGCACACTGGCCAGGGCATTCACTCCGGGCAAGCTGCCGGTGCAACCGGCCACCCGCTTGCCAAACCGATTCTTGCTGTTGCGGTAAGCCACGTTTTTGCTTTTCATTGCTGTCAGAAATGAATCAAAAGCAACTAATGCCATCCCTAGTGCAAGTTACAATTCACCACAGCCAGTTCCCTGAGGCGGTGCGACGCGAGCTACTGAAATCCCTACACACACGGCGTGTGAACCACAAGTTTCACTACGATAGCATCAAACAAGCGCAAAAATGGCTCCATGTACACAAGGCGTACTCGCCTTGGCATAACGACCCAGGTTGCAGAGCGGTTTACCGATTGGCCTTCAAACAAACCGCCCCACAGATTCGGGCAAAGACCGTTCATGTGATCGGGCTGGGCTGCGGCACCGGACAAAAAGACCTACAGTTAATTAGACTGCTCAGTGCAAATGATAAAGCAGTCTGTTACACCCCATGCGATTCGAGTGTACCAATGGTCCTAATGGCCTACCGAGCCGCCCTTGCTGCAGTCACTACCGGATGTTGCAAACCGGTGGTTTGTGACCTAGCAATAGCAGACGATTTAGCTGAGCTGCTGGAAAAGGTCTGCGCACGGCACCGCGCCACTTGCCCACAGCGGCGACGCGGTCATACCATAACACGACTTGTGACATTTTTCGGCCTGCTACCAAACTTTCACCCCATGCAGGCACTGCGCCAAATGAGGAGTTTGCTTCGGCGCGGAGATTTTTTACTGCTAAGCGCAAACCTTGTTCCCGGCGCGGACATGGCCGCTGGCATGAAAAAAGTCCTCTCGCAATATGACAACACACTAACGCGCGACTGGTTGATGACATTCTTACTGGATCTTGGTGTGGAGTGCGACGCCGGCACGCTACGCTTCGATGTCGAACACGGCCAATTCGGTGTAAACCGCGTCGTGGCCAAGTTTCACTTCAAACAAAAATCCACAGTCCAAATCTGGCGTCAGACCTTTGTATTCAGACCGCCGGATACTATCCAACTATTCTTCTCGTACCGCTATACACCTAAACAATTGCACGATCTGCTTCAGCAATACGGGTTCACTGTAACCGGACAGTGGTTAACACCTTCGGGTGACGAAGGCGTGTTTTGTTGCTCCCGAACTTAAGCAGTGGCCGAGCGCAACAGGCAGACCTGCCGGTCAAACTTTGTCAGTAGGGCATAAGATTGACAGTTGTGCAGTTCAAACTATCGAAATTGCCCGGCTGCAGGACCGTTACTGTACCATTCACCTAGCGCGTCAAGCGCCTGGCGGAAATTTTCCAGGTGATAACGCTGTCTGCTTTCCCAGTAACAGAACGGCCATGGCGCATCGCCGGTGGTAATTAGCATGTTTTCAGCAGGAACTACGCTTGCAATGCGATGCCGCGAAATTTCCCACGAATGATAAACCACCGCGGTCACGTCAGCCAAATCCGCCTTTGACATACGAAATATCGGTCCTAAATTTTCACTACGTCCAAAAATAGCGCGGCGGGTCAAATCAGTTTCGTTGCTAGTCAGCGAGTCAATTCCGCGCTCTGGTTTGCGGGTCATATGAAAGTAGAATTTATTGGGGGAACGCGCACGAGTCGCGCGGTTACCGTTTACCCACAACTGCTCGAAGTACCATTGCCCGTGCTTAACTTCTGGGATTTGCGCAGACCATATACCATCTGCGTGGCGCTGCCAGCCGGTCACAACGCGCCCCCCCCTGTAAAAAGCGGTTTTGCGCCTGACACAGCTTCGTACGAAATCATGGCCTCGGGCGTGCCACTGTCAACTGGTGTAAAATCCACTGGCCCAGTAAGTTGATACACGCCGTCGTGGAACAAGACCCGGACAGGTTTTTGAGCGGCGCCATGTCTCTTGAGTTTTCGCACCAGGTTGCGCGCGCCGGCAAACGACGCAAGTGGCCCGTCCGTCTTGGTGGCGTTTGGCTTAGGTAGCGTGCCAGACCATGCGTCGTTACCGCGTGGCGAGACGTAAATCACCAAAGTGCCCGTTGATTGGGCCAACGACACAACAGCCCAAGATACGGCTGCCAACAAAACCAACCGCTTCAGCATCATACGCATCGGATGCGCATGAGTTTTCCCAGAAAGTCGAGCAAGACAACTCGCATGCACAACATCACAACGTCTGCAACTTAACCAACACGCGCAAGCTGCCGGCCTACTGAGCGCTAGAAAACCCTCAACGTATCCAGCACGGCTTTGATCCGCGGCACTTCGTGCGTGCGGAACAGGTCGGTCCTGCCCAATGCAGCCAAAACAGCAAAAAACGGCTCGGCGCACCTGACTTCCTCGCCGAAGTACTCGAATGCATGCGGCAACGCGTTGCAAATCGGATAACCAAGCGTGCGCAGCCTAAATGTGTTCAGAAAAATGTTCATTTGGTACCGAACACGCCGTGCGCTATCTTGAAGGTTCCGATAGTAAAAGCCCAAACCCGGATCGAGTATAATTTTTTGGACGCCGTACTTTTGCGCTAGCTCGATCTGGCGCGTGAAATACTCACGCATCAACTCGATTGTATCGAGGCCAAACTCAAACTCGCCAACTGTGCGAACGTTTTTACCTTGCACGTAGCAAATGATAACCGCAGCGCCATGTTCAGCAGCGATTCGATAAAGCTCAGGCGCGTGCTCAGTTCCTGTGATGTTCAACACATTCGCACCGGCTCCAAGACTCGCGCGTGCTACTGCGGGCTGGTAAGTTTCAACCGAGACGAGTACATCCTGATCTCTGAGCGCTTTGATGACTGGAATTAACTTACTAGTTTGGAGGGCTTCGTCTGCTCGGGCTGCATTAAGCAATGTGGACTCAGCGCCGATATCAACCAGGTGTGCCCCCTGACTTACCAAGACCCTAGCACGGTACACCGCCCTTTCTGCACTTAGGCATACGCTTTCACGATACCACGAGTCGGGTGAGAGATTAATTACGCCCATTATAGCTGGTTGCTTGTTAAACTCAAAAAGACGGTCGCCAATCCGAAACTCTGCTACTGGCGCAGAATACGCATTCGGAGCCTTCTGATACATCCCAGCCAGTTGTTCAAGCGTGAGCACTGAAGTGAAAACTCCAAAAATCGAAAATCAAAAAAACACAAACCCAGTTGTTGGTACGCCCGGCGCGATTCGAACGCGCGACCCTCTGCTTAGAAGGCAGATGCTCTGTCCAGCTGAGCTACGGGCGCAGCACCAATCAAAACTACTCGGCAACACCATCTCTTGCAAGCCCACCATGCGCAAGGCAATCCTGGTGCACCCGTACGCAAACTCCGGGCAAACGCGGGTTTGTCCTAGTGAGGCTCGAAGCAGTCAGCTCAGCCCTAGTTTGAAAACCGACTTCTCACGCAAACGGCCAAGCCTCACAACTCGCTGTGAAACACCGATCGCCATATACATTGTCCACGCACGCGACATGAGGCCAGAACTTGTGTTCGCGCGTCCATGGGGCCGGAAACGCCGCCTGCTCACGTGAATACTTATGGGGCCAATCCGCTGCGGCAATCATGTCGGCCGTATGCGGCGCATTTTTCAATGGATTGTCGAACTTATCTAGCCGCCCATCTTCGATCGCTTTAATCTCAGCGTGGATCGAGATCAACGCGTCACAGAATCGGTCTAGTTCAGTCTTCGACTCGCTTTCAGTTGGCTCAACCATGAACGTGCCTGGTACCGGCCACGACATAGTGGGCGCATGAAACCCATAATCCATAAGCCGTTTAGCAACGTGTTCGACATCGACCCCGGCCCTGGCCCTGCACTGCCGGAAATCTAATATGCATTCGTGCGCAACTAGGTCATTCGGCCCAAGATACACAGTCGGAAAATAATCGCGCAACCTGTGCGCTAAGTAGTTCGCGTTCAGGATCGCAACTTTGCTGGCTTTGGTGAGTCCTTCGGCACCCATCGTTGCGATGTACATCCAAGCAATTGTTAAAATGCTTGCACTGCCATATTGCGCCGATGTGAGCATTCCAATGCCGGTCCCAGGCGCACCCGGCAGGAACGGCGCCAGGTGTGCTGCAACTGCAATCGGTCCCACACCAGGACCACCACCACCGTGCGGTATACCGAAAGTCTTGTGCAGATTCAGATGACACACATCTGCCCCAAGCTCGCCCGGCCGACACAACCCCACCATCGCATTCAGGTTCGCGCCGTCCATGTACACCTGGCCACCGTGCTCATGGACTAATGCGCAAATCTCGCGAATTCGTGGCTCAAATACGCCGTGCGTAGACGGATAAGTAATCATCAGCGCCGCAACTTTGTCCCTGTAGAGGCGTAGCTTGGCACGCAACTCTTCCACACTAACTCTGCCATGCGGATCGCATTCTACCGGTACAACTTGCATGCCGGCCAGCGTGGCACTGGCTGGATTTGTCCCATGCGCAGATGTTGGTATCAGACATACTTTACGTTGGCCCTGGCCGGTGCTCAGGTGATATCGACGAATGATTAACAGGCCGGCCAGTTCGCCCTGCGAACCTGCGTTTGGCTGGAGTGAAACCGCTGTCATACCCGTGATTTCAGCCAGCCATTGTTCCAACTGCTGCACCAACCGTTGGTAACCGTGTGCCTGCTCGATCGGCACAAACGGATGCACATTGGTTACCTCAGGCCATGTCACCGGGAACATGCTCGCAGCCGAGTTAAGTTTCATTGTGCACGAACCAAGTGGGATCATCGAGGTACACAGCGAGATGTCACGTGATTCAAGCCGTTTCAAATAACGCATCATCTCAAGCTCGGTATGATACCGATTGAACACTGGCGCAGTTAAAAAAGGCGTGGTCCTGGCATGCAATGCTGGTGCAGGCCGCCCCCTACCGGACCCTATAAGCCTGATTAACTGCTCGACATCCGGTTCTGTGCTTGTCTCGTCAAGCGAAATGCCAATTGTCCCGTCGCCATAGTCACGCACGTTTACCTCCGTCGGTAGCTTGGCTCGAATACGTAGCGTATCGAAAAACGGCCCGTCACCAATCCAATCCACTTGTTCTGCCAACCTACACGCAAGCTCGTGGATTCGCTGTGCGATGCGTCTAAGCCCGTCTGGCCCGTGCCAAACCGCGTACATCGCTGCTAATACAGCAGGCAAAACTTGCGCAGTGCAAATGTTACTTGTTGCCTTTTCGCGCCGGATATGTTGTTCGCGTGTTTGCAGCGCCAATCGTAGGGCCGGTTGCCCACGCGCATCGCGCGACACACCGATCAACCGACCCGGCATCTGCCGTTTGAACCGGTCACGCGTGGCAAGGAATGCCGGATGCGGCCCGCCGTAACCGAGTGGCACACCAAACCGCTGTGCACTGCCAACAACAACATCTGCGCCAAATTCACCCGGCGGCCTGATCAATGTCAGTGCCAATAAGTCCGTTGCAACAACCAACAATGCTGAGCTTTTATGCAGTTCATCCGCTAAAGGTGAATAATCGTAGATCTGCCCGTCCGTAGCGGGGTACTGCACCAACGCGCCGAACACAGTATCATCGAGCTTGAACTGCCTGTGGTCATCCACCACCACCTGAATGCCCAATGGCTCGGCACGCGTGTGCACAACAGCAATTGTTTGCGGATGACAACTCGCGGATACCAAAAACGTACTTGCGTGCTCGGCCGGGCGCAGCCGGTGACACATTAACATCGCTTCTGCAGCAGCAGACGCTTCATCAAGCAATGACGCATTTGCAATCTCCATACGCGTCAGGTCGGCGACCATCACCTGAAACAAAAACAGCGCTTCAAGCCGGCCCTGTGAAATTTCCGATTGATACGGTGTGTAGGGCGTGTACCACGCCGGATTTTCCAAAATGCATCGTTGCAACACTGGTGGTACCAGGGTGCCGTAGAAACCTTGACCGATGTAAGTCCGGCGTGGCTTGTTCTGCGACATGATGGCTTTTAATTCGGCCAAGGCTTCATGCTCGGCCCGCGCCAGCGGCAGGTTCAATGGCCGGTGAGTCCGAAGCGGACTCGGTATCGCCGCATCCACTAGTGCATCCAATGAGGCGAAACCTAGCGCGGCTAACATTTCTTGTTGCTCGACGTCGCTAGGCCCAATTTGACGACGAATAAATGTATCTGTGTGAGCCATTTCAAGCGCCGATGTGCCGAGCGTACTGCTCGGCGGTTAACAACGAATCAACCTCGGCCGGATTGCTCAGCCGGACCCGGAAGAGCCATCCCATGCCATACGGGTCCTGATTGATCAACTGCGGGGCGCTGCCAAGTTCAGTGTTAACCGCAATCACCTCGCCGCTTACAGGCGTGTAAATATCGCTTGCGGTTTTTACGCTCTCGATGACAGCGCACTCCTTGGCGGCTTCTAAAACCTTGCCGATTTGCGGTAGTTCCACATACACAACATCAGTCAGTTCGCGTTGCGCATGATCTGTAATGCCAACCACTGCTTCGGTGCCTTCAACACGGACCCATTCGTGTGACTTCGTGTATCTGAGTTGTTCAGGAATGTTCATCTGCGTTTCTGTAATAACGGTTTTGGTTTGAGCTCGGCCAGGCACAACCGACCGCGTATTTCTATTTGTACCTGTGCGCCTGGCAGAGCCGTTGCCAACTCGACATATCCCATGCCTATGCCCGCCTCGAGTATCGGCGAATACGACCCACTTGTTACCATGCCGACCACGCGGCCTTGCATCATGATTTTGCAGCCGGCACGTGGCAGCGGCGCTCTTCCACCCATGACAAAAGCAACCAATTGACGCGCCAAACCATCTCTCCGCTGCTTAAGAAGCCGCATTCGGCCTACGAAGTCGCCTTTATCGAACACGACAAACTTGCTCAACCCAGCCTCAAATGGCGTCGTGTGTTCATCCAACTCGTGCCCATATAACGGATAGCACATCTCCAACCGTAACGAGTCACGCGCACCCAGCCCAACGGGTACAAGCCGAAACGGTTTGCCGCGCTGCAAAAGCGCACCCCACAGCTTTTCCGCGTCCTCAGCCGCGCAAAACAACTCGAATCCATCCTCGCCAGTGTAACCTGTCCGTGCGATCCAACATGCACAATCCGCGATCTTTAGCCTGGCTATTTTGAACCGGTCAAGTTCAGCAGCTTCAGGTAACACACGAGCGGCAGCCGGTCCTTGCAGCGCCAGGATAGCCGTTTGCCAGCTTAGGTTTTGCAATACAACTGGCTCAGGTGCATTTGCCGTAATCCAATCGAAATCTTTCTGCGTATTTGCCGCATTCACAACAAGCAAAAACATGCTCGGCTCAATACGATACAGGATCAGGTCATCAATCACGCCGCCGTTGTCGTTGCACATCAACGTGTACTGGGCTGAGCCAGGTTCGAGCCGCGCCACATCATTTGTGAGCAATTTGTTGAGCACTTGCTCGGCGTGAGTCCCGGCCACAAGTAATACGCCCATGTGCGAAATGTCAAAAATGCCAACTGCACGTCTTACCCACAAATGTTCCGCCACTACACCGCTGTAGTGGAGTGGCATTTCCCAGCCTGCAAACACCGTCATGGTCGCCCCCGACGCTCGGTGTACTGCGTAAAGCGGCGTGCGTTGTGGCGGTCCACTGCTGGCCATGGGCAAGTCTCATACCGTCCAACACAGCGCATGTCAATCACGCGCTGGACAAAACAACAGGTGAGCAACGCTTAACAAGTGCAGGTTCGGTAACTACACACATATGCGCACCTTCAGTGGTCAGTGGGCGTGATTCGGACTGCGATGAAGCATAGCGCACAGGTCTGGTGGTGTCAGACAAAATCTGCTAAGGTGCAGCTGGCGTTTTGCTAGCATGTTTGAACTGAAGTTTCGGATGTCTCGGATCTGCGCCTGGGAGAATTCTACCGCACGAAATTCAAAAATAGTGACGCCAAGGCGCGTCCGCAGACACCTCAGCGAGGCGTCCCTACCAAAACATTTCGTGGGGAGGTACACATTACTCATGTTTCCGAATGTTAAACCGCAGTGGCGCAGAGTTTTATATGAAGCCAAGACTAGCGGTCCACGAACAATATCCTGGCGGTGCGCTCTGTTCCTTGAGCGGGCCAGGTGCAAAATATTCATGCTAAAATGCACGATTTTCAGACTGAACCAGCTTTACTCGCCAGACCCAAAATGCAATTGGTGGGTCGAAAACGACAAGGTCGCAAAAGCGATGTGCTTTGTTCAGCTAACCGCACTCAGGACGCAAGGCTTACCACCGGCGCGCTCGCTTGTGGCTGCCGACTCGAAGCCGTTAACAGGAGAAAAGCTATCAGTTGATTTTAAGATGCCGTGCAGTTCCGTGTTTAGGCGTCCCGGATTTGTTACGTGGCTTTTAGTGTCAGTCTGCTGTTTTTGCATTGGCAACACTGCACCTAGCGCAGTGCAACCCCTGCCCTTTTACGACCCGTTCGATTACTCTGAAGGAAATTTGTACAGTGTCGCAGCAGGCGTGTGGGATGCAGGGGGCAGCGCAGGGGCGGAAATCGCGGTAGCTCAAAGCGCGGCGCTGACTTCGCCAATTGGGCTTAAGCCGGCTACGGGCAAAGGCGTGCGCTGGGCACCAAGCAGTACATCGCGACGTGCCGTGATGCAATTCGCCTCAGTTGCTAGCGCCGACAACAACACGGTGTACGTATCTTTTCTGCTGAACATTCAAACTCCACCGAGCAGCGGCACTAAACTGATTGCATACCTTGAGTCCAGCACATCGAGCACGACTTCACCCCAACTTGGCATATTTGTTGATAGCGCATCGCGTGTGGGGGTTGGCAAGAAAACATCTAGCCCGACGGTGTTGTCTAGCAGCCTGAGCACAGGCACACACCTTGTGGTGGTGTGTTACACGTTTCTTGCCAGCGGCAACGACAAGGTTGATTTGTGGGTTGATCCACCGGCCAGCGCTTTCGGCTCAAGCACGCCTCCTGCATCATTGGGTAGCACAACCGGCTCAAGTGACCCGGCTTCGTTGAGTTACTTCCACATCTACGCGCCGAGTGGTGCCGGCCTAGTGCTCTACATTGACGAAGTGCGGCTCGGCACGAGCTGGTCGGACGTAACCCCGCCAAGTGCATTTCCCCCGGTGAACCCACCCAGACCACGCATTGCGCATTGCGAGTTGGGGGCAGGCACAATCCGCCTAATGATCACCAATGGCAACCCGGGCGCGCCGTTCAGGGTGCTGACCGGCCATGACTTGACTATACCACTTGAACAGTGGGCCATGGTTACAAGCAACGTATTCGCGGCGAATGGGACGTTTGAATGGTCTGCGCTTGTGCATGCAACGGAACCGTGCCGGTTCTATGTTGTTGAAATGCTCACTACGGGGACAACCCCCGGCTGCGCGCCCGTGTCAATCGTTGCACAGCCGCAGTCGCAGTTGGTGCTGCTCGGGCAGTCGGCACAGTTCGAGGTTCTTGCGCATGGGGCCGAACCAATCTTATACCAGTGGTACAAGGATGGTATTGCTGTGCCAGACGCAACAAATCGAGTGCTCCAGATTCCAGCCGTCACAACTAACAACCTGGGCGCGTACCTTGCCACGGTTTGGAACGCGTGCAGCACAGCAACCAGCCAGATTGCACAGCTTACGCTTGGTCAGCCACCGACTGACGGCACATATTTTGTATCGCCGACTGGTAATGATTCAAACCCGGGTACGGAGGCTGCTCCTTTTTACAGTCTCTCCAAGGCGGTGGCTTTGGCGCAGCCGGGCAATGTGATCTACATGCGCGGGGGTACATACCCATACACGAGCACGATCACGATTGATCGCTCTGGCACACCGACAAATTGGATTCGGCTGTTCGCATATCCGGGTGAGCGACCGGTGTTAAATTTTTCCAATCAACCATATGGGTCAGCAAACCGCGGCATCCTAATCACGACCAATGCATGGTACTGGCATATCAAAGGGCTGGAGATCTGCTACGCCGGCGACAACGGAATGAAAATCGAAGGCTCACATATTCGAGTCGAGCAATGCGAGTTTCATCACAACGGCGACAGCGGACTGCAGATCGGGTTCTCACACACGTTTGTTAATCCCGGGGCGATGCTTGCTGCGTTCATCGAGGTGATCAACTGCGACTCGTACATGAACTATGACCCTGACAATCGCGGTAGCGACGCCGATGGGTTCGCCGCTAAGATGCATTGCGGTCAAGGCATTGTGTTCATGGGCTGCCGCGCGTGGAAAAACTCCGACGACGGCTGGGACCTATTCGAGACCGACGCATCAGTGGTGATCAGTAATTGCTGGACATGGCACAACGGCGATGCGTCCCTGTACAACGTGGTGGGTGGCTCGTTCCAGGGCAACGGCAACGGGTTTAAGCTCGGTGGAAACGGCACAGGCGGCAGTTCAAAAGGAACGCATTACGTGTACCGATGCGTGGCGTTCAACAATAATTTCCCCGGACGCACGCGACACGGGTTTGACCAAAACAGCCACAAGGGCGGCATTGTGATGTACAATTGTTTGGCTTGGAACAATCTCTACAACTACTTCTTCGAGGATGCACCTGAAGCAGGTGCACCAATGATCTTCAAAAACAATGTCAGTTTTGGTGCAACTGCAAATGCGACCGGTGTGACCGAGTTCCCAACAGGCACAATACAGCAAAACAACAGTTGGAATCTGCCGGTCACAGCGAATGCGGCGGATTACTACGACCTAACCGAGGCCGCCGCTGAAGCACCGCGTGGGCCGGACGGCAGCCTGCCGCGCGTGTTTGCGCGCCTGGTGGCAGGCAGTGACCTAATTGATCGCGGCGTTGACGTGGGCTTGCCGTTTGTAGGAGCCGCGCCCGACCTTGGCCCGTACGAGTACATGCCATGAACTGCTTTCTGTGGTTTCGGCGTCCTTTGGAAAGCGTGGTTGCTATACGGCCGCCTAGTTTGGCCCAACAGCGCATCTCTGCTTGCGCCGGCAGAATTGCGCCCTGCGTGCGCCCGCAACGCACAAATGTTGAGCTTGCAATGTGTGAACTGACAATTCCCGCATCGTTCTGCTCCATGGGCTGCTTCCAAACAGTACCGTCGCAGGCACAGACGCCGGACGTTGTACCGACCCCAAAACCAATTCCCGATCGGGGTGGAAGTTACCCCAATCATTTTCCGAGAATATACAAACCATGACTGCACCCATCAAGACGCTCATTAAAATCTTGGTCATAAGTCTTTCTGGCTTTGCACCAATAAACTTTGTCCAGGCAGCACTCCTGTTTGAGGACCATTTCAGCTACCCAGATGGCAACCTTGGCTCGTCCGGGGTGGGCGATACTGTTTGGACTGCTGGGGATAGTCCGAGTGCCGCGTTGCGCGTGAGTGGTTCAGCGGCGCTCTTGTATTCCGGCCTGGCGAATGCAACCGGCAGCGGTGTGATCTTTTCCGGCACAACTTTTAAGAAACGCTCTGCACCTTTTACGCCGCAGAGCAGCGGCTCAGTTTACGTCTCGCTACTGCTAAACATCCAAACAGTCCCGAGCGGCACGAAATTATTTGCCTGGCTCCATAACGCAGGCGGCGGTACAAGTTCGCCCGGGCTCGGCCTGTTCCTGAACGGGTACGAACTCGGCATTGCCAAGTCCGCCAGTAACCCGACAGCTTCGACAAACATCGGGCCTGGCACGCACCTGATTGTGGCCCGCTACACATTCCAGCCGGGCAACGACAAGGTTGATTTGTGGGTTGACCCGTTGAGCCTAGGCGACAACGAAAACGTGCCGCCACCTACGCTGACAACTGGCACTGCAAGCTCAAGCGATATTTCGACGCTCTCGTACATCGTACTCAACCACGGTATCAGCCAGGTGCTATGGCTCGATGAAGTCCGCGTCGGAACAACTTGGGCGGACGTGACTCCCGCAGACACAGTTGCCCCAGCACAGCCACCGCGCCTGACCCGCGCATGGCTCAGCCCACAGGGGCTGGCGATCGAAGGCACAAACGCGCAACCAAACATGCCGTACATCGTACTGGCCTCAACTAATCCTGCTTTGCCCTTGGCACAGTGGCGTCCAGTTACAACCAATGTTGCAGGGTCGACCGGTCAGTTTGCATGGACGAATCATTTGGACCCGAACATAGCGCAGCAATTCTTCCGGGTGTTTGTTGGAACCGCCTTGCCGATGACGCCGGTAATCACTACCGCGCCAGTTGACCAGGCGGCTCCAGTGGGCGGCTCGGCAACGTTTAGCGTTGGCGCTATTGGCACCCAGCCATTGAGGTACAGGTGGTACTTTAACTCAGTCCAGCTCGTTGGCATGACGAACTCAACTTTAACACTTTCGAATCTGCAATTAAGTGATGCAGGCGCGTACTGGGTTGTAGTGACAAATCTGTTCGGCGCTGCGACAAGCACGGTCGCCACACTCACAGTAACAAGCAAACCGCCTGTAATCGTGGCTCAGCCGATCAGCCAAACGGTTGGGTTTGGTGACCCTGTGCAATTCAGTGTGGTAGCCACAGGCACACCGCCACTTTACTACCAGTGGTTCTTCACCGGGACGCATTTAGCCGGCCAAACCAATCCGGTATTGCAATTTGACGCAGCATGGCCCGAAAACGCGGGTAGTTACCACGCTGTTGTGACAAATGTTGCCGGCGCTGTCACAAGCGTAGTGGCGACGCTCACAGTCACTGCTCCAACACTGCCAAGCATCACAGCTCAGCCACAAAACCAAACTGTATCAATGGGTCAAACCGCCTCATTTACCGTGAGTGCAACGGGCACACCGCCTTTGCGATACCAATGGTACTTTGGCACACCCGATTCCGCTGCACCGCTCTCAGGCAAAACAAATGCAACACTGCTCCTAAACAACGTCCAAACCAACGAGGCTGGCGGGTACTTCGCCGTCGTGGCTAACAACTACGGTAGCGTCACAAGTACAGTGGCAACGTTGATGGTAACCCCCGCACAGCCCGGTGGTACCATACAACAAACTCTCCAGGCCGAAGACGGCCTGTTCAGCGGCACGGTTGATACCGAGCACGCCGGCTGGACAGGCACTGGGTACGTGGACACAGTCAATGCAACTGGCAGCTACATCGAAATCGAGTTCGGCCAGCGTTACGCCGGTGCTCAGACGCTCTACGTACGATATGCCCACGGCAAGACGGACGACCGCACTGCCGAGCTGCGTGTCAATGGTGTTGTTGTCAATAGCGGTATGGCGTTCCCGCCCACTGGTAGCTGGACCACTTGGCGGGTGGTGTCAAATGCAATCCCGGTTGTTGCCGGGCGCAACCTGGTACGCCTGACTGCACTTAGCTCTGCAGGCTTAGCCAACATCGATTGTTTCCAATTGACAGGCGAGCCGCAGTTTAAACTCACAGTCAATACCCAAGGCCGCGGCACAGTTGCAATCGACCCGACCAATGCGTTCAACTATTTCGATCCCGGCACAATCCTCACATTGACAGCCCTGTCACAAACTAACGCTGTGTTTAGCGGTTGGTCCGGCGCGCTCTCGGGCACGAACAACCCAGCCACACTTTTGCTCGATACAAACAAGGCTGTCACAGCGCATTTCGAGTCGGTTTATCCTTCAACAATTTACGTGGCACCCAACGGCAGCGACTCTAACGCCGGCACGCTGGAAGCGCCGCTTTACTCACTGGCAGTTGCGGTTGCAGCCGCACAACCTGGTGACATCATCTACATGCGCGCCGGAACGTACTACTACACTGCGACTGTTGTGATCGACAAAGCCGGCACATCAAATAGCCCAATTAAAATTTTGGCCTACCCAGGCGAACGGCCAGTGCTTAATTACTCGAACTGGTTACCGCGTAACGAAGACGAGCGCGCTGCCGCGCGCGGTATTAAGCTCAGCACAAACGCAGCCTGGTGGATACTCAAAGGCCTTGAAATCTGTTATGCACCTGACAACGGCATTAAATCCGAAGGCAGCCACATTGTATTCGACCAGTGTGTGTTCCATCACAATGGCGATAGCGGCTTGCAGATCGGGCTAAACAAGGACACCTTCTCGACTAACCCGAACCCGGACCGCTGGGCTGCATTCAACCTTGTTATCAACTGCGATTCGTATCGCAACGCGGATCCTGCCACCGGCTACGAAAATGCCGACGGGTTCGCTTGCAAACTGTACGCTGGCAAAGGCAATAGGTTCTATGGCTGCCGCGCTTGGGAAAACGCCGATGACGGTTGGGATTGTTACCAGACCGAACACCCGATTGTGATCGAGAACTGCTGGACTTGGCATAACGGCGACCCGAGCCTGTGGGGTCTCAGCTCGTTCGCCGGAGACGGCAACGGGTTCAAGCTCGGTGGCGATAATACATATTGTCCGATCTACCTCACGAACTGCATTGCGCTGGATCACCGATGGGGCACAACCGTCGGATTCGCATTCAACAACAACACTGCACCAATCACACTTGTGAACTGCACAGCACTCAATTGTGGCAGGCCGTACAAGTTCGAGCAAAACGGAAACGTGTTTATCAACTGCCTGGATTGGAACTCGACACGGCCCGCCCCAGTTGACATCAAAGGTACATCCACACAGCTTAACAACAGTTGGAACCTCGGAATCACAGTTTCGGCCAGTGATTTTGTCAGTGTGTCTGCTGCTGATGCCGGTGCGCCACGTGAGCTAGACGGCAACCTCCCAAACAATGGGTTCGGGCGCCCTGCGCCAGGGAGCCAATTGATCGATCGCGGCCTTGACGTCGGTCTGCCGTACAACGGCACAGCGCCGGACCTCGGTGCACGCGAGTACGCGCCATGAAAAATTTGCCTGAAACTCTACATCAAACCGGCGCGCAGCTTACGCATCGAGCACGGTTGCCGAGTGTAAAACCTGGTCTTTTAGTAGCCTCGCCCGGCGAAAAGAGGTTTCGAGACGCTGTCCGCGTCAAGTTGGCAGCCGGAACCGGCTACGCGGGTTGCTTTTGCCTGTGTTGTGGACTTCGCGTTTTCGGGCTACTTGAGTAAGGTGAAAAGCTGTGAGGACAAAACGAAATTACGACACGTGCGGCGGTTTAGCTGAAATATACGGCCTGGGCCGGCTGCACCAGCACTGCTTATGCAAGGCATTTGTTGGGGCACTTGCATGCATGGCGTTGACGGCAGAGTCCCGTAGCGCAACTTACTACGTTGCAACAAACGGTAACGATTTGAACCCGGGTACATTCCAGTTGCCGTTTGCTACGCCGCAGCGTGCGGTCACAAACACGGCGTTGGCACCGGGTGATATAATCTACGTGCGCGGGGGCGTGTACATGCTTAACAGCCCGGTTAAGCCGGCCAAACACGGCGCCGCAACTAACTATATCAGGCTATGGGCGTATCCTGGTGAAACGCCGATCTTCGATTTCTCCCCAATGAGCACCGCTGAAAAAGCTTTAGACGTGCGGCGGAATTTTTGGCATGTAAAAGGAATTGTCGTACGGTTTGCGCCTGACAACGGCATTTTCGTGGCCGGGCTTTCAAACATCATCGAGGGCTGTGTTGCGCACGATTGCAAAAACGACGGATTCGCCCTCGGCAGCACAACCACACGCTGCACAAATGCTATTATTCTTAATTGCGACTCGTACCGTAACTTCCAGCCGTCCAGCGGTGGGAACAACGGCGACGGGTTTGCTGCTAAGTCTGGCGCCGGGCCGGGCAACATGTTCATCGGGTGCCGTGCATGGCACAATTCAGATGACGGCTGGGACTTCTACTATAACACGAACTGCCCGGTGGTGCTCTCGAATTGTTGGGCGTTCCTTAACGGCTACGACCTTTGGGGTGTAGGCACAAATTTCAGTGGAAATGGCAATGGGTTCAAACTCGGTGGCGCAGGCACACGCGCAGGGCATTTCCTCACCAATTGCGTCGCCTTTTGTAATGCAAGCAAAGGGTTCGACCACAACCATTCACAAGCAGGCCAAACGATCGTCAACTGCACAGGGTACAGTAACCGTGTGAACTTTTCGTTTTACGAAACTCCAGTTGTAGGCACTAACCTGCTCATCAATAATGTTGCTTTCGAACGCACAGCGACGAGCCTCGACCCAACAACAATCCAAATCTCAAACAGTTGGCAGCATTTCACTGTGACGACTTCAGATTTTTGCAGCATTGACATTTCACTTGCGCTGGAACCGCGCGGCTCGGACTACAACCTACCGACCAACGCATTTCTACGACTCGCTCCAGGCAGCAAACTGATCGATGCTGGGGTGAATGTGAGCTTGCCGTACCACGGTGCTGCGCCTGACCTCGGCGCGTTTGAATACGTGCCGAACGAATCGTCGGTGGGGCCGTTCCGCATCTTAGCGATCACACTGCTTCCAACCAACGCAGCCAAAATCACATGGGAGGCCGTCCCCGGAAAGTCGTATCGGGTTGAGTATTGCGACAATCTAGAGGGTGCAGGTTGGATACTACGACAACAATTCGTTGCAACCAACACCGTAGCCGAATATGTCGAGCCTGCGCTGGATGCAACCCAGCGGTATTTCCGCATAGTGTGGACAAACGCACCCTAAAGCGCTGTAGTCCGGCGCGGCCAACTAACACGCTCCCTTACTGTACAAGTGCAAGAAAACACCGAATTAGGCGCTTTTCCTGTTAACCGGTGTAAGTGACTCTGTTGACACCTGCGGGATCGGTCGGTATTGTGCAAGTTCCCTGTGGCTGCAATGGACTACAAAGATACGCTTAATTTGCCGCGAACGGACTTCCCGATGAAGGCCGAGCTTGTCAGGCGCGAGCCCGAACGGCTGAAAAAATGGGAAGCTGAGCGCCTTTACGAACGAATCCAAGCCGCACGCGCGGGTGCCCCTAAGTTCGTACTGCACGACGGCCCGCCGTTTGCCAACGGCGATGTGCACATCGGCACTGCGCTCAACAAGATTCTCAAGGACATCATCATCAAGTACAAGACCCTGCGCGGCTACTGCGCACCGTTTGTGCCAGGCTGGGATTGTCACGGGCTGCCAATCGAGTTCAAGGTCACTCAAGAAATGCGCAGCCGCAATGCTGCTAACGAGGGCGCCCAGGTAACTCGACCAAATACGACCCCAACCAAGACATCCGCAACACAACCAGCACCACAAGAAATTCGAAAAGCGTGCGAGGCCTACGCGCTTAAGTACGTGGACATTCAGCGCGCGCAGTTCAAGCGCCTGGGTGTGTTTGGGGATTGGGCCAACCCGTACCTGACCCTCGACAAGTTATATGAAGCCGATGAGCTGCGATTGTTTGCGGACCTTGTCGAGCGCGGGTTCGTGTACCGCGGCAAAAAACCAGTTTACTGGAGCATACCTTGTCGGACTGCCCTCGCCGAAGCTGAAGTTGAATATCGCGATCACATCAGCCCGAGCATCTACGTCAAATTCGCACTTGTTGATCAACCTGGCACATCGGTGTTGATCTGGACTACAACACCGTGGACGTTACCCGCAAATCTTGCAGTGGCATATAGCTCGACCTTCAGATACGTACTGGTCCGCGTCGGCCAAGAAAAGTTCATTCTTTCCGCTGCACTGCTGCAGACCGTGGCCGAGAAATGCGGGTGGAAAGAGCACGTAATCGAACGCGACCTTCAAGGAGACGAACTCAGCCAGCTCCAATACAAACACCCGTTTTGCAACCGGACCGGTAAACTGATTGCAGGAGACCCGTTCGTTGACAACGTTACCGGTACCGGCTTCGTGCATATCGCACCCGGGCACGGGCTCGAAGACTATCTGCTCGGACTGCAATACGGGCTACCGATTTATTCGCCTGTGGACGATGACGGCAGGTTTACGCACACGCTGGACCTACCCACCGAGCAACAAATGCCTGCCGAAATGCTAGGCAAACCCATACTCGAGCAAAATGGCAAAAGCGAAGCCAACGAAGCTGTGCTCCAAGCGCTGCGCGCAGCGCAGGTGTTACTGCATGCTGAAGAATACTTACACAGTTACCCGCACTGCTGGCGTAGTAAAACACCAGTCATATTCCGCGCGATGGACCAATGGTTCATCGAGATTGATCATCCAATAAAGTTAATCGGTTCGTGCCTGCACATAAACGGAGGCACCGGCGGGGCATCGCCACGAACAGAATCGACACCCGTATCTACGCAACTCACATTACGGCAAGCCGCGCTGGCTGAAATCGAGCGGATAATGTGGATCCCCGACTGGGGTAAAAGCCGAATCGAAGCTGCAGTAAAAGCCAGGCCCGACTGGTGCATCTCGCGTCAGCGTGCCTGGGGTGTACCAATACCAGCATTCTACGACGCACAAGGCCGGCCAATCCTCGATGCGCGCATCGTCCGGAACACAGCCGATCTAGTCGAAAAATACGGCTCGAATATTTGGTTCGAGAAATCCACTGCAGAATTGTGGGCGCTGGTAAAGCCTGCTGATTGGTCGGGACCAGACCCAGTAGCAAAGTCAACTGACACACTCGATGTGTGGATTGACTCCGGCTCGTCCTCGCGCACTGTGCTAATGCGACGTATAGAGCTGCAACGCAACGCCCCCACATCACAAACCCGAACTCAAAGCACAGACCCAGCTTCAGCCCACGACACTTGGCAGGCGGACATT
This sequence comes from uncultured Verrucomicrobiota bacterium, assembly GCA_964555645.1. GTDB lineage: Bacteria > Verrucomicrobiota > Verrucomicrobiia > Limisphaerales > DTLC01 > DTLC01. Next base: position 163,326 of record CAZKTA010000003.1, read on the forward strand.
TACCTCGAAGGTAGCGACCAACATCGCGGCTGGTTCCAGTCGTCTCTGCTTTTGTCTCTGGCTGCGAACGATGCACCACCGTTCAAGACCGTGCTAACGCACGGCTTTATGGTAGACGAAGACCGCGAAAAGATTTCCAAGAGCCGCCAGTCGCAAGGCGGCTATGAAGTGCCACAGACAGCAGACGCTTACGTCAATAAATGGGGTGCAGACATTTTGCGGCTTTGGGTAGCCTCGCAAGACTTCCGGAGTGACATCGTCGTTAGTCAAGAGCGGATTAACAAGGTTGCTGAAACCTACCGGTTGCTCCGTAACGCGCTACGGTACCAGTTGTCAAATCTGTACGACTTCGACCCCGCAAAGGATTCAGTGCCGGACACCGAACTCACATGGCTAGACCGCTGGATTCTCGCCGAGTTCACAAAGCTCGAGCGCGAGGTCATCCGCGCATATGAAAACTACGAGTTTCACCTCGTTTACCAACGCGTGAGCAAGTTTGTGGCAGTGGAGCTATCAGCCATTTACCACGACGTTGTCAAAGACAGGCTTTACACAGACGCGCCAAATTCGCACAGTCGGCGCTCGACTCAAACCGCGCTCTACCGGCTGTTGACTGGGCTATGCAAAATGCTGGCTCCCATTTTGGTCTTTACCACAGACGAAGCTTGGGAGCTTGTACCCGGCCACCAGACAGATTCGGTGCATCTGGCCACATGGATACCCAGCGAATTTAAGCTGACCGATCACGAGCAGACTGCATGGACAGCAGTGTTCAAATTGCGCGAGCACGTGCTCGCCGAGCTTGAAAAGGCACGCCAGGCAAAACTGATCGGCAAAGCACTCGAAGCCAAACTCAAACTTGCAGGGCCAACAGCCGAACAACTCCATACAAACGGACTACTGCACACCGTATTTCGGGAGCTTACCAACGTATCAGCAGTTGAGTTGACAAAAACCGATCAGGCCAACGCTGACATCGTCCAAGTCGAGAAAGCCGATGGTACAAAATGCGCTCGCTGCTGGCATTGGGAAACTAACGTAGGCGCGCATTCGTCTCACCCCACAATTTGCGCCAGGTGCGCTCAGGTTGTTATGCAACTTAAAGTTTGACCTGCACGATTCGTGCACTTGCGCGTGCACGGCTTTGATCTGAATTTTTCGCAGCCAGCGCCGTCATAGCATCTTCACCCTGCAACTGCACAATTTAACCCGGATTACTTGGTCGGATGGGAACGCACCCGCCCGCGTGGCGTTTGCGCGCCCAGCGCAAGATACGCCCAGAACAAACTTGGTCCAGAACCGGCCAGCATGCCGCACGCAAATGTAACGGCACAAGGCCTGTCTAGGTGTGAGCACGCATAGGCAAGCGCGTCTAGCGACACCACAGGAGCGAGCGTGCTCAACAAATTCAGTTTTTCTGGTTCAGCAGGCCGGGCAGCGCGCTGCCCGCCGCACACTGACCAGTGCACACGGAGTCAGCCCTCTGCCTTTTGGCAACAACCAATTCCACACGGTAACTGGTATCACACTCGAGCCTCGCACAATGCCGATTTTACGGCTGTCCCGTATTTTGAGAAAAATGCCTAAAACACTCGCTGCACACGCCAACCGTTGCATCTGCGGGGGAACATTAAAAATGCAACCCAAATGTCACAAACACGCTGTGCGAGATAAAGTCATACGTACCGTCTGCATTTTGGCCTGTAATCCGAGCAGGTGTTGATGAAGGCTGACTGCCACGCACAGTGTGATCCGGTCCGTACCCAAATTGGTAAGCTAAATCAAAATCGAATCGTCTGCCTTTGCGCCCTGCGCCAATGCTGAAAAAATGTCTGTCGAGATCAGCAGCAAAGGGGGTGTAATAACCATCGGGTACTGAATTTTCGTTGAACACGTAACCTGCACTGGCGTGCCAGCCATGCCCAATGTACCGGGTAACGCCAAACTTAAATGCCCAACTCGATTCCCACCGGAGTTTCACCGGAATATCCTGTTTAACCGGCCAAGGCGCAGGGGGCTGAGCCTGCCGAATCATAGTGTCACCAAAACTGTCCCAATCCATGTACTCAGCATCGAATTCAAAGTTCCAGGCCGGTGTCGGCCGATACGACACACCAAAAGCCGCGCCGAGCGGAAAAGTAAAATCCATCTGTGCATCGCGCCGCGTAAATCGTACAGCGCCGAATTGTTCATACTCCGTTTTACCGTCAAAAGTAATCTGCACCGCGCTTCGGAAAGCCACACCAAGAAAAATTTGCTCGTGCGGCTGCCATAGCACCCCCAGATTATACCCTGCACTTATTCCGTCACCATAAAACTTGAAATAGTTGGTGTACGGAGGCAGGTAGTTGCGCAACAGGCCCTGCTCAAGATAAATGCGCCCGTAGTTTATGGTTAACCCAACGCCTATCGAAAAATTTTCCGCAAGTTTCAATGCCAAAACCGGGCTTGCAGTTACAAACTGTAGTGAGCTTTCAATTGCCACAGCCCTAAAGCCGGTATCCTGTGGCCATTTGAGTGCCCCACCATAAGGCGCATAAACGCCAAACCCAAAACTGAAATGCGACTCAGCCGGACTGTATGAGTAAAACAGGCTCGACGCTAATGCGTCTTTTTCTTCGATCTCGAACCTGCGATTGGTCCTCGGCGAAGTAAACGTCGGGCTGTAGTAAATTGCCGCAAGCGTGGCCCGGGTGTGATGGCCCTCGAGCTGTGTGATGCCGGCCGGATTATACCAAATTGCCGATGGATTATCCGCTGTGGCAACAAATGCTTCGCCACGCCCAGCAGCAAAACTGTCCTGCCCACCCAACCGCATCCCGTTCCCAAACGACTGCGCCGGCAAAAGCAAACCTGCTGTTGCCAAAAACGCTGCTGTTGGTTTGCACCAGCCCATCGCGCCAGTCTGTAACGCCGAAACTGCTTGCAATAGCTACACCTGAACCTTCTGCCGAGCAAGCAACTTCGTAACTGGTCTTTGGCATGAATCCCTTTTTACGCCCTCAATAAACCGAACACAGACCAAGTAAGATGGCAGGTGTGCCACTGCGCGAACCAGTCTATGGGAGCAGCCATACCGTGCAGTCTGTTGGTCCCGGTGGGCCGGACAGCATTACAAACAGTGAGCTGCATGATAAAGCAAGTGCGAGGCTACCGCTTTGCCAAGATGTAATTTCCCACGCCGCTAATGATTCAAGATCTTTGAGATTTGATCCCCGTTTTTTTGAGCCACTAACGGTACGCCCAAACCCACAAAACCCATGCGCTCACAAATTTTAAATCCTGTTTGACAACACACATGTGCCCCGTGTCATTCTTTGGCTGAGCCGTGCCCGAAAATCCCGATACACCAGCAGTGCAATGAAAGCCGCGCCGAAAACAACTGATAAATTCAAATTCGAGCGGGCGTTGTTGAGCAACGGGCTTAAATATATAGCCGGTGTTGATGAAGCCGGGCGTGGCCCGCTTGCCGGACCCGTTGTTGCAGTTGCCATTGTATTGCCTACTGAATGGATCATAACCGGCCCGCCACGGGAACTGACCGGGCTGACAGATTCCAAACAGCTCACACCACACCAGCGCGAGGTGTACTTTGAGCTGCTGACCGCAACGTACAAAGTCAGATTCGGCCTCGGCCAGGTTGAAGCAGGTACAATCGACACAATCAACATCCTCCAAGCCACGTACCGAGCAATGAATGCTGCAGTTTCAATGCTTGAGCCACCCCCTGAACATGTGCTTTTGGACGGCAGGTTCGTACCAACGATCACACTGCCTCAAACACCCATTATCAGAGGTGATGCACTCAGCTTTTCAATAGCCGCTGCCAGTGTGATTGCGAAAGTCACACGCGACCGGTTGATGCTCGAATACGACCGGCGATGGCCAATGTACGGCTTTGCAAAGCACAAAGGCTACGGCACGCCGCAGCACATTGCTGCCCTAGCACAATACGGTCCATGCCCAATCCACAGACAAAGCTTTGCGCCCGTGCAACTTGCACGGCAGCAACCCTACAATGGCGTAGATTCCACAGAATTGAACTGCACGCACAAAAAGCACCACAGACCGGTTTAGTGAGCCATCAAATGGAATGGTTAACCAAACTTTTTGGGTTGTTGACCGACAGACACACGCCTGTTCACATCGCGCGCGGCAAACTCGGTGAACACGCCGCAAAAAGGCACCTGAAAAAGCTCGGCCTGAAATTTTTAACTGCGAATTTCCGAAGTCCACGAGGCGAAATCGACCTTGTATTTCGTGACCGTGACTGTCTGGTGTTTGTCGAAGTAAAAACACGCTCGTCCGAGGAATGGGTCCGACCCGCTGCTGCCGTGGACAACAACAAACGGCGCGCGCTAACTCGTGCGGCGCTCGACTACCTGAAATTGCTGGGCAATCCGCAGATCAAGGTGCGGTTTGACATCGTCGAGGTGTTGCTCGAAGAAGGCAAAATACGTGCCGTTCGGCACCTACCGAACACATTCACAATGCCGCCGCCATATCGTTATGGGTAAGCTGCTTGCGAAAGCACAAGCTGTTGCCTGCACGTCGCTGCCAGTGAACAAATCCCTACTACTGGGAACCAAGCCACTGAATTCGATAGCTCACTCGAACGCAGCTTATCAAAAAACTCAACCAACTACACCACCTACCTACCACTCGCACAATGTCTCTACATAGGTTGCCGAGCCATCGCGCAGCCAACCATCCAGTTGTGCCTGTTCCTTGAGCTGTTGACCTCGCACCCGTCGCACAACAAAAAAGCTTGTTGTAACCTCCGGTAAAGCGGTCATGTCAACCCACAGTTTCTCGAATTGCGCAACTGGGAAAACGTCCTCCTGCCCATGCCCCCACCTTTTTTTGACGTCTTTGATCGTGATGTATGTTGGTACACGCGCTGCCATTGTACGAACCGCTGCTGTAACCTTCTCCTGATTTGCCAGGTCACTGCGCTCTAGTCCAAACACGCTCAGCAACTTGTCAATGTCAATCCAACACGTGTTCGAATTGTAATAGCTTAACGCAAATTCCTGTTCTTCGCGCGGCATCGCAAGGCCCTCGACAAGCCGGACAAATCCATTGACACGCGCTAAACCACCTCCGCGGTCCTCGATACGCCGTGGTACAACCTCGAAACTCAAACATGTCCCACGTGCAATATGCAGACCGAAAATTGCCGGATCCGCATCTGCACCTAGTGTGTCAATGTTGTGCATCATCAGGTATTTCAAACCCGGGTTTTCGCGCAACAACTGCGCTAAAACGCCGTTGCGCAGCATGTTCGGTATTTCGTACCAATGCCCAACAGGATGTAAACACTGTGTCGGCACGTTATCGGTATAATCACTACCCTCACCCATCGCGCGTGCCCAGCTAATGAGCGCGCGTCTAAGGCTGTCCCGTACCTTTTGCTGCTGCGCATCCAACACCTGTTGCGGCATTTCTTCCCACATAAACTGCAGATCCCGCACCATCGGGACCATGCGTAACCCGATCGCGCGGCCGGGTGACAATAATAATGGCCCTGCATAACCGTAATTTTTTTGGCGCGCCAAAAACTGCTCTATCGGCGTGTGGGTCAGATAGCTTGTTGTGATGACATGTGCCAACGGCCGGCCAATCAGACGCGATATCCGCCTGCTTTTGGCAAGGTGAACCTCGATAAAAGTGCGATGTTTACCACCAAGCTTACAAAACGGATGCAGCGCCTTGACAACACCAGCCCCTTGAGTCCAGCGACTACCTACACCCGCCGCCAAGGTCACAATTGCAAGCTCACCACGCGCAAGCGCTTCGCGGCCAAGCTCGAAATGTTCCTTGGCCAACTGACCGGTCGCATCAATAACATCCGAAAGCTGCACATCGCGAATGTCCGCGCTCACGGGCAACCGATTCTGCGCCAACCCGATCCGGCCACTGCGCAAATCTTCACGAATTTGCTCGTGCTGCACACGGTCAAATCCGTTCTGCTGGAGCAACTCCGAAAGACTCTGCTGCTGTGCTTCACCAGTTTTGAGGCGCGGCAAAAGACGATCAAACAACACCTGGACCATCCCACTGAGTTCATGATGCGTTCGACACGCCGCGCCGAACTTGTCAAGCTCAGCTCGGCGCGCGGCCGAGACTGTATGCTTGTCTGCACGCAACAAGCCAGGCACATGCAGCGCGTAATAGTTCTGCGGCATGAACGCCTCCGTACCGCTCAGTAAATCGCACCATGTACCGCGTTCGTTGATGGCAAAGTCGTAAACGACCGGTTCCATTGCAAACGGTAGTGCGCATTCAAGCTCACGTTTTGTCTGTGCCATCAGTTCAAGCAGGCGCATTTGTGCAGTAGTTTTTTGGCCGGGCGCAAAAATGAATCCCATACCACCCCCGGACATGCCGCCTAGCATCCAAAAACCCCAGAACTTTTCGCCAAAACCAGCTCGTACACGCTCGATCAGCGTCTCCGTGTACAGATTGTTCGCCCATGGGATGATGGTCTGGATCGGCACGAAAAAGTTGCGTGTTGTTAGTGCGCCGATCCGTTTAATGTCCCCCGCACGCAACGAAGAAACTATGTCGTCAAATATACCCATCATCTCCAGACGCGCTGTCCATTCCGCTTCGCACCGTAACAGGTATTTTTCGGTGACCATCTCGAGTATCGGCCCTACGTTTTGCGCCATGCCACCATGCACAAGCACAAGGCAATCCTGAAGCTGCTGGCGTGTCTGTGGCGTGACTTCGGCGTTGTCCAGTATCCGATGCGCCGGCATGAGACGACCCCTGCTAATGCCGTATTCAGGATCACCCTCGCTCGCAAGGACCCCAGTGATAAGCTTCATGCCGGGCCACAGGCCACCTGAATCCTGCCAACCGCCCCCTGAACCGCTCAGCCATTCCCCAAGCAACGCGCGCGCAAGCACAACCCTGCGTTCGTCCTCGGCCAACGGGCCTGTCAGTGACTTTGCCTGGCCAGTTGCACGCATACACACCGAGACAAGCGACGCAAGCAACGTCGTTGAGACCGCCAGACGCGATCCTTTGGGTATGTCGTTTACATTGCTGACGAGCTCGAGTCCTAGACCGGGACCGAGTACACGGGCAAGCAAGTCGGCTAAACTCTGGCCTGAGCCTTCTATTCCAGGGGGTACAATGCCGGCGGCAATCACCGCTGCTTTGAGTAACCCGAGGTAATCACGCGCAAAATCAAATACTTCGGCCAAGCTCACGACGTCGGCTGTGCACCCAAGGTCAACACTTGTCAGCCGAAGCAGCGGCTCGTCTATTACGCGCAAATACGCTTCAACTGGTGGCCGCGGTTCCTTGTCGCGACCCCACACGCCCAGGTCTATCGAGACATTCAAAACGCGCGCGCCTTCGGGAAAATCCATCCCGAGAAAAAAAATGTCGCTCCACCCCGAATGGCTCAGGTCCATTCGCACAGGTGTGCGTTCTCGCAAAATTGGATACGTGCCATCAGCAGCCTTTCGCGTCAGCTCGGGCCGAATCCGGATCGGATGATCCGCCGGGTGTCCCATCCGAAACATCCACTGATTTCCGCGCACTGTTCTAACGCTACGCCGGACTTGGTCAGCTAAGGTTTGGAACCCGAGCCGTTGATACGCAGCTGCAAGCGCGCTGCAGATACCATCGCTGGGTCCCTCGGCTTTTTGTACGGCAAGAAAACACTCGATGGCTTCCTCAAACCGGCGTTGCAAGAAATGCTCGTACCCTTTGAATGGGATCAGACCAACGCCAGGACGCAACTGTGGCCGGACTGCCCACAGCTTGTCCGGTAAATGAAACCTGTGGATCGCATACAAGAAAAACAATGCGCGGACACGTTCGTACAGGTTATCACTTTTACGCCTAAACGCGTCCAGTTCGCTGCATTCGCGCACCAACTCTTCCAAGCTCGCGCTACGGCAATACGCATCTAGCGACCGATTGCGCATGTTCGGGTCTTGCGCGGTAATGATTTGAACGAGCTGACCTTGCATACAAAACTTGCGGTCGTTCGGGGTGGTGCACCAAGCCTGGCTATTTACCGCTTTGCCATGCCCGATTTGCAATCAACAGCTCGACTAAACCTGCTAGGACTTCGTCGCGGTCCTTGCCGGCCAATGCAAGTGCCAACTGTGCTGTTAACAACCCGTATTTGACCCCTATATCGTAGCGTCTGCCCTTGACTTCGTAGGCGAGATACCGCTCGCGCATGGCTAGTTTTGCCAATGCAGTGCTCAGTTGGACGCGGTCACCTGTGCTACATGCCGCAACTTCATCATCCAAAAGCTCCATTGCCATTGGCGTGAGCACGTGCATACCAAAGAAACACAGATAATACCCGGCACGCAGCCCAGGCACAATAAGCCGTTGTTCGGCCTCTGTGGGGGTTGGCTTTTCGATGACATTCGACACCACATACAAACCATTTGTGCCAGGCACGAGTTGCCCACCGACTGCGCCGTAGTAGGGCAATTTGCTTTCGTGTGTGGCCTGCACGGCCGAGACAGCGCATTTTTGACCAGTGGCAACCTCGACAAGCTGTTGCGCGCATCGTTTCTCGCCACTGCTCAAATACAAATGATCCCCCACAAGCAGTAAAAACGGCGCCTCGCCAACAAACCCACGCGCACACCACACCGCATGACCGTACCCAAGCGGCTCAGGTTGCTCAACAAACTGGAGTCTGCGACCGTACTGGGCTGCTGCATTCGTATAAGCTGCCTGGTCACCCGGACACACAACAATGCATACATCGTCAATACCCGCATCCAGCACTTCTTCGATTATTATCTGCAAGGCGGTTTTCGTCGCGCCGTCGCGGTCAACCAACGTTTGCAAGGGCAGCGTGCGCTGAGTCGGACCTGCAGCTGTTATAACAGCTTTCTTAATCTGCATGGCGTCAATAAACGTTTGAAGTAAAACCTAACCCGGCCAAAGAGTCACAAATTGCTCTGGCCCAGTCAACCCTACGTAGCTAGCAAGAAACGATGCTAAGTTCCCGAAAACTGGACGATCAGGCCCGGAAAATTCACTTTCGACACCAAAAAAACAGCCGCCACAAAAAGTCCAAAAGCCGAAATTTGACTCACTGCGCTTTCGTCGATCTCATGAGACTGGTCGCCGAATACCATCTCTGTACGATTTCGCGGGGTGCACTCCGACCCCAACCCCAAATGGATGATTCATCTTCTGCGGGAGAACCTCTTGTCAAATGAACCCACTGTACAGCCGCTGTAAATTTCCACGCAGTGCAGCGTACTCAGCAGAAATCGTTTGCATACCTGTTCGCACTGCTTCTGGCACAATTCCTGCAAAATCAATTGTCTTGTTCGACAGAGACAGATCTGAAAAGCTACCAACGCCACAAGGCAACATTGAAAAAGGTATGAACCTGCAGCAGGCAATAAATTTGATTGGTGAATGCGTGCGCCGCATGGACGAATTGTACGGCGAGGTTGTCTTTGATGAATGGGTCATTCTCCATGTACAGGACAGAAACGTTCAGGTGGTTTATTACACAGGACCGCGCCAGGCAAACTTTGCGGCTGACATTGCCGAACTTAAAGATTCACTGTACGAGCTGTTGAGCGGCGAACTTGGCTACGGCGATTTTTCGTTCGAGCGCCACGCCGTTGGCCCCCAGGCAGATGCGTTGATGGTAATTGGCCCTGACACGTATCTTATCTGCAACAACACAAAGCTATCGATCCATCAAATAACTCAAAACCCACTGTGGCTTCAGGCACAGGTGCCATTTGTCGAGCTAGGCGAAAAGTTCCGGGCTAACCCAGTCGGGCTGAAACAGGATTGATGAGTCATGAGACTAATCCTTTGTAAAGGAACAGACCGTAAGCGGCCACCAGCATCACGCCGATAAACCGCGGCAGGTACCCTAGCACAGCCACAAATATAAAATGCACTAGTGCCGCACCTAACAGAATCAACGCGCCAATTGCAAAATACGGCGGCACAACAAGTGTCCGGTGCAACGCGTACAACCCAACACACAACGGAATACAAATGTGCCCGTCGCTGACCTGCGACGTGTAAACCACCTCGGGCCGGCCTGTCCAACTGTAGTAAAACGCAAGCGTAGCATTCGGCAGGACCATCAGCCACGCACTTACCCAGCCAAGATGCGTTGCGATAAACCCTGTCTTTAGCTTCAGCACCCAGGCTACAAGCCATTCAATACTCACATACGCTAAATACGCACACACAAGCAATACAGCCAGATCAAACAACAACCACGCTCGCAACGATCTGTTCTGTTGCACATTTGTCTTGAGCACCTCAAACACGTGTATCACCTGCCAGAACAAAAACAGCCCAACCAATACAAGCCCGTCCCAAAAGTCCAAGCGCCCAAACGCGGTTGTGGCCGCACCAAGCCCCGTCAACGAACGGCCGTCCCTGCTCAACACCCAGACCACGCCCGTAAAAAATCCAACTGCGGTCAGCCCAAGCAACAACGATAACCTGTCAATTCGCCGTTCCTTCGTCACACGTGTGCTTCTGGCCTTGGTATTCGGCCCTGGTAACAGATACATTCCCCACAGAATCGTTGTCAGCCCGATCACAAGCGTCATGTTTGTGACGTTATTGACCAGGCAATTCGTCATTACTTCAGCGCTCGGACCGCCCTTGCGCGCCATCACAAACGTGAAGATCAGGTTACCCATGCCCGAGCAATACGGCATGACAAGCGTTCCCAACACAGTACCACGCAACCCGCTGCGGCTGATTGCCTCAAGCCGCCAGACCATCACCAGTGAAGCAACCAAGAAAAGCGCCACACACACCAGCGGCGCCCACTGGCCCGTTCCCTCAATCCATTGGACCAAAACCTTCACCAACCGCAGTTAACCAAGCCCAGACCCCACGGCCAAGACAGTTTTGGCATTTTTCAGCCGACTAACATGCAACGGTCCAATTTGTATTGCTTAGCCCGCGCTGCTGGTGTGCGTTTTTTGCGGCTTGCTGAGAGTAGTTGCCCACGACACCAGGCGCACCGATCCAGCCGCTCAACCCTTGATCTCATGAGTCAGCCTTACGGGATGCTGGGCATATGCGTGCGCGCACTCGATCACACCGTCGCGGGTGGGCTCCGGCTTACACCAAGAACTCTGAGAACAATTTGATTTGGCGACCCTAACGGGATTCGAACCCGTGTTTTCGCCGTGAAAGGGCGATGTCCTAGGCCTCTAGACGATAGGGTCGCGCACAAAAAAAGCGCACCAAATATAATCCATCAGTAAACCCTGTCACGCGCTTTTTCGGATTGGCTTCCCTTTTTCAGCTCGGAGAGACACCCACCAGTAGCATCACAGGCGTGTCAACGGCGCTATTTTTAGGTTTACAAAGCGCGTCCTCGCGAAACACACCGGGTTTCGGGGAACCACTTAGTACGCCTCAAGGCACAATTGGACCGCCGAAGCATCAACCATCCTAATCGTGCGCACATACATTGAAAACGGCGCATTTTCAGGGCAATCGAGTGCATTAATCCGAGCTAGTGCGTCCCAAGCTCATGATACGGTTTACCGGCACGGAAAAGTTGCACGAGGTGCACGAGCGCTTTGGCAAGCTTTGTGTCGCCAGTCGAGCGTGCCTGCTCAATGGCTTTTTCCGCAGTTACAATTGCGTCCTCGAACCTGCTGGCCTCGGCATACGCAGCCGCCAATGTTCCAAGACACCGCGCATCGTTAAAACCTGTCAGTACACAGGCACGCTCGGCCAATTGAACAGCTTCAACCCCATTACGAAGCCCCGGCTCATGTGCAGTGGCAAGCAACCACGCCAAGTTATTCAGTGCCTCGGGCGCATTAGGCTCGAGCCTTAATGCCGCGCGGCAATGCGCAATCGCTGCGTCTGGCCTGCCAAGACCACGATAGGCGTCAGCAAGGTACAAATGCGTTTCAACGTCGGGTCGCGACCGTAGCGCCTCGCGCAGGTGCAAAATTGCCTTGTGCACCCGTCCAAGATTCACCAACGCAATACCGTAAAACTTGTGTGCGTCGGCATCGAGCGGACTGATGCGAAGCGCAGCTTGGAAATGGTGTTCGGCCTGCGCAAATTTGCCCTGCTCAGCAAGGGCACGACCAAAGTTGATGTGTGCCTTGTAATTGTCCGGCTTGAGCCTGAGCGCAGTCTCGAAATGCTTGATGGCCTCATCTAGCCTGCCCTGCTCCGCCCTGATCACGCCCAGGTTGTTATGCGCTGGCCAAGCATTTGGATTTTTCGCAAGCACATCCAGCCAGAGCTGTTCTTCGGAAGCAAACACACCCGCGCGCCGAAAAGTTAACCCACCCAAAACGATCAACAGTACCAGCACAACCACTTTCAACCTGGCCGCCCCGAAGACTGAAGTCATAACTGCCCCGATTAATGCCGCTGGCCCGATCAACGCAATGTATTGAAAATGATCCGCCACTCGCGAAATGGCGAGGTAATACATGTCAATCAACCCGAGCACAGGAAACAGGTTCACAGTGAAAAAACCGAAGCAAAACAAAGGCGCCCTGCCCCATCGGCCGCTGAACAACCAACATAACGCAAATGCACCCACCAAAGCCACCAAAGGCATGTACGTTGCCACCGCAGCCGCATTTATCTCCCAACGCGGGTAAATCAGGTTCAGCCCGACCGGCACAAATGCTTTCGCAAGATAAAACCACACTGCCATTGCTGCTGCTGCAACCCGGCCTGCGATGTCCTCGGTCTGCACAACTGCGCCTTTGATCGCGTGCTGTGTCTGGAACCAAATGGTCATCAGGCCGAAGACAAATGACATCACAAAGTACGGCACCACACGGAGCGCGTCTTTGAGTGTAACTCTGCCGTGTCGGAACCAAATGCAGCCAAGCAACACAACGGGCAACATCACAGTTGACGTTTTGCTTAACAACGCCAACACAAATGCGCACAAAGACAACCCGTAAAGCAAGCATGCTTTGGTCCGCTCACCCAAACAACGCGCAGTGTCTGCATCGAGCCACAACGCGATGCTCACCAAGTAAAACGGTAACGAAAGTGTGTTTTTCAGTTCGGCAATCCAAGCCACCGAACCAGCGCACACCGGGTGCAGCCCGTAAATCGCCGCACCGAGCCATGCCCCGGGTACCTTCAGCCGCAGCAATAAACGCCAGACAAGCAAACTGCTGAGCGCGTGAAGCAACACATTGACAATGTGATATCCGAGCGGATTATCCCTCCACAACTGCCATTGCAACCAGAAGACCACCGTCGTTAACGGAAAATCGCCCTGGAACCACACCGATCCCAGGCCTGCATCGCCTGTAACAATCGGATTCTGTTTAACCACCAAAAGGTCGTCCCAGACAAACACACCACGGTACACCGGCAGGTATGCAACCAGTATCCCGAGAATTAACAGCGTTGCATGGATAAAGTTGCGGCCCAAGTGGCTAGTTGGCGTCACCAACTCGACCACAGGTCGAATCCCAGGAGCATCTGTTCTACGCAAGACGGACATTCCAAGAGCGCACACCTTAAAACTCGCGCCACTTCTTAACCTAGTAACACACCAATCAAGCCGAACGAATCTCACCAATTTGCACCCAGAGCCGCAAGCTAGATCAACCCGTAACAACGCCCACTTGCAACACACCATGGACGAGTTGCAGCCCACCGCGCCTTTGTAATCCAAAGCCTAAAGGGACATCTGCACTCCAAAGTAGCCATGGAGATACACAACACATAAGATACGCGTTTCGTCATTTGCAGGTCGTCTTGGCGCAATGCTCAGGCACCGCTTTCAATTCTGATCCAGCGAGTCGTAAGCCCTTGCCCAAAACGATTCCGGAACGGGCATGATCCAAGCCGATTCCGCCGCGAGTGTGTACAAGTTGATCTGGTTGAAATTGCCAAGGAAAATTCGCCTCCGCACAAAACAATAAGTCCCCGCCCGACCTTTCGGTCAGACGAGGACATTATGGGGAGTGGGAGTGCGCCACGCTCTCTTTCCCCCCGCTGGCATTAGGCGCTCTCGGCTTTACACCGGGGCTGCCAGCTTCCCGACGCTATTCTCCGCGGCAGCCGGAGTATTCGGCCTCATAGCAGGGCCGTCCCGCCTCTTGCGAGCGCGGAATTATTGAGTGAGGCTTTTTAGCTCGTCCGCACGGTGGTTGCGCGCCACCGCATCGTTCGAACCGGACCAGCAGACGCCTGTGCATCGGCTTGGCGCCTCCCGGCCTTTTAGCACGGGTCGGCCACCGCTTTTGGCGGTGCGTTTGCCCGGGCTAACGGGTCTCGCCTCTTACCTCTCAGGTTGCCTTTCAGCCACAGTACAGCGCTGCTGTTTTCAGCATCGCCGCATGCTTGGAAGCTTAACACGCGTTTCCTGCCTGAACTGCGCGTGCGCTTCCCCGGTACGGCCACGCACTTTGTCCACCTTCCGGTGGGTTTGATGCGCACCGGCATGCTTTAACACGCCGGCTTTGCGACCGTGCCGGGCTGGTCGCGGTAGCAACCGTGTACCCTCTTGGGTAACCGCGATTCACACGAACTCGAAACTTGTTCGTGTTACTTGACTCGGCTCGGCCCGGTTTCTCATCAGGCCTAACCGCCAAGCCCCTGGATCGCGTCGCTGACGACGCGCGACCGTCGTCAGAGGGACTGGTGAATCCTGCCTCTGCAGTTGAACCTTTCGGTCCGGTCTGCGAGGGGCGGGGCCAACCAGCTTGACCCGGCCTTTCCCCGGTTACCCGGGATTATCCTTGAAACGCCTGGCAACAACATTAATGATGCCGCCAGACCGTTTCAGTTCTTTCAAAGAACCATTACAATTTTAGCACGAGTCACCGTGCCTACAACAAATTCTTGTGCACAGGTTGTTCACCGCCAAACGCACGGTGAATTAACTGTGAACGAGTTGGATCAGCCTCAATTCACAATGGTTTTCCGGCCGCTCGACAAGTCGAAATTCACAACCTGTAAAGAGACCCTGCACCAAATGTGAACAAGTTTTTTGATGCACCGGCGGTAATTTGGCGTGTTTTACCAGCAAGGTCTTAGTGGCCGGGTTCAACCTCAGGGCTGATATGTCAACAAATCCAACAAGTGCAAGCCGTTGTCGGCTAGTTGCCATTTACCATCACGACGCACCACGAGCTTGCGGCACGGGTTTTTGCGCAACTCTGCCTCATTCACCGAAAGCAATTGAAAACGTGCTTTTGTTTTAATCTCCGACGACGCCCGTGGGATCAGCTCGAACGGTACCCCATTGAAATTTAGTGCAAGCTCATACCCCACCACGCCTTCAGCTCGTGCAATTTGATTCGGCCGAATCAACTGAGGGTAACGCTTTAACCAGGGAAAATTTGTTGCACGGACAAATACACGACATAGCTCGGTCTGGCTTCGGACATAATCAGGCAGACTGAAATTTGCGCCGTGCTTGTGCTGCAGTAAAAAAATTGCACGCGGATCAAGCCCCACCAGGTTTTGTCCGTTCCACATGCCGTGGTCGTTGCGTTGGTCTGGAAATGTCTTTTTGTACCAGGCTGCAAAGTGCTCATTCAAAAGGAGCCCAAGCTCGAAATGCAAATGCGCACGGTCTTTCGAAATGCCACCCGGTGAACTCGAGCTACGGCCCAATATGCCGATGATTTCGCCTCCTTGCACAACCTGACCAACGGCAAGTCCATTGCGCACGGACCGCAGATGCGCGTAAGTCGAATAAACTTCCAGCCTGTCAATAACATGCCGCAACACGATATATCTGCCGAAAGTTGACAGACCAGGTTTTGTGTTGATGTAAACCACCGTACCGGCGGCAGTTGCATACACAGGGTCGGTAGGTTCGCCGTTTGCATCGGATTGAGTGCTTTTGATGTCGAGTCCTTCATGCATTTGCATGCCATCCGAGCGCACGCACCCGAAACAACCTGTTGTCCACGGTTTACCCGGTGTGGGTGCAAAAAACCTCTCTTCACCACCGGGCTCGAACAACGCATGATTTGGGGTGGGCAACCTGAACAATTGCGCGTTTGCACACCAGCAAAGCAGAACCGATGTCAAAAGCACTACGCAACGCATCTTCAGGGGTAAACTCAGCCGGCTCGTGCAGCAGATTAGAGCCGTGCTGCAGCAATGATGCATGAACATTTGATGCACAGAGACCATTCTACTGATTAATTTCACCCGCCAATTAGTCTAGCGGTCCACGGTCTTTTGCCATGTGCTTGGCAAGGTTGTTAAGCCCGGCAACAATCTGTTCCGCCTCAACACGGGTTGCGTCTGGGACGAAAACTAGTACACCGTCTGCGATCCTGCGGCTAAACATTGGTGCGCCAAGCCACCTGTGTACAGGCGTTTTGCGATCGCCAAACTGACAAAAGATCGCACAACGCTTGCCAGGGTTGGTGGCTGAGTATTGTTCAAGCAACCAACGACCGCGTCTGGTGAACTCGACCCGGAGCGAAAACGTGCCGTTCTCATCCACAACAGCTGCACCGGCAACATCACGTTCGTCAAGGAAAGCCGTTTTTTCAATGTTGATCAGGACCGGCTCGGTCCGACCAATTCCAACCGGCACAGTCAGCTCGGTTTGCCCCGGACTAGCCTCAAGGTGCAACCGAAAGACTGTGATTGGCCCTTTTGGTTTGCCGTTGGTCTGGCATCCGCAACCCAACGACAGTGCTAAAACCGCAACTGTCAAAATCAAGTTGAATTTATGAAGTTCACCCTGCATATTTTCGCGCAACACGGGTGCGTTTTACCCGCAAAACCATGGGCAAACAATACAATAAAGTCGAAAAACGTCGGCGTCGGCAGCGTTACATCAAACGCAAAAAACTGGCTGCCAAAGCGGCCAGGCTTGCTGCTGCAGCTTCCAAGGCTTCAACTCAACCAACTCAGCCACAGCCAGAAACCATAATACAAGCTGCGCCTGCGCCCGCAGCAACAAGTGAAATAGCAAAAGACCGAACACAGTCGGCTGGAGAACAATCGGCTGAACAATCATCAGCCACAAGTGGAACCTCCGCCGTTGTGCCAGAGCCAGGACAGACCGAACCGGCTGACCAAAAGGCCGCAGCTCAATCTGGACAGATACAGACCAGCTCGGCAGACTCGACTACCACGAGTTAACACGGCTCGCACCGCTCCAGTGTAGTCTTAAACCGGAGTCTGCGTGACACGCGCGCGTAACTTGCGCGGCTGGGTAATAGACTTTTGTCTTCCCAATGCCAGTCACAGGCTGGAATAGCTTCGTTACCATAATTCAGGGTACACACTACATGTGCACTGTCACATGCGCAGCGGGTAGATGACCCCGCCTCGCCAACTGAACCAGAAAAACTGGATTAAGGAGCACACCCGTCCCTAGGACTCGCCAGACGCGCCTGGCTGTGCATGCACGCACGCAGACAGGCCTTACGTCCAGCACATCTGCGCACGGCACGCTGGTCGGTTCGGGAACAAGCTTGCGCCGAGGGTGTTTTGCGCGAGGACACGCAAAACCGCACGCGAGGCATTGTGCACTCCTCAACCAACTGGGTAATTCGGGCTAAATGCTCCAGGTACAAGGTGAAGACGCTTTAAGCATGCAGGTTTTGGTTCGTAGCAACGTTTTAGCGTGTGTGCGTCTGCAGCTCGCGCTTTCAGCGAGCCAACCTAAAAAAACCGAAGGCTCTTCTATAAACAAGGCTTAGAAGACAACCTGAAGCAAGGCCTTCAAGCTACACCGTTTGCTCTGCAGTAAACTCTTGTCCAACAAGAAAAGCACTGTGCAGCAGTGAACTCAACCCAAAAATGCCGCGACATAACAATGTATTGCTGTCTTTTTTTCCCGCCGAAAAAATGCTCGCAAGCAACGGTAAAACGGCGTATTGTTTTATAATGCGATGTGAAAAAGCTCGTGCACAAGCTACCTTCCGGACACACGGCAATGCCGCCTGGCCGGCAAACCTGGCCGTATCCAGCGTGTGCCGACGCGCAAGCACGCATGCGAGGGTTCACGTTGATTGAACTGTTGGTTGTAATCGCCATCATCGCCGTTTTAGCGAGCTTGCTGTTACCAGCTCTTTCTAAGGCAAAAGCACGCGCATATACAACTGGTTGCTTGAACAACCTGAAACAATTAACTCTGTGCTGGCAATTGTACGCTTCTGACCACGACGATGTCCTACCTCCAAACAACTCAATTACAGACATTAGTACCGGCCAATTGCTTGCTTCAGGTGGGTCATGGTGCACAAACATCGCCAGATACGACGCCGACCCAGCCGGAATCGTAAACGGCCTATTGTTTCCGTATAATAGGTCACTCGGCATTTACAAATGCCCCGCTGACAAGTCCACAATCGAAACACCCGACGGCACTAAACTCCCCCAGCCGCGCATCCGGAGTTATAACATGAGCCAGTCAATCAACGGTTGGCCCGAGTTCAACTGGCTGACAGCTACTGTGATCCCAAGCTACAAAAAGCTTTCGGATATCAAGGACCCGGTACCTGCACAGCTGCTGGTGTTCATTGACGTGCATGAAGACTCGATCTTCGACTCGCTGTTCGGGATACCCACCAAAGCTTACTGGGGACACACCGCTGCGTGGTGGGATATACCCGCAAACCGGCATAACCAAGGTTGCAATTTTTCGTTCGCCGACGGGCACGCTGAGCGTTGGCGCTGGCGTGTGCCGAAAGTTGTGAAAGTCAAGTTTGCCGTTCAGCCAGTGCCAGAGGAAGAACTGCCCGATTTCAGACGTGTCCAGGCCGGGTTCAAACAGTATCACAACTGAAGGCTAAAGGTGGCTGGCGCAAGGCCACATTGGCATTCGTTCCTATTTCGTGCTAGGCTTGCGCATGAGACCAGACCAAACACAAGCCTGAGTAAATGAACCAAGTAAGACAGGCGCGGAGTAGTATTTTTAGGTACACCGCTTCAGAAATGCGCTTGCTGCAGCAACACAGCAATCGGCACAGTGCTTTTAGCCTGATCGAGCTTTTGGTTGTTATCGCAATAATTGCGCTTCTTACAGCACTGCTTTTGCCAGTGCTCAACAAAGCAAAACTCAAAACACGCGGTATCCAATGCATGAACAACCACAGGCAATTGTGCCTGGCGTGGCGGATGTATTCCGATGACAACGACGAAAGACTTGTGTACGCAAGCGAAGACCCGTGGAATCCCGAAACATACAACGCTGCCTGGATAACCGGCACACTCGATTTTGACCCCCGAAACCGCGCAAATTGGGACCCAGAGCTTACAATCAAGAAAAGTCCGCTCTGGCCGTACTGCGGCGGCAACCTTGAGATTTGGAAATGCCCGGCAGACCATTCGTCTGTGGTAGTGGGCGGCATACGGCGCCCGCGCGTGCGTAGCATGTCAATGAACATCTACCTCGGCGGCTGGGGCGGTACATACGGCGGCTGGGACCGTGCAATGGGCGCAGTATGGAGCGATTTCAAGATTTACCTGAAGCAATCCGATCTGCATAACCCGGGTCCAGCAAAAATTTTCGTGTTCCTCGACATGCGCGAAGACAGCATTGACATGGGCAACTTTGCCACTTGCATGGCTGGCTGGCCAGACCAACCCGAGCGATACGGCTTCTTCGACCTGCCTGGATTCTATCATCACCGCGCATGCGGGTTCTCATTTGCAGACGGCCACTCCGAAATAAAACGTTGGCGTGACGACCGTACCATGCCTCCACTTGTCCGCGACGGTTTGGTGGTGGACTGGTTTTCATCGCCACACAATCCGGATGTAGCCTGGCTTCAAGACCACTCAACACGCAAGAAATAGTTGCGCTTTACATCAGAAAATCTAAAATTGTGCTCAAACGAAAAAGGCAATGAACTACCAGATAGCACAACGTGCATTGGCTTTAACACCGTCACTGACCTTGGCGATTGATGCCAAGGCAAAACAGATGAAGGCCGACGGAATAGACGTGGTCGGGTTCGGCGCTGGCGAGCCTGACTTTGACACACCTCAACACATTAAAGATGCAGCTGCAAAAGCGCTAGCAGCCGGGTTCACTAAGTACACACCTGCCGCTGGCATCCCCGAACTCCGCCAGGCAATCGCAGAGAAACACCGACGCGAAAACGGGCTCGAATACAAACCGAGCCAGATCGTTGTCTCATGCGGCGGCAAGCATTCGTGCTACAATGTCGTCATGGCACTCTGTCAAGAAGGCGACGAGGTTATCATCCCCGCACCATATTGGCTTAGCTACCCCGAAATGGTGAAACTGGCCGGTGCTACGCCGGTGTTTATCGAAACGACCGATGCTACCGAGTTCAAGGTCACACCCGACCAGTTGCGTGCAGCCATTACGCCACGGACGCGACTGCTCATCTTGAATTCGCCGAGTAATCCCACCGGCACAGTGTACACGCCCGACGAAATTAAAGCGCTTGGCGACGTCTGTCTCGAGCGTGGCGTATTGATCATGAGCGACGAGATTTACGAGCACCTGCTGTACGATGGCGCAGTACACAAAAGCGTGGCGAGCTTTTCAAAGGCACACTACGAACACACAATCATTGTGCACGGGTTTGCCAAGGCATGGAGCATGACAGGTTGGCGTTTGGGTTGGTGCGCCGCGCCTGAGCCGATCGCAAAAGCCATTGACGCAATTCAAAGCCATAGCACGAGTAATCCGACTAGTTTCGCCCAGAAAGGTGCGGTGGTTGCACTCACAGGAGCAAATGATCACTTGGCAGCGTGGCTCGCCGAGTTCGATCGGCGCCGCCGTTACGCGCATGCCCGACTTAACAGCATGCCAGGCGTTTCATGCTGCAATGCAAAGGGCGCATTTTACCTGTTCCCAAACATCGCCAAGCTTGGACTGAAATCGGTCGAGTTCTGCACCAAACTGCTCGAAGAACAAAAAGTTGCTGCTGTGCCCGGCATTGCTTTCGGCTCCGACAACCATATTCGGATCAGCTACGCAACAAGCATGGAGAACATCGAGAAAGGGCTCGACCGACTCGAAAAGTTTGTCAGGCAACTCGCCGGCTGACGCACGGCACAACTCAACAGGCCAGCTATTGCTTAACGCGTTTTGGACACGCCAGCCTGACCGTCCAAAGCTTCCCAGACATCAAAAGGTCCCAACTTCTTAGTCGGCTAAAAGGCAGGCCGCACTTGCCTTTGAACAACTTGCCCAAGTGCATCTCACGCAGACCCGCACTCCGCCAAATTACCTCATGCGCAACCGAGTTTCCAAGCGTCCGGCGTTAAACTGCGCTGGCGCAGCCAACCCGGGTAGCTTAAAACACAGTTAATGGGTATCAAATGGACTGTCGACTTCGAGGTTACTAGCTACCTCTTTGAGAAGTTTTGTACGCTCGCCGAACACTTTGTACTCAGGTCAGTTCGGCCGCCGCCAGCCCCATCATTCTAATTCATCTCTGATTCAACACCCAATACCACAGTAGCGACTTCTTTTGGGCATAGCCGCGCCAGCTCCTAGAGGCCAGGACCCACCTAGACTAAGACTCGTTCCACAAGCAACTCCCCTGGTTGTACGAGCTGCACCCGGCCGCAATACCCTTCAAGTTTGCGCAACGGCGTGCATGCCAACCACTCTAAATCACCAAGCAAATCCACGAACACGCCCGCAACTTGCCAGTTCTGGGGCACACCTTTTGCACCGAAGCTGCCCATAAACTCGTGGCGCATACCCAGACCAGGCGCACGCGTGCACTTTATGGTTGCAGACCGAGGGTAAACAAGCCAAACTACACTTTGTTTTGGCGAACCTGACAAAAACAATGAAACGAATTTTATTGCTCAGCATTGGGGTCTTTATTGCTTTGCCGGCGATAGCGACCGAGACAAGTCCAAAGACCGAGGTTGCAGACGCGGCCAAAAAGCTCGCTGCGCAACCCAATTACAGTTGGAAAACAACCATTACAGTGCCCGAAAGCGCCATGTTCCGGCCCGGTCCATCCGAAGGCAAAACCGAAAAGGATGGCTTATCGTGGATGTCAATAACGACCTTTGACGAAAATAAAATGGAATTCTACATCAAGGGGGATAAGGCCGCTGTGAAAAACCCGGATGGCGCGTGGCAGTCCAAGGCCGAGGCAACTGAAGGCGCGGATGAATTCGGGCCGGCGATGTTTATTGCTGGGTTGCTTGACAATTTCAAAACGCCTGCTGCCCAAGCTGAGGAACTTGTCGGCAAGACAAAGTCTCTTGAAAAAACCGGTGAGGTGTACTCAGGAGAACTAACCGAGGAAGCTGTTAAACAATTGCTTGTGTGGCGACCGCGTCGTGGCGGCTTTACGCCGGAGATCAAAGGAGCCAAGGGCACCGTGAAGTTTTGGGTCAAGGACGGCGTGCTTACAAAGCTCGTGTACTCGCTCGAGGGCAAGATGATGTTCGGCGACGACGAACGCGACATCAGCCGTACCACAACAATCGAGATCAAAGACATCGGCACAACAAAAATTGTCCCGCCCGAAGAAGCAAAGAAAAAAATGTCCTGACAAGCCAAGGGGACTGGCATTTGGCACGCCACGCCAATGCAGGGTTGAAAAATGAAAAGCAAACCAGCGGTCGAACCGCAAACGCAATTAAACAACTTAAGCGCGGGCATATCCGCAAATGCGCGGATACAAAAGCCGGTGCACGGCATTATTCCGCCGCTAATCACGCCGCTCCTAGACCGTGACACGCTCGATGTGCACGGCTTGGAACGGCTCATCGAGCATGTAATCGCCGGCGGTGTGCACGGGTTGTTTGTGCTGGGGACAACCGGCGAGGCGCCCAGTCTGAGTTATAGGCTCAGGCGCGAAGTAATTGAGCGCACATGCAAGCTAACGGCTGGGCGCAGACCTGTGTTGGTTGGGATCACTGACACTGCATTTGTTGAATCAGTAAACCTAGCCAAGTTCGCCGCTAATGCAGGCGCACAAGCTGTGGTCGCGTCGGCCCCTTACTATTTCCCGGCCGGCCAGCCGGAACTGTACGAGTACTTTCGGCGGCTCATCCGAGAATTGCCGCTGCCGTTGTTCCTGTACAACATACCCGCGCTAACAAAGATACAGTTCGATCCTGAAACAGTCGCCAAATTGCTGGAGCTTGAAAAAGTTATCGGGATCAAGGACAGCTCGGGCGACATCCGGTATTTTGGGAGGATTCTCGATCGGGCAAAAGTGCGGCCTGACTGCTCGGTTCTGGTCGGCACTGAAAGACTGTTTGTCCAGTCATTGCGGTTAGGCGCGCATGGGGGTGTAACTGGCGGCGCGCTGATTTACCCGCAATTGTTCATCGAGCTGTACGATGCATGCCGTTCTGGGCGGGAAAACCAGGTCAGAAAATTGCATCGGCACATGACAAGACTGGGGCGCATATACGCGATCAGCAGAAACGCGTCCGCCCCGGTAAAAGGTATCAAATGCGCGCTGTCGCTGCTGGGCATTTGCGACGATTTTATGGCCGAACCACTGAGCCGGCTCGGTGCAGCCGAACGTGAACGCGTACGTGCTGTGCTAGAGTCATTGGATTTGTTGCACACAACCGAGAGCTGCCGCTGCACCGTGTGTGCTCGACATGCGTGAGTGTGCAAGCTATTTTATCACGCACAGTTTGCTTCACGCCCATGTTCACAAAAACACAAATGTATCAACAGCTCGGGTATCGGCCAAAATTACTTGGGTTGGAAAAGTGCAGATTACACCAGCAAAATGCCATGGTTCTCACAACCATCGTTGCGGTCATGACAATTGCCTCGCAACTCCACAGCGCAGACCCGGCCATTGTAAAAGCTGAGTTCATTTTCGAGTCTGCGCCTTTTGCAGAGTGCCATGCCTCAAGCATTGCCGAGACCGACTCTGGCCTTGTTGCAGCCTGGTTCGGTGGACCGCACGAACGACATCCGGAAGTAGGAATTTGGTTATCACGGCACGTTGACGGCGAATGGACTGCCCCTGTCGAAGTTGCAAATGGCATTGTGTCTCCGACGAATCGTTATCCGTGTTGGAATCCGGTGTTGTTCCAGTCCAAAACAGGGCCGCTGCTGCTCTTTTACAAAGTCGGGCCCAGTCCAAGCACATGGTGGGGCATGATGATGACCTCGACGAATTACGGTAAAACCTGGTCTGAACCACGCAGGTTGCCCGAGGGCATCCTCGGCCCAATCAAAAATAAACCGGTCGAGCTTACAAACGGCGATATCCTCTGCCCAAGCAGCACCGAACACGCAGGTTGGCGCGTGCATTTCGAGCGGACAGACGACCTAGGTAAAACCTGGCAAGCCACGCCTCCGGTGAATGATCCGGCTGAAATTGCTGCCATTCAACCTACGATCCTTATTCACCCAAACGGCAGACTCCAAGCACTAGGTCGCACACGCCAGGGTAAAATCTTCCAAGTCTGGTCAAAGGACAATGGATTGACCTGGGGCAAAATGAGCCTGACCGAACTGCCGAACCCGAATTCAGCTATTGATGCCGTGACACTGAAAGATGGTCGCCATTTGCTGGTTTATAACCACAACGTGCGAGACGGATCCAACAACAAGGGGCGAAGCCCGCTCAACGTGGCGGTGTCACAGGATGGCTGTGAGTGGTCTGCTGCCTTGGTCTTGGAAGACGACCCAAACGCGCCCAATGGTTTCTCCTACCCCGCCGTCATTCAGACGCGCGACGGTCTGGTCCATATCACATACACATGGAAACGGCTGCGGATCAAACACGTGGTTATCGACCCGGCCAAACTCAAACTGAAGCGGATTACGGACGGCAACTGGCCGGCATCACAAGTCGGGTTCAATCCAACGGTCAACCCTTCATAGCGTTATACACCGGTGCCACAGCTTAAAACCGTTGATTTGGCGGTGTTGGTCATTTACCTGGCCGGGATTGTCGCTTTGGGTTTGTGGGTTGGCCGGAAAAGCAAAGATACCGAGCAGTTCATGGCGGCGGGCCGCAGGATGCCGGGTTGGGCAGCCGGGCTTTCGATCTTCGGCACGTATGTGAGCAGCATCACGTTCCTTGCATTGCCAAGCAAGGCCTTTTCCAACGATTGGAACGCGTTTGTGTTCAGCCTTGCAATCCCGCTAACGGCTTGGATTGCAGTAAAATCTTTTGTCCCATTTTATCGCCGAGCAGGCGTGCTTTCCTCGTACGAACACCTTGAACAGCGGTTTGGTCCCTGGGCACGAACGTACGCAGTCATTTGTTACCTGCTAACCCAACTGGCGCGTATGGGCACAATCATGTACCTGCTTGCGCTTGCACTGGCGCCACTGACGGGCTGGAGCGTGCCAGCCTTGATTCTGGTTACAGGCACGGTTGTCATCGTTTACACGCTGGTAGGTGGTATGGAAGCTGTGATCTGGACAGACGTTATCCAGAGCATCGTTCTGATCGCAGGGTCGATCTGCTGTGCGGCGATCTTGTTATTTGACTTGCCGCACGGCCCCCCACAGTTGTTCGATATCGCCGCGCAACATAACAAGTTCAGCCTCGGCAGCCTGAGTTTCGACTTTACACAATCAACTTTTTGGGTTGTGTTGTTGTATGGATTCTTCATCAACCTCCAAAACTTCGGAATAGACCAGAGCTACGTCCAACGGTACCAAACTGCCAAAACCGAGGTCGCAGCCAAACAAAGCGTGTGGCTCGGCGCACTGCTCTACTTGCCGGTCTCTGCACTGTTCCTATTCATTGGGACCGGTCTGTTCGCGTTCTATACATCGCGACCTGACCTGCTTCCGCAGACAGTGGCGGATACACCAGACAGTGTTTTCCCACACTTCATTGCCACGCAATTACCGGTCGGGCTAACCGGGCTTGTGATCGCGGCGGTCTTCGCCGCCGCGCAATCCACAATCTCAAGCAGCATAAACTGCTCAGCAACGCTTCTGTTGTGCGACATTTACAAGCGTTACTTCAACCCGAATGCGACTGAACGCAACGCCATGCGATTTCTCTGGGCTACAAGCCTGTGTGTCGGCCTGTTTGGTGTAGGCATGGCATTGGCCATGATGCGCATTAGAAGCGCATTGGAAGCGTGGTGGAAGCTGGCTGGTATCTTCAGTGGGGGTATGCTCGGTCTGTTCTTACTCGGACAAATTTCTCGTTCCGTAAAAAGCCAAGCCGCACTACTCGGTGTGGCTGCCGGCGTATTGGCTATTGTTTGGACGACCTTTTCACATAAGTCGTACTGGCCACAACTACTTGCTGCTGTGCGGAGCCCATTCCACGATCTTATGACCATTGTCATCGGTACGCTAACGATCCTATTGGTGGGACTGCTTGTGACAGCCTGTTGTACGGTTAAAAAAAACGGCAGCCAAAGATGACCAAAAACCCTTAGTCACACCCAATTCGCAAGGTTCACAGATATACGCGTAACAGGGGCTAGAGACAGGTCGTACCCACGCGATGTACCTAAAACGACATGGCGCACCGATTGAAAATTTTTTTCCAACCTAAAACAACTCCTCCTATTTGATGCGCGCGCTCAAGCTTCCCACTCGTGCTTTTTACACTCTCAAGATTGGCAGCAACCCATAAAGCACGCTTCGTTGTGCTGACCAAGGCAAAGAACGCTTGGCCCCTCCGTGCACAATTGACACGCTTGGCAAGGTGTGCTCATACATATTTGGTCTTTTGATAATCACTGCGTAAGAAAAGGCAATGAAATCGCAGCCCGCAGTCGCGTTCGTCTGCTCCAGTACCAACAAATACAGCTTTAACGCATTGGCCGGTGCCATCGAGACTGCCGATCAGCTCCAAGGCATCAAGTTGGTCCCGCTCGAATGGAAAAGCCATCTAATAACCGACGTCAAGGATCTAATCAGTAATTTTCGGAAAGTCGTACTTTGCGTGTCATTTTGCAGTCCAGAACTGCACAAAGTGCAACAGTTAACCGCCCAGCTCCGGAGCAGATATGGAAATACACTTATGCTGGTGGCTGGTGGCCCGCACGCCTCGGGTGACCCATTGAGAACTATTAGAATTGGGTTTGACGTTGTAGTCAGATCGGAGGGGGAAGAAACGTTTCCGGAGTTTCTTTGTAAACTTGCGACCGACCAAGACTATAACTCTGTAAAGGGGCTCGTGTTCTTTGCCAACACCCATGAATACCGAGATACTGGCCGCAGAGATTGGGTGGACTTAAACAAGTACCCACCATTTGCATTCAAACAGCTAAAGGCCGGGCCAATCGAGATTACCCGCGGGTGTCCATACGGTTGCTTTTTTTGCCAAACGCCGAGATTGTTCGGCAGAATTCCCCGGCATAGAAGCGTCGAGGCTATTTGTAATGCTGTTCAAACGCTAAAAGCCAGAAAACTCACAGACATTAGGTTTATCACACCGAACGCGTTCTCTTACGGCTCGTCAGACGGCAAAAGTGTAAACATCAGTTCCTTAGAAGAATTACTCAAAAGCGTCCGAAAAATTTTGGGCTGCGACGGCCGGTTGTTCTTCGGCACGTTCCCATCTGAAGTAAGACCTGAGCATGTTACAGAACAATCGCTGGGGCTGGTCAAAAAATACGCAAACAACAAAAATATCATCATCGGCGCACAAACCGGCAGCCAAAGACTGCTAGAGTTTTGCCATCGGGGGCATACCGTCGAGGATGTTTACCGTGCGGTCGCGCTTACCACAAAAGCTGGCTTAACCCCGCACGTGGACTTCATCTTTGGCCTGCCAGGTGAAACTTTGGAAGACACTAAGTCAACAGAAAAAGTCATCAGTGACCTTGTCAAAATGGGGGCAAAAATTCATGCTCACACTTTTATTCCCCTACCACAAACCCCATTTGCGTCTGTTCGCGTTGGTGCACTGCCAAAAGCCACCAGAAAACTCATCGCTGATCTAACAGCAAAAGGCGTAGTTTACGGCAGCTGGGCCGAGCAAGAGAAAATGCGAATATGGATACATCGCTATCTGGCAAGCATCGAACCCGGATCCTAACCAAGCACGCAACGTTCCATTCGCTTTCACACCTCGTCCGGTAACACACGCACTCACTGACGGAGGCACGCTTGAGACACGCACTCGAAACTCTGTTCGGAAATGAACTGGCACTCAATACGGGACAAAAGATTACTCTCGATTACACCCACGGAAACCTCTGATCGCCAGAGCACTCGCAGGGAAAAACAGCCTTCAGCAGAAACGTTTTACCGGCGACTGCTTCACTCAATCACCTCAAGCGATTCACTTAACCGCACCGTCTGGCCTTTACGAAGTACCACATCCCGCGTTTGATCTCTGTAAAGCACCCGCACCTTTTCACCCCCCATACTTTTGATAGTTGCCGCTACTAGCTTACCTTTAGCCCATCGAATACACACTTCAAATCCGCCGCGCGCAAGCAGGCCTTTGACCTCGCCTTCGGGCCATGCACTCGGCAGCGCCGGCAACAAGTGAATCAGAAAATGACCATCCGGCTCGCGTACGTGGCTCTGGAGCAACATCTCTGCTATCCCAGCCGTCGCGCCGAAGTTGCCGTCTATCTGAAACGGTGGATGCGCATCGAACAGGTTTGGGTACAAGCCAGCCTCTTTGGTAGTGGCAGGCCGGATCAGGTTCCGCAACAGCCGATGCGCGCGGTCGCCGTCTAAAAACCGCGCCCAAAAATTAATCTTCCATGCAATGCTCCAACCGGTACCCTCGTCACCGCGATAAATCAATGACTGCCGCGCCGCGTTGAACAGCTCGGGCGTGCGCCAGGTGATTTCACTCCCAGGATGTACACCCCATAAATGCGATACGTGCCGATGTTTGTTGTTCGGATCGTCAATGTCATCCAACCATTCCTGTAATTGGCCGTGCCGACCAATTTGATTCGGCGCAATCCGCGCGCGCAATGCGTCTAGTTGAGATGCAAATTCAAGGTCAGTCTTTAAAAGACGTGCTGCCTCAGCACATGCGGCAAACAATGCCCGGATTATCTGGTGATCCATAGTAGGGCCCATCACAAGCCCTCCCAGTTCAGGTGAATTCGACGGACCGCTGATCAACCAGCCGGTCTTCGGGTCCTCAACCAGGAAATCGCAGAAAAACAACGCCGCTTCGCGCATGACCGGGTAAACGCGTTCTTTTAAAAACCGCATGTCCTGCGTGAATAAAAATTGCTCCCATAAATGAAGACTTAGCCATGCTCCTCCCGTGACCCAGATGCCATGATCTGCATGGTTGATGGGTGCGGTACCACGCCATAGATCGAAATTGTGATGCAGCACCCATCCACGTGCGCCATAGTGATTTTTTGCTGTGCGTTTGCCCGAAACCACTAATTCGTCAATCGCATCAAACAACGGTATGTGGCACTCGAGCAAGTTACAGACTGTAGCCGGCCAATAGTTCATTTCGGTGTTAATGTTACAGGTGAACTTGCTTTCCCACGGCGGATTGAGGCTTTCGTTCCAAACACCTTGCAGATTGGCAGGCTGACCGCCGGGCCGGCTGCTGGCAATAAGCAAGTACCGACCATACTGAAACACCAGCACAGCAAGCGCAGGGTCGTCAACCTGGGCCGCACGCTTCAGCCGTTCATCTGTAGGCAAATCTGCCGGACCACCGCTGCCAAGCCGCAGCTCGACACGCCGGAACAAGCGCTGGTAATCAGCTATGTGTTCACGCCTCAAGGCCAGGAACGATTTGCCACGCGCTCGCGCAAGTGCACGTGCGCAGACTGCGGCTGGATCGCCCGAAACATCCTGGAAATTTTTGAAGCTTGTGCCTGCCGCTAGCAATAAAACCGCTGCGTTAGCGTTTTTGATCTCAAGCCAATGGTTCGTTGCCCGTACAACTCCGCCTTCGAGCCGTGCCTCGAGCTGTGCCTCGAACCGCAGAGGGTTGGTTATGTTGATGCCGGCACGCGGGTACCGGTCGGGCAATTGGCCGCGCAATACGAGTTTTCCATCCCTTGTAGCATTGACTGTTGAATTTGTATGTGGGCACGTGAAAGTGATACGGAAGCTCAATTTGCCAGGTTCGCTTGCCCCTAGCCGAATCACAATCAGTTTCGCTGGCGCGCTTGCGAACAACTCGCGATAATACGTCGTCCCACCCACCCGATAGCTCACGGTTGCAATTGCCCGCTCCAGATCAAGCGTGCGCTTGTAGTCCGACACCTCGTCATGGCCGGGAAATTCAATCCTGATATCACCAAACGGCTGGTACGGCATCTGGCGCAATGGCACGCTCATAAATTTTTCCATCGCAAGCGCTTCAGCCTCACGTTGTTTGCCTGCAAACAATAGCTCGCGAATCTTTGGCAGGTACTCGACAGCGCCGGGCTGCGAGTAATCGCGTGGTTCGCCAATCCAAAGCGTTGACTCGTTAAATTGAATTCGCTCGGTTGCTACACGGCCAAACACCATTGCACCCAGTCGGCCGTTGCCGATCGGTAATGCCTCGACCCATTGCCTTGCGGGCTGGCGATACCAAAGCGTCAATTGGCCAACCGAATCTAAGCTTGCATTTGGCGACGTAGCACACTCACCGGGTAGCACTTGGCCGAGCAACACAACCGCCACCGCAAAAGTCAAACCTACCACCCGCACTATTCCGGGAACGCACCCGGACCAAACCCGCACAGAATCGATTACATTGACCATGAGATCTTTCATTTTGCCATTGCAACTACGAGCAGACGATTTAACACGTTTCATCTGCAATTACCTCGTCAAGTTCAATCCGTTGATCTTCAATGTCACCGCAAAATCACACGGTGGTCTCACCGGCAACCGAACAATCAGCGCATCATGGGTTTGTTGCCATGTGAGCTTACCAACGTGCCCCAGTAATCGCACCTGAGCGATTTTACCCTGCGCTAACTCCGACTTCGTGCCAAGCGATTTGATTACCAATTGGCGGTCGTCAGGCCACGCAAGCACAATCGCATAAAGCGTGTTGCCTTTCGCTGTAAACCGGATGTCACGGCACGTGTACGGCTGGCGTTCCGTGTCAGTGAATGGACCCACTGAAGTTTGGGTTGGTCCCTCACCATAAATTCGCCACGGGCGTGTGCCATAAATGGCTTCGCCGTTGACACGCAACCATGCGCCGAGCTTGCGCAGCATTTGTTGCTCGCGTTCAGGAATAGTGCCGTCTGGCCGCGGTCCTATGTTCAACAACAACGCCCCGTTCTTGCTAACCACGTCAACCAGCTCGTCAACAATCTCGTCCGTATCCTTGTAAACGTGGTTCGTCACGTACCCCCACGAATTCCGCGAAACCGACGTGCATGTCTGCCAAAAAACGGGCTGAATATCGCCGAACCTGCCGCGTTCGACATCGAGCACGCCGGCGCCACGCGGAAATGACCGGCCTTCCCATTCTTTGAAATTAATTGCGACCTGTTTGCCCCACTCGGCTGCACGGTTGTAATAATACGCAGCGAATTTCTTCAAGTACGGCTGAAACACAGGCTGATATATCCACCAGTCAAAATAGAACACCTCAGGCCTGTACTTGTCCACAATTTCGCACGCGCGCAGCAACCAGTCATCGAGAAAATCTTTGTCCGGTGGTTCGGCCTGTGCTTCGGCAGTCCGCCTGTTACTCGCCGGACCGTACAGTGCCGCGTAATTTGTATCACGCACGTCTGAATCGAAATACAACCCATTATCGAAGTAAAACCAGTGCTCAGCACGGTGGTATGATGCACCAAACACAAGCCCAGCACGGCGCATCGCACGCGCAAGTTCACCCATCACATCACGCTGCGGGCCCTTCTTTGCCGCGCACCAGTCGGTCAGATCACTTGCGTACATAGCGAACCCGTCGTGATGTTCGGCCACCGGCACAACGTACTTTGCACCTGATTCTTTGAACAGGCGCGCCCAGGCGCGTGGATCGAACTTCTCAGCTTTGAACATCGGCACAAAGTCCTTGTACCCAAACTGCTTCTGCAGGCCGTAGGTTGTAATGTGATGATTAAACTCACGCGAGCCGGGCACATACATGTTGCGCGGATACCATTCACTGCCAAACGCAGGCACAGAATACACACCCCAGTGAATGAACAAACCAAACTTAGCGTCTTGGTACCACCGCGGCGTGCGAAAACTGTTCGTGGTCAATGTCCAGTCCGGCTTAAACGGCCCTGAGTTTGCCACTCTCTCAATGTCCACCAGCCGTTTCTTAACCTGAGCTTGGGGTACAGGAGACACCCACGGCAAACGGACATTCCAAACCTGTTGCGTGCCGACCTTGAACAAGTAGTCGAGGTCCTTCTTTGATGCCACAAAGACCGTGCCGTGCTTTAATCCAGGGGGAAACGTCATTTGGTCGGTTACATCAGTGAACGTTTTGAAATCGCGCGTTTTCATCGTGCAGTACCTCTTATCACGGTACGCCTCGAAGTAAATTAACCATTCATCGCCAAGCTTCAGGCCGCACGGGCCTTCGGTAAAGTTTGCAGTTAGATTCGTCGAGACATCGCGCCATGGCCCCAGCGGCGAATCGCTAAACGCAATGCGGATGTTCCGTTGCGGGCGCGTATTGTCTTTGAACAACAGCACGTATCTGTCTCCATCTTTCAGGATCTGGCCGTCGATTACACTGAACCCAGGATCAAAAAACAACTTCGTTGGAGTGAAACTTTTGAAATCGCGGGTTGTGGTGTAGTAAAGCCGATGATTGTTGGTCCGTGGCTCGAGATGGTCGGGGAACCGACCCGGGATTGTCGAAGCCCAGCAAATGATGAACCGTTTTTCGCGCTCATCATAAAAAAGCTCCGGCGCCCAAACATTGACTGTCTCCGGTTCATGTGCCATTGCGGGAACCCACTGCTGCTCAGACCAATGCACGAGGTCTTTACTGCAAGCATAGCCGAACCCATGCTCAGTGTGCCATGAACATGTCCAGACCAAATGCCACGTGCCATCTGGCCCGCGACAGATACTCGGGTCACGCATGATTTTCTGTCGGCCGACCTGTGCTTTCAGAAACAACCCGGGCACATTGCTCCAGTGATACCCGTCGAAGCTGTACGCAAACCGCAGCCCGTCCTGCTCTGGCTCCTTGAACGTAGCAAAAAGATAAACCGGTGCTTCAGGGTCAGTTGAGTGGGCGCACCCAAACTGAACCTTAAACACAAATCCCAAAACCAAAAGCCAGACTGCTCGGCAACACCAACTCATGAGCCAAATTGTGCAGCACCACCATCGCAAAATCACGCCTGAATAACCGTCAGGAACAATGCGAACTTGTGGAGGCGTTTGAACATTTCCATCGTGTCAATCTGCGTGCCTTTACCTCTGCACAGTAATGATTCGGGATCGTTAATCGGTGGCAAAAGCCAATTCTGTGATAGGCCCACTTTCACGGCAGCCGCAGGCTTACTTGGACACGATAGAACCTTACCGAACGCCGGCTGCGTTAGTATCGTTCCACAGCAACGGTAACACAGGTGAGTTTGTCACTAATACAGTGTCCCAACGCACAAGATTGCACGAGATCTGTATTAATCCGGACCAGTCGGCCCGGTGAGCAGAAGATTCACTCGCCCGCTGTCAGCAGCTCTCACCGCAAGCACAAGCACGTTGAGCGGATTCACAATCACCACAAACTTTTGTGTAGCGCTCAAGCTCGGCGTCCCATTATCGCTGACCGCCACCGTGATGGGGTTGATTGTTTTGGCATGGGTAACTCACGAACGCCAGTTCAACACTTCGCTATTAGGATCAATCATAGCATTTGTTGGTCCCCTAAAAGCCGGTAAGTGAGGACCAGGCCCGAATCTGAGTCGGTTGCTAGATTGGCAATGCTGAGGTTTACCCCAACGTTGATGACGCGGTCTGACACGGCGCTAACACTGGAACGGTATTCAGCACTTCTCTGTGCATGAAATCTGTCCGGTTTAATTCGCCGGCGTTGCCGCGAGCGCATTTTTTGTTACGCGCACTGTCACTGGAAGATTCGTTTTAAGCTACATGCCGCTCAAAAATATGTTCAGCGGAGCAACGTTGGACAACACATGATTGTCCCAATCACCGTGATACGTCGGCAGGGTATGACTGCACGGCTCGAGGCCGGATATCCACATCTTGATCTGCGCACCTACATAACCGTTATTCACTTTGACCCCGTCCGGCACCAACTTTATGTCGTAAACCGGGCTTTGCACCCCCTACTTCCAATACTCAGGCTGCAAAGCGCTACCAACAAAACCAACGCGCCGAAAAGTAATAGTAACCCCATCGAACGTGTGGGAAATCATATCGCCCTCTAGGAACCATATTGAGCTTGTCGACAAAGGTGTAAAACCGGGCTGCAAACCTTCGGCAACAGGTCGGTTATTATTGTTGATGTCCACCTTGATTTCTCTTTTTGGGCATCTGGAGTAACCACCATCCCGGTTACCCCTCACAGTGCACAGGTCATGACCCAAACAAACACGAAGTGCTCGAAAATTTTGGTTTTTTTCACGGCTAGATCTTTTACCCCTCGAAGAAAAGAACCGTAATCATCTGTACTGGAGCCACACGGTCATTTCGGCGTGCCCGCGGTTTCCCCAAACCGCATAAGGGATGAGCTTGGTGTTGGCCCGCTTAAACGGCTGTGGGTTGAACTCACGGTAAAGCCGGCCAGTCCAGTCAGTTGCAGGTTTAACCAGCAACGCGGTATCCAATACAACCACACCGCCAAGTAAACGATGATCAAATCGCACGCGGAATGTAACGTCTGCAGGGATAATTACATCTGTGACCCGCACGCCCTCTGGCAAATCAGGTGATTCGAGACAATACACAATCGGGCCACGCTTGACAGCAAGCTGGTTAAGCGTCTCTTCAACGAGCGGGTTCGCCTCGATTAACTCAGCCCGCAACGGCAGGTCCAAATCCACGAAATCACCTGGATGCCACACTCGGCGTAGCTCGGCGTAACTGCCAGCCGCTAAAGCAAGCTCGACTGGACGATGGTTCAGGCGCAACCGAACAGGTGCCCCTGCCCAGCCAGGAATCCGAAGCTTCAAAGCGAACTGGTTGGTGCCGCACTCATGGATTCTAATCCGCACACGGCCGCTCCATGGGTACTCTGTCTCCTGGGACAACTTGAGTTTGCCAACACCTGGCAACTCAGTAGCAAGCGTGCTGCTTCCGTAAAGGTTAACCCAAATTGCCCCGCTCGACTTCGCGTAAGTGAACTCGGCCGAGCGCATGAGCGTGCGGACCAGGTTTGGCGGACAACAGAATGACCCCAGAAACGGCACGCGATACCGCGGCCAGCGCAGCTCGATAGGCATGGGCTCAGTTACACGCAAAGGATTTGTGTAGAAGAAATTCGTCCCATCCAAGCTCACCCCTGAAAGCACACTGTTATAAAGTGTCAGCTCGAGAACGTCAACAAACCGCGCTTCACCAGTAACCAAGAACATCCGCCAGTTCCAGAGCACGTTGCCAATGTTTGCGCAGGTTTCATTGTGCGCAGTTGTGTTGGGCAATTCATAGTTGTGGCCGTAAGCCTGATGAATGCGCGTGATGGATTTCTGGTCCTTCCCGCCGTACGGCGATGCACCATCGTAAAGCGCACCGCAACCGCCTGTTATATACATTTTTTGCTGGGTAACATTCGACCAAATCAACTCCAGCGGCCGCCACAGCGATTCATCACCAGTTTCCATGAACAGATCTGCCGCGCCTGCGTAAAGATAATTCGCGCGTACAGCGTGGCCTACAGCTTCAGTCTGTTGCGCAAATGGAATACGATCCTGATTATCGTCGCCCCCATCTGTGATTTGGCTGCGTAACTCAAAGAACTTTTTCGCAAGCTGTAGATACCGTGCCTCGCCAGTCACACGGTAAAGGTCAATAATACCCATAAAATGCGACGGACAGACCGAACTCCGCGCAGCTTCCGGAGGCGCGTCGTTGAACGTTGCATATAGGAAATCTGCAGCTTTACGCGCCACATCGAGGAAGTTAGTACGTCCAGTAATGCGATAATGGAACGCGGCGGCTGTCATAAGGTGGCCCATGCTGTACATCTCAAAGTTGTGCCGGTCCTGAAACGGCGCGGCGTTGGTGTCACCATACCGTCGCCGTATTAAGGCTGGCGTATGAATATAACCGTCGGCACGTTGCGCCTTAGCGATCACGCAAATGGCATCCTCCACTGTCCGTTCCAACTCTGGGTCTGCCACAACACAAAGCGCTGCCACAGCACCCTCGATCCATTTATAAACCTCGCCGTCATTAAACGGCGCACCGCGATGCCTGCCATCGGCCATCCCAGCCGCTATTTCAAAGTTCCGGATGAACTGCGAGTAGTTTGTCCCGGACAGGATTCGCCAAAGCGCAGGAATCGTTTGCGTGCGGCATGACTCGAATCGCGCAGCCCAAAAGCCGTCGGACCAACGCGCTTCGCCTGGTACAAGTGGTTGTATTTTCGCGAACCGACTCTTGCCAGTATTATCACCCAGCGCCCAGCACACTAAGCCAAGGGACACCGACCACCAAATCATGAGCAAGCCTAACCCCCGACCGCACACGCTCCAACGATCAAGTACGAGCCAAAGTCTGTTTGTGGGTCGGGATTTCGAGACAGTCTCGGGTTGCGGGTTTTGAATTTCGGATTTCATCTCAGGCCCACATCTCGCTTCTCCAGCTTTACCGTTTGCGGCACAAACCCGAGCACAACAAAGCTGCCTTTGCCCGGCACATCCAGCCTGTGCCAGCCCTGGCTGAACCGCACCGCGTGCACATTCAGGTTGGGGCACCCCTCGATCACTACTGCGTTAAACAACACAGGCTCAACCCAGCCATGTTCATTTGCATCTGCAGCTTCGTCCGGGTTCAGTGGTTGGAGCCAGATGTCACGGCGTTCATTGAAAAATCCAATCAAAACATACACAGGCTCACCGACCTCGAACTCGACAGGCACATATCGGCCTGTCTTAGCCGCTTCATGCGAAAACCTAATGCCGGTCAGGCCGCTTAACTCAGGTGCGATACCCAGGATAGTGTATTGACGGTCTGTGAACGGCCGCGCACCGATTTTGACCTCATAAGTTTCTGCGTCCTTGCTAAGGAGCGTGACTTTCGCTGTCGGCCATGCCTTTGCCGGTTCAGCCGCAGCCGTGTCGGTTGGCCCGCGCTTCCTGAGACCGGTAAGGCGGACGCGGAACTCTGCCAACTCTTTCTCGTAAAGTGGGAGCACGTGCGCCCAATGGTAGTTCGTGACCACCCCATCAACTACACCTGGGAACGGGATTTTCCTGTGGCCTGTCTGCAATGAATTCGCAAACCGGTAAGTGCCGGTCGTCAAAGTGACAAGGTTCGAAAACCAACTAATGCTCTGGCTCAACTCGCGCTCGGCTGCCGCCATAAGTTCAATGTCCTGGCTGTATCCGTAAAGTAGGACACACTCGGCTGCGCGCACTTTGGCAGCGTAATAGCGTGCAAGCAATTGAATGCAGTTCAAATCGGTCCTGAACCGCTCGAATTCATCTTGGTGCTTTGTGAGCTGACCTGCAGCACCTTCGGCAAACGCAATTGCGTTGCTCGAGCGCGCCAAACATTCGGCGATGACCGTGCGAGGCGTCTCTCCTACATGCGGTTCTTTATTCCACTGCCTGCGCACGTATTCATCCAACCGTTCGCCGGGCGGGGCAAGTGATTCCCATAAATCACGAATAGCATTGTACCGATGCGGATTGACTAACTGATCCAGTGTCATGCCCAGCGCCAGTGTTTGGCGGTTGCCTTCGGTAATGCCAAATCGCCGGATCAACATGGGCGCAACTTCGCCGGCGTCGTTGTAAGCATTGAGAATCTTAGCGGCGGCATTTGTGCTGCACCCGTAAAAACTTGCAAGCCGCCCCACCCAATACGCACTGTCTTCAGCCTCCGGTCGGTCCGGATTCCATGCGTACCGTGCCCATGCCTCAAACCAAATCCAGTCGCGGTCCCATTGCTTGAGTGGCGCGTTTGCAACGTCGGGCGAGTACGGCCAGTCCCAGTAGCAGAGCGGGTACAAGTGCAGCCCGCAAGCACTCAGCCGGTCACGCGCCGTCTGCATGCACTTCTTAATAAAACGTTGTGCGCCGTAACGGAACGGCTCAAGATTCGACAAGATGTGCACGTTGACGATGTGCGGGCCGAGCTTGGCCATTGCCAGATGCGTTGCCTGCACTTTGCCACGCACTTCGTAGGTGGTGAGAGATTCGCCGTTGTATTTGGTCTCGGTGTAAATGTTGGTGTAAACCTTGAAACACTCAGGTACAACCGCTTCTGGGTTCATTGCGTGTGTGCGTATGACAACCGGCGGTTGTTCCCTCAATCCTGCAGCACGCATCCCATCAAGCACACCTGGCAAAATAGTGTTGGTGGCCCAGTTGATCTGGTTTTCTGTCCCCTGCAATGCTTCACCCAGACAAACCATCAGGCCCACGTTCGGGTATTGCTTGACGAACTCTGCGATCGCTTTGCGCGTGTAGTCGGATGCAAGAGTTGTGGGCGCAGCAAGCTGAGTTGAAATGCCATGTTTATCCGCAAGCGGTTTGGGCAGGAAAATGTTGTAAAACATCTGCACAAGCCAAATGCCGCGCCGGTTGCACTCGGTGGCAAGCCAGCGGAACATTTCAACGTTTTTTGCGAACACGTCCGGTGGAACCTCCACCGCATCAGGATAATCCTCCAGCTTGACTAGCGAACCGAATGGGTGGCCATTCCAAAGGAAAAGCGCGTTGAACCGGTTATCCACAAGGAAATCGAGGTATTCGCGCCAGAGCGCTTTATCGTAAAACCACGGGAACAACTCAGGCGTGTATGGGTACTCATAAACCTTGCGACCTGGCAAAATGGTTGTCTTTTGCAGCCCAATGCATGTCCCACGAAGTGTCATTACCGGCCTGTCCGAGAAATCAATTTCACGCGGTAACCCCCCTAGTTGCCGGATACGTTTTGCTAATTCCAAACAGCCGTAAAGCGCACCTGAGTCGTCATTGCCAACCGCGGCAATCCTACCCCCGAGTCTGCCGCTCGTTATCACGAATCCTTCCTTCCCCCATTGCCTGTTCCTCAAACTCAACTGCCCGGCCTTCTCCAAGTCCAGCATTTTCCGGTCATGCGCAAGGCCGACCAAAACGGTTGTGCCTGAATGGTCGCTCGGGCCGCGGTCAAGCCAGGCATTCTTGCCAACTGCCTTCAACGCCTCGACGACCTTTTGCGCGCCAAACTCGATCCGGGGCGAGGCGTCCGACTCAATAACGACTGCGATGTATTCCGCACGTCCCGCACAACACAACATGGTGATCAGACCAAGCTGCAAGAGAACCGACCGACACCACCAGCGGGTCCCCTTGGCGCTCCGGCCAATCCCAACGGGATTGGATCGCTCAGCCCAGGGTGCCGAGGCACCGGCTACCCTGGGTATGCACCGCGCAAATATCCCCAACCCTGAAAGGGTTGCATCAATCCCATACATACCTTTCGTCATACTCAATCACATACCGGCTCAACAACCGCCGGAATTCGTCCTGAAACGAAACTCGACGGTGATGGTCCTCTTGCTGTTCGATGTATCTCCGCACCGACTCGATCTGAGAAAACCCGATCGAGAAAATTCCGTAACCATTCTGCCACG
The DNA here is from genome assembly GCA_964555645.1 of uncultured Verrucomicrobiota bacterium. GTDB lineage: Bacteria > Verrucomicrobiota > Verrucomicrobiia > Limisphaerales > DTLC01 > DTLC01. The sequence goes on from CAZKTA010000003.1 coordinate 202,871, forward strand.
CGAAGTTCCACAGCTCAGGCTTTATTGTCTTTAGCCAGACAGACGAGCCGCGTTTTACCTCTTTTACAATCGCGGCAGGTTCGCAGGTGCGTCCCAAAACAAACAATAGGTGGAGATGGTCTGCGACACCACCAATTATGATTGGCTGACAGTGGCGACGTAACAAAATTCCGCCAATGTACCGGTGCAATTCCTCACGCAATTCTTTATCACACAAAAACGGCTGCCTGTTTTTCGTAGAAAACACAACATGAACGAGTATTTTGGCCAAAGATTGCGCCATTTGCTCATGCCGGATTTGATCCAACCCTTTCAGGGTTGATCATGTTTCGTCTTTTTCCCCAACCCAAGGTTGTCTTGCTCACGCGCCAACCTTGGGCTGAACGATCCAATCCCCTAGGGATTGGAATGTAGCTCCGACTGTTTCCACCCCTCAAATGCGGTATTTTCGCCACTATGCTTCTTTTGCAGTTCACAAACCTAGTCCTTCACCCGCTTGATCCGTATCGCAATGTAGGGTCTACCAGGCAATTGAATCTTGCGGCCATTGGTGTCAACGAAGAAATATTCGCTCTGGCGCACAAGCGTGAAAGTGCCTGGCACCGGTGTGATTGTCATGTTCCACGTATCGAGTACTTCAGCAGAATACTTCATGCCTTCAGCCGGGCCTTGACGCCGGCGCGGCAGTTTGAACTGCCACTCGGTAGGCGATGCTTTGCCAAGGTACACTAAGTAGTAGTCCGGGATACGCCCGCCGAACTCAGGGTTTTGCCACTTGTCAATTGGCTCGATACCATCCGGCGGGGCGTCCTCCAAAACTTTCCGCAAAAAAGCAAGTCGCGCCGGGCTTTGGCCTTTGAGCACGCCGCCTTTGCTCCACCATAGAACGTCGTCAGCGCTAAGATACGTCTCACCGTGGGTGGCGTATGTACCGGCAACTGTCGCATTCCAAAACCTGAAAACAAGCTCCTCACCTGACAAGTTACCCCAGCGTTTCGGTATGTCGCCCTCGTACTTTATTTCGTCGTAAATGACAGGTTTGCGGTAGGCGCTCCGGCACAATTCAGCGATCATAGGGCTTTCGACTGCCGCACCGTTTTGAATGCTCGCATGCGTGACCCAAGGCAAGGTGTGGTTAAACAACACGTAACCGTTGTGGACTGAAAGCAAGTGATGGTAAGGATCCTCGCGCGACACCAGCTCGCCAAACCTGATAAAATCCGCCTCGGTTTTCTTTTCCATAAAATCCCACTCGTTGGCAAGTGACCACCAGACATTCCGGAACGCAGCAAGCCGTGCTACAATGTAACGCAAGTACCGGTCGTCTTCGCCAGAAGTCATCCTGTCAAACCCCCAATACCCTTCATCGTACGGATGAAAAAGGATTAAGTCCACCTCGATACCAAGCTTTTGCAGGTCCAAAATGCGCCGCTCCAAATGCCTGAAAAACACGGGGTTAAACCTACTGAAGTCGAAACGCCCACGCTGACCTTCAAACGGGTAAAGCGCCGGTTCATTCGTGTTCCATGAATACCGCTTCGGGAACACGCACATGCGCACCTTGTTGAACGGCGCATTGGCAAGGGTTTTGAGTGTCTGTACCTGCAATTCCTCGGGCTGATGTATCCAAGCGTACAGAGTCGTGCCGAGCGGTTTGAACGGTGTGCCGTCAGCGTAAACAAAATGAAATGTGTTTATCACACGCACTGGACCGCGATTGCCCGCGCCAGGGGGCGTTACAACAACTTCGCCAGTTTTACCATCAAGTTCAGCCACGCTGCTGATGGTGGTGTACTTCCAAACGCCTTGTTTGCCCGGCATAAAGCGTACACGGTACACCCCGTCGCCATCGTAAAATCCGCGCACGTCAACTAAATCAAAATCCTTTACGAACCGCGCCGCAAGATGCACATCTGTAAACGGATTGCCATTGGTAGGCCCAGTGAGCACAAGCTCAAACATACCCCACTGTTCAACTGAACCTGCACGAGCGGGTTGGGTTTGAGCAAATGCACCAACTGAAACAACAACAGCAACGATACACCACACCGTTTTCATGGCCTTTGAAAAATCGATTTCAAATACGCGACATTCGCACTGAAATTCTTTTTCACATTCCGCGGGTCTTTCGCATCGCGCGAACGCTCGACAACCAGCCAACCGCTCCATCCCAACTCATCCAGCGTTTCTTTAACTCTCGGCATGTCTATCTTGGGATCGTGCTCGAGCCACACACCGTCCTGGTTAGTGCAATGAATCTGGCAAATCCGGTTTCGGCCAAGCACGCGCAACTCTTCGATCAGGTTGCGGCCCGTTTGGACTGCATTTGCGAAATTAAAGTAAACCTTGATGGCGTGCGAACCAATTTCATCAAGCAACCGGATCTGCTCCGAGGCGGGTAGTTCGGTCTCGATCCCGATCACAACCCCCGCACGCTCAGCCTCAGGCGCCACAGCCCTCAACCGCTCGACCACCGCTTGCCTGAGCTCTGGATGCCGCGCCGGGTCGCTGCGCGCACCCAACGGTAAAAAAGCGATCCTCACGCCCAGCGCTTTCATAGTCTCGATGCAGTCCCCGAGCATGCGCAGCACAGTCGGGCGCTCGGCAAACGATTGGGCATAAAAACCGGACATTGCCAAGGAACAAATCTCAAGCCCGACCCGACGCGTCTCGTCAACGAACTGTTGGCGGACCTCAGGTTTGGCCAGTTGGTTGTCGAAAGTTTCGCGGTCACCCAACGGCCCCATGTCAACCTCCACACCGTCTGCGCCGATTTCTTTGGCCAATTGAAATGCACCAAGCTTCTGCCGCTTCAGGATCATCCAATCACACACGCCAATCTTGTAACGGCAGCCCAAATGCTTGGGTTGAGGCATATCATTCTCTGCTGCCACACCGCCACAATGCCGCTGAAGCAGACCAGTCACAACCAGCGCGGTCGATGCACGAATAAATAAGCGCCGCGTTACGTTGCCCTCAAGAGCAGAGCCAGACTTAACAAAACTCAAGCTCATTCCTTCACCAGCCAAACGACGACTGCCTCAGGTAACTTAACTTTCCTACCTGCTTTAATTGTTCCAGCTTGTGCAACCTTGCCCGTCTGCGCGTCCACAGCCTGAAAGCGGAATGTGCCTGATTCGCTCGACAAATCCAATTCTTCCTCTTGACCACGGTACACAAGCAGTTGTTTGCCGGGCTCACGTAAAACGAACCGCCCGCGCTGAGATACCTCGGCCCAAGGCTGCATTTGGGGGATCGCTGCAAGTAAGCTCGCGTCGGTTGTCCGCGGCAGACGCGGTAACGAGCCGCCAGCACAGACCCACGCCCACCTTGCCGAGTCGAAATCGCAAATCACAGCTTTGTCAATGAACTGTGTCCGGTATTCGAGCGCCATACCGGCCAGATCAAGATCGGTGGGCCGTCCACCGCGCCACTGCCGCTCGAACTGCCGCGGCGCAAGATTTTTACCACCCGGCGGCGCGAACTCGCCTGCGCGTGTGCGCCACCAATAGCGAAAATCAATCACATCCACCAACCTACGACGCGCTGAATCAGCAAGAATCGCGTCTTGAACATCCTTAGTGGCACTTAAAGCCACCAAAGGCCTACGACCATTCTGTTCTGCCCATTCTGCGATTGTATCCAGCCAAAATTCAATAAAGTGCAGTGGACCGGTAAACTCGGCGGCCGTGAACTGGATGACATTGGCATTGTTGGTGAAATTATCGAGGCACTGCCGGATATAATGCCGGTGCAACTTGCGCCGCACCGGATGCGCCACGTCATAGAACAGCTCAGCCATGAAAATCCGCTTCCCACCCCCATAGAGTGGTGGCTCAGGAAAACCTGTATCATTGATATTGTTCACAGTACGCCATGGAAAATCTGCCCAATGTGCGCCCGCTTCGAGGACGTTGTGCTGGAAATAGTTCTGGTGAAAAACTACTAGGCCACGCTGATCGCAGATATCAGCAAATTGCCGTAGCCTTGACCAATACCATGGATTAAACTTGGTGAGGTCGTACTTGCTGAGGCCATCCCACGCAATGCCTTGTCCGCTGCGTGCCCACGGTTGCTCAAAAAACGGCGGCAACACATCCCCGTCCATACGGCGCACGCGCTCGTGATCGTCGCGCCGCCGGTCATACCAAAGACCATAGTTATGCTCGAGTGCAGCCTGCCCGGTAGCAACAAGCGTTTCTGCAACTTCATCTAAGTCATCAGTAAATCCACGCCCGAGCCGACCCGGCATAAACCGTGTAAGTGCAATACCATAGGATGGCGCTTCAACAGGCCGCATGCTGCCACGCCACCAGGCGACCTCGGCAACCCCACCGATGAGCAACCGCCCTTCAACTGTAAGCCAACCGTTCGTTATCAGAATTTTCGACTTTCGATTCAAAACCTTTCCCGACCCACGTTGGGATGATCCATTGTCGCCAACATTTGGCTTCAGCCCGGTGGTTGAGAGACGGGAGCCGGAAACCGTTTCAACGCCTTCACCGGCTGCGGAAACCGCTGGAGCGGTTGAATCATTGGCGGTGCGTTCGGGCACACGGCTAAAGCCGGGCGCCTGCAAGATTTCTTCAACGCGTTTCACCTGGGCTGCGTCACATGGGATCGGCTCGCGTGTTCGAGCTGCGGCAATGTAATCGCGTAATTGCGGTGCCGGCCGCCTTGAAGCTGCAGCAAGTTCCTGAGCCTGCTCGATTGTGGGGTTGGTCGAAGCTTGAATTGGTGGTGGCATAAGCCTGACGCGTGCAGACACTGCAGGTCCGAGCTTCGCCTCCAATTGCGCAGCAAATAAACTGTGCGGTGTCACAAAGTCATTCGAGCTGTGCCACAGGCCGTCTCCTTCGAACCCGCCCCAAGAACCAAATGACCAATTCTGCGCCCCGGGCGGGTTCCAACACCGAATTACCGACGCTACGCAATTCCAAAGCACGCAATTTGCAGCAGACCAACCAAAGGCGGCGTTGTTCCCGGGTCGGAACCCGAGTGTAAGCGCGTTGCCGTCAATGACGACATTGTCGTAAAGCACGCCACTAGCCCAACTTTCGATCGGGCCACTGTCGGCCAGCGCATTAATAGCTTCGCATTGGACGAACGCATTCGGTCCGGCTGCGCAATGCCCAACGGCAAAATCGTGTCGCCCATGCTCAGTGTAACAGCGCAAAAGTAATGTTTGCTGGCCCATGGTAAAAAACGTGTGCCGCCGGTACCCACCAATTTCGGATACAGGCTCCAAGGAAAGACAATCCTGCACAGTCACACGCTTGCAGGTTTCATAGATTGCAACCGCTGAGCCTGCAAAATGGCAGAAGGTAACCTGCCGTACCCAGCAGTCGGCCGCGTTTTCTATTGTGACCGCACACCACGAATGGTCTTCGTCCTTTGGATTGCTCGGGTCAAAAGCTGATTCAAGCCGGATGTTCTCGACACCCACATTGGTAACCCGGCCCAGCCACTGGTAGATCATTACATAGCCGCCCCCCAACTCTTTCTCAATCGCAGTAGTGATTGGCGCATCAATGGTAACCCGGTCCTCATCAATGGATGTGATTGTCCGATCCCAAACGATATCCCTTGTGCCCGGCTTCCAACCGGCACCTACACCGCCACCGAGATCGGTCGCACCGAGCCGCTCGATCCACGCGGTTGTACTGGGACGAATCAACCGAACCGAACAGCCGTTGCTCAGACCAGTGGCATCCCGGACATGGAACTTAATCGCGCCAACCGGCACGTAATCGTCTGCAACCACCCAAGCGGCGTTGCTCCAGCAAATGCAGTCGTTTCGCCCGGCTATGCGAATAAGCGTCCGGCGGTCGAGGCCCGCTGCTACCAGCACTGTCCCATTTGTACCCATGCCCTGGCCACGCAAGACGACACCCGAATTGGTGATTCGCAAGCCCCCAAGCACCTCGTGCCGACCGGCAAGCAATAGCACGGCGCCACGCAAGCCGTTTGTGTCAGGCCGCAGGCTGCCCACGTAGTCAAGCGCAGCTTGAATTCGCTGGGTCGAATCGCCCGGTCGCGGCTCGACAACAACACGCACATTTGCAGTGGGAATCGGCCTAGTTTGAGCTGCATAACCACAGACCGAAAAATCCGGCACGCGGTTGCCGCGTGCATCGGTGTGATACATAAGCCCGCTACTCTCAATACGTGGAACCGCGGGGCCAGGCAGAGCGGTGCCGAGTGCCGGTGTGACACATATAACCCATGCAACACATACAAAGCCCGCCTTGGCAATTGTATGCACTGTCTTCATGGCGCCTTAGCGGCTATTCGCTCGAGCCGGGCCGAGCGAACTATCTCCTCGCCGTCCACAAGCACACGCAGG
>CAZKTA010000004.1:0-135781 GCA_964555645.1 uncultured Verrucomicrobiota bacterium
CGCGAGCTGGGTTCAGAACGTCGTGAGACAGTTCGGTCCTTATCCACTGTGGGCGGAGGACACTTGCGGGGTTCATTCCCTAGTACGAGAGGACCGGGAATGACGCACCTCTGGTGTTGCAGTTGTTCCGTCAGGGGCAGCGCTGCGTAGCCATGTGCGGAAGAGATAAGCGCTGAAAGCATCTAAGTGCCAAGCTCATCCCAAGATCAGGTGTCCCTTCTGCTGGCAGCAATGTCAGCAGGCTGAAGACCCCCGGTAGACCACCGGGTTGATAGGCTGGAGGTGTACGAGCCGTGAGGCTTTTAGCTGACCAGTCCTAATCGGTCGTGCGGCTTGATCGGTTATTTTGGCACGTCAAACCGTTGAACCGTTAAGCGGTTGGATCGGGTGACCGATTTAACAAATCACGATTCAACGGAGCACGTGTCTGAGGCAGCGATTTCAGCTCGCAAACTGTACTGCCCGTGGGCTGTGTGTAGTTGTCAGGGAACGAGCCGGGCTGGTCGTTGAACCGTAAAATTGGTTGAACCGGCACTGCCACATGGAAAAGCCGGTTTAGTGGTCTGAGGAGGTGCGGTTTAACGATTCAACGGTTTAGCGAATTTTTGCTTGGTGGCAATGCCGCGGTGGAACGACCCGATCCCATTCCGAACTCGGCCGTCAAACACCGCAGGGCCGATGGTAGTGCATGTATAGCTTGCGCGAGAGTAGGTCGCTGCCAAGCATTTTGAAGTTCCAGCGGCTGCGCCCAAAAAACTTCCGAGCCGGAAGTTTCAGTGAAACATGCCTGCGCGTTTTCTTTCGTACTGATGTTTTTTTCTGGCCGGTGCCATGCGTGAGCCCTTGTACAGGTGGCTTGTTTGAAGTAAGCTTTACCCGATGCAGAAAAGATTGTGTAGCGTTGTGGTCTTGTTTTTGTGCGGGATTGGCCTGCTTGGTGCCGATGTTATTGAACTAAAAGGGGCGGCTTCTGTCACAGGTACAGTCGTCGTCGAGAAACCCGATCATGTTTTTGTTGACATCGGCTACACGGTGCTTGCTGTGCCGCGAAACGAAATTGTCAATATAATCAAATCCGAACAGTTGCGACAGGCACCTACAGCCACTGCTGGCAAACAACGCGCACAAAAGCAGAGTGTCAAATCTGCTCAGTCGAGGTCCACCACTACGTTTGCCATTGGTACTGGGACAAACGCGCTGGACCGGACGACCAACGATTTTTATCGTACTGCAACAGTCCGGGCGCGCACAGAACGGTCCGTACGTGAGCTTGTAAACCAGTTGGGCGAGGCGGTTGTGCAGGTGCGGACACCGGGCGGTCAAGGTTCAGGATTTTTCATCAATGAAGACGGGTACTTGATTACCAACTTCCATGTGATTGAGGGCGAGACACAGATATCGGTTGAGGTTTACCATCAACGCGCCGGCCAATTCGAACGGAGGCTTTACAAACAGGTGCGCATTGTTGCGTTGAACAAGTTCGATGACCTTGCGCTGTTGAAGATCGAAGACAAGGATGCACCGAAATTTGTCAGTGTGCCAATTGGCGACTCCGACAGTCTTGCTGTTGGTGAGCGCGTGTTTGCGGTTGGTAGCCCGCTTGGTCTTGAACGCACCGTTACAGAGGGCATCATCAGCACCAAAACACGTCAACTGCAGGGCAAGCTTTATCTTCAAACCACAGCACAAATCAACCCTGGCAACAGCGGCGGGCCGTTGTTCAACCTTGCAGGCGAAGTTGTCGGCGTCACGAACATGAAGGCTGCTTACGGCGAAGGACTCGGCTTTGCGGTGCCGGCTACTGTGGTCAAGTTCTTTCTAAATAACCGTGACGCTTACGCCTATGCAAACGACAACCCGAGCAATCCGTACAAATACCTTGACCCACCAAGCAAAATGCGCATGGACACTCAAGAAAATTAGGTCAACGAAAAATTTTCGCATTGCATTGCACCGGCACAAATTCAATTAACCGAATACAATCGCACCAAAATGAACACGCACATAAACAAGAACGTGACCCGGGTACTTCGGGTTGTCGGGTGCTGTTTGTCTGCAGTATGGGTTGGGTTTACGGCCGTTGCTGCTCCTGTACCCGCCCCGGAAAAATTGTTGCCAGACGATACGCTGCTGGTGGTTACAATACCTGACATGGCTGCGTTCAATGCTGCAGTCCAGCAATCGTCGGGCTACCGGTTTTGGAACGATACAGCCATGCGCCCGTTTAGGGAGAAATTCATGGAGAAGCTGCGTGAGCAACTCGTAGATCCGCTCGAACGGGAGCTTGGTGTGAAGTTTGCCGATTACACCAACCTCATCCAGGGCCAGCTCACTTTTGCAATCACGCAAAACGGCTGGCAGGGTCGCGGCGAGAAGCGGCCTGCATTGTTACTACTTGGCGACGCAAAGGATAAAAGTGACCGGCTCAAGAGAAATATTAACGATGTGCGCAAGAAATGGACGGACGCAGGCAAACCGGTCAAGACCGAGAAAATCCGTGACGTCGAGTTTACGGTTTTACTGCTTGGAGCAGATGACATGCCGAAGAGCCTGAAAAACTTTCTCGGTCCCGAACCGCGCTTTCAGAATTTAGAAGATAAATCCGAAACGGCACCGGACGAGAAACAACTCGGTCCCAAAAAAGAAAAGCCAAAGAACCCGCTTTATGTTGGACAAACAGGGTCGCTGCTTATAGTTGGAAGTGCGCCCCGTGCCATCGAACGCGTGCTGATAAGTTTGGGCGGCGGTCAAGCCCCCACGCTTGCCGATCAAGCTGTGTTTCGGGCGAACCAGCTTGCCGTTTTCCGTGACGCGCACATGTACTGTTGGGGCAACGTTAAGTCGCTCGTTGACATACTGTTAAAAGACATCAAGGCCGATGCAGCCGCAGAAGATGAAGGCGAAGACTCCGAGCAAATGCTGGGTGGGTTTGATCCTGCCGGGGCAATTTCAGCGGTTGGCCTTACTGGATTGCGCGCGGCCAGTTTTAGCATGCGCGAGTCAACCGAAGGCTTGCTGATGCAGTTTTACCTCGATGTGCCCGAGGCAAACCGCACCGGTATATTCAAGATTTTGGCGGGTGTGCCCAAGGATTGTATGCCGCCTGCGTTTGTGCCGGCCGATGTGTTGAAGTTTTCGCGATGGCGAATTGACGCGCAGAAGGCCTGGGCAACACTCGAACAAATGCTTGGTGAATTCATGCCTTTTGGCGTGCTTAACTTCATTCTTGATTCAGCCAGTGCAACAGCAAAAGAAACCGATCCAGACTTCGATTTGAAGAAATCCGTTATTGGCAATCTAGGTGACGACTTCGTTTCGTTCCAGAAAGCGCCGCGCTCGATAGATTCGGCTGGACTGCGTGAGGCGCAATCGCTCGTACTGATCGGGTCGCCCAAGACGGATCAGTTTATCGGCGGGTTAAAGACATTGTTCGGCGCAGTGGCACAGGCGAGTGGTGGTATTAACGAGCGTGAGTTCCTCGGCAAAAAGATCTATTCTTTTCAGGTGCCTTTTCTGCCTGGTGTCGAGCCGTCAAAGAGTGGGGCGCGCAAGCTGAGTTTTGCCGCAAGCGCAGGGTACGTTGCATTTTCGACCGACCCGGCTGTTTTGGAGGAGTTCCTGCGAGGTGAGAGCAAAGGCAGGACACTTCGCGAAACAACAGGGCTGACGGATGCTGCGCAAAAAGTCATCGGCCCCGGCACTACAATGTTCGAGTACGAAAACCAGGCTGAGCAAATGCGGCTGTTGTTTGCAATGCTTAAGGAACAAACAAATTCGACACCGGCTGCATTGTCAGGCAGCCCGTTTTCAGGAGCCCAATTAAACATGTTCAGGCAATGGATGGATTTTTCGCTGTTGCCGCAGTACGAGAAGGTGGCCAAGTATTTTCATTTCTCAGTTTCAGCACTCAACACGTCTGTTGACGGTATTTTGCTCAAAGTTTTTTCACCGATGCCGCCTCAGCTCAAAAAGGCTGCCGACTAAGTTGCACGTGCCGCACTGAATCTGAATTAAGTTTTTCTCTTCGGGCACATGGACCGTGGCAGACTCGCTTTCTACAGCAAAGAACATGCGTTGAGGACGCTAACCGGATTTTTCGGTCTGTTGAGCGTATTTGTGTTGGTTGCTTGTCTTGCACGCGGTGCCTTTGCAGCAGGGCCAACGTCCGTACCGGTCCAAGCAACATCGCAACAAACCACAAGCTCAAGCGAGGCTTGGACATTTGTGAGTTTCCCAGATTTTCTCAACTTTGACGTGCCGAACCCGTGGCCAGAATGGGAACCGGCAATTGAATGGTTTTTTAATCAGGTGAAAACCGAGCAGCCGGACTTTGTGCTAATGGCAGGCGATCTTGTCAACGGGCATTGGTGGGACGGCCCCAAATGTATCGAGCACATGGCAGCGGTCTATTACGGTGGCTGGATACGGCGCGTGCAAACGCACGGGCTGAAGTATTACGTTGCTGTTGGCGACCATGAACTGGGGGATGACCCGTGGCCTGCAGAAAAAGTCGCGCTTGTGCCTCATTTCGAGAGAGCGTTTGCACGTCATCTTGCCATGCCTGATAATGGGCCGCCATCTAAGAAAAGTTTGGCTTATTATGTTTTGCACAAAGACACACTCATTGTGACTGTGGCCACATTTGAGGTCGTCGACGGTAAAATGCGTGTAGCTGTGTTAGGCGATCAGCTTGAGTGGCTCCGCCACGTGTTCAAATCAAATGCGAATGCGCGTCACATCATTGTGCAAGGGCACGTGCCCGTGATCCCGCCCGCAAAAAGGCGGTCGTCAAGCGGCTTGGTACTTGAAGGGGGTACAAAGAGTGCATTCTGGCAAATATTGAAGGAAGCCAATGTAGACCTTTACCTGTGCGGTGAACATCACGCTGTCAATGTAGCCGAGGCCGACGGCGTCTGGCAGATTGTTCACGGTTCATCCTGGGGTCGCGAGGTTGTTGACACGCAGGATTATCTTATTTGCCGGGTTACACCTGAGGGCTTAGAACTGAAGTTGAAAAGTTTTCCGCTTGAATCCAAGGGCGAATACATGTGGAACCTGCACAAAGATCGCGGGCCAAGGGAGATTGTCCAGGTGCCGACACATGCAAAAAGCACCGGCCCGCGTGTAATCGGCACGCTCACGATTCGTAAGACGCCGTCAGGTAAACAGTTTACTCACCGGACTGGTGTGTTTGCAGAGCCAACACAAGCAGGTAACACGCCGTTGCCGGCCCAGCCGGCCAACTGACAGGTCTGCCTTGATTCAAAAGAACCGAATTCAAATTGGTAGCAGTGCCTATCAATTGGCCGGAGGCATCAAGCTGAGTTGATTTATAGGCCTACCGCACAACACATTTTTTTGTGGTTTTCCGGCCATTGGCTAGGTATCGGTTAACTGCGTTCAGGTAAGCGCGCGCACTGGCTTCAATTATGTCCGTACTTGTGCCTTTACCGGTAATAACAGTGCCGTCGCCGAAATCAACCTTGACGGTTACCTCGCCCAGTGCGTCTTTGCCGGCTGACACAGCGCGCAGCGAGTAGTCAAGGAGCCGCCCCTGCGTGCGTGTGAGCCTATCAATTGCTCTTAGGGTTGCATCAACTGGGCCGTCTCCGATACCTGCATCCTGCAAAACCACGGGTTTTTGCTTGCCAGTACCAATCTTCCGCAGCCGCACGGTTGCAGTGGGCACGGTGTTGCTGCCGCTGGTTACACTCAGGTAATCCAGTGCCCATGTCTCATGCACCTCGGTCAACAGGTCCTCAACGAGTGCGGTCAGGTCGTCGTCGTAAACGAATTTCTTTTTGTCGCCGATCGCCTTAAACCGCGAGAAGATCGCGTTTACGTCTGATTCGCTCATGCGGAACCCGAGCTGGCGCAACCGTGCCGCAACCGCAGCGCGGCCGCTGTGTTTTGTAAGCGGCAATTCTGTTTGCCCCCAACCAATCTCCTCAGGGTTCATGATTTCGTATGTTTCGCGCTTCTTCAAAATACCGTCCTGATGGATACCGGCTGAGTGCGCAAAAGCATTTTCGCCGACAATTGCCTTGTTTCGTTGCACCGGCAACCCACTCATTCGCGCTACGAGCCGTGATGTACGCACGATCTCGCGGGTGTTAACACCGCAGCTTAGCTTGCCAAAAAAGTCACTGCGCGTTTTGAGTGCCATGACAATTTCCTCCATGGCTGCATTTCCTGCGCGCTCGCCTATACCGTTGACGGTGCATTCGACCTGGCGTGCGCCTGCACGTACTGCGGCGAGCGAATTAGCCACTGCAAGCCCCAGGTCATTGTGACAATGCACACTAATTATTGCTTTGCCTGTGCTGAACTCAGGCACGGCATCGTACAAGTATTTGATCAGTTCGCCGAATTGTTCTGGCACAGCCCAGCCAACTGTGTCAGGGATGTTTACCGTTGTTGCCCCTTCGGCTACCACCGCCTTGCACACCTGCACAAGAAAGTCCGGTTCAGTTCGCGAGGCGTCCTCGGGCGAAAACTCAACATCTGCTGTGTAGGTCTTCGCACGCCGGACGCCCTCAACCGCAAGGCGCAAAATTTCGCTGCGGGCTTTTCTTAGCTTAAACTCGCGATGGATCTTTGAGGTGGCAAGAAACACATGGATTCGTGCCCGTTTCCCTGCAGGTTTAAGCGCTGCGCCTGCTGCCTCTATGTCAGCGGGTACGCACCGTGCCAGGCCGCAAATGACCGGCCCTTTGATCTCGCGCGCGATTGTGTTGACTGCCTCAAAGTCGCCCTTGCTGATCACAGGAAACCCGGCTTCGATCACGTCAACACGCAGCCGGGCGAGTTGTCGTGCCACCTCGAGTTTCTCGCGCAGGTTCATGGATGCACCCGGGCACTGTTCGCCGTCTCGGAGCGTTGTGTCGAATATTACGATTCGATCCGTTTTCATTTGGTTTTTACTGGCTTTGGCTTTTTAGCTTTTACGTATTTTGCATGTGTTACTTTTCGAAAGCCCACACAATGCGAAATTTGTTTTGTAAAACAAAAGCCCCACTGCCGAACCTGCGGCAGTGGGGTTCAAAAATGCTTTTTGCCAGCAAACTAAACCCCGCCTGCCGCACTGCACAACAGCAGCACGCCGCACAGCAGCAGGTTTAGTCCCAGCAATTGCATGACTGCACATTTAATACATCCTGTGTAACGTGGGTGTCAAATATAAAAACTCTAGTTTTTTGAGCTTGCGCTTTGTGGGCTTTACCAGAGTGACTCAGAGCGCCTAGGCAAACGCGCACTGGCACGGGCAACTACAGGGCTACATCTTTTGTCTTTTTCGTTCGAACCGTTGTTTTGCAGGGTTCCATTTCACATTAACTTCCAGTGCCGAGTGTAACAGCGGCTTGAGCAGATGCAGTGCAGTTGCAAGTTCGTCGTGCTTTGCAAATTCGACTCGTAGTTGCTCGCCGAACCGAATCGCAAAATCAATTCGACCTGCCTGGCTTTGGCTGAATGACCAAAAGGAGGCGGGGTGCACGCTGGCACTTCGTATCTCGGACACGTGCAGCTTGAAGTTGTGCGGGCTAGACTGGAGCAACTCGTATGGGTCTAACTTGGTTATTTCGGTTTCTTTTTCAGTGTCTTTTCGGCCGTATAGCAGGTTTTTAATTTGCCGTTGCAGCCAGCCAATAGCCACGATAATACCCCCGAGCGGCCCTAGCAGATGCAGAACGCCCGAAATCAAAGGTGAACTGCCAACCTCGTTTCTGATGAAGATCAGTTCCGAGGCACCAACGAAAACAATATATGTGCCTGTCAACCTGATCGGCTCGCTTATACTGACCTCAAATGCGCCGAAATCAGCATAGGCTGACAGTTCCAGCTGCGTTTCATCCTGAGTGCTGTTTGTCGGCTGTGACATTGGTTTTTCTCACCCGCCGACCGCTACGACAAAATTTCTTTTACACTCTCGCAGCATCACAAATTACAGATGCTGCGCAAATATTTCAGCACCGGAGTTTCAGCCGATAAATGCTCCATGTACCTCGCGTGCGGCCTGTTCGGCTTTGGCGGCGTCTATCACAACCGATATTTTGATCTCACTTGTCGAGATCATGTCAATGTTCACCCCGATCTTCGCCAGCGCCTCGAACATTTTAGCTGCTACACCGGAGTGACTTTTCATGCCCACCCCAACAATCGAGAGCTTACCGATATTTTCCGTTGCTATCACCTCGGTAAACCCAAGGTCGGTTTTGAGTGTGTCGATCACCTTCTTTGCCTTTGCCAGGTCAGCTTTCTCGATTGTGAACGAAATGTCGGTAGTTGGCGGTGTGCTACCGTGACTGACATTTTGTACGATCATGTCAACGTTGATGGCCGCGTCAGCCAGCGCCTTGAAAATGCGCGCAGCGACGCCTGGTCTGTCGGGCACACCGACAATTGTTACTTTTGCTTGGTTCCGGTCGAGCGCAACGCCGCGCACGACAACTGCTTCCATGCTTTTGGTTTCTTCTTTCACGACTGTTCCTGGGTTATCGTTGAAACTCGAACGCACTTCAAATACAACTCCAAATTTTTTGGCAAATTCGACCGAGCGCGACTGCATTACTTTTGCGCCCAAGCTGGCCAGCTCAAGCATTTCATCGTACGAAATTTCATCAAGCTTTTTCGCGCTGGGCACAATGCGTGGGTCGGCCGTGTAAACGCCATCAACATCGGTGTAAATCTGGCATAGATCGGCCTTCAAGGCGGTAGCCAGTGCAATAGCTGTCAGGTCAGAACCGCCCCGACCAAGTGTTGTAACATCGCCTTCGGGTGTTTCGCCTTGGAACCCGGCAACAATGACAACGTTGCCTGTGTCCAGCAGTTCATGAACCTTCCTAGGTGTGATATTGCGAATTTTTGCCTTTGTGTGTACGCCGTCGGTGACAATACCAGCTTGTGCACCTGTAAGTGCGACTGCTGGTACACCGATGGCCTGCAGTGCGATTGCGGTGAGCGCGATTGCCTGTTGTTCGCCCGTGGCAAGCAACAGGTCTAACTCGCGTTCGCTTGGCAGAGGCGTGATTTCCTTAGCCAGCTTGATTAGGCTGTCGGTCACGCCGCTCATGGCTGACACGACAACCACAAGTTTATCTCCGCGCTTGTGATACTCAGCAACACGCGCCGCTACATTTTTGATCCGTTCAATGTTGCCGACGGATGTACCACCATATTTTTGGACAATCAAAGCCATTGCCAGTTATCATCCCCAACTCAAGACCGAAAATCAAGAACGCAAAGGCAAAATCCGCATGCCTAAATTCTTAGTGGTTCAGAGTATTGCGCTTTGCCCCATCTGCAATAGCCTATTCTGAAGGCATGCACGCAGGCTTGCCCGTCACTTTACCCCAGCAGATGCGCGCTCCGTTAGTGTGTCTGAGGTACAGAGACTTATGCCGGATCGGTCTTGCAGCGCTGGAGGTGGTGACAAGCTGGCAGTGTGATCAGTCGAAGTTCTCGACCCTAATCATCGCCGGTTTGCCTTTAACCACGGGCAGTTTGCCTATCTGTTGCAATGCTTTGGCCATAGCGGCATTGTGTGCCTCGTGCATCATCATGATGACCGGCACGGTTGTGCCTTTATGTTCCTCTGGTTGAATAACGGACGATATACTGATCTTTGCCTTGCCGAGGATGGACGAGATCCGTGCAAGCACGCCTGGTTGGTCAACCACGTTCAGCCGCACGTAGTAACGCGATATTACATCACCGATGCAGACTACCTTGCCGGCGCGTTCATGCGCCACGAACGCCGGCACACGTTGTTTCGTGCCCAGGGTCAGGTCAAGGGCTGCGTCGGCCAGATCGCTCAGGACTGCACTTGCGGTTGCGTCCTTGCCAGCGCCGCGTCCGTAGAACATTGTGTCACCCACAACATCGCCGCGTACAAACACGGCATTGAACACGTCGTTCACATCGGCCAGAAGGTGCCACTTCGGCACAAGCGTTGGGTAAACTGACACTTGAATTTGCGGGGCGGCGGTGGTCCCATCCCCTAATCGTTTTACGACCCCGAGCAATTTGATCACGTAGCCCAATTGATCTGCAAACCTGATGTCGGTCTGTGTGATCGAGCGGATGCCTTCAACGTAAATTTGACGTTGGTTAACCCAAAACCCGTGCGCAAGCGATGCCAAAATTCCCGTTTTATGCATTGCATCCAGTCCGTCTATGTCAAGGCTCGGGTCGGCCTCGGCGTAACCAAGCCGTTGCGCCTCTTTCAACGCCACATCAAACTCCATTCCGTCGCGTTTCATCCGGGTCAAAATGTAGTTGCACGTGCCATTTACGATGCCGTAGATGTGTGTGATGCGGTTACCAACAAACCCTTCGCGTAACGCTTTGATGATCGGGATACCCCCAGCGACACTGGCTTCATAGTACAAGTTGGAGTTGTTGGCTTTTGCAGCGGCAAACAGCTCCGGGCCGTGTGCAGACAGAAGCGCTTTATTGGCTGTGATGACCGGTTTGCCCAAGCGCAGCGCGCTAAGCACCATTTCACGCGCAACGGTTGTACCGCCTGCAAGCTCAGCTACAATCTGCACTTGTGGATCGTTAACAACACTGCGCCAGTCTGTTGTCAGGTACCGACGTGGGATCGGGTACGGGCGCGGCTCGTCGAACTGTTTGACAGCAATTTTTACGATGTTGATCTGCACTCCGATGCGTTTGGCCAATAGTTCACCGTTGCGCTGCAGTGCGTGGAACACGCCGCTGCCTACTGTGCCGCCACCGATCATGCCTAAGTTAACCACGTGCATAATGCGCCACAGATTGCCGACCTGGCTCTGTGCCGACAACTCAATTTTGTTGCGCAATATGGGCAGCCCACACCAACGGACTAGGTTGTTGCCGAGCGACGCGATCGTTAGACCGGCTCAACCGTGCGCGTGTTATTTGTCAAAAATAACGCTTGCCAATGTAACCTGCTGCTGCGGCAGTTCGTCTTGGTATGTGAACCGGGTAATCTGGGGCTGAAGCGGGTCGTGTGGGTTGACCACGGAACCGGCCCAGACCAACCGGAAACTCAGAAACTCAAAAGGAAAAACTTGTAATGCGACACTCAGACTTTATGAACCGGACAAGAGCAATTGCAATATGCAGTGCGTTGACGCTGGGTTGGTTGGTAGCTAGTCCAGTTTGCGCTTTTGCACAACCGAACCAAACACAACCTTCGGGACCGCCACCAGGGGCAGGTCGGCTTGAAGGACGCCAGCCTGGTCCAGGGCCAAGAATAGGTGTCGAGCAGCGTGTACAGCGGTTAACCGAGCGGTTGAATCTGACACAGGAACAGCAAACAAAGCTCCGCACAATTATCCAGGAGGAACAACAGAAACTCCAGGAATTGCGCACCAACACGGCAATTACACCCCCGGAACGAATGGGCAAAGTGCGCCAGCTCAGGGAACAAACAAACAACAAAATACGCGAAATCCTGACCCCTGAGCAAAAGCAGCGGTTTGATGAGTTGCCAATGGCCGGAATGCAACAGGGCGCCGGGCCGGAAGCACGGTTAGACACCAACCAGCGTGTGCAACGGCTTACACAGGCGTTGGGCCTGACTCAAGACCAACAGGCCAAGGTGCGGGCTATTCTCGAACAAGAGCGAAGTAAAATCCAACAGGTGCGCGCCGACACAACTCTTGCGCCGGAAGCGCGCCGGCCCAAAATGCGTGAGATAGCACAGGAAACGAACAGCAAAATTCGAGAGATACTAACACCTGAGCAAAAGCAAAAATTCGATGTGATGCCACGGGTGCAATTACTTGGGTCTGGCGGGCCGGGTCAAGGCACAAACCAACCCGTTGTGCCGCAGAGCCCCCGTGGGCCGCGCTCAGGCAGACCAGAGCGGCCAGCGGCAACCAGGTAAAACAGGGCAATAGTTCGCACATTTGTTGGCCAGCACGGCATCGCATAGCCGAGCTAGCCAAAAGAGGGTCTGTGCGTGTTCGCCGTGCAGCCTGAGTCAGCGTTTTGATTGCTGGCTTTTTAGGTATTCCTCCTTTGCCTTGGGTAAGTTGGATTGCAGATGGCGAATCCGCGTTTCATCCAACGGATGCGTGCGGAGAAAAGTTGGGGCAACATTGCCACCCCGTTGTTTGTTATAGTCGGCGAACCGTTGCCAGAAAACTACGGCTTGCTCAGGGTCGTAACCAGCACGCGCCATGTAAATCAGGCCGATGTAGTCAGCTTCTAACTCCTGCTCACGGCTGTGAGGCAACACGCGCCCGAGTGTTGTGCCCAAGCCATATGCAGTAGCAACCGCAGCCTGCACACGCGGATCCGACCCCGATATTGTGGTGCCCAGTATTTGTGCGCCTGCCTCGATTACCAACGCTTCGCTGAGTCGTTCGGCGCCGTGGCGCGCTACTGCGTGGGCAATTTCATGCGCAACAACAGTTGCCAGTCCGGCTTCATCACGCGTGATCTCGAGGATGCCTGTATACACGCCGACCTTGCCGCCTGGCAGACAAAACGCATTTGGTTCTTTGCTTTCGAATAGCACAAACTCCCAGTGCGCATTTGGCAACTGGTTAGATGCAACAGCAGCTATCCGCCGCCCCACACGTTGCAACATTTCATTCGCAGCGGCGTCTTTGCTGATAGGCGTTTCTTTCTTGAGCTTTTCGAAACTGGTTAACCCCAACTGCATTTCTTGTGACTCAGGTATAAGCCGCAACTGTTTGCGTCCTGTCTCAGGCACAGTGGCGCATCCTGACATTCCCATGACAAGACAAACCAACGGCAATAAAACGACAGCTCGGCGCGCTATTGGTTTCATACGCTTCATGTGTATAGCATAATCGCTGTTTGATGGCTTATGCAATCCATGAAGGTAGCCTTGCCGGATTTGGGTGTGTTCAAGCGTTGCAATGCAAGCACATGGGCAAAGCCGTACTCGCAAGCCGCGCTAGGCCAGTCGGGCTTTGGGTTGCTCCGTAGTTATAGGGCAGGCATACTTCTACCCGGTTGGGGTCCCCGATGGTCCTGGCGGCATTTTTTTGGGCAGGCAGTGCGTGGTCAATTGCACGTGTTTGGGACTGGAGCACACAAATCGTGCGCCGCCAGATTTGTAAACCCACCAGGTATTAGCCCATCGTGAAACCAGCGACAATTTTTGAGCGCATCTGTTTCGCAGGCCGATTTTGATCTGTGTTTGCAAAGCCGTTGCGGTCGGCTGCTGGCACACTTCGTGCGCACCCGAAGAACTTGCTGTCTGTGGCTAACCACAGGATTGCTCATTTGAATTGAGTGAAGACCTTAAGTGTAGTATCCGGATTAGTTACGGCGCGCTGGCTAATATTGTGGTTTGAATTGATTTTATGGATGCCCGCGGTAGCCGCCACTGTCCATTTTGATGTGCTCCAAACAAGGACAGGCACGTTCACGAATGTTACAGTAGTAAAAACTACTAGCAAAGACATCTTTATCCGGCACGCGAGCGGCATTGGAAACGTCAAGATAGACGACCTCGACAACGAAGCTCTGGTTAAGTTGGGCCTTGCCAATCCCTCATCCAGACCTTCGGGAGCAACCAATGAAAACCCAGCCAGTGGTTGGGTTGACATAGCCTCGAATCCTGACGACGCGACCCGTTCGAGTCCAGTCCGGTTTTTCGACAAAGAATCGCTGCCGGTTTCGATGTCCAAACTTACCTCGTTTTCAGCGACGTCGGTGTGGCGCCTCGGTGTTGCGGTGCTGTTGGTGGGGCTAGCCCTGGTTCTGGGCATGTATTTGTTTTACTGCTACTGCCTGAAGTTGATCTGCATCAAAGCCGGCCACACACCCGGTTTCTTAATCTGGCTGCCCGTATTGCAACTGTTTCCCGCGCTGCGCGCAGCCGGCATGTCGCCGCTGTGGTTTATTGCCTTTTTTGTGCCGGTGCTCAACGTTGTGGCAGTAATTGTGTGGTGTTTGAAGATCGTTGAAGCCCGGCGCAAAAGCGTCTTGGTTGCGATCCTTCTGATATTGCCTGTTACTGATCTGTTTGCGTTTCTGTACCTGGCGTTTTCCGACTCCGCAAAAAAAGAAGATGCCGCCAAGCCAAGCGGCGTCATGAGGCCACTTGTGCTGGAAACCTGATTGTTGATTTTCGCGAGACCGTGTCTTACTTGAGCTGCGAAAGCAGCCGCCGTGCTTGATAAATGACCACAGCAATTGCAGGTGGCATAGTGTAGTTAAGCCACAAACCGCCGCTCCAGTCCCGCCAAAGATTCAGGTTGTTGACGGCTTGGCTGGCCACGATGTCAGCCGATTGGGGGACGTTAGGCGAACTGTTGAAGCAATGCGTTTAGCTCGGCCTGTATTGTGCGCAACTTAGGCGTGTCAGATGTGCTCTGGCTAAGCATCTGCTCTAGAGCCACCAGTTCATTTTCAGCATGTTTGACTGCCTGTTGTTTTAGATCCTCGATTGTGTTGCTGACGCGTTCGCGCCAGGCAGCAGCCAGGCGCGACATGTTCTTGCGCACCTCAAATTGCGCTTGTTTCAACAAGCGTCGGTGCACCAGTCCCCTAAAGATTGTCATCGGCACAAGGTAACCCACCAGGTCCAGTGTCACGTCAAACGCAACACCGACTGCTACAGGTGGCGAGGCGGGTTCATGGATATGGAATTGGAACTCGCGCGGGGCAAGCTCGATACCAAGCGCGTCCTTCACATGTTTTGCCAGTCTGTCCTGCAATGCGCGCAGCGTGCGTTCGAGATGCCGGCGCACATTCTCGATTGGCGCGCAAAACATCGCGCGCTCGGACACGGACACAGCATGCAATTCTTCGACGAGAAACTTCGTCAGCCATTCGGTGTAAACCTCAAGCAGCGCAGGCAAACGCAATTGCCACTGTACAAATTGCGCTTGTAACGTTTCGGTGACTTTTTTCTCTAGTGCGCGTCTGCGCGGGTGCAGGTGTTCGAGTGTCCATTCGAAAGCTTTGGCATCCCACTCGCGCGCAAGCACGCTCAGTTCCTCGCGCAGCAACTCGAATTGCTGACGTTCATCTTCAATCTTTTCCTCGAGTGCAGCCCGTGCAGACTCACTCTGCGTCGCCGATGCAAGCGCGATCTGCAGGTAATTCAATGTCTGTTTTGCGACCGAGACAAGTTTATGCCGCAAAATTTCCGAGGCCGCCTCGCGCGCATGCTGAATTAACGGCACAAACAGTCGTTCAACCAGGTCGCGCTTCAATTCGGGCAGGTCGGGTTTGATTGAATAGAAAAACACCGGCCAATCGGCTCCAAGCTTCTTGTGCAGTTGTTGGCGCACGAAAGCAAACACTTCGGCGCGCTGCGGTTCGGTTAGCAAGTCGGCTTTTGTCAGCAGCAGTACAATCTTAGGTGTGTGTTGACGCAGTTCTTGCAACAGGTTGAGATCGCGTTCAGAAAGCGGTGCATCTGAACTTACAGCTACAAGTGCAGCACCCACCTGCGGCAGCCAGCGCAGGGCTGCTTCTGTGTTATGCGCAAATGCGCTGCCCAGACCGGGTGTGTCAACAAATTCAAGCGGTCTAAGCGCACGCAACTCAGGCAACTCGATCTCGACCGACTCGACTTGTTTTACGTTGTCCGGGTTTTCATTTTCGCTCACATAAAGGCCTACATCTACCAGTGGAACGGTCACGGTCGAGCCATTTAGGAAAGTGACTGTGGCGCGTTCAGTCGGGCCGTATCTGAGTCGAGTGATGACTGCTGTCAGTGGCACAACACCGATCGGCAACACAGGCCGCCCAATTAGATGATTTAGAAACGAGCTTTTGCCAGCTTTGAACCGGCCAAATACGGCAACGTCAATCCCTTCACGCACGGCTAACTGCCGTTCGCAGGCTGCGATTTGTGGCCGGAGACTTTCAAGGCGCAGTTCGCCTGTTATTTGAGCCACCCTACGTATGAGTTCGAGGGTTGCTCCGGCTGGTGTTTTGGCTGTGCCCGCCTGCCCGTGCATCGTACACATTTCAGTTTTCTGTTGTGTTTGTGTCATCATGCCCTGCTCTAAAAAGCGCAATCCAGCACATCTTTCGGTAGGAGTTATCAGCGGGTTAATTGCAGTTTGCCCCGGTTAAAACACGCCGGAGCAGGCAAACTCCATTGCCTACACCAATAGTGTAGCACGCACACAGCCGGGTTCAAGCCGAGCTTTTCGTTGCACAGACTCAGGATTTACGCCAAAAAAATTGTTATCGGAGCTGAGTTGTAAGCATGGAGGAAACGAGTCGTTGGGTCAGGAGTCGGTGTTACCCGACTGATGCACGAGTTTTATGAGCCGACAAACCAAAGCGGAAGTCCTAGCCCGGGTGCGGTGGCAATATTGCGGCGCGGGTCAGCAGCACAACCATCAACTGATCAATCAAGCCGTCTGAACTGCTGGGTTATTATCGCAAAGCGGCGATTTGGGCCTTGCAACGCAAGCCCAAGCCGTGCCCTGCATCGGTTGCTGGTCTTTGGCGTGTCTGCACCAGTATCATCCCGAGAGGGAGCTGTTGACCCTCAAGCCAATCTGGTTTACGGCGTTTCATCTGTGTGGTAACCGCCTTTTGGCCGCGTTGCTGCCAGAACGGTTCCCGGCCTATGAGGCGGACCATCGGCGTCTAGGGTAGTGTCTGACCGGAAACGAGTTAACACGCATGTGGGGATTGGTTTTGGTGAAGAGAGGACAGTGCGAATGTTGGTGGGGCGGTTGAAACTTTTGGTGGAATTCTGCGTCCGGCCCTCTTACATTCGCCATGCGAAAACGACATTCTCCACAACCGGACTTCAACATCATTCCCATTGAAAAGATTCAACTGCCGAGCGCAAAGACTTTTGTGGTTTTGCGCAAAGCGCACAGTGCAGTGGAGAGCGACATCCACAGTTTGGAACATCACGGTCTGAACCGGTGTTTGGATGTGGGATTGGCCGGCTATTTGCGCTACGTGGGCTACGGCGTGATGAGTTACAACCTGCACGTGATCGGGCGGCAATTGCTGCAGCAGCCGTGCCAACGCGGGCAACCGCAGGCGCTGGCGGCCTGAAATGGCCCGCTGGAAAAGCCCAAGGCCGAGTCTGAGGGAGCCGGGGTCTTTACTAGTTGGGAATTTTTGTGTTTTTTAGAAGGTTTGGCGTAAAAACCCAGCGCTGGCCATGTCTTTGCTCCTGGGAGTATCCCGCGCCATTCCAAAAAACACGCGTTTACGGCCAGACACTATTTGGCCAATGGACATTGACCCGAAATCACACGGTGTAACTTTTCTTCACGACAAAGCCGGGTTAGGCACCGCCTTGTCCGGACTGCACGCATTGCGTACGCTGCGATAAAAGCCATGAGTGAAGGAACCGCGCCTGGACAAAAACGTCCGAAAAGGCTCAACCTCGTTCAGTATGTCCTGAACGGAATCGAGTGGGCAGGTAACCGCTTGCCTGACCCTGCCATGCTCTTCGTTTGGGCTTTGTTGGCTACGATGGTTGTTTCCGCTGTGCTTGCGCCGGTTGACTTCGACGCAATGGACCCGCGCACAGTCAAACGCGATGAGACAGGACAGATCATACACTCTGAACCGATTCGGGTCATCAACCAGCTTTCTGCTCGGGCGCTAACCACGTTCCTATCCCGCATGGTCAGGACATTTATTGAATTCCCGCCACTTGGCGTTGTGTTGGTTGCGCTGCTTGGTGTTGGTGTAGCCGATCAGACCGGGTTCATCCGTGCGGCCATACGCGCGCTGCTGAGCATCACGCCGCAGAAACTGCTCACACCAATGCTGTTGCTAGTAGCAATTGTGAGTCACTCGGCTGGTGACACTGGCTATGTACTGGTCATTCCGCTGGGGGGCGTGATCTTCGCCGCTGCAGGTAGGCATCCGTTGGCCGGTATTGTCGCCGGGTTCGCCGGTGTGTCGGGCGGTTTCAGCGCAAACTTTCTGCCATCGGGACTGGACCCGCTCCTGCAAGGGTTCACACAGGCGGCTGCGCAGATCATTGATCCGGCGCGCACAGTTAACCCGCTCTGCAACTGGTTTTTCACCGGTGCATCCTGCCTTGTCATAGTCGGCATCGGCACATGGCTCACCGACTACGTGATCGAGCCTAGAGTTCGAGGTTTGCTGGTTGACCAGCATAACAACAGCCAGCCCGTGGCCGAAGCCCTGAGCAGCCGCGAACGGCTCGGGCTGGCAATTGGCTTGTCTATCATGGCTTTTGGTTTGGCTGGATTGACAGCGGCAGCGTTGCCAAACGACTCGCCCCTACGCTCGCCTTCGGGCTCGCTTACTGCGCATGGCGCGCCGCTGATGGACTCGATCATCCCGATCATATTTTTGCTTTTTTTGGTGCCAGGGGTGACATACGGAATTGTGGTCGGCACGGTCAAATCACATCGCGACGTCATCAAAGCAATGAGCCATTCCATGAGTACGATGGGTTATTACCTGGTGATGGCTTTTGCAGCGGCACAATTCACTTATTTGTTCCGCGAGTCGAATTTGGGGGCACTTCTGGCGGTCGAGGGTGCGCTGTTGTTGCAACGCTTGGGCTTGCCAACCCAGGTCACCATAATCGGCATAATTTTTCTGAGCGCGACGGTGAACTTGCTGGTCGGGTCGGCCTCGGCCAAGTGGGCGTTCCTTGCACCGATTTTTGTGCCCATGCTAATGCAGCTCGGCATTGCGCCGGAGCTGACCCAGGCTGCTTATCGCATTGGCGATTCGACTACAAACATTATCACACCCTTACTGCCGTATTTTCCGCTGATCGTCGTGTTCGCGCAGCGGTACGTGAAAAGCGTTGGCATTGGCACGCTTGTATCGCTGATGTTGCCTTATTCGATTCTGTTCCTGTTTAGTTGGACACTTTTCTTGCTGGCGTATTGGTGGCTGGGCGTGCCGCTGGGTTTGCAGGCGAGCTATACATACCCGTGAGTGCCCGCGAACTCTGTATGTGTTGGCTTTGGCGCTTAGCAGCGCGCTCTACGCATCCGCCAAATGAACACCGCCCCGGCGCTGAACACCACCGCGCAGTACGCAAAAGCCGCACTTGTCCCGAACGCACTCCAAAGCGCGCCGACCAACGCGCTGGACATGAAGTCGCCCACACCGTTCACTGTAGCCAGCGTACCGAATGCCATACCATGATGTTCTTCGTTCACCAAC
This sequence comes from uncultured Verrucomicrobiota bacterium, assembly GCA_964555645.1. Lineage (GTDB taxonomy): Bacteria > Verrucomicrobiota > Verrucomicrobiia > Limisphaerales > DTLC01 > DTLC01. The sequence continues at coordinate 19,117 of CAZKTA010000004.1, forward strand.
TCCGCGCAGAGCGAGTCTTCAAGTGTCTCTTCAATGCCGACGTAAATTCCCCTCAGCACAAACACCGCGCCCAGCGTCCAGAGGTTTGCAGGTAACACAATGACCAGCAGTGCCATCACCGCAGCCAATGCGTAGCCTGTTGCCAGCACATTCGGTTTCGCAAACCTGTCTGCGAGTAAACCCGACAAATACGCAAACCCAGCATAGAACATGTTGTGTAACACGTACAGTCCGGCTGCAACGGTTGCCGCCGTTTTTGCGCCGAGTGAAGGCGCAAGCTTCTGCGCTGCAAGCAAAATCAACATCGAGTGTGCAAAATCGCCTGCGCCGAACAAGCCAACACCAAGCAGAAATTTGTGAAACGGTTTCGGTAATGCGCGCAGGCTCGCGCTGAATGACACGTGCGGCACAGGTTTACGTTCACGTTCCTTTACAACGAACCCGATAAACCCGGCCGCAAGCACACCGGGGATGAGTGTCAGTGCAAACAATGTTGGGTAATGATGGTTAACCAATGGCAGCAGCGCCACCGCAGTCGCTGGCCCAACAATTGCACCGAGCGTATCCATCATTCGCTCAAACCCGAACGCACGCCCGTAGGTTTCAGGCGTAACTGCCGCAGCCAGGAGTGCCTTGCGCACTGGCGTGCGCACGCCGCGTCCCAGCCACGCTGTCGCACGCGCCAACAGCACATGCCACGCCGCTGAAGCAAGCCCGAACGATGCGGTGCCTAATGTGGTGAGAAGATACCCGGCGACAGCGATTGGTTTGCGCCGAGGCAACTTGTCTGTGTAATACCCGCTGGCCATTTTGGCGAACGACGACAGTCCGTCGCTCACCCCTTCGATTAAGCCGAGCCAGCTCGCTGCCACACCCATCGTTGCCAGAAACGTCGGCAGCACAGAAGTCGCAATCTCATGTGCCCAATCGCTGAACAACGACGCCAGCCCAATGCCCAGCACAGTCCGATTTAGCCAACGTGAACGCAAAGTATCTCACCGGTTATTGTATTGCATGTGGGTTTGATTCGGCCAGTTTGATTTATTGGTGGTTCTTGTCCGGGACCGTACGTAGCAGAGCTTTTCTGTGAGGTCGGTTTGGTACGAAAAACTTTTCCCGGGCATCTGCAATTGGCGATCCGGCATATAGCAGCTCTGGCTGAGCCGGTGTATCATCGGGTCTGGGGCCGCATCAGCAGATGCATGACCGTGCCTGTAAGGTACAACTCTAGTCTGGCTTACCCTAGCTGTGGCCACGTTGAAACTAGTATTCTGCCTGTCCCATGGTTGATTGCGAACTTTCTGTAGCCGAGATGCAAGCGCGGAGCCACACCGGATATTTTGATAAGCGCACAGCAAATTGTACGCACGTTGCGTTTGCAATGTTGCACGGTGCCGGCTTTGGTTTTCTTAAGTGTGGCAGAAAAGTCGAGCCGGTGTTGGCAACTTGTTGCAAACTGACGCGGGTAAACTTCTGTCAATTGGACGTGGAACAACAAGCCATCGCGCCACTGTGCACCTTGTGTCGGGTGTAAGGTAGAGCTGTAAACAGCTTGTGCTGTACCTGGTTTATTGCTTGACATACAACGCTGATTCAAGTTCGTGCACAAGCACGGCCATGAACAAGTAGCGTTTATCGGGGTCGGTTTCGAGGCATTTAAGGATAATTTTTTCGAGCGCAGCCGGCACGTCCGGATTCACCTGGCGGGGTGGCGCAAACCCAGCTCGCTCAAGCTGTCGTTGCAAGATCTCGGATGGCTCAACTCCGGGGAATGGTTTTTGGCCAGTCAAAATTTCGTATGCAGTAACGCCATAGGCAAAGATATCCACACGATGGTCAACGGGTTTGCCCATCAATTGTTCGGGCGCCATGTAGGCTGGTGTGCCTGGGTTTTTTCGGAGGCGTTTAGGTTTTTTGGGTATTGGCCGTGTCAGATCGAAGTCAACCAGTCTAACCTCGCCGGTGCGTGTGACCATGACATTTTCGGGCTTGAAATCCAGGTGCATGAACCCGCTTTCGTGCATGTGTTCAAGGCCAATAGCCATGTCGATCAGGATTTGGGCTACGTTTTCTGTAAGCAACGGATCACGCCGGGCAAGCAGGATCTTGAGGTTTACACCCTCGACATATTCCATCAGCAGGTACGGTTTCCCATCAATTTTGCCGTGCTCATGGTACCCGATAATGAATTTATGCTGGTGAATTTGCGACAGGATCTCGCACCCGCGAAAGAACCGTCGGCGCGCAACAAAGTTGTACCGTAACCGCTGATGCAGCAGGCGCATTGCGTATGGCCGGCCTGCAGAATCCGTTACTAGCCACGTATCTGCCATGCCACCGCTGTTAATCAGCTCGTGCACGTGGAACCGGCCCAACCGAGCCGGCACACCGGCACCTCCTGCAGTGTTTGTGTCTTGCGAGTCAGCCATTGCTGTCAAAGTTTGTAACAGACACGCTGTGCGACTGCCACCAGTTTTTTCGAGTATCACGCACCGCTCGAGTCTGTGGCGAAGGTGAACGAGTCTTGTCACCCGGTAGGTTGATTAAGAGCGTACCTCTGTGCGCGCTGCTGGAGCCGCTGTTCTGTAAGGTGCTGACCAAACCTGTACGCGGCAGCTTACGATGTTGCACGGTACGTCCTGTGTTTGCTATGGAAAAACGGGGGCTGGTAGTTTCGATTCGATGCAGTCAATCTGTAAAGAGAGCAAAGACACCGGACACTGAATATGCGATTGCAGTGTAATGAACCCGCGCAACACATAGAAAAGAGATGTCTCAGTTGCGCCTGCGGCATCTTAATGTTTGCTCTGTGTACCAGAAACCGGTACGCTGCATCTCAAAAATTTCAACGCATTTGAACATAACGGTCTATGGCAAAGATTGATTTTGGCGGAACGATTGAAGATGTCGTCACACGCAAGGAATTCCCGATGTCAAAAGCGCGGCGGGTGCTCAAGGACGAGGTGATTGCAGTGCTCGGGTACGGGGTGCAAGGCCCGGCGCAATCGCTGAACCTGCGCGACAATGGGTTCAATGTGATTGTGGGTCAGTCACCGCAGTTCAAGCGCGATTGGGACCGCGCAGTTGCAGATGGATGGAAGCCGGGTAAGACTCTGTTCGACATCGAGGAAGCTGCAGCGCGGGGCACGATTATTCAAATGCTTGTTTCGGACGCTGCCCAACGCGCGATCTGGCCAGTGGTGAAACGAAATCTTAAGCCGGGCGATGCACTCTATTTTTCACACGGTTTTTCCATAGTTTACAAGGACCAGACAGGCGTGGTCCCGCCTGAGTTCGTTGACGTGATCATGGTTGCGCCGAAAGGCTCGGGTACATCGGTCCGGCGGAATTTCCTGTCTGGGGCTGGCATTAACGCGAGTTTTGCAATTGCGCAGGATTACACCGGCCGCGCACGTGAACGGTGTTTGGCGGTGGGCATCGGCATCGGTTCGGGTTATCTATTCCCGACCACATTCGAGCGCGAAGTGTACAGCGACTTGACCGGTGAGCGCGGTGTACTAATGGGTGCGCTAGCCGGCATCATGGAAGCGCAATACGATGTGCTGCGCGCCAATGGCCATTCGCCAAGCGAAGCGTTCAATGAAACGGTCGAGGAACTGACCCAGAGCTTGATCCGGCTTGTGGACGAGAATGGCATGGACTGGATGTATGCAAACTGCTCGGCCACAGCGCAGCGTGGTGCGCTTGACTGGAAACCGCGCTTTAAGAAAGCGGTGTTACCATTGTTCAAGGAGCTGTACCACCGTGTAAAAACTGGTAAGGAAACCGCGCGTGTATTGCGTGCATGCAGCAAGCCTGACTACCAGAAACAGCTTCAAAAAGAGCTAGAGGCAATGCGTAACTCCGAAATGTGGCGCGCAGGTGCAGCAGTGCGCGCGTTGCGTCCGAAAGAACCTGCTAAGGCAATCTCAAAATCCACAAAAGGCGTTGCCGGCCGAACTGCGAACTAAGTAAGACGCACCGTCGTCGTTGCCATACCTCCCACGTGAAGTTTGGGAGATTCGGTAGGGCGCTCACCCTTACGCGCCGAAAAGATGTTGTTTATGTCATCCGGGGGGCAGTGGACCGCCCGCCCTACCTTTTTTGCCTGTTTTAGTGAGGGCGCGCACTCTGTTACGCGCTGGGCGTCCGCTGAAGGCGCCGACTACGTGAAACGTGAAACGGGGCGATTTGAACAGTCGGTCCAAGAAAACCAAAGCCTGCTTTACGCCGGTTGCTGTTGCGTCAGACAATGGAGCGTGCCGAAGCCGAGCACAAGATCAACGGCGTGGATACCCACCACTGGCCTGTCTTTGACAAGCTCGGCTAGTGTGCCCAGCGCAATGCGGTCGGCTGGGTCATTGAAAGTTGGCACAAGCAACGCAGCGTTTGAGAAGTAAAAGTTCGCGTAGCTGGCGGGCAATCTGTAGCCGTTGTAGTAAAGCGGTGCCGGCATCGGCAGTTCGACAACAGTCGGTTTCGAGCCGTCTTGGAGCCGCAGCTCGCCGATCCTGTCCCAGTTTTCCTCGAGCCTGCGGTAGTTTGCGTCTTTTGGTTTTTTCTCCCTCACAAGCACAATTGTTTTGTTGTCAACGAACCGACAGATATCGTCAATGTGGCCGTGTGTATCGTCGCCAATCGGGCCTTTGGCGAGCCAGAAAATGTTGGTCACACCCAGGTATGCTTTGATCGTTGCTTCGATTTCTTTCCTGCCCAAGCCCGGGTTGCGCACCTGTACCTTCGGATCGAGATAGCATTCTTCAGTTGTCAACAGTGTGCCGCGTCCATTGACCTCGATACCGCCTCCTTCGAGCACGAAATCTTTGCCGTTGCATTGTGCGTTAAAGAGCCGTTTACCCAGTAACCGCGCTGCAACCTCGGGCACGCGTCTGTCCTTGTGCCAGTCGCGGTATTTCGCCCATGCATTGAAGTGGAAGTGCACGATGGCCGTTTCAGGTTCCGGTTTTGTGCGTTTCACAAAGACCGGGCCAGAGTCGCGTGTCCAACTGCGGTTTGTGGGGCACAGGATAAACTCTACCTTGCGCACGTCTGCGCCTGCGCGTTTGAGGTAACGCCGGGCTAGTTGCGCTTCAGCCTTCGAGTTGACGAGCAGCCGGACTGTTTCGCCTGGGGCAATTTTGCGGGCGATTTCGGTGTAAACCCACCTGATAGTGTCGAGTTTATCCGGCCAATCTGTAGGGTGATGCGGCCAGGCAAGCCATGTGGCCTCATGCAGTTCCCATTCGGCCGGCATGCTGAATCCAAGCTCTGCTGGAGTCGGTTCGGATGTAGTTAGCGTCTTTTTAGCCATGGCAATGCCGCCTTGAGTATAAGGTTTTTTGCTGGCTTGTCCACCGCAACCGGGAACAGGGATGCCACCGGGCGCATCGTGATACCACCACCAAAGATAAGAACGCCGCGTCGGGGCGTCCTCGTCCGCCTCCACTCCCTGGCCTGCCGGGGCCAGTCGCCCATCGCGCAACGACACCTCCGTCGGCTTTCCGCCGGCGTCGAGCAGAAAATCCCGCATGGTGCGAAGACCAATTCCCGCGATGTGAATCAGCGGTTCAATTTGCCCCTTTCTTCTTAGATGAAAAACGACTGGATTATGCGGGTCGGGCGTGAAACGACCGCCCAGCGCGTAAAAGAAACTCTCAAATCCGTGGGCCGACGCATAATAACCCTCTTTGCTCACCCACACCGTCAGGCTGCCGCCACGCTTGCCTTGCAGCGAGAACAACCCTTGCCCATCGCTTTGCGTTCTGGCAGTGCCAAACTGTTCTTCGACGCTTTCATCCAACGACGGCGGCGTTTCTGCCCAACGAAATGTCACGTTCGCACCCATGACCGGATTGCCGCGCTCATCCACCACCTTGCCGTAAAAGTCAATCGGCACCTGCCAGTCAGCAAAAAACTGTTGGTAAAGCGCATTAGACCGCTCGGGTGTCATGGGTCGGGGTAACCAAGCCTCCGATACGCTTGGGGCCAGCACAACTGCATCGGTGTGGGAACTCTCTGCCAGATCGAACGGTGTCGGCTGCGTTACTGTTGGGGAATTGGTCACGACCACCTCGGTTTCGCATAAACCCGGTTTTCTCTGTTCAGCCCCTCGGCGCAACAGGACCCACAAACAGAGCCCAAGGATGACAACGCAAATTATTACGATTGCAGTTCTCATGGTGCGGGTTGAATTTGGCAACTCGTCAAGACCTGCTGGTAATATGGGCGGATGGTTTGAATCGGTCTGGTAAAAAACGCGCTGTGTTCATCGCGACTATTTCCAAACCCGAGCTGGGCCTTCAGGTTCACAGCCGACTTAATAACACCCTGTGTCTGTCCAGGCGCAGGTCCTTGGGCACTGATGGCCCACGTTCTGGAGCGCGCGATCATGGCCCGCGATTCTTGCGGGTCTGTTACCATCCTGCGCAAGCCTATGTCTGGATCAATAACCCGCCAGCCGTTGGTGCCATCGTAGGAGTAAGTAAATGCCATCCTCTCCGGCTTGTTGAACTTCTGTCCCCAAAGCCAGGGGCCGAGCAATATCCCGTCTTCGGGGTTGAAAAAATTCACCAACCGCCCCGCAATGTTGGTATGGGCACCACGATAGCCCATGGGTTGCCATTCAGGCGTGTGAAACGGCGGAACATCCCGTGCCACCAGGTCAGCGTCGGTGGGCGCATTCACGTCATAACAACTGGCCGGCATTGCCGCTTGCGCCAGGATGCAAGTGTCAAAGGGCGCGCCCAGGCTCAACGCCTCGCTGGTCACCGCCGCACCCTGACTGTGCCCGATAAGGTGAAGGCGGTAGTTCGGAAACCGGTTGCGCAACTGGTTCAGATAGTCCTTCAGACCGTATGCTGATTTGTAAGCATATAACTCACTGGGGTTGTAACAAAATGGATCGAGTGTTTTGGGCGGAAGCACTTTGCACGGCCAGCGCGGACTGGCGAATTTCCCGCGATAACCCGCCCAATACAACCGCTTGAACGCAGTGTCGGCCCTCAGCAACCAGGAGCCCACCGTGTTGTTCAAGCCGTGAACATAGATGATGACGTTTTGGTCTTCATCCGTCCTGGCGGGGATTGGATTCTCCACCCAGTTGGTGCTGGTCCACGTGCTGGGCGGATTCGTGCTGATGATGACATCCACATAAGTCCGTTCATACAAATCCCTCACATCACGCAAATCAATCCACGCCGAGGTTTCAGCCACGACGTTTGTGCCCCGGCGAATCGTCAAGGTCAGTTGGCCGGTCCCGGTGTTTGTGCCCTCAAAGAGAAAATACTTGTTTGCGCCGTCAAAGAAGTTGGCTGGGAAAACGTAGCTGGCCGCTGGCGAGATCGTGGCCAGTTTTGTCCTGGTCACAAGGCTTTGGGCCACGTTGGTGTCGGTCAAATAGAAGATGCCCCCGCCAGATTCAGCCTCGTAGAGATTTATGGCAGGCGACCCGCCCAGCGCGCTGCATGAAAGCCTGACAGTATAACCTTGATTGGCCGGAAGCGACGGCAGCCCGCAAATCCAGAGCCGCGCAAAGTCTTCCAGATCGCGCTGGGAGCGGATGCGCCCGTAAGCGTGGTCGGGCAGAGCGCGTTTTTCCACGTCGCGTTCAGGCAGCAGGAGCGACTCTGGTTGATCAAAATCATTGTTGATCCAGAACACAAACGGGCGAGCTTGCGAAGTGTTGTCCGGGCCGCCGAAGCTCGTGTCCATCGTGCCGTCGTGGTTCACGTCAAATTGTAACTTGATGACGTGCACTACGCCAGTGCCGCGTTGGCCGGTGTCAATATCAGGCATGGTGACCAGAGCAGCCGGGCCGGGATTGGTTGGGAAAAATTCGCCGTAGGGAGACAGCAACCCGGCTTCATTGGTCGTGGCCAGGCCGTTAGCGCCGATGCTGTAGGCTTTGTCGAAGTATTGTTCGAGGTAGGCATGTTTGCCGGCGTAGCCGTTGACGATTTGCATCTTGGCCCAGCCGGCAACGCTGATGGGTTGGCCGAACCCGGCGGTGAGCAGCGGCGAGGTGTTGGTAACGGCAAAGTCGGGCGTGCCGGGCACAGGCGGACGCGCCGTGTCACCGTACCAAACCGCGCGGGTCTGGCTGGCGAAATAGTAATCCACAGTTTGTAACTGCGGCACGGCAAAATTCGGGAAATAAGGCGAGCCAACCGGAACAATAGAGCCGGGCAGCACCAAGTCATTCGCGCCGACTCGGAGCGAGGTTAATGGCAATCCGTAGCAGTTTCGCACGCTGGCGCCCAAGACAAGGTTGGTGTTGCTGTCCAACCCGACACCTACTTCGGCAGCCGCATCGAGTTCATTGTAAACGGAGCCGAACCAGCGATAGTACAGCCATGTGGCGTTGGTGATACCGAGCGCAAGCGGCAATGGCGTTTCAGTACCGGAACCAAGATACTGATACTTGGGATTCGCCAGCGTTCGTATCTGGCCATACACATCAAAGCCCGCCCCGGTATCAAACCAGCCGCATGTAAAGTCGGCAGGGTTAAACACGTAGTTGCGCCACAGGAAATTTTCCTGGACCGGCCTCAACTCGTTCATGAACGAATAATCCGAGTAGGGGCTATAGGTCCTGTACCCTGCGTATTCGTAATTAGTGGGGCTGGCGCCGCGGGCAAAGTAGTATTCAGGGTAAAATGTGCCCGTGCCATCGTCGTGAACCGAAGCGTCGTAGCTGAACGGATGATTCACCGTAGCCGAGCGCAGCAGGAATCTGAGGTTTTCCTTCAGATGCATTCGCGCGTCAACGAAAGTGTACCCAACCCCTCCGTTCTTCTCATCGGCAGAGTACGGAAATGCCCAGACCGGTTCACCAAAACTGCCGTTCGTGGCAATAAGCCGATACGTCAACACGCCGCCGGTGTATCCATCCAACTGATCCAGCAGAACCGGCGCAATGCCATTGACAAGGTTACTGGCGTAGATACTCAACGAGCCGATGGAAAAATCAGCCTTCGTCCAAGTCAGCAAAACTCGCGACAAACCCGCAGGCGCCGAACCCACCACCAAATACAACTGCGCTGCCGGGCCGCGCACGAAGTCAGCCGGCAAAGTCAAGCCCGGCTCGGATACGGCAACACATTGGCTGACCGATGAAAGGCCGCCCGGGAAATATGCGCGGACTTGGTAAATCGGCGGGCCGTCTTGGCCGCCAATGAAATCGTACCCTGGACTGTGGGTGAACGTGAACGTGGCCGCGCTGACCTGAGTAATTTCACCGCCCCACCAGTGCTCGATGCCGTACGCGCTCACTGGCCCACCGCCGGATTCCCAAGTGATGATGATGTTTGTGCCTGTGGAATCCACACGCGCAATAACATTTCTGGGTGGCGGCGGGGTGTTGAAAACATTCGGGTTTGTGCCCTTCTGGTATTCCTGCAAATTGTTCCAGCCGTCGCCGTCCGGGTCGGCATACGGGTCCACGCCGACATAGCCAAAATACTGCAACTGCCACCAATCGGGCAGGCCATTGCCGTCGCTATCTATCCAGGCGCGCGCCCACAAAAACAAGGTGTTTGTCCTGTTTCCGACTGGCACGACCGCAGGCGTCCAGTTCGTGTCCGGCGCGCCCAACACGCTCTGTTCCACAGTCCACACCGCATCGGTCAGCGTTTGTTTGCTCAGCAACTCATACTCAACGTCGGCAATGGTCCCGTGCAGAATGACGGCGACTGAGTTGCTATCGGAGGTAAAAGCGTTTGTGCCCGGACGAAGTATCTCCATCCAGAGGCCATTTGTGGGGTAGCTCGACAGCGGCTCTGCTGGCCCGCCGCCCTCGCCGCCTTCTTCACCTTCTGCTGGCACGGGCGGCCCACTATCCATGGTTTGTGCCAGACCGATCTCCCGCTCTGCTGCCTCCAGGAGTATCTCCAACTCAACGACGGCACGGTCGTCAACCAAAAAGCTGCATTGGTCGCCATCGCGGCCGAGCAGATAGACACGCACCGCTGCATCCACGTCAAAGTTCGCATACTGGAAGAACGGCACGGGCGGCTCGTCTTTGGCCAAACTCCAGAACGTGCCTCACTGGGGCAGCGCTTCCGGCGGAACCGGCTGCACATCCGCCACTGCGGCGAGCCAGACCTCCGTTTGAAGTCGCTCAAGCGCCGTTTGGGCCAACAGAACCAAACCCGCGCCCGGCGCAAGAGAGGCGATCATCGCCGCCATTACTCTGCGTGTCTTGTTCATAACTTGGTTTGCCTTCCATTTTGTGCCTTGCTTCGGCCCGAACGAAATGGCGCGAGACTCGTTGCGACCTCATCCCGGGCGTCAGCACGCCCATATAGAGAATAGCACCGAGGCGCGCCAAGCGGCGCGCTCGGCTCCGGCGTCTCTGCATTGGTGGAGACTGTGCTCCACCCGAAATTGCTGACTTCAGGAACAGGACCGCAGCCCAAAGCTGCGCAAAGTTTTATGTCAATCTTCGTTTGCTCTTCGTTCGTGGTCCTTTCGTTCGGTTTTCTTCACGTATTAGACTGAAGCCGCCTACCGATTGCAACAGACATTTTTCTGAATCCAAAAGCTGGGGCGTTCGATGGGCACCAAAGGTAGGGACGCCGCGCCGGGGTGTCCTCGTTCGTCTCCAGCCGACGGAACGATGGATTCCCTTGATTCCAGCCCGCTGGCTGGTGCTGTGGCAGCCGGGCCGGACAGCACGGCGCGCTGTCCCTACCAGGAAAAGTGGTGGTGTCAGGATGCTCTAGAGCATTTCCATAAATGTCCTAGCGACTTGAACACCCACCAACCCCTCACCCGGTCCCGCAACTGCGGGACCACCCTCTCCCCATCGGATAGGGAGAGGGTCGGGGTGAGGGGCAACTGCCAGCAGACTCGCTACATGATTCATGGAAATGCTCTAGCGTGATTACAGCGGCAAGACGCTCAACGGACCCCTACCAAGAAAAGTGGTGGTAGTGTCAGGATGCGCCCGCGTTCGATTCCGCTTGCAGAAATAAATTCCATTGTGAGTCGGGTTCGTTTATGCTGATTTCAAAATGACGGCTGCGCAAACTGATGGTTTTTATGAGAATGACCTTGTTGAAATTGACTGGACTGCAAGTGGCAGCGGTGGTGTTGCTTTGTTCCGGCCTGCAATTGCTGGCGCAGACTGAAATGAAGAAAGACACGCCCAAACGCGTGCTGGTGGTGAGCGTGACCGCCAGTTTCAGGCACTCGGCGATCCCGGTTGGAGACCGCATTCTGGAGGAACTGGCCGCGCGGAGCGGCGCGTTCATTTTGGATTACGCCCAGCAACCGCCTGGAGAGATGCCGGCAGAGCCGAGAAAACCGGCTGACCTCAAGCCAGACGCTGACCAAGCCGCCAAGGACGCGCATGCCGTTGCGATGGCGAGATACGACGAAGAAATGGCCAATTTCAGGTCATTCCAAGCCGCCCGGCAGATGGAACTGAAGGCAGCTCTCCAGAAGCTCAGCCCCGAAAACCTCAAACGTTACGATGCAGTCATTTTTAACAATACATCTGGTGAGCTGCCGTTGCCCGACAAGGCGGCGTTTCTGAAGTGGATCGAGGACGGGCATGGATTTGTTGGGATTCATGCAGCTACGGACACGTTCCGCGGCCACAAACCGCTTGATCCGTACATACAGATGGTTGGCGCCGAGTTTGCCTCGCACGGGCCGCAGGTCGAGGTCGAAATAATCAATCACGAACCGGCTCACCCGGCATGCCGGCATTTGCCAAAGACGTTGCGTGTGTACGAAGAGATTTACCTGTTCAACGGGTTCGAGCGCGACAAGGTGCAATGTTTGCTCGGCTTAGACAAACATCCGAACACAAAACAGCCTGGGTACTATCCGATTGCATGGTGCAAGCAGTACGGTAAAGGCCGTGTGTTTTACACTTCGCTTGGTCACAGGGAAGATTTGTGGGATCCACAATGGCAACAAGGCAAACGCATGAACGCGCCTGTTGTGGCTGAGGCGTTTCAGAAACATCTTTTAGGCGGCATTTTATGGGCGCTTGGGCTTGAACCGAGCGGTACAGGACCGGAAAAAGCCGGAACCGGCGGGCAATAATGCACCGTGCAAATTTCGTTTTTTCCAACAACAACGTTTCCACCTGCACACGCAGTCCATGAAACTTACCCAGTCTGAGTTACATCAGGTTAACCGCCGTAATTTCATAGGCACAAGCTCGGTTGCTGCTGCTTACGCAATGTTGGGTGGCGTCGAGCTGATACCGGCCCAGGAACCTGAAAAATCTGCCGGGGAAAAACCGGCAGGCCCAAAGGTTAAGTGCGCCGTAATCGGGCTCGGCAGTTGGGGACGCGAACTTCTCAACACGCTGTTGCGCGTGCCGCAGGCTGAGCTGGCGGTAATTTGCGATGCATATCCGGCTGCGCTCAAGCGCGCTGCTGGACTGGCGCCCGGCGCAAAGACAACACAGGATTACCAAACCGTTCTAGCGGATCCTGAGATAGCAGCCGTGCTGGTGGCTACACCGACGCATTTACACAAGGAGATTGTGCTGGCTGCATTGCGTGCGGGCAAACATGTGTATTGCGAGGTACCATTAGCGCATACGGTTGAGGACACGCGGCAGATTGCGCAAGCAGCACGGGCTGCGTACAAGCAGGTGTTTCAAGCCGGGCTGCAATATCGTTCTGACAATCAACGGTTGTATGTGCAACGTAACATTCGCTCGGGTGAGCTTGGCAACTTTGTTATGGTCCGCGCCCAATGGCATAAAAAACTGAGTTGGCGCGCTGCGTCGCCGAACCCTGAGCGCGAGAAAGCACTGAACTGGCGGTTGGACAGCGAGATTTCGCCAGGGTTGGTCGGTGAAATTGCGATTCACCAGCTTGACCAGGTGAGCTGGTTTTTGAATCGGCTTCCCTTGCGTGTGTACGGGTTTGGTTCGATCACCACTTGGGACGACGGACGCGATGTGCCGGATACAGTTCAGCTCATTATGGAATTTGCTGGGGGCGTGCGGCTTGTGTATGACGCGACATTGGGCAGTTCGTTTGATGCAGAGCAGGAAGTTTACTTTGGCAGTAACGCAACTGTTGTGATGCGCGAAAGTCGTGCTTGGATGTTCAAGGAACCGGACTCACCACTGGCCGGTTGGGAAGTGTACGCCAAAAAGGAGGTGTTTGTACCGAGCAGTGAGACCGGCATAGTAATTGCCGCAGATTCAAGCAAACAGATCATGCACATCGAGACAACGCAACAACCGGCCTTGCCGCAAAAAACAGCGTTGCATCAGGCAGTTGAAGCTTTCATAGGTAACTGTGCCGAGTTCACCGCTGAGGTGCAGGATTTTACCGACGCATACGGCGAGAGCGACCGCGCCACATTCGAGCAACACATGGTTGCAAACTTCAAACCTCGACCTGCTGCAAGTGCCAAGGACGGGTTGGTTGCGACTGTAATTGCGCTCAAGGCGAATGAGGCAGTGCGTACGGGTCAGAGAGTCGAGTTCAAACCTGACTGGTTTGAATTGGGCTAAGTTTCAAACCGTCTAAACCTGCGGACACAACAATGGGCAACACGGAATTCAAGCGAATGTCAGACATGAGAACCTCGACAAAGGTCACACAAGCTGGGTGTGGCGACCGTGCGAAGTTGTTTGCGCGGTTTGGCGTGGTAGTGTGTGCAGCGGTTATTGCTCTAGGGTGCAGTGGTCTTGCTGCCGATGGCTTGCAACAAACCGGTGAAGCTGCGAGTGGACTTGTCCGGTACGACTCGCAACCTGGCAGCCTCGTGCAAATTGATGGCACCTCAAACATACACGATTGGACGGTCAAGGGCGGTGTGATCAGAGGGTTTATTGAAGCCGACGCGGAGTTTCCGGCCTCGGCGGCTCGAGCCGGCGCGCGGCCACCCCGTGTTGAGGTTACAATCCCGGTCCGCACGCTCAAAAGCCAGGTCGCAATTGGCGCAAAAAAAATGGATGAAGTCATGCAAGAGCACATGAACATGGCGCAGTGGCCGAACATCGAGTATCGGCTTATCGAGCTTTTGCCAAAAACAACAAACGCCGCAACCGGCGCGGCGTTTCAATTCGATGCGATCGGTGCGCTGACGGTTTCAGGTGTCACGCGCACGAATCGTATGCCAGTTACAATCGAACGGATCGGGCAGGGTAAGATCAAGGTCACAGGCGTCGCCAACCTGAAGATGACCGAGTTCGGCATCAAACCGCCTTCACCGGCGCTCTCGATCGGGCTGATCAAGACAGGAGACAATGTTGTAGTGCGCGTTGATTGGGTTGTTGCGCGTTTTGAAAGCCCAGACTCAACCACCACAGCAAAGTAACCGGTGCAATACACAGCAGCAAACACGCCCGCTGCTGTACCGGTTTGACTTTGGTCAATTCTCTCAATAGACTTTTTTTGCATGCTATCGGCTGATACCAAGGTGGCGGGTGTGACCGCCACCGGCGTTGGTGACTCTGCACTTGGCTGGAAACAGGTCACAGAGCCGGTTGAACAGTTTCTTGAGGCTGTGACAAGTCGGCTTGCCGAGGAGGTGCGCGGATTTGATTCTGGTCTGGCTGCATATGCCGAGTACGCATTGACAGCTCAGGGTAAACAATTGCGTCCGGCCCTGCTCGGGTTAAGCGCAAAAGCAACAGGCGGCCTGAACGATTCGCATGTGACCGCTGCTGTGATAGTCGAGATGGTGCACCTTGCAACACTTGTGCACGACGATGTCATGGACGAAGCCGAGATTCGCCGAGGCAGACTGACCCTGGCGGCAAATTGGGGTAACGAAACTGCGGTGTTATTTGGCGACTGCCTTTTTGCACAGGCGTTACGGTTGGCTGCCGGTTACCCGACACCCGATGTGTGTCGTGCAGTTGCATCCGCCACAAAGACAGTTTGCTCTGGTGAAATTCTGCAAAATCACCAGCGCAACATGTTTGATCTGTCGCAGCATGAATACCTGCGTGTGCTGGAGATGAAAACAGGCGAGCTGTTTGCGTTAGCATGTGAACTTGGCGGGTTTTTGAACGGTGCACCATCGGCCAGTCAGCTCGCTCTGCGCAAATTCGGTTTAGCCTTGGGCACAGCTTACCAGCTTTACGATGATTGCCTGGATGTGTTTGGGAGCGAGGCCGAAGCTGGTAAATCACTCGGCACGGACCTCATGAAAGGCAAACCAACGCTACCGGTCTTGCTTTTCTGGGAGCGTGCAACTGCTGCCGAACGTAACAAATTACGTGCGTTATTGACCCGATGGGTTCCCGGCACGTTTGAGCGGGTACAGGCGATGCTTGCCACACCGCATACGGTCCGGCGCGCTGTGCATTTACTGGACAAGCACATCAGAGCCGCATGCGAAGCGTTGGGTGCATTACCTGACGGTCAGACCCCGCTGATCAGGCTAGCCAATTACCTACGGCGACAGGCAAAAACCCTTTGCACACGCGCGGTCGCCTGAGCACGCGTTTATGCCAAACCCGGCTCCAGATCAACCCACTGCAGCCACGGCCAGCAAAGATGTTGGAGTGTCAGACGCTGAGCACGCTGCTGACGAGCTGGCACTAGTCAGACGCGCGCAGGCCGGCGAGCTTGAGGCATTTGAAGAATTGGTTCGTCGGTACCAGGAACGGATTTATTCAACCATTTACCACATGACCGCCAATCACGAGGATGCAAGTGACCTTGCCCAAGAAACGTTCATCAAAGCATACGAGGCGCTCAAGACATTCAAGGGGCACTCGAGCTTTTTCACCTGGCTTTATCGGATTGCCGTCAATAAGACCATTAATTTCCTCAAACAACACCGGCACCGCATCCAGATGAGCCTCAATGACCTTGATTTCAACGCCGAACACGACCCTGACATCGTAGCATTGATCTCAGAAAAAACGCCCCGGCGCGAGGTTAACCTTGTCGAACTACAGCAAAGATTGAACGAAGCGCTTCAAAAGCTGTCTGAGCCTCATAGATTGGTGGTGATTCTGCATGATGTGCAGGGTTTGCCACACGAAGAAATTGCACGAATTATGGATTGCAACGTCGGCACAGTGCGCTCACGCTTGTTTTATGCGCGGCAACAACTGCAAGCGCTTTTGTCCGATTACCTGAAATAATCAGCCATGACCAACGTACCGGATAACTTCGATGAGCTGCGCAAACTGCTGGCTCTGAAACGCTACGAGCAGCCGCCACCGGCGTTTTTTCACCGGTTCACACGCGATGTAATGCGCAGGATTGCCGCGCCCGGGCGCGTAGTTGAATCGGCTGAAGAACGCACCTGGATAGCGCGGCTTTGGCAGTATCTCGAGGTACGACCCTGGCTTGCTGGTGCGGTCGGTGCAACCGCATGCGCGGTGTTGATTGGCTGGATAATTTACGCGCAACGAATTGAATGGGCACCGGTTACACCGCCGGTTGTCACACAGCGCGCGCCTGAACCGTCCCCAGCCGCACCGGCGGTCGTGCACAGCGCCGCGGCTGGCACACCGATGTTTGCCGCGAGCACAAATCCGGTTCCACCCGGACTGTTTGATCCTTTTGGGCTACGGGTTGAGCGAGTTAACCTTTCGATTTCAAACAGGTAATTCCAGTTACGGTTTGGAGTTCCATTGTTGATGAAAGTTAGGGTGCGAACTGCGTGCGCACTGTTCTGTGCACATGGGGTAGAGAACGGCCTAGCCCACTGAACCCGAAAAGCCGGTTGGGGTAGCACACACGCCTTCGGGTGTCACTAAATACGCCTGCCTGTGCCTGCTCGCGCCGCACATAGGCCTTGCGTCCAACACATTGCCGCGCGGCATGCTGATCGGTTCGGGAACAAGTTTGTTCTGAGGGTGTTTCGCGGGAGGCTGCGCAAAGCCGCACGCATGGCGCGTGCGTCCCCCACACCAACTAAGTGATCGGGCTAATTGGCGCACTTACAAGGCGAAAATGCTATAATTTAGCCACACACACGTTTTGCGCGCCGACAAGCGCCCGAGGGCCTGCCCGGACCGAGGCTATCTGCGCTGGAGAACCAACGGCGCGGGTTCGCCTGTGATGACCAGTTTGTCGCCTTCGACTGTTGCTTCCAGTTTGATCTGTCTGCCTGCTTCAGTAAAGCTAAGCTCGTAGCCGCCGTTTGTGCGTGTCCAGCGGCCTTCCAAGCTCACTGCAGGCGCAACTTGTCCGGGCATGCTTTGCGGCGGTCTGCGTCCGGTGGGTGCAGCAGGCTGAATCAACCGAACAAAATCCCGCAGGTACACTTTACGGTCCGGCGTGGCAAGCACAGTGGTTTTTGCCGCAGCAGGATAATAAACTTGCCGCATGAACCGCAGATAGGTTGCTGTGAGGTTTGTCGATGTGCGTTTTAATGTTGCAATTGAGCTGTGGTTGTCGAACAGCCATTTACCGAGGATTTTTTCTTGGCTGTATTTTGGTGAGTTACCACCGGTTTCGAGGTATGCGCGGAAATCCGCCAGGTTCGGTCCAAGCTGTTCCCAGAGTTGTTCGAGGAGCGACCTGTTTTTTAGGACGCTTTGAATGGCGGGGTGCTGGGCAAGCTCTGTGATTGGCGCACGGCGCAGCAACATATTGCCCACACCCTGTTCATCGGTAAGCATGCTGAACTCAGATTGCTCGGCCAACTGCAGTAACGCTGGATACCGACTCAACAGCCCGTAAAGCAACGGGTTTTGATGAATCAACCCGACCAGGTCCGCAAGCTCGTAAAACACATCCGGCACAGGCGTGACCGCCGCGGCTGCCTTGGACAGGCGTGTCTTTTGCATGTCCCAGCCGGTCGCGTTAAGCAACCTGAGCAACTTCGGATCGCTGTCGTTGCTTGCGGTTTGTGTGGTAAGGTATGTGACCGGATGAAACACCATCGCAAGCAACACGAAGTAAATCGCACCGTTCGCTAGGCCTAAGCAAAGACCAAGCCGGCTGTTTAATCGTTCCCACAAAGCGCGTCGTAATTCACCTGCCTTGTACTTGTAATACAGGTGAACCTTGCGGTGGACGAATTGGGCGGCGCCCTTGAACAAGGCCAGCACAATCACAAACGCAACCAGATGCGGCAACACTGCAACCCATAACGGATTTTCAACCCCCACAGACGGGCAAAACCTGCGAAGTTGGCTGCCCAGTGGCATGGCCGTAAACGCCGCCACCAACAAACCGACAAACGAAAAACCAACACGAATTGCACCTTGGTTGTAACCAACGGCCGCGCACCCGGCCAACAACAACAACGCTATCAACCAAATCATCATGGCCAGTTAATTTACCAAGGGCACCAGCAAAAACGCACGCCGAATTTAATGCCGCAAACATGTCCAGTCCGAGCTTAGCCGGCACACCATCCGCGCAGTTGTTTAGGTCCCGAAGTCTTTGGCGACATGCCGGCTCGAGCCACTAATGGGTGAAATGGGAAGCGATGCATGTTTACCCGGGAAATTTTTCGGCATTTGCACTCTGAAAACATTTTGGGTTCTGACATAGCGCAACTTTCCAGTCATTAATGAACTAAGTGTGAATCTGTGTGGGCTGTCCGGCGTGACGAAGCCGGGTGCCGTTTCGAACTGTGACCGGCAATGCTTGACTTGTTTTGTACCGGAGGCGAAATAACAGGGCAAAATGCTCAGCACACATTTCATTCCGGCTGCACAACCCGGGTCGCGCAGACTGCTGATTATGATGCACGGGTTAGGCGATAGTTATGCGGGTTATCTTTGGTTACCCGATGCACTCGGTTTGCCCTGGCTGAATTATCTTTTGCCAAATGCACCTGACGAATATTTTGGAGGCTATTCATGGTTCGATTTTGCGGGCGACATGGTTCCCGGGGTGCGGCGCAGCACAAAACTCATTTTCGAGCTGTTGGATGAACAGCGGGCAAAAGGTTACCCAACCGAACAGACAGTTCTAGGCGGGTTTTCACAGGGCGGGTTGATGGCTTTGGAAGTAGGATTGCGATATCCGCATCAGTTGGCAGGTGTGATTTGCCTGAGCGGATACGTGTGTGAGCCGGAAAAACTATTGCGCGAGCTGTCGCCTGCGGCAAAACAACAACGTATTCTGGTCACTCACGGCACATTCGACCCGCTACTCCCGTTCGACCTGGTTAAAAAACAGATTAGTCTGCTCAAGACAGCTGGCCTGAACATTCAATGGCACGAATTCCGTAAAGACCATACAATCGCAGGTGAAGCTGAACTGGAGCTGATCCGAAATTTCGTTTGCGATTGTTTTGAACAGCAGAAAAACCGGGCTGCAAAATAGTCATCTGCGTCAAGCTGCACTGTGACATTGGCATGGTCATCTTGACACCATTACCGTTTACGCCGCGTGGTGTCGGGCGGTTTGCTACCGCGCCGATGCGCCGACTGTTTTTAGTCCAGCTGTTGGTTGCAATAGCGGTTGCGTGTGTCTTTGGGTGGTTCGCAAATACAACATGGTTTACCCAGCTGGCCGCTGCTATTAGGAATCTGCCCGGCCGGGGCGTACTCAGCCAGGGCGTGTTTGTATGGTATGGTGAATCACCGGTTCAACTGGCCGGGAACAAGTTCATCGCATTTGCAATTGACCTGAACCATGAAGCTGAGCTTGGGCACGAGGCCGACCTGTGCATTGAATTTGGCCGGGCAGAGATTCAATTGCACTCGCTGCTTGGCTACGTACGGATTGGTTACCCCAAGGACTGGCGTGTTGAAGTCGAACGCGCTCAACTCGAACCGTGGTGGAGCGCATGGGCCCCGGCAATCTTGGCCTGTGCATGTGCGTGTTTGGTGCTTGCATTGTTTGTCACTTGGGGCGTGTTCGGAGCGGTGTACGCAGCGCCGGCTGCACTGATTGCTTTTCTGGCGAATCGCAGGCTCAACATGCTCGGAGCATGGAAACTGGCCTGCGCAGCGCAGTTGCCTGGCGCACTATTGATTGGATTTGGCATTTTGCTTTACGGCAACGGATGGCTCGATTTGGTCAGGTTCGGTGGGTGTGTTGCACTGCAATTTTTGGGAGTGTGGTTTTTTGTGTTGGTTGCGCCATTTACCTTGGACCGGCTTGTCTCACCTGAAATTTTCCGTGGCAACCCATTCGCACAGGCTCAAAGTGCTGCGGCGGACGCCGAGTCCGCTCAGGACACCAAGTAGCCCGGAGACACTGCGCGGATTGATCCACCCACAACCACAGCGCCACTAGCCGTACGAGCCGCATCCAACGCGTCTGAAGCGCAGCCTGTCATTGCGCAGCCGGACCAGTTCGTTTAGCCTAAGGCCGTGCGCTGGGTAAAGACAACGGCAGTAATCGCTTTAGGTGCTGTAGTTGCGCTGGCCGTTTGTGGTTGCGGACCGCCCGACCAACGCGCCACAGACGAACAGAAAGAGCCGTACTTTTTGCTCGGCAAAAAGAAGGCTGGCATGCTCGATTACAAGGGCGCAGCAGACGCATTCGAAAAAGCACTCGAATTCAACCCACGCAATGCATCAGCACATTTTGAGCTTGCGCTGCTTTACGAGAAGGACGAGACCGACCTTGTGGGCGCAATTTATCATTTTGATCGGTATCTGCGGTTGCGGCCAGACGCACCCAACGCCGGCGTAGTCAAGGACAGGTTGTTGCGCTGCAAACAGTTGCTTGCAAGGAACGTGCAGCCGGTCTCACCTGGACCGGCCTTGCAACGCGAGCTGGAACGGCTTACTGCCGAGAACCGCGAATTACAGCGTCAACTAGAGGCATGGCAGGCGTACTACAAAACAGTTCAACAACAGGCGAGAACATCTACCGCACAACCTACCCCCGAACAGATTGCTCGTGTGACAGTTCAACAGCCGGCCGACGTTGTCCAATTTGCACAGGGCCCACGTAATGTACAACAGGCACCTGCAACAACCGTCCAGGCCAGAAAACACACGGTGCAACCGGGCGAGTCGCCATACTCGATCGCCCGCAAGTACGGCGTGAAACTTGATGCGTTGCTTGCGGCAAATCCGGGTATCGAGCCGCGCAGGTTGCGCGTTGGTCAAACCCTTACAATACCGGCGCAGTAACACTTCTTTTATTCATGCGGACGAATCTGGTTCTTGTGTTGGTGGGGGTATTTTGGGTTGGCATGAATGTGTTGTTGTGGCGGGCCGAGTTCGGCCCGCACACGTTGCTCGCTGGTGAGGTTCCGGTCGAGGTTGTCTGGCAGAAAATTTTGACCGCAAATGACAGTTCACCGCTTGACATCCGGCTACGAGGCAGGCGCATCGGGTTTTGTCGCTGGACAACAACCGTGCAAGAAGCGGCGCCGGCTGAGCTGAGCAATTCGGTGCCGGAAGGACTTGTCAAAAGACCCGTCGGGTACAAGGTCGAGCTTGACGGCAACATTGCACTAGGCGGGCTAACCGAGCGATTGCGGTTCGCGTCCGAAGCCAGGTTCAACACCAGTTACGACCTTGGTCATTTGCGGGTCCAACTTAGGTTGCTGTCGGCCAGTTTTGAAATTTCCGCAAGTGCAGTGGATGAATTGCTCCAGATCGCGTTCGACGATGGTACAGGCAAGGTGACGACCAGAAGTTTCAAGTTCGCCCAGTTGCGTGACCCGTCGTTGCTGAGCGAGCAGTTGTTTGCTCCGGGCCTGGGCGAGCAGTTGTTGCTGGGGATGCTCTTACCCGGGTTGGACAGCGCGCGTGCAATGGCTGCAGAGTTCACATGCCGCGCAGAGAATGACTGGCTCAGGATTGGCCAGGCAACAATTCGCGTGTACAAAATCGAAGTGCAACTGCCCAACCGGCGCAGAGCTGTCGTTTATGTCAGTCGAGTGGGCGAAATCCTTAAGGTCGAGTTACCCGGGGAGCTTAGGCTCACGAACCAGCAATTGATGCCAATGTAACCCAAAAACACAGACCTCGCAGATGATCGAACTGGAGCGCGTGGTAAAAAAATTTGGTGAACTGGTTGCTGTCAACGACCTGAGCCTGAGAATTGGTCGGGGCGAATTTTTCGCGTTACTTGGCCCAAACGCGGCCGGCAAAACAACCACACTCAAAATTCTTGCCGGTCTGCTCAAGCCAACCTCGGGCATGGCGCGTGTTTGTGGTTTTGACGTGCAGTCCAACCCGCTTGAGGCAAAACGACGCATGGCATACGTGCCGGATTTCCCGTTCTTGTACGAGAAGCTTACACCTTGGGAATTCTTCAGGTTCACAGGGCAATTGTTCCTGATGCCGGAAAATCAAATCCAGGCACGCACACGCGCGCTTATCATGCGGTTCAACCTCGAACCGTACCTGACCAAACCGATCGAGAGCCTGTCACACGGTACGCGCCAGAGGGTGGTGATTGTGTCTGCGCTCCTGCACGAGCCCGAGGTGTTCATCATTGACGAGCCGATGGTTGGACTCGACCCGCAACATGCGCGTGTTGTCAAAGACACACTCAAAGAACGCGCCGCAACGGGCATGACCGTGCTCATGTCAACCCATGAACTGAGTGTTGCAGAGGAACTTGCCGACCGGATAGGCATCATCAACAACGGACGATTGATAGCGGTCGGTACACCGGAGGAACTACGCAGCCAAGCCGGTGCAACCGGCCCGCTTGAGGCTATTTTCCTTGCGTTAACTGCGCAAAAAACCAACCAAAACTCGTTGCCTGCGCGCTGAGCCGGCATTTTTGCATGCTGAAACTGCGCAACAGCGGGTGCCGGCGCTTCCGCAAATCAAAACCGTGGGCATCGCTACGGTACTTGATACGGGTGCCTTTCGCCAGGCACACCTGGTGCAAACACTAGACAGAACATGCATTAACCGGGCCTACACCCTGAACATTTTGTAATGGGTCGAACGAACTACGTATTTTGCCCACAAGCATCGTCCGTAATTTTTCAATTTGCGCAAACTAAGTGCTGACTAAATATTGGCACGTGTAGTAAAGTCACCGCATAGATAACGAGTGGCTTTTGAACCAAACCAGTTGACAGGTTGCCAGTATGAAAAGTGTGCTTCGGACGTTGTTCGTTTGCGGGCTGAACGTGTTATGGATTGCAGGTTTTGTTCTGGAGGGCACGGATTGCCTTGCAAATGCTTCCGCAAAGGTCTCAATTTCAGGTGGTGATGTTGCCGGGCAGGTATTGGCATCGGCAATCCCAGGAAAATACCAGACCACGCTCAGCAGCTACAGCTTCGGCAGCGGAAAAATTATCAGACCACAAATTGTCAATGAACCGCCCGTTATCGGCCTTAATCCTGTTACATTCGAACGCCAGCGCAACTCAACATGGAAAATTAAAATATCGGAGCTGTTCAGCGTTGCTGAAGTGTCCGACCCAGACGGCAACCTGGTCACACTCACGGCAGTAAGTTCTCCAACAACAAACGGTGGCATCGTCGTTGTGAGCGGTGCTTTTATTTACTACACCCCGCCTGCGACAAACGGGAACGTAACCGACAGTTTCACTTACACTGTAAGCGACGAGTTTTATGATACCACCGAGGGCATGGTGGTACTGACAGTGCCCGCATTGCCTCCGGCAGGCCAACCCATCAGCATCGAACCTACCAACGGCGTCGTACATCTAAGGTTCAGCGGCATACCAGGTCAGCTTTATCTCATTCAACGGGCAACAAACATGATCGAACCCGTGTACTGGGTCACGCTCACAAACATTGTCGCAGACCGCTACGGCAGGTTCGAATACACAGACACTACGCCGCCGCCAGGTGCAGCTTTTTACAGGGCAGTTGCGCCATGATGCCTCGGCAGTTGCAACCTGCTGGTACTGATGGGTTTCAGCGTCGAGTTCATTGAAAATGTGTGGCAAATGTGTCGCGCGTTCGGGGACCTGAACACACGTGTTATTGCAGCCGGCGAAAAGCTGGTTTCGACAAATGCAGCCAAATGCCCCGCAACCTGGGCTGAACGGCCAAGGGCAGGAAACCGCCTGCGGCAAAAAATTTTGAAAATTGCTGTTGACAATTTTACGTGTCCTGTGTGAAACTTTCGACGGTTTTGAGACCTGTGCGATCCTGGGCAACAATTCTTTTAGTGGGGCTTGTGCTGTGCGGCAGGGCGATGGCCGAACAGTACAGTTTTATATTCACAAACGGCAATGCGATCCCTGACGGGAATCCGGCCGGTCTGACTGACACACGCGTCATTAGCGGCATACCATCTTGGGCGGGAATAGCCAGCGTCCAAGTAAGCCTGAACCTTTCCGGTGGATACAACGGTGACTTGTACGCTTACCTAAGACACGAAGTCGGCACCGAGGTCGGATTTGCGGTTTTGCTGAATCGAGTCGGCAAAAGCTCGAATAACCCCCTTGACGGCGAGTTGTATTTTGGTTATCCGGACACGGGCTTTCTTGTAACCTTTTCGGACAGCGCGCTCGCCGACATACACGTTTACCGGTCCGTTAGCTATCAGACAAATTCTTCCGGCCAGTTGCTCGGCACATGGCAACCGGACGGACGTGAGGTCAGCCCATACACCGTGCTTACAAGTGACCCGCGCACTGCTTTTTTGAGTTCATTCATCGGGCTTGACCCGAACGGCGCGTGGACACTGTTCGTTGCGGATTGCTCCAGCGGCGAAGTTACCACTTTACAAACTTGGGGGCTAAATATCCTGACCATACCTGAGCCCGGCTCGGCCGTGCTTGTTGCATTAGCGGCAGTGGGGACGGCAATTGGCATGCCGCGGGTTCGGCGCAGGTTCATCGCGAAGTTGTATCCCTTTTTAACCAATTCAAGATCGTAATGCCACCTGACACCGGTATCTTGCTTTCTCGCCACGACATTAAAATGCCCCGAGCAATCTGCAAAAGATCACTTTCTTCAACGCAGCCAGATAAGGGACAGTGCACGTGATTGACATGTGTCTCGTTGTTCCACACGGACACGGTGCATGAGCGCGTTTTTGCCAAACGTTCAGTGCGCGGCCCGCTCCGGGCGAGTGCAACGTCCTGGGCTCACCTTTTATATTGCATCACGCGTCTGGCTGATCAAAACACCATATGCACAATAAATGACAAACCGTTTAACCCAAAATCGGATATTAACTGAAACTGTACTGTGAGTTCGCCACAATCGTTCCAATCGGCAACTGGTCCGCGTGTGAACGGCAAAATCCGCGCGCGCGAAGTGCGTGTCATCGGCAACGACGGCAAACAACTTGGCGTGTTCCCGTTGCATGAAGCGCTTGCAATGGCACGCGCCCAGGGACTTGATCTTGTGGAAGTTGCGCCCACCGCAAACCCGCCAGTGTGCAAGATACTTGACTACGGCAAATTCAGATACGAACTTGCCAAACGCGAAAAGGAATCGCGCAAACACCAGCACGCTACCAAGGTAAAGGAAATTCAGCTCAGCCCAAAAATAGACCTGCACGACCTGAACGTGAAGCTCAGCCATGCGATTGATTTCCTGTGTGAAGAAATGAAGGTGAAGGTGCTGTTGCGGTTCCGCGGACGCGAAATGCAACATACAGACCTCGGGTTTCAAGTGATCGAAAAGTTCCTGAATGAACTCGCCCCGTATGGCAAACCGGATGCCGAACCCAAGCTTGTCGGGCGCGGCATAACAGTCATGGTCAGCCCGTTGCCGCGCAACAAACGCGCGAAGAATCCGCGGCTTGCCCAGGCTGCAACTTCGGAACAACCTGGGTCCGGGCAAAATAATCTCGCTACACAACCCCGCGTTTCTTCCTTGCGTCAGCCAACACAGCATGTTAGGCCAGAGCCAGCGAAGACTGATCCGTCCACCATGAAAAAGAACGGGTTTTTCAATAATCCGTTCTCAGGCTTGGAAGCGCAATAAAGCGCGAGCTCTTTGTGCACAGCACTGGCTTGGGCGCCTGTGTGTGCACCGGTTGCGCTACGAAGTTGGGCTTACAGGCGGCAGTTTTTTGACTACTGCGGATTTGTTGCTGTGCGCGTAAAATTAAAAACCGGAAGTCGGTTGCCCAACTTCCGGGTTGAAATGTGTCAAACGATTGCGCTTCAGTGTGATGTTTCAGAACGACCAGTTAACTATTGGGAACCCTGTAGCGAGCTTGCTCGGGAACTCTTTGAACCACGGATTGTTTACCGCGATGTTCAGCAGGCCAATCTGCACGCCGCGAAGGTTATCAGCGTAGTTGATTGTACCCCACTGGAGGCCTTTAAATTCCTCAGCAATGTTAACCAACCCGGTTTGGAGGCCGGTGCATGTACCACGCGAGTAATTCACCCATGCGCTCTGCCAACCGACAAAACTCGTCTTGGTCACGTTCACAAGCCCCCACTGCACACCTTTATAAGACTCAGCGTAATTTGCGATCAATGCCCAGCTAAACCCTGAACTTTCGCCAGTACTGCCATTCACAAAGCCCAGCGTGAAGCTGTGTTGTGGGTTCTCGCTCCAGATGCCAATTGACACACCCCGGATTGTGGTTGTTCGCGAATGGATCGCCACGTCCGGCGTTAGCGAAAGCTGAAATGCAGCTTCCTCGGCTTTAATTGCCGATACGGCCAGTGTAATTATTGCAATTGCGGTTATTTTCTTCATGGCTTCCGTTTAGCGGTTTTCTACGGCAAATGCAACTTGTTTGTGTAAATTTTTTGCAACTCTAAAGCCGTAACCCGGAAATACCACAAGGTAACCTGGCCGCAGGCGGTCAGTCCCGCACATGCGGAATTTTTAGCAACCCGCTGCAACCCTTTCATGTAGGCTCGGCAAGTTCCCGCGCTGCACAAAGTGTATACATCCAGCCGCTCAAATCCACATGATGCTGCTTACCAAAACATCTGCTCTCGCCCGCTTGGCTACGTCTGAATCATATGTGCCCATTGACTGGCTGTAAAATATCTGTGGTGACAGCTACAGAAACTACTCGGCCGCACCCCGAGATGGTGCCAAGAGCCAGTTTACACCATCCTGAATCGTGCGGCTCGACTGCCGTTGCTCAGCACTTTTTTGCAAGGGCTGCGTGTCCGGCGTAAACTGCGTTTTTGCCGAGTAGCTCCTCGATCCGCAGCAGTTGGTTATATTTAGCCAACCGATCCGAGCGGCTCAAACTGCCGGTCTTGATCTGGCCGCAGTTGGTCGCAACCGCAATATCTGCAATGGTCGAGTCCTCGGTTTCACCTGAGCGGTGGCTGATCACGCATCTGTATGCGTTTGTCTTGGCTAACTCGATGCAGTCGAGCGTCTCGGTTAGCGAACCAATCTGGTTTACTTTCACCAGAATCGCGTTTGCCACGCCCTGCTCGATTCCCTTGCGCAAAAATTTCACGTTGGTCACAAACACATCATCACCCACGAGCTGGATTTTATCGCCGAGCTTTTCGGTAAGCTTCTTCCATGTTGACCAGTCGCTCTCGGCGCAGCCGTCTTCGATGCTCACAATTGGGTATTTCTTGACTAGCTCGACGTAAATGTTCACCAGCTCGTCGCCGGTGATAGTCTCGCCGGTGCTCTTTTTGAAGGTGTATTTGCCGTTGCCCGCGTAAAACTCAGATGCCGCAGGGTCCAGCGTCAGATAAATGTCTTTACCAGGTTTGTATCCGGCGTTTTTGATCGCTTGCAAGATCGTTTCAATTGCGTCTTCGGCGCTTTTGAGGTTTGGTGCAAACCCACCTTCGTCACCAACAGCAGTGCTCAATCCACGTTTCTTAAGCACGGCTTTAAGCGCGTGGAATGTCTCGACAATTGCGCGCAGGCCCTCGCTAAACGTCGGCAACCCAACCGGCATGATCATGAACTCCTGAAAATCAATCGGTGCGTCCGAGTGCGCGCCGCCGTTGATGACATTGGCCATCGGCACGGGTAGCACTTTCGCGTTTGG
This sequence comes from uncultured Verrucomicrobiota bacterium, assembly GCA_964555645.1. GTDB lineage: Bacteria > Verrucomicrobiota > Verrucomicrobiia > Limisphaerales > DTLC01 > DTLC01. The sequence continues at coordinate 46,872 of CAZKTA010000004.1, forward strand.
CCCGCCCAGATACCGGAACAACGGTTGGCCTAGCGCAGCCGCCGCAGCCTTGGCAGTGGCAAGTGACACGGCCAGAATCGCATTTGCACCTAGCTTTGACTTTGTCTCAGTGCCGTCCAGCTCGAGCATCGTGCGGTCGACTCTGACCTGATCAAGCGCGTCCGTGCCAACCAGCGCAGGCGCGATCTTGGTGTTAACGTTCGCCACGGCCTTTTGAACCCCCTTACCCATGTAGCGGGTTTTGTCATCGTCCCGTAACTCGAGCGCTTCGTTTTCGCCCGTGCTTGCGCCCGAAGGCACCGCAGCGCGCCCTGCCGCGCCGCATTCCAAGGTGACCTCAACTTCAACAGTGGGATTACCGCGTGAATCCAAAATCTCACGCGCGCGAATGCTTTCAATATTCGTCATGGTTCGTTTTCGCCAATTGATTTTGATTCAAGCTAAATCAGTAGCCAAAAAGTTTTGCCAGATACTAAAGACGGTTCAGGGCGAATGCAAGCATCCGAACTGTACCCACAAAAACCGGGCTTGCCATGCGCATCGCCATGTGGCATTGTACGGCGCGTCGGCAATGGAGTTTGCCGACCCCGCGTGTATGCAATCGGGGTAAACCGCCTGAACCAGGTTCAGTGCTGATAACTCCTGCCAAATAACCGCCATTGGCGGGTGTTTTGTTTATGCACGAGAACATCTGGTTCACAGCCGCGTTTTGGATGGGGTTGGCATTCGTTGCCAGCCTGGTTTCCATTCGGATTGGTATTTCGGTCGCGCTTGTCGAGATTTTGGTCGGAATTGTGGTTGGCAATGTGCACACAGCCGACCATGTGCCGCTGCTTCACACGACCGAATGGACAAATTTTCTCGCCATGCTCGGCAGCGGCGTACTCACGTTTCTGGCCGGCACGGAAATTGACCCGAAATCGTTCCGGTCAAACCTGCGCGCCAGCTTGAGCATGGGCTTTCTGTCGTTTCTGTTGCCATTTTTGGGCGTTTGGTTTTTTGCGCAGTTTGTCCTCGGCTGGCCCCTGCGCCAGGCGTGGATTGCCGGTATCGCGCTTTCGACCACATCGGTTGCAGTTGTTTACGCGGTGATGATTGAAAGCCGGTTGAACGAAACGCCTCTGGGCAAATTGTTGTTGGCAGCGTGTTTCATCACAGACCTCGGCACCGTACTAGCGTTGGGAATTCTTTTTGCAGACTTCAACGTCTGGATGTTTGTGTTCGTCGCGGCCACAGCACTCGTGCTGTTCGCAGCACCGAAGTTGACCGAGCGACTCATCCGCCGTCTGGGCGCAACGCGCGTGAGCGAGCCTGAAGTGAAATTTCTTTTCCTTGTGCTGTTTTTCCTGGGCGGGCTGGCGTCATCCGCAAAGAGCGAAGCTGTGTTGCCAGCGTATTTGTTGGGCCTTGCCCTGGCTGGGGTGTTCCTGCGCGACAAAACCCTGGTGCTTCGTATGCGCTCGATTGCCTTTGCAATTTTCACGCCATTTTTCTTCATCAAGGCCGGACTGTATGTGTCGCTGCCGGCGCTGCTGAGTGCAACAGGCAGCGTGGCAGTGTTGCTTGCGCTGAAACTCATCACCAAATGCATCGGTGTATGGCCACTGTCGCGCGCGTTCCGCATGCGCACCCGCGAGGCCAACTACACCACGTTGCTCATGTCAACCGGCTTAACCTTCGGCACCATCTCGGCGCTGTTCGGCCTGCAAAACAAAATCATTAACCAGCAGCAATACTCGATTCTTGTCACCGTAGTAATTTTAAGTGCGATTGTACCGACCATGATTGCGCAGAGGTTTTTCCAGCCTACGATTGAAAGCATGGATGAATGGGCAAAAATGTATGGTCAAGAACGATCCGGCACACACGGTAAATCGTTAGACGGTTAAACCGTCAAACCGGTGAACCAGTTCAACAATCCGATGGTCCCACGATTCAACGAAGCTACAAACCCATGTTCACGAAAATACTAGTTGGTTACGACGGTTCAAAAGGCGGGCAGGCAGCCTTGCGCCGCGCTGCAATGCTTGCCAAACAATACAATGCACAAATTACCGCGCTTTGGGTGCGTCCGCCACTGCCACGGCACGCGGATTTGCCGGGTGAACCCGAAGCCGAGGCCGAAGCTGCTGAGGAATTCTTCCAGCAACGGCAAAGGGAAGTGGCTGAAGTATCCATGCAACACGGCATAACCATCCAATGCGAAACACGACGCGGTCACCCGGCCAAGACAATTGTCAACTTCGCCAAAGAAGGCGGGTACGACCTGATCGTGGTCGGCCACAGCGACCATTCGGAGTTGTGGGGCAGGTTGCTTGGCGACACCGCCGACCGTATCAGCGACCATGCCCACTGCAGTGTGCTGATTGTAAAAAGTTGATCCGGCGGCAACTAGAGAAAACGTTTGGTTTTTTGCCTCCAGCAGCACTGCGCTAAACTACCCAATTAGCAAACTAAGTTTTTCCAGCTCTCGCCCCTGTAACTTGCCTTGCAAAAGGTATCTAAACAGCCATGTGTATCCGCTAGTGAAGTTGCATGCCGGTAGGGTCATAACACACCAGTGTCCCGATGAAACGAGTGTATTTGCTCGCCGTGAAAGTTGCGTAATGTGCGCGTGTGGCTTCACTGCTAGTTGCAGAACCGGTTACGGCTGGTTAACGGCTGAGGCACCCAGCCAAGTTCTGTTACTAGCAGGTTGTTGAAAAATTGGTGTTCTCGAAGAACGACCCTCACATATCTTGGCAACTTTGCAAAGTTTTTGTGGCCGTGAATGACTTTTTCACCAGCCTGTTAAGGCCGAGAACTGTCAAGTTGAACCCAATGGTCCAGCTCTGCTACAGCACTGATTCGTTTTGCTTTCCCAATCTGCTGATTGAAAGGTCAGGCGCAGCAAACTTGACACGAACATGGTGTGCCAGTACAAAACTATCGCAAAGGATAAAACTCAGCGAGCAATGAACAAGACAGGCTTTCCCGGCAGTGTGCGAGCAGCACTCGTTTGCGTTGCAGCTACGGTTTCGGCCATTGGACTTGCACAGCAACAAGGCCATTTCAGCTACACTGTGGTTGATGAACAAGCCATCATAACCGGATTCGATAAATCATACATAGGTGAAGTTAACATCCCCACAACACTTGGTGGTTACCCGGTGGTTGGTATTGGCGAGTCAGCTTTTGCATATTGCTCTGGGCTCAGTAAGGTCACAATCCCAAACGGTGTGATATGGATCGGCCCCGCTGGATTCTATTGCTGCAACACACTGACTAACGTTGTCCTGCCGGATAGCCTCACATCAATTGGGCAAGAAGCATTTGCGTATTGTGGTCTGCGGCATCTAACGATACCAAATGGCGTAACGAACATCGGGCCTCGTGCATTTTGGGCCTGCGGCAACCTTGTTGATGTTGCCTTTGGCAGTGGACTGAGCGCAATTGGTGACGCTGCGTTTGCCTTCTGCTCTGGTTTGCGGGAGGTTGTTATTCCTGACAACGTGATTGAGGTCGGTGCGTCGGCATTTTTGTGTTGCACCAGTTTAACCAATGCAACTGTAGGCAAAGGTGTTGCATCACTCGGCAAAGGTGCTTTCTACGGTTGTTCGAGTTTGCTAGCAATTAACGTTGACCCGGCGAACTCCGCCTACAGCAGTCTCGACGGTGTCCTGTTCAACAAAGCAAAAACTTTGCTCATTCGATACCCAACCGCGCGCGCTGGGACTTATGCTGTTCCAGTAGGTGTGATTGAAATCGGGCCGGGTGCTTTTTTGAGCTGTGCAAACTTGACCGGTATCAGTTTCCCAAGTGGCCTATTGAACATTGGCGATAGCGCTTTCAGCGAATGCAACGCGCTGACTGATGTAACAATCCCACATACCGTCACCGCATTAGGCGAATCGGCTTTTGAATATTGCTTTGGTCTGACTAATGTCACCATTGGAAACGGCCTTACCAATATCGGGCCGCGCGCGTTCATTTCGTGCATTGAATTACGATCCGTCACGCTCGGCGCTAATGTGAGAACAATCGGTTGGTCAGCATTTAACGGTTGCACCAAACTCGGTCATATCGTGCTTGGCCACAGCCTCACAACTCTGGGGGATTACGCATTTTTATGGTGTACAAACCTAGTCCGGATTGTTTTGCCTAGAACACTGACCAGCGTCGGCACCAATGCATTCGCAGGATGCTCAAGCTTGGAACGTGTGTATTTCACTGGCAATGCCCCAACGCTTGTTGGCGACGATGTCTTCATGTTTTCGGACAATGTTACAGTGTATTACTTGCCCAACACGTTAGGTTGGGGGCCGACCTTTGCCGACCGGCCAGCACGATTGTGGAATCCAGTTTTTACCAGGATTAACCTCACCAATGGCCAGTTGCGTTTGACAGTGACAGGTACAGCAGGCATACCGATCGCACTTGAACTGGGCACGAATATCGTCGTGGGGCATTGGGAACACCGGCTCACCACAAACCTTGTTGGCGGCCAGATTGACCTGGCCACGGCAGTTTTCCCAAATGCACAAGCTGGTTTTTGCCGGCTCGTCGGCCCATAAAGTTTGATATAAACGCCTCGTAACCACACGCTCTCGGAACTAATTGCACTGCCACAACCGTTTGTGCGCGCGGCGCATTTTCGGCGCTGCGTTGCGTGCCCAGCCCGTTGAGAAAACTTTCATCCTGCCGCCGCAGCTCGATGTCCTCCAGCCGCTGGCCGCCGCTCAAGATGTTGTAAGCGATGTTGAGCACATGATCGCTCTTGTGATAGGGCAGATGCACCTTGAGCAACTACAGCTGCTGATCAAATCTCTTCGACAAGACCCAGGCCTTGCACAACCGTGTGCATCGCTCCCAGACCGCCGTAGTTGGTGGCGGCGACCTTGCCGCTCAGTTCGTAATGAATGTTGCGGGCGCTTATCATCGGCTGGGGTTGGTCCGGCCAATGGCGCACCGCCAAACGGCGTTGGATTCGGCGCTTGCGGTTGCGCAGGATTTTTGGGTAGGTTCGGCTCACTCGAAATGTCGTTTTCATGGGTTGTGATCTGTTCTTTACAAAGCCATTTCAACCCATGATTACCGGCATTTCGAGCTTTTTCATTCTGTTCGCAGAACTAAATCACGCTTGTTGAAGGACTAGTGCTTTGCACTTGCGATTTTTTGCAAGCACGTAAATGTGTGCGTGACTCCAGCACCACAGAGACGTAAAGTGTAGCTCGGTTATGCGCTCTGACACAATCAAAAAAGGTATCGAACGCGCCCCGCACCGCGCGTTGCTCCGTGCAACCGGCGCAATCGAGTCGGAGGCTGATTTCGATAAACCGTTTGTTGCAATTTGCTGTTCGCACACGGATTGCATCCCCGGACACGTCCACTTGGATGAAGTTGCAAAACTGCTGAAGAAATTTGTCCGGCAGTTCGGCGGCGTGCCATTTGTATTTCATACAATTGGTATTGACGACGGCATCGCAATGGGCCACTCGGGCATGAAATACTCGCTGCCATCGCGCGAGTTAATTGCCGATTGCGTCGAAAGCATGGTTAAAGCCCACTGTTTCGACGGCATGATTTGCGTGCCGAACTGCGACAAGATCATCCCCGGCATGCTCATGGCGGCCATGCGCGTGAACATACCGACCGTGTTTGTCAGTGGCGGGCCGATGGCAGCCGGTGTGTTGCAACGCGCACCCAAGCCGGGTGTGCCCGAGCCGCTTAGACCGGCAGGGGCGGCTTCGGACCTGATCTCGGTTTTTCAGGGTATAGGCAAGTTGCAAGCGGGCTCGATTAGCCCTGATGAACTTGCTAGGCTCGAACAGACATCTTGCCCGACCTGCGGATCGTGTTCCGGCATGTTCACGGCGAACTCGATGAACTGTCTGTGCGAGGCGCTTGGCATGGCATTGCCCGGCAATGGCACAATCTTGGCCACGTCAATTGAACGTGAGGCACTGTATGAATGGGCCGCGCGCCAGATAATGCAATTGATCAACTTGGACCTCAAACCGCGTGACATCGCAACGCGCGATGCGTTCGACAATGCATTCACGCTGGACATGGCAATGGGCGGCTCGACAAACACGATCCTGCACGGTTTGGCTATTGCAAGAGAAGCTGGCATCGAATACGACATTGGTAGGATCGACGCGTTATCCCGGCGCGTGCCATGTCTGTGCAAGGTGTCACCGTCTTCGTCGTATCATATACAGGATGTGCATCGTGCTGGTGGGATTCACACTATCCTTGGTGAACTTGCTCGGCTCGGTGTGATCAACACCGAATGCAAAACTGTTACAGGCAAGACAATCGGCCAAAACATAGCCGAGTGGGATGTGCGGGCCGGTACATGCACCGCATGGGCAAAAGTAGCCCAGGTGTCTGGGGCGTGTGTCCCACTTTCGCGTGACGGGGAAAACCTGAAAATGGCACTTAAACCTGTGTGGCTTGCCCCCGGCGACGAACGCGCGCTAACGTTGTGGCGGTTGGCTTGTGCAATAAACAGGTTGGCTTGGTCGGTTGCACAGGTGCTTTTCACCGATGGCGCAACAATCACACTCGACACCGGCGAAGCGCGCTCGGGCGCATCAAACCTGACCGACCTGTTGAAACAGATGGTCACAAATGTTTCCGGCTCTGTGCGTGCCGAGCTGCGCATTTTGCGCGGTGCACCTGCAGTGGTGTTCTGGCAATACAATGCCGAGGGCGGTGCGCCGAGTTTGTTTGCCACGCTTACACAGGTGAAGGTCCGGAACTGGCGGGTCGGGCGCGGCGCGCTCTCGATGCGGCCGCGTTTGCCGGCAACAGATGAAACCGCAGGCGTCATCCCGTATGATGCTGCAGATGGTTTTGACCCGTTTGATTGTATTCGGACGTCTCAAACGGCTTATTCGCCGGATGGCGGGCTAGCGATCTTATTCGGTCAGCTAGCACCTCAGGGTGCAGTGGTCAAAACAGCAGGCATAAGCGAGCAGTTTAAGGCGCTGTGCGGGCCGGCGTTTGTGTTTGAGGGACCGTGCGTCATCTTCGAAAGCCAGGAAGATGCGTGTGCGGGTATTCTTGCCGGTAAAGTGAAGCCTGGTGACGTGGTCGTGATCCGATACGAAGGTCCGCGTGGCGGCCCTGGGATGCAGGAAATGCTCTCGCCTACAAGTTACATCGTCGGCATGGGTTTAGGCGACAAGGTGGCACTAATCACGGACGGCCGATTCAGCGGCGGCACAGCCGGCGCATGCATCGGGCATGTGTCACCCGAAGCTGCTGAGGGCGGGCCCATTTGCCTGCTTAAGGATGGTGACAGGGTCCGTATAGATTTTCCCAATCGGCGCATTGACATACTGGTGCCTGCTGAAGAACTGGAGATGCGCCGGGCAAGCTGGCAACCGATCAGCCGGCCCGTGTCAAGCTGGCTGGCTCGGTACCGTCGGCTCGTGACAAACGCAAGCCAGGGCGCAATCCTCAAATTACCCGACTGACTACCACAAGCTCACGCCGCATAGAAGACCAGCACATTGCGCTGCACCTCATGTGCAAGTTGGGGTGTGCCTTTTGCTTTTCGACACCCCGATTACTAGCTGGCCAATTCAACCCTGGCTCCTTTCAGTGGCCGACGATTCCGGCAAAGGCCGCTTTGCGAGATAATACTTCTGCGTGTATTCTTGTACCATGCGCCAAGTGTTAAACCGTGGCACAATAGTCACAAATGCGCGTCGGATCTTTTGTAGCCAGCGGCGCGGGATGCCCTGTTCATCACGGTCGTAAAAGCACGGTATAACCTCCTCGGTCAACACGCGATACAAGTTCTCGGCGTCAATTTTGTCCTGTTCTTCGACTGACTCCACGTGTGTATCTTGGCCGATTGCGAAGCCGTTTGTGCCGTCGTATGCCTCGCGCCACCAACCATCGAGTATGCTCAGGTTCAGACAACCGTTTAGTGCGGCTTTCATGCCGCTAGTGCCGCAGGCCTCGAGCGGCCGGCGCGGTGTGTTTAGCCACACATCACAGCCGGAGACCATCTGGCGCGCCACGTGCACATCGTAGTTTTCGATGAACACAAGATGCCCCTGCAACGGACTGAATTTGCTCAGGTGAATGATGTATTGAATGAACCGTTTGCCGTCGTAATCGCGCGGATGCGCTTTCCCGGCGAAGATGAATTGGATCGGCCGTTTTTTGTCGCGGGCAAGTTTTACGATGTTTTCAAGCTGGTGAAACACAAGCGGCGCGCGCTTGTACGTGGCGAACCTGCGGGCAAAGCCGATGGTAAGCGCGTCCGGGTTCAGCAGCGCGTCAAACCGGATGTAATCGCCGTACGTAGAGCCGTGTTGCTGGCGCAGCAATCGTCTTCGGGCAAACTCGATCAGTTCACGGCGCAGGTTATACCTGAAGGCCCAAAGTTCTTCGTCGGAAACAAACTCAGGGTCGGCCAACCGTTCCCAGAACTCGGGCAAATTGATGAGCTGCTTCCATTCCGTGCGCAGTTGTGATTCGCGATCGGCATTGTCTTTTTCCGGGGGAGCACTTGATGCATTGTACCATTCGGCGAGCTTACGTTGCCAGAAACGTGCAACTGCGCCTTTCATCCAACCCAAAACATGCACGCCGTTTGTGATGTGGCCGATGGGCACCTGTTCAACGGTCTTATCGGGCCAAAGACAATGCCACATACGCCGTGTCACGCGCTCATGCAGTTCACTGACTGCGTTTGCAGCGCCGGCAAGCCGCAGGCCGAACACCGTCATGCAAAACGGTTCGACAGGGTTTTTCGGTTCGACCCTGCCAAGCTCGACAAGCGCATGAAACGGTAGCTTCCACTCGGCGCAATACCTATGCAGTGCGTATTCGAGCAGCTCGATGCTGAACCTGTCATGGCCGGCTTCGACCGGCGTGTGCGTTGTAAAGATGCATTTGTTGCGAACAGCCCGGATTGCATCATGAAAGTTCAGTCCTTCGGCGAGTTTTTCACGCAACAGTTCAAGCGCAACAAATGTAGTGTGTCCTTCGTTGAGATGATACACCGTGGGGCGAATGCCCAATGCGCGTAGCAGCCGTACACCGCCTATGCCGAGCAATAGTTCCTGCATCACCCGAGTTGTGCTGTCGCCGCCGTACACGTGCAGTGTCAGGTCACGGTAAAGTTGTTCATTTTCAGTTCGGTTTGTGTCCAACAGGTAAACCTGTGCGCGGCCAACATCAACCCGCCACGCGTGAAAGTCTGCTTTGCCCATCCCAAGCTCGACACTGCACACGAGCGGTTTACCGGTTGCATCCAGTACGGGCTGAACCGGCAACGCAGCCGGGTTCAATACATTGTAGTATTCACTCTGCCAGTTGTTGGGGTCTATTGCCTGCTGGAAATACCCCTCACGATAAAAAAGGCTAACACCAACAAACCCTAGCCCGAGGTCACTCGCCGAGCGCGTATGATCACCCGCAAGCACGCCTAAACCGCCTGCTGCAATTGGTAGGGTCTCGTGAAATCCGACCTCAGCTGAAAAGTACGCAACTGGGTTTGTCAAAAGCGCAGATGCATTTGTCTTTGCCCAAGTATCGGCCTGCTGCATGTACTGGTCGAATGCAGCAACCACATTTCGCGCACGCATGGCTAACTCGGGTGTCTGAAGCCGCACACGCAGTTCGTACTCGGACACCTCGCGCAGCACCGCAACTGCATTGTGGTACAAGTTTTGCCAGCAACGCGGTGATAGCTCACGAAACAGTTCCTGCGCTTCGTAATCCCATGTCCACCACAGGTTCCGTGCAACCCTGTGGATGTTTTCCACAAGACGGTTGACTTCTTCCCGCCCGAGCGGGATTAGTGCATTTCGTCCCATACATCACTAAAACCAACTCAAAAGCCCCAACTCGAACCTACGAGCGGGCAACGGGCAAGGACGGTAGTTGTACGTTGCGCGCACGGCAAATCATTTTTCATTGTGTCCTGGTTAACAAACTGCACAGTTGCTCGACTGCAAGTCCCGTGCCCGGGAAAGCCTGCTGGGTTTAGTTGGCCAATTCCAGCACAGTTTGGCTCAATGCCTTACACCGGGGCGGAGCAGTTCGGCGCCCGGCCTCGGCTGGCCGCGGTCAGCCTTTGGTGGTGCAGGAGTCGGCTTGCGCTGGTAACTGACGACCGGGCTTGCGTTACCGAATCGGTCAATTTGCCTAATGCAAATCACGTCCGGCGCCGGTCTAGCCAATGTAAATGTCCGGACTGTGCCAGGGAAAATCTTTGTCTCCCATTCCGTGCTTGTCTTAGTTTGCACTAACCACAACCAAAGCGCCGCAGGGCTGTTATGTGCAGGTTGCACTGTAACTTGCACAGTGGTGCTTGTGGTTCTGATCCCTACTGCGGGTCTGGCTGGGCGTATGGTGTTTGCCCACGACAGACCCGGCACAAGAGCAGCTTGACTGTAAAAATTCACCCGAAGAACATCAGCTATTCCACCCCCATTATCCGTAAGCCGCTTGATATGGTAGTGGATGTGCCCGGTTGCACCCGGTTGCGCGCGTACAAGCCGCACCTGATTCACCAGTTCGTCGGCTGGCCAGCTTTCACCGACCTTGGCTGTGTACAGGCCCGGCCACAGATGCCTGCTGCGCACGTTCTGTTCACTCCACCAACGCAGCAGCACCGGGAAACTTTGCTCGCGCGCCTCAATACGCCAGTACAATTGCGGCGCCAAATAGTCAACCCAGCCGTTTTGCAGCCATGCGCGTGCATCAGCGTACAGTGCCGAATAACTGTCCAGCCCGCGAACTTGCGGGGGATGACCTGAGCGCCAAATGCCAATCGGGCTGACACCGAACTTGACCCACGATTTCGTGGCCTTGATGCTACGGTAAACTTCCTCGATGAACATGTTCACGTTTTGTCGGCGCCAATCTGCACGGCTTAACCCGCTGCGCGCACCGTGTCGTGTCCAGCTTGATTCGTCCGGGAACTCAAGTGCGCGGCCAGAAGCATCGCGTTCGGGATAAGGATAGAAATAGTCGTCAAAGTGCACTCCATCTATGTCGTAGCGCCGTACCACATCCAGCACCACAGCCAGTACATGCGCGCGTGCATCGGGTTCGCCAGGGTCTAGCCACAACTGGTTGCCATACTTGCGGACGAGCCTCGGGTGCGTCCGGCTGATGTGGTTGGATGCGACCGGCGACCTAGATGATGCATGCAGAGCGCGGAACGGATTGAACCACGCGTGCAGTTCAAGGCCGCGTTTGTGCGCTTCTTCAACCGCGAACGCAAGCGGGTCATAAAACGGCTTGGGTGCACGGCCCATCGTGCCTGTCAGATACTCCGACCACGGTTCAACCCGCGAAGCATAGAAAGCGTCACATGCAGGTCTGATCTGCAGGATTATTGCGTTGAGCCCGAGCGCAACAGCGCGGTCCATAATGGCTCTAAGCTCGGCCTTTTGCTCGGCTGTGCTTAGGCCTTTCTTCGACGGCCACGCAATGTTGTTGACCGTCGGCACCCACGCACCACGAAACTCACGCATTGGTTCCGGCGGCGTAACTTTCACCGGCTCATAAACCGGCGTGTGTGCAGCCGCACATAACCGCACAGTCCCAACCACCATGACCGATGCAACAAACCAGCGCATGTAAACCGTGAAAAAAACGCACGCACAATCTGGCCTACCCCAACCACTTTTTGCAAAGATATTCAGCCTTTTTGAGGTTAACCGATGTGCAATGAGCAACGAGGCCAAATCTCGGCCGTGAGCGCGTTTGTTAGAAGCACGAATCTGGAAATCTGAAATTCGATTTGTTACCTCGCAAACATGCCGCGCCAGCGTTTCGATCCCAAGCCCGCTCATTTTGACCCTGCCTTTTCAGATGGCTGTGGAACTGCACCGTGGCCGTGTTTTGGACTCACGCCAAGGGTAGGGTTGTTCCGGCGCGGGTAAGTTCATCGTGCAGGCTGAGGACAAGTTGCACGTCCGGATGAACATCGCGGCTGCTGAGTGTGCGGATCAAATGGCATGTTGCCCATTCCGAGCAGGACTGTTCGTATTTGGCCTGCCATTTGTTGAATTGTTTTTCGCGTTTTGTATCAGGAAAAGGCCAGCGTGTGGGCGGTTTTTCAATACCACAGCGCCATGGTTTAGGGGTGAGTCGTGCGCGAAAACATTTCTGTCTCCGACACAGTTTGCGGTAAAGCAGGTCTGCGCCAAGTGTCTCGAACACAGCGTTTGTAACATCGGCATCGGGTTCGAATAGGGCGTGCGTGGTCATCAAGCGTAGCCCGGCGCGCGTGCGGTAAATTCGCCAGCCCCAGCTCCGGTTGTCATGTGCCCATGTTTCCGCCTTTTTGATCACATCGGCTGCCGGGTCTGGCGCAGGACCGATTTCAGGTTTGCCGAACAGTTTTCTGAAAAAGCCACCTGAACGTTTTGGCTGGGGCAGATCAACATCCACAAACATCACGCGTGCGGTGTTCAGCACGAGGCTGCCGTATGAATTGCGCGTTATAACGGCTGCAAGGTTGCCCGTGCGATTTTTGATTTCACGCAGGACAGGCTCGCGAAACGGACGCTCAGGATAACCGTAGCCACGCTCGAGGATGTCGCCTGCACGAAACCGGTCGGCGAGCTTCTGGGCCGCTTGATTTGCAATGGCCAGTGCTTCTTCGAAGCTGCGATGTGACCAACGCCAGCAATAGAAACCATCGTGTGTGCCTTTGGCCCAGTACGGTGGAAAGTCCATGTACAGAGCCTAATTGGGAACAGCGCTGCTTCACAAGGACAATTTTGTTTACTGCCAGTTAAATGGCTGTGGCATCAGGCGGGGTAGTTGGGCTGATGCATGATAGATGCAACAACAGGCATGAACAGCGAGACAATCACGCTCACAATTAGCTACAGCGTGCTTGCAAACCATGTTCTGCTGATGGTCGTCAACCTGCCGATAATCCGTCCCCAAGCCGCGGAACAATAAACTATCTAAGGCTGCGACCAAAGGCCGCCGTAACTGGCCAAATTTCTGTTGACAATTCGGGGGAAAATAAGATAATGCACACATAATGAGCGGTGACTTGAGAACTGCCGTTACCACAGTCTGTGCAGTTCTGGCCGTGTCTGCTCCTGGGTTGATTAAGGCTGGTGAGCCGGTCTCATCAACCGACCTACTTAGCAGGTCAATACTTTCGGGCCCGCCTGGAGTCGAGGATTTCAATGCCAAAGCAAGTTACTCGGGTGGCTGGATGAATTCAGCCGAAGGACATAACTTCGATGCAAGCATTTCGCTGCCCGTGTCGCATACGTTCGGGTTCCAGGCCGACGGTTTGTACAGTCGGATCAGCGGCTTGGATTTCTACGGCGGTGCGGGGCACTTATTCTGGCGCAATCCCGACATTGGTCTTTTTGGGGTGACAGGTGGTTTTGTTTCACGTAGCGGGGTTGACACGTTCCAGATCGGTGCCGAGGCGGAATACTATTTTGGGCGGTTCAGCTTTGGCGCTTTTGCCGGTGTGGGTCGGATTGCCTACGACAGGCCAGTGCCTTTTATTGAGACTGAGCCTACCCGGTTTGTTGGCAGCCTCAGAACCGATTGGTACCCGTTTGACGATTTGCGCTTAGGCGCATGTTACATCACGGCGTTCGAAAACAACCTCGCCAAAGGCGAGATCGAGTTTCAGACGCCGATATCCGGCCTGGCCTTGACCGCTGAAGGCGCAATCGGTAACAATGACTACGATCACGTGCTGTTTGGCGTACGTTACTATTTCGGGGCCAAAAAAAATTTGTGTGACCGACACCGCCGCCTTGACCCACGCAGTCTTATGCCGCAAATACTGCACAGCCTCGGCCTGTACGGAGCAGAATACAATCGCAAAGCTAAGGCGTATTTCACTCAACTGTCTAGGAGTCGAGGTTACAGCCACAGTTATGGGAGCAGTCTCGTTTATAGTCGGTACAGCGTGAGTAGCAGTGTTGACATTTTGTCGCCGGAGAACGTGGTAATTCGTGAATTCGAGGTACGACCCTTGCCACCAGAATTGGTAATGCCACCAATTCCCCCAAACGACATTCCCCCAGAAATCGACCCTATATTTGGGCCGGGTGGCACAGTGAGAGGAACGGAAAGAACAAGGAATTACAGACAATTCACGCGAGGAGAGTATGCACCATTTCCGCCCAGTAAGATCTCCAAGGGAACGGTAATCTTCCCCCCTGTATTTTTACCAGATGTGATTTCTTATGGCGACATAATTCGTTTTGTCCCGTTGGAACCCGGAGAGTCAATTGAACCTCGACCATAGGCTGGCGAGGCCGGTGCAGGTGGGTTGTTTTAACAACACGCTTTAGCTGTGTTTGCTCAGCCTTGCCAGTTGCAGCGGAAGGTTAGCCATCGGGTTCAAAACAAATGAACCAGGTTTTTGGTTCAGCAGGTGTAACGGCATGTCGAAAAACTTCGCCCAGGCGCGGTGTAAACGAGAAGTTCTCCCTGGCTTTAGCAACTCCAGAGTGAATATTTGCGGTTGTTTGTTAATACGGGCTTTTGACTCTTAACTTTAGCGGAGGCTATAGCGAATCGAACAGTTAAATACGGCTTGCGATTCTGGCATTGAGGTGTTTGGTTTTTTGCTATAGCAGGGACAAAAACAATTTAAATCGCGAGCGAAAATGAGTAGGCCAGCGTTAACTGTGTTGGCGGTGTGTGTTTTGTTGTGGACTGACCATGCACAAGCCACCAACAATTTGCAAAATACAAACATTCAGGTCGAGCCTGCACAACCGGCGCAGACAAGGTTTAACCCGAGTTTGTTACCACCCGACGCGCGAGTGTTCCGTGACATGCAGTACGTCACTAACGGGCACCCACGCCACAAACTCGATTTATACCTGCCAGCGTCCGGCACAAATTTGCCGCTTGTGGTGTGGATTCACGGCGGCGCGTGGCTCGGCGGTAGCAAGCAACCGTGCCCGGCTTTGTTCCTGTTGAAAGACGGGTTTGCAGTTGCCAGCATCAACTATCGGTTGAGTCAACACGCGATTTTTCCTGCGCAAATTGAGGATTGCAAAGCTGCGATACGCTGGCTCCGTGCACATGCGCACAAGTATGGGATTGACCCGGACCGGATCGGTGTATGGGGCGCGTCTGCTGGTGGGCATCTGGCCGCGCTGCTCGGTACTTCGGGCGACGTGGCCGAGTTCGACAAGGGCGATAACGCGGACGTGTCGAGTCGTGTGCAAGCCGTTTGCGATTGGTTCGGCCCGACTGATCTTACGCAAATGAGCAAGTCCCCCAGTGATATGGACCACGACGCGCCCGAGTCGCCTGAGTCGCGTCTGCTCGGTGGCCCGGTTCACGAGAACAAGGACAAGGCGCAACGCGCGAACCCGATCACGTATGTGAGCAAAGACGACCCGCCTTTCCTGATCATGCACGGTGACAAAGACAGGCTGGTGCCGCTGAACCAGAGCGAGCTGCTGGCCGAAGCATTGAAGACTGCGGGTGTCGAGGTCACATTCCACGCGATAAAAGGTGCCGGGCACGGGTTTGGTGCAAAAGAGCATCACGACCTCGTCCGCGACTTTTTCATAAAACACTTGCACGGCGGCACATCGAAGTGAGTTAGAGTGACGCCAGCTGCTCGCACCAGCTCTACAAACGCAGCTGATAGCAGTGTTACACTCGATTGGGGGGAGTTGTAGTGTGGGTGGTACAATTTGCATGCCCTGGGTAGAAGTTGTGGGACGGAACATTTTGTGCTAGTTTTGCGCAAGAAAATTTTGTATGGGACGGATTTTCAATGACATAACTGAGACAGTTGGCAACACGCCGCTTGTACGGCTGAACCGAACGGCGCAAAAGCACGGTGTCCTGGCCGAGATATTGTTGAAGCTCGAATTTTTCAACCCGCTTTCGAGCGTTAAAGACCGGATCGGCGTGGCGATGATTGACGCGGCAATGCGCGCCGGGCTGATCAAACCAGACACGGTGTTAATCGAGCCGACCAGCGGCAACACCGGTATAGCGCTTGCGTTTGTTGCCGCCGCGCGCGGCCTGAAGTTGATCCTGACCATGCCCGACACCATGTCAATCGAACGACGCAAGTTGCTGAAAGTACTGGGTGCAAAGCTAGTGCTTACTGAGGGTTCAAAGGGCATGCGCGGTGCGGTCGAGAAAGCCGAGGAACTGCGTGCAAAGATCCCGAACAGTTTGATTTTGCAACAGTTCGCAAACCCGGCTAATCCGGAGATACACCGGTGCACCACGGCCGAAGAAATCTGGCGTGACACGGACGGGCGTGTTGACATTTTAGTATCTGGGGTGGGCACTGGGGGTACACTCACCGGTGTTGCCGAGGTGATCAAGTTGCGCAAACCCGGTTTCAAGGCAGTTGCAGTTGAACCTGCGCGGTCGCCCGTGCTTTCGGGCGGTCAACCCGGGCCACACAAGATCCAGGGGATTGGGGCTGGGTTTGTACCACCCGTGCTAAACACAAAGATCATTGACGAGGTTATTCAGGTGACGGAAGAAAACGCCGGTGCAACTGCTAAAGAAGTCAATAAGCTCGATGGCATACCGGTTGGGATTTCCAGTGGTGCAGCTATCTGGGCTGGGTTGCATGTTGCTAAACGCACTGAGAATGCCGGCAAACAGATTGTTGTGATTGTGCCATCCTGCTGCGAGCGGTATTTGAGCACGTGGTTGTTCAGCGACGTTGACATCGAGAGCGACCCGGTGCCATGAATCTAGTGTAAGACTACTTCTGTAACGGTTCAGGTCCTGCCTTAGACTTAAGCAAATAAGGATGTCGTGGTTTGCGTTGCGGTCCGCAGGATGATTTTAAGTCCAATAATGCGCTTTACGTTGGCTGGTTGACAGGTTGATTTGCAGCGTCTGATCGTTTGACGGCTTGAGCCGGTGGCTCGGTTGAACCATTGCCGTTTTCGGGTGGCGGCTCGATTGGTACTTCCAACACGAAAGTCGCACCTTTGCCGAGCCCGTCACTGTGTACTGTCAACGTGCCGCCCAGGTCACGAGCGGCCATTGCAGAGCTGTGCAGGCCGAACCCGTGACCGTCTTTGCGGGTGGTAAAGCCGTGCTCGAATATCCGGGTTAGGTTTTCCGGTGCAATACCAATACCATTGTCGGCTACCTCAATCCGTACAAACCCGGTGCTTCCACGCTTAATCCGCACGATGACCTTTTTATCGGGTCGGCCGCCTTCGTCGCATGCGTATTTAGCGTTATGCAGCAGATTGACCAGGATTTGCAGTACTCGGTGTCTGTCAATGACGACCTTGGGTACATCTTGGAAATCGCGTTCGACCTGGATGCCATGCCTGCTATAGGCATTTGCATGCAGCTTGAGCGCGAGCTCGGCAAGTTCGGAAAGCGTTGTGATCTCGCGCGTACCAGCGAGCTTGGCGGCGCTCTGCTGCAAAGAAATCGTTTCTTTCATGTGGTCAACTTTTTGGGTCAGGTCTTTCAGCTCGGTTAGGAGTGCTTCTTGTTCTTTTGTAAAGAGTTCGGCCAGACTAGCCAAATACTCAGGCAGCATGCGCCCGCGGTTATCTTTGGTGAGGAAATCCGCCAGACGCGAGCTGTTTTCCTGGAGCATTTGCAGTGCGCGCGTAAGATTCTGGACCGGGAACCTCTTGATGCGGTCAACCACAATCGAAGTCGAGACGTTGACACTGTTGAGTACGTTACCCACATTGTGTAACACACTTGATGCGACCTCAGCTTGGCCGGCGAGCCGTGAAGCGCGCAGCAGTTGCATGTAAATACGCTCAACCTGTACTTCGGCGCGTTTGCGTTCCTCGATTTCGCTCTTGAGTGCTGCGTTTGTTTCAGCAAGTTCGCGTGTGCGTCGCTCCACCTCGGCTTCGAGCTTATCATGTGCTTCTTGCAGTTTGCCTTGCTTCACCGCGACGCGCCACTCCCGCCACCTGTAGATGCCCAGCAGTCCCAGCAGAATCGTCCCCACACCAGCAGCCTTAAACCAGCCGGTCTGATAAAACCACGGTCTGAGCCAAATTTCAATAACATCGCCTTTTGGTGTCCAAACGCCGTCTTCATTACAGGCCTGGACGTAGAACCTGTATGTACCGGGCTTTAGGTTTGTGTACATGGCGGTTCGGCGTGGGCCGGCTTGGACCCAATCCTTGTCGAATCCGTCGAGCTTGTACCGGTACTGTACGCGGTGTGGTGCGATGTAACTCAGCGCGGCATATTGTACCTCTATCTCACCGTCGCCCGGCGGGACCATTACCTGGCCGATGTTTTCAAATTCGTTTCCATTTGCGCGCACGCGCTGGATGTGCACACGCGGTGGGACCGGGTTTCGCACAAGGCGGCCGGGGTCAATCATTGCAACTCCCTGCGCAGTGGGGAACCAGACGCGACCATCAGCCGTTTTGCAGCCGGAAGCCCACTGATCAAATTTCTCGGCTGTTTTAATCGAATCCAATGTGTCATAGGCAGTGCATTGGACAGATGAGACCTTGCCGTCTGCGAATTGGTTTAGCTCGGCGAAGTTGACACTGAATATACCGCGGCCTGAGTCAACCCACAGCCGGCCGTCGTTATCAGCTACCATCGCAATTATAATGTCGTCGAATAGACCATTTTGGGTTGTTATGTGGGTGAGCTGGCCGTTCTTGAGCCTGACGATGCCGGCGGTCTCAAAGCCGACCCACACGGTGCCCTCGGAATCTTCCATGACCCATTTCGCTTTCGATGCCGGCAAGCCATTTGTTTGTGTCCAAAGCTCGAAAGAACCGTCTTTCAACTTACAGAGCCCGATATCCCCCGCAATCCATACGCTACCGTCGCTGCCGTGTGCCATGTGGAATACCCAGCCAAAAGGCGGCCGCTCACCATTGTGAAATGTGTATGGTTCAAAGTATGTGCGACCGACTCGGTACAGATCGCCCCCAACGGCTACAAGCACGCTCTTGCTGTCCTCGGCAAAGGCAACCGGCCACGTCTTGTTCGGATGCCGCGCGACCACCTTACCATCTGCCATGACCAAAACGTTCATCGAACCGTCAATCATGTATATGTCGCCGTCTTTTGCTTCATAGGCCAACGTGATGTAAGTGTTTATCAGGCCGGCATCTGTCGAGTAATGCCGCACAGATTCAAAAAGCGAGTCGAGATCGTTCACGTACGTTAGACCCGTATTGCCAGCGAGCATCAACCCGCCCCGACGGGTTGTGTTGACTGAGACGACGATACTTGCTGGGACACCCTCAGCCTGGCCGAAGATTGGTATTTTGACATCTGTGACCTGGCTGAGCCCGTTGCGCGTGCCGACCCAGAGGCTCCCTTCAGCATCTTGGGCAAGGGCAGTTACAAAATCGTCTGCCAGACCGTTTGCTTGGCGTAGCGATGCTAATTTGCCGTCACGATGTTTAATGAGGCCGGCGCCGCTGGTGCCGATCCAAAGTGTACCGTGTCGGTCAACCAACAGTGCGCGCACCGGATGCCACGGAAACGGAAATTCAACCTGGTTAAGCCCTTTGTCAAAACACAACAACCCCCAGTCTGTGCCCACCCACAGTTTACCGTCGTCGTCCTCGACAATTGCGCGCACGATAACGTCTTCAAGTGCGCGGTGTTCAAGTTTTCTGACTATTCCGTTCGTCCAAAAATACAGGCCGCGCTTTGCTGTTCCTAGCCAAATACGGCCAACGGAGTCTTCGTAAACCGCAGTCAAATCGTACCGGCCGGTTTCTGACTGGCTGACAAGCACGCGCTCGAAAACATTGCTTCGAGTTATCCGCGCAGCCATGGTTTCCGCGCCGATCCATAGGTCGCCTGTTCGTGTCTCCACCATCGCACGAACACGATGCACTTCCTTAACCCAGTCACCCCCCGGCAAGTATTTGACTTCGTTGCCTTCAAAGTATCCGAATGCGCTGTATTCTAGCCCGAACCATAGTCCACCCCTGTGCGCGCGTGTTTCGGCGAGGCACGATATGCTGACGCCATGCAGCGATCCTGTGTGCCCAAGTTCGTACAGTTTGAACTCAACACCGTCAAACCGGACAAGGCCGCGCGCTGTGCCGAGCCAAATGTAACCGTCTGGTGTTTGTTTAATTGCATTGATCACACTGGCCGGGAGGCCATTCTGGCGGCCCCACGACCGGCAGTTGAACTGGAACACGCTTTTTGTCGGGTCCAATGCCAGTGTAACCTGCGCAACAAAGGCCGATGCAACCACCAGACAGTGTGTAAAAGCAGCCAAGCTGAATGGTGGTTTTACCGCTTTGGCAGGGCTAACACTGGCCACGCACTTGTGGGCTTGAGTGTTCATTACTTTTGTTCTCCTGGTGCGCTCGGTTGCATTTCCGGCTCGTTGCGACCTCAGCCGGTGCCCTGGCCTTAGTTTTTTGCTGTCGCACCTGCTCGCAAACTCCCGAGCCGTGCTTCAGTGCAACCGACCAAAATTGCGCACCAAAAAGTTTCTGTGCCAAGAAAAGCCAGTTCCGTTCCAACCCGACCCAAATTGGTTCAAACCGAAATCAATTCCGCGCTTTTTGCGTGGCAACCACGTGCCTGACCCAGCCGAAGTTCGTCTCGGGCGCCCCGGGGAACATCAATTAAACGGCAATAGCCTCAAAACATGTCTTTTACTTGGACAAGTTTGGCTCTTAAAAAGGCAAAAAACAGTTTAACGTCTGGAGATACAAATCTTGGCTGTGCTCTGGATTAGGAAGGCTTCTAACGCGGAGCTTTCAGTGCGCGTTGAGCAGAATGTGAGGGAGACGATTGTGTTGTGCATGTGATTGCACCGCAGAACGGCTCGATGTTCAAATCTGGGTCGGGTATGTCTTGGAAAAGAACACTGTGCACATCATTACATCTGCGCTTGCAAAATGGAACCTTCACCATCACCACAATCGGACGCAGAGTCATTGGTGTTTCTCAGTAGATGGTATCCCCAACTGTTGATTCGCGTGCAGTTGATCAGGCTGTCGGTTCAAATTTTTTAGTCTGCGACATGCGGCGTGTCGCAGGCTGGCTGCAGCGTATTAGTAGGGCTGGGTTGTCCGGAAAGACCCGCATCAAGAGCGCTTTCTTCCCAACGTATGGGTGGCATAACCGTAAAAGGCTTCGGCGCATTCCATCAGCGTCTCTGAAAGTGTCGGATGCGGATGCACCGTCAGTGCAATGTCAGCCGCGGTTGCGCCCATCTCGAGCGCAAGCACCGCCTCTGATATCAGCTCGCCTGCGCCTGCGCCCACTATGCCTACGCCGAGCACACGCTCAGTTTCTGGATCAACAAGCATTTTTGTCATGCCGTCGGTGCGATCAAAAGACACCGCTCTACCCGACGCTGACCACGGGAACTTTGTTACTTCGCACTTTATGCCGCGCACGCGTGCTTCGGCTTCGGTCAGGCCGCACCACGCAAGTTCTGGATCTGTGTAAACCACTGCTGGGATGACAACATTTTCAAATGCGCTCGGTGTACCGTGGATAACCTCAACCGCAACCCGTGCTTCTCTGTGCGCTTTATGGGCAAGCATCATACCCCCTACAACGTCTCCGATGGCAAATATTGCTGGGTCATCCGTCTGCTGGTGTGCGTTTACTTTGATGAATCCCTTGTCATCCAGGTTGACCTTGGTGTTTTCGAGGCCGAGGTCGTTTGTATTTGGCACACGCCCAACAGCCACCAACACCTTGTCGTATAACTCTTCTACCTCGCGATCTTGGTAGAGCATTTTGACCTTGATATGTTTGCCGGCTGTTGCCACGTGCGTGACTTTTGTGCTCAGTCGGATCTCTTTGAAAGCTTCTTTTGCTTTTGCAACCACGAATGTCGCGAGGTCCGGATCTGCCCCAGCCAGCAACCGGTCGAGCATCTCAACTAGCACAACCTTGCTGCCGAGCCTGGCATAGACCGTGCCCAGCTCCATTCCAATATAGCCTCCACCCACAACAAGCAGTGTTTCTGGCACTTCCTCAACAGCAAGTGCCTCGTCAGAGGTCATCACGCGTGGATTGCCAAGATCGAACAACTTCGGCATGGCCGGCACTGAGCCAACGGCAATAATTGCATGCTCGAACTGGATAAAACGCTGGCCTAGCTCGGTCTCCACACGCAATGTGTGCGAATCTTCGAAATACGCACGTCCATGAATCACTTGCACGCCGCGCTTGTTTGCCAGCCACATGACACCACCTGCCAGCTTTTCCAAGACCGAATCTTTCCACGAGCGCAACGCCGACAGATCAACCGTCGGTTGCTCAAATCTGATGCCGCGATGCGCAGACTCAGCCGCAGCCACAATCTGGTGTGTGGCATGCAGCAGTGCCTTTGACGGAATGCAGCCGCGGTGTAAGCATACACCGCCCAATTTGTTGTCGCGTTCGACCAGAATGGCTTCCATCCCGAGATCAGCCGCATAAAATGCAGCCGCATAACCACCCGGTCCGGCCCCCACCACGACAAGTTTGCTCTTGATCGGTTCCATAGTGTTTTAGGCAACAAGGTTTTGTTCGTCGAACTGTTCGAGCGCCTTCACAAGATCAACCATAAACCGTGCTGCCATTGCGCCGTCAATCACGCGGTGGTCGTAGGACAGCGCCAGTGGCAACATTTGCCGCGGCTCGATTTTGCCGTCGCGCACAACCGGCTTTAGCACTGCGCGACCCACGCCAAGAATTGCCACCTCTGGTTTGTTGATTATGGGTGTAAAATGTGCGCTGCCGATCGCACCCTGATTTGAGATTGTGAATGTGCCGCCCTTTAACTCGTCGCTGCTCACCTTGCGTTCGCGTGTTTTCTGGACCAACTGTTCAAGCTCCAACGCAAGCTCGAGCATGGTTTTTCTGTCGGTGTCGCGCAATACCGGCACAATCAGGCCGTGTTCAGTATCAACTGCGATGCCGATGTGAATGTATTGTTTCAGCACCAACTCCTGCCGCAGTTCATCCAAACTCGAATTAAATGCGGGATACTTCTTCAGCAGTGCAGTTACAGCTTTGATCAAGAACACTGTCGGCGTCAGGCGCGTACCGCGCTGCTTATAAACGGGGTCAAATTTGGTGCGTAACTGGTTGACCACGGTCAAGTCTGCTTCATCGAATTGGGTGACGTGTGGGATGGTGGTCCAGTTCTCGAGCATCCGGCGCGCTATGACCTGGCGCAGTGGCGTAAGCGATTCGCGTTTGATCGGTCCCCACTTGGCAAAGTCAATCTGCTCGACACTCGGTGGCGCAGGTTTTGCAGGGGCAGGCTTTGGCTTTTCAGCCGCTTTCTGAAGGCGCAGGATGTAAGCCCGGATGTCAGCCAGCCCGATTCGGCCGCCGGGGCCGCTGCCGTGTACTTTGGCAAGGTCGATCCCAAGCTCGCGCGCAAGCTTGCGGATTGAAGGGGGTGCAACCGGCGCTGCAACACGCGCCGACACGGGTTCTTCGACTGCTTCAACGGCTGCGCCGAGTTGCTCTGGCTCGGCCTGGGGCTCTGGCGCCGGCTCAGGCTGTGCGGACACGGGTTCGACCCCTGCAGATTCATGGGCCGAACGCGGCGCTGCGGCCCCGGCAAACGTCAGCAGTAGTTGGCCCACACTGACCTTGTCGCCTTGCTTGACGTGCAGCTTTGCGACTACACCCGCAGCCGGCGCCGGCAACGTTGCAATTGCCTTGTCGCTTTCAAGCTCGAGCAATGGTTGATCTTTGGCAATCGTGTCGCCCTCTTTGACAAGCACATTCACAACCACTGCTGCCTCAGTACCCTCGCCGAGTTTTGGGAGTCTAACTTCCATGAGCTGTTGAGTTTTCGCGTTTTGCTTGCATCACATTTCGGTCAGAGCCAAATCCATGTTGGGTTGTGGTCACACCACCTCAGGATACGCTTTCTCTGGGTTTACGCCTAAGTCTTTTATCGCACTCATGACAAGCTTGCGTGGCACAAGCCCTTTTTCGGCCAGCGCAAAAAGGCTCGCGATAACAATAAACTCTGCGTCCACTTCGAAAAACCTGCGCAGGCGCGGCCTGATGTCACTTCGACCAAAGCCATCTGTTCCAAGCGAGACCAACCCGCCTGGCACCCACGGCGCGATTTGGTCTGGCACAGCTTTAACGTAGTCTGAGACAGCCACAAACACACCATTTTCACCGGCCAGCACGGTTTCCAAATACGACTTACGCGGCTCAGCTTCGGGATGGAGCATATTCCACCGCCGGCACCGCAATGCGTCTGTGCGAAGCAACCTGTAGCTTGTTGCACTCCAGACATCGGCGGACACATCATAAGCTTTGGCTAGAAGCTCCTGTGCACGCAATGCCTCGTTTACTAGTGGCCCACTGCCAAAGATGTGTACCTTGAACTTTTTGCCGTCTGGCCCAGGCTTGAACTTGTACAGGCCTTTCAGAATGCCGTCTTCCACACCGCGTGGCATGGGTGGCATTGGATAGTTCTCGTTGTACAGCGCTAAGTAATAAAAAATGTCCTCACCCTCAACGTACATTCGGCGCAGACCATCGGCTATTATCACAGCCAGTTCATAAGCAAACGCCGGGTCGTAGTTCAGCACGGTCGGCAACACACTTGTCAGCAGCATACTGTGCCCGTCCTGATGCTGCAGCCCTTCGCCGTTCAACGTTGTGCGTCCGGCTGTTGCGCCCAGTACAAACCCACGTGCACGCATGTCGCCGGCAAGCCAGAACAGGTCACCCACGCGTTGGTAACCGAACATCGAGTAATAGATGTAGAACGGTATCATGGGTTGCCCGAGCGTGGCGTATGCAGTTGCAGCAGCAATAAACGATGACATCGCGCCTGCCTCGGTTATGCCTTCCTCGAGTATTTGGCCGTTATTTGCCTCGTGATAGTAAAGAAGCGATTTTTTGTCCACCGGCTCGTAAAGCTGGCCTTTAGAGCTGTAAATGCCGACCTCGCGGAACAGCGCGTCCAGGCCGAACGTGCGTGCTTCATCTGGGATAATCGGCACAATGCGTCGGCCGATCTCGCCGTGGCGCAGGAGCAAACTCAACAGCCGCACAAACGCCATTGTGGTTGACACAGCCATGTTGCCCGAGCCGTTTATGAACTCTGCAAAGTAGTCTAAGCCGGGCGTTGCCAGCGGTTTGGCAACCACAGTGCGCGTTGGTACAGACCCGCCGAGTGCTTCGCGCCGTTTTAGCAGGTACTGCATTTCTGGACTGTCAGGTGCAGGCCGGTAAAACGGTGTTTCGGCAATTTCCTCGTCGCTGATCGGTATGCCGAACCGTGTGCGAAACTCGCGCAGTTCTTTTTCGTTGAGTTTCTTTTGTTGATGCGTGACGTTGCGGCCCTCGCCGGCCTCGCCCAAGCCATAGCCCTTGATTGTCTTGGCGAGGATCACGGTTGGTTTCCCCTTGCATTCAACTGCAGCCTTGTAAGCGGCATATACTTTCTTGGGGTCGTGCCCACCTCGAAGCAATTTTCGAATCTGCGCATCTGTGAGATGATTCACCAACTCGAGCAACTCCGGGTACTTACCGAAGAAATGTTTGCGTGTGTAACTGCCAGGTTCGACCGAGTATTTCTGGTAATCGCCGTCGAGTGCTTCTTCCATTCGTTTTCTGAGCAGGCCGTTTTTATCTGCTGCAAGCAGCGGGTCCCAGTCCGAACCCCAAATGACCTTAATCACGTTCCAGCCTGCCCCGTGGAAGATAGCCTCTAGCTCTTGGATAATCTTGCCGTTGCCGCGCACCGGGCCGTCCAACCGCTGCAGGTTACAGTTCACAACCCAGATCAGGTTGTCGAGATTCTCGCGCGAGGCCAGTGTGATTGAGCCTAGTGTTTCAGGCTCATCGCATTCGCCGTCGCCAACAAAGCACCAAACCTTGGGTTCTTCACCCGCAAGAAGTCCGCGTGCCTGCATGTATCGGATAAACCGCGCTTGGTAGATTGACAAGAGCGGGCCGAGCCCCATCGAAACGGTTGGGAACTGCCAAAAATCCGGCATCAGATACGGATGCGGGTAAGAGGATAACCCACCGCTTTCGGCAAGTTCTTGTCGAAAATTTTCTAAGTGTTTCTCGTCGAGCCGACCTTCCAAAAACGCACGTGCATACACCCCCGGCGCTGCATGACCTTGGAAGTAAACCAGGTCGCCCGGAAAATCTTTTGTCGGCGCCCGGAAGAAATGATTAAACCCAACCTCGTACAGTGTAGCGCATGACGCGAAAGTCGAAATATGCCCGCCCACGTTTGTGCGCGAGTTTGCGCGCACGACCATTGCCATTGCATTCCACCGCACATAGCTTTTGATGCGGCGTTCAAGCTCGCGGTCGCCAGGGTACGGCGGTTCGTCTTCCGGCGGTATGGTGTTGACATAAGGTGTGTTAAGCGGCCACTCGATCGACAGACCGCCCTCGTAAAGCTTTCTAGCTACATGCGACGCCAGCCTTGTGCTCACGCGGCGATTTGTTCCCTGCACAAGCAGATGTGCGAGCGAATCAACAAATTGGCGCCACGCGGTGTCCTGAGAATCTGTTACTTGTAGACCGTTTGATGACATTTGATTTGGTTTTCCGTTAGCTTTCACGGTTCATCCAACTGTGTTGCCCTGCCTGACGGTGCAAGTCCGGCATTGCCGAACTATGCGTTCACGGCCTTGCAACGCGTACGTCAGGCAATCGGCTCTAATATAGCACCGACCCATTTGTGCCCACGTTGTT
This sequence comes from uncultured Verrucomicrobiota bacterium, assembly GCA_964555645.1. Lineage (GTDB taxonomy): Bacteria > Verrucomicrobiota > Verrucomicrobiia > Limisphaerales > DTLC01 > DTLC01. The sequence continues at coordinate 73,503 of CAZKTA010000004.1, forward strand.
ACAAGTTTTGGTTTTTTTCAGCTAATGCGGCCTTACTCTTTGCCAGTATCTCGTCGTGCAACGAGCGGCCATGTGCGTCAATTGTGACCACAGCCGGAAAATCTTCAACCTCAAGTTCCCACATTGCTTCCGGCGAGCCGAACCGGTCGAGAAAAAACACGTTGCGCACCCGCTTGACGCACTCGGCCAGCACCTGGGCCGCGCCGCCAACTGCGTGCAGGTACACGCAGCCGTGTTCTTTGCACGCTGCTAAGGTTGCATTGCCCATGCCGCCTTTGCCGATGACAGCGCGCAGGCCGTGTTCACGAATTATCTTCGCCTGGTACGGTTCGTGACGCGTGGAGGTGGTCGGTCCTGCTGCAACGACTCTCCAGTTACCTTTTTGGTCTTTGAGCACCACAGGTCCGCAATGGTATATGACACCGTCGCGGAGGTTAATGCCGGCTGGCAACGGCCCGCCTTCGTACAAGTACTTGTGCACCGCGTCGCGCCCGGTGAACACGACTCCCGAAATCCACACCTCGTCGCCAACCTTCAGAGCGCGAATCTCATGTTCGCTGATTGGAGTTCTCAGACGATTCATGCTTCAGTCACGCTATCTAACTATCCAGCCTGCGCAAGCATCTTTGCCGAATCCGGCGCTGCTGATGGAAGCTTCTCGGCACGAATACACCAAGAACTGGTAATTAAAACAAATCGCTAACCCATGGTCGGCTTTGAGAGAACAGCCCAACCAAGTTCGTGGTCCGACCACGCTGTTCGCGCTGCTGGATCTGCTGGCAGCCCAGTCTGCGGTTAGACCTATTGTTCGTGGGCACGACAGGCAGGTGCGTAAGTTGGAACTTTCTGTCCACGGGATTAAACTTGATTTTGTACGCGCGGCGGCTCTTTAAGAACATTTTGCAGAAATGACATTGCAGCCACCACACCACTGGAACCGTTTCTGCGCACCAAAATTTCCAAAATGATCGAGAATTAGCTTGTCTATTCTGCTGCAAATTGCGGCCGAAATTTGCCTTTTGCATCGGCGATGCCCGTCGGGCGCTTTTCATTAGAACCTGCAACGCGCACCTCAACCACGCCGAACCAATAAAGCATCGGGTCGTATTATGTCTCGAGTTTGGGCCCCAAAGTCGCTTCAAAAAACCCGGGCAACGTGATTTAGTTTGCTGAAAACAGTTCGGAGCCTCGCGCATTCTTTCCAGATGATGCATGAGTCTGCTTGCGCACGAGCACCGGCAGTTTATCCTCAGCACATGCGCGTTGTTAAGGTGCCCTTGGGCAAGCGGAGTTATCGAATCCTGATCGGGTGCGGGCTGCTGGACCGGCTCGGGCTCGAGTGCGCCCGGCTTGGGTTGGGCAAACGCTGCGCGGTTATTTCCGACCGGAACGTCGCGCCTTTGTACGCCGATGCCGCGCAACGTAGTCTTCGTGCAGCCGAGTTCGAGCCTGTGTTGATCGTCGTGCCTGCAGGCGAAACGGCGAAGAACCTCCGCACCGTCGAGTCATGTTACAACCAACTTGCTGCAAACAGACTCGAACGCACATCGTTCATAGTCGCCCTTGGTGGGGGTGTGGTAGGTGACCTTGCCGGGTTTGTCGCAGCAACGTATCTGCGCGGAATTGCGTTTGTACAAGTGCCAACCACGTTGCTTGCCGCAGTTGACAGCTCAGTTGGCGGCAAGGTCGGCGTGAACCTCGATGCAGGTAAGAACCTCGTAGGCGCGTTTTACCAGCCGCGGCTTGTGCTGTGCGACCTCGCCACGATGGACACGCTTGATATGCGCGAGTATCGCGCCGGGCTTGCTGAAGTAATCAAGTACGGTGTGATTAACGACGCGATGCTGTTCAGACGACTCGAGCGCGACATGCCCAAACTGCTTGCGCGTGAGCCAGGTGCACTCGCCGCTGTCATAGCGCGGTGTTGTCAGATCAAGGCCGAGGTTGTCGCCAAGGACGAAACCGAGGGCGGGCTGCGGCAGATACTCAACTTTGGTCACACAATCGGGCACGCACTCGAAGCAATATCGCGTTACGGCAAGTACTTGCATGGCGAGGCGGTCGCGGTTGGTATGGTTGCTGCCGCGCATATCTCGGCTAGGGCTATTGGTCTGTCCGATGGAGATGTCGAGAGGATTACGCAGTTGCTCCAGCACGCCGGGTTACCTGTCAGTGTGCGTTTGACCCCTGCGCAGACGCAACGACTGTTTGAGGCAATGCGGCTGGACAAAAAGGTCAGGGCCGGCCAGATCAGGTTTGTGCTGGCGCGTCGGATCGGCGAGGTTGTTTGGGGCCGGCACGTTAGCGATGAGCTTGTGCGTCAAGTACTCACTAAAATTGCCGATACAAAGTCGAAAATCCCAAATCACAAATCGTAGTTTGGTGAATAGTGATGGCTGCTGTAAGTGAAACGATAGTTCGCGAATTTTTCGAGCTGCACGGGTTTCTGGTGCAGCAACGGCGCAAATACATCACACCCACCAGACGCGGTGTTGAGGAAGACGTTGATTTCCTCGTATACAATCCGCACCCGCGCCAGTTGAAACCGGATGAACAATTACCTTTCGTGCTCGGGTCCGAAGACGTCGAACGGCTTAGCCGGGCGGTTGTGGTTGTCAAAGGTTGGCATACTGAAACATTTGGTCCAGGGGTCTTGGCTAGTTCACCCGAGATTTTTCGGTTCGTGCATGCTGCGGTTTTCAAGGAGGCCGCACGCGCGCTCGGCGCTGAAGGCGCGCTGGCAAGGATCCTGGTTGTACCTGGGCTACCCCAAAGCGCTGAGCCGCGTCAGAAAAGTATTGAACTGCTACGGTCCAAGGGCATTGACGCTGTGATTCCATTTCGGACGATGTTGGCTGCGTTGATTGACCGGGTCGAGGTAAACCGCAATTACCAAAAGTCCGACCTGTTGCAGATCATCCGGATTTTGAAGAATTACGATTTTGTCAAAGGTCCACAGCTTGATCTGTTCAAGCCACGCCGCCGCCGCGTGCGCTAAGCGTGAGAGTAAAGGGCCGAGTAGTGAAGCCATCGGACGGGCAGACTGGCAAACAGCGACAAATGCTTTTGGGTCAAGATGGCTAGCCCAAGGACGCGTATGGTCCGTCCGCGGTAAACTCCGACTCACCTGAGCGGCTCTGCGGCTTCGGCTGAGGGTTTTCGGTCTCGCCAAAGCATCGTATTGTGCTAGTTTCGTAATGATCATGGTGCTGGTGATAGATAATTACGATTCGTTCACGTACAACCTGGTGCAGTACCTAGGCGAGCTGCAGGTTGAACTGCAGGTGTTCAGAAACGACCAGATCACACTCGAGCAAATCTGGCAGCTTAAACCTGAGCGCATACTGATCTCGCCCGGGCCATGCACTCCGCGCGAAGCTGGCATCTCGAACGACATCATCCGCACTTTTGGCCCGAGCATACCGGTGTTTGGTGTATGCTTGGGCCATCAGTGTATCGGCCATGTGTTTGGTGGTGAAGTTGTGGTGAACTACCGGCTGATGCACGGCAAGGTTTCGCCAATCAAGCACAACGGAAAAGAACTGTTCGAAGGTATGCCGAACCCGTTCCTTGCCACGCGGTATCACTCACTGGTCATCAAGCGCGACACACTGCCTGAGTGTCTCGAAATTACAGCCGAGTCTGATGAGGGCGAGATCATGGGTGTGCGTCACAAGCAATACCCAATCTGGGGCGTGCAGTTCCATCCTGAGAGTATCCTCACTGAGAACGGCCGGCGCATCGTGGAAAACTTTTTGAAGCTGAGGTAAAAGTTTGCCTGCGTTTGCCACCCCTAACGAATAGAAGGCGCTTACACGCTGGCAAAGCCGATGCTTCTGATGTTTGTAAGCAGTCCCGAGCGCCTGAACTCTAATCTTGGCAACATGCAGTGCGGTGAAGCTGTGATTGGCCCGTTTGATGTCTTTGGGGCCTAGTTGTCAAAGCTTGCTAGCATACCGGCACAGGTGTAAGTGCGTTTGGCTATTCACGGCGCTTTGTGTCAATGATGATTGTGACTGGGCCGTCGTTGGTGAGGGTGACCTTCATGTCCGCGCCAAACACGCCCGATTGCACTGGCCTGCCGAGGTCTTGCGCCAGGCGCGACACGAACGCGTCATAAACAGGAATCGCTTTCTCGGGTTTAGCGGCGGAACTGTACGACGGCCGGTTGCCTTTCTTTGTGCTCGCGAACAGCGTGAACTGGCTCACAACAAGTATGTCACCCCCGATGTCCTGCACCGAAAGGTTCATCACGCCGGTTTCGTCCGGGAAAACGCGGAGTCTTACAATCTTGCCGCTGAGCCATTCAATGTCCTCGGGGCTGTCTGCGTCTTCGATGCCCACCAACACAACCAACCCGCGCCCGATCGCAGCGTGTGTTTGGCCGGCAATCGCGACCGACGCAGACGAAACCCTTTGGATAACAGCGCGCACGGTCAGTTAGTGGTTTAACTTTTTGTCTCAAAGATTTCGCGTAATGCGGCTTGGTAAGCCTCAAGCGCCGCCTTACCGAAACACACAAGATAGACCTTTTCGATCGTTCGATTTGTTTTGAGGAACTGGATTGTCTCGCGCACGGCAATGCGCGCTGCGCGGTCAATTGGGAATCCGTATGCGCCGGTGCTTATTGCCGGGAACGCGATCGTCTTTATTCTGTGTTGTTCGGCCAGGGCAAAGCAGCTCTTGTAACAACTGGCCAGCAACGCGTCTTCGCCTTTTGTCCCACCGTGCCAGACCGGGCCAACCGTGTGAATGACCCATTTGGCGGGCAACCGGTATCCCTTGGTGATTTTCGCCTCGCCAGTTTTGCATCCGCCTAGTTTACGACATTCATCGAGTAACTCTGGTCCAGCAGCGCGATGGATCGCGCCGTCAACGCCGCCGCCACCCAGAAGCGTCGGGTTCGCCGCGTTCACTATGGCGTCAACGGCGAGCTTGGTAATGTCGCCTTCGACAACTTGAATCCTGTCTTTGACTGTACCCGTTTCCATCGTTTGGCTGCATGATACCGAGGCCGACCGCCAGGCGCGAGCTGGGAATCTGTGCTCGGCAGAAATCATTTGCAATTGTGCGTTAGATGTGTCGGAAAAACAGTTGCGGCGAGCCCAAGATTGACCAAAATTATTTCCGAACCAGTCGGGCATGACCCGACCGAAAAACAGCGGAGAGATGGCAGAGTGGTCTAATGCGCACGCCTGGAGAGCGTGAGTGGGCTAAAACCCACCGGGAGTTCGAATCTCCCTCTCTCCGCCAGTTAAGTTTGGTGCCTGCGGTTCATCAACCGACGACCAAACAATAGCCTGCAATACCGGTTAGCGGGTTTTTGTTGCTACCAGCCGTTGTTGCGAAAGCCCGAAAAGTTCGCCCCAGAAAATTCAGCATGCGGTTTTGGACTACGCAAGCTCGCGTTCGGTTTTGAGCCGCAACTGACCGCACGCAGCGTCAATTTCAGCACCTTTTTCGCGTCTGAGTGTCACGTGTGGGTACAGTCGTTTCAATGCCATGTAAAATGCGACCTGCGCAAACCGACTTGGCGGTTCCCACGGCAACCCTTCAACCCTGTTGAACGGGATAAGATTAATCTTGGCATTGAGCTTTCGGGCGAGGCTGGCCAGACGCTCAGCCTGCTCAAGCCCGTCATTCAATCCGTTAATCATCACATACTCGAAAGTGATCATCTTGCCTTTCTTGAGCTGGTAATACTCGCATGCTGCGATGAGGTCTTGCAGTGGGTATCTGCGGTTGACCGGCATAATTCGGTTACGGACCGCGTCTGTTGCACCGTGTAACGAGATCGCGAGCTTGAACTGGTAGGGTTCATCCGCAAGACGTCGGATTTGTGGTGCAAGACCACAGGTCGAGATGGTTATTTTGCGCGCGCCGATGCCACCACCCCAAGGTGCGTTGAGAATACGCACAGCTTTAAGCACATTATCATAATTCGCCAGCGGTTCGCCCATGCCCATCAGCACAACGTTGTCAACAACGCGGCCCGAGCCTGGAACGGCCTTGCACTGCGGCGCGGCACTGTGGTCGGGTTGCGCGATTCCAAAAACTGCTGGTTGCGTTGCAAATACGCGCTCGGTCGCAATGACCTGCTCGACAATCTCCTCGACAGCGAGGTTCCGGTGTAGTCCGCGCATGCCACTTGCGCAAAATCTGCACCTGAAGGCGCATCCGACTTGCGTCGAAATGCATAATGTGCGTCTGTCGCTCGGCTGGCCGTACAGTGCCGGGCTGGCTGGGATCAATACACTTTCGATAAATGCGCCGTCCGGCAGTTCCCAAAGCAGCTTCACCGTGCCGTCACGCGCAATCTGCGTGCGGCGCAAATTGAGCACCACTAAACTGAGCCTTTGGCGGAGCGCTTCACGTAGCGCGGCTGGCAGATTGCTCATTGCGTCCCAGTCAGTAACGCGCTTTTGATACAGCCACTGTAGCAGTTGTGTCACACGGTACTGCGGCTGGCCCAGCGCCTTGAACAGCTCAAGCAGCTCATCGCGCGTGAACGACTTGATGTCAGGTTTCGCTTTGTGGGTCATCTTGACTGAAAAGATTTTTGGAAGCCGCCAGTGCCATATTATCGGTCTATTCTCATGTCGTTTCAAAAGCATCATATCGGCTATGCTGCCCCCTATAAACGTTTATTTATTCCTGAGCCGTCAAATTCCACGTGCGCACAAACAAAACGAACAATAAGTTGGAGCCGGAAGCTTTTGTCAGGCCTGTCCAGCGCGCCTAAAAATCGGGCTGGTTAGCTCTTTGAGACTCTGGAAATGCAAAGTTCGGTTTGGCGTGGTTTGCTTTGTTCCGTTGCGACAACAACGCGTCGCGCGTATGCGAGGTGAAATGGAATTTGGGCTCCGGCCGAGCCGGTTTGCAGTGGGATCTTTAGTTTGTTCGACGCCGACGCGGACTTTAGTGAGCGACTTTTTCAGTCCTGCATGTGACCGGATTGCACTACATACACTGAGCCGAGCTGTGGGTGCTGCATGGCAAACGCAGTGAATTTGTGGCTGTGACACAGCGTGGCACTCTAATTCGTTAACGATTCAGACGCCTTGGGCCCGGTTGCCTGCGCGCACAAAATTTGTGTGTCATTTGACAAGACGCGATTTCAGTTCTAGCTTTGACATAAAAGTTACAAAATAATGAGATTTCATTTAGTTGGCCGCGCAACTGCGCGATTGGGGGTAGGGAATTTGGTGCTCGCAGGGTTGATTCTCGGTGCTGGCTCACTCAACGGTTCCTATCCGTTTTTTGACAACTTTGAGTCTGGTCTGGGCAACTGGAGCGCAGGTGGCACATGGGGCTTGACAACCGTGCGCTATGCATCGGCTACGCGCTCGGTTACGGATAGTCCGGGCGCCTTCTACACAAATAACACTGACGCGGCGTTGACCTTGGCTGGTTCGATCGGCTTGGTGGGCGCAACGCGGCCTGCGTTGAGTTTCTTCCACCAATACGCGTTGGAAACCGGCTACGATTTCGGGCGCGTTGAAGTCTCCACCAACGGCGGCGCAACCTGGCTGCCCACGCCGCTGGCTGCTTACACCGGCAACCTCGGCACGATGAGCCGCGAGCAACTGGACCTCTCGGCCTACACCGGGCAGGCGAACGTCCGCATCCGCTTCCGGCTCGTTACTGACAGCTCGGTGGTCATGGACGGCTGGTATGTGGACGACGTGCTTATTGCCCAAGCGCCCCCGCCGGTCACGCTCAGCGCCACGATGACCAACCGCAATTCAGCGGCCCTCGCCTGGACCGCCTCTGCTGCACCGGATTTCGCCGCCTACCGACTTTACCGTGCGATGTCACCCGGCGTGGACTGGCGCACCGCCGGGGTTGTGGCCGAGGTTTCGCTCGCAAGCACGACCAACCTGACTGACATCACACTCAGCCCGAAAACGACCTACTACTATCGCTTGGCCGTGGTCAGCACCAATGGCCTGCTCACACTCGGCAACGAAATCGCCGTCACGACGCATCCGGGTATGGACTATCCGTTTGTGGACAACGGTGAGGGCGGGCCGAACACATGGATCGCCGACGCGCCCTGGGCGTTGACCACCGAGCAGTCTGCCTCGCCCACGCGCGCCTGGAGCGATTCACCGGGCACGAACTACGCCAACGGCATTCCGTCGCAATCACTGACGCTGGCCGCGCCGTTGTTTCTTGCCGGCAACGCTGTGTCGCCGGTGCTCTCGTTCAACCATAAATACGACTTTGCCTCCGGCGATTCGGCCAACGTGGAAATCTCGACCAACACCGGCGCAAGCTGGGTCACTCTCGCCAGCTTCACTGGCACGGCCACCAACACATGGCAGCGCGGGCGCATCAGTCTGGCCGCTTACACCAACGCCACGGTGCTCATCCGTTTCCGCATCACCACCGATCCCTCGGCCAACGCAGATGGCTGGTATCTGGACGACATTTCAGTGGCTGAGGCGCCCACGGTTGTCAACGCGCCCGTGCTCGATCAGGTCACCTCGCACTCGACCCGCGTCAGTTGGCCGGCCAACACCAACCAGTTCTTTTCCCATTACGCCATCTTCCGGTCCACCGCGCCGGGCGTCGGCATCAACTCGGCGCTTGTCGCCACCATCAGCAACCGCGCCACGACCAGCCTCGTGGACACCAACCTCGCGCTCGACACGGTCTATTACTACCGCGTTTATGCGGTGAACCCGTGGGGCACATTCTCCCCGGACAGCCCCACCGAGAGCAGCACGCGCACGCTCAATAACCCGCTGCCGTTTGGCGACGGCTTCGAAGACTCGTTGCAATCGTGGAATCTGACCGGCACGTGGGGACGCGCCACCAACCACGCCCGCAGCGGCGTCGCCTGCCTGAGCGATTCACCCGGATTCAATTACGGCAACAACTCCGATTCCTCCGCCCAAACCGCGGTGAACCTGGCGGGGAGCACCTGGCCGGTATTGAAGTTCTGGGACAGGTTCCGGCTGGCGGACGGGGACTGGGCGCGGGTTGAGGTTTCGACCGATGGCAGTGGTTGGACGCCAGTGTATGGTGCTTGGGGAGTGCGGGAGAGCTGGCGCGAGCAGCAGATTGACCTCTCGCCGTGGAAGAACCAGAGCAACCTGCGCATCCGTTTCCGGCTGATCACCGACGGGAGCACCACCGAGGACGGCTGGAGCATAGACGATGTGGTGGTGGCCGAGCAGGCGCCTGTGGCGGTGAGCCTGCCGTTTGTGGAGGGCTTTGAGTCGGGGCTGAGCAACTGGCTGGCGTCGAGCTGGGCTGTGGACACGAACAGTCCCTACGAAGGCAACTTAGCGGTGCGGGACGTGCCTGGGCGGATGAACCCGGACACAAGTTATGCGCTGGTGTTGGGCGGGGAATTGAACCTGAACAACGCGGTGAATCCGCAGTTGGTGTTCTGGGTGCGTGGGCAGTTGTGGTATCGGTCGCGTTTCCGGGTGCAGTATTCGACCGATGGCGGGTTGAGCTGGCCGGAGTTGACGGGGCTGAACTATGACTGGAATGCGGGCTGGACGCGGATGCAGGTGAGCTTGCAAGGCCTGATCAACCAGACCGTGCGGCTGCGGTTTGTGACGTGGTGCGAGTGGGGCAGCGCACCGGCCCAAAGCCTCTGGCTAGACAAGGTCGTCATCGAGGAGATGCCGGCGGCGGTGACGCTGGCCGCGCCCGTGCCGGGGCTGCGCACGGTGAATCTGACCTGGACGCCATCGACGCTGGGCACGGCGTTCAAGCGTTATGAGGTGCGGCGTTCGACTGGTCCGAATGTGACGTGGGACTCGACGTTGATCGGCAGCTTCACCAACGCGGCGGTGACGAATCTCACTGACACCGGCCTGAGCATCGGGGCAACTTACTATTACCGCGTCTTTACGGTGGACACCAACGATGTGTTCATTCCGTCCAACGAGCGTTCGACGACGACCGTGCCGGTGTTGTTGCCGCTGACGGATGCGTTTGACACGACGGCGCAGTGGGTGACGACGGGTAGTTGGGGTATTGCGCCCAGCGGGCGCACCGGCACCTGCCTGAGCGACTCGCCGACCGGGGATTACGCCAACAGCACCGACACGTATGCGATGACGGCGGTGAACCTGGCGGGGAGCACCTGGCCGGTATTGAAGTTCTGGGACAGGTTCCGGCTGGCGGACGGGGACTGGGCGCGGGTTGAGGTTTCGACCGATGGCAGTGGTTGGACGCCAGTGTATGGTGCTTGGGGAGTGCGGGAGAGCTGGCGCGAGCAGCAGATTGACCTCTCGCCGTGGAAGAACCAGAGCAACCTGCGCATCCGTTTCCGGCTGATCACCGACGGGAGCACCACCGAGGACGGCTGGAGCATAGACGATGTGGTGGTGGCCGAGCAGGCGCCTGTGGCGGTGAGCCTGCCGTTTGTGGAGGGCTTTGAGTCGGGGCTGAGCAACTGGCTGGCGTCGAGCTGGGCTGTGGACACGAACAGTCCCTACGAAGGCAACTTAGCGGTGCGGGACGTGCCTGGGCGGATGAACCCGGACACAAGTTATGCGCTGGTGTTGGGCGGGGAATTGAACCTGAACAACGCGGTGAATCCGCAGTTGGTGTTCTGGGTGCGTGGGCAGTTGTGGTATCGGTCGCGTTTCCGGGTGCAGTATTCGACCGATGGCGGGTTGAGCTGGCCGGAGTTGACGGGGCTGAACTATGACTGGAATGCGGGCTGGACGCGGATGCAGGTGAGCTTGCAAGGCCTGATCAACCAGACCGTGCGGCTGCGGTTTGTGACGTGGTGCGAGTGGGGCAGCGCACCGGCCCAAAGCCTCTGGCTAGACAAGGTCGTCATCGAAAACTCGCCCCCGCCGGTCACCTTGGCCGCGCCCACCGATATCACGCCCAATTCGATGCGCCTGACCTGGACCGAAACGACGATCCCGAACTTCAAGGCGTATCGGGTCTATCGCTCGGAGTCGCCCGAACCGACCGAAAGCGCGACACTGGTCGCAGTCATCACCAACCGCGCCACCACTACATTCACCGACAGCGGGTTGATGGCGCGCCGGACCTATTACTACCGCGTCTATCTCAACAACGAGAACGACACGAGCGTCGGCTCGAACCAGTCGTCCGCCATGACGACGGGTGTGGGACTGCCCTTCGCCGATGGCTTTGAAACCAACCAGTCCGGCTGGACGTTCACCGGCACGTGGTCGCGCGCGGCGGGCATCGGTCGCAACGGCTCGTGGGCTTTGCAGGATTCGGCGGGCGACTATCCCAACAACGCCAGTCACTACGCGCAGTTCGCAGTGGATTTGCGCGGTCTCAACTGGCCGGTGCTGCGGTTCTGGGACCGGCACGCCTTCGCCGACAACGACTGGGGTCGGCTCTTCGTCTCAGGCGATGGCGGCGCGAACTGGACCTGTGTGTATGGCGTCTCGGCCACGCGCACGGACTGGGCCGAACAGGCCATTGACCTGTCGCCGTGGAAAAACTCCGGCCAGGTCTGGCTGCGTTTCCAGGTTAACAGCGACGGCGGCACGCAAAACGACGGATGGTATGTGGACGACGTGTCGCTGGCCGAGCACGTGCCTGCCGCCATGGTGTATCCGTTCCACGAGAACTTCGAGTCCGGCCTGGACAACTGGCTGCGCGCATCATGGACGTTGGACACCAACTTGCCCTATGCCGGGCAGGTTGCGGTGCGCGACACCGTGCCGCCGCGCATGCCGCCCGACGCGCAATTGGTGCTCGCGCTGGGCCGCCAGTTGAACCTGAGCAATGCCGTGAACCCGGCGCTGACCTTCTGGTTGCGCGGGCAGCTTTGGTATCGCAGCCGCTTCCGCGCGCAAGCCTCGACCGACGGCGGCCTCAACTGGAGCGACCTGGTGGCTTTGAACAACGACTGGAACCAGAACTGGACGCGCATGCAGGTGCCGCTCACGACCTACACCAACCGCAGCATCCGCCTGCGCTTCATCGTGTGGAGCGAATGGGGCACCGCACCGGATCAGGATTTGTTCCTCGACAACATTGGCATCGGCGAACCCGCCCCCGGCGCGCCCACGCTGGCCGCGCCCGCAAACTTCACCATCGTCGGCGTTTCACGTCCGACACTGGTTGTGAGCAACGCCGTGGATTTCCAAGGCGACCCGCTGACGTATCGCTTCGAGGTCTATGCCGACCCGGCGCTCTCGCAGGTCGTCGCGCAAGTGCCGGCCATTGCGTCCGGCCCGCTCACAACCAGTTGGCAGGTGGACACCGACCTGCCCAACAACACGCAATTTTGGTGGCGCAGCCGCGCCACCGACGGGACGAACACCGGCCCGTGGATGACCACGGCGACGTTCTACGTCAACGAAACCAACCGCCCGCCCGTCGCGCCGGTCATTGCTGGCCCGCCGCCGGGCTTGATGCTGACCAACCTCGACGTGCTGCTGCTCTGGTGGCCGTCGGCAGGTGATCCGGACGAAGGCGACCGCGTAGTGTCCTACAACATTCAGGTTGCGGACAATCCGGCGTTCGCGCTGCCGGTGATCAACGCCACGAATATTCCGGCCATCGAACTGCCGCCGGGCACAAACTGGGTGCTCAGCCTGCCGCTGAACAGCCTGCCCGGTGCGCAGAACTTCGTCTGGCGCACGCTCTATCACTGGCGTGTCAGCGCCCAAGACCAGCGCGGGCTTAGTTCGGCGTGGTCGGCGGCCTGGCCGTTGCAATACGGCCCGCCTGCGCCGCGCGCCGGCACCATCACTGCCATCCGACGTGAACCGGATGGGAAGGTGACGTTGGAATGGACTGGCGCAGCCGGGTTCGTTTACGTCGAGTTCTCGCAGACATTGGACCCAGCGCAATGGTACACAGTGGCTGGGCCGTTGCATGGCACAAATTGGACATTTAGGCCCGTGCCAGGCATCCCAATTGGCTTTTACCGGCTCCGTGCTCAGTAATTTTCGGCGTCGGCTGTATTGGGTGCATACAGTTGAATTGTGTGGTGAGCGAATCAGTGCTCGAAAAGCAATCTGCGCTAATGCTTCGCCAGCGCCGTTTATACAAGCGGGAGTTTTTGTGACGAAGAATTGTTGGTGATTACACCGGTTTTCTGCCCGCGATGAAATCCCCGGTTTAGCACACGCATCCAATTAACCATGTTTGATGCGCCTCTGCGCACAATAAAGGGGGTTGCAGCACGTCGGTCGAATTCAACGGGTCCGTATTGGCCGAGTACTCGTGCTTATCCGTCATGCCGCGCGCGGGCTAATGTGGTTTGCAAAGCTAAACGCCGTGAGTGCATTGGGCTAGCTCAGTTCTCGCCCGTCTGCAGTGCCGTAGCGACCTGAGCTGGCCTCGGAGGCAATTTATGGTGTTTGAAACCACAGCACGAGCATTGCTGTGGCTAAGCCAGCCGCAGTCGGCGCTCTACCAGGGATAAAATGAAATGGTTAGCGCTTGCTTACCCTTTGCCTGACCGAATCCGTCAACCAAAGAATACTTCGAACCACGTGTCTGGCGGCCTTTGCATGATCTTTGCGCCATAGCCACGTCAATGCCAAGAGGCGCAACAACAATAAAGGCAACTTGCAAACCGTAAAAACCGCTTATGCCAACCCCTTAGCGCAACCTAAACTCCCAGTTTACATTTGGTAGAGGTAAGCAGGATGAACAGGTGTGGGCGGCTTTTTAGGTCGGGCGCGGATAACAGCGTGCGCGAGGCGGCCCAGACCTGCATCGCACAGAAAAGAATCGTGAGCCAACGTCTCATACCGTTACCTGCACCAGGGTCTATGAAACACCAAACTCCGCCAATTCAAATCCACTCTGGCAATCTTGTCTCGTCAACACAAGGCCAGCCGTCGGCGGCCGTCCACAGCATAACAATCGAAATACTAGTGACATCCCGACGCTACCGGCTTTAAGAGGTCACTCGACCTTAAGGCCGAGCGAAACCACGTCCTGCACATCGGCAGGAACAAATTCCCACTCGGCGAGTAAAGCGCCGATCTCGAATCGTGGTTGTTCCTTTGGCTCGCCCACTGTTGTGGGCCGTGTGTCACCGACGACTTGGCCGTCCGCAGCCTACCGAAACAGAAAGACGCCGCCGGGCTTTTCTTCGATAACGATCATGGCAGTGGCTCCGAGTGGTTCGCGCAGGTCCGCCCACCTATCGATCCAGGTGGCAAACCGCCATAGCGTTTGACCTTGGGTTCGGTTTCGCCGCCGGTGATTTTGGCTGTTAGGTGGTTAGGCTTATTCACGGATTGGTTATCCCAGCGTTGGGGTGGCTTTTAACGATGGGGCGCCCATCAGAATCGATTGCTTCAAAATGCACGTGCTGCCCTTGTTTCAGGTCTGCCAAGTCGCTCAGGGGCAGACTGAACTGGTGTGTGTTGTCGGCCGACCGATGCACGCCAGGATGCAATTACCTTGGATCTCGGGCTAAGCTATTTTTGCCCGTGCTCTAATGGCAGCTCTGCTGTGGTTGCGCCGCCACCGATGTCACCTAAACCTTTTTACGACTGGCTGCGTGACGTCGGGGCAGCCTTTACGGCTAGCCTCAGACCCATAACCTGTGCGATGAGCCAGTGTGCCGTTGACAACTGTATTGACTGGCTCCAGGCATTCTGTAGCTTGGCCAGCGTCCCAAAACTCAAAACCGCTGCCAGCCGCCCGAGACTGTAGCCAGCGCATAGGTTGCCCAAGTGCTGGTAGTAAAGCACAATCTCGATGGCTCGTTCTGCTCCAGCCCAGCCAGACCCGCCTCTACCAAAGCACGCTGGTCCAGAAACAGCACGTCCATGCCAGCATACACCACCACCGCATTGATGATCGAGGCAATGCTGGTGGTGGCGTACGCCTCGCGTTAGGGTAAGGTAGCCTGATGGATCCTGGCAGTTGATAGGGTTATTCCGACAATATGTACTTGGGCAGAGGCTGGATAGATCAGTCGCGACTTTTATAAGACCTCTACAATTGTTTCTGCAAGCAGCAAGGTTGTTATAAGCTGCGTTGCCGGTTGAATGCGCACCCGCTTTTGTGAAGAGACTAAAAAATCCGCGCACTTCCCTTCTCGCTCTTGTTTCAGCAGTGCGAAAGTACATGTTGGGTGGAAACAAAACATTGGCTGTTTTGCGCAGGGGTCAATACTGTGGTCAATGCCGTGTTTGCTGGCGTATAGCGCAGCGGCCTAAAAAGGTTGTGTGGCAAAAGACCCGGATACCTTACAAGGCTCCGACTCAGAAGCGGTTTGGTCACCGAATTTTTCAGTGAGAGATTTGAGCAGATTGTGGTTTGAGCTTTTTCGTTCGTATGAGTCCGGAAAAGCCCGCATGAACGGTTCGGAATTTCACGGCGCAAGCTGCTTTACCGCTGTGTTCCCTGCGGTGTTTGTCATCACTAAGAAAACCGCGCCGTTTGCATTGACAAAAGCCCAATTCGTTTTCCCTCCCACACCCGTTGTGCTTACCGGTACCTCTGCCCACGGGATAGAGCTGAGCTGGGTTAGTGCAAGAAGGTTCGTCGCCACAATCGAGTTGGCGTGGATTCTCACAAATGAGTTCGAGCCGAATGTGTCACCCGAAGTAAAGGCCAGTCTGCGGCGTTCCAGATTTGTCGAGTTAAAGTATCCGTACAACCAGACACCATCAGTGTTGTTTGCGACTGCGTCTTGGGGGTTTAAGATTACGGCCAGCCGACCCCGAGAATGCATGTTTATGGCAGGGTGGTCGGCGGATGTGTAAGACTGGACCATGGCAGCCGCTCGATAGACCCATGTGTTGCCTGATTTTGATCGCCAGAAACCGTAATTGGCATTGCAGAACAGTTTTGCATTGGGACTTTCAGTTTCAAACCAGAGTGTGCCCGTGGACCCGTCGGGAGCCACATGTCCCCACCAATCATTTGGCGATGGCGCAAGAATCGTCACATTTAATTGTACTCCGGAACCCTTACCTAAAACCAGCGCATTTGTATTGCCGCCAACGGAGATTCTTCCGCCGAAAAAGTTAAGAGTCAAATTTGCGTCCGACACAATCATGTTTGTAGAAGCAAGGTGGCGTTCTATGTTGTTGTTGACAAAAGTAATTGTCCCGCCGCCACCGCCGAGAATTACAGGCCCGGTGTCCCCAATTTCGCAGTTTTCCACGATCAGACTTTTCAGTCCCGGGCCGTTTACTCTAATACCCGGTATGTAACGCGGTTGGTTTTGCGCATTTCGGTTGTAGCCGATATTGCAATTTACGATGGACAACGAGTCTATCAGCCCCTCCAAAAGAATATTTGCGTGCCCTTGATTGTAAATGTAGCAGTTTTCCAGTCGAATTGAACTTGGGCCGGATTGGTAAAAACCAAAACCAAAACCGCGAATACCGACGTTATGCGCAAAGAACTGCTCGCCATTTGCGGTGTAGTTGGCGTTGCTAATTGAAAGGCCGACGTTGACTACAGCACCGGTGGGTCCACTTAGCGAAACATCACGAATCCACTGATTGTGAATGTAAGGAAAGCAAAGCCCGTTATACGATGGGTTGGTTTGAATTATCCGGCTTGCCCGCGGATTTTGTTCGTTATGGTTGTCTGATCCGTCGCCGAATACATTCACAGCCCACGGGACTATTATGTTGGTGGAGATGTAGTACGTGCCTCCGGGAATATAGACTGTTGTTCCGTAGCCGCTTTGTTTTGCGGCGTTCAACGCTGCTTGTATAGCGGCTGAATCATCATTGGCATCACTGCCGTTGGCTCCAAACCAGCGCACGTCAATCCACCAGAACTGGTTGGTGCGCGCCACATTATGCGCCAAGCGTGCATCTGGTACAGTGCCAGAGACGAGTTGACTGGCATTGAGTGCGGTCAACCCAGCGCCATTGCCACTGAAGTGGTTAGCTGAGTTGACGAACGCGACTGCGCCGGTGTAAGTGCCGGCTAGGTTGGCAGATGGGATTATGCCTGTTAGTTGATTGGCAGGCAACAGACCGCTGAGTCTGCCCGCTGTAATTGCGTACGGGATGGGTGTAAGTTGCTGACGCGGTGAAAGCACAGTAAACTCAGCATCGCCGGTTGCGCGCACAGCAATTTCCAACCATCGGATGTCACCTGAGAAAACGCTTGGACCGAAATCTAACACGGCGGTGAGCAATCCATTTGTGACCCACAGCGTATTGTTTGTGATTGGGCCGGCAACGAGGACACCGCCGGTCGCAGCGTCGTAAATCGTAAATCGAAAATCGTAAAGTCCTTCTACAGGGACGCCGTTGGTGCTCAATCGGCCTTGGTAAGTGATAGCTGTGCCTTGAGCCAGCAGCCTGTGGCACTGCGCATTGAAGTGAAAACAAACTGCTAATGCAATGAGTAACCGTCGTGTTTTCGATTTGACTGAAGTCATATCGCAGATTGTTTCCTTAGTCGGCTTCGCGTTTTGAGGTTAGCTTTTGGTTTTGTTTCGACCCATCGTAGTCTTTTGTAAACCTTACGGAGCGCTATGCGCGCATGGCGATTTTTTAAAGCATGGTTTTTAACCTTTCAAGTCTGAAGTTGAGAGACCTAGAAGCGGCGTTTCCGCTGTGCGCAACTGGCACGAGCGTGTGATTGGTTGTCCTCAAAACATGCCAGGGCCAAAGAATAACGCAGGCCAATGCGGTGGGCAGAAAGCTTTGCCCGGAAAAAGCTTCGGCGTCGCTTGCTTTGGCTTCGTGAAGTGCAGAGTTACTAGCCGATTGATTTGGTTTGTGAGTTTGACCGGCTCGCTCATTTACACCAAACTAGCGGCATGGGCAATGTATTTGGCCGCTTGTTTAGAGTCATGACCTGGGGCGAGTCGCACGGTGGTGGTGTGGGTGTGGTTGTGGATGGTTGCCCGCCGCGCTTGGCGTTGAGCGAAGCCGACATCCAAGCCGAGCTTGACCGGCGCAGGCCCGGTCAATCTGACCTCGTGACGCCCCGGAAAGAAAGTGATGTAGTCCACATTTTGAGCGGTGTGTTCGAGGGCAAAACGCTTGGGACACCGATTTGCATGTGGGTCAGAAATGAAGACACACGACCACAGGATTACAAGGAGTTGCAGACGAAGTTCCGCCCGTCACATGCTGACTACACTTACTTCGCAAAGTACGGGATCCGCAACTGGCATGGCGGGGGCCGTGCAAGCGCACGCGAGACAGTTGGTCGGGTAGCCGCAGGTGCAATTGCGAAGAAAATCTTGCGTTTGTATTACAACGTTGAGGTGCTTGCGTATGTCAAACAGGTGCACCGGATTGCAGCCGAGGTCAATCCCGAGAAGGTCACCTTTGCCCAGGTTGAGTCCAACCCGGTACGGTGCCCGGACAAACAAGCGGCTGCGCAGATGGCGCGACTTATCGAGCGTATGCGACAGCGCGGCAACAGTGTGGGTGGCGTGATTGAATGCGTTGCGCGGGGTGTGCCGGCAGGTTGGGGCGACCCCGTATTTGACAAGCTCGAGGCCGACCTTGCCAAAGCAATGCTGAGTTTACCGGCTACAAAAGGATTCGAGATCGGTTCCGGGTTTGCCGGCGCGCTCATGACCGGTTCGGCGCATAACGATCCGTTCAGGGTCATAGGCGGCAAGGTTCGCACAACCAAGAATTACTCTGGCGGTGTGCAGGGCGGCATCTCAAATGGCGAAACGATTTATTTCAGGGTAGCGTTCAAGCCGACAGCGACCGTCCTGGTCGAGCAGCAGACTGTGGACGTTCAGTTGCGCAACACCAAGATCAAGATGACAGGTCGGCACGACCCGTGTGTATTGCCTCGGGCGGTGCCGATTGTCGAGGCAATGACGGCGCTGGTGTTGGTTGACCACGCGCTTCTGCACAAGGCACAGTGCGGATAATTTGCATACGACGGCAAAATGGCCAGCTCGTACAGTGCGCGCGCCCCGGCCTATCAATGGCTGGTGCTGGCGTTGTTTATTGGAATCTGTCTTGGAGTGGGTGCAGTTGGGGGTGTGGTCACGAGCGGGTCGGTCCAATCGTGGTACCCGCAGTTGCGCAAGCCGAACTGGACGCCGCCAAACTGGTTATTTGGTCCTGTATGGACAACGCTTTACATTTTGATGGCCGCGGCAGCCTGGCTGGTGTGGCGGGAAAGAAAAACAATCCGCGTGACTAAACCGCTTATGGCATTTTGGGTGCAACTGGGTCTAAACCTGCTCTGGTCTGTGTTGTTTTTCGGGTTGCGCAGTCCAGGCGCTGCATTCGCCGAAGTGCTGCTGTTGTGTTTAGCAGTGGGTGTGACGCTTGTGCTGTTTTGGCGCGTGAACAGGGTTTCGGGGTTGTTGCTCGTTCCGTACGCAATGTGGCTTGGCTTTGCTAGTGTGTTGAACGGTGTGGTTTGGTGGTTGAACTGGTAGAAAGCCCGGGCGTTGACCCATATATTTCAAGCACTCGTTAAGGAGCGCATCCCGTACCGTTGTGTCCAACCGCGAGCGGCGGTTGTTTTGGTGAGCGGAATTTTGCCGATTTGCTCAGGCTCACAGGTGCACTATGTGCTATTCGGATAATTACCGGGCCAACCTGAAAAGGTTTTAACGGGCCGCTGAAAAATCCCGCATGCGCAAGACCGGCGGCGTATGTTCCTGCGTAACTATGAAAAAAACCTGATTACGCCGATTCGATGATGATATTAGCATATTGGATAGTGTCGCCGGTTCGGATCAGGCCGATTGCATGCGGCACACGTTTTTTGAACTGCACATGCGGTTCGTAATGCACTGGGATACCTTTCAGTGCCTCGGCAAAGGCAATTTGCACAGCTTTAGTATTGTGCAGTAGGAATTCTTTCGCCATCCATGCTTTGCCGATTACGAAGTTTGGTTTTATTGCCCTGAGCACTTGCAGCACGGTCGGCACATCGTCAACGAGCGATATGTCCACGGTCTCGATTTGCGGCCAAAATGGAAACCCCCTGTCGGCTATCACAAGTGCGTTAGTGTGCCGTACGCGGCTGAGTAAACTGTTTATGTGCGGATTGAGTATGCCTGACTTAAGCATTGCACAAGGTTGTTTTGCGTGCATTATGATGAAAATGAATTGGATTTGGAAGTGCAAATATGGCAATTTAAAGCCCAACGCGACCTTGGTCGGCAGGAGTGTAAAAACCGGATACAAACGCTTATGGAAACAAAACGTGTAATTGAAAAGGACCCCGAACTCAAAAAAGACGACCTAATAGTTATAACTGGCGCAGGCGGATTCATTGGGGGCGCACTGGTGCGGTATTTCCACAACAAAGGATTTACCCGAATTCGCGCGGTTGATAAAAAACCGCTTTCGGAATGGTACCAGCGTGTGCCAGGGGTCGAGTCGCTGTGCCTTGATCTGAGCCAGGAGGAAAACTGCAGGCGCGCCTGCGAAGGTGCAGTGGAGGTGTATCAACTTGCGGCTGACATGGGCGGCATGGGGTTCATCGAGCGGTTCAGGATCGAGTGTATGCGCAGCGTGCTCATAAACACGCACATGCTCGAGTCGGCGTACCGGGCAGGTGCACGGCGGTATTTCTTTTCGTCATCGGCGTGCGCTTACAACATTGCGTTACAGCAGGACCCGAATGTGCGCGCTTTGAAGGAATCGGATGCGTTTCCAGCAATGCCCGAGCGCGGGTACGGGTGGGAAAAATTGTACTCGGAACTGTTTTGCCAAGAGTACTGGGCCGAACGCGGCATGAAAACACTCATCGCACGGTTCCACAACGTTTACGGCCCGTTCGGTACGTGGGATGGGGGTCGTGAAAAGGCGCCCGCGGCGATTTGCCGCAAGGTGGTCGAAGCCATTGATAAAAACGACCTGCGAATTTCGATTTGGGGCGACGGTAAACAAACGCGCAGCTTCATGTACATAGACGACTGCGTCAAAGGCATTGACATGATCATGCATTGCGACAAGCTGATTGCCACGCCGATCAACCTTGGCACAAGTGAGCTTGTCACAATTGACGAGTTGGTTAGCAAGGTTGAGCGAATTGCTGGGGTTACACTAAAGCGCGAATACGACCTGACCGCACCGCGTGGCGTGGCCGGGCGCAACAGCGACAATACCTTTATCAAGCAAGTGCTTGGGTGGGAACCGAACACACCTCTGGACGTTGGCCTGCGGGTTACATACGATTGGATTAAAGAACAATACTACCGGCGCAAAGAAGGCAAACATGTTGTTGAATGACAGCGTGGCTTTAACCTTGGTGGTGGGCTTGGGAAACGGTGCGACGCATGTCTGGATCGAAAGGCGAATTTAAGCGTGGAATTTTCGGTTGGGGCGACCCGGTTAATTGGCCATGTTGAAAAATTCGAATCGGCTCTGCCAATTTACCAGCGTCGGTTTGTAAATCATGACAGCCTTGCTTACGAGCCAGACGTGCGGTTTTAGTGGCGAAGTTTATGTTCGGCATTTGGGCTGAGCCACGATAGCGCGCATCAATGTTCACTAAACAACCTGAGGTCAGACTTGACCGCTTAATCCCAGCGCAGTAAGGCCACGTGCAACGCAGCAAAAATTTTACAATGAAGTGTTCTGGCCAGCTTGACATCGCTCGGGTAATCGGTCGGATTCCGTACCGGATCGCCCTGGCAGGCGGTTGGATAGACCAGCCGTTTGTATCGCGGCACAATCCGGCCCCGCCCGGCTCGATGGTCGTGGTACAAATCGAGCCGACTTTTCGTGTGATGGACCGCGCCGGGTTTGCCACCGGCACACGCGAGGTCGCGCTGCGACTTTGGAAGAGGCGGCTGCCGAAGAGGTCGCCAGAAAAGCTCGTGCGTGAGTTGTACGAAGCTGAAAACAAAGGTAAAGCCGAGCCGAGCGGTTCACAGGACATGATCGGGTTGATTTACCCCGGGATTAACCGGCTCGATTACGATTTCGCCGTCAATGGCGGTGTGTTCCCGGTACACATTGAGTCGTTGAATGACGCGCGCATTGCGCGGTGGCTCGAGCGTGTGCTGTATGTGTTGCCAGTCAACCAAAGGCCGGAAGGGTACAGCCCACTCGGCGTGAAAAATCTTGACCCGAAATGGATAGCGCGCCTTGGTCGGAGTGGCAGAGATTGTTTCGATGCGATTCGAAATTGCGATCTTAAAGGGCTCGGCGCCTCGATGAACGAATGCATGTTATGCTGGCAAAAGATTCTACCCTGTGTTGTACGGCATCCGACGATCAAGGTTGATCTTGTTGGATTATTACGTGTGTACCAGCAACGCTACCCGGGCGCGATGTTCTCCGGTTGTGGGGGCGGATATTTGTTTGTTGTATCAGACGAACCCGTGCCGGGCGCATTCAAGGTAAACATACGAATTGCAGCTAGCCACAACCTACCACCGCACATTCGCAATGGCCAGCGTAGGGCATTATCAGAAGGCTGATGCCATGGGCAATCTTTGAATACCGAATCCCGCTAAAACATGCATGACCACGTCATAGTCACAGGCAGTTTCGACGACCTGCGCTCGAGCCAAGTTAGGTTTTTGCATGAGGCATCGCGGCTTGGGCCGGTGACAGTACTGATGTGGCCGGATGAACTGCTGGTGCGGCAGTTTGGTAGTCCGCCAAAGTTTCCCGAGCCGGAGCGTGTTTATCTAGTGGGTGCGCTTCGGTATGTTAACCGGGTGATTGTGGTTCCAGCGGGTTTGGCGGCGGGGGCAGGTTCGAATTTTTGGACTGAAATCGTTTCATTCGCAAAACGGCTCGGGTTGGGACAGCTGCGATTGGTATTGAGGCAGTCGGAAGCTTCAGCTGACAAAGCCGCTGCGGCAGTTGGACATGGTATGGGCTACACAATTATTCCCGACGATAAACTTGCTGGTTTTCCGGTGATTCAGCCAGAGTCGCGCGCAGATGAACCGCCGCGCAAAAAAGTGATCGTCACAGGGTGTTTTGATTGGCTCCATTCTGGTCACGTCAGGTTTTTTGAAGAGGTAAGCGCTCTGGGTGATCTGTACGTTGCTGTTGGTAACGATGCGAATGTGCGCATGCTCAAAGGGCCGGGGCATCCGCTGCATTCGCAGGACGAGCGCCGGTACATGGTGGCTTCTGTCCGGTACGTGAAACAGGCGCTCATTACGAGCGGCTCGGGCTGGCTTGATGCAGAGCCTGAGATTCTGTGGCTCAAACCTGACATCTATGCTGTGAACGAGGACGGTGACCGCGGCGGCAAACGCGAGTTCTGCAGGGCACACGGCATTGAATATGTTGTACTAAAGCGCGAGCCCGCGCCGGGGTTACCCAGGCGCACTAGCACCGAGCTGCGGGGGTTCTAGTTTGGTGGAGCTACAGTTAAGTCGACTGGCCCAAATGTGTCCCTGGGAGCCAAACCAAAAACTTGCAGTCAAAGAGTTTGCCCTGCAATATAATAAGCGCGCATGACAATTACTGTAGTCGCATCCAGCAGGACGGATTCGGCGGGGCATCGGAAACCCAAATGAAACCGGGAGAGTTTTGACCATGACACACGTGTTTGCTGCAGCCACAGGTGGGTCAGCAAGTCTGCTGCGCCTGACGTTTATTGACCTTGTAATAATCGTTATTTATTTCGGTGCGGTTCTTGCCATTGGGTTTTACCTCAAGAAATACGCTCGCACCGGTGAAGATTTCTTTTTGGCCGGACGCAAAATGACGGCTTGGATCGCCGGTTTGAGTTTCATATCTGCTAACCTTAGCTCGCTCGAGACCATGGGCTGGAGCGCAATGGCTTATCAGTACGGTATGCTGGGCGCCCACGCATATTTCATCGGTGCGATTCCAGCCATTCTGTTTCTGGCGATTGTGATGATGCCGTTTTATTACATCTGCAGGACGCACTCGGTCCCGGGTTATCTGAAGTTGCGGTATGGCGAAGGCCCACGCGCAATTGCCGGGGTTACGTTCAGTTTCATGACGGTAATGGTCAGTGGCGCGAGCATGTTTGCGATGGCAAAAATTTTGAATCTGTTGCTCGGCTGGAACATGAACGTGAGCATATGGGTCTCGTCGCTTACAGTGGCGATCTACGTTGCGCTGGGCGGACTGCGCTCGGCGGTGTTCAACGAAGTGTTGCAGTATTTTCTGATCTGGGGTGGCTCACTCCTGATACCG
Source organism: uncultured Verrucomicrobiota bacterium (assembly GCA_964555645.1). Lineage (GTDB taxonomy): Bacteria > Verrucomicrobiota > Verrucomicrobiia > Limisphaerales > DTLC01 > DTLC01. The sequence goes on from CAZKTA010000004.1 coordinate 97,541, forward strand.
ATTCTGGGTTTGATCGAGGCCGGCGGTTGGAACGGCATGATCCAGAAAATCCAGCAGCACGCCCCGATCATTCATCCTACCGTGCCAGATGCGGATTTCACCAGTCTATGGCGCAATCTCGGCTCATTCGACACTAACCCGATGGGTATTGACTGGTTCGGTATGGTTTTTGGGCTGGGCCTGGCTGTGAGCTTTGGCTATTGGTGCACGGACTTTTTGCAAGTCCAACGCGTGATGGTGGCCAAAGACCTCCGGTCCGCACAGAACGGCACGATTATAGGTGCGTTCCTCAAAATGATTGTACCGATTATTGTGACGATTCCCGGACTGCTTGGGCTTGCGGTCCTACTGAACGCGGACGGCTCACCCATGGTGCTTGTGCCAGAGCACGACCCGCGCGCAGGTATCACACACCATACATACAACGAGGTCTTGCCTTTGCTGATGGGTAAATATCTCGGGCCGGGCCTGCTCGGGCTGGGTGTGACAGCCATGATCGCCGGGTTCATGAGCGGCATGGCGGGCAACGTAAGCGCGTTCACGACCGTGTGGACGTATGACGTGTATCGCGCGTTATTGGTGAAGAACGCTTCAGATAAACACTACCTGCTCATGGGGCGGTTGAGCTCGATTGTAGGCGTATTGCTTTCGATAGCCACTGCTTACGCGCTGTTCTATTTCTCGAACATTCTGGAGTTTTTGCAAGTTCTGGTCTTTTTCTTCATCGTGCCATTGTTCGGTACGATTTTACTTGGCATGCTCTGGAAGCGCGCCACACCCGCAGGTGGCTTTTGGGGGTTCCTGACAGCGATCCTTGTCTCGATCTCGATGTGGGTTTTTGTGCATACTTTCCCCGACGGTCACCAGCCGCAACCGAAGGTCACGCTCAGCCGCGGCGCAATTGTGAGCTTAGAAAAGGGTAGCGACGGTAAATTCAACACCATCATAGTTGAAAGCGGCGAAGTCGAGGTTGTAAACGTGGCCGGCTTACCGAAAGGTAAGGTTACCGCGCCGCTAACAATCCCGCCTAGGGTTGTTCAGAAAGATGCCGAAGTAAACGTGCAAGTGCTTGCCCCCGAGGTCGTTCTTTCGGACAAGCAGGAAAAGACCGGTTTCGGTGTAGATGCCATCCCGATTGTGCTTAAGCCTGGGGTGGAATTACAAACAGTGCAAATTACAAAGAAGTTCGCGCCCGCAGCGTTTAATCCGGCGCATACCAAGCTTATCGCCAGATCTGAGAAGGCAAAACCGATGGCTGTCAACATGTACAGCGCGTGGTGGTCTTTTGTAGTGTGCGTGTGTGTGACTTTTCTGGTAAGCCTGTTCACGAAACCGAAGCCGGAGCCAGAACTCAAAGACCTTGTAATGGGCCTGACTAAGCTGCCGGATGAAGGGCCGTGTCCGTGGTACAAGAAACCAATTCTGTGGGCGACTGTCTGCGCAGTGGTATTAGTGGCGATCAACATCATTTTCTGGTGAGGTAAACCATGCACGAGCACGATAAACAGATTCCAATTTGGTTTTTCATTGGCGCGTTACTGACGCTTTATGGGGTACTCATCTTTGGCGCAGGCATTTACGGGGCGCTTAATCCGCCGCCCGAGACGCAACGTGTTGCCCTTTGGCATCTGCATGCCGACATTTGGTGGGGCGCGTTACTTGCCGTGTTCGGCCTGATTTACGTCATCCGGTTCTGGCCATCGAAGGAAGAAACCCTAACTGGGCTGGCCGAGCACCAACAGCAAAGCCGCAACTGACGCGCACCGGCGCGGTTCGGGTCTTTAGACTGCATTGCGGTTGGCGAGCCATTAGTTGCTCGTGAGCGCGCATAACTCTTCGAATTGTAAAAAACACCGCCAGTTGGCGCCCCTTGCCGGCAACACCGTCCTGGTTGATTCGAATTCGGCGGAGGTGCCGCGGGAGCAGAACGGCACAACAACAAGTGTGAAAACATCCAGGCTAAAGCTTGAGTGCCCTGAGGGTTTGTGCATGGCTGATTCGCCAGGTGCGTTCAACTTTGCGCAACTGCAATTTGACGGCTTGCACGAGGAATTCTTTTGACCCGGGTTGAGTAGCTTTCACAGTCAACTGTGCTGTGGCGGTGCGTTTATCGGGTGCAAGTGCCACTGTCACATCCAAGAACTGTACCTTTAGCTCGCCCAGATTCTTGTGTGCCAATAGAGCGGCATCGCGCACTTCTTCCCGGCCGGATAATGTAAATCTACCTTCGGCAGGCACTTCGACGTCAACTTCGATGTCTGGAGTGGCGAATCTGAGCAACTTGTCCACGGCCAGTCCCATTTGCACGGCAGATTCGTTTGGCGGTATCGAGGCTGCCTTGGCCACTGCATCCAGCGTTTTAAGTATCCGCTTTTGTTCATTGGGAAAAAGATATTGCCACCCCAGCCAGGCGAGCCAGGCTAGAACCAACAATCCAATGATTCGTTTGATTGTTTTCACCAGAGTATCTTTCCGACGATCCTATTTGCTTCAGCTCGACCGAATTCGTGTTCGCGCTGGTCCATGCCCCGGTTGTCACCTATAAGGAAGTACTCGTTGTCAGCGAGTTTGATGGGCCGCAGTTGCCATTGTCCGCGTGCTTTGACATACGGCTCGGCCAACGGTTCGCCATTGATGTACACGATGCCGTTTGTGATTGCGATTGTCTCGCCCGGCAACGCAACAATCCGTTTGAGCAACAGGACCGATGGCCCTGCAAAAACCCGCCTGAGTGTCGTAATGTGCATGCTCGCATCGGATGGCGGGTTCGAGTACCGCACCGCAACAACATCACCCCGATGCGGTTTGTCGACCACATAAGCTAGCCGGTTGATAAAGTTGATCGCGTCAGACCTGTAGGTTGGTTCCATGCTTACCCCCACAATGCGCACCGGCAGAAGAATGAACTTGCATGTCCCAAATACAACCACTGCAAGCACAGCGGCGCGGATCAAGGTGCGTTTCGGTTTGCGCCCGAAAATAATCCGTTTCAGCACTTGCTTCCACCGTATGCCCGTGTCTGGTTCGGCCATATGCACGCGTCACACTGCTTCGGCGCATAAACCTGCCACAATTAATTGTACATCTGCAAGCGTAACGGTAACGTCCAGTCCCACCGAGGTTGACATCGAACACGCTAATTTGTCTAAAGGCGCTCGGGTCGGAGCCAATGCACAGTTTTCGACCTGAACCGTGGAATTAAAATTGTTGGCCGTTGTGGGTGGGAAAAAAGAACAGATTCGATCTCACAGAGCGCAACTTTTGCATTGTGATACGCTCATGCGGTGCAGGACCATGGTTTTTAGACATGCATCCGTTTTTTTTGGCTTGTGCAGATGTGCGCGCCCGGTTTTCTTATGTAAAAGATTGAGTTAGCGTGCAGAAAGTCTTGGTTCATAGCTTGCACCTGGTTTTTTGGCGGCTACGCGCCCGAAAATACACCACGTTTCTTGCCACGTATGCCGCGGTTGTTATTGGCTGTACAGCGTTTGCGCGAGAGAAACTTGTGGTGCGTGTCGGGCATTTCCCGAATTTGACTCACGCGCAGGCTGTGATTGGACACGCACTGAGCCGGCAAGGCAAGGGCTGGTTCGAGCAACGGCTCGGCACAAACGTGCAAGTGCAGTGGCTTGTGTATAACGCAGGCCCAAGCGCAATGGAGGCTATTTTTGCTAGGTCACTGGATCTGGCTTATGTCGGACCAAATCCGGCAATCAATGCGTACTTGAAATCGCGCGGGAAAGAGATTCGGATCGTGGCCGGTGCGTGCAATGGTGGTGCTGCGCTTGTTGTTCAGCCGGACGGGCGGATCCGGACCGATGCAGATTTTCGAGGTAAAAAAGTTGGTACACCGCAGCTTGGCAATACGCAAGACGTAGCCGCGCGTGCGTGGCTGCAATCGAAGGGGTATCGTATCACATTGACTGGTGGTGACGTGTTGGTTTTACCGACACAGAATCCAGATCAGTTGGCACTTTTTCGCAAGGGCGGACTCGATGCGGTTTGGACGATCGAGCCGTGGGTAAGCCGGCTTGTATTTGAAGCGGGGGCGCAAGTTTATCTGGAAGAAAAATCGCTTTGGCTACAGACAGCCGGCCGATATGTCACAACACATCTGGTCAGTAGCGTACGATTTGCGAAGGAACAACCTGAACTATTGAAAAAATGGATTGCAGCGCATGTGGAGCTTACGCAGTGGATTGCTGAGCATCCTGCCGAGGCGAAAAAGCTCCTTAACGACGAGATTAAAGCCGAGACAGGCCGTGCATTACCCGAACAAGTGCTTGAGCGTGCATGGGACAAGATCGAGTTGACCTGGGACCCGGTGCGCGAGTCGCTGTTCAAATGCGCTGCGGACGCATACAGTATCGGGTTTTTGAAGAGCAAACCTGAACTGGCCGGTATTTACGATCTACGGTTGTTGAATGAGGTATTGGCACAAAAGAATTTGCCCGGCGTAAACGAATGAACGGCACCGACCAAACTGCCCACGGCACACCGGTCAAGCTAGCAGTTGAAAACGTCTCAAAGACTTTTCACAGCCGGCATGGAAGTGTGCACGCGCTTGGCGAGGTGACACTGCACATTCGTGAGGGCGAGTTTGTGTGTGTGGTTGGGCCGAGCGGCTGTGGCAAGACAACGCTGCTTAATATCATTGCCGGGCTTGAAACGCCGGATTCTGGGCGCGTGTTGGCTGATGGCAAACCTGTTACAGGGGCGGGCAGCGATAGACTGGTGTTATTTCAGGAACCGGCACTGTTTCCGTGGCTGGATGTGATGGGCAATGTCATGTTCGGCCTGAAACTCAAGCCAAACCTCAACAACAAAGAACGACGCGAGGTTGCCGAGTTTTACCTGCGCCTTGTAGGGCTTGAAAGGTTCATGCACGCGAACATTCATGAACTGTCAGGGGGCATGAAACAACGCGTTGCACTTGCGCGCGCGTTAGCGCCGAACCCGCGCGTGTTGCTCATGGACGAACCTTTCGGCTCACTTGACGCATTGACACGCGAACAACTCTACGGCGATTTGCAGCTCATCTGGCAGAAACGCCCTAAAACTATCATTTTCGTCACGCATAATGTACGCGAGGCAGCTTGTCTTGGTGACCGTGTTGTGTTGTTGTCAGCGCGGCCTGGGCGCGTGCGTGAGCAGTTCCAGATACCCTTGGCGCGGCCGCGTGACATTAACAGTGTTGATGTGGCAAAACATTCAGTTGAAATCATCCGCGCACTCAAACCGCATCTGACACCGGACATTGAATCAATAGCCGAATGAAACGTTTGTTGTCGGCAATTTTGTTTTTTGGCCTGATCGTTGCCGCGTGGGAATGGCTGGTACGTGCGGGGGTGTGGCCTCCGACCATCGTACCTGCGCCCTCAGAGGTTGCGCGTTACCTGACAAGTTCGATTGCCGACGGTACATTACTCGGGGCAACCTGGGTGACAATCAGACGACTGGTGCTTGGCTATGCATTCGGGTTTGCCCTTGGGCATCCGATGGGTGTGTTGATTGCTCGATTCAAGTTCTTCAAAAACACAATTGGCTTGCTTGCACTTGGTTTGCAATCGTTACCGAGCATTTGCTGGGCGCCGCTTGCGCTGTTGTGGTTTGGTCAGACCGAGGCCGCGATGTTTTTCATCGTTATCATGGGTTCGGTTTGGTCAATCATGTTGGCCACAGACGCAGGCGTCAGGCATGTACCACCTATATACCGTTGGGCAGCCATGACAATGGGATCGCACGGAGTTCATCTCTGGGCGAAGGTAATACTACCGGCTGCGCTCCCGTTCATCGTCAGCGGTATGAAACAGGGCTGGGCGTTTGCTTGGCGGTCGCTCATGGCGGCGGAGATTTATGTCACGATCCTGACCGGGTTTGGCCTTGGCCACGTGCTACATTATGGGCGCGAATTACACGCCATGGATGCCGTGCTTGGCATCATGTTGGTGATAATTTTGATCGGGTTGACAACGGACAAGCTGCTCTTTTCGCCGCTCGAGCGGTTCATCCACAGACGTTGGGGAACAGAGCGTGCATGAGCGCAGAATTGTTGTCTGGCAGGCTGACGCATTGGGTACTTAACGTTCAGAGCGGACTTGATTCGCGTAAGGGTCCGTATTGTCTTGTTCGACCTCGCTTGGCCTCGGCCGGCTGCAACATGTTTCAATATGCATGGTCTAGGCAAATGCGACGCGGTTTTGCGGGTTGACATTGGTTGGTTTGGGGATAGGATTTGCTGGAAGTTAAAACCGAGCGGCGCGTTCGTCTATCGGTTAGGACACGGCCCTCTCAAGGCTGAAAGATGGGTTCGATTCCCATACGCGCCGCCAAAGCTTTTGTATGAGACCGTTTCAGATCATATTCAACCCGACAAGTGCAGCCGAGCTAGCTCGCATGCCGAAAGAATTACAGTTGCAGATTCTGGGCGAGTTTCGCGGTTTACCGCAGCAGGCGATCGGGACTGAGCTTGAGCAATTTGGCAAGCTGGAGCGTGGCGGTCGGACGCTTTACCGGTTTAGGGTTGGTGATTACCGGATTTATTTCGAGCGGCACGAGCTTGGGCTGGTTGTGCATCGGATTTTGAACAAGCACACACTTAAAGATTTTCTGTATCGGTCGGGTCTCAAGAGCAGCGAAGACGAGATGCTTCAGGCGAACCCGAAGTTTTGGGATCTGATCGAGTCGGCAAAAACGGAGCGCAAAACCTAGCTAAAACGAGCGGGTTTGTGCCGAGCAGGTAGTAATGCTGCTATTGGGAGTCCGTTTTGGTTTGACAGAACTGTTTTTTCCCAAACGCAACGGGGGGATTTAAGCATGAATGATTTCTCGCTGGCGGATTTCCGGTGCTGCTGCAATTCTTGAACGGCGTGTGTGCCGTAGTGTGCTGAGTATTGGAGCCGAGCGCAATTTGCTGATGCAGGAGCTGCGAGCGTGTGCGGCTGCGCGCGTAAACCGTACATTGTAGCGGGGTTAATTTGCGGATTTTTGGTGGGTACGTTTTGCGGTGAAAGCAAAGAAGGACACTTTTGACCACGTTTGGTTTGTATATGCGGGGTTGGCGCTGGCCACGTTGCTCAGCTATGCGCAAGTGATCAATTTCGGGTTCACCAACTACGACGACCCGTACATTGTGTGGCAAAATCCAGTTGTATCCAGCGGATTAACATTGCGCGGGACATATTGGGCATTGACAACCGGTTTTTTTGATTTCTGGCGTCCGATGACGTGGTTGTCGCACATGCTTGATTGTGAGCTGTTTGGGCTGCGTGGTGGCATGCATCGGCTAATGAACGTGTTGTATCACACGGCAGGCACGTTGTTTCTTTTTCACGCGCTTAAGATAATGACACGCTCAGTATGGCGCAGTGCGGTTGTAGCTGGGTTATTTGCGCTGCACCCGTTGCGTGTCGAGTCGGTCGCATGGGTAGCCGAGCGCAAAGACGTGTTGAGCGGGCTATTCGCATTTTTGAGCATGGTATGTTACGCGCGCTATGCCGAGTTACAACGAACTGTTTCTTGCACGAGTGCGCAGCAGCACGGGTCGGTTGTGCAGAAAGTGCCGTGCAAAACGCGCAGTATGCGTTGGTACTGGGGATCAATTGTGTTTTTCGGACTGGGTTTGATGAGCAAACCGGCGTTGGTAACCCTCCCTTTTGTGCTATTGCTATTTGACTGTTGGCCGTTGAAACGGCTGCCTTTGCCGACGCCGCAATCGGCAGTGGCGCCGGTCACAAAAGCGATGTGGTGTGGTTGGACGGAACTTGCGCGTGAAAAATGGCCATTTTTCATGTTGAGCATTGTATCCAGCGGGATCACGTACGCTGTGATGAAAGCCGGCGGGAACGTCCTGTCGGGTGAAGTTGTTCCTTGGGGGTTACGTTTGGCGAATGTGCCAATCTCGTACGTGCGCTATTTGATCAAGACAATTGTGCCGATCAACCTTGCGCCGTTTTATCCGATGCCCGACTCATGGCCAGTTTGGTATGTAGCAGGGGCAACATTGATTCTTTGTGCAGTAACGATAATTGCAATTCGGCTCGTACGGTCTGCGCCGTACATCATAGTTGGCTGGCTGATATTTTTGGGGATGCTTGTGCCGACGATCGGGATAGTACAGATGGGGTATCACTCAATTGCGGACAGGTACACTTATTTGCCGTTGGTAGGTTTATTTGTAGCAGCGGTATGGGGCGGCGCGGATTTGGCAACCAAATTACGTCTGCCCGTGTTTTTGACGTTTACAATAGGTGCCGCTGTACTTGGTGCTGCGGGGCTGTTGACCTGGCGTCAAGTCCGGCATTGGCGGGATGACGTGTCGCTTTGGTCATGGTGCATTGCTGTTACGAAAAACAATCCAAACGCACATTACGGTCTGGGTCGTGCATACCACGAGTTAGGTCAGCTCGACAAGGCAATCGAACAATATCAGGCTGCATTGCAGCTTGAGCCAGGTCATCTTCTGGCCAACTTGAATCTTGGTGTGGTACTTGCCAGGCAAGGCAGGTTAACGGATGCAACCAACTACTTCGGTGCGGTATTGGCGCGTGAACCTAAGATGGTGGAAGCGCACTTGAACATGGGCAACGCACTGTTTCTGCTCAAAGACTACGCGGGCGCAACTAATCACTTCGCGCACGTGCTTGCGCTGGTTCCGCAGCATCCCGAGGCGCATCGTACGTACGCGGCAGCGTTGGTCGAGTTGGGTGATTTCAACAGTGCGCTTGGGCACGTTAATGAGGCAATCCGGCTGGTCCCAAAGGACGTTTGGCTGCATGTGTTCAAGGGGCGGGCATTGAGTGGTCTGGGCAGGTCAGACGAAGCTTTGGATGCCTATTTCACGGCACTGAACATCAACTATGAATGTGCAGAGGCGCATTTCTACCTGGCGCTTCAATGGCTCAAGCGCGGCCGGTTGCAGGATGCAATTGCAAGTTTCAAAGAGGCTGTGCGAATCAACCCGAGTTGGGCTGAAGCACATGTGCAGCTTGGTATCGTTTTGACCACACAAGGCATGCTTGCTGAGGCAATCGCACATTACCGACAGGCATTGAGTCTCAGACCATACGATCCAATAGCGCTTAACAACCTTGCCTGGCTGCTGGCCACCACCGCCAGCCCACAGCTCAGAGATGGGAAAGAAGCGGTGCAGTTGGCCGAACGCGCCTGTGCGCTGACTGGCTACAGAGAAACAGTTTTTGTGGGCACACTTGCCGCTGCGTATGCTGAAGCTGGCCAGTTCGATAAGGCAGTGGAGACCGCACGGCGTGCCTGCGAACTTGCCGTTGCGCAGGGGCAAACGAACCTTTTGTTGCGCAACCAACAACTGCTTGAGCTTTTCAAGGCTGGGCAAGCCTATCATGGGGGTGCACCGAGGCAAACTGAATGATCCCCTGATTTTGTGCTGTCTTTGCCGAGCGCGAGGATGAGGCCGGAGCAAAATTACCGGACGTCTTCGCCCAGCTCGACGTTCCAGTAAGCGAGGTCAATGAAATGTTTCCAGCTATCGTGCTGGTACAAGTTGAGATTGATCTGTACGAACGGGCGCCACTTGGGCCGTTTGGGCTTTCGGATGAGCCGCATCCCAGCTTCCTGTGGGGTACGGTTGCCCTTGCGCGCATTGCACTCGAGGCATGAACAAACCACGTTTTCCCACGTGGTTGGTCCGCCGCGGTCACGTGGTATAACGTGATCTAGATTAAGGTCCTGCCGTTGGAACACGCGTCCGCAGTATTGGCAAGTGTTCTTGTCCCGTTCGAAAATGTTATGCCGAGTGAACTTGACTTCTTTCTTTGGCAGCCTGTCGTAAACAAGCAGCAGAATGATGCGCGGCACGCGAATCCGAAAAGACACAGTGCGCACGCATTCCGGACTAGGATCGCGCTCGGAGAAATCGCGCCATTCTTTGAAGTCGTATGTACGGAACGAGCCGTCCGGGCCGTTGACAACAACCTGCGCGTGGCCCTGGAACAGCAGGATCAACGCCCGTTTCACCGTGCAGATGTTAACCGCTTGCCATAGGCGGTTTAACACAAGCACCTGCTGGTTCAACAACGCTACCATACCAACAGTAAAGCTCGGCTGAAGTTAGCATTTTGCGCATTAAGATGTCAACGACGCCGAAAAAGTCACTAGCTTGCATGTACGCAGGAATGCAGGGGTGCAGCGGTTTGTCGGGGTTAGAAGAGATTTTTGTGGGTGGGACAACAGTGGTGTACGGCTGGCTTGTTTATCGCATAGCTGTGCCGTAGCTTAGGCTTTGGTCGTGGAAAGGTTTACCTGCCTGGTACAGTTGCAGCAGTTCGGTATTACGCCTGGCGATGTTTGTTAGGCCGCGCGCCTCGGCAAGTGCAACAGCTTGTTCCGCAGTGCGGATTGCGTCATCGAACCTGCCGAGCTCGGCATAGGCTGCTGCGAGCGTGCTAAGATAGACCGGCACCGAGGATTGCGTGAGTGCACAAGCGCGTTCGGCAAGAGCAACTGCCTCAGGGCCGTTTCGTACCCGTTCGTCGGGGTGTGTGGCAAGGATCAAAGCCAGGTTGTTGTACGCTTGTGGCCAGTCCGGCTTCAGCTCAAGGGCAATGCGGTAATACGAGATGGCAATTTCAGCTTTCCCCGTTTGCACAAGCAGTTGCGCAAGGTCGAACGCAGTGTTTGGGTTGGGCTCGAGCTTGACCAACTCGGCCAAGTTTGTAATAGCACCGTTGATGTTTTGTTGCTTTAGCATCACATCCGCAAGTAGCCTTCGGGCTTTGGCATCTTGCGGTCTGAGTCGGAGGCACTTTAGGAGTGCAGTGCCGGCCAAGTCGAGCTTGCCCAAAGCGGCTGAGGCAGCGCCCAGGTTAAACTGTGCATCTGGATGGTCTGGCCGTAGTTTGGCTGCGGCAATAAAGTGCGGAAGCGCATCTTGGACCCTGTGGAGGTGTGTCAATGCAGTACCCAGGTTCATGCGCGCATTGAAGGAATCCGGCTGTAACTGTACAGCCAATCGTAAGTAGTCGGCTGCTTCGGCGTAGTTGCCAGTGTCAAGCAGCGCAGTAGCTAGCGTGTGGTACGCAATGGCAGTTGGCCATTCCGCAACCAGTTGACGGAGCTTTGCCGTGCCTTCCTCGATTTCGCCGGTCTGCACCTGGATTGCCCCCAGGTTCATCCGCGCCCACTGGTGGCGCGGATTAATGCGCAAAGCTGACTCGAAATGTCGCCGTGCGTTTTTGAGGTCACCCTCGACCATCAGTGCGGCACCGAGATTGTTGTGCGCGACCTCGTTTTGTTGCGTGACGCGAAGAGCTTGCTCGAACAAAAGTTTGCTGTTTTCCCAATGCCGCAACTGGTGGCGCGTTACCACAGCAGCGGCAATGACCAGCGCCGTGGCTCCAAGGCTCAGCGCTAGCCGCAGCCTAGGCAAGTGCCTTGCAATCTGTTGTCCACCCCACGCCGCCATAATAAAGATGCCAATGAGCGGGATGTAGGTGTACCTGTCGGCAATGGATTGCCGGCCCACCTGGATTAGGCCGATCACGGGCACAAGTGTGCCTAGAAACCAGAACCACCCCATCAGCAGGTATGGTTGACGGTGTGCTCGTGTCACAACAGCAATTGTGATCGCGAGCAACGCTAATCCAGCCACATAAGGTGTTGCTGAATCAAAACCGATTATCTTGTAAGGGTAGAATACGGCCAGATTATCCGGCCAAAGCGTTTTGCCGATATACCGCATGTATGCAACAGGTACGTGCGCCAAACGGTTTGTAAACTGCAGCAGACGCGGCGACGCAATCGCATCTGTTTGGCTTTGGGTAAGCAGTGTGACCACGCTTATGACTGCCGACAAAACAAAGAACGGCACCTTTTCGAGTAATAATTTTTTGAAATGGCCGTAAGCGGTGTCGCCACGTGCATTTTCGGTAGGGGTAGTTTCCTCGCCGTTGGAACAGACTGTATAGGTATGTCGCTTGAATTTGATCCTTTGTAACGGCCAGAAATCAAGCAGCAACATAACAAACGGCCATGTCACAAGCATTGCTTTGCTCATTAGGCCAAGGCTAAAAAACGCTATTGTTAGGAGGTAAAACTTCCGGCGGATTGAATGCTGGGCAGGGGCCGCCTTTGCGTAGCGGACATATGTAATTAGGGCAAGCAAACCAAAAAATGTGCTTAGCACATCCTTGCGTTCAGCTACCCATGCGACCGACTCGACATGTAGCGGATGCAGGGCAAACAGCGCAGAGACAAACCCGCTACGCCAAACCGTGCCTGTGGTCGTATGCAGCAGGATGAACAGCAACAGTGTGTTTGCAACGTGCAAGAGCAGATTCGTGAGGTGAAACCCGCCCGCCCAGTCGCCATAAAGCTCGCTGTCGAGCATCAGTGACAACCACGTAACGGGATGCCAGTTACCGCTACGACCTGTTTTGAATGCCCAGGTTACACTTTCCAGGCTCAAGCCCGACAGCACGTGCGGGTTCTCGGTTACGTACACTGGGTCGTCGTAGTTAATGAACTGGTGCCGTGTGACCGGCAAATAAATCGCTGTGGTCACAACGCACAGTAACAAGCCTACGAACCACACCTGCGTGGTAACCGATCGATCCGTCATGCCACCGGCTGTAAAACAGTTTTTGTTTTCGATTGGCAGAAACTGTATCAAGCCCACGCTTCAACAGCACGTAATTTTGGTGTTTCTCATAAAGCCAATCGTTGCTCAGGAAAATCGTCAAAAAACGAAGATGCTCCGCGGCAGGAAGCGTGTTTCCGCCTGCAACAGCCGGCATCGGCAGAGTTTACGGAGCGCTTGTGACAGTGCCGGTGTCTAATGCGGGATCGCGGTACGGTTTACCTGCGCGGTAAAGTTGGAGCAGTTCTTGGTTTCGTAAGACCAGGTTTGTCTGGCCGGCTGTTTCTGCCAGTGTACGCGCTAGTTCGGCTGTACGAGTTGCGTCATCGAACCTACCGGCCTCGGCGTATGCGGCTGCGAGTGTGCCAACAAACAAAGCTTGTTTGTACTGGGTAAGTTTGCAGGCTTTTTCGGCCAGTTGGACGGCTTCGTTGCCATTGCGGAGCGCATCGTTTGGGGCGGCTGCCAGCAGCCATGCAAGGTTGTTTAGCACATCAGGTGAATCAGGTTTGATCTGGAGCGCTTCTCGATACAGTGCAGTTGCCTCGGCGAGGTTACCTTCGCTGGTGAGGATAACTGCAAGTTTGGCAGGTACATTCGCCGGGTAAGAACGTGTCTGCATCGCTTGGTAGAGGTAATCTTTAGCTTCAGCGGTGTTACCCTGTTGAAGCGCCACAACAGCGGCGTTATGGAGCAGTTCTGCATTTTGAGTGTTACCGTACTTGAGCCGGATACGAATGGCTTCGAGGAAATGTTTTTTGGCTTCATCCAGTTTGCCTTTCCTGAGCAGTGCGTGTGCAAGGATGTCATGCGCAACGCAGTTGTCCTTTGTGACAGCTATTGTGTGCGAAAACAAAATTTCAGCATCGCGCCAGTACGCAAGTTGAACACGCGTACGCCAAATACAAAGTCCGAGAATTGCCAACCAAGTAACTGTAATGAGCGTTTTTCGGGCGGGCAACCGGTCTATTAACTCTGCTGCGCCCCACACTAATGCGATGAACAGACCGATTAACGGTATATAAGTATAACGGTCCGCCATAGACTGGTTGCCAACTTGAACAAGCCCGATCACGGGCACAAGCGTCACCAAAAACCATAGCCAGCCCATCAGAAGGTAGCGCCTGCGCAGTTTCAAAATCAACAGTGTCAAGCCTGCAAGCGCAAAAGCTGCGGCTGGGCCATGCCACACCGGCCACACACTCGGCGGCAGATACAGGTACGGCAATGCGAGGTCAGTCGGCCAAAACATTTTCAGGATGTACTTGGCGTATGAAATCAGCGCATTTTCGATTCGTGCGCCGAGTGGCAATGCCGCCAACGCCTGTACCGCGCCACCCCGGTACTGTGCCACAACTGTTGCAACGGACGATGCAAACGCCAGGACAAAGAAAGGTAGCTTCTGTGCTACTGCCAAACCCAGATTGCCAACAGCGGCTTTAAACATAAGCGCACGTGTCTCGGGGCGGGTTTGCGTCTGGTTTTGAAATAATCGGCTTAACGGCCAGTAATCGAGCAGCAACATGACAAATGGCCATGTCACCAGCATCGGTTTGCTCATTAGCCCGAATGCGTATAGCACGATGCTAATCCAGTACCACGCCGTGCGCGGAGGCAAATCGGTTCGGTAGGCGAATTTCGCGTACGCAGACAATGTCAGTACACCGAAAAACGTGCTGAGTACATCTTTGCGTTCGGCAACCCATGCTACAGATTCGACGTGCAGCGGATGCAGAGCAAAAAGCCCAGCCACAACTGCACTGCGCCAGAGTGTGCCGGTTATTGAACTGAGCAGCCAGAACAGCAGAAGCGCATTTGCAGTGTGTAACAGCAGGTTTGTGAGGTGAAATCCGCCCGGCCAATCGCCGTACAATTCGCGGTCGAGCATTAACGACAACCATGTGAGCGGATGCCAGTTGCTTGCGTGCGCGGTTGTGAATGCCCAGGCTATGTTTTGCCACGTCAGACCGGCTAGTACGTGCGGGTTTTCGGTCACGTAAATTGGATCGTCATAGTTGATGAATGGATAGTTTGTGACAGGCCAGTACGTTGCGGCTGTGGCGATGCAAAGCGCCAAGCCGACCAGTACCGGCCTCACATTCACCCACTTGTGCCACATAAAAGCTACTGCGGTGTTCAAGTGCCAGCCAGAACGCAGTGCCAAATGGTATCGGCCAGCAGGTTGCGTGGCACGAATTTTTGTGATGGGCGGTTGTTAAACGTGGGCTTTTCGTACGCGCGATTTCGGGTTATTATCTGAAGCGAAAAGCCGGTTTATGCCGAGCGTGTACATTAAAACTTACGGGTGCCAAATGAACGTGCGTGACAGCGAAGCAGTCGCTGCACAGCTCGTGGCTAAGGGGTACACTCTGGCGCTCGATGAGCAAACGGCGGACGTCATTTTGCTGAACACATGCAGTGTGCGCGACACCGCCGAGCAAAAGGCGCTCGGCAAAATGGCGGCGCTTGCAGCTGAGCGACGTCGGCGCCGTGCGGGTGTTGTGCTTGGTTTTTTGGGTTGCATGGCGCAAAGCCGAGGCGAATCGCTTTTGGAGAAATTGCCGGAAGTTGACCTTATTGTAGGCACACAAAGGCTGCACCATACGGCTGAACATTTGGAAGCGATCATGTCTGGCCGATGCAAAAAGGTAGTTGACATCGCAGACGAGCCTGGCAGCGAGGCATTCATACGCGAGCACTTACTGTATGGCAACGGCAAAAAGGCTGTAACGGCCTTTGTCAGCATAATGCAAGGGTGCAACCTGCGCTGCAGTTTTTGCATCGTGCCCCAAACACGCGGCCACGAACGCAGCCGGAGCATTGCCGATATTATAGCCGAATGCCGTGACCTGGCCATGCATGGTGTGAAGGAAGTCACGTTATTGGGTCAAATTGTGACAAGTTACGGCCGGGGCACCATCCCTATGCGTGGTGGCAAATCCCCATTCGTTCAACTGTTGGAAGCGCTCCACCAGATAGATGGGCTTGAACGCATCCGGTTTACTGCGCCGCATCCGCGTGGGTTTGGCCCAGAGCTCGTGGAAGCATTTGCGCGTTTGCCCAAGCTATGCGAAAGCGTGCACATCCCTGTCCAGAGTGGCAGCGATAGGATTCTGAAGCTGATGCGGCGTGGTTACACGCGCGACCGTTTTTTAAGTGTCGTTGAAGCGTTACGGCGTGTTCAACCCGCAATTGGCATCTGTACGGATTTTATCGTTGGCTTTCCGGGTGAGACCGAGGATGACTTTGAGCAAACACTTGAACTGGTACGGCAGGTGCAGTTCGACCAAGCGTTCATTTTCAAGTATTCACCACGCAAAGACACGCCTGCAGCTGCAATGCCCGGGCAGGTTCCAGTCGAGGTTCGAGAAGAACGGCATGCGCGATTGTTGAAGTTGATGAATGAGGTTGGCGGCGCAAGGTACAGCGCGTGCGTCGGCCAGCAGATGCAGGTTTTAGTTGAAGGCCCCAGCAAAAAGAACCCCGCCAGGCTCACCGGTCGGACCAGATGCAACAAGATAGTTGTGTTCAATGGGCCGGAGTGTCTTGTGAGCCAACTGGTGGATGTGCGCATAACGCGTGCCGGCACATTTACGTTGTATGGTGAGCTATCAGAAAAGCAATCGGACCCAGGTGCCTAAAATCTAATGCGCTTGCCCAATCGTAAAAGTGGTTTGCTGTACCGCCGTAAATGCACCTCGGACATTTCTGCTTTTGAAATTTTGGGAGGAGGCATTTTCGGTGACTGCTTTTTACTTTTGCTTTCACTGGAGAGTGTGCAAGTTTTTCGCTTGTTTGACCACCAGATGAAACGATGAAACTAACGGTTTTGGCGGTGTTGCTTGGGCTGGGTGTGGTTGCGCCTGCGATTTACGGGTTGCTGAAGCCGGCTGCATTTGCAGCGGCCCTGCGCAGGTTCCCGCGGTCACTGCCCATTGGTTACCTGCTAATGACACTAGGCACAGCCTGGTTCATTTACTATGTGCAGACCGAGTCCGCAGCCGATTTCGAGCCGTACAAGAATGCAATGTCGCTTGGGTTTGCTGCGATTGGATTTGGCGCATGCGTTTTTTTGAAGGATTATCTGGCTGTTCGTGGGTTGGCCGTGGTGATGTTGCTTTTGGCCAAGCTGATGACAGATACTGCACGTTGGGTACACACCGAGTGGCGACTAGTGATCATTGTGTGGGCTTATGCGTTTGTGTTGGGTGGCATGTGGTTTACTATATCACCGTGGCGCCTGCGCGATTTAATCAACTGGTCAACGGCAAACGAGAAAAGGCTTAAGACAGGTTGCGCAATCCGGCTTGCCTTCGGTTTGTTTGTGATTTTGCTTGGGCTGACTGCTTTCAGGTCTGCTGAAGCGAAAGAAGCCGAACAATCTCCCGACTGGCCCATGTCGGCAATTCAGGCGCCGCAGTTTGAGATGACCACGCACACAGCGCCGCCGGTGGCCGATAGGTGTGAGCGACATGTTTTGAACCGCGTCTGTTGCGCTGAACAACGCTCGCAGGAGCAGTTCGTGTGAGTAAGAAACGTGGCAAGATTCTTGTCGTTCGCGGGGGTGCAATTGGCGATTTTATTTTGACCCTGCCTGCTGTTGCGGCGCTGCGCAAACGGTTTGCCGAGGCGCACCTTGAGCTGCTCGGTTACCCACACATAGCCCAACTTGCAATTGCAGCGGGCCTGGTAGATTGTGTCCGGCCAATTGAAGCACGCGGCCTGGCAAGTTTTTTTGCACGTGGCGGTCAATTGCCAGACGCGCTTAAGGATTACTTCTCCGAGTTCGACGTAATTGTTTCCTATTTGTACGACCCGGATGGGGTCTTTCGCGAAAACATTGCGCGCTGTTCATTTGCCGTTTTCATACAAGGGCCGCACCGACCCAGCGACACTGACAAGCTACATGTAACAAAGCTATTCCTGAAACCGCTTGAGCGCCTTGCGATTTTTGACGCCACAAACGTTCCGCAATTGCGATTGCCGCGTGCGGTTGCGTATTCGGCGCCGACCATTGCAGTGCATCCGGGCAGCGGCAGTGAAAGAAAAAATTGGCCAGAACACAAATGGCTCGAGCTTTTGCGCAGGTTGATTGGTAAAACCGGCCTACATTTGTTGCTGGTCGGCGGCGAAGCCGAGGGCAACAAACTCGACCGGTTAGCGAGCGCATTGCCTGCAGACAGGATAAAGCTTGCGCGTAGTTTGCCTTTGGTTGAACTAGGGCAGTTGCTCCAAGGCTGCATCGGGTTTGTCGGGCACGACTCTGGCATAACGCATCTGGCTGCGGCGTTGGGTCTGCCATGTATTGTCTTGTGGGGGCATACAGCACCCGAAGTCTGGCGACCGCTCGGACAAGAGGTGGTCCTTGTACAAAGCGAGTCCGGTCTTGGCGCAATTGAAGTCGGACGTGTACAGGCGGAATTGTGCAGGGCATTCGCGTGTGCGAGCGCGGCATCTTAAGGCTTGGGCGAGAACCTCAGCCTGAGGCAAGCTGTGGTTTACGGCTCAGGCCAATTGCACTTTTCAGCCAGCGCAACACTGCGCGCAACCCGATTGGGCGCACACCGGCGAAGCCGTAAATTCCAGCAAGTTCGTGTTCATGCCCGCGATACCGCGGCGGCAGGATCAATGCTGTTCTGGCATCATCACCTTCAATCCGCATTATTTCCGAGTAAAACAAGCCGCTACCGACTTCATATTTGGCCTGTGGCAACTGGAGTTTACGCGCTGGCAACACCAGCCACGGTCTGTACACGAACAGGAGCCGCCCTTGCTGCTCGCGTATCAGTTTGCCATAGGTGCGCACCGGCACCTTGTTTGTCTTGCAGCCAAGAA
Organism: uncultured Verrucomicrobiota bacterium; assembly: GCA_964555645.1. GTDB lineage: Bacteria > Verrucomicrobiota > Verrucomicrobiia > Limisphaerales > DTLC01 > DTLC01. The sequence continues at coordinate 115,989 of CAZKTA010000004.1, forward strand.
ACATCCAATTACCAGTGTGCTCGGGTCTGAACCGTTTGTGCCGGCGCGTGACAAAATCCCAGATAAAAACCATGCCAAGCATGCTGAACCGGAATGACCAACCGGCAATCATGTAGGCGATGACAATCAGGACAATCGCCCATGCAGCGCCGATCCACGGATTTGCAAGTGCCGTGGCAGAAATAGTCGAGAGCAGAAACAGCCGGAACGCCTTTAGCGCAGTGTCAACCGGTGGGAATGGGCTGAGCAGGATCAACACGTTAATTGTGTTGGACGCAATGAACACAACCAAAAATGCAGCCATTGAAACCGGCACCATGACAGCGTTGTAAAGCCAGGAAAGGTCTATTGCTCCCAGCAAAACCGACTGTGCAACAGCACTCTGGGTTGGCGGCGAGTCAAAAATTGCCGCCACTACAGGCACAAATGCGCCTGTTGCAACCAGGCCGCTAACCTTGTTTTCGAGCGCCTCGGCAACATCAAGCGGTTTTTTAAGTGGGGTGGGTGCAGCCGCGCCGAGTGTATCCTTCAAAAAACAGGCCAGAACAATCAACATCGCTGGTATCCAAAACCATGGCTGCGCAAACCACGGCAGGGCAGCCTTTTGCTCGGGTGTTTTTGCTTTGAAATACTTCCATGCGCCAACAGCGCTCACACCCAGCAACGGCGAGATTGCCACGCCGGTAATCATTGAGATTGTCTGGGCTAACTCGTGGCCGGGCAGGTGTTTTGGGTAGGTTTGTGCTTCGGTACATCGGGCCGGTTCGACCCAGCCAAGGCATAAAAAAACCGCAAGACCGACTAGAAAAAGCCGTTTCATGTCGTGTAAGTTCGGTCCTTTTTTGGTGCGCGTAAAGCTCATTCCGAACCGATGGCCCGGCTCGGTTTTTCCCTGGCTGGTCACCCTGCAAAAAAAATGTTGCATTTTGTCTGTGACCAACCAATTTTTACTGCAGACATCCGATTTCTTTTGACTGGCGGATGCTTGGACGCTAAATCGGTTCCTCACGACCAAGTAAATTACGTCAGGATGAACACTTATTGCCTTTTTGCGCTCGTGGGAACCGCCTCGCGGAAGTGGGAGCTGGTCTATATCTGGGAACAGGCCACGCCCGAAGGCAAGGCAATAATCATTATTCTGATCATTTTTTCGATCCTGGCGTGGTCGGTGATGGTGTCCAAGGCACTCCAGATGCGGCGCGCAAAAAAACTAAACCAGTATTTCACGGCTGAATTTCGCGCACAGAAACGTGTGCTCGAGATGTTCGACCGCCGGATACAGGCTGTTGGTTGCCCACTGTTCGCGGTGTACCAAGCCGGATGTTTCGAGTTGGACGCGCGCTTGCGGCTGCCCGAAAACGGTGGCCGGCGCAAACGCATTTCGCTCAAGGGAATGGAACACGTAAAACGTACACTGGAAAACGCGGTTGCGCAGGAATCGCTCAAGCTCGAGTCGGGCCTGATACTGCTTGCAATTGCTGTGAGCGGTGCGCCTTTCCTAGGTTTGTTGGGCACGGTTTGGGGTGTGATGAGCACGTTTGGGCACATCGCGCAACAAGGCAGCGCAACCCTGGCAGCAATGGCGCCCGGTGTTGCAGCGGCGTTGATCACGACTGTTGCAGGGTTGCTCGTGGCTATACCCTCGATGTTCGGCTACAACTGGCTAGTGCATACATTGCGTGTGTTGACAGTTGAGCTTGACAATTTCGCCCAGGAACTTGTCTCGCGAATGGAAACTGAATACTTGCGGGATGAGAACGGTGACGCGCACGTCGAGACATACCGTGTGCAGGTCGAGCAATCCGAGCCCTGAGGGATTCCAATGAGACGGTTTTCAAAACGCAGTTACCTAGTGACGCTGAGCGAGATTAACATCACGCCGTTGCTCGATCTTGCGTTTGTGCTGTTGATCATTTTTGTGATAACAACCCCGTTACTCGAGCAAAGCATAAACCTCAAGCTGCCTGCCGGCGGTACCCCAGACAAATTCATCAACCGCCAAAACATTCGCATCGTCGAGATAAGTCCACATGGCGTTTATCTGTTTGAGCGCCAACGAATGTCTTCGTTGGCCGAGCTTGAACGCGCGCTAGTGTCTGCGCACAGGGCAAACACAAACCTCATTGTGCGCATTCGCGCCGACGAAAACGGTCCGTACAAACACGTTGCCGCTGTGCTTGATGTGTGCCTGCGCAACGGCATAACAAAATTTTCGCTGGGCACCGAACCGGTCGGCACAACAACACGATGAACCGGCTCCAAAAAAAGTGTCTAATCATTTCGGCGTTGGTACACCTGTTGTTGCTCGGGATACTTGTGTTTGGGCCGGCTTTTGTGCCGGTGCGCCAACCTCGAGCGGAGATTTTCGAGGTCATCGAGTTTACACCGCTGCGGACAACTGACCTGCCCGTGACAGGTGGCGGCAGTCCCACAGGCATTCAGTTGCCGGCTGCGCCTGCGCTTAAGCCTGTTGTTCAGCCCGAACCGCTTCAGCCAAAACCAGAAGTGAAACCGACGCCTGCACCTGTGGTTAAACCCACGCCCGTCGAACGTCCCAAAAAGGACACGCAACCAGCACCCTTGCCGGCTCAACCTGCGCGCACAACTGAGCCTGGCGTGGCTGATACAAAACCAAGACGGCGCTTGCCCGAGGTTAGCACACAACTTGTCAGTCGCGCAAATGTGGTCACAAATATCGTGCAGCCGCGCCCGCCGCGTGAAGGCAGCCGCGTGCAACCGGAACAATTCGCTGCTGCGGTAAGCAGTCTCCGGCAACAGCTCAGCGGCAGCACAACGGTCGACTTGCTCGGCCCGGGTGGCGGTGGTGTGCCTTATGCAAACTTCAAGCAGGCTGTGTTTAGCGCGTATTACAACGCATGGACACCCCCTGCAGCAATCGCAAGCGAGAATACCGTAACCAAAGCAACCGTCACAATCGCACGTGATGGCATGGTGATTTCGGCACGGATTACCGAGCCGTCCGGTGACGCGGCAATGGATGCGTCTGTACAACGTGCGCTGGAGCGGGTGAAATTTGTTGCCCCGTTACCAGAGGGCACAATTGAAACGCAACGCACATTAACAATCATTTTTGATTTGAGGGCAAAACGAGGGATAGGATGAAGACTTGTTCTGTTTGGCACAAAAAAATCGGTTTTGTTTTGTTGACAAGTCTGTGTCCAGCGCTGTTTGCGCAGGAAGAGATCGTCATTCCCAAGGAAGCATGGCAGCTCAACGAACAACCCATCCCAATTGCGGTCATCGGTTTCAGTGGTGAGGTTGATCGGGTGTTGAAGTTCGATCTTGAAGTTGTCGGATGCAAGTTGGTTGCACCTTCGGAAGCGCAATTTCTTGTCAGTGGTGGCAACAACGGTAGGGTCGAGGGGCGGCTCATTGATCAGATCAGCAAAGCGCAACTCTTGGCCAAGGCATACACAGGCGGCACGCTGCGCGTACAGGCACATGCTCTGGCAGATGACATCGTAGCACTGCTGCCGAACCGCGGCAAAGGTATCGCGCGCACACGAATTGCCTTCAGGGTTGCCCACGGCCGGACAAGCGAGATTTACGTGGCCGATTATGACGGGTTTAATGCCCGTCCGATTACACAAGACGGCACCATTGCGGCTGCGCCGGCGTGGGTGCCGGGCCGTATTGAACTTTACTATACGTCTTACAAATTCGGCAGCCCGCATATTTTTCACCATGACCTTAGCACCGGCGCACGAAGAGCGTTTGCGCGCTACCCGGGCTTGAACACAAGTGCAGCGGTCTCGCCCGACGGGCGCCGTGTGGCAATGATATTGAGCAAGGACGGTAGCCCGGACCTGTATGTGTGCGATGCCGACGGCTCGAATCTCAAACAGTTGACCTTCACGCGCGAAGACGAATCATCACCGTGCTGGTCGCCGGACGGCCGCTGGATTTGCTTTGCGGCAAAACCGAAGGAACGCCGTGTGTTGTGCAAGGTACCGGCTGACGGTGGCTCAGTTGAAATCATCCGCACAGGCGGCGTGCCTAATCCGACTGAGCCGGACTGGTCACCAGACGGCCGTTGGATCGCATTTACTTCGCAGACACGCGCCGGATTTGACATTTGTGTTGTGCCCGCTCATGGTGGTAGCGCTACGGTGCTTGTTTCAGGCGAAGACCCGAGCTGGGCGCCGAACTCGCGCACGCTAATTTTTACGCGGCGCACTCAGGCCGGGACAGTGTTGTCTTTGCTTGACGTGCCGACGCGACAAGTCAAGGATGTGGCTCGAATTTCGGGTGATTGTTCACAACCGAGTTGGGCCAGGTAAACACATTGGACCAACAAAATTCAAACGCGAACTGAAAATGAAACAGATTAAGCTAGGCAAGTTGCTGATAATTGGTTTGGCACTCACTTGCGCAATTTGTGGGTGCCGGCAAAACCCCTATGGTGTTACACCTATACCAGGCCGCACACCTCGGCCTGTGAGTGAGCCTGGACCCGGCCGGCCGATTGAACCGGGCCAAGTACCCACTGGAATTGAAGGCCCCACCGGTATCCCGCTGGTCGGAATTGACCGAACCGGCTGGCGCGAAGACGCCGAGATGTTCAAGAGCGAGACTGTGTACTTTGACTTTGACAGCTCGGCGATCAAGCCAGGTGAAAGGCCAAAAATTCAAACTGTGGCTACTTACCTGAAAGCCAATCCGCACGTTGCTGTTCGAGTTGAAGGCCATTGTGATGAGCGCGGCACAATCGAATACAACCGCGCGCTTGGTGAACGGCGTGCGCTTGCCATACGAGAGGAACTGGTCCGGCTCGGTATTGCACCGGACCGGGTGAGCACCGTCAGTTACGGCGAGGAACGACCGGTTGAGCTAGGCCATAACGAGGAAGCTTGGCGCAAAAACCGGCGCGGCGAGTTTGTGATTTTGACGCCGCCGTAACCCGCAGCGGTTGTTAACTACTTTAGCTTTAGCCTTTACTGCGTGGGCCAGGTGGCTTACTGTTAGCTTCGAGAGACTATGTTATGAAACTTGTATTTGCAGGTGCTATCGGCGGGTGGGAGTTGATTTTGATTTTTGCCGTGATCTTGCTGTTGTTCGGTGCGCGTAAGCTGCCTGAGCTAGCTCGCGGACTCGGTCAGGCAATCCGAGAATTCAGAAAAGCCTCGCGCGAGGTCGCAGACGAGATTACAACCGCGCCGAACAACACGGGCGAGACCGGGCAACCACAGAACAAATCCGATGAACCGCATCGAGATTCCGAAGCTGCCACACCGCATAAGTCACTGAACAGCAAGTCCTAATTGCTCAAGCCGCAAGGTGCGTCATGGCGCTTGAGAGCGAAGAACTCCACGCGCATCTCGAGGAGGACGAAAACGGAGGCGGACCAGTAAAACCTTTTCTCGAACACCTTGAAGACCTGCGTTGGGTGCTGATTAAAAGCCTGGCTGCATTGGCAGTTGCAGTTGTGGTCTGTTTGCTCGCCGGCAGCGTCATCGTCAGGATACTAACCTTGCCGCTGAAAAATGCTCGCGCTTTCTACGGTCGTGATGTGCAGGTTGTGACGCTGTTATTTGGGACGAACCGGCTGGGCACGTTCGAGTTTACACCTGCACAACGCGAAAGCCTCAACCTTGGCACAAACAAGTTTGTCGCGCTGCGGCTTGAGCCGATTCTGATCTCGACGAACCAAGTCTTAGGCTGGCAGATTGACCACGAAGCAAGTACCCAGGGCACTCGCGGACTTAACGTTGAGCTTGTCACATTAAGTCCAGCAGGCGCATTTGTGGTTGCATTAAAAGTTGCAGTTTACGCAGGTGTTGTACTAGCTGCACCGTTTATCCTGCTGTTTGTTGGTCAATTTGTTTTCCCAGCGCTAAAAAGGCGCGAGCGCTACTATGCATCACGCGCACTTGTTGTAGGGGCGGGCCTGTTTATTCTGGGGGTGTTGTTTTGTTATTTTGTGCTCGTGCCGATTGCGCTGAGTGCGTCCGTCCAATATGCACGCTGGCTCGGTTTTTCAGTGCCACAGTGGCGTGCGGAGGATTACGTTGCGTTTGTTGCAAAGTTTATGCTGGGCATGGGCTTAGGATTTGAATTGCCCGTGGTCATTCTGGCGCTGGTGAAGATTGGCGTGCTCGATTACCGGACACTGGCCAGAGCGCGCAAGTACGTCATTGTGATCAATTTGATTATCGGCGCTTTGCTAACCCCGCCAGACGTGGTTACCCAGATACTCATGGCTGTGCCATTGCAGTTACTTTACGAGGTCACCGTTTGGATCGCCTGGTTCTGGGCGCGCAAACAACGCAAACATATCGGACAAGACCAGCACCAGCGACATGCCCCGGTCGGTTAAGGCTCACTGCTATCGGGAAACCTTTTACGGCTGCATCACGTTGGGTTGCGCCAAGTCTTTTTGTGGCAGCCGACCAACCCGCTAGAACTCAAGGTCACACTCGAGTTGTTCAGCCAACTTGCTCAATGCATGTTCTTGGGCCTTTTTGAGTGCTAGCTCCGCTGTGGCCACTGCATTTGAGAAGTTGCCCGCTGCCGCATGCACAAACGCCGGCGTAGCAATAAAATCTGGTACTTCATGTCCAGTCAGATGCAGAGCGCGTTCGGCAAGCCTGACTGCTGTTACCGGATCGTGTATGGGTTTTTTCCGGGTACGCAGCCAATAAAAAAAGCTAACTTGTCAAGTGCTTCTGGCCAGTAAGAGTCGAGGTCCAAAGCCTTACTATAGTTTGTCACCGCTAGCCTGCATTACCGAGTTTCTGCAAGACAACGGCATAATTTTGGTACGGCTTCGGATACGCCGGATTTAGCTTTATGGCAGGGTTGAAATGCTCGATCGGCAAGTTCAGTTAGTAGATAACCAGACAAGCTGGTAGAACGTGCCAGCAGGTGCAATCTGGTTTTCTCTGGTTGAGCGGCCGATCTGACGCTGGTTGCGAAGCGTGAAAAATTCAAAAAATCGTGTTTTACTACCTGCTTAATGCCAGGCCGCAATCGGCGCAACACCACGCGTGCAGCCAAAGCGGGTCATCCCGTGCAAGCGTAAAATAAGAAATCTTTCAACGGCCTGAACTATTTCGTCTGCACTTTAACTGGTCTGTGTGACGTTATTGGTAAGAACTTCGCGCTATGGGGTCGGGAATGCTCGTTGGCCGAGCGCTACTTTTTACGCCGGGTTGGTTTTTCGCGTAACTTTGGCTGGGCACACTCAAGTCAAGCCTTGCACGCCGCCGGTCAAAGGCGCATTTTACAAAGCCGGGCAGCACATTGACTCGAGCGCGGCGCAAGGCATGCCCGGCTAGAAGCCATTGTGCGAGACAAACTGGCGCGCGCCCGGGTTTGCTCGGGTTAAACCGGCATGATTAGGTCATTGGCATTTACAACGCAGGGGCGTCTGCATAGCAGGGACATCGAGTTGTTTTTGATGCCGACGTTGCTTGCAGACACTAACTTGTTTTTGTGGGTCGATTTGGAAAACCCGACCCCAGAAGAAACAAAGTGCATACTCGAGGACGTTTTTCATTTCCATCCGCTTTCGATTGAGGATTGCGTGATGGTGAGCGCAGCGCCGAAGGTCGAGGAGTATCTACCTCGTGAAGGCGACATGTTTGCTCCATATTTGTTCATGGTGATTCACGCGGTTGACTACAGCCGAAAAGACGGTGTGTTCGCTACTAGCGAACTGAATTTCTTTCTGGGCAAGAATTTCTTGGTGACCTACCACGAAGACCCGATCAAGGGCATTTCGCAAACCGAAGACCGCGCAATTCGCGGTACTGGGCACATTGCGCGTGCACCCGACCGTGTGGCGTACAATCTGTTGGACTCGATCGTTGACAACTATAAACCGGCCTTGGACGAGTTATCGCTTGAGATTGCCGAGCTTGAACAAGAAGTGCTCCAAGAGCCGCGCGCCGAAGTCCTCAACAAAATCTTGCAGATCAAAAAAGAGGTGTTGCATTTGCGTCGGATCATCGGGCCGCAACGCGAGGTATTGGCCAGGTTCGCTCGGGGCGAGTTCAAGCTTATCCGACCGCATCTGTTGCCGTATTACCGGGACGTGTACGATCACCTGTTTCAAATCTCTGAGTTGGCACAGAGCTACACGGATTCATTAACCGGCATATTGCAGGTGTACCTAAACATGTCATCGAACCGCACGGCTGAAATCGTCAAGGTACTTACGCTGTTTATTGTGATCACAACACCGGTATTGGTAGTCGGTTCATGGTACGGCATGAATTTTGTCGAGCAAATGCCCGAGCTACATTCAAAGTATGGGTATTGGTGGGCAATTGGCGTGACGGTAGTCTCGACTGCTGCGTTGGTTTTGTGGCTGAAAAAGCGTAAATGGCTGTAGGACCCGAGCGCCATGGCGCATTCTGTTTAAGGCGCGCCCAGATCTGTTAACGATTTTCCATGAGTGTGTAGCGCAATGCCCGGAACAAAATCAAGTTTCCTCGACAAGGTCCTAGGTCGAATTAACCGGCTCGACACCGAAGGATTGCACAGTGTCCTGCAGCGGCTTGCGCGCGAGCGTAGTTTTCTGGAGACGCTGTTCAATGCAATCGAAGACGGTCTGTTGGTCTGTGATGAACGCGGCCGAATTCTCTACTTCAACCAAGCCATTACGCGGTTGCTTGGCCTGCAACCGAGTGCTGAGGGCAGACCAATCTGGGAACTGTTGCCCGAGTTGGCCTGGGAAAAATTGCGTCAAGGCAGCGCTGCAGGCGGGCAACGTGTCCTCAGGCACGAGTTCGAGGTGCAATATCCGCGCCCACGTTTCCTGCGGCTCTACGCTACGCCGCTGGACGAACACGGCGCCGGTGCGGCGGGTTTGGCCCTGATAATTCACGATGAGACTGAGACACGGCAAAAAACAATCGAGGCCATCGAAGCCGAGCGTACACAGGCGCTGACTTTGCTGGCGGCCAGTGTTGCGCATGAGATCGGTAACCCGTTGAACGCGTTGCATATTCACTTGCAGTTGATCGAGCGCGAGCTTAAGAAGCTCAGAACCGAAACGGCATCTGCAACTGCCGAACAAGGACGGCTGCGTAAATTTGGGGGATCAACTCGCTCACATGCGCCAGATTCAGGTGATCGCCTAACTGAAAGCATCGACAGGCTCCAGCAATACACTGCAGTTGCCAAAGGTGAAATCGCAAGGCTCGACTATATAATCACACAGTTCCTTCAGGCATTGCGTCCGGTTGCGCCGCAGTTCAAACCCACCTCGCTAAATGAGGTTGTTACACGCACACTCGAGCTGTTGCAGCCTGAGCTGGACAATCGCGGTTTGATTGTCAAAACAAAGCTGGCACCGCATCTGCCGACTGCGCCATTGGACGCAACGCAAATCCAGCAGGCGCTGGTGAATCTAATCAAAAATGCAATGCAGGCAATGACAAAGGGTGGTGTGCTCACTTTGCAGACAGGCGAGGAAGCCGACGGCGTTTGGGTGAGCGTGTCGGACACTGGCACAGGCATATCGCCTGCACAGCTTGGGCACATATTTGAGCCGTTTTATACAACCAAGAAAAAGGGCACAGGCTTGGGTTTGATGATCGTGCAGCGGATTGTCCGTGCGCATGGCGGTAGGATAGACCTTGAGAGCCACCACGGCCGTGGAACGACATTTCGCATCTGGCTGCCGTTGCAGGAGCGCAAACCGCGTTTACTCGAAGCACATGCGCGCGCATGAAAACAGTCGAGTAGGTATGCCTCGGCCGAGGTTAAATACAGGGGTAAAACACCATGCCTAAACCCACGCTTTTGATTGTTGATGATGAGAAACCGACGCGTGACGGTTTGCGTGCTGCATTGGAGGATCAGTACGACGTTTATGTAGCTGAAGATGCCGCAGCCGCAACCGAGCTGCTCGAGCGGGAGAATTTCGATGTTTTGTTGACTGATTTTCGTCTGCCGCACGAGGACGGCATGAAGTTAATTGCACGCGCCAAGTCGCTGCCCAAACCGCCAATCTGCATTCTGATGACAGCTTACGGCTCCGAAGAACTTGCCGTTGAGGCGATGAAACGTGGTGCAGATGATTACATTCCGAAGGGCCGAATGCAGATTGACGAGCTTGAGATGCGCATAGCACGCGCTTTGCGCAGGCAAAAACTCGAGCAGGATAATGTTGCGCTACGCCAACAACTGGACGCCAAGTTCGGTCTGCGCAACATCATTGGCGAATCCTCTCAAATGCGTGAAGTGCTTGAGATGGTCAAACAAGTGGCACCCACGCGCGCTACTGTGCTGTTGCGGGGCGAGAGCGGTACGGGCAAGGAACTCATCGCAAAGGCAATTCATCAGCTCAGTCCACGCGCAAATCAGCCGATGGTAACCGTGCATTGCGCGGCGCTTGCGCCAACGTTGCTCGAGAGCGAACTTTTCGGCCACGAAAAAGGCGCTTTCACAGGCGCGTATGAACGCAGGATCGGCAGGTTCGAACAAGCACAAGGCGGCACGCTTTTCTTGGACGAGATTGGCGAGATTGACGCCTCTCTTCAGATCAAGCTGCTGCGATTCCTCGGCGAACGTACGTTCGAGCGTGTTGGCTCAAACAAAACTCTCACTGCAGATGTCCGACTCATCACGGCGACAAATAAAGACCTCGAGGCACTTGTCAAGGAAGGCAAGTTCCGCGAGGACCTGTACTTCAGACTGCGTGTGGTCGAGATAGTTTTGCCGCCGTTACGCGAGCGTGCAAGTGACATACCGCTTCTTGCGCATGCGTTTCTGCGCGAGTTCGCCCAGGAAAACGGCAAGCCGGTCAAAGGGTTTGCACCTGACGCGCTCGATTTGCTCGTGAAATATCAATGGCCGGGCAATGTCAGGGAACTGCGCACTGCGATCGAGCATGCAGTTGTGCTGTGCCGCGGCGAGAAAATCACACCGCGCGATCTACCTCTGCAAATCAGAGCTGCGGCAGCTTCAGAGGCGCCGATTGAACAGCTTCTTGCCAAGGGGGACATAACGGTCAAGGAAGCCGAAAAACAGCTCATTATTCGCGCATTAAAAGAAACAGGCGGCAACCGGACACTGGCGGCCAAAAGGATCGGTTTGAGCAGACGCACGTTGCACCGCAAGATACGAGCCTATAAACTGGAGGGACTTTGATATGCCATTTATGATTGGCGGTTCAATACAGGAGCTGATACACAAGCTCGAGGTCGGTTCAGGCACGCGATTTGTGCGGCGGTTGTTGTTGGTTTTAGCCTTGTTGTTTTTGGTGGTTGTGTACAACTGGCGCGCTTACCGCAACATGGCAACCCAAGAGGCAATGGATACCGCGCAACTCGCACGCAATATCGCTGAGGGTAAGGGGTATTCCACGTTTTTTATTCGGCCGTTGAGCATTTACTTACTCACAAATCACTATCGCGGCCCGCTTATCTCATCTGATCCGGCGACTCCGGTTGACCCCGCCAAAGTCAAGGGACCACACCCTGACCTTGCCAACCCGCCGGTTTATCCAGTTGTTTTGGCCGGGCTGATGAAATTGCTGCCGTTCACTTACGACATCCCGATCGTTACCTCTGAGTCTGAGGCAAAAGCGCGCCGGTACTTCTGGCACAGACACGGACGGTTTTGGTGGTACCAACCGGATTTTCTCATAGCACTGTTTAATCAGGCATTGTTGTTTGCCGTGATCGTGCTGACATATCACATCGGGCGCAGCCTGTTTGACCTGCGCATTGCACGGTTGTCGGCATTGCTGTTGCTTGGCACTGAGTTGCTCTGGCGATTCAGCGTCTCAGGCCTTTCAACCATGCTGCTGATGACGATTTTCCTCGGGCTGATCTGGACTCTGGTGCGGCTTGAACGCGAATTACGGGCCGGAAACACGAACTCGATGTTGCCGTGGGCACTGACAGCCCTAGCTGGTGTGTTGGTTGGTTTGGGAGCGCTCACGCGGTATTCGTTTATGTGGATGATCATTCCCGTGCTGGTTTTTCTGGTTCTATTTTCGCCCAGAGACCGCGTGGTGCAATGTTTGCTTGCATTGGCAGCTTTTGTCGTGGTGTTTGCCCCCTGGATCATACGCAATCTGGTCTTATGCGGCAAACCGTTCGGCACCGCCACCTACGCGGTGCTGGAAACAACAGCGGCTTTTCCCGAATTCAGACTGGCACGGTCACTTGCACCAAACTTCACCACATTCAGCCTGACCCTCGTCTGGTACAAGTTCCTCGGCAATTTCAAACAGATTGTCCAAACGGATTTGCCCACATTAAGCGGGAGCTGGGTGACGGCATTTTTCATTGCGGGTCTGTTGCTGCATTTCAGGGAGGCAGGCCGCAACAGGATCAAATATTTTGCATTGATGTGCCTGGGCATGTTCATGATCGTACAGGCACTCGGCCGCACCCAGCTTTCAGAGGATTCACCCCAGATTAACTCCGAAAACATGCTGGTTTTGCTTGTGCCCCTCGTCATAATGTACGGTGCGGCATTGTTTTTTGTGCTGCTGGATCATCTGGAACTGCCGTTTGTGGTACTGCGACACATTGTTACAGGCGCATTTGTAGTCGTGATGTGTCTGCCGATGATCCTGGTATTTGTACCGCCGCGGACCAATCCAATTGCGTATCCGCCTTATTACCCACCAACAATCCAGCAGCTCTGCAACTGGATGAAAGAAAACGAACTGATGATGAGCGATGTGCCATGGGCAGTTGCCTGGTACGGCCGGCGCCCGTGCGTTTGGCTCACACTGAACGCACAATCGGAGTTCTTTGCGATAAACGACTATCTCAAGCCGATCCGCGCCCTTTACCTGACACCGCGCACAATGAACGGGCGGTTCCTGACTGACTGGATACTGCCACGTGAATATGGTTGGGGTAGTTTCGTGCTCGAAAGTGTCATGCGCAGAGAAATCCCGCCCAATTTTCCATTGCGCAAATCGCCCGAGGGCTTATGGCCCGAACAGTTGTTCCTGACAGATTGGGAACGTTGGCGCAAACCGTGATGGTTCGGTTCCATGCATCGGTTGCGTTGCTCGATCAACCCACTGTGTGTCCAGTGAACATTCAGTTGGCCGGTTTTCGCTACACGATTTGTGAATCGTGCCGTGGATCAACACACACGATATGGCAGTCTGCGCGTACAACGCGGTAGAATCTGCATTGACATGAATGACGAGTTTAGATCAGTCATCGCACGGGTACGCCAATTCATCCAGCAAGTTCACAGCCGCTCCGACTCGTTTCATCATCCGCAGGGGCTGACCTGCGGCGAATTCGATAAACGGTTTAACGAGCTGGCTTGTGACTTGTTCCGACTCCAGTTTACGCACAACCCGGTTTACCAGCGGTATTGCAAAGCACGCGATGTTTACCCCGACAAAATAACTGATTGGCGCCACATCCCGGCAATGCCAACTGCTGCATTCAAAGATTTCGATGTGACATGTCTGCAGCCCGCACAGTGGACAACCATTTTTTTATCCAGTACTACAACAGGCCAGAAACCAAGCAGACATTTTCATAATCCGGTTTCGCTCGCGTTATACGAAGCGTCGCTGCTGCCCTGGTTTGCCCGGCATTTCCTGCCCGAACTTCCGGCCGGTGCCGCCGAGGGCAACTTCGCATCCGCCACAAGGCAAGCTAATAAACTGCCATTTTTAATCTTAACACCAACTAGAGCTGATGCGCCTTGTTCTTCGCTTGTTTACATGCTTGACACCGTGCGCCGTGTGTTCGGGTCGCCACAATCAGAATTCTTCGGCCGCACGATGCCGGATGGTTCATGGCAGCTCGATACAAATGCACTTTGTGCCGTGCTGCGTAATGCAGCGCGAACAAGCAGCGCGGTCGCCCTGCTCGGAACAGCATTTGCATTCGTGCAACTGCTCGATTACATGCACACGCACGGCCTTGTGTTTACCCTGGCGCACGGCTCACGTGTGATGGAAACCGGTGGGTACAAGGGGCGAACGCGTGAAATCGCGAAATCTGAACTGTACGGTTTGATCAGGGCGCGCCTTGGTGTGCCTGAATCACATATCGTGTCCGAGTACGGCATGTGCGAGCTTGGCTCGCAGGCGTACGACGCAGTCGTTGGTAGCACAGCAGGGCACAAGCGCATTTTCAGGTTCCCACACTGGGTGCAGACACAGATTGTCTCTCCTGACACCGGACGCGAAGTTGCCGAGGGTCAGACGGGCTTGATTCGTGTGTTTGACCTTGCCAATGTCTTTTCTGCAGTTGCAGTTCAAACGGAAGACTTGGCTGTGCGCCACGCCAACGGTTTTGAACTTGTGGGACGCGCATCTTTGGCCGAGCTACGTGGTTGTTCGCTGACTGCAGTTTGAGACGGATTATGAAACGGCAGATGACTAGTTTGCCCTTGCTGTTGACACCGGTTTGCCGAGCGCGACAATTATCATTGCACCGGTTGATTTCCGAAAAGCAAAGGCTCTCGCCCAACATGTTAAATTGCGGGACTGGACGGCGACGCTTTACGCCTAGATAAAAGCTCAACTTGCAACCCTACCACTTGCTTTTGCCCAAATGAACTTTCCTAGTTATTTCCTTGCTGACCTACCGCCAGCAGCGGCGATCACGCCCACAATGTTGACCGAGGTGTGCCAGACGCTTAAACGCAACCGGCGCAGCTATCTGGCCGGGCGCTCAACCGAGGCGCTGATCAACGTTCTGAGCACACTGGCCGCTAACTGGCTCAACCCAGAGGATCCCTTCCGTAAACTTGCGCTTGAGCGTGGTCCGGCAGAAACCGGGTTCAGTGCGCCCACCCTGGCTTGTGGATTAGACGCGTTTTTCACTGAACTGACGAGTGACAATCTGCGGGCGCTGCTTGCGCAGGATTTGGGCAACGCACAACGGTTGGACCAATTTGTGCCCGAGCAAACCAACCCGAAATCCGGGCGCCGTGCAATGGCGCGTGCCCCTGAACTATTGGTGCACATCGCCGCCGGCAATTTGCCCAGCCCAATTTTTGCCAGCATCGTGCTCGGACTGCTGGTGCGCTCGGCTCAGTTCATCAAATGCGCCACTGGAGCGGCTTTTTTGCCGCGCTTGTTTGCACATTCGATCTACGCAGCAGACCCGAAACTTGGTGCGTGCATCGAGCTGGCAGAATGGCCAGGCGGCAAAACCGAGCTTGAACAAACACTGTTCAGCCACGCCGATTGTGTCACTGTAACCGGCAGTGACGACACAGTTGCTGCACTCAGGCAATCAGTCCCGGTCACTGTACGGTTTATTGGGTATAGCCAGCGCGTCAGCTTTGGCTTTGTGGCGGCGGAAACGCTGGGTCGTGCAACTGCAAACCGCGTTGCCGCCTCGGCAGCCGCAGACGTCACTGCCTGGGACCAACTCGGCTGTTTGTCACCGCACCTGTTTTACGTTGAGACAGGAGGTGAAATTGGCCCGGACACGTTTGCTGAGCTGTTGGCAGCCGAACTCGACCGCATAGAAAAGATTCAACCTCGCGGTTTGCTGCCGACCGACGCCGTTGCGCAAATCGCATCGCGCAGAGCGTTCTATGAGGTGCGTGCTGCCAACTTGCCTAACACACGACTTTGGGCCAGCCCGAATTCAACCGCATGGACAGTCGTTTACGAAACTGAGCCGTTGTTCCAATTGTCATGTTTGCACAGATTCATCTACGTCAAACCCGTGCGCGATCTTGCTGAGGCACTCACCAATGCCGAATCAGTTCGCGGCAAGGTTTCAACAGTCGGCATTGCTGCACCGCCACAACGCGCGCAGCAGATTGCAGCCGAGCTAGCTGCGTGGGGTGTCACGCGGATTTGTCCAATCGGCCGAATGCAAAAACCGCCTCTGCTGTGGCGGCACGACGGCAGACCTGCGTTAGGTGACCTTGTCACATGGACAGATTGGGAACCCGACTGATTGAGCACGGCGGTTTAGCGGTTTACATTCAGCTCACAAAATGGCTTTCTTGATGCAAACAAAATGAGGATCGAACTGCGTAAATCGTTCAAAGTCGATGCAGCGCATTACCTGCCAAACGTGCCAAGATCGCACAAATGCAGGCAATTGCACGGTCACTGTTTCACTGTCGAGGTTGCCGTAGCCGGTGAACCAGATCCCAAACACGGCTGGGTAATGGACTACGGCGAGATTACTGCTGCTGTTCAGCCTCTGCTTGAGCAGCTCGATCACAAAGTGTTGAACGAAGTTGCTGGCCTCGAAAATCCAACAAGCGAAAACATCGCTGTTTGGCTTTGGAAAAAACTTAAGCCAAAGCTGCCCATGCTTGTCGAAGTTATCGTAGCCGAGTCACCCACCGCGCAAGCAATTTACAGAGGTGAGTAGCCATCGGACAGTCTCCGCTGTCGTGAAACTGCGCAACAGGCGCATCGCAAACTCTGAGAGGTTGGCTGTGGATACAAAGTGGCTGTGTGTACCACTCTTTCGTTGAGACACGGCCTCGACCGGGGAAAAACCCGTCTGTAGCAAGAACTACTCCAGCGATTTAACCGCGGCCGAAACAACACTATACCGGTGAAACACCGAATACATCCGACACCCAGCCCAGACCCACGTTCCTCGCGTTCATTTCGCCAAGCTTCAGCCCGGTGTAGACACCAGCACGGCTAAACCAGTGAACCGCCCAAGCGGCTTTGGCGGTGTGGTCCAACCCACGAATGCGTCCTGTTCTTGGGCTAATCGCACCCGAGCCCAACTGCCTGAGGCCCAGTTACCAATCAGAGGCATGAATACCCGGTGTCGAATATCCTAGCCAAACCATATGCCAATGAAATCACCCTCCACAACTACCCATCTTTGTGGTGCGTGACGAACAATGGATGAAAATGCTCGCGCATAAAATTTGCCCAGCCTGACTACCCGCCGTCACAAAATATGTAAGCTCGTCGCAAAAACGATCCTAACAGCAGGCTACTGTTTGTTTTAACTAGCGTTGCAAGCGCAATGTTTGTTGCCTACGAAGGATTCGATTACACTGTGGGGGTGAGTCTCGGCGGCCAAAACGGTGGCATTGGCTGGAAAGCACCTTGGCTGACAGGCACAGGCTGGGACCTGGCTACGAATGCGGCAGGTAGCATCAACTATATTGATAGTTACGGAAACCAACTTTTAACAAGCGGTAACAGCGTGTTGGTCGGTAGCTATAGTGGCACAGCGTCAAAACCGGCTCGCACATTTGCCAACTTTAATTCCGACGGCACAAACTTTCTTTCGGGCGGTACTTACTGGATCAGCTTTCTCGCGCAACGCGTTGGCCCAAAGTACGATACGCCACCTGTATGGGGACGGCAGGCTAATTTTGGGTTGTTTGCCAACGCCGTTAATTCGGATGGCACAGAGCGGTTTGATGTAGGTCGTCCGAACAGAAACAGTTTTACCGGTACGCCTTATGATACTTGGTCAACGTGGCATGCAAACGGGTTTGTAAATAACGGGGCTGGGTATGCTAAGCCGTCAAATTACCCGCTCGAAGACGTGACTTTCGTTCTGATTCGAATTGACACCGACAATGACCCGAGCACTGGCGACAGTGCTTATGTATGGTTTAATTGGCCGGACCTTTTGAGCGAGCCGAGCACAAGTTCGGCCGTATTAAGTGATATAGGCGAGGTTGACCTTACCCGAATCAACCAGATTCGCATCCACTGCAACGGTTATTCAGGCGTTAACACAAACGCATGGCTCTGGGTTGATGAAATTCGAGTTGGCACTACATTTGCCGATGTAACACCGCTTGTACCTGAGCCATCAGCAGCGGTGTTGTCTGTGCTGGGTGGGCTAGGTTTGTTGGTATTGCGGCTCCGAAGGGAATAATTAACGTAAAACGAGCCCTTTCCTTCGAAAGGGCGGAGGCAAAAAACCTCCGCCCTTTGCGTTTTTTGTTAATGCTCGCGCATGTGCATGGCGCGCTAACCGCGAACATGCACTGCACCAGCAAGCTATTGTAGCACTTGAACGCGTCCGCTAACGCAAATGAGCCAATGCACCAAATTTGATCGAAAACCGCTTGGCTAGACCAGGCCATAAGTCAGCCATTTGGGTGCTAGGCTACTGCACACTTTCTATCCCGCCATTAAGGGACAGAAAACTGTTCCCTATTCGCCATACCGTTTATTTTGCAATGTGCCTGAGTTGTTCGGATCCCCAGGAACTAAAGTGCAGTTCAACCCGAAACTTGTGTGCAATCCGGCAACTAGCGTGGCAGCCTGGCCATTTGCTCAGAACATGATTTGCTCGGTCATGGGGTGCTTAGCTGTGCGATCATGCTACGCCTGACGTAATTAGACAAGAGGTTTTGGGGCCAGTGTTATTGGTCACAGGGATTCCGGCCATTACAAAAAATCATTTGGTTTTCGAAGGTTTTCCGGCGGATGAGTTTCAAGCAAAAAGTTCTTGACAACGCACCACGTTTTTGCATAATTAGTCCCGTTTTAGCCCAAATATATACAAACATAACAACACATAAAAATAACCCCAGCGTATGTTAAAGAGCAAAATTGGTAAGTTTGTGGCGGTAGCCACAGTTGGCATTATTGTCTCGGCGGCACCATCGGCCAAGGCATTGCTTCTAGCTTACGAAGGCTTTAATTATGAGGCTGGCTCAGCCTTAACTGCAGCAGGTCTCTGGAATGGAGGCCTTGGCTTTTCAGAGTCGTGGCAGCCTAATCTGCCGAGCGGTGCCAACGGTTACAACCAGATCATTCGTGCCGGTAGCCATGTCTATATTGACGCAAATGGGTACCAGCTTTTGACCGAAGGCAACCGGATTCTCATCACTGGTGACGGCAGTGCGGCCGGTGATAACACTGGTGGCACGCGCCATAACGCACAGCCGCGGCGTGCTTTCAATTTCAGCCGTGGCGGCGCGGATGAAACCACATGGATAAGCTTCTTGGCAATTTGGACCCCGATGGTGCTCACACCGTGGTGGGATGCAGCAAAAGGGGAATATCTATATTACGGTCGCGGAACGAGTGTCCAATTGTTTCAGGGCACTGGGAGCGAGCGGTTGACAATTGGGACTGCAAGTCAGAATGCCGAAACTGGGGCAGTGCATCCTGAACTACCGCTAGCTCCAAACGACACTTGGCGGCTTGTTAATAGAGGTGCTGCAAATTACACAGTTGCGTCCACTGTTCATTTTACGAATCTACCGCCAAACTCCACAGCGAATTTTGTGGTTGTCCGAATAGATCACCGCGCTGGGGATGACCGTGTCAATGCGCCGGATACAGCTTACATGTGGCTGAATCCAAGTTTGACAAGTGAACCATCCATTGCTACGGCCGATGTTGTGAGTTTCGCCGGGACCCAAGGTTATGAGCGCGATTACTGGTTTGATACGCTCCGGCTTTTTGCTGGTAGTTGGAACAGCGTGGTGGGATACGGCGCGGCTGAAATTGACGAGTTCCGGGTCGGCACCACCTATTGGGACGTAGCGCCATTGGTGCCTGAACCATCAATGATAGCGCTTTCGATGGTAGGCGGTTTTGGCCTGTTGCTGTTGCGTTTGCGTAGGAAACAATAACACTAACAGGATAGTTTGCGTTTAAGGGCGGAGGCAGAACCTCCGCCCTTTTTGTTTTTGGGCAGAATACACGCGCAGGCTTGGTATGGGACTGATTGCAGTTTCGACGCGGTTGAACAGTGTTTTCCTTTCGCAGAAGAAGCCGCCCCCAGGACCGTCTCACTTGAGGCAGCCACCACGCAAAAAATGGTTCACCAGTAAATGCGATAGCCGATGTGCTCACTCTAACCTGCTCGATGTAAATGCAGTCTAACCAACAAAAAGTCTTGGCGCGCTCCGCG